>NZ_JBALDG010000080.1:0-190299 GCF_036917195.1 Nostoc sp.
TTATGGAATTTCTACTTGATGGCTGCATAAATTGCCAGAGTGAAATCCACAATAGCATTTCATAATTTTTTATTCTTATTTAGCGACAAGTCTAAAGTAATGTGTACTGTTTCTTCTACTTGCCAGCCAGGTTGTTTAGCGATCGCACCACGAACAGTATCAAAAAAACTCTCATAACTTAATTTTGGAACGCGATCACTCTCAGGCAGTACAATATTAAAATCTTCACGTAACTTGTTGACTAAAATAAAGTTAACAGAAATTTCATCATCAGTAGAGTAGAGTGTGAACTCTGGCAACTTTCTGCCCTTTTTTTCCAATTTTACAGGAACAAGCAGCATTGGGGAAACATACTTCTCCTGGGGTTTTTCGGGGTCAAACCATGTTAAAGTACCAAAAATTAGAAAGAGACTATTAAAACCCTTCTCCTCCAAGCTTGATTTCGCACCTTTACGAAGTTCATCTAATAGCCTGATCCGGTCAGGATCACTCTGCTTGCTTGTGAGTTGACTAAAAGGAAATGGAGTGGGTTCTTCTCCTACAAAGTTTTTATATAAAACTGAAGAGGTTGTAAGAATATCAATTACTGGTTTTTTATTTTTGCGAAAATCAAGTAAAGGATTACTGTTGGAGTCGCCAGCAAGTCTTTTCTTCCAAATATTGATTTTTTCTTGGATTGCCTGAGTGTCCGAGATACTCATTCGGTTTGAATTGGTAGTGATCAACAAGACTAAGCTTGTGTTTTAATACTTAAATTGTAAGTAATATGTATTATAAAAATCATCATTTGTTACAAATTGCAGATACAGCGATTATTATTCAAGTAGACGACACTTTTAAAAATCTCAATTTTAGCGACGTTAGATGTAAAGCTTCTAAGCTATGGTTTATTAAAACGCAGACTGCTCTAAGCAATAGTATGATTGGCATGGTAATTTAACCTCATATAGTTAAATTAAGATATGTATGATTAAAATCCTTCATCTCTCTGACATCCACATGGGAAGCGGCTTCTCCCACGGACGAATTAATCCCGATACTGGATTAAATACACGATTAGAAGATTTTGTCAATACCCTGTCTATATGTATTGAGCGAGCGCTGACAGATGCTGTAGATATGGTGATATTTGGTGGCGATGCTTTCCCAGATGCTACACCACCGCCCTATGTACAACAAGCTTTTGCCAGCCAGTTTCGCCGTCTCATGGATGCCAATATTCCCACAGTGCTGTTGGTAGGCAACCACGACCAACACTCCCAAGGACAGGGAGGCGCGAGTTTAAATATTTACCGCACTTTGGGAGTGCCAGGATTTGTTGTCGGTGATACATTAACTACTCACTGCATTGAAACCCGCAATGGCAAAGTGCAAGTAATCACCCTCCCTTGGCTAACCCGTTCGACTCTGATGACTCGCCAAGAGACTGAAGGTTTGTCTTTGGCACAAGTTAACCAACTGTTAACGGAACGCCTGCGAGTTGTTCTAGAAGGGGAAATTCGCCGTCTTGACCCGGATGTGCCAACTGTCCTTCTGGCTCACTTGATGTCTGACAATGCTGCCTTAGGCGCAGAACGCTTTTTGGCGGTGGGTAAAGGGTTTACTCTACCCCTATCTTTGCTGACGCGACCTTGTTTTGATTATGTAGCGTTGGGACATGTCCACCGCCACCAAAATCTGAATAAATCTAACAATCCACCGGTGATTTATCCAGGGAGTATTGAGCGGGTAGATTTTAGCGAAGAAAAAGAAGACAAAGGCTATGTGATGTTAGAACTGGAGCGGGGGAGCGCTGAGTGGGAATTTTGTCCCTTAACAGTTCGGACTTTCCGCACCATTGAAGTGGATGTCTCGAAAGCAGATGATCCCCAGGCAGTATTAATGAAAGCGATCGCCAAATATGATATTCAAGATGCAGTAGTGCGGCTAATTTACAAACTCCGCTCTGAACAGATGGATTTAATTGACAGTTCTTCTCTACATACTGCTTTAAGTGCCGCTCATACCTACACCATTCAAGCAGAATTAGTCAGTCAACTAGCCAGGCCCCGGATTCCTGAATTGAGTGCGAGTAGCAGCATCGACCCAATGGAAGCGTTGAAAACTTATTTGAACAACCGCGAAGACCTCAAAGACATAGCAGCATCAATGCTGGAGGCTGCACAGAAGTTATTAGCAGATGATGTGGAAGTCTGGCTGGAAGCAGCAACTAGTGAGTAAAATAGATGCTAATTATATTTTCATCTTCTAAGGCTAATGTATCCCAATACGCTTGGGTTAAGGCTAAAACTTTTTATCAAAGTCAACTTTTTTAACGAACCGCAGAGGCGCAGAGAAGCCACTGCGCCCTTGCGGTTAAGAGACTTGTTCGCTCTTAGCGTTCCCGCTTTCTTAGCAACTGGCGCGAAACAGAGAGAAGAGAAAAAATGCTTAACTGAACTGTATTGTAATGTATCCTAACAAAGTTGTTTTTAGTTAGGGAGTTCTAAGTAAAAAAATATTCGACTATTTCTTGTGGAATGGAGAGTAGTCTAAGCGTCGGCTTCCAGCACTCAGAACTTCGGAGTGTCTCGCGATTGGTGTCAAGTTAAAGCCATTAGCCCAGAATGTCAAAAGACCTTGCGGCGCTGATGCTCGACCTGCCAAGGAACGAGTTGTAACTCTGGGTTTTGCAACAGTGGGCGGTTAAAAAAATACAATGTACCACTAAATGGGGTTCTTCAACAAGCTGCTACAACCCTTTGATAGATTGTCTGATACAGGTTAGGATAATCCATCAATTAGAGGAAAAACTTCAAGCACGCTTAATCGCGCTGTAAGAGCTAATTCGTAAAGAAAATCTTAAGGATACTCAACTCGTTACTATATCTGAGTTTCAGAGAATAAGTGCTTTATTGACTTAAATTCCTGAAATCCTTACAAGACAAGTGCTTTAGTTGAGTTTACAAATTAGCTCTAACATGAAAACCATTCAAATATAAATTTGGGCAGATTTTTGAGGAGTTTGCTACTCTACATATCAATTGTTTTTTCTAGCCAGAGAAAATTAGTGACTCAGTAAATAAAGTTATCCAGCCTTGAATAAGCTACTCTTTACAGGTAAATCTTTTCGTTTTATGGCTTTTGTCTTACCCTTAATCATCTGGTGGGGATACAAAGAAGTACAAAACCAATTTGTACAGCCGCAAGCAGTTGTAGTGTTAGGTGGTTCAACGAGACATTTGGAGCGAGAGAAGTTTACAGCAAAATTTGTTCGAGAGCATCCAAACATACCAATTTGGATTACTGGGGGTAGTCCACCTAGATTCACCCAACAAGTGTTTACCAAAGCTGGTGTTGATCGCAAACGTTTACACTTGGACTATGAAGCTGTAGATACAGTTACTAATTTTACTACGTTAGTGGATGATTTGCAAGCTCGTGGCATCAAGAGCGTTTATTTGATTACTTCAGACTTCCATATGCGCCGAGCTTGTGTCATCGGCGAAATTATTTTGGGTAGTCGGGGTATTTATTTAAAACCAGTGCCAGTTCCTTCCGAAAAACCTCCTGAATCTATCGAAAAATCTATTCGCGATGGAGCCAGAGCGATAATTTGGTTAGCCACTGGTTACACTGGTGTGGATGCAGCTAAAAATAAACGATAAATCAAACCAATTTTGGATTTTGGACTTTCCTGCGGAACGCTACGCGTAGCTTGCTTCCCCGTAGGGGTACGACTTACCTCGACTTACCTCGGTACAAGTCGCTCAGTCGAACGATTTTGGATAATGGAATTGAAAATCTTCATATTCAGAAGGTTTCTCGATTTGAAACAATACAAATTATTCCAATTTGGGATCATTTATAGGAATTTGCATGAGCTTGACCTTAGTAAATACAAGGAAATTAAGAGAACTAATGCCAATCATCTTGAGATGAACTTAGTAATAACAAACACATCAAAGTCCAATTGTCGAAAAACTAGTGCAACACTAATCTTCAAACAACACTAACCTTCAAACCAATTAACAACTTTTGCTCATTTGCTTCCTTGGTGCATACTTTGCCTCCACCAAAGTTTTGAGCGGCAGCTTAGGTAACTCGAATTTATCTGTGTAGTTCGGAAAAAAAACGCCCCAATCTATCTCACAATTTGATACCCTAGCTTAAACAGATTTGAGAAAAGTTAAAGCGTGGAAATTCAACTTGGGCGGGGAAAAACAGCTCACAGAGCTTACGGAATAGATGAAATTGCTCTAACCCCCGGTAACAGAACACTAGACCCCAGTTTGGCAGATACTAAGTGGCGTATTGGCAATATTGAACGAGAAATCCCGATAATTGCCAGTGCAATGGATAGCGTAGTAGATGTTCGCATGGCTGTACGTTTGTCACAGTTAGGAGCATTAGGTGTCCTCAATTTAGAGGGGATTCAAACTCGCTATGCTGACCCAGAGCCAATATTAGATCGGATTGCCTCTGTGGGGAAAGATGAATTTGTTGCCTTGATGCAAGAACTCTATGCCGAACCAATAAAGCCGGAATTAATTGAACAACGTATTCAGGAAATTAAACAACAAGGTGGTATTGCGGCGGTGAGTGCAACTCCAGCCGGTGCAAGTAAATACGGTGAGGCGGTGGCAAAAGCTGGAGCAGATTTATTTTTTGTACAAGCTACGGTAGTTTCTACTGCACATTTGTCACCAGAGTCTTTAGTACCACTTGATTTAGCAGAATTTTGCCGTTCCATGCCCATCCCCGTAGTATTGGGGAATTGTGTGACTTACGAAGTCACGTTGAATTTGTTGAAAGCTGGGGCGGCTGGGGTACTGGTGGGAATTGGACCTGGTGCTGCTTGTACGTCCCGTGGCGTGTTGGGTGTGGGTGTGCCACAGGCAACTGCGATCGCTGATTGTGCTGCGGCACGAGATGATTACTATAAGGAAACTGGCAACTATATCCCCGTCATCGCTGATGGTGGTTTAATCACCGGTGGCGACATTTGTAAATGCATCGCCTGTGGTGCTGATGGTGTGATGATTGGTTCCCCCTTTGCCAGAGCCGCCGAAGCCCCAGGACAAGGTTATCATTGGGGTATGGCGACTCCCAGTCCAGTCTTGCCTCGTGGCACCCGCATTCGCGTTGCCACCACTGGTAGCCTAGAGCAAATACTCATTGGCCCAGCAGGACTAGATGATGGCACTCACAATCTTTTAGGAGCCTTAAAGACGAGCATGGGCACCTTAGGAGCTAAAAATATTAAAGAAATGCAACAAGTGGAAGTTGTGATTGCGCCTTCTTTATTAACTGAGGGTAAAGTTTATCAAAAAGCTCAACAATTAGGTATGGGGAAATAAAGGAATAGGGAATAGGGAGTAGGGAGATGAGGGAGATAGGGAAGAAATAATTAATGCCCAATGACGCCACTTGCTTCAACCGGGGAAACCCCAGCAACGCAGTGGCTCCCCAATGCCCAATGACGCCACTTGCTTCAACCGGGGAAACCCCGGCAACGCAGTGGCTCCCCAATGTCTAATTTTGGAATAAATTTTTCCAGGCCCCTAAACAATTGCTGGAAAAATCCGATATGTCGCCTACAATAGAAATAGCGGAGACGCATGTTTCCGTTCACTCCTCACACCACACTCCGCCCGGACTACTGTTCGGGCGGTTCCTTATGTTTATAAATAAATTCTAGAGCTTCTTTGCAAATGTACATCCTCGCACTTCCAAGCTGAGGTTTTTGCTATGGTAGAATTTTCACCAAGTTCAGATATTATTGGCGAAGGTTTTAGGCATGTCAACAGCCGCACAAGTTACCGATTCTAGTTTCAAGCAAGAAGTACTCGACAGCGAGGTACCCGTTTTAGTTGACTTTTGGGCACCCTGGTGCGGACCATGCCGTATGGTAGCTCCTGTTGTCGATGAAATCTCCGAACAGTACAAAGGTCAAATTAAGGTCGTAAAAGTCAATACAGATGAAAATCCTAATGTTGCTAGTCAATACGGCATCCGCAGCATTCCCACATTAATGATTTTTAAGGGTGGACAAAAAGTGGATATGGTGGTCGGCGCTGTGCCTAAAACTACATTAGCTTCCACCCTCGAAAAGTATCTTTGAAACTCAATCGGCAATAAAATCCTCTTGAGTTATCCATGTTGTTCTAAGTTTAGGTTAATTTTTATAAACAAGTTTGAGAGGCGCGAATTTCTCGTCTTTCAAACTTATTTACATTTGTATATAGTTTGCAATTGCGAACATTTTTAGAAGTTTTCTAGCTCAAAAACAACTCCCTAATTCCTGTACTACCAATTTCCACTGCTAGCGCCGCCAACAAAAAACCCAAAAGTTGAGTCACAATTATTCCACCTTCTGCACCAATCCACTGGTCAATCAGATTTGCTAAACGCAAAATCAACCAAGTCATAAACATCGCCCCTAAGATACCCACCGCCACAGCAATATGCGGACTCTGTGATTTCGACATCAGCAACATCACCGTTGTCAAAGTCCCTGGTCCCGCTAGCAGTGGTAAAGCTAGTGGAGTAATTGCAACATCGCGTCCTTCCTCAATAATCGGCTGATCTAATTCTCCCCGCAGCATTTGCAAAGCAATTAACAGCAACAATAGTCCTCCTGCTACTCGCAAAGAGCCGATACTGATTTCTAAATAATTTAAAATTACTTGCCCTGCAAAGGCAAATAGCAAAAGAACTGCGATCGCAATGATAATTGCTTTATCTATAACTTTATTTCTTTGGTCTGGCATCATGCCCTTAGTCAAAACTAAAACAATTGGTATATTGCCCACTGCATCTGCCAGGACAAACACAGCGATAAATGTTTGAATGAGAATAGGAATATCCACAGCAGGTAGCTTTGATCAGGGTTTAATCACAACCTAATCTTAATCTTGCTCAGTTTGCTAGAACCCAGAGGAATATTAAGAGCAGCAATAAAACAAGTCCGTTAAAGAAAATCTTCGCTGACACATTTCTAATTAAATTCCACAAATGTTTAACTAGCGATATATTTTGATAATCTATCTTCCATAAATCAACTGTTCGTTGTTGAACCTATGAAATCTTATTTAGCCGCCGCTATTCAATTGACCAGTGTGCCAGATTTACAGAAAAATTTGGCCCAGGCAGAAGAATTAATCGAGCTCGCCGTGCGTCAAGGTGCTGAATTGGTAGGTTTGCCAGAAAACTTTTCCTATATGGGAGAAGAAAAAGACAAACTCGCCCAAGGCGATGCGATCGCTCTTGAAAGTGAAAAATTTCTCAAAAAAATGGCTCAACGCTTTCAAATTACCATCTTGGGCGGCAGCTTTCCACTTCCCGTAGACAATACAGGCAAAGTTTATAACACCACTCTACTCATCGACCCAAACGGTCAAGAACTTGCCCGCTACTACAAAGTACACCTATTTGATGTTAACGTCCCTGACGGCAATACCTATCGTGAATCCAGCACTGTTGTAGCTGGTACGCAACTACCCCCCGTCCATTTCTCAGAAAAACTCGGTAATTTAGGACTTTCTATTTGTTATGATGTCCGCTTCCCTGAACTGTACCGTCATCTGGCAGATAAGGGAGCTGATGTTATCTTTGTTCCCGCCGCCTTTACCGCTTTAACTGGCAAAGACCACTGGCAAGTACTACTACAAGCCAGAGCCATCGAAAATACCGCTTACATCATTGCTCCTGCCCAAACAGGCAATAACTACGCCCGCCGTTTAACCCACGGACACGCGGTTATTATCGACCCTTGGGGCGTAATTTTAGCCGATGCTGGAGAAAAACCGGGAATTGCGATCGCACAAATCAAGCCCACTAGGCTCGAACAAGTCCGCCGTCAAATGCCCTCTTTACAACATCGAGTATTCTAGGTGCTGGGGACAAGGGGCAGAGGAGCAGAGGGGCAGAGGGGCAGGGGAGCAGGGGGAAATAACCAATGCCCATTACCTGGGAATAAAACAAAAAACCGGGTAACCACCCGGTTTATGCCGATATTAAGAATCCTCAGTCTTTTAGGAGCATAGCAGCACTGTGCCCCTATTTATTTGTTGTCAAAATTAAACTTTAGCAGCTGACTTGGTAACAACGTTGAGTTCACCTTTAGCATACTTAGCGGCAAAATCTTCCAAAGAAATTTGCTTGATCTTGCTTGCGTTCCCAGCCGTGCCAAATTCCTGATAGCGTTCAGCACAAACCTTCTGCATATATGTAATAGAAGGCTTAAGGAAGTGACGGGGGTCAAACTCCTCTGGTTTTTTAGCCAAAGCTTCACGTACAGCAGCAGTAATAGCCAAACGGTTGTCAGTGTCGATGTTTACTTTACGTACACCACTCTTAATACCTTTTTGGATTTCTTCTACAGGTACACCGTAGGTTTCAGGAATTGCACCACCATATTGGTTAATCAGTGCAAGCAAATCTTCTGGTACAGAGGATGAACCGTGCATTACCAGGTGGGTGTTAGGCAAACGGCGGTGAATTTCTTCAATGCGGCTAATTGCCAAAATTTCCCCAGTCGGCTTGCGGGTAAACTTGTAAGCCCCGTGGCTTGTGCCAATGGCAACAGCCAAGGCATCTACTTGGGTTGCTTCTACGAAGTCAACAGCTTCATCGGGGTCAGTTAGCAGTTGTGAGTGGTCGAGTGTACCCTCAAACCCGTGACCATCTTCAGCTTCGCCAGCACCAGTTTCTAGAGAACCCAAACAACCGAGTTCACCTTCAACACTGACGCCCAAAGCATGAGCTACATTTACAACTTCGCGGGTAACGCTGACGTTGTACTCGAAGCTAGCGGGGGTCTTAGCATCAGCTTCCAAAGAACCATCCATCATCACGCTGGTGAAGTTGTTCTTAATTGCTGAGTAGCAGGTAGCAGGCGCATTCCCATGATCTTGGTGCATGACAATGGGAATATGAGGATAGGTTTCTACCGCTGCCAAAATCAGATGGCGGAGGAAGTTTTCTCCTGCATAATTACGAGCGCCGCGTGAAGCTTGTAAAATTACGGGGCTATCTGTCTCGACAGCAGCCTTCAGGATCGCCTGAATCTGCTCCAAATTGTTAACGTTGAAAGCTGGGATGCCGTAACCGTTTTCAGCTGCGTGATCCAACAGCAGCCGCAGTGGTACAAGCGCCATAGATAGTCCTCCTAATGTGGTTGTCAGCTAGTCGGTGTGAAAGAAGCGTAATAATCACGCTAAATCTTAAGAGTTTTTTCAACTTATAGGAAATTATAACTAGTGTGGTGTGTCTATGTTGAAAAACTTTACGCCATAGTTACTATAAATATGCCCTATACTTACTCTCTACTACTGTACTATGCCCCATACTTGCTCTGTATTGCTGTAGATTTAGCTACCCTGCAACTAGTAGTTTTGGTAGCCCAGTATCCAAAATAGTCATCTCAAAGAGATCGCTTCAACCTAAAGGTACTAACTTTTGACAAATGCTATAAGGGTGTTTTCCCCTAAATATTGCATTTGGGATTAGATTATGCGTAGCCCACGGAATTAGTAAAATTTTATCATAAAGTGGCGATCGCACTGACTGCAATTAAAAGAGCGATCGTGTAGGGCGATCGCTCTTTTTACAATCAAAAATCAATATAGTGTTGTTAACCGATCGCACTGACAAAGGCGAAGAGCAGCGATCGCTTTACATCTTCAAAGCTGTCTCAATTCAAATGCTTAACAAAGACGCGACGCCGATAGCGTAGCGTTAGCGACGCAGGAGCGTCACAGCCGGTCATAGATATCGCACAGACATCTAAGAAGGTGGGTAAGGTTTCTTCCTAACGCACCTTCCTAGATCAGACGATCATACTAATATTAATCAGTCCTCTAGGAACGGCTAATACGATAGGTAAGTGTGTAGTCCCAGGTAGACCAGCCCGTACCGCTTTTTTTGGATATTACCCAGGATCGCTCTTCATGCGAGGGTCCTGTGGAGGAAATTTCTAATTCGGTACTACCGAGTAAGTCATCTTTATCCAAAGAACCGATCCAGCTTGCCGCGGTTGTAGCTGCTGAAAGTATCGTTCCCGCAACAGCTCCTTGTGGACCTGTTGCTGCTATAGCACCTGAAATAGCACTACTAATCTTTTTAACTGTGTCACCGTACTTAGCCCAGTCTTTTGCAGCATCTTCGTCGTAAGCCTTTAGTCCACCTTTGAGGCTTTGTCCTTGTGGGATTTCGCCCTCAAATAAAACGGTTTGGTCTGGTTTGAAAGATTTCCTTTGCTTATCATTGATTTTAATCGGAGTTGTCAGAATTGCCTTGGTGGTTTGTCCTCCTACCAAACCACCGACGAGATAAAAATCGTCAGCACCGGTTACATCTTCGGTATCTCGGCAATAAACGTCAACTAATTCGACTTTTAACTTTGTCATAAGTTTCTTGGCCTCTTGTGTTTGGTGTTGTGTTCAGAATGGCACTCTGTTAATAAGCATCTGAATGCCTTTTTTTGTTCTTCACATCTATAAGACGTTTCCCAACATCAATTTCGGAATTTTTCGAGTTAGAGGCGTTTTTTCTCTAAATTAGGACTTACGCACAAGCAACGGAAAATCGAACCACAGAGGACGCAGAGGACACAGAGGAATAAGAGTTTGAGAGGTTTTTTGCGTAAGTCCTATAAATAAATCCACCGGATAAAACCAGACTCAAGCATGAGAACCCTTCTGCACCATTGCTTGCAACCGGATCAAAGCTTCCTTAACTTCCCCACGAGCCGGATAAAACAACTGCAAATTCAAGGCACTTTGATAAGCCTTTATCGCCCCTAAAGTATCCCCCAACCCATCCAACGCTCTCCCTTTCCAGTAATCAGCGGTAGCCGAGTTAAACGACCTCAGCTCCTGACTTCGCACACAAGCCTCTTCCCACCACTGCCGACTAACCCGATCATCCCTCAGCCCTCGGTAACTTTCTCCCAGCCACACCGCAGCAGGCACAGATTGCAGATCACCTCCGGCTGCTAACAAAAACTGCCATCCTTTTTCCAAAGCCGCCACCGCTTCTTGATATTTAAGCGCTAAAGCCAATACCCGCCCATGACCAAACCAAGCATCAGCTAATTGGGGTTGAAGTTGCATTCCCTTGGCAGAGAAACTACACCCTCGTTCAATCTCTTGAAAGCTTTCCACCAGCACTCGCCCCACCGTCGTCCAAAGACTCCACCGTTCAGGAAAACGCTCAAGCAGCTCTTCTAATAGAGGTTGTAATTCTTCTAGTCGCCCAGCAACAGGCAAAATCTCGCACAACGCCCGATATATTTCACAATCGTTGGGATACAAACCATAAGCTTTCAGCATCATCTCAGCCGCCGCCTGATATTCCCCCGTGTAGAACAAGCACTGCCCATAGTAATACCAACCGCTTGGGTTATTCGGGTGTTCCTCGGCAAACTCTGCTAAAACCCCTACCCCTTGCGCCCAATCTCCCCGATAAAGGTGATAATAAGCCAGTGATTTGTAAGCTTCAGCTGCGTGAGGAGCCTGTCGCAGCACAGAACTAATCAGCTTTTTAGTCTGCTTCCCTTCTTCACCGGATACCAATCTCATCCCGCAACGCTGATCTAACTGTCGTTGGAGTACCTGAAAATCATCGGGAGCTAGAGCGATCGCTCTACTTAACTTCTGCCTAGCTTCTTGAAAGTTCCCCATTGTCATCAGTGCATCATAGCTGTGAATCAAAGCCACAATATCATTTGAGTTGAGTGACAAAACCCCTGAAAAGGCTCGTAAAGCCCCAATCGGATTTTCTCTCCCCTTCTGCACTTGTCCCAATACCAACCAGTGAACTATTTTGTCAGGTTCTAGGTCAGCCGCAGAATCAAAAGCTATGATTGCTTTTTGAGTGTCACCTTTACAGACAGCAATTAATCCGCCTATGTGGTGCTGAGTTGCTCTATTACAGGACAGTGGTAAGGCGCTCCCATATACCTCTATAGCCTCTGCCTCTCTTTTCATCATTTGTAAGATTTTCCCCAGTTGCAGTCGCACATTGAGCAATTGAGGCGATCGCTCAATCACTTGGCGATACTCTGCGATCGCCTGCTCCCAGCTTCCCATTCCATACAGCAAATCAGCTAGTTCTAATCGTTTCTTCCATCCTTGGGGATACTTCTGGACGTACTTACTTAAGGTTTTTAGCTTCTGGTCTTGTCTACTTGGCTTTTCGTCTAACACCAAGTGAATATTCATCTCCACCCCAGAGGATTGGGAGAACTGTACCAAATATGTGGCAAGGTTTCCAACCATATCACGCTTACTTTATAATTAATTTCTTCGATGATGCTTTTTGCCGTTATCGGTGCTTCCCAGTCAGATGTGAATTCGACTTTCCCTGCAACAGGGTGTAGAAACTTGTCATCAGGTTGCTCTTTGTAGGAGAGATTTGTTAAATTCACCTTTTTTAAGGGGGGAAAATCTAGAGAAGTCTGATCTTCCCCCGCCAGATACTTATTTAAGTGCTTTTGCAGAATGGTTTGCGCCTGTTTAACCTGTTTGCGAATGTTGTCTTCAGAGAGGGACAGTTCCTTGGCAATGTCTCTGTAGGACTTCTCTTGACAAAAGTGGAGGATAAAAGGGTCGCGCAGTCTGGGTGGTAAGGACTCAATTCTGTAGCAAAGATATGCCCTCAGTTCACGACGGAAAATTTCTGACTCAGGAGATTCAAAGCTGGAAATAACTACTGCATGATCTACAAATTGAATGTCCTCAATATTTTCTATCCTTTCGCGCTGGCGTTTTCGGTGGATATCCATGCAGAGGTTATGCGTTATTCGGCTCAACCAAGCTTTAGGATTGGTGATTTTACTAGCATAGTCTGGCCATTGATTCCACGCTTTGAGCATTACCTGACTCAGTGCATCTTCAGCATCTGTAGGATTACCACTCATCCACTGTAAGCAACGACTGTAAAAATAATCTTCATATTGCTGCCATAAATACCAAAAGTCAGTACGGCTTTGAGACAAACACTTCAATCTGATTTGCTCTGGTAATGCGATCATGGTTTCTAGCCCTGCCAAGGAAATAAAGGCTTTTTGCTCTAAATTTACCTGCATCTACTACTTCCAGTTGAAAAGCTCAAACTCAGTTATTCACTTTCAACCAGCACTAAAGCAGCCGTAATATTACGGAAATACACTTAAAGCTTAGTTAATTTTGATTAATTCGCGATCGCTCTTCCTCAGGTGTTTTATTCCCCAGTGCGATCGCATTCACAAAATTTTACTAACAATAAAACTCGCCTCTGGCTTTATCTCAAAAGCTTCAGCGAGTATTCCTTAAAGTTTTATATGGGTCGCCCGGGATTCGAACCCGGAACTAATCGGTTAAAAGCCGAGTACTCTACCGTTGAGTTAGCGACCCGTTAGTTTGCTTTTCGCAACTTTGCCATCATAGCATACATATTTATAGATTTGTAAAGGACTTTAGAAAAAATTCGCTGTTAACCGCACAGATGCCGTGTAGCTGCTTCCTGGTTCTAACACAGTCAGGTTTTCACCAGTGTTCAGGGAGTTACGGGGAGCGCTCCACGGTTCTAAACAGTAAAAATCTTTGTCTTTGAGCGTCCAAAACACTAAAATCGGATATTTATTGCCATAATCCAGAGTCAGTTTCAACTTGCGGCTGTTGTCTGTCACAGCGGCGGATTGACTGGTTAGCTGCTTAAAGGCAACGTCAATTTCATCGCGGCTAAAGTCAAAATTACCATTGAAGGGGTGAATTTCTTTGGTTATCTGGTCTTGATACTTTTGGGAAGGAATTTCAAACTTTAACCGAGTTTTATCAACCGTTAGAAAATAAGGATGGAAACCCGTAGAAAAGGGCAGTGATGTGGATGAGAGATTTTTATAATGCTGGCGAATTTCTAAAGTATTACCTTGGAGTTCGTAAGTGAACAGTACTTGAAAGTCAAAAGGATAAACTGCCCGTGTTTGCTCGTTGCTGTTAAGGACGAGGGTGAGGCTAACTTTATCTTGAGTTAGTTGGTCAGTTACTTCCCACGGTAGATCACGGGCAAAGCCGTGTTGTTTGAGAGTATACTGCTGCCCATTGTGAGTATAGGTATTATCCGGTATATTGCCGCAGATCGGAAACAAAATAGGATTTCCACCTCGGACGCTCAACTCAGGATTTGTAAAGCGTTCAGTATCTAAATAGAAAATTTCTTGCCCCTGTATACGCCAACGAGTGATGATCCCACCACGTTGTGGAACAACTTCCAGTTGAGAACCAGCGGTTTCATCTGAAAGGATGTAGGTTTTGTATTGTTGCTGTTGAACTGCAATGGTAAACACAAATTTAGTCCTGAGTTTAGGATAGTTAGGAGTTAGGAGTTAGGGGAGACGCGATTAATCGCGTACAGGAGTTAAAAATTGTTAACTCCTAACTCCTAACTTTTTATTCGTCTTCTGCAAACACGAAACGATATAATTCGCTGGGGTCTGGTTCGGGGCTGCTTTCGGCGAATTTAACTGCTTCGTCGATTACACCCTGAATTTTACGGTCAATAGCTTTGATTTCTTGCTCATCCGCCAAGTTTTGCTCCAGCAAATAAGTTGCCAACTTTTTAATTGGATCACGGGCGAACCAAAATTCTTTTTCTGTTTTGCTTCGCATTTCATCAGGATCTGCCAAGGAGTGACCCCGGAAGCGGTAGGTAAGTGCCTCAATTAATGTTGGGCCTTCACCTGCACGGGCACGGGCTACAGCTTCTTGGGCCACGGCTCGGACTGCTAGTACATCCATGCCATCTACTTCCACGCCTACCATGTTAAATACACTGGCTTTTTTATAAATCTCTGGCTGGGAAGTGGCTCGCTCGTGAGACATCCCAATAGCCCACTTATTATTTTCGACTACAAACAGAATTGGCAGTTTCCATAGGGCTGCCATATTTAGCGTCTCGAAAAACTGACCGTTGTTAGCTGCACCATCGCCAAAAAAGCAAGCTGTCACTTGGTCAGCACTTTCATCTTTTAGCACTTCGCGGCGGTATTTGCTTTGAAAAGCCGCTCCAGCTGCTACAGGAATTCCCTCAGCCACAAAAGCATAGCCACCCAGCAAGCGATGTTCAGCAGAAAACATATGCATGGAACCACCGCGCCCTTTGCTGCAACCTGTGGCTTTACCAAATAATTCTGCCATTACCTCTTTTGCTGGTACTCCCGCACTCAGAGCATGAACGTGGTCGCGGTAAGTACTGCAAACGAAATCTTCACCCGGTCGCATTGACTGCACAACACCACTGCAAACGGCTTCTTGACCGTTGTACAAATGGACAAAACCAAACATTTTGCCCCTGTAGTACATTTCAGCGCACTTGTCTTCAAACAAGCGTCCTAATACCATGTCCTCATACAACCGTAACCCTTCTTCCTTAGTAATGTGCGTAGTAGCAGGATTAAATGTGGGTAAAGTACGCTCTTGAACCATTATTTTTGAGTATCCCTGTTGTACAACTTAAAGTTACAGTCTTAAATAAGTTGGTCTGATAACACCTAAGCTTTTACAGGCTAGCGTTTGCAAGACTCAACAATCAAACTTTATTTATGCACCAAAAAGGGTCTTAGGGAATAGCTGAATTTTTAATTTTTGATTTTTAAGTTTTCAGCCCATGCCCCGTGAGGATTTGACTCTAACGACAATATCTGTCGCTTTGGGTTCTCTCTCACGATTGCCCTTTATAGACTAGCAATCAAGATAGGCTGCTTTCTGCATATTCATTAACAATTTAAAAAAAAGGAAGTAAAAGTCTATATATCCAAATAGGTAATTGTAATTAAAGGTTAATTATGATATGATTTTTTTCTCCTGTTCTGTTATCAGGGTCAAACTCCCAATAGTGGTATTTTTGTTACCACCTACTGGGAAAGTCCCAAAAAAATCAATCATCAATAGATTCTTGTAACCACAACATTTTTGCCGTGATTAAAAGCGGTAGTTGTGGTTTGTGGTATCGAAGGCTGATAATAGTCGTGTTAAACAAAAATACTAAGAATTAAGACAAACAATTGAGGCTTTCTAGGCGAAAGCAAAAAATTAGTACTAGAATGTGACTCAAAATTTCGGGAAGGTACAAAACAAGTTGTTGCAATATACACTTGTAGAGTAAATTCTACACGGTATTTTTATGGCACGGTTTTACAGGCCTGGAACGCTCTAGGTGAATTATGTTGATCACGGTGCAGGGGAAGTAGGCTGTGCGAATTCCGCTAGATTACTACCGAATTTTAGGACTACCGTTGGCGGCAAGTGATGAACAATTGCGGCAGGCATATAGTGATCGCATTGTACAATTGCCACGACGTGAGTATTCTCAGGCAGCAATTTCTTCTCGTAAACAACTCATAGAAGAAGCTTACGTGGTTTTATCAGATCCAAAAGAACGCAGTACCTACGATCAGCTTTATCTTGCCCACGCCTATGACCCTGATAACCTTGCTGCTGCCGCAGTAGCACTGGAAAATCGTACAGAAAGCACCAAAAAGGGCATTGACACCCAGAGTCTGGGGATCGAAATTACCCCAGACGAATTAGTTGGCGCTTTATTAATTTTGCAAGAGTTGGGGGAATACGAACTTGTATTGAAACTAGGTCGTCCGTACCTAGTAAATAAAAATGGTACTACAAGTGCAAGAAAAGGCAATAATCTAGCAGACGAAGAAATACACGAAAGTGCTGAACATCCAGATGTTGTTCTCACTGTTGCCCTTGCTTGTCTAGAATTAGGTCGCGAACAGTGGCAGCAAGGTCACTATGAAAATGCTGCCATATCCCTAGAAACTGGTCAAGAACTGCTAGCACGCGAAGGGTTGTTCTCCAGTGTACAGGCAGAAATTCAGGCGGATCTTTACAAATTGCGACCATATCGAATTTTGGAGTTGCTAGCACTACCTCAAGAAAAGACTGCCGAACGACGCCAAGGCTTGGAATTATTGCAAAATCTTTTAGAAGATCGTGGTGGCATTGATGGCACGAGCAATGATGAATCTGGTTTAAATATAGATGACTTTCTCCGATTTATTCAGCAGTTACGCAACCACTTAACAGTCGCAGAGCAGCACAAGTTATTTGAAGCCCAAAGCAAACGTCCTTCTGCTGTTGCCACTTATTTAGCTGTTTATGCCTTGATAGCACGCGGATTTGCTCAACGTCAACCTGCTTTAATTCGTCAAGCAAGGCAAATGCTCATGCGCCTGGGCAAACGCCAAGATGTACATTTAGAACAGTCGCTATGTGCATTACTCTTGGGACAAACCCAAGAAGCAACTCGTGTTTTAGAACTTAGTCAGGAGTACGAAGCTTTAGCTTTTATTCGGGAAAAATCTCAAGACTCTCCAGATTTGTTACCGGGACTGTGTCTATATGCAGAACAGTGGTTGCAACACGAAGTATTTCCCCATTTTCGAGATTTAGCAAACCAGCAAGCTTTCCTAAAAGATTACTTTGCTAACCAACAGGTGCAAGCTTATTTAGAAGCACTGCCAACTGATGCAGAAACAACTAATGAATGGGCTGTAATTAACTCCCAGTATTTTCCCCAGCCCCAGAGAAATAATCCCCATTTCCCCAACAATTCAACTAGAACTTCAGGGCAATTTAATCACAGTAGAACACCTGACCTAGATTTGCCAGAAACACCAACAAAACAAACACCCGAATATTCAAATTTATTACCACCCATGTGGAATTCATTTGGGAGTGTAAAATCAGATGTTCCTACTGCCGAACGGATGAGCAGAAATACTAATCAGCATTTGAATGGTTCAGCTAAGACTGCTGCACCCGGTCATAACCAAAAGCGTAGAAGGAGAAAACCGACTCCATCTGTTAGCCGAGAGCGTGTACCAGATAATCGTCCTCAGTCTCGTCGTCCTCGGCGGCGGCGAACTTTTGCTAATACCATAGAAGGGAAAACACGGCTGGTATGGAGAGTGTTTATTTCTTTGGTGAGTATATTAGTTTTCTGGGTGTTAGCCACAACAACTTTTGGATGGTTAAAAAATCTATTTTTTCCTACACCATCTGTGCATAGCTCACAGTTGTTTGTACAAATAAATCAACCACCAATAGCTATTCCTGATCCAAATAGTAAACCACAAGCACTAGATGGCCCTATAACAGATGCAACGGCAGAGGAAGTTATTCGGACTTGGCTATCTACTAAAGCCGCAGCTTTAGGGCCCAATCATGAGATTAATAATTTAGAGCAGATTTTAACTGGTTCAGCTTTATCTCAATGGCGGCTGATTGCTCAACAGGACAGGTCAGACAACCGCTACCGCAAGTACGACCATAGCCTGAAGGTGGAATCTGTAGAGAAAATTGATTTATTTGCAGATCGTGCCGCAGTGGAAGCTACGGTTAAGGAAGCAACACAGCTATATGAAAATGGTCAGTTTCAAAAGTCTTCTAATGATAAATTGCGAGTTCGGTATGATTTGATTCGAGAACGAGGTAAATGGCGTATCAAGAGTATATCTGTTGTCAATTAGATAAGTTGGAATTTTTAGGCGATGTCTACGAAGAGTCAAAGAATTTGGGAACCCATGCCTGTCCTATGCAAACAGTCTTTTTGTCGATCAAAATTTAGAGGTAATCTTATTACCTTTATGTATCGATATTGAACTATTTTTTAGAAATGTATATTTTTAGCAATTTGAAGGGCTTGTGCTAATAATTGTTCGCTTTTATGTTTTTGTTGTATTTTTATGTTTGGACTTTGGACAAAAAGAAGTCTTAATAGATTAGCTGTTAATAAATCGTTAAAGTATGAATATTATGTATTGACAAATTTACTTTATTGTATGTAAATCAATATTTTTGCGATCAAAATATGATCTTTATATATTTTACTTTGGACGAAAAGTGGGAGAATATCTCATAATCAGCAGTACTTACAAATAATCACAATCAATATGATACTAGTCACGAATAGGTTACATGCGCTTTGCTTCTAGAGCGCACTAAAGTCAAAAAACTCCTCAAGCGAGTTCATCATCTGGACAGGCGCACCAATCGCTTACATACGATTTAGATGGATGGTGGGGATCGAGGGGAAGAGTTTATGCGTTGAGTGATGGATGTGTAACGGTTAATTTGAGGTCGTCAAGAAACCTTTTGCTGTTTCTGGATAAGTTTCGGTAACACAAATGTGTAATTAATCAGGAGAACATCCTCATGTCTAATCAAGATGTCGTTAAGTTTGGTGATGCCTTCTATATCAAGCATGAGAGCAGTAAATACTTGATTGCAGTTGAACAAGGACGCTACAACTGGCCGAAGTTGAGCCAAGAGAAAAAAAAATTAGCAAAACTTGAACTTGTGGGCGGCAATGGCGAGGTTCAATCCAACAGCCGCATCAAAATCAGAACGACAGAATCAGCAATAAGCAACAATAATGTTTTGGGGGCTTTTGCAGATAGCCATGATTGTTACTATTGGCAAGATGGCTATGATGAGGATAAACAGAGCTGGCAGATTACTAAAGCGGATGGCGATGCAGGTCCAATCCGCTATGGCGATCGCGTTCGCATCACCAACATCTCCTACAGTAATCAAAGCCTAGCTCCCGATACAAAGTACGATGGTTATATAACTACCGTGGAAAATGCTGGCGACTCGTGGATCTTAGCACCTGCTCTTGCCGTAGACGATTCCGGTTCTTTTAGAGGTTTAGACGATACGGGGAGGCACGATCCGGAGGAAATAAGTGATGGAGAGGATGATGATGATGATGCTCCTACTTGGTTCTAATTCATCTGTACTACCGTTTTTTTCTCGTTCGTCGTCGGGTTTCGTGGCGTCGTGTTGGGTGTTTGACGACGACGCCACATAAGTTCCGGCTCTACCCCGGAATTCATTTCCTCTCAAAGCTGCCTTTCCTCCCGTCTACGAGACTGATTTGCCCGGATGAATTGCTCCGCAATTGCCCTCACAGCTGCTGCCCAACTGCAAAATTTCAGACAGCCAGTGTTATTCCACAGAACTTTCCAATATCGCTAACAAACTTTTCAACATAAAATAAGTAGAAGTCCCTCCCGGATCTTGATGTCCAATACTCCGTTCTCCCAAATAACTAGCACGTCCTTTTTTCGCCTGCATTGGTATAGTTTCCTCCAAGCCTCTTTGGGCAGCTGCTACAGCCTGTTGCATAGCTTCCACAGTAGCCTGATTTTCTCCGACAGCCTGCCGAAAAGCCGCTACAGCCGGAGATAACACATCTACCATTGTCTTATCCCCTAGTTGGGCTTTACCACGTTGCAGCACGCCGTCTAAACCTGCTTGCAATAGCTCTAACAAATCTTTTTCTGTTAATTCATGCTTAAGAGCTACTGCTGTACTGGCTCGTAAAAACCAAGTACCGTAAAGAGGGCCACTAGCACCGCCAATAGAAGAAATCAAAGTCATACTCACGGTTTTGAGAATGCTACCGATGTCCTTGTCTGCAACAGTGGGTAACTGAGCGATCGCCTTTTTAAAGCCGCGATCCATATTGATCCCGTGGTCGGCATCTCCGATGGCAGCATCTAATTCTGTCAAATATGCTTTATTCTCCTCTATCTCGGTTGCATAAGCCTGCAACCATTGTAATATCTGCGCTTGACTTACCATATCAGCATAAATCGTAATTCGTAATTATGAAATTCCCCAGCGCCAACTTGGTGTTTTTACTGGTGCATCCCATAGCCGGATCATCTCATCATCTAATTTCAGCAGGGTAATGGAGCAACCTTGCATTTCTAGAGATGTGATGTAAGGGCCTATCAAGTTTCGCACAATTTGCAATCCTTGCTGTTCGCAGATTTGGGCGAGTTTGCGGTAAACAATATACAGTTCAGAAATGGGAGTTCCACCCATGCTATTGACGAAAGCTAACAGGCGATCGCCTTTTGCAAATGGGAGATTTATTAGTTCTACATCTACCCATTCTCCCTTGTTTTCATTCCACTCACGTAGTGTGCGGCTGTATGCTGTATCCTTAATCAGCGATCGCGTCAAAATTTCGGTGATCTCGTCTACTGATTTTATGGCTGTACGTTCTATTCCTGGCTCCCCGTGGATACCGATACCTAATTCAATTTCGCGATCGCCCAATTCAAATGTCGGCCTTCCATTAGCGGGGACTGTACAAGATGTTAGAGCAATTCCCATACTCCGCCCATTTAGATTTACTCGGCGACATAAATTTGCTATTTGTGGCAAATCATACCCCAAATCAGCCGCAGCACCACAAATTTTTTCTGCCAGTATTGTTGTTCCCACACCCCGGCGTCCTTGGGTATAGAGGCTATCCTTCACTGCCACATCGTCATCAATCAAAATATTTAGCACTCGAATGCCCTCACCACGGGCTAACTCCGTTGCTATCTCAAAGTTCATCACATCGCCGCTGTAATTCTTGACGATATAAAGGATACCAGAGCCTGCATCTACCCGTTTGGCTGCTTCTAGCATTTGGTCAGGAGTAGGTGAAGTAAAAACCTCACCAGGACAAGCTGCATCAAGCATTCCTTTGCCCACGAAGCCAGCGTGCATTGGTTCATGTCCACTGCCGCCACCAGAAATAATTGCTACTTTCCCCTGTATAGATGCATCAGCTCGATAGACAAAAACGGGATCATAGTTCAGTTTAATTAAATCAGAATGAGCCGCCGCCATACCTTCTAGACTTTCCCGTACAAAGTCTTCCGGCTTGTTGATCAGCTTTTTCATAATCCGTGTTTGGTTAAAAGGGTGCTAAAACCCAGGTTATAGCGCTTCTCGTTTGTATGCAATACAGTTTAACCTCTCTCTAAATCTCTCTCCTTTTAGGAGAGAGACTTTGAATTTTTCACCTTAGAGCATCGGGAAGGGGGTTAGGAGGTTAGGTTTTTCGTGGGCTTTTTCAGATAACCAAATAATTATGAATTATTTGGTCAATTCAAAGATTCCATCAACTCAATACACTTGTGCATCTGCTGACGCATGGTTTCCCGATCAGCATGAAACCTTCGCCCATGACCTGGTAGCACCCACTCAAAAGAGTAATTAGCCAAGTTACGCATTGATTTAGTTTGTTCTGACCAAGAATACCAGCAGACACTGTGGAATGCAACCAGTTGGTGCAAGCTTTCTGACCAAGCGAGATGGTCGCCAGTGAACAGAAACTTATTTTTATAAAGTAGAACAGTTTCTCCTTTAGTGTGACCAGGAACTGGGATAATTAATAAATCTGGAGTCAAAGTAAATGGTTCAAAACCAGTTAGTTGTATTTCCACATTGCGAGTACCCGCAGAAATATCATCAGCATGAAGGATGCGATCGCATTTGAAATGCTCCGCAAACTTTTGATGATCTGCCACATCATCCTTATGAGTTAAGTATATATAACGAATTCCACCCATCTCTTCTAAACGCTTAACTAAAGGCGGCGTAAAGCGGGGAGAATCCACCAATATGTTACCTTCTGGAAGTTGAATTAAATAGCTAGCAGCACCGTAAGATTTTTCAGAATGATAGCCGCAGTGGTAAACATTTTCCGCTACTAATATTGGAAACTGTTGTTGAGCAACTGTGATATCTTTTGGTTTTTCAACTGTGCCAATAGAGCTAGTAGGACATGCCAAAAGTGCTTCAAGTGCTGCTAATCTTTCTGCATCATTCGTTGGTTGATGATAAACCGCCGACTGTTCATCAACACGGGAAAACACTTCAGGAGTCATCCAGCGACAGGTATCACAATCAATACAGGTAGTATCTACATAAAAATCGCCGTTGAGATTTTGGGAACGACGTTGATTTAAATGAGCCATATTAATCCTTTTGCTTCCAGCCGTTTACCGGGGAGCGATAAACTCTATATCACTACGCTAGCAAAAGTGACTTGAGATTGTAGACACCACTAGAAGTAAATTTGCTCAAAAATAGAGAGTCGTGAAACCCAGTAAGCAGAAAATGGGAAAACTTAATAGACACCATCTGCTTATTCCCAAATATGCTTTACGCTCTAGAATTTGCCATTGGAGTTCTTCCATGTATCGCGAGAGGGTATTGTTTCAAAAACCTCCCAGTGTTCAGCGATTTTATCGTTTGCAAGACGATATAGATCATAAAAAGCAGCGGGTTGGTTCTCGTAAACGCCCTCACTTACGACCAGCACCATATTGCCTTCGCCCAACACCAGATGTATACTCAGAACTTTGCTTTTGTAAATTCTGTACCATATCTGATAATTGGAAAATGATTGCTAAGGGAAATAAGAAGAATTTCATATTAATATTATTCCATTCTTATATTCCGACTCCAGAACACTCAACAGCTTCTCTTCCACAGCAGTCAAGTAGGGCCGAGTCAATTTTCCTAATAACTGCAATAAATTTTTGGCTGTGTCTTCCAGCGAGTCGGAATACACTTTCGTAATACGATCGCACACCAACTGCATCTACTGATAAAAATTATTAAGCCGACTGCGGGAAGCAATCGGCATAACAAATTCATGATAATTTAGTTGCAATTTAGCCGTGAGTTGCACCTTGAGGAGGACGCGAGACAACCTTTTTGGCTAAACCCAAAGTCTGCAAAACTAGGATGCTCCACCAAGTAACATCAATTTCCCACCAAGACAACCCAGATTTTGCCATGTGGGGATAAGTATGATGGTTGTTGTGCCATCCTTCTCCATAGGTAACGATGGATACCCACCAAAGATTACGAGCGCCATCATTGGCATCAAAGGTGCGATAACCCCACAGGTGTGATGCTGAGTTCACAAACCAGGTTGAGTGCCAAAGCAAGACACACCTGACAAACACTCCGTAAATCACAAAAGACCATCCTCCTAAGGCATATAGCAGCAGTCCAAAGGGTATTTGCAACAGCAAGAAGTAGCGATCCAGCCAGCAATAAAAGGGTTGTCTTGCTAAATCTGGGGCATATTTTTTATAGGTGTCATAGTCAAAAAATTCTGGACGCGGGTAGAAAATCCACAGGATATGGCTCCACCAAAATCCTCTTTGAGCAGAGTAGGGGTCTAAATTGATATCTTCCGTGTGGGCGTGATGCTGGCGGTGTCCACCTACCCAAAAAATTGGCCCGCCTTGCAAAGCTAGCGCTCCAATCAGGGCGATCGCATACTCTAACCACTTAGGAACCTGCAAACTCCGATGGCTCAGTAGTCGGTGATATCCCAGGCAAATACCAATGCTCCCGAATAACCAGTGCAGAAACACTAGCAAACCTAATGCTGACCAGGAGAAAAACCAAGGTGCCAGAAGTGCTAAAGCATGAAATGCAGCAAAAAATACTACATTTGTCCAACTGAGTCGAGGTGAGTTGCCTCTCTCAGGGGCGATGGCTTCGCCAACGCCTTTGGCGAACGCCCCAAAATTTGCGGTCATAAAAATTCCTGTTGATGGATGATAAAGCGATTTGCTTGTCACCCGGAGGGTAGAGTCAAGCAAGTATCACTTACATTTGTTATGCTAGCAGAACTCTGATATCCGTGCAAGTGCCACTTGCATTTTTCTATGTCGTCTCAACTCATTTCCACTCGTCAACGCCTGATTCAAGCTGCACTTGAATTATTTTCTGCTCAGGGAGTTAGCGCTACCACAACCCGCCAAATTGCTGAAAAAGCTGAAGTCAATGAAGTAACTCTATTTCGGAATTTTGGCAATAAGCATGGACTGCTTTTAGCAGTACTGGAAGAGTCCGCAGCCTTCAAGGATTTAGGTGAGTCGCTGGTGCGGCGGGCAACGCCTCCCGGCAATGTCTACCAAGCTCTTAAAGATTATGCAAGTGATAGCTTACATGCATTAGAACGAGTGCCAGAGTTCGTGCGGTCTGTGGTCGGTGAAGCCGACCAATTCCCAGCAGAAAATCGCCGCGCACTAGGCAGGGGAGTAACAGAGGCAAACCGCTATGTAGCTCAGTATTTAGCTACTGTAATCCAGCAAGGACACCTAAATACCTATTTACCCGCAGAAAAATTAGCCAGTTTGCTGAATGGGATGATCTTAGGATATGCCGTAATTGAGTTCACCAGCGAATTTCACGAACTTTGGGAGGATCGGGATGATTTTTTGGAAAATTTGGTGGAGTTGTTTTTACATGGAGCCATGTCATCTTCAGCGGAATCAGCAACAAACTCTTTACAAGGAGGCTTTACTACCACAGAAGTAGCTGATTTACCTGCTAGTTTAGTTCATGAAATTCTGCAACAAGCTAGAAAATGGGGAGTACGAGATTATGCCTTGGCTTATGTTTTATTTGGGGCTGGATTATCTGCCACAGAAATAATTAGCTTGGAGCGATCGCACCAAATCTACGATACTCAAGGGCACTTCCTGCAAATCACAATCCCAGGATTTGTTCGTCAAGTACCTGTGAATCAGTGGATTCTGGGCAAACGCTATGGCTCTTACACTAATAATCCTCTAATTAAATGGCACAAAAGCCGTAAAGATGCTCAAACAGCCATGTTTTTGAATGAAACAGGCAAACCGATTTCAGAATCAGACCTTCAGACACGTTGGCAAGTATGGAGTGAGGGACTGTTAACTCCCCAAGGACAAACGCCAGTAATCGCCCAGGCACAACAAACCTGGCGCGTAGAAATGTTAATGCGGGGGATCACCTTGGAAAACTTGAGTATTTTAACAGGTTGCGATCGCGCTCAATTACAACCCTATGCCCGCCGAGCCAAAGAAAAAGCCGCCCTAGAGCAAGCCACCCGTTTGGATCATAAGCCAGGATAGGGAGTGGGGAGATAAGGAGTATCAGGTGGCGTTCTCCGACGCACAGCCAGTGACCAAACAGAGGTACTTATCAGTGAACAGTTAACAGTGAACAGATAACTGATAACTGTGAAGTGCTGTTTCAGAGAGAATCAAGGGTTGCCTGGTCGTCAAGTGCTAATGCCTCTTAGAGGATGTTTGAAAAGCTATATTTGTTACCAAAAGTATCTAATACCCCCCCTTATAAAGGGGGGCAAATAGCCTCTTAAAGCCCCCCAATACATCGGGGGGTTGGGGGGTAATATCACAATGTGATGTGCTAGACTATACTTTTAAAACATCTTTTTAGAGTAAAGCTTCGTTTATATTAAGCGGTATAGCCACAATCAATTCCGATCCGACAATTGACTAAATTGATGGTGGCGCACTCTCTCTTTTTTGCTTCTTTCAAAAGTTAGGAGCAATTGCCCCATTTGTAACTAGATAAAGGGGGAGCATCCCAATTTTGCAAGAACATGTAAGTCAATAGCGAACGAAGCGACAGCGTAATGAAGCAATCGCAATATATGGGATTGCTTCTCTACGAGACGCTCCGCGAACGCTCCACTACGTTGCGCTCGCAATGACAATTTATATAACTGATAACTGAATCGGTCAGCATGATGCAGTTAAACGATTAAGGTAAAACAATAGAGGTTTCTCTACTATTGTTATTTGCACCATTCAAGATTGTAGCTGTGCTCTCAGATGGGGATTGGGTCTTGCTCGAACGGCGTGATAATTTCTTGCGTGGCTTGCCTCCCGCCTGGATATATTGCAAACTGTCTTTGCCATAATGGGTTGCCACACTCATTAACATCTTTTCAGAATAGCCGCGCAATTCTTCTTCAATTAAAGAGAGGCGACCTGCCATTTCATCTATGCTAGAGAGTAAAGTATTGTAGGTAGATAGCTGGGTTTGCAAGGTTTGGATGCGGCTGTCGTAGTCTGTCAAATTTAATCCGTTGCCAAATTCTAGCGTCGGGCTAATCGATCGCATTCCTGCAATTCGACGGAGAGCGTTTTCGAGAGTCAGTGAACTGCGTTTGAGTCGTGCCATAAAATGCGCTCCTGAAGGAAGTTATAGGATTACTGCATGTACTCTAGCCAATGCAACCATAAACTTCTCTGAGAAATAATTCGGAAAAATTAAAGCAAATTAAGATCGACCTAATTATTTTTAGTGGATTGTACTGAGGTATTTATTAAAAATGTCAAAAAAGTAACATTAAATAAGCAACAGATACCTCAAAGTCGTTTTGAGGTACTCCAAAGTCGTTTCGAGGTACCTCAAAGTCGTTTTGAGGTACTCCAAAGTCGTTTCGAGGTACCTCAAAGTCGTTTTGAGGTACTCCAAAGTCGTTTTGAGGTACTTCAAAGTCGTTTTGAGGTACTTCAAAGTCGTTTTGAGGTACTTCAAAGTCGTTTTGAGGTACTTCAAAGTCGTTTTGAGGTATTAGATGATGAGTTTTCTTGCCTTAATCCGATTTACGGCGAAGGCGATCGCGCTGAAAACTATAGCTGTCGCCAAGTCGTTTAGGACATAAACCTAATATAAAACCCAGACACCAAGCGACTTTCGACCCTGTTCCCTGTTCCCTGTCCCCTGCTATATCATAAATATAATTCAACTTTTTACTTCTCTGTTTTAACCAAATACAAGAAGGCTACAAGCAGACACTTTTTTAGTACATAGTTACTAAATAATCCAGTCAGAACTCAAATACCAACTTATAACCCTAAGTTGGTAAAACACACTTATGTGGTGACACCGCTCACGAACACGAGTAATGAATACTTTCAGCCACCCATTCTACTTAATAGCCCAAAAGTGGAATGCAGTCTAAATTAGGAGCCTAAATCATAAGCTAACTAGATATTTTCTTCATTAATTGCGAAATCTAAAAGAGAAACTATGTGATAAAAGTAAAATATGATGCCGCGCTTAAGAGGTAGTAGATGGAGCCATTAACTGCTGGTGCGATCGCTATTGGAACTGTGATTGCGACTAAAGCTTTAGAAAAAACTGGCGAAAAGGTAGGCGAAGGGTTATGGGATAAGACTGGTCAGTTTCTCGTCACCCTCAAAAAACACTCTCCCGATACTGTAGTTGCTATTGAAAAAGCACCGTCTCAACCACTTGATTATGGTAAAGCTGTACTAGAGGTAGAATCAGCAGCAAAAGCTAATCCTGAAGTTAATCAAGCCATGCAGGAATTAGCAGCAGCAGCGAAAGCAGAACCCAATCCCAGACTTAATGAAATTCTTGCCATGCCTAATTTACAAAAATTGGCAGAAAAAATTGGTCAGGTGGTTATGCCTGGTGGAACAGGCAAGATCGATAACATGTCCTTTTAAACGAGCGTGACTCTTAACTGTATAAATGTCTAACGATGTCGGGAATTTCGCTGAGAAAATTGGTGTTTATGTTGCACCTGCTGGTCAAGCTTTCATCGGCACTCAAAATATTGAAGGGCAAAAGCAGTTACGTCCGTTCCAAGCACCACCATTACCAACTTACTATGTAAATCGTCCCGAATACAGCCAAGACCTAAAAGCTCGTCTACTCACAGATTCATCAGATGTACGTACCTTAGTAGTAACTGCCATTCACGGCTTAGGTTCGGTTGGTAAATCTACCCTCGCAACGGCTTTAGCACGAGATCAAGAGATACAAGCTCATTTTTGTGACGGTATTCTCTGGGCAACTTTAGGTCAACAGCCTAATCTTCTAACCCTGCTTAGTGGTTGGGTACAGGCATTGGGGGACTACAACTTTAAAGCCACCAGCACAGAAGCTGCTTCCAATCAACTGCGTACACTGCTGTATGACAAAGCTGTGCTGCTAGTAGTAGATGATGCTTGGAATCCAGAGGATGCACAAGTATTTAATGTTGGTGGAGCGCGTTGTCAAGTTTTAGTAACAACCCGTGACGCTGCGATCGCTCATGTATTAAGAGCAAGCACTTATAGCCTAGATGTCATGACACCAGAGCAGGCTATAGAACTGTTAACTAAGAAGTTAGGACGCGCGATTACTGGTGCAGAACATCAGTCAGCGTCCGATTTAGCCAAAGCCATTGGTTATCTCCCACTAGCATTAGAATTGGTAGCTGCTGAAGTGGCTAGTGGTACAACTTGGACTCAATTGTTAGAAGATTTTCAGCAAGAGATAGCCCGATTAAAAACTCTTGACCGACCAGAAGCAGAAGAAATTACTGATGAAGCCATTTTAAAACGCTTCAGCTTAACAGCATCATTAAATTTGAGTGTCAAGAGAATGCCTAAAAAAAAGCAGGAGCATTTCTCTTGGTTGGGAGTATTACCGGAAGATGTCACCATAACTAAGATGATGGCAACGACTTTGTGGAAAATGGATGTACGTGATACTGCCAAGACATTGCAATATTTGCAAAATAAAGCACTGTTATTGTCTGGAGTTACTTTGGCAGATGGCACACCAACCTACCGTTTACATGACTTATTTCATGACCTTGCACGTAATTTGTTAACCGCTCACCAAACCCAAAGTCCGAAGGCGATTTCCCAGGGTTAGGTATAACTCTTACTAATGCTCATGCCACCTTTATAGAGAAATACCGACAAAAAACCCAAGATAGTTTGTGGCATACCCTGCCCAATGATGGTTATATCCATCAGCATCTAGTTTGGCATTTGGAAAAAGCTGAAAAGGTAGAAGAAATTCATTCATTATTGCGGGAGGAGTCAAAAACAGGAGCTAATGGTTGGTATGAGGCGTGCGATCGCTTGGGACAAACTGCCAATTTTGTAACTGATGTTGCTCGTGCTTGGCAATTGGCAGAAGACACCTGGACTCTCGCAACCCTACCTCAAGTTATTGGATTGCAGTGTCGCTATGCTTTGATTATTGCATCCCTTAATAGTCTGGCAGCTAATTTACCAATTAAATTGCTTCTGGCGTTGATCGAAAAAAATGTATGGACTCCCGAACAAGGACTTGCTTACGTTCTACAAAGCCCGAATCCAATACAGAAAGTATACTCGCTTACTAAGCTAGCCAATCATTTACCACCAAACTTAAAAGAATTAGGACTCTCAAAAGCACTGACTGTTGCTTGGGAGATTCCGGATAAGTCGCATCGCGCCTATGCCCTAATTTGTTTGGCTGATAAATTGCCAGAATTATTACCAGAGGCAACGACTGCTGCTAGGGAGATTCCGGATGACTGGACTCGCGCCTATACCTTATGTAGTTTGGCTGATAAATCGCCAGAATTGTTACCTTTAGCACTGGCTGCTGCTAGCGAGATTCAGTCTGAGTTTTCTCGCGCCATCGCCCTACGTAATTTGGCTCATAAACTGTCTCCTGAGTTGTTACCTCTAGCACTGGATGCTACTAGGAAGATTCAGTCTGAGTATTATCGCGCCATCGCCCTACGTAATTTGGCACGTGCTCTGCCTCCTGAGTTGTTACAAGAAGCACTGGCTGCTGCTAGGGAGATTCCGGATAAGTATTCTCGCGCCCATGTCATAAGTAGTTTGGCGGCTATTCTGCCTCCTGAGTTGTTACAAGAAGCACTGGCTGCTGCTAGGGAGATTCCGGATGAAAAGGAGCGCGCCGATGCCCTAAATAGTTTGGCGGGTATTCTGCCAGAATTGTTACTAGAGGCATTGACTGCTGCTAGGAAGATTCAATCTGAGATGGATCGCGCCGATGCCCTAAGTAGTTTGGTTGTTAAACTGTCTCCTGAGTTGTTACAAGAAGCACTGGCTGCTGCTAGGGAGATTCAGTTTGAGTGGTATCGCGCAAAAGCCCTAAGTAGTTTGGCGGCTATTCTGCCAGAATTGTTACCAGAAGCACTGGCTGCTGCTAGGGAGATTCAGTCTCAGGATAATCGCGTCACTGTCCTACGTAGTTTGGCTGGTAAACTTTCACAAATACAAAAAACTCCACTTTTTGAGTACTGGCGAGAAACACTTCACATCTTATCTGTTCACACTCGCACAGACTTACTCAAGGATATAAACGCATTAACTCCTGTTATATTTATTTTAGGTGATAAACTTGCAGTGAAAGATATAGCTAATGCCATTCAAGATGTGTCCCGCTGGTGGCACTAAAAAACAACATCTTTAGTGCCACGCTCAGATTGAACAAAAGAGCCATTAGGTGGAACACACCCCAATAACGAGTTATTTTCGACGGTGAGCACACCTCGCTTGTCAAAAATAACCCGCTATCATGAAGGCAACTAAAATAAACGCTCTTAAAAATATTTTGTAAATCCAACAAATAACCGAATGTTGGTAAAACGATAAAAATCTGGCATACTGACGGTAACGCTACCCTTTGTTCGGTCGAGTTTCGTCATTTCTCTGCCCTGGATATCTTAGCCGATTGCCAATCACCGAAAGTTGGTAAAACGGAAAAAAGTTAGCCTGCTGTATCCAGACGCAAGTCGCCAAATCAGCGCAGATATAAGGGTGTGCGATCGCGGGAATATCCAAGAAGATGATGGCTGAAGGCAAGTCCCAAAATTCACATTGAGTCAAGTTGCTAAATTGAAAAAACCCCGTTACTGGAATGTCACTAACGGGTTCTATGTTAACTAGCTTGATTAATACGCCGTTTTAACTCAGCCTCTAATTGTTCTGGAGTGCTGACTACTACACCCGGTTTCGCTCTCATGATGCTGAGGTAATGCTGAAATGCCTCCTCATCCTGGGGGTTTGATATTACATATTGTCTTAATTCTTGCTCATTAAGAGTTAAATAGTCTGTCATCGGATAATGTTCTCCCCATTACTAAGAATTTCTACTTGGATGGTTTCGCCTATCAAAATCACGATTCGGCTTGTCCTCTGATTAAATCTAACCAATGCTATATCTCTAAGCAAATTACTAGCCCGAACACAAAAGTCAAAGAATGCTTTAAGTTGTTCGATGGTCGGTTCCATACCTTTTACCATTGAATAAAATTAAATCGGTTCATTCGTGACAAGTTAGGATAATATTGCTTTTGTCAATTATAAATTCCGCTGAAAAGTGAAGAGAAAATAAAGTATCAAGTTAAGCTTAGTACTTAGCTTAAGCAGAAAAGTGAATGATGAGTGCAAAGATTAAGCGATCGCGCTCCCTGAAAAAGAGCGATGCCTCCCCACAGTAAAAAAGCGATCGCTCTCTCAAGTCGATCAATATTCATTTTGAGGTGCTTTTGTCGTTAATTCTATATCTTTTGCCCCATACCCCATTCCCAATCCCCAATTCCCTACTCAATTCAACGGTTCCATAATGGCCCTTAAACCGTTGCTAGAGAGTGTTTTGAGCATTTCTTTGGCGTTATATTCACTGCTAAATACTCCTGCTTGCATAACTCTTTGACCTTGCCAAATTGTGGGAAACGCATCAGGAGCAAGGAATCGTACTAAATCTTTATCCTTATCGGTTGCTAGTGGCACTACTACGCGATAGCGGATACCAAATTGTGTCGCAGAGTTACCATTATAAGGAATACTTGCAGAACTTGTTTGCAGATTGCGAGTATTAGCAATGGGGATATTGTGATCAGGAACTGGCAAAAGTGCTTCAGCATTTGGGGCAGCAGTTTCTAGTATTGGTAATGGCTGCTGTGTTTGATCGCTCACGCTGGGAACTGGTGGCTGTGCTACTGAATTAGATGGGTACTGAGGAGCTGTAAACTCAATTGTATTGGGATCGATCCGCACATAATTCAACTGTGGTCTATCAGGCGGCTCTGCTGGACTGGAAGTTGCAATTTTTGAAGTGTTAGTTGGTATTTGTCTACCTGACAAGCTGCTAGGAGTAGGAAAACCGGCAACTTTAGAGGTGGCTTGCTGTTGATTGGATATGGGGACGGAAAGTGGTATATTAGCTGGCACTAATGGGAGCAATTGACTGTTTAATTGTCCAGGAACAGGATTATTTGGTGAAATGCTGTTGCTGGTTTGCCCATTAGTAGTTTCAGAAACTCCAGCAGCCGAGAAGGTGATTTCCCCAGTTGGTGGTATTTCTCGTAACACATTATTGGGCACAGGGGCGGGTTGGGAATTTTGGGTTACTAGTGCAGTTGTACCGTTAATATCTACCTTACCAGTGATGCGATCGCTCACAAGATTGTTACCAGCAGCAGAAATCACTTGTTTAGCAGCGCTGGCGTTAATATCGTAACGAGCATTATTTTGAAATGCATTACCCCCAGGTTCGGATGCATTACCCAAATCTGGCATTGCTTGAGCGATCGCAACTAAACCATCTTCTTTATTATCTTGAATAGAATTATTCCGTAAAATCGGGCGGGCATTTGCTTGCACAATAATTCCCGATCTATTGTTTTGAATTTGATTGCCTATGACTATAGGAGCAGCATTTTGGGCAATATTGATCCCAAAACCCGTTTGCTGAAAGACATTTTCCTTCACTTGGGGACTGGAGTTACCGGCAATTGTGATGCCATTGGCTCCATTGCGCTCAAAATAATTCTTGCTAATGGTAGGTGCAGCATTACCACTGACGGAAATCCCATCCTGGGTACTACCAATAAATGTATTTTCTGCGACTACCGGATTGCTAGATTCAATCCATAAACCGTAACCACGGCGATTGGAATTCGTCACCGTCACCCCAGTCAGGAAGGCTTGGTTTGCTGCGACAATTGCGACATTTTGACCGCCAAAGCTCCGGCTCAGGTAATCACCACCTCCCTGAATGATAATATCCTTTCCTTGATTGCTAGGGTTACCTTGAATTGAAATACCCGGTTTCAGTATTAAGGGGAAAATCTCTCCTGTCTCGGCGCTATAAGTGCCCGTGGAGAGCATAATTACAGTATTGGTATTAGCTAATCGCAACGCTTGGGTAATTGTTTTCACCGGAGCAGATTCGCTGCCATTACCTGTGCTGTCATCTTTGCCACTTGGGTTGACAAACAGCACGTTAACCTGAGAATTTCTTTTTTCACCCAGAAATGCTGAATCTGGTGTCAATGGAATCTGAGCGATCGCACTACCCAGGCTTGTACCCAAGAACCCTATACTTACCGCTACCATACCTACGGTAAAAGATAATACTGAAAAACTAAAAAATAAAAGCCTTGCTGATTTCAGAAACTTCAGCTTTACAATTAGAACATCTACTTTACGGTACTTAGAAAACACACGAAGGGGAATCATCTTTAACACAACTCCTTATAAGTAACAATAAATTCTTATACTCTATAAAAAGTATTATGTCGATAATATTACCCATATATTGTGCAATTGGCGATTTTTAATACATAGTAATAATTGATATTGAGTTATTCTTTATAGCACTATCATCCCAGATGATAGTATTCGGGGTGGCGGCACCGCAAGGCGGAAGTCAAAAATCAAAAGTCAAAAGTCAAAAGTATTATGGAATAAGCTCTTTAGGAATTTTAAATGGTTGCTCTATTTACGCCGTAGCGTACTAGTGAATTGACATCAAAAATTTGCTTTTGGCTATCAGGTTGGCGTTTAAAACAGGAAACGCATTTACAGGGTCGTTTCCTTCCCAGGTAAAACGTCGATTTTCGATAATATCTTGAATCTCTTGGGAAACGTTTGATAAGAAGTTATAACGAATTTGTCGCGATTGATTTACAGTATCTGAATTAAGAAGATTCTCAAGTTCTCTAACGGAAACTAAACCTCATCTATGTTGAGAACCGTAATTTTTGCCCTGACCCTAAATCCCTCTCCCAAGTTGGGGGAGAGGGACTTCTTTCCGGCTCCCCTTCTCCCAAATTTGGGAGAAAGGGCTGGGGGATGAGGTTTTTTCTTTTCATAGGGAAAGAACTACAGTTTTCAAGGTGGACACGGTTTATTTGCATTCCACCTTGATACCAACATTGATATTTAAATCTTCCTCAAAGACTAATGCTCTCTAAATAGTATCCATGCAGTCTCAAGTTTAATTTGCCCATTGGGGATTTTCTGGTGTATCCGCTTTTACCAGTCTTTTGTAAGCTTGTCGTTTACCGTAAAATACTTGACTAACCTTAGTGCAAAACTGTAGCCTCAAACTACCCTTATCACTGGCTATAGGAACATGGGATAATTTACCGTAACCCTCACTTTTACATTCTTTTGCGTAATTTTCGCAAAATTTGAGTAAAAAAAAGCAAATTAATTAATTATGGTTACTAGGATATATGATAATTCACACTTCGATGAAAGCACTAACGGGGTTGTTGTAATGGTCGAGCCATACAGCCAAAAAGAGCAAATACAGCAGGTTGTCTACCGCATTTTAGATGCTAATTTAGACCGTGCTCGTGAAGGCTTGCGAATTATTGAGGAATGGTGTCGCTTTGGATTGAATAATGCCCAGTTGGCTCTTGAATGCAAGCGCTTGCGACAAGAGGTAGCTAAGTTGCATACCCCGGAATTGCGGGCGGCGCGAGATACACCAGGCGATCCTGGAACTGAGTTAACTCATCCTCAGGAAGAACAACGAGCTAGTATAAAATCAGTATTGCAAGCTAACTTTTGCCGTATAGAAGAAGCATTGCGGGTACTGGAAGAATACGGCAAGCTTTACCACCCAACTATGGCTAAAGCTTGTAAGCAAATGCGCTATCAGGTTTATACCCTAGAAAGTAGTTTAATGGGTCATCAGCGCCATCAATTGTTGTGGCGATCGCGTTTGTATCTTGTTACTTCCCCTAGTGAAAATTTGTTGAACAACGTCGAAGCTGCACTTAAAGGTGGATTAACGCTTTTACAATACCGCGACAAAACCGCCGATGATTCTTTGCGTTTGGAACAAGCTAAAAAACTCCGGCAGTTATGCCATATCTATGGTGCTTTGTTCATTGTTAATGATCGCGTGGATGTAGCTTTAGCTGTCGATGCAGATGGGGTGCATCTGGGACAACAAGATATGCCTATTGCTGTTGCTCGGCAATTACTCGGTTCGCAGCGTCTGATAGGTCTTTCTACCACAAATAAAGAAGAAATGCAAGGAGCAATTGCTGAAGGTGTAGATTACATCGGGGTGGGGCCAGTTTATGAAACTCCCACGAAACTAGGTAAGATCGCAACAGGTTTAGAATATGTCAGTTATGCTGCCAAAAATTGCTCAATTCCCTGGTTTGCTATTGGGGGAATAGATGCCAATAATATCAATGATGTGATCGATGCCGGAGCCGAACGTGTAGCAGTGGTGCGATCGCTCATGCAAGCCGAACAGCCTACCCTAGTAACACAATATTTCCTCTCCCAACTCAATCGCATTAAACCAGAACCTTTATAAATTCTAAATTCAAAATGGTTTTCTGCAACTTAGCACAAACGATGAAAAACTAGCCTCCAATGCCCAATACCCAATTTCCAACATGACTTATGTCCAATGAAATTACGGTTCAGGTAAATGGGGAAACCCATAGCTGCTCGTTTCAAACTTCTTTACCCGATTTGCTCCAACAGTTGGGTTTTAATCCCCGCTTGGTGGCTGTAGAATATAACGGCGAAATTTTACACCGCCAGTTTTGGCCGCAAACAAAAGTGCAACCAGGCGATCGCTTAGAAGTAGTAACTATTGTTGGTGGTGGTTAGTTAATTTGAGCCAGCAAGCCTAAATCCTTAAGGCTGCGTCGTGTAATCTCGATCCGGGCGGGTGCATCCTCTGGTTTCTGCATATCAAGGGTTGTGGCGAAAAAGTAGACGTTTTTATTTTGCTCTAAATAACCGACGAACCAACCAACTTCTGGTTTGGTACTCGTTAACCATCCCGTCTTTCCTCGCAGTGTGTAGTCTGGAGTTTGTTCACGTACCATAATGTCTTTGACAAGATTTATTGTCCGCTGCGAGAAAGGCAAATCGCCTTGATACAACCGTTGTAAAAACTCAATTTGCTGTTTGGGTGTAATTTGTAAGGGCTTCTGTAGCCAAAAACGATCAATGTCTGCGGCAGTGCCAATCTGACGGTTACCGTAGCCTACTTTGTTAATAAATTGCTGCATCCGTTCATATCCAGCCCTACGTGCGAGTACTTGATAGAACCAAACAGTTGAATCCTTAAAGGCTTGACGCAAATTCGTATCATGATTCCAGGCATCAATCTCTCGGTGAATTCCATCCCAAGTGAGAACCGCCACATCATCAGGGACTACATTTGTTTGGAGCGCTACCAGTGCGTTAAAAATTTTGAATGTGGAAGCTGGAGCGATGGCAGTTGCATTACGTTGAGGATTGTGTTCATAGATCCGGTTGTTTTTTGAGTCGTAAATCAAGATAGAGCCTTCACGCCCGAATTCTAGAAAGTGTCGCCCCAAATTTGGCGCTTTAACAGTGAGCATTGCTGGACGTTCAGATGAGGTTGAAGCAGGTTGAGCCAGAACATACATTGCTCCAAAGGTAATCATACTCAATACAGTAAGACATCCAATGAATGTAAACACAAGATATTGCGTTCGGCGCTTTGCGTAGTGCCGAAGGGATTGCCATATGCCAAACAAGATATTTTTCATCGCATATTTAATCAAATCACAAGCGAGATTCTACACTGCAATCTTGCTCGTTTTTGTAGCTATTTGTTAGAAGCCATTTATCAATAGGACTTCTACCAAATTGTAATTGTTAGTATTTTCTTGAATCTCATGATTTAGGATTACTATAGCAATTTTCATTTCAATGAGATACATGATAGAAGCGCACAGTTGTTATTGGTGTCAACTTAAGGTGAAAGCTTAGTCTGATAAGAAGAGTGAAAATTTTTCGATGTACCACCTAGATTTTAGATCCCCCTTAAGGGGAGAACTAGAATCGAGTGCCCCATTTTTAAGGGTGTTGAGGGATCTAAAATGACGGTAAATTGAGTGTTTGATATTACTGGCATTAGCTTTTGGCGTGCCGCCGTAGACATCGCTCGATATGGGTTGATCTTACAAAATAGCGTTTCTCCCTTCTGATTTGTAAAGCGATCGATGAAGGGTTCTGCGCTTGGCTAATTCTTTACCTTTACGACCGAGTTGCTCACGTAGTTGCTGGTCTTTGCACAACCGATTGAAAGCTTGAAAAACTTCATAACCAGAATTGGGATTAACCAGTATTCCATTCTCCTCATGCTGCACTGTGTCTAGAACACCGCCTAAGCGAGGGGCAATTACAGGCTTACCGAAGTAACTTGCTTCTAAATAAACCATACCAAAACCCTCCATACTATTAGCTTTAGTATCCGATAAAGTCAGCATCGCAAATATGTCACAGGCTGCATAATAACCAGCTAATTCCCGCTCTGGCACATATCCGGCAAAGTGGACTCGCTTATCTACCCGCAACCGATGCGCCAGAGATTTCAGTTCCGATTCACTTGGCCCTTGACCGCAGAGTATATAGTGGACATCGACCCCAAAGGTTAGCAATAGTGGGATGTTATCAATTACTCGGTCAAAACTTTTATGTTTTACTAGCCTTCCGATGGAAAGAATAACTATTGCTGTTTCGGGAATGTTGTAAGTCTGACGCACGCGGACACGTAAATCATCAAGGCTAGTGGGACTCGCTACATTATTACCAAATTTTTCTGGTCTGATTACCGGGTTAATCACGTGGGTAGGAGTATCTAATCGCAAAGCAGTTCTGAGGTAGTCTCTTGTATAAGAACTGTTACAAACAATGCCTTCGGCTCGTTTGAGTGTTAATTTAAAGAGCGATCGCAGCACGGGATTGTGTAATACACAAAGAAGATCATTACCGTGCAGATAGATAAAAAAGCGAATAGGTAGCAAATAGCTCAATAGCAACAGTGAAGGAAAGTCATAACCGTGACCCCACTCTATATAACGGTAGTGATAGCGAAAATAAAGTTTGATTGCTAGTACAAATGAGCAGAGGATATTGACCAAAGGCTTCAGGATACTCCCCACAAAGCCACTACGCCAGTATCTAGGGTAAAACCAGCGATGCACGGGAAACTGTTGACCTTGATCAAATACTTGATCTCCTGAGCAACTAGCCGCCAGCACAATAACTCGTTCTGGATCTTGGAGACAGCGATTGTAGATATATTCCCCAATTACAGCTTCTTTTGGTAGGAAGATCCTGGATATGACTAGGATATCTGGGTATGCAGCTTTGTCTCTGATTTCGGCTGTAAGTTGAGAAATATGTTCCATAACAAAGTTGATGACTATATTTCAAATAATTTTTAATTTATTTACAATAAGGATTATTTTCAAAGCCTTAATTACTATTTTATTTCTTTTAAAACGAATCTGGTAGACAAATTTGAAGCCGATTTTACAAGATTAGCCAGGAAGATTATTTTTTTATTGTGTTGATTTTATTTTTGCTGCAAATTTCTCAATCCTTGAGAATTCTGTGCAGAATGAACAACAAATAGAAACTAGCACTTATAGCCAAATTGCTCAGTGAACAACTGTTGCGAAAATTCCTAAATTTAGCTCCGTTCAATAGAATATCCTGAATCCTCTGGACTGTTGTGCCAAAATGCCAAAAAATGGGATAAGTATTTGATAGCTATTTAGGATCTAGCTGCGCTTACTGATGGGCATCATGGACACTTGCTAACCTACGGCGTATACGTAAATTAAAAGCCGCCAGATGTAGTAAATGCTTTTGATAATTTAAAAATATCCTCCCGCCTTGTGATAAAATAGGCAGCGTGAAATATTAAAAAATCATTCAAAATAATCAGTATAATCTAAGACTGTAGTCTGGAAGTGCTAGTCCAAGACGTAGCAAGAATTGCCCGTAAGCGTAGCCCGTCGTAGACATCGCAAATTTATGTGATGATGAAGAAGTCTTAAGGTACGGTTCCCCAGTCGAGAAATCCCCCCTGCGATCGCTGCCTACCCAAAATAAGACGCGGTAAATTGAATATGTAGCCTCTAAAAGTGAATGCGACAAAGCTTGCTTGTTACGGGCTGGCGTAAGCGACATACCGCAACACTCTTAAGAGCATGGGGATAAATCATAAAAAATTCCGTTTTCCAAGCGATTGTATTATGCGTAAAAAACTACAACAAACCATCAAACCACTGTTAAAAACCTTCTTAGCGCTAGGACTGGTGTTAACTTTGGCTTTTAGTCACGCCGATGGCGCATTAGCGGCCCGTAGTGGAGGTCGGATCGGTGGTGGCTCCTTTAGAGCGCCTTCTAGCCGCACCTATACACCGCGCACCTATGCACCTCCTGGTGGGGGCGGATACTATCCTGGTGGTGGTTTTGGTGGTGGTTTTGGCTTTCCCTTCCTACTTCCCTTCTGGGGTATTGGGGGAGGATTTGGTGGTCTATTTGGCATCTTAATTTTCTTTGCGATCGCTAATTTCTTATTGCAAACTTTCCGCCGCGTCTCTAGCGGTGAAACTCCAGAAGCAGATTACAGCAGTAACTCTCCTGTTTCTGTAACTCGTTTGCAAGTAGGTTTGTTAGCTCAAGCCCGTGAATTGCAAAATGAACTCAACCAGATTGCTGAAACTGCTGATACTAACACCCCAGAGGGGAGAGCAGAAGTTCTGCAAGAAGCTAGCCTAGCTTTACTGCGCCATCCCGAATACTTTGTATATGCAGGTGGAGCCACTCAACAAGCTAGTTTAAATTCAGCTGAAGGTCAGTTTAATCGGCTGTCACTGGCAGAACGCAGCAAGTTTAGCGAAGAAACACTTTCTAATGTCAATAACCAGCTAAGAGGAGCCTTAGCCAAAGATGCTTTACCCCCGGCTGGTGAACTCGATAACCCCACCCGCCTATTTACTGAAGGCGCTGGAGAATACATTATCGTCACCTTGCTGGCGGCGACATTAGGCAAGTTTGAAATTCCCACAGCGATTAACAGTGCTGATGATTTGCGTCAAGCTTTGCGCCAAATTGGTAGTATCCCTAGCGAAAAACTTCTGGCAATTGAAGTTCTTTGGACTCCGCAAGCTGAAAATGATACACTGACATCTGATGATGTATTGGCAAATTATCCTGATTTGAGACTTGTTTAATCTCTAAAAATTTCGTGCTTTAGTGCCAAGAAAAAACTTTGCATTTTGGTGCAACAAATAAGTTCCCCTTTGAGGGCAATAACTAAAAAACCGTTTGTCAATGACAAGCGGTTTTTTGTATAACTTAGATATAGCAGGACTTACGCACTGAAAACTGAAACCTAGATCCCCCTAATCTCGCTAAAAAAGGGGATAGCTCTAAAAGCCTCTTTCTTAAGGGTTTGGGGTATCTCTTTTACGTAAGTCCTATATACTTAATATTTTGTAGAAAAATTATTTCCAGGCTAGACTTTGGTAATATTATCAAAATGCATTATACGTAGAGTGTTATCTTATGCCTAGTGTTGAAGCCGACGAAAACCGAGAGCATCGCATTAAAACAGAGATCATTGTAGATGCTGAAGATAAAGAAGATCGGGCAATGGGTTGGTACTATTACCTTGAAGAGACTTTGAATTTTCCCTTTATGGCTAAATGGACTAAGAAGGGACGCAAATCAGGTTCTACCGAGGAGAAACCAGTGGAAGTGCTGGGAATGGCCCCAGACGATGAGTGCTTAAAAGATATGTTTGTAGAAGTGGCTTACATTAATGGTAAAGATGAAGATGTATATTCTGCAAAGTTATCTGAAATAGCAGCCATTGATGCTGACAGTGAAACTCAAGAAGCGATCGCAGACTGGCTCTATTGGATTGCCAGAGGTTATAAGTTTTAAATTCTAGGATAAATACCGAATGATGTGGCAGGGATTGCCAGCAGCTACAACATTCTCAGGTATATCTTTGACAACTATACTGCCAGCACCAATGGTTGTGTTATCACCAATAGTTACACCCGGACAAATAATTGCGCTGCCACCAATCCAGACATTGTTACCAATGTTAATTGGGGCAGCTAATTCTCTACCAGAAAGCCGAATTTCCGGCTCCATAGGGTGATAAGCAGTATAAATTTGTACATAAGGAGCGCATAAGACATTTTCACCAATATGAACTGTATTGCAGTCTAAAATTACACAGTCATAGTTCATATAAAATCTGTCGCCAGCGAAAATATTACTACCATAGTCACAGTGAAAGGGTGGCACAATTGATGTTTTGTGACCTATCTTTCCAAATAATTCTTGCAAAATTTGCTGTCGTTGCTCTTGCTGTTCTTCTGTTGTGGAATTATACCTTCGCAACAGACGATTAGCTCGCTTATTTTCGGCAGTCAATTCTGGATCTTCCGCCAAATATAATTCGCCTGCGAGCATTTTCTGTTTTTCGGTTTTTTCAATGACAGACTTATGGGGCTTCTCGGTTGTGTGCGATACACATTAGTAGCGGCCATAACATATTTCATCCACATGAAAACCGCTATAAATCAAAATTCCACAGATGATAGTGCTTTTGGTTTGGATGCAATACACGACGATACACGGTAGGGGCACAGCAATGCTCATTGATGTCAACTTAAGGTGAAAGCCTGCCGAGAAAAGCTTTTAGAGATGCCTCGTTCCTGGGAATGCCTAATGAGACGCTCCGCCTCAAGACTAGCAGCACCGCAATGAAAGAGCATTTCCAGCCAGAGGCTGGAAACGAGGTTTTAAAAGGGTTTACGCTTAAGTTGACACGCATGAGCAATGCTGTGCCCTTACGATCACCTGTATTTGTCGCAAGCGAGAACTGCTATAGTTATAAAGAAAATCGGAGTAATTTGATGGAAGTGGCAGCAGAAAGGACTAATTAACTAAATATGGCATAAGTAGCTTTTCCCTGCCGTTTAGCTCGGTACATAGCAATATCAGCATCCCGTAACATATTTGCAGGTTCCTCATAATTACTAAAATTCCAAGCAATACCAATGCTAGCTGTAGTAGATAATTGATATCCATTCAAGTTAAGTGGCAATCGTAAGGAGTCTTGAATACGTTTGGCAGCATTGGTGGCGTCGGTAATGTCTTTAATATCCTCTAAAAGAACAGTAAACTCGTCACCACCAAATCGTGCTACAGTATCACCACCGCGTAAACACGACTCTAAGCGTCGAGCGATCGCTACTAAAAAATCATCCCCTATTCCATGCCCAAAGCGATCGTTAATCTTCTTGAAACCATCTAAATCCAAAAACAAAACTGCAAAATCATAATCGCTTCTGCGTTTGCTACGTTCAATTGCTTGTCTGAGCCTATCTACGAATAAAACACGATTCGGTAATGCTGTCAGCCCATCATAAAACGCATTGCGGATCAGTTGCGCCTCTGTCTGCTTGCGTTTGGTAATGTCTTGAAAAACCAAAACCGCGCCAGTAATATTGCCATTCTGATCACGGATGAGTGAAACATTATCTTCAATTGCTATTTCTTTGCCATCTTTGGTAATCAGTGTACAGTTTTCTGGAAGATTCAAAACTTCATCTGCTTCGATTACATATGTGGCTAAATTTTTAATTTTTTCTCCTACATCTTTGTCAACTAAGTTAACGACTTCTACTAAATCTTTACCGAACACTTCACTTTGCTTCCAGCCAGTGATTAGTTCTGCTATGGGATTCATCATTTGAATACAACCATTTACATCTGTCACAATCACTGCACAGCCCATACTGTTAATAATTGCCGCCAGCCTCTGTTTTTCTTCGTATAATATGTTTTTCCCCTGATGTTTGTGCAGAGCTGTTTCAATCACAAAATGTAAATCACTTTCAAGAAATGGTTTGACTATGTAGCTAAAAGGCTTACTTAGCTGATTTTTATCTAATATCTTATATTCTGAATCCTCTGTTAGATACACTACAGGCACATGGAAGTGATTCTGGATAATATTCGCTACGTGTACACGGTCAACTTCCCCAGCTAAACAGATATCAATTAATACTAAATTGGGATCAGTTTCTGCTACCTTTTTTATTGCATCTTCACCAGACTTATTTATTTCTGAAATAGAATAACCTAGTTTTTGTAAACTTTTTCTAATATTTGAGGCGGTAATTTTTTCATCCTCAACAACTACGATTTTGTGGGCGAACATGTTACAATAACCTGTTTGCTAAGGTTCAGATTTGTGTTGTCAGTGTCAACTCGATCTAAAATTTATTATCTTATCATAAACAATCTGTACCTACCTGTCTTCATATAAATACTGACTAATAAACAAATAACACGTTATTAATTTACCATTAATTTACCATAATTTCTGTGCTTGTCAAAGCTAATTCTGAGCATTAGATACAGTTAGTATCATGTCATTAACATTACGTATAAGTTAGTGTATAACTATCAGAAATCAATCAAAAACTAAATATACATAGTTTTTATCGTGCCGACTTACTTAAACCCCCTTTCTTTGCTGGCTTATAAATATTAAAAAAACACGTTTTGTGCTTTAGAGATTGAACTGACGTATAAGTTAGTGTATAACTACATAAATCAATCAAAAACTAAATATACATGGTTTTTATCGTGCCGACTTACTTAAACCCCTTTCTTTGCTAGCTTATAGATATTGAAAAAAACACGTTTTGTGCTTTAGAGATTGGACTTACTTTTAGTCAGTTCAATGCTAATTTTGCCATTAAAGTCTGGAATAGGTGCAGCAGGTTTACTTAGAATGACTTGAACTTGTGTTACGCGATCGCATTCTTGGAGAATAGAATCTGCGATCATTGTTACCAATTTCTCTATCAAAGCAAATTTAGACGTTTTGACCAGATGTTGTATCAAGCTAATGACGCTGCGATAATCTAAAGTGTCTTCGATCGCGTCAGTCTTGGCTGCTGTGGAGATATCCAACCATAACCTTACATCCACCTCAAACCATTGTCCTAGAACCTTTTCTTCTTGCAGATACCCAGTGTAGCCATAGCAGCGAATTCCCGTTAAATGAATGCAGTCCATAAAAGTTTGAGAGCAAATTGTGCATTTTGTAGAAAGTGGAGCAAGTTTGCTTGGAGATTTTCTTTCTCACAAACTCACGTAGCAGTGTTGGAAAACCTCACTGTCCATTCCTCTCCCCTTTTAAGGGAGAGGCTTTGAATTCTCCCCCAACCCTTGTATGGTTGGGGGCTGAGGGGTTAGGTTTGGCGTTGGCTTTTCCAGATAACCTGAATTGTCAGGCTTGTAATCCACCTTTAGGTCAAGCTGTTTTGGAAGTTCCGAGGTTCGGTTTCCCTCCTTGGGTCTTCTATTTGCTCAACTTTCCCAGATGGATTTTAAATTGAATTTCCTTAGAAAAAATCTAAAATTTCAGATTGTTTTATAGCTATGTTTGATTTAATGCCGATCGCTTATAGGAATGTTAATCAACTTTGGGCTTATATCTTAACAGAGACGCTAAAGCGGTTGGGATTGACTTGTGCGATCATTTGTCCTGGATCACGCTCTACACCCTTAGCAGTCGCCTTTGCTCAACAAGTACCTGAGATTGAAGCGATTCCCATTCTCGATGAACGTTCCGCCGCCTTTTTTGCTTTGGGACAAGCTCAAGCAACCGGACGCCCTGTGGTACTAGTTTGCACCTCTGGTACAGCAGGAGCAAATTTTTATTCAGCAGTAATTGAAGCCTCATATAGTCGCGTACCACTGTTAGTATTAACCACCGATAGACCGCCAGAATTACGAGATTGTCACTCTGGGCAAACTATAGATCAATTGAGATTATATGGAAACTATCCAAATTGGCAAACAGAGTTAGCCTTACCCTCCGCTGATCTGGGAATACTAGCTTACCTGCGACAAATGGTAATTCATAGCTGGGAAAGGGCGCAAACTCCTACAAAGGGGCCAGTACATTTGAATATTCCCTTTCGCGATCCCTTAGCGCCTGTTTCTGATGGAACTGACTTGAGTTATTTCCAATCACAGTTCCACCCAGAAGATTTTTTTGCAGGAATAACAAGCACCACCCCATGCCCCATACCCCATGCCCCATTCCCTATTCTCAAAGAATGGAAGGAATGCGATCGCGGCATTATTATCGCAGGTGTTGCCCAACCACAGCAACCACAGGAATATGCAAAAGCGATCGCGCAACTTTCCCAAACTCTCAAATGGCCTGTGCTAGCTGAGGGACTCTCCCCAGTCAGAAATTATGCTGAACTCAACCCTTATTTGATTTCCACCTATGACCTGATTTTGCGAAATCAGCAACTAGCAAAGCAATTAGCGCCCGAAATGGTGATTCAGGTGGGTGAAATGCCTACAAGTAAAGAACTGCGTAACTGGATAGATGCAACCCAACCGCGACGCTGGGTAATTGACCCCAGTGACCAAAACCTCGACCCTTTGCACGGGAGAACGACGCATTTACGGATATCTGTAGAAGACATAAAGGCAGAGGAGAGAAATTTATCTTTCTCCTCAGACTATGGAAAGAAATGGTGTGATGCGGAAGCTAAGGTCAGGTTAGTTGTTGACCAGACGATGGGGAAAATAGATAAAATAATTGAGAGTAAAGCAGCTTGGTTAATTTCTCAGATTTTACCGCCAGGAACACCTCTGTTTATTGCTAATAGTATGCCTGTGCGGGATGTGGAATATTTCTGGAAACCGAATAATTTAGGAGTGCGATCGCACTTTAACCGGGGTGCAAATGGCATCGATGGTACATTATCCACAGCTTTAGGAATTGCCCATCGCCAGCAAAGTAGTGTGATGTTAACGGGAGATTTAGCTCTCTTACATGACACCAACGGTTTTTTAATCCGCAATAAATTTGTGGGGCATCTCACAATTTTATTAATTAACAACAATGGCGGGGGAATTTTTGAAATGTTACCCATTGCCAAATTTGACCCACCATTTGAAGAGTTTTTTGGCACTCCCCAGGATATTGATTTCGCTCAGTTGTGTGCTACTTATAATGTGCAACATGAATTGATTACTTCTTGGGAGCAGTTGCAGCAAAGATTAAACCCGCTTCCAACTAAAGGTATTCAGGTTTTAGAGTTGCATACAAATCGCAAAGCAGATGCTAAGTGGCGACAGGATAATTTGAAAAAGTTTGCCGCAGATAATGTAATATAATAATCTCATTAGATGAAATACTTGTAGAATAAAAGTTAAAAATACTTTTATATATGCGTTTCAAATGCAAATGCTGATTACTAGTATTACTCAGTCGTCGCTTCAAGCTAAAAGTACATTTACCCTTTCTTTTTCTCTAACTTTGCTCTCATTGCACTTTTATCTTTAGGACTAAAATGAAGTATAATTGGCATATGTCTAACTGTAAACAATTGCCCTGACCTCTCATGTATATGAGTTGAGAAGAAAGCTAAACTCCTGTTTCGACAAAAGAAATAGGCGTAATTGTTCAAATTCTTAGCAGATAAATACTCTTGCCATTTTTCCATAACAGACTTTGTATTTTGGACAAAAATATAAATCAATAGTCCACCATCTTTTTGATTACAATCTCCAGTTGAGTATCGAGTATTAAGCTGCTGAAAACCTTGCCACAAATATTCGTAGTCTTTATGAATTTTTGCTTCTCCAATCCATATATACTCTTTCTTTCTGACAACAATATCAGCATGACCACCAATTTTAGTATCATGTGATGCTTGGTAGCCCATGCGACGTAATTGTTGCATTATTTCTACTGTTAATCTATCTTCTTTCTTGTCTGACTGATAGAGTTCAGGGTTTTCTTCCTTTGCAAAAATTACTGTGTCGATATCTTTATAAAGAACTTCAATAAAGTCATCATAGGTTTTTGTCAGAATTCTTGATATGAAACCACTAAGTTCTGGAATATTTGCCTCATATTTTTGTAATTCAAGTAAGCTTAAATTCTCTATTGACATTATTATTGAGCAATACTTTTAACTAAAGAGCTTGGTTGAAAGTAGACAAAAACTTTTTCTTTGAAGTTATTAACTAATTTTCCTGTTTCCGGATGAATAAGTTGCCCTGTTTCTTGAGCAATCTTTACTTCTTCCTTCGATAATATAAAAATATTTTCATCATTTTCTATAATTTCAAAATTCATTTCTAGCAAATTCATACGCTCTCCACACAAGTACTGAATTGCTTTTAACACATCATCATTTGTATAATTCTGTCCAACAACTTTTTTGAAACTACCATAAGTAATATGAAATAAATTTTTTACAGGCACACGAAGTAAGTAATCTAGTACTGCAAAACAAATTTCTGACTGTGGATTATCGCCCCAGTCTTCATAAATTTGATTTATAACCTCTTCCTTGCTAGCTAACATTGTTCAAATACATATTCATTTTATCAAGAATAAAATTGTACTCTTCTATAACACTGCATTTTTTTATTATAACTTCTTCAAGGCATTGTTCAGCACTACTTAAAATACGAGATTTTCCTGGCAAAAAAAGCTCGATTTGAGTTTCTATGTATTCCGAAATTTTAAAATTCCACAAAATTGCAAGACGATATAGAGTAATATGATCTACTGCCTCTCTGCCTGCTTTATGATATATCTCATCCCTGAGATCGACTGCACCTCGTCGCATTCTTTCAGACTTAGTTGAACCTTCATCAGTATTGAAGGCAATTTCACCCACTTTTCCTTCACCACGAGATTCATATAGATTGTCAATAAGTGGGAAGAAGTTAATACATTCGTTTAACATTGCCTCAATACCTAATTTTTCTCTTGCTAAATTGTTAAACTGCGCTATAGTTTCAAAAAAGGCTATGTTGCGTTCTTGTGATGAAACTCCATTAGCGATATCAATTCTAACCTCTATCAATATCTTTTTTTTCCAGAGAACAACAACATTGAAAAACTGTCTAATGTACCGTTTTATACCAAAAATTTCGTCATAATCATTAAAATGATCTTTTGCTTCTGTACTGAGTTCTTTAGGATTTATCTCAATCCGCTCGGTAAAGGAACGTCTAGTACAAAAAACAAGTGATAAATTCTCATTTGTATCTTTAATATCAACAAGTTTTGGAAATAAATCGGTTTCTTTCAATTTTTCTTCAGGTAGCGAAAAAGGATAAGTTTCTTGAAAAACAGTTTCTTCGATTTGATGCAATTGAAATGAAGTTATTAAATCATCAATTATTTTTCTTTCAATATTAAATAGTTTTACAGCTTTATCGCCAACAAATAAATAATCGTAATACAATTTTTTCAATTTTTCAAAATTATCATCGAACTTATTTCCTTTTTTATTCTCACCTAATAGCTTCTCGATAGTTTTATCTCGTCCCATCCCTATTGAGAGTTCGCAGATATTCAACATAGTCTTCATTGTTGGCCATGGAACCGTTCTCTGAAGATTATCAAGCAGAAGATTAATATGATTAATGGATATCGACGATTCAGATTCTAATAAGTGACTGGTGTTCAACTTTTTTTTATCTAGTGTACTAGCTTTTTTGGTCATAGCCTAACTAGTATTACATTTATTTCAACAAGTATCAAGTTACTATACGGTTGGGTCTAACTCATCTGATATACCGGCGTATCTGCAAATGCTTCTTCACTTCGGGAAACTTTATTTGCTAGCCATAATTATTTTAGGGAGTGCGATCGCCCTTCTCTTCTGCGTCTGTAGGTGAAACCTACCCTCTTACTTCACCTTGTAACCACCCTGACAAATCAGCAAGAGTAGAGAAATCCAACAAAGCATCACCTAAAGCTTCCAACTGTTCCACCGATAACTCTTGAATCTGGGACAGAAACGGATCAGGAATATTACCGACGCGCCGATTTAATAGTCGTAAAACGACCTTTCTTTCTCCTTCGACCTTTCCTTGCTCTCGTCCTTCTTCCTTCGCTTCTAGAATAGCCCGTGGTTCTTCCAAATTCAGTCCCAACATCGCTTGAATCTCCTCTCGACTCAGGGTAGAAAACTTGTAGACGATAATCGTCGTCACTAAATCAATTATCGCTTGCTCTGATTGTTGCCGTGCTTGTTCCAGCAAAAACCGCGCCCCTTCTACTGCTTCCGTTTCCGAAGTAACATTTGTCAGCAACATCAAACCTAATCCCAAAGGTTGTTGTCGCAAATCCCCCAACTCATCCAAATAAACTCGCCTAACTTGACCACTTTCCAACAAAGCGCGGTGAATTGTTGAGTTAGAAGGTTCCAAGCTGCGAGAGCCAAAAATTATTACCCCAAACCAGTCATCGTAACGGATAGAGTGACGGTAGAGAAACAAAAACAATTCGCTAAAGAAGCGGTGATATAAGTCTTCATCCTTCTGAAACTGGACTTCTGCAAAAAAGACGGTTTTGGAAACTGCATCACCGGGAGGTAAAAACACTCCATCAATCCGAAATGCGGTTTCTTTCACCTCAACTGATTCAAACTGGTAGTTTTCCGCTTCTGGGGGTGGTTCATCTACTAATTCAAATAGCAATCCTGGAAATTGCTTAAATAATTTGTAGAAGATGGTGTCACGTCGCATTTTTATTCCTCAACACCCAGACAATTACCAGATTGTAAAGACCTGAGACACCAATTTTAGCGTAGGCGTAGCCCACCGTAGGTATCGCTTGTGCCTAAGACCGCGATAAAATTCTTGAAGCAACAGCGCACTCCATACCAATGCAAATTAACTGGCAAACTGCCAAAACCTACGAAGATATTCTGTATCAAAAAAACGATGGCATTGCGAAAATCACCATCAACCGCCCCCACAAACGTAATGCCTTTCGTCCTAAAACTGTCTTTGAACTGTACGACGCTTTCTGTGATGCTCGTGAAGATACTACTATAGGTGTTGTCCTCTTTACAGGTTATGGCCCACACACTGATGGTAAATATGCCTTCTGTTCTGGTGGCGATCAAAGTGTGCGGGGACACGCGGGTTATGTGGACGATACTGGCATCCCCCGCTTGAATGTGCTGGACTTACAACGTCTGATTCGTTCCATGCCGAAAGTGGTGATTGCTTTAGTAGCTGGATATGCGATCGGTGGTGGACATGTCCTACACTTGATTTGCGACCTTACCATCGCCGCCGATAACGCCATTTTTGGACAGACAGGCCCCAAAGTCGGCAGTTTCGACGGTGGTTTTGGAGCCAGCTATCTCGCCCGCATTGTGGGGCAAAAAAAAGCTAGAGAAATTTGGTTTCTCTGCCGCCAATATGATGCCCAACAAGCTCTAGAAATGGGCTTAATTAATTGCGTCGTCCCAGTGGAACAACTAGAAGCGGAAGGTATTCAATGGGCGCAAGAGATTTTAGAAAAAAGTCCGATCGCAATTCGCTGTCTCAAAGCCGCGTTCAATGCTGATTGTGACGGACAAGCTGGTTTACAAGAACTCGCTGGCAATGCCACCCTACTCTATTACATGACAGAAGAGGGGTCTGAGGGCAAACAAGCCTTTCTTGAAAAGCGTCCACCAGATTTCCGTTCTTTTCCTTGGTTACCTTAAAATTGCAAAAATCGCACCCTTTAGTGAGGTGCGATTTTTGTATATGTCAACTTTTACAGCATTAAAAATCTTAAAAACAAATCTTATAGAAAATTACAAACTCAATTCAGTAATAATGGATGACTAAATAACCACTGCTTTAGTCTTTACCTGTTTAGATATAGAGGTAGCTGTTTCCTCTACAGGCGCAAGAGCAGCATTGTCTAAATCTGAGGCTAGGGATTGAGAAGATGTTAAAACTGGGGCTGCATCTGGCAAACCCCAAGCATCTTCCAAGGTTTCCCAAGAAGGTGCAAAAGGTGCGAGCGCCAAAGGACAAGCCTTCCAACTAGCTTGAACTGGTGCTCCCAACTGCTGGCAGGTTCCGCCACGGCGACCTTCTGGCTGGTAATGACGGCAATATTTACAGGCAGATGCTAAAAATTTAATGGGTTTCATTTGGATTGATCTTTAGTGCCGTTTCTGGCTGAATTTCATTCTTCCATTTTGCTTCTATATATAAATACGGATAAAAGCCAAAAAGCCCTTATTTTATCTAGGTTTCAGCGATCCCAAGCAAAAAATAAACTTCATGATGTTTTTATATTCTTGTTATATATTTAAATAATTCCGAGACTGGTTAGCTATGGATTTTGGCGAAAAGTTATTAGGGATCAAGATTAAAACTAAAACTTTTGATTTATCCAGTCTTTTAACTTCCTCCTTAAGGATGGCTTAACGTATATAATTTCAGATAAATAGTCCACTTTGCATACGACATTCGGCATACTTTAGCAGTTAAATATATTTTTTAGGAGTAATCAGAACTTTTCCATGTGGCAGCAGCAAATTACTTCAGAATAAATTTTGCTTTATGAATAATCGCTAAACTATTTTGCTTTTAATTTAGGTCAGGATTGACTTCCTTCAAAACTGTTTAGCAGCACAGACAAAACAGACTGCCCAGCGCTGGAGTTCACCGGATGGGGTGGGAGATTCACACTGGGGACAAAGAGGTAAGCCATGCGATCGCGATCGCATGATCTTACCCCAATGCCCAAAAGCAGCATTTACATCCTTGGTGGGTGTAACATCAGGGCAGCTAATCTCATCACCAAGGTAACTGGGATGCTCATGGGGCAAAACAGTTTGTTGCTGTTTTCTCTCCACAGATGGATTCTGCCAGCCAGCAGTAGAGAAGCGAATATCAACCAAAGGCGTTGGTAGCTTCTTATTTAACTTTAAAACCACAGACGTGCGACCAAAAGTCAGGTTTTGCGCCCAAGCAGCACTAGAAGTTGCCACCCACAAAACATCGCGCTGAATCGACAATGGTCGAGTATGTGCGGCAACCACTGGGCCAACAACTTCTGCCCAACACTTGAGCAGGCGTTGAAATGGTTGCTCCTGCCATTTAGCCTGTTTTTCCAGAACGCCTAAAATATCATTAATTGATTTCAACGACATCATTAAAAGTGCTGTTAGCGATAGCGGGGCATTTAGCCCGTGCTGTTAGCGGATAGCTATGGTTTAGCCCGTGCTGAGTGAGGAGTGAGGAGTTATCCCACTACTCCTTACTGCCCCATACCCTATTTCCAAGATAGACTTCCATGAACTATCGTTCACAACAAAGCCTGAAAATCTCTCTTTTCTAATCCCCAATGCCCAATACAACTCTTGGAGAGGCTGCGCCCTAAGCGTAGCTATGCCGCAGGCTTTACGGCTTTGCTCAGTACAAGTGCCCAATTCTCAGTTTATCTATTTAAATAATTTTCGCTACTATTGTCACAAATATATCTCAAATTAATTTCAGCAATCTCCGTTTGAGGCACAGAGGCAATGACTCAAAACCCCCTAAACGATTCCAGTACTCAATCGTCTAAAAAACCTGGGTTGAAACCAGCACTAGCAGCAGCACTAGCGAGTTTAGAGGTGCCGCTAGATCAAGAGTTAGCTCGATATCGACGCACACGAACTGGTTTGGTCTCATCAAACCAGCCCCGTGTTGTAAGTTACATGAGCAGCCAACCCCAACCTTTAACTGCCATTCCGACAACATCGGGCACAACTAACTCATCAGCAACGCAAATTAAAACTAACGTGCCACCTCCATCTGTACCCGTGAATCCTCAGGAAACCTCAACGCCAGCTACGGCAAAGACTGAGGAACTACCCGCCTCTTCTCTAGCTGTGAATCCTCAAAAGAACCCAGTGCCAGCTACGGCAAAGACTGAGGAACTAAATAATCTTAATGTTTCCTCCACCTCCGATTCTCCTAAAACACAAACTCAACTTCCACCACCACCGCCCAACTTTAGTAGCAGCATCGTGCCAGCAGTCGTTAAAGATACCAAGAGCAAAAATCTTTTGCAGCCAGATGACACCCCTAAGCACCCAGATGACTATTTGGAATCTAGTGAAGCACTGCTGCGAAGTCTGACAGAAGAACAACCAGAAACCAAGAAACCAAGCAATTATAGCGATAGTCTGCTATCACCTTTGGGTATCGGCTCGATGTTGCTGCTATTGGTAGCGAGTCTTACCTTGAGTTATGTCTTATTCAATCCCAAAAGTTTGTCACAGTGGAATTTAGGCAAGTTGTTTAACAGCAACTCGTCTCCCGCACCAGAAAATACTGAGGAAGTTGGGAGTAATGTCCAACCTCAGATCCAGCCACCAAGCACATCTATACCCAAGTATCCCAATCTAGCTGCCCAAGAATTTCCTGAGGTGAAAGACCCCAATGATGTAGTTGGCTTAAAACCCAAAGTCCAACCAACCCTCGCTGTAGTGCCTAATCCAGTCGTTCCCCAAAACCCCGCAAATCCTCAAGCAGTATTGCCTAACCCCAACACAGCCCTAAAAGCGACAAATCCAATCGCCTTAGCACCAGTACCGACGCTACAGCCCTTGCCCCCCCGGAATTTGCCTCCCACTTCACCGACAAAAACCTCGCCCAAGCCAATCGCAACCTCACTAAAGCCGAATGCAGAAATCAAACCAGGAACAGATGGGTTCTATCATGTAGTGATAGATAATAAAGGCGCGGCTTTTACCTCAGCCCGGCAAGTAGTTCCCGATGCTTATTTATCAGCCAACAAAGAATTGATTTATCTCGGTGCTTTTAAGACTAAAGAGCAAGTACAAAAACAGATGCAATTGTTAGAGGCAAAGGGAATTAAGCCACGGGTTCAGCAGCCATGAGTTGCAAAAATCTACGATACCATGAGATAACAGTCCTGAGTCATAAGTGCTGAGTCTTGCGTAAACAGGATACGGGGACACGAGGACATTTTAATTATCTGTGTTGCCGTATCTACCACTTTTGGCATCCTCTTGGTTAAGTCAGGAGTCTTAATACTCAGCACAAAGTTAGTTGGGATGTGGCATCCACATATGCGGTGATCAGTAATTATCAAAGCTCATTACTCAGCACTGAATTTCGTGAATGGAGAGCCGACATGGAATTAATCAAGCGTATCCTGCGGGTGATTCGCGCTAATCTCAATAGTTTGATCGGCAGTGCAGAAGATCCAGAAAAGATTCTGGAGCAAACTGTCCTAGAGATGCAGGAAAATCTGGTGCGGTTGCGGCAGGGTGTAGCACAAGCGATCGCAACCCAGAAACGCACCGAACGACAGGCAGCCGCTGCCAACTCTCAAACAGAAGAATGGTATCGCCGCGCCCAATTGGCCCTGCAACAAGGCAACGAACCTCTAGCACGCGAAGCTTTGACTAAGCGCCAAGCTTATAAAGAAACCACTACAGCCCTCTTTTCCCAGATAGAGCAGCAAAACGATATAGTAGCTAGGCTAAAAAAGGATATGCGATCGCTAGAGTTAAAAATTGCCGAGGCGAAAACTAAAAAAGATATGTATATTGCTCGCGCCCGTTCTGCTGAAGCGTCTTATCGGCTCCAGGAAATGCTTGGCACAGTTTCTGCCACCAGCAGTCTGAATGCCTTTGAGCGCATGGAAGAAAAAGTTTTGCAGATAGAAGCTAAATCAGAAGCAATAGCTCAACTCGGTAGCGACGACTTGGAAACACAGTTTACTTCCTTGGAATCTACTAATAATGTGGATGCCGAATTGGCAGCGATGAAGGTACAGGTTTTAAACCAGGCAGAAAACACACAGCACAACAGTCTCCTTACCCATGAGAACCAGAAGATAGGGCAGCCTCCTAAACAGGAGTTACCCAAAACTCAGGACTCTTGAAGTTTGGGTAGTTGCCGCAGGAAATATCTTAACTTATATCTTGCGCTTGCCCCATATCCCGCCAGAGAATAAATAATCTCTAGCTAATAGTGCAAGTCTACGCTTGCTGGACTACAACCCTCATTCAGTCTTCTTTAGAAGAGTTTAGCTATAACCTTAGAATTCATTCCGAGACTGTTGTGGAGACTGGTGCAAGTTCTAAATTAACAATTAAGAGTTGTTGGGAGGTACCGATCCAAACTGGAAAGATTACATTGAAATAGGTGGCTATTAAAAAGTAAAAAAGCTAACTGTCCAACTAAAAGCGTAAACCACACAAGGAAAAACAAAGTTATGGGATTATTCGATCGGATTAAGCGAGTAGTTAGTTCTAACCTCAACGACCTGGTTAACAAAGCCGAAGACCCTGAAAAAATGCTAGAACAAGCCATCCTGGAAATGCAGGAAGACTTGGTTCAGCTGCGTCAGGGAGTAGCCCAGACGATCGCCGCCCAAAAACGCAGCGAAAAACAGTACAATGATGCCCAAAATGAAATCAATAAGTGGCAACGCAATGCCCAACTGGCGGTACAAAAAGGTGATGAAAATTTAGCCCGACAAGCTCTAGAGCGCAAGAAGACTTATACTGACACCAGCGCCGCCCTCAAAGCTAGTTTGGATACCCAAAGCACTCAAGTTGAAACCCTCAAGCGCAATTTAATCCAGCTGGAAAGCAAAATTTCTGAGGCTAAGACCAAGAAAGAAATGCTCAGAGCCAGAATCACTACTGCCAAAGCCCAAGAGCAACTCCAAGGCATGGTGCGTGGGATGAATACTAGCAGTGCAATGTCTGCCTTCGAGCGGATGGAAGAAAAAGTCTTGATGCAAGAAGCCCGGGCCCAGGCACAAGGAGAGTTAGCAGGTGCAGATTTAGAAACCCAATTTGCCCAGTTGGAAGGTAGTAGCGATGTTGATGATGAGTTGGCAGCTTTGAAAGCGCAAATGTTACCACCCGCTACTCCAGTAAGTCAACCCCAACTGCCACCGCAACAACAAACCACTGCTGCTAAGTCTAATGAGGTAGTTGATGCCGAGTTGGATTCCCTACGCAAGCAATTGGATCAGCTGTAAAATTGGCAGAAAACAAATTTTGAGCCAGTCCCACACCTGTTGGTTGTGGGATTTTACGTCATTAGTCAACCAATTTTGGATTTTGGACTTTCCTGCGGAACGCTACGCGAACGGCTTACTTCGACTTACCTCGACTTACCTCGGTACAAGTCGCTCAGTCGAACGATTTCGGATTTTGGATTTGTTTCACCCACAAAAGCTTTGTGGAACGTACCCCTACGGGGATCTTGCTACGCGTTAGCGTCTCCAAGAGTTGTTTGGGGCAGGGTATGAACCAAAAAATCTAAAATATAAAATTCGTAGTCAATAGTTAACAGTCCTAATAACTATTGACTACTTTGGGATAAAGTATTGTGTGTGTCAACTTTGATCGCCACCTGATGGAGACTGCAATGAGTAAGGCTGTAATCACCACCATAACTGATGCTGAGTTTGAAACAGAAGTGTTAAAAGCTGAACAGCCTGTATTAGTTTACTTTTGGGCTTCCTGGTGTGGGCCTTGTCAATTGATGCCGCCTGTGATTAACTCAGCTGCTACCAAATATAGCGATCGCCTCAAAATCGTTAAAATGGAAATTGACCCCAATCCACTCACTGTTAAGCAGTACCAAGTGGAAGGCGTGCCAGCCCTGAGACTATTTCAAGGAGACAAACTATTAGAATCTACTGAGGGAGTCATCAGCAAAGAAAAATTACTTAGCCTCCTAGATACGCACTTAAATAGTAATTAGTCATTAATGAATATTAAAGTCTACAGTCAAAATACCGAGAGTTTTTCACCCTTGACTTTTGACTCTTGACCTTTATAAGACTCTTGAAAGGGCAGATTTGGGGACTTGGGGAAAAAAGAAAAAACCCCTTGTCTACTTTCTTTTCAAGAAGACTGAATTCATTTATGCAGAAAAAGAAAAATTTTTCCCAAGATTGCTTGCAACGAGGTATAAGGCGCAAAGCCGAAGCCGCTCCGCCTCCGATCCTTGTTCAGAGCAACTAGATTTTATCTATGGGGTAACCCCAAAGTCCCCCTATCCTTTTGTCCCAAGAGTCCTCTTGTTGACTCTTGACTCTTGACTAATATGCAATTTGCAAAGCGTTTACAACCCCTGCAATCTAATGTATTTGCTGATATGGACAGAGCCAAGGCAGTCGCTTTGGTAGCTGGACAACAAGTAATTGATTTGTCGTTGGGGTCTTCTGATTTACCCGCCGAGGCACACGTCATCGAGGCGATCGCCCAATCTCTCCACGATCGCAGTACCCACGGCTATCTGTTGTTTAACGGGACTTTTGGGTTTCGCCAAGCCGCAGCCAACTGGTACGAACAAAAATTTGGCGTCAAAGTCGATCCCCAAACTGAGGTACTACCTCTGATTGGTTCTCAAGAAGGCACAGCCCATTTACCCCTAGCTTTACTCAATCCAGGAGATTTTGCCCTGTTGCTCGATCCAGGTTACCCCTCTCATGCCGGGGGAGTCTACCTAGCCAGTGGTCAAATCTACCCGATGCCACTACGGGAAGAAAACGCTTTTTTACCAGTATTTGCTGATATTCCTGCCCCAGTGTTGGCTCAGTCGCGGATGATGGTATTAAGTTATCCTCACAATCCCACCGCTGCGATCGCTCCAATATCATTCTTCCAAGAAGCTGTCGCTTTTTGTCAACAACACAATCTTGCCTTGGTTCACGATTTCCCCTACGTAGATTTGGTATTTGAGGCGAATGGGCACTGGGAGAAAAATCTTCCCAATCCAAAATCCCTCGTTCCCTCGATTCTGCAAGCTGATCCAGAGAAAAGCGTCTCGATTGAATTTTTCACCCTTTCCAAGTCCTACAATATGGGCGGCTTCCGCATTGGCTACGCCATCGGTAATGCCCAGTTAATTAACGCTTTACGCCAAGTAAAAGCCGCTGTTGATTTTAATCAGTATCGGGGGATTTTGAATGGTGCGATCGCTGCCCTAACTGGCCCTCAAATTGGGGTAAAATCTGCGATTGCTACTTTTCAGCAGCGCCGTGATGCTTTCATTACTGCTTTACACCGCATTGGCTGGAATGTTCCTACTCCCAAAGCCACAATGTATATCTGGGCAAAATTGCCCTCACCTTGGAGTCAAAACTCTATAGAATTTTGTACCCAGCTAGTCAAACAAACTGGTGTAGCCGCTTCCCCAGGTGCTGGTTTTGGCAAATCCGGGGAAGGGTATGTCCGCTTTGCTTTGGTGCATGAGCCAGTTTTGTTAGAAACTGCTGTGGAAAGAATGGCTGAGTTCCTTGATTAAATTTATTTTCAAGCTGAACGCCAAGGATTTTTGGCTGCAAAGTCTACAAATGGAACACGCAGTAGGGGCGCACAGCTGTGCATTGGTGTCAATTTAATGCGAAAAGGGTGGTTAGAAACCGCACGCCAGTTGCTTCTTACATTGAGAGACGCTCTTGCTAGCAAGATTCCCATAGAGGTACAAGTCGGGCATTGCCCGCCCAACGCACTGGCTCGTCTACACGAGGCTTTACCCTAATACAGTTCAGTTAGCGCCAAAAACCTTTAAGGACTTACGCAAAAACTCTCTGGAACTCTTATTTCTTCTCTGCGAGACGCTGCGCGAACGTGTCCTACCCTGCGGTCAGCCACTTCTCAACCTTAGAGAGGCTGCGCCCTAAGCGAGGCTATGCCGCAGGCTTTACGAGACGCTCTGCGAACGTGTCTATGCGCCCTTTGTGGTTCGTTCTTTCTTAATTTTGTGTAAGTCCTGTCCTTAACCCAAGCGTATTGGGCTTTACCCGCCTGCGCTGGTTAAAAAACTTTACCAGAGGCTGCGCCAACGAGTCTGCTTTTGCCTCTAGTCTCATAGAGAGCGTCTGGGGGTTTTCCCTATGAGCAACTGGCGTGCGAATTCCATTCACCAAGGCTTAAGTTGACACCTATACAGATATCCGCCCCTGTGAATGACTATATTATACTCAAATCAAAATCTATCCTAAGTATTTTTTATAACTATAATTTTTTAAATAAATAAGTAATTAGACGTATATAAGTCTCAAAATATTCTTCATTTTTTTATTCATAATTAACAGGAACTTTACCCAATCAAGTCTCCGGGTTTATTAAGCTTATTAGTGTCATTTAAGATACTAAAGATTCAATAAATACGGGGATGATTTTTGAGCAGCCGTATTGCCAAAAAGCCTGTATTCAATACAGCCCAAGCCTAAAAACAGCAGTAGTTTAAAACTTAACTTCCAAACTAACAGAGACTTGAAAACAATGAAGATGACTTTTCAGAAACTTGTAATTGCTGTCTCAATGGCTATTGGTATAAGCGCTCTTGCCACTGCTCCAGCACACGCTACATCTTTTAGTTTCAATAACCCAAATGAAATTAAAACTTATACTGGTGGGTTAAATGGCAAGTTTATTGCAAATGATACTATAGCTGCCTCTAAAGCCTTGAGTGATGATAATGTCTCCTCTAACGTGGAGCTTTGGTATAGTACTGAAAACCCAACTTCTAACGTTGGTTTCACCGCCACACAAGGAAACTACAGTGCCACCGTTACCAGTGTCACTGCTAGTGACTGGAATACTTTTGGTTCGCAATGGCTGAGTGATCTGTTGGGTACTTATACTCCATTTAAGTCAGTGTGGAATGGGTTTTCACCGAGTACCCAATCATTAGTAACGAGTTTTTTCCCTTTATTGGGAATAGGAGACCCTAACATTGGCAGCTTCCAATTCGGAGAAAATGGGGGTGTGGAACTGAAATTGGTTGGTCAAGTGGATGTAAAAACCAAACTCTTAGATACAGTTTCTACTAAACTTACCCAAACATTGACATCACTATTTCCAGGAAAAACAATTCTACCAAGCGCTTCAGAAGTTCAAACTCAGATTTCATTACTTCAACTAACGCTGAACTCGCCTCTAACCTCTCTTCCTACAAAGCTAACGCTACAAGCTCAAATAGATCAACTGACATCATTCAAAGACCTCCTTGGCGTGCAAGCTGCATTAAACGCCTACCAAGGCGGAATCGGAGCTAGTGAAATTGCCAAGGTAGTTAATGGCAATAATACTTACTACGCCTACAGCTTTAACCCCACTGCATCTGAAATTACAGCCTCTGATGACGGCATATCTAACACCCAGTATTACACTTGGCACACACCTGGATACACGGCTCCTCCAAAGAGAGTGCCAGAACCATCAATAATAATTGGTCTTTTAGGTGTTGCTGGCGTCTTTGTGACGCAACGCAAATTTAAAAAAGCATCCATTTAAGATTGCAGGTTCAAAACTACAAATAAGTAAGGGAGCTAATAGCTCCCTTTTTTTATGAATACTTCTTTCCAGCTATAAGATGATTTAATCTTCTAGGTTATACTATTTATAAAAATATTTGCAACAAATGAATCGTTTGGAAGGGTCTACATATCTACGCCCCTACCAATATATTTGTAACAGCAATTTCTGAAAATAGTATTGCTTAACCTAACATCCAAATGAAACTTTTTCTAGCAAGGGCAATTAGTCTACGTTAGTTCCAGTATTACTTAAGTAGTTTTACTAATACAACTTGGCAAGTTCGATTTTTTAAATTAGTCGTTTATTTAATACTGTAAATTTTCCCAAAATTGCTAAAAAAAACTTAATATCTGATTAGGATTATATTCAAGCATACTATTATTAAGTATTTGAGTGCAGCTAAATCTAATTTATTAATATCTTTGACTAGATTACAGAAGTCAAGTTTTTATAGGTTTTACAGTTTAAATACACCCCCGTTCTAGTTTATGGTCATAATTGTTGGCTTTTACTTAAGATAATAGGTAGCAATGACAGTACAATTATTCAATATAGATCAGCCATTACGGTCACACACAGTTAGACGAATTTTGCTAGTTGAAGACCATGATCTCAATAGGATGTTATTGAGTGACTATCTAAGTTATTCTGGGTACGATGTCCAAAGCTTATCAGAAGGCTCTACTTTTTTCTCAACTATAGAGAAGTTTGAGCCAGATTTAATGTTATTAGACTTGAAATTGCCAGATATTGATGGTTATTCGCTCTTAAAACAAGTCCAGCGAAAACCTGATTTGTCAAAAATACCGATCATTGTGGTTTCAGCCTTTGCTTTTAAAGCAGATCAAGAACTAGCTCTGAGTTTGGGCGCACGTCGCTATTTTGTTAAACCTTTAAAACTCAAGGAGCTTATACTTACAATTGAAGAAGAGTTGACTTGTCGCCACAGATAAACTTTTTTACTGGATGTGCATTTATTCCGCTTTTTGGTCTGCAATGAACTCTTCAACTCGCTCACTAATATGTTGTACAGAACTGCCAATTTTTGAAATTTTATGTTGTACTTGCGCTAACAACAAAACTGCTGTTTGCAGATCATTGAGGGTTTCAGCCATAGCTTCCCGGTATTGGGCTTCAAAGTCTTGCAGATTCATAGTTCAACTCGTGCCTGAAATTCTTGTAATAGCTATATTCCTAATGATATTCGTAAATTTAACTTCCTAAATCCGTTAAATCGCTTAATATTATAAGTTAAAATCAACCCCAAAACTATTGTTTTATAATAATTTATTATCTAAATTTTATCGAAGTGACATTGAAAAATTTAATTATATTTAATAATACAAATATAAATTTAGCTAAAATTAAGATAACAAAATAATTTTTTTAAACAAATGAATATTTAAATAAGAAATCATTGTCGATTTTAAAATGTTAATTATAGATTCAAAAAGCCAAGTTTTTATTGTGACAGTAGTAGCCGACAACTAAACAAACTCTCATCTGCTGCAAAGTTCTGATGCTTGCAGCAGGGCGTCTAGTACACTGTGTCCAAAGTTTAATAAGGAGCAAAATCCCTTGTTACAGCAGAATTCAAGTATTTGAACCACATCTGTCGTAGGGGCGTAAGGCCTTGCGCCCCTACCGCGTGGTCTATTTACCTGAAAATAGATGTAAGCCCCAATTTTTGTTAATTGAGATGGTAGAGACCATGCTGTACTATAGCAGTCCTAAATCATTTGTAAAAATAAATTAACCGCAGAGGCACAGAGGAGGGCAGTTGCATGGGCGGGTTTCCCGACTTGAGCAAACTGCCCGTAGCGCAGAGAGACGAATCGGAAATTTTCACGACTCATTTAGGATTGCTATAGGTTAGAAACCGAGTCTCAGACTTCTCTATGTGCCGCCTAAAAGCCTACCTAGTTTATATTTACTTGATAATTACTCTGTTAAATCGGCACGAAAAAATAATTTTTCTTAAAATAGAGAAAGATTACCTAATTTTGGTTGTGGCAATATCTACTCAAATACTAGCACTGGTTAAAGAGCCAGAAAGATTGGAAAACCGTCTAGCCGAAATTCCACCGGAACCGGGGGTTTATTTCATGCGGGACAAAAGCGATCGCATTATATATATAGGTAAATCGCGTAAGTTGCGATCGCGTGTCCGTTCCTATTTCCGGGATGGCTACAACAAAAGTGAACGCATCGCCACGATGGTCAAGTTGGTGACAGAAATTGAATTCATCGTCACTGATACTGAAGCCGAAGCGCTAGCGCTAGAAGCCAACTTGATCAAGCAGCACCAGCCATACTTTAATGTGCTGCTCAAAGATGATAAAAAATATCCCTATCTCTGCATCACTTGGTCAGAAGATTATCCGCGAATTTTTATTACCCGTAAACGCCAATTCGGCAAAGAAAAGGATAAATTTTACGGTCCTTATACTGACGCTGGTTTATTGCGAGAAATTCTCCGCCTATGCAAGCGCATCTTCCCACAGCGACAACGACCTCAACCACTTTTCAAAGATCGTCCTTGCTTGAATTATGATTTAGGACGTTGTCCTGGTGTGTGTCAACAGATGATGCCACCAGAAGAATATCGCAAAATTGTGCAAAAAATAGCGATGGTCTTCCAAGGGCGAACTCAGGAACTAATTGATATTTTGACTCAACAGATGAACGCAGCATCGGAAAACTTGAATTTTGAGTCAGCAGCACGGATTCGTGACCAAATTTCTGGGTTAAAGTCGCTGACAGCCAATCAAAAAGTTTCCTTACCAGATGATACAGTTTCACGGGATGCGATCGCACTGGCAGCCAACGAAGAATACGCCTGCATTCAACTATTCCAGATTCGCGCTGGGCAATTAGTAGGACGTTTAGCCTTTGTGGCGGATGCTCACGCAGAACCAGGAGCTATCTTACAACGAGCTTTAGAGGAACATTACCAAACTGCTGACTCAGTGGAAATACCCATAGAGATTTTGGTGCAGCATGAGTTACCAGATAGCGAGATATTGGCGGATGTCTTAACTCAACGCAAGGGGAAAAAAGTCACAATCTTGACTCCTTTGCGGCAAACTAAGGCAGAATTAATTGAAATGGTAGAGCGAAATGCCCAGTATGAATTGCAAAGAATGCAGAAATTTGGCGATCGCAATCACCAAGCAATGCAAGATTTAGCCGCCATTCTTGATTTACCAGATGTACCCCACCGCATCGAGGGTTATGACATTTCTCACATTCAAGGGTCAAATGCTGTAGCTTCGCAAGTCGTGTTTATCGACGGATTACCCGCTAAACAGCATTATCGCCACTACAAAATTAAAAATCCCACGGTGACGGCGGGACATTCAGATGATTTCGCTAGTCTTGCTGAAGTTATTCAACGGCGGTTTCGCAAGTATGGCGACGATCCACAGTTGTCACGTTTGGGTAATCCAGATTGGCCTGATTTAATCATGATCGATGGTGGTAAAGGTCAGTTATCATCAGTTGTTGCTATTTTGCAAGAGATGAATTTATTAGAAGACTTACGAGTTGTGAGTTTAGCAAAGCAGCGAGAAGAGATTTTTTTACCAGGAGAATCTAAACCTTTAACAACTGATGCAGAACAACCAGGGGTGCAGTTGTTGCGGCGGTTGCGAGATGAAGCGCATCGGTTTGCAGTCAGTTTCCATCGTCAGCAGCGCAGTGATAAATTGAAGCGATCGCGTTTAGATGAAATTCCTGGCTTAGGACATCATCGACAAAAGCAGCTACTAGGGCATTTTCGCTCAGTTGATTATATTCGGCAAGCAACAACCCCACAACTCGCTGAGGTTCCTGGAATTGGGCCGCGTTTGGCTCAAGAAATTTACGATTATTTTCATCCCACTTGAGGAGAGTAGTACAGCGGGCGCGTAAATCTAGCTACCATCTCAATTAACAAAACTTGGGGCAAAATCCCCTTGTGATTACCATATTTTTGTAACAGTCAAAGTATGGTGTTCATATCACTCGACATCCCGCCGGCTGATAGCCGAAGTCCACTCAATGCAATATTAGCCTTGGAATAGAATTTCAAGGCTAATATTGCAATGAAGCCCTTATCGTCGGATGTGGGTAACAATAAGAGTTTAAGATAAGCGGCAAAATCCCCTTGTTAAAGGTAGGTAAACTGACGCCACAGTATAGTAGTTCCACTCTCACAGATGATTCAGTTAAAGTTGTCTGGGAGAATTTAAACTGTGTAGAAACCGTAAATTTACGGTCTCTCATAAGTGAGACAGTTTTGATGAAATTATCTCACCAAAACTTAATCTCATAAATCTTGGCAGCAAATATTAACTAAATCTTAAGATGAAAATTTTGTTACTAAGTATACAGTATTTTCTTGGCTTTAATTTTTGAATACAAGAACGGCTTTTTTTGTATTCGTCTGAAATGACTATAAAGAAGGCTTTCTCAAGGGATTCGTCATAGGGATCAGTAAATCACTAAGCAGTATTTAATTAAAAAACAAATTATGTATCTAAAGTAGGAGGGTAATATCACTTAAATTCTAGGATAATATACAGAGATATCTAAAATTTTTCAAACTTTAAATTTTGTTTCAAATAATCAGCCAATATTAAGGTCGTTTGTTAAGTTGGGTCAAACCAAAATTTTTGCTACTTTAACTGGCAGTTTTCTCAAATAAAAAATAATTACAACCAGGGGTTTTAAAATGCAGACAGTACAAAAGATTTACTGCCCAAATTGTGGCTGCCAACAAGCAGAACGTTATTATATTTTTGATAGTCAATTAACTCGCACACAATGCCCTAGTTGTGACTACTTAATGATTACTTGCACTCGCACTGGCAAAGTCATTGAAGCTTATGCGCCAGGAATTTATGCACATCGCTAGATAATAAAAATTAAAAATTGGAGAATGTTTTCTCTAATTTTTAACAATAAAATTACTGATCAGAAATTTTGAACACTTCACAGCTTATTCTTCTGTTGTCTGAATTGTTGCTGTAGTCTCTGTTCTTGTAATCTAAATTCTTGCTGTTGTCTAATTTGTTGATCTTGTCTAAGTTGTTGCTGTTGTATTCTCAGTTGTTGCTGTTGTGTAAAATCTTGCTGTTGTAGTCTTGTTTCTTCCTGTTGTAGTCTCAGTTGTTGCTGGCGTATCAATTCTTGCTGTTGTCGTGTAAATTCTTGCTGTTGTATTATCTGTTGTTGTTGTTGTAGTCGTGGATCTTGAAGGTTTTGCCGTAGCCATGTTTCCTTAAACTGCTGTTGTGTTTGCTGATTTCGCTCCTCTTGTTGTTGTCTCATTCTTTCTTGAAAAGACTCGGTTTGTTGAGGATTCGTCTGAATTACTTGTGCAGATGCAGCAGAATTCATCGATAAAGCTTTTGCAAGCACAATCAATAGTAGCCATGCTTTAACCATTAATAAGCGATTCAACATACAATTATTTCCTCAATTGTTATAGGTTGGGTTGAGCGATCACTAAACCCTTAAAATGTCAACATAATTCACAATTACCCTATACATAAATGCAGGGGCTTGAAATAGCTAACTAAAGCTAATGCTTTATTCACCGTTATGGGCTTGCGCGATTCCTTCGGCATCTCCAGTCCATAACATTCTTTAAATATCAGTGCATTGAGAATAGCTTCCTAAATCAAGGTTATATCCAGTGCATTATCTTGGTTTTGCATAAAAATATCCTTTTTTAGATATTCATCTTAATTAAATTATACATTTAAATTTTTTACATGGTTTGCCGGATTTCCGTAATCCACCTAGCTGCGGCAGGTAACTAAAAAAAAGGATTTCAGGCGGTTTTACACTATAGATAAATAGAGATAATTTCTCAGGTTCAGGACTAGCCCTTTCAAGGGGAGCATTCCAATGAAGGCTACTTTAACTCTCTTCCCTCACCCCCAGCCCCTCTCTCACGTTTGGGAGAGGGGAGAAATTCCTCTTCTCCCAAGCTTGGGATTCGGGGTTAGGGGATGAGGGCTATCAAGGTTTTTGCACATTTGGGATGCTCCCTTTCAAGGTGAGTAAAATTTTTGGATAAGAATTTTTCTGATCTCTGTGTTCTCTGCGTCTGGAGTAGTTCCATAAATTACTTTTTAACCACAGAGGCACAGAGAACACAGAGAGTAAAGTAGAGATTTTATCGCCAGAATTAAGATTTTATGACTTACCTTAAAAGGGCTAATCCTAATTTATTCATAAAATTGACTGCAAGAGGTTTAATTTTTACTTGCTCTGAGTTGTCCACAAGCAGCATCGGCTTCTAAACCACGGGAATAACGGACGGTAACGGCAATATTTTGCTGCTTAAGGACGTTGACAAATGCTTGAATGCGATCGCGGTTGGGGCGTTTATAGTCTACTTCTTGAATAGGGTTATAAGGAATCAAATTTACATGACTTTGGAATCCTCGCAGGCGTTTCGCCAGTTCTAATGCATGTTCTGGTAAATCGTTGACACCAGAAAGGAGAACATATTCAAAGGTAACGCGGCGTCCAGTGATTTCTACATATTCTCGACATTCAGCTAGCAAATCTTCTAGAGGATAGGCGCGGGCGCTGGGGATGAGTTTTTCCCGCAGTGCTTGGTTAGGTGCGTGGAGACTCACAGCCAGAGTAATTTGCAAATTGTTTTGCGCGAACTGACGGATGCGATCGCGAATACCAACAGTTGAAACTGTAAGTGATCGCTGCCCAATACCAACATCTTGATTCAGGCATTTCAGCGCTGCTAGGACATTCTCAGTATTCAACAACGGTTCACCTAATCCCATAAACACCACATTGCTAACCCGAGGCAGCGCGTTGCGGGGGTTCCCCCCGTTGTAGCCACTGCCGTGTTGCTGAAAATCTTCTTGCACAGTCAACACCTGATCGACAATTTCGTGGCGTGTTAGGTTGCGTTTGTAGCCTCCCTTACCAGTAGCGCAAAAATCACACGCCATTGGGCAACCCACCTGAGTAGAAACACAAACTGTCAGCCGAGATTTTGGGCCTTCTCCCCTTTCTCCCAAGGTAGGGATGCCAACAGTTTCAATAATTTGACCGTCTGTTAATCGTAAAAGATATTTGACTGTGCCATCGGGTGCCACAGAGCGGTAATGTAAAATTGAGCGCCCAATTGGGATTTCTGCTACTTCTTTGCGCCATTGCTTGGGAAAGACAGAAATATCAGCTAGCGATCGCGCCCCCTTGTCATAGATCCATTCATGCAGTTGCTTTCCTCTGTAAGCAGGTTGTCCCTGCTGCTGCACCCAAGTGCTTAACTCTGCAAGAGAAGCACCTAGAAGGGGAGGGATTAATTCTGATTTTTCTGGGTTGTGTAAGTCAACCTGAGATACAAGAGGCGTAGCAGACATAAAAAAATCACGAATTGATGTAGGATCTCTATCCTACACCTGCCAGTTCAAGTTAATCTTGACCAAAAAAGACGGGGAATTAACCAAAGGTTGTGCCATTCCAGCCCCACATTGCCCCCTTGGCGTCTGCAAACTCGATGTAAATGCGATTTTTAGGCACATTTAGAGTTTGGTTAATCTGCTGGCAAAAGTCCTGACTCATTGCTGCGGTTTGGTCTGGCTTCATCGTGCCAACACTCTTAATTTCAATGTAACAAACCGGGTCTGTATTCCCTGCAAAGGTCATGGGGATTCCCGGTTCAAAAGCAGTCATTACATAGGATTCTGGTTTTCCCAAATGTTTCGCTAACTTGGCTGATAGGTTTAAAAGCATTGACTCAATTTCAGCTTTTTGAGGAGCAGATGCAGAAGTTTGCACTTTAATTAATGGCATAGTACCGAATTGGAAATTTTGATTTTATTCACATTGTTAAGTTTATCGAAACGCAGAAGTACAGAGTATAAAGATTAGGGAGATGGGGAGTGGGAAAGCAGGGGGATGAGGGAGAGTTAAAAGTTGAGGGACTTCCAAATAAAAAAATATTCCAAAACTGACGCAAAAATCCTCTTTATTTCTCCTCTCTGTGTTCTCTGCGTCTCTGTGGTTCGTTTATTTGGATAATTTATTTCTTGCAAATCCCTAACCCTCTTCCATCACTCTCACCAGAGCATAAAACAATAATCCTTGCTGGACAAGACTTTCAGCCAAAATAGATGATTTTAGCTATAATGTTAGAAAATAAAGCTCCAAACCCAGTTCCTGTCTTTTGTTTGAAAGTTGGCTAAAATTTTTCTTTGACCAGAGTGATGGAAGAGCGCTAAAGCATTGGTTCAAAGACTCATTCATCCACCTCAAAGACTCGTTCATCCACCTCAAAGACTCCTTCCCCATACCCAATGCCCCATGCCCAATGCCCTAGCATTTAGTGATGAGATGAGCGAAATAGATGACTATGTTCGGGATGATATAAACGCGATCGCCCTGTTGCTGTCGAGAGTGCTGGACTGATGATATAAAGTGTAGTGCGAATTAGTTTTTCTTTATGAGTGCAGTCTGCCATTTGATTAAGGGGGACAACCCTGATTTTTTCATCGGGCCATCCAATGCGAAAGCAAATTGCAATCGGGGTTTCGGCTGGGTAATGTTCGAGTAGTTTAGCTTGAGCATTTTCGACGTGACGCGCACTGAGATATAAGCAGAGGCTAGCCTGATGTGCTGCAAGAGTGGCTAATTCTTCAGCGACGGGGACTTCTGTACGTCCGCTAATGCGTGTCAAAATGATGGTTTGGACTAAACCAGGGACAGTCAACTCTACTTTAAGTTTGGCAGCAGCGGCTTGAAAGGCGCTGATACCTGGGATGACTTCAAAAGGAATATTTGCCTCTGCTAGGAGGTGCATTTGCTCGTGGATGGCGCTGTAAAGACTAGGATCGCCAGAATGAAGACGGACTACAGATTTGTGCTGCGATCGCACCCGATCAATCATAATCGGCAAAATCTCTTCTAAAGTTTGATTTGCAGTCCTAATTATCTCCGCATCTTTTCGGCAAAGTTCTAAAATCTCTTCGGGTACTAAAGAATCAGCAAATAAAATCACATCAGCAACAGCTAATAGTCTTTGCGCCTTCACCGTTAATAAATCCGGATCTCCAGGGCCTGCTCCGACAATGTACACAGATGGTTCTATGGCATATAGTGTTTTTTTATAGCTTAGGTTTTCTGTATATTCACTTTTAGAAGAACACACGGCAATCCCTCAAAAAACTTTTTTGGTATTTTCTCAGTATCTTTCCGGATTCACCCTCTTTGCCTAGTAGAGAGTAATGGTAGATGCACCCTGGTTAAGCCCTAGAGAATACTCTGGGGCATTTTTTATTTTTTGGGCATTGAGTACTTGTACTGAGCGAACGCGAGTGCGTCTCTAAGAGTTGCCGTAAAGCCTGCGGCATAGCTACGCTTAGGGCGCAGCCTTTCCAAGAGTTGTATTGGGCATTAGTTATTCTTTCTCCCCTGCTTCCTCATCTTCCACTCTCGCCATTTCCCTTAGGAGTAGGAACTACATCGGGTAAAGGGCGTTTGAGTAAGTAAAGCCAAGCTAATCCAACTAATCCCAATAAAATTCCTAGACTACTGACGACTTGTGCCATTTTTAACGGCCCCAGCATTAAGCTATCAGTGCGAAAACCTTCGATCCACAAGCGTCCTAAGCTATAGGCTGGCCAGTAAACTAGAAACAGCGTGCCTACTTTCAGGCGTGGCTTACCGGATAAAGACCGGAAAAACAAGGTTATTAATAGCGTAAACACCATTAAATCCCACAGAGATTCGTACAGGAAGGTGGGATGAAAGTAATCGAAACTAGCATACTCTAGAGGACGATGGTCTGGTGGAATATACAGCTTCCAAGGTAAATCAGTAGGATCGCCAAAAGCCTCAGAATTAAAGAAATTGCCCCAACGTCCGATCGCCTGCCCTAAAATCAGCGAAGGCGCTACTAAATCTGCTAGTTGCCAAAAAGAAACCTGCTTAATTTTGGCAAAGATTAACGCAGCCAAAACGCCACCAAGAATTGCTCCATGAATGGCAATACCTCCTTCCCAGATCGCAAAGATTTTTCCTGGAGTCGGGGCATATTTTGACCACTCAAAGAAAACGTAATATAGCCGTGCGCCAGGAATTGCCCCAATCAACAACCAAAAAAACAAATCGCCTAGCAACTCCGGATTAACATTACGGCGCTTTGCCAAATCCTGGGAAAGGATGACGCCAATTAACACTGCTGTGGCAATCAATAAGCCATACCACCGGATAGCTAATGGCCCTATTTTCACCAGAATCGGTCCTGGAGAAGTAAATTGAAACGCCAAGGGCAAGATGGAAAAATCCAGTGCCATGAAAAATTACCTAGAAAAGTTCGTTAACTACCCGCGCACTTTGCTAAGTACGGAGTTTCTTACGTCTCGAATACTGGAACTACACTTAAATCCTCCACAACATTATGGGGACGTAGGTAAAAATCCAGCATCCATATTTAGGAGTTTATAGCGGTTTTCGTTTGCATGAAATACGTTGTTCAACCTCACCCCCAACCCCTCTCCTTAGCAAACTCCAGGGGTGAGGTTGCGACTATATTGCACCGAAGTGAGAACCGCTATAGTTCCTAACGCCTAGTTGAGCATAACTTGTGCCACTAAAACAATTGAGTTTAGCATTCTTACTCAGAGCGCAAGATGGTAAATTTGAGTAAGTTACACAAAAGAGTTTCGATATAATCACCTAAACAACTTTGATATATCTAAAATTGTGATTGCTATTTATCCTGGTAGCTTCGACCCCATCACCTTGGGACACCTTGACCTCATCCAGCGCGGTAGTCGGCTGTTTGAGCGCGTGATTGTCGCTGTACTACGGAACCCCAACAAAATGCCACTTTTTAGCGTGCAGCAAAGGCTAGATCAGATCAGTCTTTCTACACAACATCTACCTAATGTAGAAGTAGACAGCTTCGACGGTCTTACCGTCAACTATGCTCAAATGCGACAAGCACAAGTTTTACTCCGAGGTTTACGGGCTGTGTCTGATTTTGAAGTGGAACTACAAATGGCTCACACGAATAAAACTCTTTCTACCCAAATAGAAACAGTTTTTCTCGCAACCTCAAATGAGTATAGTTTTTTAAGTAGTAGTGTGGTAAAAGAGATTGCAAGGTTTGGTGGCTCTATCGATCATCTCGTTCCCCCACACATTGCCCTAGATATATACCAATGCTACAATCACAACTCTCCAATGTTGAACCCAATCTCAACGGAAGCAATCCCCCCCCTGAAGAGTATCTCAGTGGAGAGGGAAGCATAGATATTCAGCAGGAACTCAACCGCCTAGAGGAAATGGTTCTCTCTAGTCTCAGGATTCCGCTGACGGGACGCACTCTCATAGATGAAGAAAAGCTGCTGGATCAGCTTGATTACATCCGGCTTGCTTTACCATCACTTTTTCAAAAAGCAGCAGCCATCCTCGACCAAAAGGATGAAATTCTGCTAGAAGCGGAAGAGTATGGACAGCAGGTAGTTGAGTCCGCGCAAGCAAAAAGAGCGCAAATTTTAGCTGAAAGCGATATTATTCAACAGGCAGAACAAGAAGCTGAACAACTGCGGCGACAAGTGCAACAAGAGTGTGAAGCAATAATGCAAGAAACTCTCGCCGAAATTGACCGCAAGCGATATGCTTGTCAGCAAGAGTTAGAGCAAATGCGACAAACTGCGATCGCTCAGGCTCAAGAAATTGAAGATGGTGCTGATGCATATGCCGATGGCATTTTAGGCAATATCGAGCAGGATCTCAAAGATATGTTGCGAATTGTCACCAACGGACGGCAACAATTGCAAATTGATAACCTCACCCAGCGTAATTCACCTCCTGGCAAGAAAAAATAGAGGTTATAACTAGAGATGAGAAAAAATTATCGATTGGGTTAAGCAATAGCGAAACCCAACAATTTTTATGAAGGAAGAACTTTAAGAAAATTTAATTAAACCTCGTCCATTTTGAAACCTGGAGTTTTTAAGCAGAGTATATTATTTGGTCGTGGCTTGAGTTCTGAGCTTTACCCTAATTCCAACAAACTATGGTTTTCAAGGTAGACGCGGTTTAATAATATTTGTATTGAAAGAGGAGAATATTAGGTACTGATTAATGAGAAAACTACCTAATTCTAATCCTCAATATGCTTCACTGCGATCGCTATTGGTTAATTAGCTTTTGCATCGCTTAGTAGTTAGAATCTGTCATGGAAATGTTACCGTGTAAAAATTTGTAAATGATTTGCGTAGTTCCTGAACCTAAGACAGAATACTGAGATGATGGATTTAATATTAGGAACTATAAAGGGAGCGATAGAGCCTATTTCTATCTGTTGGCTTTTGATTGCTTGTCAACGCATAATTACAAGGTATATGTAAAATCTTCCACCAGCATACCGGGAACTAAACTACCTCCAAGTTGACGACTTTCATAAGTTCCTACTTCGGGAATAAACTCCTGAAAATTGGTCAAATCTATGAGGTTTTTTCCCCAAAAGCGATAGAGACTTTCATCAAAACGTAAGTTTTCAATGGGGGCAATAATTTCTCCGTTTTCTACCCAAAAACAAGCATAACGGGTCATACCTGTAATTCTACCAGTTTGGCGATCGCTCCAATTCAAGTAATGCAAATTAGATACATATAATCCTGTATTTAAACTAGGAAAAATCTGCTCAAATACCAAATTTCCCGGACTCACTTCTGGTGCTCGTAAAGTCTCTGAAACATTAGCACCGTTGGCAATTTTTTGATATTCCTTAGCCGTTCGAGAATTCACTAGAGTATTTACTAAATATCCTTTTTCTATTACAGGTAACTCCGGTGCTGCAACTTCTCCTAATTCATTAAATCGTGGTACTAATCCTCGCTGAAAGTTTTCTTTCAAACTAAATGCAGTCGAAAGTTGTTTTTCTTGACGCCATAGAGCAGCTAAAGCACTGTTTCCTTGCTGAATATCAGCTTCACTCACAGACCCCCAAGAAAGCATCATTAATAAATCTCCAACAGCAGCAGGTGCAAAATAAGTTTTGTACTGTCCCGGTGGTAATTCTTTAGCTGGGCGAGAAAGCAATTCTAGTTGCTTTTTGGCTTCGCTGATTTTGGCTATATAAGCAGATGCATCCCAATTACTCCCTGCAAATGTCCCCTTAACTGCTTGTCCAGATGTAGAGAACAGAGAATAATCTAAGGTAAAAGAATCAGTAGCAAACCAGTGTTTCTGACCACTGGAATCACCATAAGCTTTAATTACTATTCCCCCTGCATACATTCCAGTAAAATCCAATTCTGTAACTAGTTCTAGCACAGTTGGTACTACTGCTTCTGCTACCAATAAATTACCAGAATGTATTTCTCGGCTAGTATTAGTTCCTGATGGTAAAACTAGATATGGATCGATAGGTAATAGAATAAGTTCGTCACGTAGTTCTTGCAAAGCAGTATATGCTAACTGCCAATCTACATCCCAATTTCCAGTAAAGGGAAACTGTCGAACACTGCTGCGCTGGTCTGCCATCAAAGTTAGTTCGATCCAACCATCAGCAACACAACCAGTTTGTCGTACTTTCGCATGATTGAAACGAGTAAATTGACTTCTTTCACTGCTTAGTCTCACAGTGAATTGTTCATTTTCTGCTTTTTTGTTCAAGAGATTTCCAATCAGTTGATTAAAGCTAACTTCTAACGCAGATAATTCCTCAATTTTCATAGATATTAAATATTAATAGGTAATAGTGAGAGAGAGAAAGTTAGGAGTGATGAGTTATGAATTATAAATTAAAAATTGAAGAATTTTTTAATTCAAAACTTTTAACTTTTAACTCCTAACTCCTGTACAGACACGATTAATCGCGTCTCTACTCCTAACTCCTAATTTTGCACTCTTTTAACTTCCTCCACCAAAAACTTCGACATTAGCAAATACACAAACAGGTGAACCGTGTCCTACCCAAATGGCCTGATTTGGTTCTCCTTTACCACAATAAGGAGTACCATACATTTGCCAGTTGTCAGCATTTCCTACTTGGATTAAGCTGTGCCAAAACTCTGGTGTTGTGGCGCGATAGTTAGGATTGCGGAGGGTTTTGGTGAGTTTACCGTTTTCAATTAATTTAGCGTACTCGCAACCAAATTGAAATTTGTAGCGGCGATCATCAATTGACCAAGAGCGGTTAGATTCCATGTAAACGCCATGTTCTATCTCAGCAATAATGTCTTCAAAGCTAGTGTTTAAAGGCTCTAAATTCAAGTTTGCCATGCGATCGATCGCTGGTCGATTCCATGAGGAAGCACGGGCACAGGCAACTCCTGGTACACCTGTTCTTGCTTGACTCTCCAGACTGCCTAAACCCCGTTGGAGTACACCTTCTTTTACCAAATACTCCCGCGTTGCTACAGCACCCGTATCATCAAAGCCATAGCTAGCAAATTCACCAGCCACGGTAGGATCAAAGGTAATATTCATCAGTGGCGAACCATATACTAGGTTGCCAAAATCACTTTTATTAACGAAGCTGCCTCCAGCATAGTTACGCTCATCTCCCAAAATTCGGTCAATTTCTAGGGGATGCCCGACACTTTCATGGATTTGCAGCATCATTTGGTCTGGGGCTAAAACTAAATTGGTACGGGTGGTTGGGCATTCTTCTGCTGTCAAGAGTTCTACTGCTTGTTCGCCAATTTGCCGCACCCGATGCCATAAGTCTTCTTGTTTTAAAAGCTCTAGTCCACCTTGGTAACAGTTTGATTGTGAGCCGTTGTTGCTGCGCTGCTGTACAACCGCTCCATCTTGGGCGGTGGCTCCGTAATTAGTGCCTATAGATAGTATTTTTTGATAGACTTCTGAGCCGTTGCTGCTAATAAACCAAGATTCTCTCTCAGTGGTGCTGGCACTGGCTATGGTTTGTACAATTTTGTCGTCAACTTTCAGCGTTTGGCAAATGCGAACCAGTAAATCGTTGATTTCTCCCGGACTCAGAGCATCCAATGGCTCAAGAAATGGAGATTTATATTCACCAACGACTTTAGGGCGCTCACTTTCACGGAAGGGATGTATCCACCATTCACTGGCTGCTAGTGCCTGTTTATAGGCTGTTTGAGCAGCGGCTTGTAGGGAAGATAGTTCCAGAGAGTTAGTAGCTGCATAACCCAGACAGCCATTAACTAAAACTTCCAGCATAGCTCCTACAGTGAAGGATTTGCCGTTTATCTGGGGTAAGGCGTCACGGACTAAACGGGTAGTAGAAGTCTCCTTTACGGCTCTAATACCGATCCAATCAGCGGGAATGTCGAAACTAGCGATCGCTTTTTTAAGTTCAGACCACATAATTTAAGGAATTGGGAATTGGAAATTGGAAATTGGGCATTGGGAATTGGGCATTGGGAAGAATTCAATTCCTAGTCCCCAGTTCCCAGTACCCTTTAATTCCGGTGCCAGCGCGTGCCATCACGGCTATCAATTAGCGTAATACCTTCTGCTTGGAGTTGGTCACGAATGCGATCGCTTTCGGCAAAATTCTTGGCTTGACGTGCTTGTTGCCTTTGCTGAATTCGCGCTTCTATTTCCGCATCGCTTAAACCATCATTCACAGGCGTTTCAACTTCTGGGTTAGCTTCTAAACCCAACACTCCAGCCAATGTCACAAGTGTTTGCCATTCCTGAAGTAATTCATCTGCTGGTTGGTTTGTTTTCCCTTCATGTATCAGGATATTTCCTTGACCAATTAGATCCTTAGCCACGAAAAATAGCCATGCTAATCCACCAGGGAAATTAAAGTCTTTGTTGAGAGCTTCGCAAAAACCTTCAGCGCTGGGGTGGAGATTGGAAGTCATTTTCGTATCCGATGGCCAACCAACTTGTTCAGCGTGTCCCTCAAAGAGTTCACTGTTGGGATGGAGAATGGGATTATTTACTGTATCCAATGGCCAACCCAGTTCTTTACCATATTTATAGCCAAACAATAATCCTTCTTTAAGGGTGTGCCAACCGTTGGTTGCTGCGGTGATCGCTTCATCGCTAAAATCAATTGGTGTACGATATTGAGCAGTCAGTACAAACAACCGCACTGCCATCGGATCAACTCCTCGATCCAGCAATTCTCGAATAGTGATAAAGTTGCCCAAAGATTTAGACATTTTTTCACCATCTACTGTCACCATGCCGTTATGCAACCAGTAACGTGTTAGGGGTTTTCCTGTCACAACCTCAGATTGGGCAATTTCATTTTCGTGGTGGGGAAAAATTAAGTCAGTACCACCAGCATGAATATCTATCGTATCACCCAAGCGATCGCGCACCATTGCCGAGCATTCTATATGCCACCCGGGACGACCTGCGCCCCAAGGTGATTCCCAAGCAGGTTCTCCCGGTTTTGCTGCTTTCCATAAAACAAAATCAAAGGGGTCTTTCTTTTTCTGGTATTCTGGATCATCGACGTTGACGCGATCGCTTTTCCCGGCTTGCATATCTTCTAACTTGCGTCCAGAAAGCTTGCCATACTCAGCAAACTCTCGTACTGGATAATACACATCACCGTCAGCAGGGTAAGCAAAACCCTTATTTTCCAACTCATGAATTAACCGCAAAATGCCATTGATTGTGTGGGTAGCACGGGGATACTCATCAGCTTCTTTAATCCCTAACCGCGCCATATCCTCAAAATATGCTTTGATAAAGCGATCGGCTACAGCTTCCATTGATGAATGTTCAACACAGGCTCGATTCAGAATCTTGTCATCAATATCAGTAAAATTTTGGATATATCGGACTTCATAGCCGATAAACTGGAGGTATCGGCGGATTACATCCCAAACAATGCAAGCTCTCGCATGACCCAAATGGCAGTAGTCGTACACCGTCACGCCGCAGTAATACATCTTAACCTTGCCTGATTCGACTGTTTCAAACGGTTCTTGACGACGGGTGAGAGTATTGTAAAGGGTTAGGGTCATAACAGAGTAATGCTGAAATAAGAAGATACGTAATAATAGGGTAAGGCAGCTGGGATGACAGTCCAGCATCCCTATGTTAGTGTTTTCTGGACTATCTGCGCTACATTACTACTTTTGACTATTTGATAACAGCGCTATGCAATCAGCAGTTACACCCGATTCTTCCGCAATGGATACGCCCAAACAAGGAATGCCAGTAACAATTATTACGGGGTTTCTCGGTAGTGGCAAGACGACTTTACTTAATCATATCCTCAACAACCAACAGGGTTTGAAAACCGCTGTTTTAGTGAATGAATTTGGCGAAATTGGCATCGACAACGAGCTAATTGTTTCCACTGGTGAGAACATGGTGGAGCTAAATAATGGTTGTATCTGCTGCACTATTAATAATGATTTGGTAGATGCAGTTTACAAAGTTTTAGAACGCCAAGAAAATCTAGATTATCTAGTAGTGGAAACAACTGGATTGGCAGATCCGCTACCAGTAGCTTTAACATTTCTTGGTACAGAATTGCGGGATTTAACCCGCTTGGATTCGATTATTACCGTAGTAGACGCGGCGAATTACAGCCTAGATTTATTTAACTCTGAGGCGGCATACAGCCAGATTGCCTATGGCGATGTAATTGTGCTGAACAAGACTGATTTGGTTGATGAAGCCACTTTGAATGAGTTAGAAAGAAAAATTAACGAAGTTAAGGAAGGAGCGAGAATTATCCGCTCCACGCGATCGCAAGTGCCACTTCCTCTAATTCTGAGTGTTGGTCTATTTGAGTCTGATAAATATTTTGACACAGTGGTGGATGATCACGACCATCACGACCATGATCATCACGCTCATGATGATCATGACCACTCAACATGCGGTCATGACCATCACGATCATCACCATGACCATCACGAGCATCACCATCATTCTGACCATTTAGAAAATGATGGTTTTACTTCCATATCTTTCCAAAGTGACAAGCCTTTTTCTATTAGGAAGTTTCAGTATTTCTTAGATAACCAGCTACCCTCAAATATCTTCCGAGCAAAGGGGATTATGTGGTTTGATGAAAGTCCGAAGCGTCATATTTTCCACCTTTGTGGTAAACGCTTTACCTTAGATGATGATGAATGGCAAGGTAAATTGAAAAACCAGCTAGTGCTGATTGGTCAAAATTTGGATCGTGAGGCTTTAATTACTCAACTCGAAAACTGTATTTGTCTACCTTCAACCTCTCGCGGTAAAGGCTTTGGAAAATAAAAGTTAGGAGTGAGGAGTTAAGAGTTTAATCCTCGTACTCGTTCCCAGGTGGAACCTGGGAATGCATTTTTAATGGCTCCGCCATCGATTTTGAGCAATGAAAATGAGAGAATAGCGTAGGCGTAGCCCGTCGTAGACATTGCTCTAAAATTGAAACGTTGATCAACGTCTAGATTAAAATGCGCGTTGTTATCCAGCGAGTTAAATCATCTCAAGTTACAGTTAACGGTGAAATTGTCGGCAAAATTGAGCGGGGGCTAAATTTACTCGTAGGTATATCCAATACCGATACTGATGCTGAAATCGACTGGATGGTGCGTAAGTGCTTGGAATTGCGGCTGTTTCCTGACCAGGAAGGAGACGACCATTGGCAAAAATCTGTACAAGAAATTAACGGCGATTTATTAGTAGTCAGTCAGTTTACCCTTTACGGGGACTGTCGCAAAGGCCGCCGTCCTTCTTTTGACCGTTCAGCCGCTCCCCAACCAGCAGAAGATTTGTATAATCGTTTTGTTACCAAGTTAAGAGCTAGCGGTTTGCAGGTGGAAACAGGTCAATTTGGTGCAATGATGCAAGTTACAATTGAAAACGATGGCCCCGTAACTTTGTTACTTGAAAAATCAGCGGTTTAAGTATATACACCAAAAAGAGGAATAACAGTAGCCTCTAGACTGTCGTGTTCTAATTGATGAGAGAATATTAAATTAACCATCACAAAAGTTTAAATTCACTCATCATGGCGAAAATCCAGTTTTCTAAAGGTCTTGACGAAGAAGTAACTCCAGAGGTGCGCCTGACGCGATCGCGCAGTGGCGAAAGTGGTACAGCGACGTTTATTTTTACCAATCCGAAGATTTTAGATCAAAATAGCACCGAAGACATTACCGGAATGTACTTGATTGACGAAGAAGGGGAGATAATTACCCGTGAAGTTAAGGGTAAGTTTGTCAACGGAAAACCGGAAGCATTAGAAGCAGTTTACGTGATGAAATCTGCCCAAGAATGGGATCGCTTTATGCGCTTCATGGAACGGTATGCTGAAGAAAACGATCTCGGACTTAGCAAAGCTGAAAAATAAGACATAGGGCATAGGGCATTGGGCATTGGGCATAGGTAATTTTTTCATGTCCAATGCGCCATTTTCTGTGCCCAATTGCCCATTATCAAAAGTTAAAAGTTTAACCTATGACACAACAACCCCATCCAGATTTGCTTGGAATTATGGTAACTTGTGCTGTGGTTACTGTCAGCGATACACGCACTTTAGAAACAGACAAAAGTGGCCAGCTAATTCAGCAGTTACTCCTTGATGCTAACCATGCTGTAGGAGCCTACACAATTATCAAAGATGAACCAACACAAATTCAAGGGCAGATAGAAAGTCTGGCTAAAAGCTCAAATTTGGATGCTGTAATTTTCAATGGTGGTACAGGTATTGCACCAAGAGATACCACCTACGATGCCATTGAGAAATTACTAGAGAAAACCTTACCAGGATTTGGTGAGTTATTTCGTTTTTTAAGTTATCAAGAAATTGGTTCGCGGGCGATCGCTTCTCGCGCTGTTGCTGGTGTTTTTCAAGATAAATTAATCTTCTCGCTTCCTGGTTCTAGTAATGCTGTACGCCTGGCAATGGAAAAACTGATTGTGCCCGAACTCACTCACTTGGTAAATCAGGTTTGTAAGGGGGTGAAATGAGCAGGCTTTCAGAAAGTTACCTATGATAACTCTTTTTGTAAAACAAATACATCAACCCCTTACTTATTCCTTTTGTTCTTACATATGGAGCCAACCAGAATTACACTAAAAGGAATGACAGCTTCATATCAGGTTAATAATGCAGCCTTTTTACTGGAATTGCGTAATTGCTCATGGCATCACTGCATTTTCATACTTTGGTATCCCTACAGTAATAGGGTTTTTCTTTGCCAAAACTAAGGCAACTATCCCATCTAAATTTTGGTTAGCCTTTTTATTATCAGGTGGATTCGTACTATTTTGCGGATTTCATCACCTTTTGGCGGTCTTTGAGCCACATCAAGCAGTGTCTTTACTGCACTTAGGTGTACTTGATCTAATGGCGTTTATTTCCTTGTTTGCCTTACTTTACCTGATGCCAACCGCTTATCAAATTGTAGAGGCGATCGCCAGATATCAAGAAGATACCCGCGAACTTCAATGCAGGCAGCAGATACAACAGCTATTTCTAGATCAGGGCCCGTTTGGAGCCTATATCAAAGATGAGCAATCTAGAGTTCTTTACTACAACCAGGAGCTACAGTCTAGATTTTCGCTAGATCCACAAGAATGGATGGGGAAAAGAAATAGTGAATTCTTCCCAGATCCAGAAGAGGGGCGGGAGATAATGGAAAACGATCAAATCGTTTTAAAAACTCTACGCCCCTTGAAGCTGATTGAAGAGGTAAAGATGGCTGGTAATGATCAGCCGTGCTACTGGCTATCGTTTAAGTTTCCATTTAGCGATTATGCAACGGGCGCTTGGCGCATCGGTGGGATCAGTATCGATATTACAGAATCTATAAAATCACAGCAATTGCTCACTGACCTAAATCAGCTGCTGGAAAAGAAAACACTGAAATTAGAGGTAAAAAAACGGGAACTTATATATCTTTTAGATATGGCGGATATCCTTTATTCCTGCGAGTCTGAAAATGAAGTCTATCAAGTGGTCGCTTTAGCCTGTGAGAGGCTGTTTCCTAATATGAGTGGTTGTATCAATATAATTGCTGATTCCAAAAATTATGTTCAGATGAATAGTACTTGGGGAGGCAAAATAAGCAGTAAAGAAGTATTTTCACTATCAGATTGTTGGGCATTGCGGAGAGGAAAATTAAACCTTTTATCACCTTCACTTGGTAATGGAAGACTGATATGTAACCACTTAATATCGCCTGTTAGCGGCGCACATTTATGTGTTCCATTATATGGACAAAGCGAAGTAATTGGCATTTTACACGTCCATGCCCTTGAAGAAATCAGCCCAGAATCTCAGCAACTTGCTGAGATTATTGCTAGAATTTTAGGCTTTGCACTGAGTAATCTATTGATAAAACAACGTCTAACCTATGATAACTTGCGGGATGGGATGACCCAACTATTCAAGCAAAGCTATATGCAAACCATAACGGAACAGAGGCTAGCGGAAGCTGATCGATCAGGACAACCTCTTAGTGTTATTTTCCTTGATATCGATAACTTCAAATCTTACAACTCGCGCTATGGACATGTGACTGCCAACATTGTTCTCCAGGAATTAGCAAAGCTGCTGTTAAAATCTATTCGCTCCTTTGACATTGCTTGCAGATGGGGTGGTGAAGAATTTGTGATTGTGATGCCTAATATGACGCTGGAAACGCTCAGGATGCGAGTAGAACAACTAAGGGTAGATATTGAACAAATGCAATTGAAGGACGGCAATCAGATCCTCGAAAGCATCACCGCTTCTTTTGGAATAGCTGTATCAGAACCAGGGATTACGGTTAAGGATTTTCTAAATCGGGCAAATCAAGCGATGCTTGAGGCAAAGCGAACTGGAAAGAATCGGGTTATGGAGTATGTAAATACCTGTAATTAATAATTCATAACACCATAAACAGTGAAATAGGTAGCCCTTCAGTTGGCATCAACTGTCAGACTTTCCAGCATAGAAATCAGAAACTCATAAATTTCCCGTATAAAAAAACAACTCCCTGAAGATGTGGGAGTTGTCATTTTGTATTCGAGCAGTTTTTCAAACGATTCAGAATGGAGCGATCGCCAAGCAGATAGCAGCCAATATAGCAGCGATGACATAAAATACTCCAACCACTTGCAATTCTGACCAGCCAGTCAGTTCTAAATGATGGTGTAGGGGTGCCATTTTGAAAAGGCGCTTGCCTTTGCCATCAGGGCCCTTAGTGGCTTTGTAATAACTTACCTGTGCCATCACAGAAAGAGTTTCTACGAAGAAGATACCACTGAGAATGAACAGAGCTACTAAGGTGTTTGTCAATAGCCCTACAGCAGCTAAAGCTCCTCCCAGTGCTAAAGAACCAGTATCTCCCATGAAAACGCGGGCTGGGTTACGATTATGGGCTAAGAAACCTAAACACCCACCACTTAAAGCAGCACAGAAAACCATCAACCCAGGTGCTGTAGGTGCAATCAGGGCACCTAATGCCAAAAGTGCGATCGCTACTGTTCCTGCCGCCAAGCCATCAATACCATCTGTTAAATTAGTCGCATTACTTTCTGCAACTAACACAAAACCTGCTAAAGGCCAAAATAGGAATCCTAAGGGTAGTGTGAAGCTCACCCAAGGCAAAGCAATATTTGTAATATTAGAAGGTTGATTAAACATCAGCCATAGACAAAACACTGCGGCAAAACTCACCTGCAAAGCCAGTTTAAATTGGGGAGATATACCTTTATTTGACTTCCGGCGCAGAATTTGCCAGTCATCAAGCCAGCCAATCAATCCATAGCTAACTGTCAATGCCGAAACTGCAAGCACGTCTTTAGCAAAGTTAGACAATATGCAAGCAATTATCACACCTACAGGTATAAAAAATATACCGCCCATTGTTGGGGTGCCTGCCTTTTTTAGATGGGCTTGGGGCCCATCTTCGCGAATTATTTGTCCAGTTTTGAGGGCTTGAAGCAGGGGTATTACCCAATAGCCCACGGCACCTGAACCCAGCGCACACAATAGTAGTGGCAAGGTCAACGACATACTTTGCCAGGGTAGCCGATTGGCCATTGAATCCAAGCAAAATGCTGTTGTACCTAGCCCTATGGCTAATAAAGAGGCTAAAGCGATTCCAGAAATATTTAATCCTTGCTCAGGAGATAATTTAGCGTCCACAGAAGTTTCCCTTCACTCCACACTTAATAAAGCTAAATATCAGGAACTAGGGATACTACCAAGTCCCTAGCCTGAAAAGGCTAATCCTCGGCGATTCCTATATTGTCATCATCATCAAGGTCGTAGCCAATTCCATCTTCTACACCCATTAGGGAGTCTATTTCTTCTTCGTCATCTTGAAAATCCGGTTCGTGAACGTCACGCGTTATGATCCGACCATTGGTTTGCAACCAGTCCAACAAAGAGGACTCTTGCTTTAAGGGGATGACATCGGCTCGTTGGTTACGGGGGTCTTCACGTAATGGAGAGTTCAACATATCGAGGAGGACAAGAAAAGGTATACGTAAGTTGACATTTAGAGTCTATCACTTGACACGGATTAATTTAGTTATCTTTTCAACCCTTTAGTTGAGAAATCCGCATTCCGATAGAAATTTTTTATTTAATAGGCATATGGCTTAGGTCAAGCGATTATTAGTAACTTTTATGGCTCTACACATAGGTCATGAATATCTTGTTTATGCTGATGGAAACTGAGTGATTTTAGAGGTGACAGGCGATGATGGCAAAAGCGGCTCTTATAGATGCGATCGCACTTACTGATCGCGGTTTATTGGCGACCCAAGCACAGAAACAGACTATCCTAGCTGCGATCGCCAATTTAGAAGACTTTAATCCTACACCCCGTCCGGTGGAAGCTAGTAATTTGCTAGATGGCAATTGGCGATTACTATACACCACTAGCAAGGCTCTTTTAAACTTAGATCGTTTTCCTTTTTGCAAACTGGGTCAAATCTATCAGTGTATCCGGGTAGATACTGCCAGCGTTTACAACATAGCTGAGATTTCTGGCTTACCTTATTTGTCAGGATTAGTCAGCGTAGCTGCTAAATTTGAGCCAGTTTCAGAGCGGCGTGTCCAAGTGAAATTTGAGCGGTCTATTATCGGCTTACAACGTTTAATAGAATACAATTCTCCGGTAACTTTTATCCAACAAATTGAAGCAGGTAGAAAATTTCCGGCGATTGATGTTGCAATAAAAAGTGATCAACAGCAAGGCTGGTTAGATATCACTTATATAGATAACGATCTGCGGATCGGCAGAGGTAACGAGGGCAGCGTGTTCGTATTGAGTAAAACATAAGTTTGTGCAAAGATCCTGTTGCGAACGAAGGTACGCTATAATGTGTACCTTGTCAAGTAGGATATAATACCATTTCAAATTTGGGATGTGCCAGGGGAGTGAAAGCGGGGAAGCAGTTCTTGCTGGGAGCAGAGAGGAAAGAGGTAATTTTAATTCTCACCTTGCATACCCCCTGCCCTTCTGCCTCTTGTCCCCCATGCCCAATGCCCAATTCAGACAAATAACTTAACAAAGACTCTTGCTGCGACCTTCAGGTTGTAGAGTGAAATCAATTAGCCCTCTAGATTGGCGTATTGATAACTAAAAGGGAAAATAATCATGGTTCAACGTGGTTCTAAAGTACGTATTCTCCGCCCTGAATCCTACTGGTTTCAGGATCTAGGAATTGTGGCTTCCATAGATCAAAGCGGCATCAAATACCCTGTAATTGTCCGCTTTGACAAGGTAAATTACTCTGGTATCAATACCAACAATTTTGCCCAAGATGAATTAGTGGAGGTTGAAGCACCAAAGGCTAAACCGGCGAAAAAATAAGCAGCAAAGCTACAAGGGGGTTGTTTGATGCGATGATGAAGGGAAGTCTGAAGTATGAAGTCTGAAACTTTCAGTTCATTCATCCTTGATCCTAGCCTACCCTAATCTACGAGAAGCCGCCCTGCGGATATTTACGGTTTCTATTTGGTAGTACGGCAAGTCACTTTCAAGTGTCTAAAATACTACCTGATATCTTACTTATTGACCCCCCCAAGTACATCAAAATTGCTTGCTTAATCAGTTTGAATGCCTGAACTGCCTGAAGTTGAAACAGTCCGAAGGGGTCTAAATCAATTGACCCTCAACCAAGAAATCACGGGGGGAGATGTATTGCTCGATCGCACCATCGCCTACCCGTTTTCTATTGGTGAGTTTGTTGATGGAATTAAAAAGAATGCCATCACTACTTGGCATCGTCGTGGTAAATATCTCCTCGCCGAACTCGCTCCCTCATCCTCCTCTTCCCCTTCCTCAAGCAGTTGGCTAGGGGTTCATCTGCGAATGACTGGTCAACTACTATGGCTGCATCGAGATGAACCATTACATAAGCACACGCGGGTGAGATTATTCTTTGGGGAGCAGCAGGAATTGCGTTTTGTTGATCAGCGTACCTTCGGTAAAATTTGGTGGGTTCCGCCTAGTGTTGCTGTAGAAAGTATTATGACTGGTTTAGCAAAACTGGCAGCAGACCCGTTTTCGCCCGAATTTACTGTCGAATATCTAGCTCTCAAACTTAAAAACCGCCGCCGTCCGATTAAAACTGTGCTACTGGATCAATCGGTGGTGGCGGGATTAGGTAACATTTATGCCGATGAAGCATTGTTTAAGAGTGGAATTTTACCTGAAACCTTGTCTATAGATTTGCAGCTAAAGCAAATTGAGCGTTTACGAACAGCCATAATTCAAGTTTTAGAAACCAGTATTGAAGCTGGTGGTACGACTTTTAGTAATTTCTTAAGTGTTAAGGGTGTCAACGGTAACTATGGTGGTGTTGCCTGGGTTTATAACCGCGCTGGAGAACCCTGTCGAGTTTGTGGCACACCAATTCAACGGATTAGGCTAGCTGGGCGTTCTAGTCATTTTTGCCTACAGTGTCAAACACTACGGGGAGTTAGAAGTTAAGAATTAGGAGTTAGGAGTTTTTACTTCTAACTCCTAACTCTCTTAAAATGCAGATGAAACAAGTTACAAATTTGAGAGGGGAATTCATGGCAATTAAAAAAGGAGATATGGTTCGCGCTATCCGCGAGAAACTGGAAAACAGTCTGGAAGCAAAAGCCAGTGATACTCGGTTTCCTTCTTATTTGTTTGAAACCAAGGGTGAAATTGTAGATATCAAGGGTGATTACGCCCTGATTAAGTTTGGGAAAGTGCCAACACCTAATATTTGGTTACGTGTGGATCAACTCGAAGAGTTTAAATAATTAAACGCCTTGAGACTGAAATCTTTACAGTTAGCCATATCTTGCCCTGTACTGAAGTACGGCGGCTCAGGTTATTCAATAATGTTTTAAATGTGAGATTGTTTGACTTTTTCGCAACCTCAAAATCACAGCAAAAACAAAAGGCAGTAGGTTCAAATCCCGCTGCCTTATTTGTTAACTATTCCAAAATTTATCACTTTTCACCGAATGTGAAAAACCTCACTTCCATACTTCTATTCCTCTCCCCTTTTAGGGGAAAGGCTTTGAATTCTCCCCATTTACTACAAGGGTTGGGGCTGGGGGGTTAGGTTTGGCGTTAACGGCGGTAATCCTGATCTGCGGGGTCGCCATAGGGGTCTTCGCTGGCTGGACGGACGTCACCAAACTCGCCTTGGTCTGCGGGGTCGCCATAAGGGTCTTCACTAGCTGGGCGAACGTTGCCGTAAGACGAGATATCTGCGGGGTCGCCATAAGGGTCTTGACTGGCTGGAATAACGTTGCCGTAAGATGCCGCATCTGCGGGGTCGCCGTAGGGGTCTTCGCTGGCTGGACGTACATTGCGATCGCGGAATTCGGCATCTTGGTCAACTTGATCGCCGTTCGATCCCAAAAGGAAATCTTTCGCCTTTCGCAAAAAGTCATCTACCATAATCTGTCTCCTGATTTTAGTTCTTGTTTCCGACGTGCGCGATCGGCGTTATCCTCCGGGAAACCCGCTTTATGATTTACACACGCTTCGCTATCTAGAGAGCCGGAGCTGCCGATGAAGTGATGCCACTTAGATCGCGACCAGTAGTACTACCGTTATAGCCTTGGAATTGGCGATACTTTTGTGCCTCAGATTCCGGTACTCGAATTCCTTCTGTTGGTGCAGTTACCCAGTGAGCGCGATGTTCAGCATCGCGGTAGTATACACGCCCATTCTTGGAAAGATAGTACTTACCTTGCGCTCCTTCTTGTGAAGCATTCTTATGCTGGTTGTAGAGGTAATAAAGTCCTGCTGCTCCTGCCAAAAGCGCCACTTTCTGCCCTGTAGAGAAGCCCTTCTTAGCTTCAGGTTGGTTTCGATTGTTGCGATCGCTCACTGTTCTACCAACACTATCATCAACAGGTGGTGGCACAGAAGCATTTCGGGAACCGCCTCCGCAGCTACTCAGCAAGGGTACTGTTAACAATGCTGAAAGCAGCACTGCAAATAGACGCGAAACTACTTTACGTTCTTTATATATTGTGTTCATCGGATTTCGTCATCACCTGTATTTGCTAAAAGCCTTGCTGTTGCAAAAACAAAGTTGGAATTCCTGTTATTTCCCCTGGAATCGAAAAAACATATACCACTCAATGCACAACTGCACAGCTACAGCGTTTCTCTGTCATGATGATCGATCTTTTCAAGTATTTCATCCTGCCTTTGAGAGAAACTCCATTCATCCTAAGGAAATATTTTTAGGACTTACGCAGAAGAGATCCCCCCTTAAAAAATTGGGTCTTTGGTTCCCCCCTTTTTAAAAGGGAATCGAGGTTTCAGATTTTCACTGCGTAAGTCCTGATCTTGTTGATTTTTTATTATTCAATTTAGCCCAAACACGGAAATATTCAGCAATTTCTCGGTTATTTTTTGGTGGTAAATAAATTAAAAAGATACAGCAACTTCGATAATTATGGTCAAAAAATACACTCAATATGACATCAAAAAATACAGTCCAAATTAGAACTCGTCTCCTTTTGGCTTTGTGGAATTTGGGAGGAACGCAGCAGGAAGTGAACAAACGTCAACTTCATGACCGAATTGTATCCAAAACAAAGAAGGTAGCAGATTATCAGGGCATATTCGAGGAATTACAGAATCAGGGTGCGATCGCAATTTCCAAAAAGGGATATTCTCTCACATCTGGCAAGGGTTTAGAGGTATTGGGTGAAGGTTTGAGAAGTGGCGAGTTTAAATTTGAAACCAATGTCGGATATTGGTTAGCAAATGCGCTAGTGAAGTGGATTAGTCAGATAGATGTTGCACTAACTAGTGCAAATGTACCAGTTAATGGGAAAAGTGCGTTAGCGGAGCTTTCCCTTCGCGTAGCGTCTCCAAGAGAAGGAATCGCATCTTACGACGAGTTTAAGCCAGTGGCGTTGGAAGTCTACGACAAGCTGAACTATGAATACAACTTTAATAATCTAGTGCCAATTTATCGCATCAGGAGAGCAATAGGTGATCGGGTTAGTCGTACAGAGTTTAATGATTGGCTGCTGGAAACGCAAGCCGACGATATTTTGCAATTGCAAGGGGGGAGTGTAGAAGACAGCGCACCCGACAAAATTGAAGATTCGGTAGCTACAGAATTAGATGGATTACGCTGCTACGCCACACGTCTGAAATCTTAAACTCTTATTTGACTCTTCACACATTAACTTCACACCACTATGACTCTCACCACATCTACCATTGATAATTTGATTAAAAATCAAAATCCATTTGCAGGCCATATTGTCGTCAGACCGCAACAAATCTGGGGTAAAAGTTTTCCTGATGTTCCCTCAATTAATACTCATGCTTCTAATGCAGTTTTTGATGCTGTTGATAAAGTCCGTAAAGGAAAACGTGAAACCGTAGGTATCACAATTACAGCAGAGAAAGGGTTAGGTAAAAGCCATATTATTAGTCGGATTCGCCACCGATTACAGACAGAAGATGGTAGCTTATTTATCTATATGAGTAAGTATGATAACTTGAATCAAATTAAGTCTCTATTTCTGCAAAGTGTCGCCTCTAGTCTCAGAGCTTTTGGTAGTCAAAAAGTAATGCAATGGCAGTAAATTGCAGCAGCTTTAATTAACGAAGCAAAACAGTGGAAATATACGCCACAACAGTATACTAATATGTATCCAGGTTGGTTGAGACAACACTCAACTAAGGCGATAGTTCATTTGACAGAAAGTGTTCTCAAAGTCAAGCCTGAAATAACCAACCCTTACATAGTAAAAGCAATTTTGTGGACACTTTCTCAAGACCATATTAATTATGCAAGCTATTGGTTATCTGGTTTGGAATTAGCACAATCACAAGCTGAAGAGATGGGGTTGCCAAATCCTAAAAGCGAGGATAGAGAAGCTGAAGCATTAAGCACTGTTCGTCAAATTCTAGATATCACTAGCTATTATAGAGTTCCAGTGATTTGTTTTGACGAATTAGATATTGCAGATGCTGCTGATAATGGATTTCTAGCAGCACAAGTTATTGCAAACTTAGTTAAGGATTTATATAACAGTCTCAAACAAGGTGTTTTACTATTAGCAATGTATCCTCGTACCTGGGAAGACCAAATCAAGGCTTTACCAGAAGCTGAAGCAGTTATAGATAGATTAGTCAGTGATCAAACTGACAGACAGCCTATAAAATTAAGCTTTATAAATTCTGATGATATTCTTGCTTTAGTTAGTCAATGGTTACAAGATTTTTATGAGAAACATCAACAAACACCACCTCATCCTCTCTACCCATTTAACGAAACTAAACTTAGAGAACTTGGTAAGAGTAGACCTACAGTTAGATCAGTTTTGAAATGGTGTGCAGAGAATTTTATACCTAACGAGCCTATTATTGATGATTCTAAAAGTTCAACAACAAATACTACAACAGCATCGACATCTACAACAATCCATCCAGTTAAAGCATACTTCGATAATGAATTCGCAAATGTTGAGGCTTCTATTGATTCATTAATGGAAGAAGAAGTAACAATTACTGATGCTCTTTTGCTTGCTTTCAATAGTCTAATAGGTGAAACTGTAGAGGGAGTAACAATCGAATCAATTGAAGAAGTAGAGCCTAGTGCAGCAAATAATGGCTTTATGGATTTTAAAATTATAGGCAATAAGAGAAAAGTAAGGATTGGAGTAGATGTAGTTCAGCAAGACCGCACGGTTATAGCTGCTGCCTTGGGACGACTAATTGATTACAAAACATTTGATCTAACTCGCGGTTGCTTAGTGCGTTCAAAGAAAATTAGTCCAAATGCAGTATTAGCTAGAAAGCATTTGATAATACTGTTGCAAAAAAAGGGTGGAGAATGGGTAGGGTTGCAAAGCCAAGACATTAAACCTCTGTTGGCCATATTATTCGTTTACTATAAGCATCAAAGTTATGAACTGACAAAAGAACAAATTTCTGATTTTATTGAGCAGAAGCAACTAGCAATCAACAATCCTTTGATTCGAGAAATTCTCAGTGATCCTTCTGGGCAAGAACCTACTAATTTAACTGATGATGGATTACCTATTAGTATTCCTCAAAGTATTCCTAATGCTGATAATATCGCTCTAAATCTATAGCTAACTATAAATGAATCAGCAGTTTTCAATTCCAACAGCGCTGTGTCTACCTGCCCTTGATATTGAAGCCTTAATACAGGGGCGAACAATTGCAGCTTTACCCAGGATGTTTATTCGTCCTGGGCAGAGATTTACACTTTATCCTGTTGATTCTTCAGCTTCAATTAAAGCTTGGGCTAAATGTGAACTTTGCCAAATTTTAGACGAGACTAAGCCACTAGATATTTTGTCTAAATTAACAATATGGACACCAAAAGTATTAAAGGAAATACTACGACAACAACAGTATCTTTTCTTGGCTTACTTGCGTGTCTATCAGTTATCTCAGTTACAAGAAATACCAGTAAATCCCAATATTCTGGAAAAGCTAGGAAAATTTGTTAGTTTGCCAAATTCCTTAACGGTTTCTGAAGACAACCCAGTATTAAATGATCGCACCTTCGCCCAACGCAAGCACCAATTAGAAAAACTAGAACCCCCCCTGCATCCTGAACTAGAAGAATTACAGAGTGCGATCGCATCCTTAACCATTAGCCAGCCAGCAGCGAAACAATTAGACGACGATATCAAAATATTTCTGGGTTGGAGTAGTGACAAGCTAATTAAGCAACCCGATCCAAATTTAGCTTGGATAAATGATATTGCAAAATTGGGCGATCGCAGCATCGAACAAGATGAGAACAAAAGCAACTATCAAGCTGGTACAGATTTTGAAAACATTGCACGTCAAAGTCTAGAGTTTTTAGGCTTCAAAGTTGAAAATGCTTACAAAGGTGGCGCTGGAGGCTTAGATTTATTTTGTTCAAAACCTTACCCTATTGTTTGCGAGTGTAAGGCGGGTAAGCTGATTCCGAGTCGTACTGTTGAAGAATTACTCAAACTTGGTGGGATGCACTTAGGTAAAACTCAACTATTAACTTCAGCTAAATTAGTAATTGGCCCTGGTAATCCATCTACAGATACATTAAAAGCCTGTAAAGAATGGGAAGTAAGTATTATTAATGCTATGACTTTACAAAAACTCGTTGAATTCAAAGCAAAATATCCAGGTACTATTAACTTAGTTGAATTACAGCAATATCTACAACCTGGGCAAATTGACTATAGAATTGATGAATATATTGATAAAGCTGAAAGAGAGATTAAATTGCGATCGCAGATTATCACAGTAGTCAAAGAACTCTCTGAACAAGATAACCCAAGTTCAAAAGCTACACATCAAAGCTTCACAGTTACAGAAACTCGTGTTCATTATAATGCCAATGCCACTCATAACCCCAAGCTAAATGATGAAGCAGTTTACGATTTATTGATAGAACTTTCCTCACCCTTAACAGGCTATTTAGGACGAATAAAAAGTAGTGATTGGAAAGGCGATCGCTTTTACTTTCTCCGTGATTTACCCATTAACTAAAGATAGTATAATATATCTCTTTTCTTCCCTCTGCGTTCTCTGCGCCTCAGCGGTTCGTTTCAAAAGAACTGAAGTGCGAACGTACTTAGCCCAAACTCAATATCCCAGCCAGGTAATTAACTACCAATGGTAGAATTTTTAGCCACTCTGAACCTAACAAAACTTCTGTAATTTCATCCCCTGCATAAACAGGAATTTCATACTCCTGTCCATCCAACAGCACCTTACCCAAATAGATATAAAATCTTGCTTCTCCCTGTGCAGTTCGCAGTTATTCCTGACGTATAAAAGACCAATCAAGACTGTCTAAATCTTGTTTACTAATTGCCATAAAGCCTGTAAAACCATTATCTAACATGGCATTCACAGACAGATTTAATCCATCAGCAGTAATCAATTCAATTTCAAAAAATAGCTGCACCTCATTACCAAACGTACCCTGAATCATATTCTGCCTGTGGCTCCAGTCTCATTTAGACAAAACATAAAGTGGATGATATTTGGGTACTTTTGACGAGCTTTTAGGCTTGCCACTTCTTTATCTGCATCAATGAAGTAATCACCACTATCTGGCTCCACAGCAATATACCAGCCATAGTGTTCCTTAATCAAATTGGGACGCACACGCTCAAAAATTGCCCGACAACGCCGATAAAATACTTCATCTTCAGCTTTGCGTCTAGCAAGTTCTTCTGGTGGTAAAGTGCGTTCTGGAAAAATTCTACCTCGACGCGCAGGTTGTTTTGCAGTTGATTCAGTCATAGCATTAATCCTACTTATTGATGCTGCCTTAACTTTATTTTATGGAAAGCAATAACGAGCGATCGCGCAGCCCACCCCAATCACTAGCATTCTCATGCAGAGCATAGGAACGAGGAATTCGTAATTAAGAGGATGTTTTAAAAGTCTTCTTAATTACGAATTACGAATTATACAGTGAAGCATCCTAGACGGAAGATATATCTTCTATCTAGGATGCTTCACAATAAAAAATTGTTGCTGATACAACAATTATGGACAAAATGTGATATTTAGACTAGAGCTATCAGCTAGCAGAAACGGTCAAACTGTCGGGTTTGTGAAGATCACCTTGCAAAACCACACCTCGCTGATTGGCATAGATATGACGCAAAATCTTGTAAATTGCCTCAACTTGATCTGATGCGCCTGCTTTGTTGGCGAGTTCGTCAAGAGAAATGGGAGTTTTTTCTTTTTGTAGCACTGCTACGACTCGTGTTTGCAAGTCGAGAATGGTGGCGGCAGCTTTTTTGCCAGCTTCTACACCTGGTTGATGGTAGGCGTTGATGTTGACCAAATTAGCATATAAACCAACAGCACGTTCATACAAAGCAATTAATGCCCCTACAGTTCGGGGGTTAACTTGGGGAATCGTGACTGTAATCGAATCGCGGTGATTTTCATAAAGCGCTTGTCGGGTTCCTTGGAGAAAACCGGAAAGATAATCGCCTGTTGTAACTCCGGGATCTATTTCAGTGGATGGGCCTTGACGATCTTCCAACACTTCGATGAAGGTAGCAAAGAAATTCGCTACACCCTCACGTAACTGCTGGACATAAGCGTGTTGATCTGTTGAGCCTTTGTTGCCATAAACGGCGATGCCTTGATGGACAACGTTGCCATCTAAGTCTTTTTCCTTGCCCAAGGATTCCATCACCAGCTGTTGCAAATAGCGACTGAATAAAAATAAGCTGTCCTTGTAAGGTAGAACAACCATATCTTTTTCGCCCTTTCCATTGCCCGCAAAGTACCAAGACAAAGCAAGCAAGGCTGCTGGGTTATTTTTCACATCTGGGACGCGGGTAGCGTCATCCATTTCTTTTGCGCCATCTAGCATGGCGCGAACATCAATCCCCTGTAATGCCGCTGGTACTAGCCCCACAGCAGACATTTCTGAGGTGCGTCCTCCTACCCAGTCATACATGGGAAATCTGGCCAGCCAACCTTCGTCTTTGGCCAGGTTATCAAGGTTGCTATCAACGCTGGTAATTGCTACCGCATATTGAGCAAATTCCAAATTGTGTCCGGCGTAGGCTTTTTTAACTTCAATCATGCCGTTGCGAGGTTCCGGCGTCCCTCCAGATTTAGAGATCACCAATACTAAAGTGCTGGCGAGGCTATTTCGCAGATGATTGAGAACGCTATCGATACCTGCCGGATCGTTGTTATCGATAAAGTGAAGTTTCAGGGGCGGGAAATCAGAAGCGAGGGCTTCAGCGACGAATTGGGGACCAAGAGCGGAACCACCAATTCCAATGGAGATAATATCCGTGAAGCGGCTTGCTCTGGGAGGATGAATAGCACCTGTTTGGACTTTTTCCGCAAAGGCTTCGATTTGTTCTAGGGTTTGGACAATTTCTTGTGTAAGTTCTGGAGCTGGCGCTAAATCAGGATTTCGCAGCCAGTAGTGTCCAACCATGCGCTTCTCGTCAGGATTTGCGATCGCACCCTTCTCGAGTTGAGCCATATCCGCAAACGCCTTGTCAAACTTCGGACGCAACGAATCTACGAAGGCATCATCGAACCGTATCCGACTCACGTCTAAGTACAGTCCCAATCCCTCGTGGAAATATAACCAGTTTTGGTATCGTTGCCAAAGTGCCCTAGCATCCATAGGGAAATCTCAAATAAAGTGTTTTTCAAAACCAGTTTAATGTAAGGTTATAGCGATCCCTGCCTAGCCTTATACAGTTTACAGTTTTAAGTGTTCCCTTGACTCTTATCCTTAAACATCTGGCATAGGCATGACACGCAGAAATTTCACAATTTCACCCCTGATTTCTATACCAATCAGATAATTATCTAGGGTAAAGCGGTGAAAAATGCCTTCACTATCAAGGTGTCGTAGTTCTTTTAGATCACTCAGTTGCCACTTTTGGGCTAACTCAATAAAGACAAAATCATGCACCCGCTCGTAGGCGGCAGGTTCTAAATTCTTCAGGTCTAGCAAAAAAGACCTTGCATAGCGCATTTCCAGACTCACTAGGCGTTACCTTAACCAAAACTTGAGGGACGACACCAAAAGAGGGCTGAGTTGAAAGTAGTGGGTGCTGAGTCAAGAAGCAATACTAAGACTTACACTTGGGCATATGGGTCTAAATCTCTGGCTTTAGCTCTGAATAATAAACAAATTTCTTCCTAAGTTATCCCTTAGCTTTAACTATGGGCTACTACTAAGCACTATTAAAAGCGCTACTGAATCAGAAAAACATCAACAGTCGTACCGCTTCTTCATGGGTTAAGATATCCCACGGTTGCTGCGATCGCTTAACTTGTTGTATCGCTTTGAGCATATAAAAGTCACAATGTAAACCTTCGAGAACGTCCCAAATGTCTTGCAAATCCTCATCGGCTAACTGCTCAATTAAGTGATGCATTCTCAGTCGCAGCAAATTCATACGTCAATTATTCCTACAACCCAAGACCAACAATAAATAGTATTCCCACAAAATTAGCAAAGGTTAACGGCAATGTAGGACTATGCTCAAGCTACGCTAAAATTTATTCGCCAAGCGTTGAGGGCAGGGGAGCGTCCGCGAACTCGAAAGTTGAGCCTTTGAACCTGAACGTTGAGCCTTTGAACTCGAACGTTGAGCCTTTGAACTCGAACGTTGAGCCTTTGAACCTGAACGTTGAGCCTTTGAACTCGAACGTTGAGCCTTTGAACCTGAACGTTAAGCCTTTGAACTCGAAAGTTGAGCCTTTGAACTCGAAAGTTGAGCCTTTGAACTCGAAAGTTGAGCCTTGACTTTTAACTCTTGTCTGCTGATTCTCGACTTTTGACTCCTAAGTGAGATATTACACCAGTCGCAAAAACCGCCATAGGTTAGAAACCTATGGCTAATAGCTTAAGTCCTCTCAAGAGGACTAAACTCGATTAATAGCTGGTATCGATGGCAGTCTACTTTAGTGGACTTAAGCTATTAGCCTGTGAAATTTATTTCTTGGCGGGAGATTGAGCAGGTGCCAGATGCCCACTCTAGAAGATTGGATAATTTATTTGTTAGAAATTCCTAACTGCCACCTTCCCACTCCTAAACATGGTTGAATATCTTATTTTCTTAGCAATTTCTACAGCACTTTTCGCTCTATTCGCACTAGGACTCAATTTGCAATGGGGCTTTACCGGGCTAATTAACTTTGGTCATATTGCTTTCATGACTCTAGGAGCATATACAACCATATTGTTAAGTTTGAAGGGCGTCCCCCTACTAATATCGGCAGTAGCTGGGACAATTGTCGCCGCCTTGCTGGGTTTAGTAATTGGTTTTGCAACTCTACGCTTGCGGGAAGATTATCTAGCAATTGTCACCATCGGTACGGGCGAACTAATTCGTTTGGTAGTAAATAATCAGGATTTACCTGTGGGTGACACCTGGATTTCTGGGGCATTTGGTGTGCAAAGTTATCGCATACCCTTATCCACAGAGCCGAATTTGTTTGTCAGATTTGTGATGATTGGGCTGCTGACGCTGTTGGCTGCTATAACTTTTTTTACGTTATGGCGGTGGATTCGCATCACCCAAATGTCTCGGACTACTGATTTGGGCCAGAGGATGACTAACAAGCAAGAATTTGCGTCGCGTTTGGGTGTGGGAATTGTATTAGCAGTTTTGGCGGCAGCAATTTATATTTCTGGAGTGATCGAACTGTATAATTACAACCCAAAAGCAGGTTTAATGCTGGTGCTGCTATTGGTTTTAGCATTTGTATACTGGCGGTTAGAAATTTTGGTGCGATCGCCTTGGGGTAGAATTCTCAAAGCCATCCGTGAAGATGAAGAAATTCCCAAGGCATTGGGAAAAAATGTCTTTTGGTATAAATTACAATCTCTCATGCTTGGAGGTGCGATCGCGGGTATCGCTGGTGCTTTCTTCGCTTGGCAACTGGTCGCGATTTACCCTGATAATTTCCAACCGCAGATTACCTTTGACACTTGGATCATGGTGATTTTAGGTGGTTCTGGGAATAATGTTGGCACAATCTTAGGGGCGGTAATTTTCTTTGCTTACGATGCGCTGACGCGGGAAGTATTACCCAGAATCGTTCCCCTTGATGAAGCCCGTTTGGGTGCATTTCGGATCATGGTAATCGGACTAATTTTGATGGTATTGATGATTTGGCGACCTCAAGGTATCTTAGGGAAAAAGGAGGAACTCACTCTTGGTAAATAACCAGTCATCCTCACTTCCCCTTTTGGTGGCTACTGGACTTTCTAAAAGCTTTGGTGGTATTAAAGCAGTTAATGAGGCGAAAATCGAAGTTGCCAAAGGCAGCATTACTGGCTTGATTGGCCCCAATGGTGCTGGTAAAACCACCTTATTTAACCTCCTCTCGAACTTCATCCGCCCTGATAAGGGACGAGTGATTTTTGACGGTGAACCTATTCACAATTTGCAACCATATCAAATCGCCCAGCAGGGAGTAATCCGCACTTTTCAGGTAGCACGAACTCTCTCGCGGTTGTCGGTGTTAGAAAATATGCTGCTGGCGGCTCAAAAACAAACGGGTGAAAATTTTTGGCTAGTGCAGTTGCAGCCACACATCGTAGCGAAGGAAGAAAAGCAACTCCAAGAGCGGGCAATGTTTTTGTTAGAATCAGTGGGCTTGGCAAAAAAAGCACACGATTATGCTGGTGGCTTGTCTGGTGGACAACGCAAGCTGCTAGAAATGGGACGGGCACTGATGACTAATCCCAAATTAATTTTGTTGGATGAACCAGCAGCTGGGGTGAATCCGAAACTGATTGATGATATTTGCGATCGCATTCTCACTTGGAACCGTCAAGATGGAATGACGTTTTTGATTATTGAACACAATATGGATGTGATTATGTCCTTGTGCGATCGCGTTTGGGTGCTTGCCGAAGGGCAAAATTTGGCTGACGGTACACCCGCAGAAATTCAAACTAATCCAAAAGTTCTGGAAGCTTATTTAGGCAAATAACAATCTCAAAAAAAGTTAACCACAATAGATACACACTTGCTTGTTCTAGTGAACAACAGCTGATACTAAGTAGAACGAGGTGAAAAAACCAAACTATGTAAAGATAAGTATATACGTACAATGTGTCCCAAAGGTAACGCGATATGGGCAGTCATTTAAGAGTATTTCTGACTAGAGAGCAAAATAGAACTCTTTTGAACCTGAGAGCGGCAGATGTACCCCAGAAGGTGAAAGACAGAGCCGAAGTGATTAGATTGAGCGCACATGGTTGGTATGTAGAGAAGATAGCAGCACACTTTAACTGGACTGCCCAAACGTGAGAGAAGTGTTGCATAGATGGCAAAAGTTAGGCTTAGAGGGGCTTTGGGAGAAACCAGGGCGGGGAGGAAAATCAAGGTGGGCAGAAGCTGACATGGTTTTCTTAGAAGAATGTTTGGAGCTTGAGCCACGTACATATAACAGTGTTCAGTTAGCTCAAAAATTAGAACAAGAACGCTCCGTAAAATTAAGTCCTGACTGGTTAAGGCAGGTACTTAAAAAAAGGGGGTCATTTGGAAACGAACTTTGAATTTGCCACAAGGGGAAACAAGACCCGGTAGTACAGCAAATCAAACAGGCTGACTTATAAATTTTTAACTGGAAGTCCCTAAGGCATCGCTTCATAAAAGTAGTAATTAGAACTGTAATTAACTGATAATTGAGAATTTGTGTGAGTTTTGTCACATCTTGTAGTAGGCGCTTTACCTCCTATAGTATTTACCCGTTGGATGTATTTCACTTTGCTGAATATACCATTACCTTCATTTGATTTTGCTTCAAGGAGCAACCAAGGAATGGCACTCTGGTTTGGTGAGTTGGCACGCGATTTAACTTGACCTACAACTTTGCTGCCATCATTTGCTTCCCAAGTAGGGCCAGCATAGTGCTTGCCGATTTTCTGCCCTTTATCGTCGAATAGATCAGCCTGTGGTGCCTTTAAAGTCCACTCGAACTCGTTGGGATTGTCAGCCTTAGCCTTACACTGATAAATTTGCGTCCCTTTACCACTTACCTTTTGCACAAGCGTCTGTCCTGTTGGTACTTTCAAGTTCTCAGGAACCTTTAGCTGCGATATCAGTTCTTTTTGTTGGTTTTGAGCTAATCCAGCCTGCGCCATCAATAACGGAAGTAGGACAAAATATCTATATCTAAACTTGTTGTTTATTTTCATACTTTAATACCCTTAGAGTAATCCACAAAAAAATTGATCTGATAGCTAAACTGATTTATCAAAGATTTCAACAAACTACCTCTTAAGATTTAGAAAACGCTTTAGGCTGTTTTCAAAGAGTAACTAAATAAACTGTTTAGCTAGCTACTCCTGATTCAGAGGTCATAATTATGAATTACGTTAGCGAGTCTTCTCCCTTGGCGTTAGCCTCTCCCTTTAGGAGAAGGAAAGCTACTGCGTGTATTTCAAAAATCAAATATGAGTCCTATATCTCCTATATCTATGTTGTCCGCCAATAAACCCCATTCTCTCGCTGCATTAACTGGGAAGCAATCAGCTCTCGTCGTAGGGTGGCGCAATCAGGATGGTAGCGTTTGAGAATGTCATTTACCAGGCGTTCAGAGTAGTTGACTCCCACTTCAAACTGGTTTGCTAACCACTTGAGAATAACTAGACGTTTTTTGCGGCTAGCAGGGATTTCTTTGAGACATTCGCCCTCAAAATAGTTTTTCAATACTTTGCTTTCCCAAGCCTCAGTATCCACATCCTCTATCAAAGATCCTATTTTCTCAGGTGTGAAAATTTCCTTACTGATACTTTGTAAAGCCTCGCTATCCAATTGGTACAGACGGCTATTACCCTCAGGGCGCATTGTCACCAAATTTAGCTCCTTAAGTTTCGCTAAATGATGGGATACCGTCGGTTCCTTGAGTTGCAGTAGCACCGCCAATTCTTCGACGCTACACTCCTGATTCGCCAAAATACCTACAATCTTCAAACGACTATCGTCTGCTAATGCCTTGAAAAAGCGCAATAAGATGTTAAATTGCTCTGGTTGCATAACTAACTTCTAATTAGATAGATATCTAATTAGAAGTATATCTAATTAAAAAGCTTAGATCCCCAACTTCGTAAAAGTTGTCAGGGATCTTGTTGTTAAGTTTAACTAAACTGCTCCCCTGCATCCAGGTTGAACAGCATTTGCAGAGTTTGCATACAGTGCCGTCTAGCTTCAACATCTTGCTGCGATCGCAATTGCACCATCGGGTCATGTAAAATTTTATTGACAATTCCCCGTGTTAATGCTTCAATCACCTCTTGATGTTTTTCAGCGAATTCAGAACCTAATCTCGACAAAGCTTTTTCTAATTCTTGTTCACGGATGGTTTCGACTTTATTCCGCAGACAGCTAATAGTGGTAACAGTTTCAAGAGAGCGCGACCAAATATCAAAGGCTTCCACTTCTTCCTCTAAAAGTCGCTCTGCTTCCTGTGCAATCTTGCGACGGCTTTCGTAGTTTTGTGCTACTACTGCCTTCAAATCATCCACATTAAACGCCTGCACATTTGCCAGCTCATTCACATCCGCATGAACATTACGCGGCACAGAAATATCAAATAACATCAGAGAGCGCTGAACTTCTAAAACCATTTCCAATTTGGCCCGGTCAAGTATCGGCTCTGTTGCCGAAGTACTTGTAAACACTAAATCGCTATCGGCAATTACTGCCATCATTTCCGATAGCGGATGAATTTGGATAGATTGTTGAGGGAACTGCTTCGCTAATTCTTGGGCACGTTCACGAGAGCGATTTACAATACTAATTTGCACAGCACCTTTAGAAAGTAGGTGTTGCACCAGCAGCCGCGACATTTTACCAGCACCCAGAATTACTACTCGACAAGCAGCAAAATTTGCCACTTTTATCTGCGCTAATTCCACAGCTGCTGAACTAATAGAGACAGCGCCAGTACCAATACTAGTTTCAGTGCGAACCCGCTTACCAGCTGTCAGCGCTTGTTTAAATAATCGATTCAAAATGGTTTTTATACCGTTATATTGCTGCCCCAGTTTGTGAGTAGTCTTCACCTGAGCCAGAATTTGACCTTCTCCAAGTACCAGACTATCTAAACCACCCGCTACTCGCATGACATGCATTACTGCATCATCATGCAGCAGCATAAACAGGTGTCGTCGCAGGGAAATAACAGGCAATTTGCTGTATTCTGCAAGAAACTGAGTTATTTCTCGGATACCTTGGTCTGCTTCACTGGTAACAATGTAGATTTCTAAACGGTTACAAGTGCTAAGAATTGCAACTTCATCAATATGGGGATAGCTGACCAGATGAGCGATCGCACTTTCAATTTGTGGTTCTGGAATGCTCAGTTTTTCCCGGACTTCTACTGGGGCTGTTTTATGGCTTAACCCCACCACTGCTATATTCATTTGCTAAATCGTAGTTACTAGTTGGTAGTTGGGAATAGGGTATTGAGTGAGAATTGGGAATGGGGGATTTTTGTTTATTGGTTGGTAGTTTTTCCAACCAACAAATAATCACTAACTACTAACTACTAACTACTGTAAGGGTAAAGCATTTGGGTGACTATTTTTCCGTTTTATAGAAAGATTTCTTTCCAAATGCTTTGCCCCTACTTTTACCATTCCCCATTCCCTAAAAATTAGTTAAGTTGGAGAGTCTTAGGTTCACCAAACATGTGAATTGTATCAACAAATCGAGCAGTTTTTGACTGGTTGGAAATTACCAAGCTTTGAGTTCTTGCCCCGCCCTTGAAGAAACGCACACCTTCCATGAGATTACCACTGGTAATGCCGCTAGCAGCGAACAGAACAGTTTTACCAGATGCCAATTCATGAGCATCATAGACCTTATCGGCGTCATTGATATTCATAGACTTTAAACGATCAAGGTTAGCTTCTCTGCTTTCTCCTATCAAACCTGTTTTTACTATTGCTGGATCGTAGATCAATTGACCTTGGAAGTGTCCACCCATAGCACGCATTGCTGCTGCGGAGATTACACCTTCAGGAGCAGCACCGATACCCATCAGCGCGTGGATATTAGTTCCAGCAAAACCACAGGATATGGCTGCACCTACATCACCATCTGAAATTAGTTGTACTCTAGCTCCGGCGTCACGGATTTCTTTAATTAAATCATTGTGGCGTTCGCGCTTCATTACTACTACTACAAGTTCATCAATACCCCGGTCTAGAGCCTCCGAGAGAATCTTCAGGTTTTCCGTTGCTGACTTGTTGATATCTACCTTGCCCTTAGCTGCGGGAGGTGCTGCTAACTTCTTCATATAAAAGTCAGGAGCAGCAAATAATCCCCCCTTTTCAGAAATTGCCAAGACAGCCATCGAACCAGGTTGCCCGTATGCTACCAAATTCGTACCTTCACAGGGGTCAACCGCGATGTCAATTTCGATTAATTCATCAGGGTTACAGAAATTTTTGGCATCTGGTTGGGTACAAATACCAACTTCTTCCCCGATGTATAGCATCGGCGCGTCATCGCGTTCGCCTTCCCCAATCACAATGCGACCCCGCATATAGATTTTATTCATCCGCTCCCGCATAGCTTCTACTGCTACCTGGTCAGCAGTGTTTTTCTCGCCTTTACCCATCCACTTTGCGGATGCGATCGCGGCTTGCTCTACTACTTCAATAATCTCTAACCCAAGTGTATTTTCCACAAAGTCTACCCTCTCAGCTGCCTGAATTTACGTCGTTTTATGTAGCTATTTCAGTTTTCAAGTCTACCAAAGGGCGGATACACGTGGAGGAAAGTTAAGTTTTACTGCTAACTGGTTACAAAAGTGCCACTTAAGACATCCTGCTTTTTCACTTATCTTACTCCAGTATAAAGCGGGTTCAAAAGTAACTAAAATAAGAAATAGCACAAATAGGTAGCAGTGAATATCTAGAACATTACTTTTCTTCAGTATTTATCTTTAGGTATAAAATAATAAAGAAAAAAGCTAGTGAATTCACTAAAAACTCAAGAATGAGCGAAAAACGAGGCGCAGAGTCAAGAGCTTGTCAAATTAAGAGGTGAATCGTGTTTATCGACTACATCACACTAATGTTGATCAATATGGTAGCTGGGTTATTTCTACTGGCTGACTATGTGTATCGTGGTATAGATAGTTCTAATCAAAGACAGTGGATTCCTGGGTTTGGAATTACGGGTGCGATCGCACTAACAACTGGTTTACACATGAGCTTCACCTGGCCAGTAATCGGTAGCTTTAACATTGCCTTTGGTGAAACAACTGTCTTATTTGGAATCTTGTTTATTGCAGCGGCGATCGCCCTTGCTCAAGGTTGGGATTTATTGACAATAGCAGTTTACGGCTTCTTTGCTGGTGTAGTTGCGATCGTAGTGGGTATCCGCATCCTCAACTTGAATTTGACAAAGCAACCGCTTTTATCGGGAATCGGCTTTATTTTAACTGGATTAGGTGGTATTTTTGCAGCCCCAACTCTCTATTGGAAAACCAACCGAACTTGGCGGTTAATTGGCGTAGCTGTGCTGATAGTAGCCGCTCTAATTTGGGCATTGACTGGATATTTGTCTTACTGGAATCATTTAGAGAGTTTTCAAAAGTGGGTTCCAGCCCCAAGGCAGTAGGCAATGCCAGCAATGATCTAGGCTAGAGATATAGTTAAAACCTTGCTTAAGAAAATATGCTGGACTTTCTTAATCCTCTCTTAAATCGCCATCCAGAGCGAGTCAAAGCCAACGTCGAACTTTACACATGGCAAACTTGTCCTTACTGCATTCGTGCCAAAATGCTGCTGTGGTGGAAAGGTGTAAATTTTACTGAATATAAAATTGACGGCGACGAAGCAGCCAGAGCTAAAATGGCAGAACGCGCTAACGGACGCCGTAGTGTACCGCAAATTTTTATCAATAACCAGCACATTGGCGGCTGCGATGACCTCTATCAACTAGACACACAAAGTCAACTCGATCCCCTTCTAACCCAGTCCGCTATTTAGCAATCAAATTAACCCTCAACGGTTGCCTTGGTGATGCTATGTTGGGCAATTTTGGATTTTGAGAAGACTGCGCTGATTCCCCAACGCAGTGCTTCCTCCTTTTAGGAGAGAGGAATGGAAGTGAGGTCAGAATATTAAGTTGCAGATCGCGTATTGATCAGAATATGCTAACTAAGTATACGGAATATCTTATACATCAACAATGGATGAGTTATGCTCTAGAATTAGCAAAAGCAGCAGGAAATGCAGGTGAAATCCCTGTCGGTGCTGTTATCATTGATCCAACTGGCAAATTGCTGGCAGAAGGAGAAAACAGAAAAGAGCGCGACAAAGATCCTACCGCTCATGCGGAAATTCTCGCTCTCAAGACAGCTGCAATAACTTTAAAAAATTGGCATCTTAATGAATGCACCCTCTACGTAACTCTCGAACCTTGCCCGATGTGTGCAGGTGCTATTCTGCAAGCACGTCTAGGATTGCTTGTATATGGAGTAGACGATACAAAAACTGGCGCAATTCGTACAGTTATTAACATACCCGATAGCGCTGCTTCTAATCACCGTCTCCAAATAATCGGAGGCATTCTAGAGTCAGCTTGTCGTCAGCAATTACAGGCTTGGTTTGCCACTAAGCGGCGTAGGGTAAACTACGGACAGAGGTAAAACTGTCCATCTAGTAGGACACAACTCACGCAAGAGAATCTACGGTGTAACTAACCAGGTTTTTCGTTAAATTTTTACCCGTCAATCAGCTGCATCCGTCATCATGGAATTTCACTCTTCATCCGATACCTGTCAGCGCCCACCAGCAAATTCTGAGGTGGCTGGTACTACCTCAAGGGTTTCTCCTTGGTTAAGTCCTCTGGCATATTTATTAGGGCGTCACTGCCTATTACCGTTATTCTTTGGGCAAATTAGAATAACCGGACAAAAAAATATCCCCACAACTGGGCCTGTGATCCTCGCGCCTACCCATCGGGCGCGTTGGGATGCATTACTTGTACCCTATGCTACGGCTGATTGTCTGGAAGAACAAGACTTGCGATTCATGGTGACTATTGACGAATGTCAAGGTTTGCAAGGCTGGTTTGTCCGACGTTTGGGGGGGTTTCCTGTAAATTCTAAGCATCCGTCAATTCGCACGCTACGACATGGAGTTGAGCTACTTCAACAGAAAAAAACCCTGGTCATCTTTCCAGAAGGTAATATTTTTCGTGATGGTCAAGTTCACCAGTTGAAGCCGGGAATTGCTCGTCTTGCTTTAAGTGCTGAATCTAGTAATTCCGGGCTGGGAGTGAAAATCATACCTATAGGCATTAATTACAGCCAACCTTATCCAAATTGGGGTACAGATGTGAGTATTCACATTGGCTCCCCAATTAGAGTAGCGGATTACATGCATGGCTGTATAAAACAAGATTCCAAAAACATGACGGCTGATTTGGCAAAGGCACTGCAACAATTAAGCCATCAAGAAACAAAAATTACTAATCACGCATTTGCAGAAATTACTAATTCTTAATCTAGTCAAAAGTTCCAAGACTGGCTTTTAACCATTGACCGTGCCGATTTTAGATTTTAGATTTTTTTTGGTTCATGCCCCGTCCAAGCGTGGGCGGAACAATTCCATTATCGTCAATTTCATTATCCTCAAGCCCCATACCCGTACTTCGTGCCGCTACGCTAACGTGGTCGGGGTCAGCACTGAGCGAACCCAAGAGCGTCTCTAACAGTTGCCGAAGTGTTAATCCAAAAGACGCTCAATGACTTGCTCTAAGCGTTCGCGTAGCGTGTTGTAGAGAAGCCATGCCGTTGGCGCAGCCTCTCGTAGAGAAGGCTTTACGCTACGCTATCGTCAATTCCATTATCCAAAATTGTTTGACTATTAACCGTACATAATTCAGAAACTGTACGTTTTCAAAATTTGGCACTAATTGCTAACTGCTATATCCATCCTGAAGAAATCACAAAAGATTAATGGTATTTTGCAACCTTTGAGGATGTATACATATATAGATTACCTTTTCTTGACGGGATATTCAGCCAAATTGGCATTTTTTTGAGCAAACAGCTAATAATTGTCTGCATACTGAATTAGTTGATGAGAAATATTCTTACTATTTGGTCAGACAGTTAAATGAAAGTCTTTAGATTTTACTTGATTTTGTAAACATGACTGGTAAAAATAAAATTTTGGGAAGCCCGGACTAGGGACATCGCCATGTTTAAGTGGTTTGGTGCGATGCCTACGGCGGGCTACGCCTACGCGAATTAGTTCAAGCAGTGCTTTGGGAAGATTCTCCTGCCAAATATCCCAGTTAACCTCAGATAATTATTGGCGAGGAAAGTCGGTAGTCAGACAGATGCTGAAGCAGTCTAAATTCTTTTCTCAAATCAACTCTTCGTCACCGCCTTGTAAAACTACTCCCAAGCTACTTGCCAGTAAACCGATAATTGGAGAATCAAAGGAATTAACACGTTAACGCAGTCCACTGTTGGTATCACTGATTACGACGATTTAAGTTAATTACTATACAAGGGTCATGGGAACTCTATTAAACCGATTTTCAGTCCTAAATCAGAGATACTTAGGATGTGTCTTTGCTTTGTCCAAGACCAAAACAGAGTTAAGATACCCGAAGTTTCCATAACTTTTTTATATAGTTGTCGCACTAATTGATCCCATGAACACTGCTGCCGCTGTTACCTTGATGCACCGTACTGTTTTATCAGTCATAGCAGTTCTCAGCCTGCTATCACCTGTGAATGCTCAGGTATCACAGTCACCAGGCACTACCAGCCAACCACAACCCATTGACCCTAACAATCCCAATAACCTTCGCCCTATAACCCAAAATAGCAGCCTTTTGAGCATTGAAGGGGGCGATCGCCTTGTGAAAGAGGCAGAAAAAGCCGTTTCTGCTCAAAACTACCCCTTAGCTGCTAAGAAACTGCTAGAAGCACGTCAGGTTTATAATCAGCTATCTAATTTTTATCAAGAGTTAAACGCTAGCTTTTCGGGAATTGACAATAGAGTTTCTGATTCTCAGCGTCAAAAAGCTCTAGTAACAGCCCAAAAGCGAGATGAAGCGACCTTTCAGTTAGCATTGGTACATCGGGCACAAAATCAGCCAGAATTAGCTGTACCATTGTTAATTCAAATAATTAAAAGTCAAAACCCGACGCGGGATTTAGGCAAGAAAGCCTATAAGCAGTTGTTTGAATTAGGTTTTGTAGATTCTCCCTATCCCAGAGAAGGTAGTGGTTTATCTTCCTCACCCCCAAAAAAATAAATTAAATTGGCGTTGCCTGTTTTTCCTCATCTCCCCCATCTTTCACATCCTTCTCTCCCTGAGCAGCACCTTGGAACGCCCCAGTGCTAAGATAGGATTATCTGCCGTTTGACCCAGCGTTCTCAAAAATATACCTCAGAGGCAGTTTATCCCCAGCCTTGCCAAAACCTGAACTTGGCACAGGCATTTGCTCTATATCTGTTAATAATAGAAAAGTAAGTTTTTTCAGGAATAGCGATGATTAGTCCGCAGCAGGTTGAGGCAATGATCAAGGCGGAACTGCCAGACGCCCAGGTTCAGGTGCAAGACTTGACTGGTGGCGGTGACCACTATCAGGTAACAGTAGTTTCATCGCACTTTGCAGGTAAGGGACTTGTGCAGCAGCACCAGTTAGTTTATGGTGCTTTGGGGCAAGCTATGTCAACTGAAGCGATTCATGCCTTGGCAGTAAAAACATATACTCCCGAAGCTTGGCAAGCAACACCAGCTTCGTAAACATAGAGTTAGGAATTAGGAGTTAGGAGTTATGAATTTTTAACTTCTCACTCGTCATCGTTGAATGCAACATAGGAAACACAAATACCATGACGCCAGAACTCAAAGAGAAAATTGATAACTTGCTACAACAGAACAAGATTTTAGTTTTCATGAAGGGAAACAAGTTAATGCCCCAATGTGGTTTCTCCAACAACGTTGTGCAGATTCTCAATACCTTGGGAGTTCCCTTCGAGACAGTTGATGTTCTATCAGACTCTGAAATCCGTCAAGGAATTAAAGAATACTCTAACTGGCCGACAATTCCCCAAGTGTATATCAATGGTGAATTCCTTGGCGGTTCTGACATCTTGATTGAACTGTATCAAAAAGGTGAATTGCAGGAAAAGGTAGAAGTAGCACTAGCCTCGTAATATCTCTTTACGCAAACCAGAGGGTATGCTGCTGAATTTGCGCTTCGCAATCAAGGCAATGTGCCGTTTTTAATGTCCTTGAAAGGGGAGATACTATTTCTCTGCCCTTTCAAGGGTTTTTTAATCGGTTTTTCACAAAAATACTTGACCTATCTTGGAATTGATTTCAGGGCTAGTCAAAAATCCCCTCAGTCGAATTGGCAAGACCAAGTTTAGGGCTGAGGGGATGCGTTTTCTCAATACAATATCTCCAAAATCTCACACCACAGCAACCCATTGACGAATACAGATAATATGCTATAATAATCTGCGGTAATTAAGGGTTACTATCAATGGCCAGGTAAATGGTACTTAGTAGTAATCGCGTTGTGGCAGTGGTTGCGGCACTGTAAAATTTGATCCATCGTGCAAGTAGCGGCTGGCTTCCTCTTCTAAGCGATGAATTAGAAAAGGTTCAATGATGTTGCCATGTCGCAGTGCGGCTAGATATCCATCCAAATACATCCGCATATCATCCGTGCGATAACCGCGATTCCATAACTCGACGAAGGCGTCGGTGAGTCTTTGGTAATAGCGGATGGTTTGTGTGTCTTGGAGCATAACTGCTGTATTAATCTCTTTGGAATGAGAATTGTAAATGATTCACGCTCAAATGTGAACTGTAATTTCACTTTGGCATCAACTCAAAGTCAATACATCTACTTTGGGCAGTACCCTCATAGCAGCTACAAGCTACTTTAATCCTATTCCAGAAAACATCGATTCTATTTATCTGCTAAGTTATTTTTCTAATTTTCACACTCAACAGCCCAATTATATTGGTGTTATGTTCGTGGATGTGGGCACTAAATTTTTGCGAAAAAATCTTCTTTCACCATCAGGTTAAAAAGCTGTTGTAGTAACGGCTAGCTGGTTGGGTTATAGATATTTCCCACATTCCACCCATCTGAAAGCAAAATATTAAGCTAAAAGAACTTTTAATAAATTTAGTAACACTTTCGATAAACTTAATAAAAATTTAATAATATTTCTAATCGCCTTTTGGCAAGGCATAAATTAAAGATATTGCCACGCTTTTTATGAGGAAATGTAAAGCTAATAGCAATTGAAGTAACAAAGGCTACAAAACCTTAGAGATGGGCTTGTTACTTTGAAAGGCATCGACGCTAAGGGATCTTGCCACCGTGGGTTCGGTTTGTATAGAAATCATTGAGGGGAATCCCCATCTGAGGTCGTTGTTGGGTTGGCACTTGCAACAACTGGAATACCGTGTGCATCAAGCTGCCAGTATTTATCAAGCAAGGGAAGTATTTTTAAGCCATCAACCAACACTGGTAGTCTTGGATGCAGACCTGCCTGATGGTGACGGCATTGAGTTTTGTCGTTGGTTGCATCGTCAGCAGCAACCTCTTATTTTAATGCTATCTGCCCGTAATAGTGAAGGTGATATCGTCGCAGGTTTAAAGGCGGGTGCGGATGATTATCTGAGCAAACCTTTTGGGATGCAAGAGTTTTTGGCACGGGTAGAGGCACTGATTCGCCGGAAGCGTACACCTACTGCACCAGCTTATTTGGATTATGGCACTTTGCAAATCGATTTAGTTCAGCGCCGCGTCCGCTTCCAGGGGGAGTTTATCGACTTAACGCCCCAAGAATTCAGTTTGCTGTACGTTTTGGCACAAGCTGGGGGAGTGCCTCTGAGTAGGTCAGAATTGCTGCGTCGTGCTTGGCCTGACGCTATCGATAACCCTCGAACCATTGATACTCACGTTTTGTCGCTGCGGAAAAAGGTTGAACTTGATCCCCGGCAACCTAACTTGATTCAAACTATCCGCAATGTAGGATACCGTTTTAACATGGAAATTTTGAATATCAATATTTCACAGTCACAAACAACAAAGTTAGTTAGAGAGAGATTTAGTAATCAACGTTCAACACTTAGTAGTAGTCAAGTGTAAATGGCCCAAACATTGCAAACAGGGCATTGGGGTGAGGGGGAGTAAGAAAACGACTCCTGATTCCTATTTCCTGACTGATGCAAAATTTAAAATCCAAAATCGTCTTGAGCTTTTGCTTTAATTAAGCTTTCTCGTAATTCAACCCAGTTTATCTCAGAGACTCTTTGATTTGCGAATAAATGACCTTGTTGCAGGTGTAATAACCGAGTGCAAAACATTTGGGCTAGTTCCAGTTGGTGATTTACCATCAGAATCGTGGTTTGATGAGTTTGACTCAACTGGGTTAAGACTTGCATTAGATGAGAAGCTGTACCAGCATCTAGAGCAGAGGTTGGCTCGTCTAATAATAATATTTTAGGCTGGATGACTAAGGCACGAGCGATCGCTACTAGTTGTCGTTGTCCAGCAGAAAGTTGTACCTCTGTTCGCCCTAACCATTCACTGGGAATGTGCAGTTGTTCTATCCAGTGATTGACTCGTTGCTGAATTGTCTGTTTGGGCAAACCACGCAAAACTAAAGGATAAGCCAAAGCTTGCTGAACTGTCATCCCCAACAGCTTGGATTCTTGCAATACAAGTACAAGTATCTGGCGTAACTGAATGACAGGAATTTGGCGATATTCTTGATTTTCTAAATACAGTTTACCATTTGTGGGTTCAATTAGGCGGTTGAGGAGGTGCAGTAACGAAGTTTTACCAGCGCCTACTGGGCCTACAATGGCAATGCGATCGCCCTGGAATACTTCTAAGGATATATCCTGCAATATAGGGTATCCCTGCTGATTACCGGGAAGTTGGGTTTTCAGCTTTGTAAACAGATTAACTTGCTCTAGCCTGAGCGTGGCTTTTGCTGTATTCAAGGGGAGTGGGGATTGGGGGCAATGGAGACTAGGAACTGGGGAGATGGGGGAGAAATAACCAATACAACTCTTGGAGAGGCTGCGCTCTAAGCGTAGCTATGCCGCAGGCTTTACGGCTACGCTCAGGACAAGCTCAGTACAAGTGCCCCATGCCCAATACCCTATTTTAAGTTAATTGTGCAGTAGTTAAGGCTGTAGCGATCGCCCAGCCATCGACCAATAGTAACAGCAGTGTGAGTAGTAGTAAAATCAAGTACATCCACGCCTGGGCTAAAGGGCGAACATCTGTAGTATCAATGCCTGTCTTTGCTTGGACAATTTGGACGAAACGGGCAAATCCGGCTACACGCATTGGTAGTAAATAAGCTTTCCCATCCTGGCTGAGGAAGTAATAAACTAGCCCTCCTTGACCAGTGGTGCGGGGTTTTAACTCTTTCACCTCTGACCAAGGTAAGAACCAGCCTTTACGAAAAAAGCGAGGCACCCAAGCGGGGTAAGTAACCTGAATTCCCTGGTCATCTACCATGACTTGTTCAGTCAATACAGCATACAAGGCAACTAAGCCGATGCTAATCCCTATCCACAATAATTCTGGGGGTACGGGTGCAACTGTTACCTGCGATAAGAAGGGTAATGGGACTGTGAGTGCTATATATAGACTCAGCAGCGTTATCCGAATCAAAGGAGACAGACGAAAAACAGAAGCTGAGGTATTGGCTAAGTTTGCTGTCACGGCTCAATCACGATTATTGGCTTTAAATTCATACTAACTGGGAACCAGGCAAGCATTCAGGTAGACAAACACGAATACTTGTTGATGTTTTTATTTTCTCCATGCCAATAGAGCTTCCAGAGAAACACTTTCTTTAAATTGCCCTGATGGTTCAATAGATTGTCATGCAAGGCACTTCTTAATCTAAAATTTAAAATCGGTTTAGGGTAAATACTTTTGCACTACAATCCAACCAGTCAGGGACACCCAAGCAAATCCGACAAACAGAATAATATTTACGCCGATGTGTAAAGGTCTAGCCCAAGGCCGTCTGGCACTAATTTGCGTAGCACTAAAAGCAGACAGTAAAACTAATGCTACCACTATCAATCCAGCGACCAAGTGTGACGAGTGCCCTAAAGAACCAAAGTGTCCCCAAGTGCCAACAATACCAATTAACAGAAGTAGCAGCACTAAACTTACCATGCTGATGCCCATTGTATAGTGGAGCGATCGCACCTCTCTATTTCCACCCAGAAATGGGGTGATAAAAGGGAATTGCTGCGAAGTTCTCGTCCGAAACATCCAAATGCCGGTGACTGTTAACATCAGATATGCCAGCAGGGACAACCCCATCGACCAGGCGGCTATTTTCCACAACCAAAGAAATGAAGGCAGATTCATAAGAATGATTGTAGATCGAGAGAGGGGGAGATGGGGGAGCAGAGGAGGCAGGGGGTAGGGGAGCAGGGACTAGACAAGGGAGACAAGGAAAATAACCATACCCAATGTCCAATGACGCCAGTCGCCTCAAGTCGGGAAACCATGCACGGCAGTTCCTCCTGGGGGAAACCCCCTACAGCCCTACGGGCATCCTACGGCAGGCGCTAGCCTCTCACGAATGGGAAAAGACCGGACTGCCGACGCTCCTACGGACGCTCGTTCCGACGCTCCTACGTCGCTAACGCTGCGCTATCGCTACCGCTTCGCTAACACTGCGCTATCGCTACCGCTTCGCTAACGCTAACGCTGCGCTAACACCACGGCGCTGGCTCCCCAATGCCCAATTTCCAATGCCCCACATAAATAGTAAACAAAAAGGGCTGCTAAATTTAGCAACCCTGAAATTAAGCCAAATTGTTTTTTTTAATCAACAGAAGCTAAACTAGCCATTTGTAAAGGTTTTGTAGTATCTTCGGTTTTTGTATTAATTTGCTGCACCATTAGTTTGGTATTAATAGGGTCTTTTCCATCTGATGAGTCTGTATCAAACTCATAAGCACTAGGTTCTTCGAGCATCAGGCGATCGCACGGAATCTTATCGGATAAAATTGCACTTGCCATCATCCCTGTATGAATCTCCACTTGACCTTTTAGCGGAGCTTCAAATACTAAACGTTGTCCAGGGAAAACAACCCTTTCAAAGTACCAGTTGGGAATATTGGAGATGCGAGCTACCTGTATTTTGCTCGTGGCATTAATGTAGCAGCAGAGAATTTTTCCCGATTGCTCAGGTGGTAGAGGATCTAATATTTGAGCCATAACTGCTGAGGAGCTTTACGCCACAATTTTACATTACACTTTCCAAGCCTAGCATTGGCTGATCCCCAGTTGCTGTAGCTCCGACTACCAACTTAACTCTTTGTAGATAATTTCTACCTAAAGATATATCGTAGGTTCTAAAAATCTTGTAAATATTTACGCTTTGTCTACAATTTTACACTATGTGAACATTTTTAAGTTTTTAATATCTGCCCTAAAAAGGTTTTAACTTCTTTAGGGCAGATAATTACAGGGTAGGTATGGCAAAGATCCCTTTAGCTTGAGCCTAATTAAGGAGTGTATTTTTGTGTTTCATATATCCCAGGCTTTCCATCCTGGGATCATCGCTTAATGAATGAACTCAATGTTATCGTAAAGCTATATGAAAAATGTCTTCATAAAGCCTCTCTTGATCCCCTGCATTTGGTATACAAAGCAATTTTATTGATTCCTGCATCTGTGATCAAAAGTTTCCATATCAATAATTGGCTAAAATGTCAAGCCAAATTTAAGAGATTAAGAGTAGCCAAAACAAAAACACGCCTTAAAACTGGAATTTATTTCGCTTTCCCCAAAGATTGGCAAGATGGAAGTCAAAACACCGATGATGGAAAATCGAATTCTTTACGTTCGCCTTCCTTGTAACCCTATCTTTCCCATTGGGGTTGTCTACCTGAGCGATCACGTTCACAAACAGTTTCCTAATATCGAACAGCGCATTTTTGATTTGGGAACAGTGCCACCTTTAGATTACACTTTTGCCTTGGATCGCTGTATCGATGAATTTAAACCGACACTGCTAGTATTTTCTTGGCGGGATATTCAAATTTATGCTCCAGTTGGTGGACGTGGTGGCAACCCACTGCAAAACGCTTTTGAATTTTACTATGCTAAAAATCCTCTTTTGAAACTACGGGGCGGATTGGGCGGTTTACGAATCTTCATTGCTTACTATGTAGAGTTATGGCGTAATCAGGGTTTAATCAAACGCGGTTTAAAGCGTGCCCAAAAATATAATTCTAATGCTCGTGTAGTTGTAGGTGGTGGTGCAGTCAGTGTATTTTATCAACAGTTGGGTAAAAGCTTACCCCAAGGGACAATTATTTCTGTGGGTGAAGGGGAAACCCTGCTGGAAAAACTTTTAAGTGGCAGAGATTTTCGAGATGAACGCTGTTACATTGCAGGAGAAACTCAACCACGCAAACGACTAATTCATGAACAACCCACCCCATTAGAAAAAACAGCCTGTAACTACAACTATATCGAAAGTATTTGGCCGGAATTTAACTATTATCTGCAAGAACAAGATTTTTATATAGGTGTACAAACTAAGCGTGGTTGTCCTCACAACTGTTGTTATTGCGTCTACACTGTTGTCGAAGGCAAACAAGTACGCATCAACCCAGTAGATGAAGTAGTTGCGGAGATGCGCCAATTATATGATCGCGGCATTCGCAACTTCTGGTTTACCGATGCCCAATTCATCCCAGCCCGAAAATTTATCGACGATGCCATAGAACTCTTGCAAAAAATCGTCGATTCTGGTATGACAGACATCCACTGGGCAGCATATATCAGAGCCGACAATTTGACACCCCAGCTGTGCGACTTGATGGCGAAAACCGGGATGAACTACTTTGAAATTGGGATTACCAGTGGTTCTCAAGAACTCGTGCGGAAAATGCGGATGGGGTATAACCTGCGAAACGTCTTGCAAAACTGCCGTGATTTAAAAGCAGCTGGTTTCAACGACTTAGTTTCCGTCAACTACTCTTTTAACGTCATTGATGAACGTCCCGAAACCATCCGCCAAACCATCGCGTACCACCGCGAACTAGAACGGATTTTTGGTGCTGATAAAGTCGAACCAGCCATCTTCTTTATTGGACTGCAACCCCATACCCATTTAGAAGAATATGCTTTCAAAGAGGGCATCCTCAAACCAGGCTATGATCCAATGAGTTTGATGCCGTGGACAGCCAAAAAACTCCTCTGGAATCCTGAACCTCTTGGTTCATTCTTCGGAGAAGTCTGCTTGCAAGCTTGGCAACAAAACCCCAACGATTTCGGACGTGAAGTCATGAAAATCTTACAAGAAAAGCTGGGTTGTGCCGACTTAGAAGCAGCACTTTCTGCACGATTAGAAACGAAAGAAAAACAGTTAGCGGGTGTATCCTAGAAAATACGAATTCTGAATTTCTCCCCTTCTCTTCCTCTGTGTCGCGCCAGTTGCTTCAAGTCGGGAAACCCTCCCAACGCACTGGCTTCTCTGTGCCTCTGCGGTTATTTTTACCAAATCCCATGTTAGAAGGTTCAATCTTACAACAGTTAGAAACAGCCCATCGCCATACCACCAGGCCAATTCGATTCGGTGTTTACTACAAAAATACCCTTGTTGCCCTGTGCCACGCTCTAGAAGACCATATCTTAACCGACGACGGTACACCCTTAGTTATCACAGCTTTCCAACAGGGTAAATGGTATTTACAAGAAGCTGGGCGATATGCAGACATCGCCCAGCGCAGCCGCCAAATTGCCATCATGGCTGCCGCTGAATCCGGCTTTGCTGAACATCCTACCAGCCAGCTACCCAATGTAGACTTAGTAGCATTAGATCCAATTGATCCAGTAGCGCAGGAGTGGCACTTAATTATTTTATCGCCTAAATACACAGCGATGGTGATTTGTCAAGAATTATCAGAGGCTGATTATGGCAGCGCTGGAGTACCGACATCAGACTTAGAGCGTAAATTCTATGGCTTGTGGACATTTGAGCCAGAGTTAGTGCAAGATACAGCAGAAATAGCGATCGCTCACATTAGAAAATACAACCCAGAACTGGCGGATAAACTCACAACCGATAAACAACAAATTGTACCGTCAATGGCCAGATCCCAAAATTTAGGTGCAGTTGTCTCCCGTGTAGTAGATTACCTCCAGACTGAGCAAGATAATTTATCCATACCAATAGCACTTCGCCAACAAACGCTAGATCGCAACTTGATTTCTAACGAAATCCAAGCCTTTTTGCGAATGGCGCAACTGATGGATATGGCAGATGTCAACAATCCAATGGCAGCTGCGGAAGTAGTAGTACTTGCTGAAGCGATCGCCCAGCTTTTGGATCTTCCTGCATGGCAAATTAAAAGGTTGCGGCTGGCGAGTTTGTTGCATCGCATAGATCCATTACAGAAAGCAGAAAGTGTTCTCACTGGCGGTATATCCACACGTTACCAAGAAGATGCCCCCAGTTCTCCCTTAACTTGTCCCTTAGTACCGGGGGCGCAAGTATTGCGAACCATGCCACGACTACGAGCAGTTGCCCAAATTATCACTCACCAAACCGAGTGGTGGAATGGCACAGGGGAACCAGCAGGTTTAGCTGGAGATGAAATTCCCCTAGAGTCGAGAATTTTGGCATTATTGGCAGACTTTCAGTGGCGAGTCAATCAGCGAAAATTGTCAAATCAAAGCCAGGAACAGATATTTACTCAAGCTTTAGATGAGTGCAGACAGCAACAATCTACCCGCTTTGACCCTAAACTTGTAGATACCCTAGCTTTGTTAGTTATGGGTTTACAACAGGGACTAGACTTACCTGTAATCACACCCAAAGTCAGCGCCGGCATCTGGATACTTGATTCCCAATGGGATAGCTACAGCAAGATAAGTGAGGAGATTGGTAGTTACTTTACATGAATATTGAAGCCATTAAATTAGGAAAACTCAAACAACTTCCAGGGGCAAATTTAGAAGACGAAGAACTCTCCCGACTGGATTTAAGCCGGATTAATCTTGCTGGCGCTACCCTTGTCGGCACTAATTTCGCTGCTTCCAAACTAGAAGGTGGGCATTTGGAGGGGGCGAATTTGATGGGAGCAAACCTTCAACAAACTGATTTGCGGGCGAGTTTGATGGGAGCAAACCTGATGCAAGCAGATTTAACAGGTGCTGACTTGCGGGGTAGTAACTTGCGCGGCGCTAACTTGATGGGAGCAAGACTCAGTGATGTGTCATTGGCGGGTGCTTTCTTGAGTGGTGCCAATTTGATGAACGTGAACTTGCAAGGTGTTGACTTGCGCGGTGCTGACTTGCGCGGTGCAAACCTGACTGGGGCAAATCTCAAAGGTGCAGATTTGAGTCGCGCTGATTTACAAGGGGCTTTGTTAAGTGAAGCAAACCTGGAAGAAGCTGACTTGCGGGGGGCGAATTTGGCAGGGGCGAATTTTTCAGGGGCGAATTTGCTTTGTGCAGAGTTAGAAGGTGTAAATTTGAGCGGCGTTAATTTGAATAAAGCGTGTTTGGTGGGGACAGTGGTTGAGACGCTTACGTAAAGATTGCACCAAAAAGCCCAGTATCCTTGGCTATTGTTAAAATTTTCGCAGATTAAGCAGGTGAAAAGTTGTGAGCCTAACCGTACTTAGTCGCAGTCTTTATTCAGGACTTACGCACGGGTCATGAAAGAACGAACCACAGAGACACAGAGTACACGGAGGAATGAAAGTTTGAGAGGTTTTTTGCGTAAGTTTTATTATTAACGAATCAAAGCATGACCGACAAAAGCCAATCAAAAAACTCAGATGAAGAGGAGTTTGACCCGGTAACAGATCCAAGGGATTGGTCAGTAGCAGAAACAGAGTTAGCCTGTTTTGCGCTTCTTGCCAGAAGCAAGGGTAAACGGTTGCTTAAAATTAAGCTGTTCCACCCTTAAATTGCATAATTATGGTGGGCAAGATGCCCACTCCACAAGACTTTCATGAAATTTAGATATGCAAACTAGATGTGGAACAGCTTATCAACACCAAAAAAACCACCTATGCTGATTATTTGTATTTTTGAGGACTATCCAGAATGACACCCATCGCTGCACAAGTCTCAATCACGGCAATTATTCCCATATTGACCGTGATCGCAAATCGGCAATGGGAACAGTTCAAAGAACTGGAGACAAATTTTGTATCCCAGTATGGAGTAGAAGTATGGCAAGAGGTTTTTAATTTTCGTCTCAAGCCAGCACTGGATAAAGATTCTGACAGATGGCTACTTATCCAGTGGTGTGGTGAGGGAATTATCTCAGTCAAAAATGTGGCGTAGGTGCGATCGCCCAAAGTGAATTATGGCGATCGTTTTTATTCCCATCCGAACGTCACTGCTTCGCCGTTTTGCAGTATTCTTAGCTATTGTTAAAATTTTTGCAGTTCAAGCAGGTAAAAATTTGTGAGTCTACAGGAAGTTATCAAATTAGCAAAGCAGCTTTCAACTGTGGACAAAGTACGTTTGATCCAGCAAATTGCTCCTGATATAGAACGTGAGTTAACAGATAAACTCTCTACCTTTCCCCGCCAATCCTTGTGGGGACTATGTGCTGATTTAGGAAATGCACCTTCTGCAGAGGAAATTCATGTAGCCCGTAGTGAAGAATGGGCTAGCTTTCCACGGGAGGATATTTGATGCTGCGTGCTGTAGCTGACACCCATGCAGTAATTTGGTACATTTTTGGCGATTCATGATTATCAACAACTGCCCAAAATATCTGTCTGCTGATTTCTCACAAACAAATAGCTGATACGATTAATACTTTTATTTTCATATATGAAGCGATCGCTCAGTTCGCCCTCGTATCCACAAAGCTAGTACACTCATTAACAACACCCCCATCACTCCTTGTAGGGGATTATTATTCACACCAGTTACCCAATCAGGAACTTGACCAGAATATTTTACTAATTTCCCAACATTAATAATGTAGTAGCCCCATACTAAACCACCATGTAAACCAATTGGTAAACCCAAGCGTCCCCTTCGCCAACGCTTTCCCCATACTTGCGTTAACCCCAGCAGTACTAAAGCTGGAAATTGCGGCAGTGTATGAATAATTGCCTCCAAGGGTTTAATAAAGTGCAATGTCGCAAACGCAGTTGCATCTGTCCACAGTGCCACACGCGGACTGTAATCTCGTTGTAATTCATCTAGCAACCAACCTCGGAATAACAATTCCTCAGCAAATCCAATACCTAAGCCAACAAGTAAACCTTCTAAAATTACTTTCAGCAAAAAAACTTTCGGTTGTTGCCACACCAACCAACCCAACAAACTTTCTACCCCAAAAAGTATCAGAATATTAATTATGCCTATAGCCAAGCCACGCACTAAATCCACACCGTTTTGTCGCGTGAATTTTAAGCCATAATGCCATAGAATTTGGGGCTGCTGGTAGACATACTTACCGCATAGTCTCATGAGAAAAATAAATACTGCATATAACAATACCAATGTCAATATACTTTCTAAGTTGGAATCATGCACTAGTAAGTATATTGGTGCAGCCAATGGCAACCATAGCAGCAATAAAGTCAAAATAAAACAACCCAGCCTAATAGGGGCAGGGCGTTCAGCTAGACGGACAAGGTTTTTTTTCATACCAAATAGGTCAACGATCAGGAGTCAATACTCCAGATTATGACTCTTGATTATTGACCAATGACTATTCATCAGGTTCAATCGTGCTACTTAAACCGTGACTTTTCAATGTTTCGCTATAGAACTCAGCGTGTTCCAGAGCGCAAGTAATGACTAAAGCTAGCCCGTTAGTATGGGCTTCCATCATGATGCTAACAGCCTGAGGTTGGGTAAGGCTTGGCACAGTGGCTATTAGTGACTGCACAACATGCTCCATAGAATTGTAGTCGTCGTTATGGAGCAAAACGCGATACCGAGGCGCGAGCTTGCGGGATGTGGAACGCTTTTCAATAGTTTCAACTGACACGGCTCTTTGCTCTTTTCTCGTTAATTCACTACAACAAAATCTCTGTCTTGCGATCGCTTAACAGTTATTTACCTATTCTATAGTATTTCTGTTCAGATACTATGCTAGGAAAACCCTTTACTGCTAAGAATTGGTCGTATTAGCTTTGCGTAGCCACTTTTGAGGCAGATGTCTTAGACATCGTTGCCGTGAGAGTGCTAACCTAATGTTACATAAGCTTCCTTAAACGTAGCGCATTTTCACTTTTAAAATTAAGGAAGTTGCAAAATAATCCTTGCCCCTGCCCAAACTGCGTAATGATGGACATTAGCCTAGATTTTCTTCAACCAGGACAAATTGTGTCTTTAGAGCATGGCGACAGGAATCTGTATGCAGAAGTCATTCAATTTATAGTTTCCCGCCAGTTGTGCTGGGTGCGTCCTTTATTAATGGTTACTTTGATTCAAGAATCGCCTCTAATTACCGATTTGCGAGATGCGTCTGACCTACTTTGGCCTGCCAATTTATTTCGGCCAGCACTAGACACAGAAGTAATTACCTTCTTAAGCCAAGTTTTAGCAAAAGAACCAAAAACTGAACCTGATTTAGGTGCCAAGCAACAACTCAATCAGTTTATTCACCAACTTTGGCAAGCATATCAATAGGCATTGGTCAAACAGGGCATTAGGTATTAGTTATCCTTCCTTGTCTCCCTTGTCTCCATCAGGCGTAACGGATGCCAGCATATTTCATCCGTTGAATTCCTTTTTGCAACCGCTCATCACTAATAGTTAAAGCAATTCGGAAAAAGCCTTCTCCAGATGCACCGTAACCACTACATAAATACACAATAATACTACATTTGTTAAGTAGCAACGTTACAAATTCTGCTAAGGCATATCTTAGGGGAACAGGTGTCCAGACGTAAAGGGTAGTTTTCGGAGGCTGAATCGGCCAACCTAGAGATTGCAGTCGATTAACAATAATATCACGGCGATTTTGGGAAACCAACATTATGGCTTAGAATTCTGCTTCAGTGGTAGGAGAATAAGCTGCGATCACACATGCTTGAATTACCTTAAATACCTCAGAATTAACGTTAGTTTTTACCTGTGCCAAGCCTTTAATACCAACAACACAACCAACTCGCCAGCTTGCCATATTGTACGACTTAAATAAACTGTGAAATTTGATCGCTACATCTTTCGCTCCCAGAATTTGCAACACACTACGCGGTTTATAGCAAAGCTATTTCATTCTAAAATGTCACGTTTTATGCTTATGGGCCAATTTTTACAAAATAGACATTTTTGAGGGGTAGGTTCGTTAGTTATTTAAATAATCAACCTCATAGAAAAATATAAACAATGATATCGCCCTTGTTATCTGCCCTGCCTTTACTAAAACTTGTTTTATCTATTTTAAAGTTTTATTGTTTCAGTCTTAATCAAATTCACTTGATAAAAGCAAGAAACCTCTATGCCTAAGCAATTAGGAATATCCCAAGCTAGGAACCAACTGAATTCTCCCAGCATCCATCTCTGCCATTAATAATTCTAGAGCTTCGTAATCAACATCAGAAATGTAACCCAGTTCCGTCAGTTCTGAGTTGATTTCATTTTCTATCTCAGGAGTTAGTTTTTTAATGTCAAGAGCTTTTTCTACCAATTTACGAATAGCGTACTTAGTTCTCATAAGTAATAATCCAACTGTATATGATACTAATTATCCCAGAGAAATCTCAGTATAAAGAGTGATCCAAATACTACTTTATTAATGATCTAGATCACAATTTAATTAGTTAGATAGATGATAATTCGCTATGACTATGCCATATACCATCAGCAACGCTAAAGCGGAAGATTTAACTTACCGTTAAAACTTGGCTAAATTAGCTTGAGTTATATATCAATACGATTTGATTTTTGAAAAAATTTAAGTAGATGTAGAGGAGCCAGCCGTCTGGACGGGTTTCCCAACTTGAGCTGACTGGCGTTGTGTTATTGCCCTTGAGTACGGCACTAAAACTTTCGGGAAGTGCCTTACGCTTTGCTAACGCAACGCTATTTGCTTCACTTGGGGAAACCCCTCTGAGCGCTGGCTCCCCTACGCAAATTTTAAAATCAAATATGAGTCCTATAGACTAAGTAAGTTTTCTCAGCATAGTTACGGATGATTTCTCTGTTCTAAGGCTGTCTATGTTGATTGTTTTTGAACTGGGATAAAAAAAAAGTATATATAAACACATTTCAAACTGGAATTATGACAATCTTTAAACAGAGATACTAAAGCAATAAAGATTCAGCAAAGAGACCTAAGACGTATGGTCGATGCAACAAAAAAAAGTTTATGTTCAAATAATTCTCAGCTTGACGCTTTAATAACTCTCAATAGGATGTAACTATGCAGGCAGTGCTTCACTATCCCAAGATCGCAGTTATTAGTCCCCAAGGATGTTTGAATGCTGCAAACGCTTTGGAATTTGAACGAGATATGACCACAGCGTTGGCACAAAATGGTATTTCCATCTTGGTGGTAGACCTAGCAGCAGTAGAATCGTTAGACAGTACGGGGTTGATGGCATTGTTATCTACACACAAGCTGGCTCTTAGTTTAGGACGGAGTTTCCGACTTTGCACTGTTGCTCCGTCAATTAAAATTATTTTTGAACTGACGCAACTCGATAGGGTGTTTGAAATATTGGACGGTAAAGCCGAGTTGGTTGCAAGATAACTTTATGTAAAAGCAGAAAAGTTTGCATAAAGTCTGGATCTTATGTAAAGGAGTTATAAGTTGCAACGATAAACTATGTTATAAGATCTAATTAAATGCTAAGGTTGGGATTGAGTAGCTGTAATTAAGGTAGCTAGAAGATAGCACAGTGGCTGTTGCAGTTGAAAAATTAATAACATCGGATATTTTAAAACCTGGGCGTTACCTGGGTAATGAGCGTTTAGCAGTACACAAAGCTTGGGATACGACAGCAATACGCTGGGTTTTAACCTACCCAGAAGTATATGAAGTCGGTGCATCCAATTTAGGGCACATTATCCTATATAACATCTTGAATGCCCAACCGCGTCAATTGTGTGATCGCGCCTACCTCCCAGGACAAGACCTGGTAGCCAAACTACGCGAAACTAATACGCCATTGTTTGCGGTAGAGTCAAAGCGATCGCTCACAGAATTCGACATTTTAGGCTTTAGCCTCAGCTACGAACTGGGTGCAACTAATATCTTAGAAATGTTGGATTTGGCTGGAATTCCCTTGACGTGGCAACAGAGGCAGGAGAACAGAGGAGAATTTACTAATCTCCAGTCTCCATTTCCGTTGATTTTTGCTGGTGGGCAAACAGCGACATCGAATCCTGAGCCTTACGCTGACTTCTTCGACTTTTTCGCCCTTGGAGATGGAGAAGAACTGCTGCCAGAAATTGGTTTGGTGTTAGAAGAAGGCAAACAAGCAGGATTGAGTCGGGAACATCTGTTACTGGATTTGGCACAGATACCAGGCGTATATGTCCCTCAGTTTTATGACATGGCAGAGGATGGCTCGGTTCATCCTCGTCGCCCGGACGTGCCAAAACGAATTTTGCGACGGGTTGCAACTCCCATACCAGCATATTCCATTGGGTTAGTTCCCTACGTAGAAACGGTGCATGACCGCTTGACCATTGAGATTCGGCGTGGTTGCACTCGTGGCTGTCGCTTCTGTCAACCAGGAATGCTGACTCGACCAGCACGGGATGTAGAACCCGATAAGGTGGTAGAAGCGATTGAACAGGGGATGCGGGCAACTGGTTACAATGAGTTTTCCCTACTATCTCTGAGTTGTTCTGATTATTTGTCCCTACCAGCAGTGGGGATGGAAATCAAAAATCGCTTAAAAAATGAAAACATTTCTCTGACTCTACCAAGCCAACGGGTAGACAGATTTGATGAGAATATCGCCAACATCCTTGGAGGTACGCGGCAAAGTGGACTGACTTTTGCTCCAGAAGCTGGAACTCAGCGGATGCGAGACATCGTAAATAAGGGTTTGACAAATGAAGAACTGTTGCGGGGGGTGAAAACGGCTTGGGAGCAAGGCTGGGATAAAATTAAGTTGTATTTTATGATTGGCTTACCGGGTGAGACGGATGCTGACGTTTTAGGCATTGCGGAAACAGTAAGCTGGCTACAGCAAGAATGTCGGGGCTTGGGCAGAAAACACCTAAACTTTAACCTGACGATTTCTAACTTTACGCCCAAGCCCCATACACCATTCCAGTGGCACTCAGTTTCTACTACTGAATTTAAGCGTAAACAAAACCTGCTGCGGCAAGAATTCCGGCGGATAAAGGGAGTGAAGGTAAATTTTACCGATGTCCGCATTTCGGCAATGGAAGATTTTGTGGGACGGGGCGATCGCAGTTTGGGCAAAGTAGTGCGCCGTGCCTGGGAATTGGGTGCAGGGATGGATTCCTGGTATGAAAATTTAGATCAAGCTTTTAGTGCTTGGGGGTCTGCGATCGCCCAAGCCGATCTAAATTGGAAATACCGCCAAGTAGAAAATGGCGAATGGAATTTGTTTCACGCACAAGATCAGAAGAGATCAAAAGATGCGGAAAATATTCAATTCCTAACTTTTTTACAGACGCGATTAATCGCGTCTCTCCCCACTCCCCACTCCCTCGATACTCCCCTGCCTTGGGATCATATTGATACTGGGATTGACAAAAAGTGGCTCAAAGAAGACTTGCAACGCGCCTTAGAAGCTGCAATTGTACCCGACTGCTCTTTTGAAGGTTGTTCTCACTGTGGCGTCTGTGGCACCGACTTCGGGCATAACGTCGTGATTAAACCACCCGCTATCCCGAAATTCGCTGGCGAGTTTGTCCCCAACACAATTAAGGCACAACGACTGCGAGTTTGGTTTGGGAAACAGGGTAATATGGCTTTGGTAAGCCACCTGGATTTAATCCGTTTGTTTGACCGAGTTGTGCGGCGAGCAGGCTTGCCAATTGCTTTGACTGGTGGGTTTCATCCAATGCCGCGAATTTCTCTAGCAACTGCTTTGGCTCTAGGGGCTACTAGTAGTGGTGAAATTGCGGATTTTGAGTTAACTGTGCCAGTGGCAGTTGATAGTTTTCGAGAACAGTTAGTTCGGGAAATGCCCACAGATATACCTATATATAATGTGGCGCAGATAGATTTAAAAACTCCGGCAGCTACCCAACTGCTAGAGACCGCAGAATATTTAATTACTGTAGCAGCACTTGAAGAAACAACACCTATACAATGGCAAGAATGGATTGATACCATCAAAGCAAAAGACGCGCTCTGGTACGAGCATACAACTAAGTCAGGCAAGAGCCAGTTAATAAATCTGCGCGATCGCTTATTTGAACTGGAATTAGTAGAAAACTACAATTGCATTGCAGAATCTATATCTGTTATCCGTTATCTAGGTAGCTATCGCCAAGATGGTTTTCTATTGCGTCCTGAACAAATCCTGTTTATGCTAGGGATAGTGGCTAGTGGAGAATTTCAACTCCTGCACATCCACCGCAATCGGCTAATTTTAAGGGTATAATCCCTGTAGGACAGCTTGCTAGTAGTTGTCCTAACATGGCACATCGTCGGAATTGATTTTTAGTAAGGTTGCGTTAGAATGGGGTGAAGAGAAATTTTCTGGCGCTGCATTGAATTAGCTGGTTTACTACCCTGGTGTTCAGGGGGTGAAAGCAAAGATATTAGAGTGCAACTTCTAGGATTTTATCCCAGACAAACTGAGGCAGATTAAAGAATACACACTCTTTCTACAGCTACCTTGTGAATCAGTAACTAACAGCAGGCTCGGTTAGCTTCTCTAAATCCATGCTTTTTAAACAACTACTGAATGTCTAATCCACAGTAGTGCCCAAGAGCCAGTGGTTACTCTTCTAGAGTTGTTTGCCCTTGGCGTTCCCGTAAGGTAAGCAACTGCCTGCCGTCGGTTATGCGGATTTGCAGACGTTCACAGACGCGCAAAGCACGGCTTAAGGTAGGGTAAGCTGGCGTTGCTAAGTATAACCCTAAGGATAAATCCGGGGAATGGAAAATAGAAATAGTTTCTTTTTCTTAACGACTTCAATAGGTTACTCTCAAATGAAGCTTCCTGAGTTAAAAACTCACTCAGGATTCAGAACTTTCAACTCAGAACTCTCTTTATTGAGGGTATTGCATCACAAATCAACCACGGACAGTTGATTTAATTGCTTAAACATGCAGCCGTTCTGGAATAATCCGCCGTGAAAACGCTCTTAAGAGCGCCAATAGCTATTTAACTTAGAACATCGGGTTACGATTTTTATTACCAGTAGCGCCTTTTGAGGGTTGCAGGGGCAACAAAGGTATAACAAACCTCCAGACCTATTGGTGCTGCCAATTTTTGAGGAAATTGAATGCCAAAACAAATTATCATCGCGGAGCAGCACCAAATTGCTGCTGTTTTTTCTGAAGATCAAATACAGGAACTCGTTGTTGCTACCGGTCATCACCAAATAGGTGATATCTACTTAGGAGTAGTAGAAAATGTATTGCCTGGGATAGATGCGGCTTTTGTCAATATTGGTGACCCAGAGCGCAACGGTTTTATTCACGTCACCGACTTAGGACCATTGAAGCTAAAGCGTACCGCTGCGGCAATTACAGAACTACTTACACCACAGCAGAAAGTTTTGGTGCAAGTAATGAAAGAGCCAACAGGGACAAAAGGGCCCAGGCTTACGGGTAATATCACCTTACCTGGACGCTATGTAGTATTAATGCCCTATGGTAGGGGCGTAAATTTATCCCGACGGATAAAAAGTGAAAGTGAACGCAACCGCTTGCGGGCACTGGCAATTTTGGTCAAACCGGCGGGAATGGGTTTGCTCGTGCGTACAGAAGCCGAAGGCAAACCAGAAGAAGCGATTATGGAAGATTTGGAGGTGCTGCAAAAGCAATGGGAGGCTATCCAGCAGGAAGCCCATTCCACCCGGCCTCCAGCACTGCTCAATCGGGACGATGACTTTATCCAGCGCGTATTGCGGGATATGTACGGCGCAGATGTAAATCGGATTGTTGTAGATTCTAGTACTGGTTTAAAGCGTGTAAAGCAGTACTTGCAGAACTGGAGTGGAGGTCAAACACCGCAAGGATTGTTGATTGACCATCATCGCGATCGCTCCCCAATTTTAGAGTACTTCCGCATCAGTGCTGCGATAAGAGAAGCCCTTAAACCGAGAGTAGACCTACCTTCTGGAGGTTACGTCGTCATCGAGCCGACGGAGGCATTAACCGTAATCGATGTTAACTCAGGTTCCTTTACGCGATCGGCAACAGCTAGAGAAACAGTTTTGTGGACAAACTGCGAAGCTGCAACAGAAATTGCTCGCCAGTTGCGTCTGCGGAATATCGCTGGGGTAATCGTCGTTGATTTTATTGATATGGAATCGCGACGTGATCAACTGCAAGTTCTCGAACACTTTAATAAAGCACTCAAAGCAGACAAAGCTCGTCCCCAGATTGCCCAACTCACCGAACTGGGTTTGGTAGAACTGACCCGCAAGCGTCAGGGTCAAAATATTTACGAATTGTTTGGTGAAACTTGCCCTACCTGCGGCGGTTTAGGACATACTGTGCGTCTGCCTGGAGAAATCGAAAACCGATTGCCAATACCAGCAGAAACACCAGAGCGTGAGCGTTTTGTATCCCTACCTCACAGAGAACCACGTCAGCCATCTGCCCGCATCCCAGAACCACGAGAAACCTATGATGGATTTGGGGAAGCATTTGAGGGTGACTCAGAATTAAGTAACCTAAATCTGATCAATCATCCTAGTTATCAAGAACTTAATGATAATAAGCGTCGTACCCGCACTCGCCGTAGTCGAATTGGCATCAATGGGTTAAACGGGAAAGATGAAGCTCGGGTTATTGCCAATCCACTGGCTTTTGTCAACGAGCCAGACTTAGACCTTGATGTGGAACCAGAACTAGGAATTGTACCAGAGATCCCCTTACCCACCCTTGGTAAACCAGGTTGGAGTGAAAGAGTAGAGCGCACTAAAATTATCAAGGCAGAACCAGTTAAACCAGTGGTAGAACCACCGGAGATTAGAACTGTAGAAATGAACCTCCAAGAACAAGATATGTTTGCCTTGATGGGAATCTCTCCTTTGGTGAAGTTAGAGCAAGAAGTTAAAAATACCAAATCTGTGATCATTAATGTGATTCAGCCTGGTCAACAGCCAACGACCCCAACTGAATCAACCTCAGAATCAACTATTGCCCAAAAAGCAACACCCGAAGTAACCGCAAGCAAGATACTAACACCAAAAGTTATTGAACCAGAACAAAAACCTTTGATAGAAGAGACAACTGAACCATCGGAGTTGACTGCGAACCCAACGGATCGCTTGTCTGCGAAAGCCTCCGCCGCCAACGAGATCGCAGATGAAAGTGATGCGAACAGCACCGCCACTGCCAGCCGTCGCCGCCGCCGTCGTTCTTCAGCGATCGAGGATAATTAATTTGCTTTATGGTAGAAACGTCGCCAACGCCCTTGGAACAATCCAGTTGGCTAGAGTTTTCTACTTTGTCAGCGATTCCAGGATTGGTTGCAGGTGTGGATGAAGTCGGGCGAGGTGCTCTATTTGGCCCTGTGGTGGCGGCAGCAGTGATCCTACCAGATCATGCTTTGCCAATACTAATGGCAGCTAAAATTAAAGACAGTAAAAAGTTGTCTAGTTCTCGGAGAACTCAACTAGCACAGCAAATTTGTGGGCTGGCTATAGACTGGAAAATTGGGTTTGCTTCTACTGCTGAAATTGACAAGATAAATATTTTGCAAGCGACACTGTTAGCAATGAAGCGGGCTGTGCTGAAGTTAAAGGTACAGCCTGCACTCTGCCTGGTTGATGGCAATCAGTCAATAAAAGACTTGCTATTGCCGCAGCAAACAATAGTTAAAGGAGACGAGCGATCGCTCACTATTGCCTCTGCTAGTATTGTTGCTAAGGTCTGGCGTGACGAGCTGGTAATGCGTCTAGCATTAAAATACCCTATGTACAACCTGGAGCGTAACAAGGGTTATGGTAGCCAGCAGCATTTGCTGGCTTTGCAACAATATGGGTCATCGCCTCTACATCGTCAGTCTTTTCATCCTTGCCAAATCAAAGTACCGAGTGTTGAGTGAATTAAATCATTACTCAGGATTCAGGATTGGCAATTCAGTAGTGTCACCGTCAAGTCCTCTATCTTTGGTTTGTGATATCACCCAGTAGCGATAATCCGCCAAAAGTTGATTTAATAACCGTTGCTTGACCGACAACAGCACGCTTTTGAGTAAACCATTGCCTGTAGCTTCTAAAATCGGCTTAGGAGTGAAAGAAAATGGCGGTGGCAAATCCACCAGCACTTCTAAATCAGCTCTTCCTTGCAGGCGAGTGCCAGTGCTAAACTCTTTGGGAGATAAATACCCTTTTAAATTGAGAGTAAAGCGCTGGTTAATATACTCGAAACCCAGAATTTCACAGCCTAGCGATCGCAAATAAATTATTCCGTTTGATTCTGCCCAGACTCTCATGTCTACAGTAGGTTGAATACTTAATGACATAAAAGTCAGCGGACGCATTTTCAAGCGAAATACCTCCTCAGAAAGCTGCTCAATCCGGCTGTTGTCAACCAAAGCCTTAACCAGACGCTGAGGCTGACGCAAGTAATGCTGAATGGGAATAGGCTGCTCTGGAACAGCAATTTCCACTGATTGGGAGGCAGTAAACTTGGTAGCCATGAATTGAAGAAAGTAATTGTTTGATACTTCTATTATTGATTAATTTATTATGTTTATTTTTTTTAATTTAGTTTACATTGGACTAGCAATTTCAACAATAATTCCATCTAAATCACGGACATAAGCCACTGTTTGTCCCCAAGGCTTAACTTTGGCATCTACAACGACCACAGCACCAGCTTCTATGGCACGTGACAAAGCTACTACTATATCGTCTGTTACAAAACCAACCTCAATACCAGCAGGTAGATTTAACAGATTGTTTTCTTGGAATCCTTGAGGAAGGTTAGATTTTGCAAGTTCATTTGAGGCAAAAGCGAGAGTTGTTCCACCCGTTTCCATCTCGGCGTATTGTTTGCTCTCGTGAATAAACTGCTGTTTTAGTCCGAACGCCTTTTCATAAAAAGCGACCGATTGGGCAACATCCTTTACATAAAGAATTGTGTAAGAGAACTTCATAATCTTGATTTCTCACTGAAATAACTACTGAAATTAAGCTAGTACATTTGCTCTACTTAGTCAAGCACCCACACTGTTGTATAGTTATAAACTGTATAATTACACTACCTAAAAGACTGATACGTAATTAAATGAATTCAAATTAAAGCAATATTCTCGGTCAATAAAGAAAGGCTGGGTTTACTCACTATATAATCTATAAATTGAACAGATAATTAATAAACACATGACTATATTGATTGCACATTTAGGGCCTCCCGGCACTTACACAGAACAAGCAGCTGTTTTTTATGTCAACTGGCTAACTAAAAGTACGGGAGTTGAAGCTACGTTATGTCCCTATCCCACCATCTCGCAGTCACTACACGCCGTTGCTGATGGTCAAGCTCATTTGGCTGTTGTGCCAGTGGAAAATTCTATTGAAGGGAGTGTTACCACCACACTGGATACACTATGGCGGTTGGACAGCTTGCAAATTCAGTTGGCTTTGGTATTACCCATTGCCCATATGTTAATTTCCTGCGCCTCTAGCTTAGATAAAATTAAAACTGTTTACTCTTACCCGAATGCTTTGGGACAATGCCAGAGATGGTTAGAGCGGTTTCTTCCGACTGTAGAGATTATTCCCAGCAATTCTACAACCGAAGCGCTACAGGGATTGGAACAAAACACAACAATAGCAGCGATCGCCTCTAGTAGAGCAGCTCAACTTTACAACCTGCCCATATTTGCCAGTAACATCAACGACTATCCAGAAAACTTTACTCGTTTTTGGGTAGTAAGTCAGGGTGAAGCGGAGGCTGGATACCAGGCATCAACAACACCTGCCAGTCACACATCGCTGGCTTTTAGTATGCCTGCCAACACACCCGGAGCATTGGTCAAACCTTTGCAAATATTTGCTCAGTTAGGGATTAACCTCAGCCGGATTGAATCTCGTCCAACGAAGCGATCGCTAGGCGAATACTTGTTTTTCATGGATCTAGAAGCGGATGCCAAGGAAGCACAAATGCAATCTGCTTTAGCAGAATTAACTATCCACACAGAGATTTTAAAAATTTTTGGCGCTTACAATGTTTTGCCGATCAGCGCTGTTTAATCATTCCTTATTTGCCACAAGTTCTAACTGATGACTACTGATCACTTTTCATTAAATGTGTCTTTGAGAACAGCACGAGCTGCCAAGTGATTCCGAGTAGAAGTTAAAATTTCTGCTTCCCGCTCTAGACGAGTTGCAGTATCTTGCATTTCTAACAATAACTGCTGCTCTGGGGCGACACCATAAAGGTTACTGGCTACCCAATAAGATAACTCTGTTGGTAGGTCAGGCAAATCTTCTGGTAGTTCGATATTTTGTTCGGTTAATTTGGCTGATAGACGCACAACATCTCGCAGTAGTTGTTCTACTTCAGTTGACAAAGGACGCAAATCTTTAATTGGTGGTTGGTCTTCAATCCACTCAACTAAGCCAACGCGGTATGGCTTTTCACGAACATACTCTAATACACGAAATCTTTGCTGCCCTAAAGTCAACATCTTGATTCGGTCATCAGGTAGCCGTTGATGATGAACGATTTCCGCACAGCAACCAGTGTTTGCAATTGTACCTTTGACTGGATCAACCATTAAAACACCGAACCTGCGATCGCTTTCCAAAATCGTGTTCATCATGATTCGGTAGCGAAATTCAAAGATGTGCAGAGGCAATGGTCTGGTAGGAAACAGAACTAGTTCAGGTAACGGGAACAGAGGTAGTTCACGAACTGCAATTTTAGAAGATGATGTCATTATTACCTTGGTATAAACTTAATCTTTAAAATTTATTTTTCTCTGCTTTTCCCGCTCTTTGTCTACATTCTATCATTTGTTTCCTAGCTAAATAAAAGCCCTGAGATATATTTCTTCAGGGCTATGTAAATATTCATACTAGTATCATTTGTCTGAGTACTAATGACTAATGACTAATTAAAGTTTGACTTCGATATCCACACCCGATGGTAGATCCAATTTCATCAGAGCATCGATAGTCTTAGAAGAGGGCTGGTAAATGTCAATAATCCGGCGATGAGTACGGGTTTCAAAGTGTTCTCGTGAATCTTTATCTACGTGAGGCGATCGCAGCACACAATAGATCCGGCGTTTTGTTGGTAAAGGAATTGGGCCTATGGCTGTAGCATTGGTACGGTTAGCTGTGTCTACAATCTTCTCGCAAGATGTATCCAATAAGCGTCGGTCAAAAGCCTGTAAGCGAATTCTAATCTTCTGCTGCTGTAGAGTTGCCATCTTTAATTGTCCAGGTTCTGCGTAATTAGGGGATGTAGTTGCAGGGTAAAGGTTACAGAAAACTATTATCTTGTCCGCTGTAACCTATTACCTTATTTATAGAGGGAAGAGAAAGGAGCAGAGAGGCATTATACCATCTCTGCTCCTTTGTTATGAGCCAAAAGGTGCTATTTTAGAATTTTGGAGACGACACCAGCACCGATGGTGCGCCCACCTTCGCGGATAGCGAAGCGCATTCCTTGTTCAATAGCGATCGCGTTGATCAATTCTACTGTCACTTTGATGCGATCACCTGGCATCACCATTTCCACCTCAGTGCCATCATCAGCAGTGAAGGCTTTAATCGTGCCGGTTACATCCGTTGTCCGTACGTAGAACTGGGGACGGTAGCCAGCAAAAAATGGAGTCTTGCGGCCACCTTCTTTTTCGGTTAGGACGTACACTTCACCTTCAAATTGAAGGTGAGGTTTAATTGAACCTGGTTTGGCGATGACCATACCTCGTTCAATATCAGCCTTCTGGATACCCCGGAGTAATACGCCGGCGTTATCCCCAGCCATACCTTGGTCAAGACTCTTCTTGAACATTTCAATACCAGTTACGGTAGTGGCGCGAGTATCTCTGATACCCACTAGTTCAACGTTATCGCCGACTTTGACTATACCCCGCTCAATCCGACCAGTGGCGACAGTACCACGACCTGTGATGGAGAATACGTCTTCTACAGCCATCAGGAAGGGTTTATCCACGTCCCGCTCAGGGGTAGGGATGAAAGAATCTACAGCATCCATTAATTCGTAGATTTTGTCTACCCATTCATTTTCACCCCGTTGGGTCTTGGGATTCTTGGTCATAGCTTCCAGAGCTTGCAGACCAGATCCTTTGATAATGGGGATATCATCGCCAGGGAAATCGTAGCTGGTAAGCAATTCTCTTAGTTCTAGTTCCACTAGTTCTAAGAGTTCTGGGTCATCCATCAAGTCTTCCTTATTTAAGAAGACAACCAGACTGGGAACGCCTACCTGTTTTGCCAACAGGATGTGTTCGCGGGTTTGGGGCATAGGACCATCCGTAGCAGCAACTACGAGGATGCCACCATCCATCTGAGCAGCGCCGGTGATCATGTTCTTCACATAGTCAGCGTGTCCAGGACAGTCTACGTGAGCATAGTGCCGATTAGCAGTTTCATACTCAACGTGAGCGGTATTGATGGTAATACCTCGTGCCTTTTCTTCTGGCGCGTTATCGATTTGATCGTAGCCCTTAGCTACAGCCTGACCCATAGCCGCCAAGGTCATAGTGATGGCTGCTGTTAACGTGGTTTTACCGTGGTCAACGTGGCCAATGGTACCGATATTGATGTGGGGTTTATTCCTTTCAAACTTTGCGCGTGCCATGAATGCTCATTTCCTTATTTTAACTAAGCGTTCCCTTTGCTTTTAGCAATGATAGTTTCAGCTACGCTGCGAGGCACCTCTTCGTAGTGGCTGAACTCCATCGTGAAGATACCTCGACCCTGCGTTTTAGACCGAATATCAGTGGCGTAGCCAAACATGGTCGCTAGTGGAACTTTGGATGCGACCTTAGCGAGTCCCTGTTCAGTGCTTTGGCTTTCAATCTGCCCTCGGCGGGCGATCAGGTCGCCAATGACGTTCCCGATAAAGTCTTCGGGAACTTCAACTTCAACTTTCATCATAGGCTCTAAGAGGACTGGTGAAGCTTTCAGCACAGCCTCTTTCATCGCCATTGAGCCAGCGATTTTGAAAGCCATTTCCGAGGAGTCTACATCGTGGTATGACCCATCAGTTAGCGTCGCTTTGACATCAATCAACGGATATCCAGCCAGGACACCTGATTCGCAGCTTTCTTTCATTCCTTGTTCTGCGGGGCCAATATACTCTTTAGGTACTGTACCGCCAACAATTTTGGAGACGAATTCAAAGCCAGTACCGGGTTCTCCTGGTTCCAAATCGATCACAACGTGACCGTATTGACCTTTACCACCACTTTGACGGATAAACTTGCCTTCTACTTTGGAGACACGTTTCCGAATCGTTTCACGGTAAGCTACTTGCGGCGCACCGACATTCGCTTCCACTTTGAATTCTCGTAACATCCGGTCTACTAGAATTTCTAGGTGGAGTTCTCCCATCCCTGCGATCACGGTTTGGTTTGTTTCCGGATCGACGCGGACACGGAAGGTGGGGTCTTCTTCTGAGAGAGATTGCAGAGCTTTGGACAGTTTGTCCATGTCGTTCTTGGTTTTGGGTTCAACCGCTACCGAGATCACAGGCTCAGGAATGAATAGGGATTCCAGAATTACTGGCGATGCATCATCACAGAGCGTGTCACCTGTCAAGGTGTCTTTCAATCCAAGAGCTGCTCCCAAATCACCTGCTCGCAGTTCATCGACATCTTGCCGATCATCTGCCTTCATTAAAACTAAGCGGGAAATCCGTTCTTTTTTATTCTTACTAGCGTTGAGAACGTAGCTGCCCTTTTTCAGGACACCAGAATAAACGCGAACAAATGTGAGGCGACCGTAAGGGTCAGCCATAATCTTGAATGCCAGAGCTGCTAGGGGTTCGTTGTCATCAGCCCGCCGCTCAACAGTATCGCCATTCGGCAGTAAGCCTTGAATTGGCGGCACTTCACTTGGTGCTGGCAGGTAATCTACAACAGCATCCAGCATCAACTGCACGCCTTTGTTTTTGAATGCTGAACCGCAAAGTACTGGTACAATTGTCCCGGCAATTGTGCCTTTACGTAGGGCAGTCCGAACTTCCTCTTCTGTAAGTTCTTCACCATCGAAGTACTTAGTCATCAGAGCATCATCGGTTTCTGCCGCCGCTTCTATTAGCTTGGTGCGGTATTCTTCTACTTGAGCTTGCAATTGTTCCGGGATATCGGTTTCCTGAATATCGGTTCCTTGGTCATTGGCGTAAATATACGCACGTTGCCGTACTAGGTCAACGATACCTTGGAAGTCGTTTTCACTACCGATAGGTAGTTGAATTGCGATCGCATTCGCCCGCAGGCGATCGCGGATTTGCTCATGAACTTTATAAAAGTTCGCTCCAGTCCGATCCATCTTGTTGATAAAGGCTATCCGAGGAACCTTGTAGCGTTCTGCTTGACGCCACACTGTCTCGGACTGCGGTTGCACGCCACCCACAGAACAAAATACTGCGATTACACCATCCAACACGCGCATGGAACGCTCAACTTCAATTGTGAAGTCTACGTGACCCGGAGTATCGATAATGTTAATTTGATGATCTTTCCAACTGGTACTGATAGCAGCCGCAGTAATGGTAATTCCCCGCTCCCGCTCCTGCTCCATCCAGTCTGTGACGGCAGTTCCTTCATGAACTTCGCCAATTTTATGAATTATCCCAGAGTAAAATAGTATTCTCTCTGTTGTTGTTGTTTTGCCCGCATCTATATGCGCCGCAATACCAATGTTGCGTACTTTCTCTAGCGGGATCGTGCGTGCCACAGCTACCTCCTATAGTTTTTGCCTCATGATATCTTGTATATTACTCTTTGTTAAGATTCTATACTTTTAGGGAAAACCGTCTTTTTTTTGTAAATCTACGATATAACGCTTTGCTAAGGCGATATATCGTTTTTCTACTTAGTAACGATAATGTGCAAATGCCTTGTTAGCTTCCGCCATCCGGTGCGTTTCTTCCCGTTTCCGAATCGCATTTCCAGTTTCGTTGGCAGCATCCATTAACTCATTTGCCAGTTTGCTTGCCATTGTTCGGCCTGGTCTAGACCGGGAATATTGCACTAACCAACGCAGTGCTAGGGTAGTACCCCGTTCTGAACGCACTTCCATTGGTACTTGGTAGGTTGCTCCGCCAACTCGCCGAGCTTTTACTTCTACTAAAGGCGTGGCATTTCGCACTGCTCTTTCAAAGGTTTCCAAGGCAGCGCTACCAGTGCGTTCCTCAATAGTTTTCAATGCTTCATAAACAATCCGTGCGGCAAGTGATTTCTTGCCATGACGCATGATCCGCCTGATAATCATGCTCACAAGGCGACTGTTATATACGGAGTCAGACGGAACTGGGCGCCTTTGAATAACACCACGACGAGACATACTTCACCTTTAATTCGGAATTGGGAACGAAATTATATGCTATCAGACACCGGAAACTAAAAGTGGTGGAACCCAACCCTCAGACTTCCTCATTTTTTTCGACAGTTGCAGCGAGGCTGACCTATCTACTACCAATTTTTGATTTTTGATTTTTGATTTTGGATTAAAAGTTTTCGGTATATGTTCCGATCCCAAGAATCGGAACAAATCAAAAATCAACAGTCTGTAAGCCTTATCCCCTTGTGGGTTCGACCAATCCAAAATCGCAAATCTAAAATTGTTTGACTTGCTACCTGCAACTAAATACTCAAGGCGACAAGATTGTAAACCTTAATGTCCAGATGAGAATTATGCTGTCAGTTACAGCCTTATCCTCAGAACTTCTACACTTGCTCGCTTAGTGTAGGTGTAGCTTGCTTGATTTTTTGAAACAGACTTTACCAGCCTTCATAACTGCTGTTAGAACACAGACCCTGATAGTTTTTTGTCCTTCAGCGCTTCTTAGCTAGACGATTAATCGTGTTGGATGCGATTAATCGCCTAATTTTATTTTTTCGCTTCTTTGGGACGCTTGGTTCCATACTTGGAACGGCCTTGCTTGCGGTCTTTGACTCCGGCTGTATCTAGGGTGCCACGGATAATGTGGTATCTCACGCCTGGTAAGTCCTTAACCCGACCGCCACGAATCATCACAACAGAGTGTTCTTGTAAGTTGTGACCAATGCCTGGAATGTAAGCTGTAACTTCAAATCCAGAGGTAAGTCTTACTCTTGCTACTTTGCGTAGAGCTGAGTTAGGCTTTTTTGGTGTAGTAGTGTATACTCTGGTACAAACTCCCCGACGTTGGGGACATTGCTTCAGAGCCGGGGACTTGGTTTTCTGACGCGCTTGTTCGCGCTCATTACGTATTAGCTGCTGTATTGTTGGCATGAGTTACAGCGCGTAAAGCTGCTTATATGTCTTAGTTTTAACAAATCCTGATTATATCGTTTTTTATGGTTTTATGTCAATTGTGATTTTTCCTTTATTATTGGCAAATGATCACTAATTAACGACTATGAACAATTCGTGATTACGTTATGGATGAGGATTTAGACCCCAACCATAACTTTCTCAACCTTCAATCCAAATCTCTTACTCTGACCCGCTTTTTAATTACGTTAGAGTCCGCGAACGCAACAGCGTTTCCTAGAGAGGGTCATTAGGAATTACGAATTAGTAATTATTTGTTAACTAGTTATGGAAAAGGAATTGCCACAGCCACAGGTAGCGATCGCCTGGGGGTTGTGGAAGCGAAAACCACCACCCATTAAGTCTTCTGAATAATCCACCCTCAAACCGTTGAGGTAATTTAAGCTTGCTTTATCTATGACCACTTGAATCTCATCCAAGTCGAAAACCTGGTCGCCAACTTTTATTGCTTCATCGAAGGACATATCATAAAAAAACCCGGAACAACCACCTGGTTTTACTGCCAATCGAAACAAGACATTTGGCTGCTGCTTGGACTTTATTCGCCCAATCTCACTCACGGCTGCTTGACTCAGATGAATCATGGAACTCGTTTTTTGCAATAGAATATCCCATCTTCTTATAGATGGGTTGACCCTGGCTTTTGTAAAATTCCAAATTACCAAAGGCATGAGCGCGATCGCTATTACTACATTTATAGCACAACATGCTTCACTCCCCACCTTAACTAGGTAGGGACATCTGGGGTGTAGTAGTTACCAAAGACGGTTTGCCCAAAAATCTATTCAGTTTTGGAATTAGAGCTTTAATAACATTCTTTTGGTTTTAATCCTTACTACGGGCATAGTCATCTTGGTAGCGAATGATGTCATCCTCTCCCAAATATTCGCCATTTTGCACTTCAATCAACACCAAGGGGATCACGCCAGGATTCTCTAAACGATGAGATGTACATTGGGGTACATAAGTTGACTCATTATTGCTCAATAGTACTTCTAGCTCACCACAAGTTACCCTAGCTGTACCAGATACAACAATCCAGTGTTCGCTGCGGTGGTGGTGCATTTGTAGACTGAGGCGGTGTCCGGGTTTAACTTCGATGCGCTTGATTTTGTATCCGCGCCCTTCTTCTAAAACTGTAAAAGCACCCCAAGGACGTAACTCAGTTGCAGCAACGCCTCTGGAAGTGATAGTTGAAGGTAGGTGGAGAGTGTCAGTCTGTGTAGTTTCTTGATATCGAGCCATAATTACCTCATTTGAAGACATAACAAACCGTCGGTACTCTTAACTATTGATAAAAATCTGGCGCTATTTTGCAACGTTGAAAATCAGCAATTATGTCGCACCTTGATAAACATAGCAAAGTCAGACGTAATGGTGTAAATCATCACTACTAAAACTCTTGTATCTACACCAAGTCTTCATCAAGCAAAATGATAGCTTGTTCTAAACTTTAAAAAAAAAGATGGGACATTGGTGATTAAGAGACTTCACTTCCCTATTCCCTACTCCCTGATTATCGTGGTTTCAGGAAAATACCAATTCCATTATGAACACGAGCAGCGGTACTAGGCGATCGGTCGAGTAGTTGCCCTCCTAAGTAAAGGCTGGTAGAACTACCACCGTCTAAATTTAGAGCATCGACACAGCCCATCAGTTGCATCAGTTGGGCATGTTCTGCCAAATTAGGGCCATAACCGCCTGCACGATTATGCACGGCAGTAATCATCAGTGTACCTGTTGCCGTTGTGCAAATACCGCTACGAATAGCCTTTTCGGCAATAAAGGCATTGCTGAATTTTTCGGCTTTGGCATCAAGGACAATTTGACGATTTTGGACTAATAGCGGCCCGGCTCCGATAATGTGAGGATAACGACTAAAATCAGTGGGAGTAGTGGCGCTGGAAATAGTTACTCCGGTTCCAATAGGTAACTGTGAGGCAGCAGTAGCAGCGTTGGCGCGTAAGATTAGTAGGTAGCCATCCTGAGGAATCGGAACCGCCGTCTCACTAACTTTGCCGCCTGGTAACTGTTGAATAATTTGGTCTTTCTGTACCACTAGGATAATTTCGTTATCCGTCAAGGGCGTGTAAGTTGATCCCCAAGCTGGGGTGTAACGAGCAATGCCGCTCTGGATGTAGCCGCTGTTGAGAAACAGAATTGGTAAGCGCTGGTCATTTGCAGTGATTAAAGTTTCTTCCAAGGTGAGACGACCGAAGTAAAATTGGCCAGAATCATTCCAAGCGATCGCACCTCGGTTAAGAATGGGGCCTGATAACCACTGACCATCCCGACGAATTGCACCCAAGGGCAATTTGTTATTGCGGTTAAAATAACCACCGTTAATTCCAGCTACTGCTAAGTAACGTTGTGCTGTTTGAATTAAAGGAGCAGTACCCGCAAGCCCATCAGGGCTAGCCCACATAGGTTTCAACGTTAGCCAAAATTTACGGGGATTAACTTCTAACCAGACCACCGGAAAGCGTTCTGTGCCTAAGTTGACATAATGTTGTCGCCAGCGCAATCCTGGGGCCCAAGTAATATCTCGTTCTTCTAAAGGATCGGGTCGAATATCGATAATCAGGCGATTGGGGCTACCGACAGTACTAACTTGAGGCGATAAACCAAAGGGAACACTCAGAGAAATAATGGTTTGGTTGTTCACCACCTGCACTTGTTGAATCAGTGGTTCAGGGGCTGGTGCTGGTAGTATTGGTTGTGTTGGTATAGCTGGTGATAATTGTTTGAGCAGGTTTGGCAGTAATATTGCTGGTGCTGCTGTTGGTGCTGGTGGCTGCTGGGTATAGCGTTCTATCAAAACGGGATCGGCTATTCCATCCAGAGTAACTGTCCACTCTCGATTTGTTGGTGCAGTGGATTTGGGGATTAATGTGTCTGGATCAGAAGATGGAGGTTGAATTTTTTTAACAGTTGACCCTTGTGTAACTTGCCAGGGAGTTGGACGATCTAAATCGACAAGAATGCGAACTTGTTGCAAAGGATTTACACTCGTGTCTGAAGATTGTTGACTCTGAACAATATTTGTCACTTGCGCCTTTGGAGTAGCAATCACTAAAATGTTGCCATTGGCTTGGATTTGCCATCCAGATGTTTGAGCAAAATTAGTAATATCCAGATAGCGATATGCTCCTAGTAGCTTGGTGGCTAAAATTAGTGGCGTTGTCACCGACGAAAACCACTGTACTGGTTGCCTACCTGAATTAGTACTGTTTAAGAAATTAACTCCAATTAATTGCCTAAATGCCCCGTCACTCAGATGAGTTGTGATCTGACCAGATTTTTCAGGTCGCTGCAACCAAGTTCCTGGTAAAGTACGACCATTGAGGGAAATTTGATTACCAGAAGATGCTACACCTGTTAAAAAGGGTGCAGGTGACTGTGAGATTAACCTGCTGATTAATTTGATGGTTTTCGGGGACTCCTGGGCGTTGGTAGCACAGGTAGTAGTTAACCACAGTACTGTTAAAAGTATTGGTGAGACAGTAGCCCGGAAAAATCTGCGTTCGCTAATCCCTGATTGCCAATAATTCGGCATTTTTACCATAATTTACTAGGTACTTTTGAAAACTATCACCCAAGGTATAAACTAACTAATTATTTGGAACTATAAAAAACATAAGTTTATTTTTGAAAAAACGTGGTATTATATATGATGGATAGTTATCTCTTTTAGAAATAAAAACTATTTAGACGCCAAAGCCACTGCAATCAAGTGTTTTAACTAGCACTAATTATAACCACACTATACACGGTAGTCTTGGTTATCAAAACTGGATTAAGATATTCAATCCTCACTGAACGTTGCTAGTGTTGCTAGTTCAGTAAGGTCAAGTTAATAGTAAGGCATGTGGCAATTGGTAAGCAGCAAAACTCCAGACAACAACAAAAATATTTGGGAATTGTCAAATGGGTATATATTGTAATACGCTGATTTTATTGCCGGATCAGGATGAGTTTGGCTTTAAAACATAGGATAGCGTTCAGTTTTAATTTTGTTTCAGGTGAGCCGAAATAGGCTCTGTGAGTAGCTAGCGTGCATCTGGAAAAAAGGAATTGAGAAAATACTTAGTTTCACAATATAAAAAAGAAACTGTCAGGGCAAAAATCATGTCTTGGCGGAGATAGCTTATCTAACACCGCATAAATACATAAAAAATACGCAAATATTTTAACACGGGTGAACTAATAAAGTAAAACCGAAGTTAAAATTTTTTTTCCCTAAATTTCGGTGCTTATATATTTCTCCATCGCTAAATTTAGAAATTTTTCCCAATAATGTAGTGGCAAAATTGGTAACTCAATACTTCAGGAACAGGGTATGAATAATAAACCGATGAATCAAGACCAGAAAATCACGGCGGATATAATCTCAAGAGATACCTATCAGGGGCAAAAGTGGTTAGTAGAGGAACGAGATGCCTGTGGTGTCGGTTTTATTGCTCATCGTCAGAATCATACCAGCCATGAAATTGTAGAAAAAGCCTTAGCTGCTTTAACGTGCTTAGAGCACCGGGGAGGTTGTAGCGCTGATCGAGACTCTGGTGATGGTGCAGGAGTATTGACAGCTATCCCCTGGGAGTTGTTCCAACAAGACTTTGCCCAAATAGGGAAGGAATTTTCATCCACTAATAATATAGCTGTAGGGATGATCTTTCTACCACAAGACCAAGAAGCAGCACAAAAAGCGAGGACGACAGTTGAACAAGTAGCTGCTGAAGAAAAATTGATTGTACTGGGTTGGCGAGTAGTCCCAGTACAACCTGATTTACTCGGTGTACAAGCAAGAGAAAATCAACCCCAGATTGAACAAGTTTTGCTAGCTTCTGTTGACAAAAGTGGCGATGAATTGGAACGACAGTTGTATATTAGCCGCCGCCGAATTAGTAAAGCAGCAAACAACATCTCAGAAGAATTTTATATCTGCTCCTTGTCAAATCGCACAATTGTCTACAAAGGCATGGTGCGTTCCGCCGTATTGGGAGAATTTTATAAAGATTTACAAAATCCGGTTTACAAAAGCGCCTTTGCTGTCTATCACCGCCGCTTTAGTACCAACACGATGCCCAAGTGGCCCCTAGCTCAACCAATGCGGCTTTTGGGTCACAATGGCGAAATCAATACTTTGTTGGGTAACATCAACTGGATGATGGCACGAGAAGCTAGCCTGAATCATCCTGTATGGGGCGATCGCATCAATGAACTCAAGCCATTAGTTCATATTGATAACAGCGATTCAGCTACCCTAGACAACGTACTGGAATTGCTGGTGCGTTCTGGACGCAGCCCCTTGGAAGCTTTAATGATTATGGTTCCAGAGGCTTACCAAAATCAGCCTTCTTTACGTGATTCTCCAGAAATTATCGATTTCTACGAATATTACAGTGGTCTGCAAGAAGCGTGGGACGGGCCAGCACTTTTAGTATTCAGCGATGGCAAAAAAGTTGGTGCAACACTAGATCGTAATGGCTTAAGACCAGCTCGCTACGTGATCACCAAGGATGACTATATTGTCGTAGCTTCCGAAGCTGGTGTAGTGGACTTTCCTGAAGCCAATATTGTTGAGAAAGGTAGACTCGGTCCAGGGCAAATGATTGCCGTAGATTTAGTAAACCATGAAGTGCTGAAGAATTGGGAGATTAAGCAGCGCATCGCCAAGCAGTACCCATATGGAGAATGGCTGCAACAGCACCGTCAAGAACTCAAAAAAATTGCCAGTAGTCAGTCGTCAGACGTGAATGGAAATGGACATTTGGCTACTGAAAATGGTAACGGGCATAGTACAACTGACCAAATTGACAAACAAACCTTGCTTCGGCGTCAAACTGCCTTTGGCTACACCACAGAAGATGTAGAAATGGTGATTCACCCAATGGCGATCGCAGGTTCAGAGCCGACTTTCTGTATGGGGGATGATATTCCTTTAGCAGTGCTGTCACAAAAGCCCCACCTGCTTTATGACTATTTCAAACAGCGCTTTGCTCAGGTGACGAACCCGGCGATCGATCCGCTACGGGAAAAGCTAGTAATGTCTTTGAAAGTCGAACTGGGTGAGCGGGGTAACTTATTAGAACCTAAGCCAGAATATGCTCGGAGATTGAAGCTGGAATCGCCAGTGTTAACGGATGCTGAATTAGAGGCGATTAAGCTGTCAGGATTTGCCACAGCCGAGTTATCAACCCTATTTGCGATCGCCGCTGGTCCCGAAGGATTGAAAGCCGCAGTCCAGTCTTTACAAGCACAAGCAGCTGAATCAGTCCGGGCAGGTGCAAAGATTTTAATATTAAGCGACCAGATCCCAGCAACTCATAATAAGGGGGACAATGAAGGGATTAGTACAGAATATACCTACATTCCTCCCCTGTTAGCAGTGGGTGCTGTACATCACCACCTGATTCGTGAAGGGTTGCGAATGAAAACATCTTTAATTGTCAATACTGCCCAATGCTGGAGTACTCATCACTTTGCTTGTCTGATTGGCTACGGTGCTGGTGCAGTTTGCCCGTATATGGCTTTGGACACGGTGCGTGATTGGTGCATTGATCCCAAAACCCAAAAGTTAATGGCTGTGAAGAAAATTCCTACCCTCACCATAGAGCAAGCTTTAGGAAACTATCGCAAAGCGGTAGAGTCAGGCTTGCTAAAAATTCTCTCAAAAATGGGAATTTCTTTGCTCTCCAGCTATCAAGCAGCCCAAATCTTTGAAGCTATTGGCATCGGTGGGGATTTAATAGAACTAGGATTTCAAGGTACGACTTCCCGCATTGGTGGTTTGAGTGTTAGCGAACTCGCTGATGAAGTACTTTCCTTCCACAGCAAGGCTTTCCCAGAATTGACGACCAAGAAGTTAGAAAACCTCGGCTTTGTGCAGTACCGTCCCGGCGGCGAGTACCACATGAATAGTCCAGAAATGGTTAAGGCGCTGCATAAGGCTGTAGATGATAAAAACTACGACCACTACGAAGTTTACAAAAAGCACCTCCAAGGCAGACCAGTAACAGCCTTGCGGGACTTGCTAGACTTCCAAGGCGATCGCACACCGATTCCCATAGAAGAAGTGGAGTCAGTATCTGAAATTGTCAAGCGCTTCTGCACCGGTGGCATGTCTTTAGGCGCTTTGTCAAGAGAAGCCCATGAAACTTTAGCGATCGCCATGAACCGCATTGGCGGTAAATCAAACTCTGGGGAAGGCGGCGAAGACCCAGTGCGCTATATAGTTCTAGATGATGTAAACGATGGTCACTCGCCAACCCTACCTCATTTGAAAGGATTGCACAATGGCGACACCGCCTCTAGTGCTATTAAGCAAGTCGCATCAGGACGCTTTGGTGTCACGCCAGCGTATTTAAGCAGCGCCAAACAAATTGAAATAAAAATTGCCCAAGGTGCCAAGCCTGGGGAAGGTGGACAACTACCAGGACCCAAGGTGAGCGAATACATTGCAATGTTAAGGCGTTCCAAGCCAGGTGTGACGCTGATTTCGCCGCCACCGCACCACGATATCTATTCCATTGAAGACCTAGCACAATTGATTTTTGATCTGCACCAAATTAATCCGAAAGCAAAGGTATCGGTGAAGCTAGTTGCAGAAATTGGCATTGGTACGATCGCTGCTGGTGTCGCTAAGGCAAACGCTGATATCATCCAGATTTCTGGTCATGATGGTGGTACAGGTGCATCGCCACTAAGTTCGATTAAACATGCTGGTTCCCCGTGGGAATTGGGTTTAAGTGAAGTGCATCGCGTCTTAATGGAAAATGACCTGCGCGATCGCGTGATTTTGCGCGTGGATGGCGGTCTTAAGAGTGGCTGGGATGTGGTAATAGGTGCATTGATGGGCGGTGAAGAATTCGGTTTTGGCTCCATCGCCATGATTGCCGAAGGCTGTATTATGGCACGAGTTTGCCACATGAACACCTGCCCTGTGGGTGTTACTACTCAGAAAGAAGAACTCCGCAAGCGGTTTACGGGAATACCGGAACAGGTTGTCAACTTCTTCTACTTCATCGCTGAAGAAGTGCGTAGTTTGCTAGCACGACTAGGTTACCGTTCTTTGTCAGAAATCATTGGACGTGCAGATTTGTTGCAACTGCGCCAAGAGGCAAAACTCAGCAAAACGCAATCACTCAATCTCAACTGTTTACTTCAGTTACCAGATAGCAGAGACAATCGTAGCTGGTTGGTGCATGAAGAAGTCCACAGCAACGGCGTGGTTTTGGATGACAAATTCCTTGCTGAACCTGACATTCAAGCTGCCATTCGCAACCAGTCTACTGTCACCAAGACTTACCCGATTGTGAATACTGACAGAACAGTAGGCACAAGATTAGCGGGAGCGATCGCTTCTCAATACGGTGACAGCGGCTTTGAAGGACAAATTAATCTCAACTTTACAGGTAGTGTTGGGCAAAGCTTTGGTGCTTTCAACCTCCCAGGCATAATTCTCACCTTAGAAGGAGAAGCAAACGACTACGTAGGTAAAGGGATGCATGGTGGTGAAATCATCATCAAACCTCCAACTGATGCTACCTATAACGCATCACAAAACGTGATAGTTGGCAATACTTGCCTCTATGGTGCTACTGGTGGCATGTTATTTGCCAACGGCCTAGCAGGAGAGCGCTTTGCTGTGAGAAACTCCAAAGGCATAGCAGTGATTGAAGGCGCTGGGGATCACTGCTGCGAATATATGACTGGTGGTGTGATTGTCGTCCTCGGTAAAGTAGGACGTAATGTCGCAGCTGGAATGACTGGTGGACTGGCATACTTCTTGGATGAAGACGACTCATTTCGTGAGTTAGTCAACCCGGAAATTGTCAAAATCCAGCGAGTGATTACAGAAGCAGGTGCAAAACAACTCCAAGAGTTAATCCAAACTCATGCCGAACGCACTGGTTCACCAAAGGCGAAGAAAATTCTGCAAAACTGGCAAGAATTCTTACCGAAATTCTGGCAGTTGGTTCCACCTTCTGAAGCTGATAGTCTAGAAGCTGATCCTGAAAAAACAACTGAGTTCAGTTTAGTAATTAGTCATTAGTCGCTGTAACCATTCTCATCCTCTGCTTTCAGCCATTCTCCTGTCGGAGAAGCTGCATAAACAGGTACTGTGCAAAAACCCTTTGGATACCCAAAGTAGTCGCCTGAATTTACTCTTTAAAAAGAGCGTAGGAGAAAAAAATATTCTCCCTTTTTTAGGGAGAATATTCACTAACTGATTCACAACTGGACTTTGGACGGTCAAGAGTTTTGGTAGAATTTCCTTGACTATGCGCCTATGGTTGGCATTGAGTGCGTTAAGTAGCTGTTAATGCCGCCAAAAATGCCAACAATCCGATGTGCCCAACCGTTAAATAAGTAGAATTACTTGTAAAATAGTCAAGCAGGCGAGAAATTTACCCACCACTAGAACCTTAGTGAGAAGGTAGTTTACAAGTTTCTGCTCTTAACACCATTCATTTAACATCCATACAATATGGAAGATAATTACCCTGAGCGCAAAATGTCTGAAGAAGAACGTTTTCAATCAGACTATTTTTCCTACTTTGAACAGCCGGAAAATGCTACCCGTTATACACTCTTCATTGATTTTTTAGAGGATGCTTTTAAAGAAAGGTCATTCTCTTTGTTGGATCTGGGCTGTGGGAATGGGGCTTTGCTCAAATATCTACCTTCTCAATGCGACTATGTTGGCGTAGATCACAGTGAATATGCCATTAAATACTGTTTAAACCTATACCCTAATAGAACCTTTATATGCGAAGACTTATGGGTATTTCTGCGTCAACTTGCTACAGAAAATAAAAAGTTTGATGCAGTGGTGCTATGCGGGATGATATATCATACCGTTGATAAGGAAAGCCAACAACACAAGGATGAGCAGGAAATTATTCAATTTTGTCTGGACAAGATAATAAGCCACAAAGGATATGTGGTGATAATTGTGGGACTTAATTATGGCAACCATCCAGATCATAACCTGTTTGTTCGAGCGGAATGGTTATATAAGTTAGTAGAAAAAATGCTGGAAACTGCAAAAGCAAACATTGTTTACGAAAATCTGTCCCTACAGATTGGCTTGGAAGAAAAAATTGCACAGCAAAAAGTGATTCCTGACTGGTTTGTTCAGGATAGCTCAACTGATTATTCAAGTAAGTTCGCGGGAACATATATGGCAAGTTGGACATTTATTGCCTCTCCCTCATGTGTGACAGGTTAAAAATAGTTGATAAAATTTGACTGCGATCGCAGGAATTATGCTTAACTAGTCAAAAACTCGGTTTCTTTAACCTAGTTTTTTGTATACGATTTGTTGTCTCGAAATTCATCACCTGAAGGAATGAGCAATTATCCTTTGAATGAAATGGAGAGATGAGAAAAATCTAAAAAATATGGCTCGATTGACTGTTATCCGTTGGCTAATTCTTGGCTTAAGCTGTTTATTTCTGCTTTCAGGTTGTAGTTTCACAAACGGTTCCACTGCTGGTAAAACACTTACGGTGGCAGTAGAACCTACGTTTCCACCTTTCGAGTTTCAATCTGCAACTAGTGAGTTGCAGGGTTTTGACGTTGACTTGATGAATGCGATCGCGCAATCTGCTGGCTTTCAAGTTAAGTACCAAAATATGCCCTTTGCTGGTATGATTCCCGCATTGCAGACGCAAACTGTAGATGCGGCAGTTGCAGCGATGACGATTACTGCCCAAAGAGCGAAGATAATTTCCTTCTCGCGTCCTTACTTCAAATCTGGTTTAGCGATCGCCACCCGCATAGACAATCAAAATATTACCAATTTCGACAGTCTTAAAAACAAGATTATTGGTGTGCAAATTGGAACTACCGGCGCACTCAAGGCTAAAAATCTTCCAGGATCTGAAATTCGCACTTTTAATGATTCACCCTTAACTCTTCAGGCATTAATCAACGGTAATGTCGATGCCGTTCTTAACGATCAAGTCGTTATCTTATACGGCATAAAGAGTGGCAACCTGAACCGACTCAAAGTAGTCAGCAGTCTGCTTACAGAAGAATTTTATGGCTTTCCCACACCCAAAGGATCGCCTAACCTAGACCTGATTAACCAAGGTCTGGCAACGGTGCTAAAAAATGGTACTTACGCCCAAATTTACCAAAAATGGTTTGGTATTCAACCGCCACAACTCCCAGAAAAATCGCCTATTGAAAACCAGACTAGCAAAAAAGGCGTATCTGAGCTATTTACCTCACTAAGTATCATTTTCAAGTCACTACCCGTCCTGCTGAGTGGGGCTTTGGTGACTCTTGAACTCACAACACTTTCAGTATTGCTGGGAATACTTGGTGGTTCACTGATTGGGATTGTTCGCCTTTCTCCTGCTTTGCCTTTGCGTTTTTGTGCCGGGGCATATGTGGATTTTTTCAGGGGAACGCCGTTGCTGGTGCAGATTTTTATGATTTACTTTGGGTTGCCTGCTTTAGCCCAAACTTTTGGTTTCACTTTGAATTTAAATCGTCTGGCGGCAGCGGTGATTGCATTAAGTCTCAATAGCGCTGCCTACATTGCGGAAATTGTCCGCGCAGGTATCCAATCAATTGAGCCAGGGCAAGCAGAAGCTTCTCAATCACTAGGCTTGAGTTCAGTGCAAACGATGCGCTATGTGATCTTTCCTCAAGCCCTGCGGCGGATGCTGCCACCCCTTGGCAATCAATTCATTAGCCTGCTCAAAGACACTAGCTTAGTTGCCGTCATCGGCTTTGAAGAGTTGTTCCGCAAGGGGCAGCTGATTGTAGCAGAAAGCTATCGCTCATTTGAGGTTTACGCCACAGTTGCCTTGGTTTATTTATTTCTGACGCTGCTTTTTTCCCAAGCGTTTAGTCGCTGGGAGCGATCGCTCAATCCTATTAAAAAACAGAGTAAGTGAAAAAGGATATACAAAAGAGAGGTGTTTTACAACTCATTTAGGACTACTATAGAGAAGCTGACTTTATTATTCATGCCTCTCCATCGCTGGGTTAAACCATCATCTAAATAACCAACATTATTCATCAACTTTTAAGTTGATTTGTTTTTTAGGTTTGCATTAGTAACTAGTCTAAACTCAAGTTACAAATAATGTATCTTAACTAAAAAACATAATTTTAGTTTTTAGCCAATTACCGATAATTAATAATTATTACTTTTTGTTAACGAGCAACTTTTGGTCTGTATCTTCTATTTGTAAAAGTTCTGGAATAGTAACAAAGTGATAGCCTTGCTTTCTAAAATAGCTAATAATTTCTGGTAAAGCTTGTACAGTTCTGGAACGGTTACCACCACCATCATGCATTAGCACAATACCACCAGGTTTGGAATCTTTAATCACGTTATTGATCAACTTTGGTACAGCTGGTAATTTGTAGTCTGTGGAGTCAGCTGACCACATCACTACAGTATATTTCTGCCCTTTAGCATAAGCAGCTAATCCATTGTGCATGATGCCACCAGGCGGTCGGAACAGATTTGTTTTAGCACCTGTAACTTGAGAAATTAAGTCTGTTGTGTGATCAATTTCATAAGCTGCTGCTTGTTGATTAAAGAAGTGATACCAGTGATGCCAAGTATGGTTGGCAATGACGTGACCTTGAGCGACAATTTGCTTTCCTATTTCTGGATAATTTTTTAGGTTCTGCCCGACGACAAAAAACGTCCCTTTGATATTATTTGATTTCAGAATATTTAGCACTTGCTCTGTGCTCTGAGGCCAAGGGCCATCATCAAAGGTGAGAGCAATCACTTTTTCACCCTGAGTGAGTTTTGCGGCTGCAATTATTGCCCCTTGAAAACGTGGTGGTATAGCGTAGGATAGTCCTTTTGTTTGTGCTTCTTCCTGCCAAATTGTAAGCATCGCCGCCTTTAATTTCTCAATGCGCTGCTGAGTTCCTACGTTTGCAGCTACATCCTTTACATTTATACTTTGTCTACTCTGAGCCTCCGAAGCATTTGGCCTTAGAAGCATCATGAAAGCAACGCTAAAAACACCACCTAAGGCAAGCAACGCAATTAATATTCCTTCTGGCCACAGAAACGATTTATTGTTTTCCACCTCATAGCTCCTTCAAAGATCGAACCATCAACCTCGGTTATGACGGTACGTTATAGCATATTTTTTTAGATATTTAGATACCAGTTACTTTCTGGTAATCCTGAAAATTGGAATTAGGACTAACGGAAATTTAGAATCGAGAAGACAGACTATACGGCTTTAACTGAAATCTAGATGCTCTAGATTTGGACGAACGCTTATACAATACTTGGTACTATCTAATATCAACCCATTCATCAAAGGCAAGGTCTGCACTTCCACATTTTTACCGCTAGCTTTAAGAAGGAGCACAATTAGACAATTAATCACACCCCAAAACCCTCTTAATAGAGTTCTGAATTAGTTACTACCTTTCACTTCACTGGTAAGGCAGCATTATCCTTTCAAGTTTTATAGCTTTACAAATAAGATGAACTCAACTTTCGTACCAACAATTTGCACTTACTTTTTACAAGTTGAAGTTTTATCGTCAGACTTTTTGAAAGTAAAGTTGTATAATTTACAACTTAGTGAATTATTTGATTAACATCCAAAACTACTTATAAGGGGCGAGGTATCTTTCAAACAAGAGGCTAGTAAACTATTAGTTCTATTCTTGATAAGATGTATTCTACTGCTTGCTGTGATTGCTTCCTTTTTAAGAAAAAGTTAAATTTCCAACTGACAGAATGTTACCTTGTACTTTCTCTGAAATAGACTGACGAAAATTGATTGAATATAGTTTCTCATTGCCAAGGGGCACTTATTTGTTAATTTAGATACTTTTGACTCATTCAGCAAAAATAATTTTATCGGCAGTTTAGTTCTATTTTTGATACTCATACTTTAGTCTAAATTGCTAGTGGCTTTTTGTCTGTTAATGTTTTTCTAGATAATTAAAAAAATTTATATCTTAATTATATAGTACAATTTCATCTGCACTGTCACCGTGTAATTACGGAAAATAATTTCATATATAATAGGCAAGTTGTTAAAATCGTAACAATCCAAGTTGCTAGTTATCAAAAAACGCATATTTTTAAGTACACAATTGGAAAACTTAGTATTTAAAAGTACTAAAAATCAATGTTTTTGTCAGATGCTAATACCATCTGGGGCACTAATTAGTAACTTACGTTAATAGTATGGCATCTATCTATTGAACCATTAAATTCTATATTTAAATGTAATATTTTTTACTACTAGCACCTAATAAAGCTAAATTTTTGTATTTAAAAATACATTAAGATTTTAAGATTTATGTAATAAAACTTAAAAATACAGATCAAAATATATTTTCTTTTAACTCAGCCTCCACTAAGACTACCCTGTGCCTTTTTTCGTAAAAGTAAAGCAGATATTGTCAGACATGTGGTAGACTGCTTTGCCATCCAACGACCAATTTTCTGCTTAAAGAAAAAACCGACTGGCTGTATCGCTCTACTAATTGGTAACTAACTTTTTTAGCAGCAGAAAGCAAAACTGAAAATTATCTAATAACTTGCCTTATAATTGCAGCAATTAGAATTAGGATTTTTAATTATTTATCTAGTAATCCTAATCGTTAGCTTATATTGCCTGAGACAGGTCATGCTTTATTTACAGTACTTTTGCTTGTCTTCGGTAGATGGGATAACTGTATTATTTAATATCTGTATGGGTTTATGCAGTACCCAGCTTGTTTATTAGTATACCTTTTGAGTCAAAATAATCAAGGTATTTGTCCCACTTCTGAAACTGGCTAGAAACTTTTATGATTCCTCACGAAAGTGATGTAAAACAAGAGCGTGCGTCGTTAAAAGTATGGCGTAGTTGGCAAGAAAATCTGATTTTAATTGCGATCGCATTGTGTTTGGCATTCGTGATCCGGACTTTTATCGCCGAACCCCGCTTTATACCTTCTGATTCGATGTTGCCTACCTTACATACTGGCGATCGCTTGGTAGTTGAAAAAATCTCTTACCATTTTCACCCTCCGATAACTGGGGATATTATTGTTTTTCAGCCACCTGCAGAACTACAACGTCGAGGATATCCCAAAGACCAAGCCTTCATCAAGCGGGTTATTGGCAAGTCTGGTGAGGTAATTAGTGTTGCTTCTGGCAAAGTCTATCTCAACGGTCAACCCTTGGCAGAAGACTACATCGCTGAACCACCAAATCAACCATATCGACCAGTGAAAGTTCCAGAAGATGAGTTTTTTGTTATGGGCGATAACCGCAACGATAGCAATGACTCTCGCTATTGGGGCTTTTTACCCAGAAAAAATATCATCGGTCGAGCAACATTTCGCTTTTGGCCTCTTGATCGCATTGGGTTCATTTAATCAATTTTGGATTTTATATTTTAGATTTTTCCTTCAATCCCTTCGGGTGACGCTCGAAGACTCGCTAACGCTGCGCTAACAGCAGTCGCTCATGGGGAGCCACTGCGGTCTTGGGGTCTCCCCAAGTGAAGCAAGTGGCGTGGAGACCCCCATCGCCCTTGGCGTCTCCCCTTGGGAGAAGAACGCGTTGCTTCACCAAAATCCAAGTTGCGCTGTCAGCACACCAAAGGTGCGACCCAAAATCTAAAATTGGCAGAGTTAGGAGTTATTTTAAAACTCTAACTTTTAATTTAAAACCTTAAATAATACATCATCTGAGCGATCGCATCACCAGGTAACTCCAACCGCCGCTGGAAATCAGCCAGGTTACGATAAGGCCCAACTGATTGCCGATTTTGTACTACTGCTTGTGCTAAAGACAAATCTATAAATGGAATTTGTGCTAACTTTTCAACTGTTGCTGTATTCGGATTGACTAAATGGGTCGGATTTTCTAAAGATTCGTGGTCATAATAAATAAAATTCAGCAGAGGCTTTAATGGCTCTAGCCGCGGCGCTGGTATAGCCAAAGCCGCAGCGATGTCTTCAATACAGTAAAATTTAACACCCGAACGCGAAAGTTCTACAAGCGATCGCGCTTGGTGAATTGACAAACCTGGTAAACGTAACCAATCATCTACAGTCGCTTGATTAGCATCAATCCGAATACCTAATTTTGCCGCTATCTGAATTTCTTCCCCAGATTGTAAGCGATAGTAAGGATCGTTGAGGAGCTTGGCCCGGAGTTTTTGCAACCTTGAGTTTAAAGGTAGCCAGTTATTCATGATTGTCGCTTACCTCAAGAAATCTGGTCTAGCAATTGGCGGCGCTTTTGCTCAAACTCATACTCTGAAATCAGTCCATCCTGGCGCAGAGCATCTAATTCACGCATTGCGTCAGCGATCGCTCCTACCTGATTACTCACCCCCTGTAAGTTCCTTGCCGCTGACTTGCCTAGATTAAAATTACGATCAAAAGCTTCTTCGTCTTGGGCTAAATACCAAACTCCCTCAATGGCACTAGCTACCTTGGGGATAGGCGTCCAGGAAAGCAAAACATACAAAACACCCCACAGAGGCTGTCCCAAATAAAATTTATGCAATCCTGAAATTGTCAGCGTGCCAGAAAAAGCTAAAACAGCGGCAACGCTTCGGCTTTTGCGCTTAGTCAACATATTTATAATAAATCTACCATTACCACAGTTTCTACAACAAGATAGCCATAAGCCATTCAAAATTCAAAATGTTTGCGTAGCGTTTCGTAAAGCCTGCGGCATAGCTACGCTTAGGGCGCAGTTTTTTGTAGAGAAGAGAAGAAATACAACTCTGGTAATAATCATCCTGGCTATATTGCCAAATTTTTACTTACCAGTGATCATATAAATTCATTTTAGTCAACTACCGTGCCTTGCCCTTCAGTCCCACGCACAATTTAGTCTTTGAATAAATTTGAGTAAGTTTCACATGACTATGCATTCAGCTTTGATGCTAATTTTAAGTTTTTAACGGATCAAGATTACTACGATGTCACAGACCTTTCTACCGCCAAAATGGCTTGAACAGCTTTGTGATCCTTACGCTGTGCTAGGAATTTCTGTGAGTGCTGATGATCGTCAGGTTTGCAAACGCTATCACACTTTAGCGAAGTTTCTCCATCCTGATCGCTATACCAAAAGCAGTAATCCCGACCAAGAATTAGCAACGGCAATATTTAGCCGTTTAATCAATCCAGCTTATGAACACCTGAAACATCGGCACAAGCGCTTGATTGCCATAGCCATGCTGCGATCAGACGCAAGAGCCTTACAGCAGCAAGCTTTGTCTTCTCAAAGTGCCATCGCTGAGGAAATTATGGAAATGTCTCCACCCCAAGCAGAATTGTTTTACGAAGAAGCGATCGCCTGCTATGCAGAAGCTCAATACAAATCACTACATGAGTTTTATCAGGTGACGCAACAGATTAGTATACTGAATTTAGTTTACTTACGGTTGCATAAACCAGACCTATCACTACCGCAAAAAGCTGTTCCCATCATCCCTGAGGTAGAAGTCAAGCCAGTTCAATTGACATTAGATGAAAAAACTAATGTAAAACCATTTTTGACAGACTACGCTCAACGTCATTACCAGCGAGCTATTGAGTACGTCAGATTAGCTAACTGGACGTTAGCTGTACAAGAACTGCGTGATGCCATCAAGTTAGAGCCAAATAACAGCGACTTTTATGCCTTATTAGGTTTGGTACATATCCAACAGAAATTTCTAGGGATGGCTAGGGTTTACATCCGTCAAGCATTAAAACTGAACCCGCAAAATTCACTAGCTTTGAAATACGCTCCCAAACTGAAAATTCAACCGCGTGAAAACACCAATCCTAAATCAATAGCTAAAGCTATGAGTATTGCAGCTTTATTAAGTCGATTTACACAGGGGAAAGCTTCTCAAGTCAAGTGTTGAAATTTCGGTAAAAAACCGTGCTACAACCGAAGCTTTGTTATTAAATTACTCCTCTAGACTAAAATAATAAATAGAAGTAAAACTATTAAGCTACTGGGTCTGGGCGCTCAGTTTAATATAAGCAATATGGGATTCTTCGATTCCGAGATAGTTCAGCAAGAAGCAAAACAGCTGTTTGACAATTATCAAGCGCTGATCAAGCTTGGTAACGGCTACGGCAAATTTGACCGCGAGGGCAAAAAGGTGTTTATTGAGCAAATGGAAGCCATGATGGATCGGTATCGCATCTTTATGAAGCGCTTCGAGCTATCAGAAGATTTTATGGCACAAATGACAGTAGAGCAGCTGAAAACCCAATTAGGTCAGTTTGGTGTCACTCCGCAACAAATGTTTGACCAAATGCACCTCACTTTAGAACGGATGAAAGCCGAGCTAGAAAAACAGGTCTAGTCAATTTTAGATTTTAGATTTTGGATTAATTGCCAATCCAAAATCTAAGTTGCGCTGTCAGCGCACCAAAGGCGCGACCTAAAATCTAAAATTATTGTGACTTGGGGCGAGAAAACTGGGAAGTTGACTTAAAGTTTTCTACTGGTACATTCTTTAGTGCCTTCTGCATAAAATCTTTCCAGATTGGAGCGACCATAACACCACCTGTTGCATGGTCAGCTAATTGTTTGTTGTCGTCTCTCCCTACCCAGACAGCAGTTGTTAACTGTGGCACAGTACCAACAAACCAAATATCTTTTTCTGATGATGTTGTTCCCGTCTTGCCTGCGGCTGGGCGACCTATAGCAGCACCTTTACCAGTACCTTCAGTAATTACCGATCGCATCACATCGAGAATTGCTGCTGATGCCCAAGGATCGAGAACTAGCTGAGGCTTGGGAGTATTGTCTAGCAAGACGTTACCACTACTATCAGTGACACGGGCAATTACAGTTGGTGGTGACTGCCAGCCATAATTAGCAAAGGTAGCATAGGCACTAGCCATTTCCAAAGGTGTGACACCAATTGCACCAAGAGGCAGGGAGCTAACAGGTTCCATCGGACTCATAATGCCCAAGGTACGACAAGTTTCGATCACTCTATTCATCCCTACAGCCTTACCAACCTTGATTACAGGAATGTTGCGTGACTGAGCTATAGCTGTGCGGATTGGCATCGCTCCTCTAAAAGTGCCATCATAATTTCTAGGAAAGTACCAACCGTTACCATCTCGATAGCTGACTGGAGCATCTACCACCGTTGAGTCTGGCCCATACTTACCAGTAGCGAAAGCAGTATAATATACAAACGGTTTAAAAGATGATCCGGGCTGGCGTTGAGCTTGAGTTGCACGATTGAATTCACTGGTCTTAGGATCTATACCGCCCACCAGGGCTTTGATAAAATGTGTGCGCGGATCAATTGCCACCAGAGCCATTTGATTCTTAGATAATCCTTGCTCTAAAAGTGTTTTATGCCACTTGGTGACGGTTTCCTCTGCCATCACTTGGAAGTTGGCGTCAACCGTAGTTTGCACCCGCATCCCGCCTTTGAGTAGTGTCTCACGCCCAAACTTTTTAGCCAATTCCTGCGCTACGGTATTGGTTACATAAGGTAGGGCACTACCTTGAAAGGATTTGATTTTACCAAGTTTGATTTCTTGCTTGAGCGCATTGTCGTACTCTGACTGGTTGATCCAGTTTAATTCCAGCATCCGTCCTAGCACTTCTTTTTGTTTCTGTTTTGCCAGCTTCATGCTCACAAACGGGCTGAATTCTTCTGGTGCTTGGATCAAACCCGCCATCATTGCTGACTCACCCAAGGTTAAATATTCTGCTGACTTATTAAAGTAACTGCGGGCTGCCGTTTGTACACCATAATTGTTATGACCCCAATAAACTTGATTGAGGTACATTTCTAAAATTTGGTCTTTGGTGAGAATTTGCTCTAACCGGATTGCCAGCACCCCCTCCGCTAACTTCCGGGTAAAGGCACGCTTGTGAGATAAAAACAGGTTTTTTACCAATTGCATAGTAACAGTAGAGCCACCTTCTCGGACTCCACCCGCTACAGCGTTAACTACTACAGCCCGGCCAACACCAGTGGGGTTAATACCGTGGTGATCGTAGAAGTGGCTATCTTCACTTGCTAATACCGCCCGTTTTAAATTCGGGGAAATTCTATCCAGGGGTACGACTTCCCGGTTGGCTTCCCCGTGGATACTCGTTAAAAGTTTACCCTTAACGTCATAGATGTAAGTTGTTTCTGAGGGAAAGAAGTTACGTAGCTGTCTCACATCTGGCAAATTACGGAAACTAATGGCTAAACCAACCAGTCCTCCGGCTACAATGGAACTTGCCAGCATGGTGATTGAGAGGAGAGTACCGCCAGTTACCTGACCGACTCCTTTCAAAAACTCAAAACCTGATGAAGCCCGACGTTGTGGCTGTTTATCTTCAAAAGTCCTAGAAGACGACACGGCGATTTCACTTCCTCATTTGTAAAGTTAACTGTAATTGATTGGACGAAGCAAGGCGGTTAATTTTTTGCAATTATAGTAGTTTGGCAGATGAGAAAGCGGATAAATTGCAAGTGTTTATAACCAACTTAACTTCTAATGTGCAAAACATAGCTAATAATGAATTTTCTAGTATGACGCAAGATTTGGCTTGGCTGCGTCGTGGTGTAGTAGAAGTTTTCCCACAACCAGTTGATGTTAACAGTGAAAGTCTAGAAAAGCGCTTGGTAACTACAAACCAACCTTTGAGGATCAAGTTGGGGATTGACCCTACGGGTACTGATATTCATCTCGGTCATAGCATACCAGTACGGAAACTGCGAGCGTTTCAAGATGCAGGCCATATAGCAGTTCTGATTATTGGCGATTTTACAGCACGCATTGGTGATCCGACTGGGAAATCTGAAGTCCGCCGTCAGCTTACAGAAGCAGATGTAGCGCACAATGCTCAGACTTATCTTGACCAAGTACGTCCTATCTTGGATTTTGACACACCAGGAAGGTTAGAGGTGCGTTATAACTCCGAATGGCTCTCTGGGCTAAACTTAGAGAAAATTTTGGAGTTACTCTCCACGATGACGGTGGGGCAGATGTTGGCTAAGGAAGGATTTGCCGATCGCTATAAAAAAGAGAATCCGATTTTTATCCATGAGTTCCTATACCCGTTAATGCAAGGTTTTGATTCCGTTGCCGTTGAAGCAGATGTGGAATTGGGAGGGACTGATCAGAAATTTAACATTGCTGTGGGCAGAGATTTGCAGCGCCATTTTGGTCAAAAGCCCCAGTTTGGGATGCTGCTGCCAATTTTGATTGGCACGGATGGGGTGCAAAAAATGTCCAAGTCTTTAGGTAATTATATCGGGTTGTCGGAACATCCAGCACAAAAGTATCAAAAGTTACAAGGAGTTCCCGATCATCTGCTGGAGCAGTATTTTGAACTGTTGACGGATTTAACTTTGGATAATTTGCCAGAAAATCCCCGCGATCGCCAAACACTTTTAGCATGGGAAGTTGTCAAACAGTACCACGGCGAAACAGCAGCCCAAGAGGCAAAAGAAGCAGCCCAAAGCGGCGGAAAGGAAGGTGTAGTTCCAGAATTTTCTCTAGCTGACGTGCAGCAGTTTCCTACTAAGTTAGCGTATATTCTCAATGTCACTGGCTTATGCAAAAGTACTGGTGAAGGAAAGCGGAAAATTCAAGAAGGTGGCGTGCGCCTAGATGGCGATCGCATGACTGATGTTGATACTACTTTTGCTGATCCGGCTGAGTTACAAGGTAAGGTTTTACAAGTTGGGAAAAATAAGTTTGTGCGCTTAGTGCCTTAAATGGGGAATGGTAAACCAGAGATGAACGCAGAACGAAAAATTATTGTGCCTTTAGATGTGCCAAATGAGGAAAGTGCGATCGCTCTTGTAAATCAACTCCCGCAAGTGGTTTGGTGGAAGGTAGGCTTAGAGTTGTTTACCAGTACTGGCCCGAAAATTCTAAAAGTGCTAAAGTCTCGGCAAAAACGCATCTTCCTGGATTTAAAGTTTCACGATATCCCTAACACAGTCGCTGGTGCAAGTCGTAGTGCAGCTAGTTATGGCGTGGATTTGTTGACAATTCATGCTACATGTGGTATGAATGCTCTCAAAGCTGCAAGAGAAGCGGCAGAAGAAGGGGCAGCCCAAGCAGGGGTAAAACCGCCTAAATTAATCGCTATTACTTTGTTAACGAGCATTTCTGCAAGACAGCTGGCGTTTGATTTAAAGATTCCTTTAGAATTACCAGAATACGCCCTAGAAATGGCATTGCTGGCTCAAGAGGCAGGATTCGATGGGGCAGTTTGTTCGCCTCAAGAAGTGGCACAACTACGGCAAGCTTGTGGAGATGACTTTTTGTTAGTTTGTCCGGGGGTTAGACCAACGTGGGCAGATAAAGGTGATCAAAAGCGATCGCTCACCCCAGCACAAGCAATCATTGCTGGTGCAGATTATCTAGTGATTGGGCGTCCCATTACTACTGCTACTGAGCCGGAGTTAGCCTGGAAGAGGATTTCTGAGGAGTTAACCACGGTGGCATGAAGCTAAAAGTCAGTGAGAAACCGGGGGATAGAGTGCAGGGTGTAGGGGAGAACAATCTTACCTCTTCGCTCACGAAGAAAAATTATAATTGGCTTTTAGCTTGTGGCTTCTGGGTTTTAGGATCAAATAGCCTTGCTTACCCAGCGTTATCGATAAACCTCACCCCTAAACCCTCTGTGCTAGCACAAAGGGAAAATGTCAACAGTGGGGCAAGGTCTTTGTGTTCTGAGCAAAATTTAGAAACATTTACTATACAGCTACTGGAAGATTTACCTAGTTATACCAATCGCGTTAGTCAACGTGCCCGCCGCCTCAGTAGAAGCAGTGATGTTTACAGTTATATGTTAGTGGCTGGAAGACCTGAGTTTACTCCTCTGCCCCTTAACCTTGAAGAATATAGTACAGACGCGCCTAAAAGCTCTGCATCAGGAGTTGAGCAAGTTTTCTTTACTACCTTGGAGCGGCAGTACATAGGAAAGAAAGCGGTAGAATTGCAGGAATTCCACTGGCTGTTGTTGACTAAAACTAAAACTGGTTGGCGTTTAGTGATGATGTTTTCTCAAATTGGTTCCCATTCAGCACAGCAGCCACTATCTCCGCCACGCGATAGTAGTAACGGCACTGTTGCCCAAGCGGTTAATACTTGGTTACGCGATTGTGAAGCTGGAAGTGTACGACGGATGCATACTGTGAATATGGGAGATAAAATTGAACTTCCTCGAACTCACGTTAATATCAAACCAAAACAGCTATGACTCGAACAAAAATGCTTCGCTCTGAAGATATTTGCTACATAACCTCTCAGTAACGTAGGGTACAGTTTCTAACAAGTAATCGTGTTCATTTGGCTGCGACGCCAAAAAAGCAAAATTGTTTAGCGTTGCTCCGAGAAAGAACGCCTCCAAGCTCCTCTGATACTTATTAGGCAGTTGACGCACGCTTTGATAACCACTAAGGAACGATTTACGGTTTTCGGGAAACAGATGCAACAGGGTATGGGCAATGTCACAAAGGTAGTAGCCAAAGCCACAACAGGAAAAGTCGATGGGCCGCGCCTCACCTGCATAAAAGATGTAATTATTTTCATTCAGGTCTGCGTGAATCAAACCCCAATTGGTGGGTGTTTTTTCTAGTGCTGTCATCACATTACTAATTTGCTGAACCACATTCTCAAGCACAGCGAAATCAGTAACAGATATCGTACCAGTATCTACTAGCGCTCGCAGCTCCATGAGTGAGGCGTGTAGTTGCTCCCAGTCGTATTTTGGTCGCGTGAAGCCTGAAGGCAATTCCCAAAGGCTGGCGTGCTGGTGCAACTGAGCCATAAGTTCCCCGACTTGCCTAGCCTGCGTCGGTGTAGGTTCGCTGTCAAGGGGTGAACCATTGACCCAGTTTAGTAGCGTACAGTTGAGTGTTGCGCTGCTATCATCAATTGCTACAGAGGTAATGAAAGTGCCACTGAGGTTCTGCAAGGGGTATGGGACGACCAAATCAGTATCTTGATGCAAAGCAATCAGCCACATGAGTTCCGACTCAATGATGGCGTGTTGTTGCCAGATCCGATCGCAAAACTGAGCCAGCGGATAATGAATACGGAGTACTTTAAAAGTAGCAGAATTTTCACCATCCCTAGTGTCAACGCGAAACGTCACATTTTCGCTATGACCCAAGAATACCAATTCATCTGTACCGACATTGTACTGAGCCAGCGCAGTTAGAGCGAGGCGATTCCAATCGATTTTACCGTAGATCAATTTCTGAGTCAGATACTTATTTAAAACAAAATAAATTTACATCACCTAACTAGCTTATATCAGTGAAATTACGCCTATATCTTTAGGTATATTTTCAGGAAATATAGCTGAGAAACAGCGAAAAAAAGCAGACATTATTTAAAAACGAAGGCTGGCTTGAATTTAAGCGTTGTGACTCCCGTTTTTTGGCGATAACATGGGAATAAGTTTATTTCATGCTTCTCACACCACGTTTGGCGTCAGTTTTTTTATGGAGATTCAGTTAATCAACATCGGCTTTGGTAACATCGTGTCTGCCAACCGAGTAGTTGCCATTGTCAGTCCAGAGTCTGCTCCAATTAAGCGGATTATTACCGATGCACGGGACAGAGGTCAACTGATTGATGCAACTTACGGGCGTCGGACTAGAGCTGTAATTATCACCGATTCCAGCCATATAATTTTGTCAGCGATTCAGCCGGAAACGGTAGCGAATCGCTTTGTGATTTCCCGCGATCATCAGACTGTAGATAATTGATTAGCAGTGGGTTATTCTGACTCTTCTTTGCACCATATCAGCAGTACCATGTGAATTATATAAGTTTTCTCTCACTCATGCTAGAAATTCTTTAGTCAATAGTGGACTTGGCCAAGAACACAAGACTAATGAATAATATCTATTGATTGATTCACAGGTTGAAGGGATGATGCCAGTTTTACCCATCCAGAGTAATGCTACTACCGAAGAATGTTTACATTTAGGCAGGTTGATTGTTTTAACTGGCCCCAGTGGGGTCGGCAAAGGTACTTTAATGCGATCGCTCCTACAACGTCATCCAGAACTGTATTTTTCTGTATCAGTGACGACTCGTTCTCCCCGTCCAGGGGAAATCGATGGCAAAAATTATTACTTTATCAGCCGTAGTCAGTTTGAACAATTAGTGGCTGAAGGAGAATTTTTGGAATGGGCAGAATTTGCTGGTAACTATTACGGTACTTTGCGTGAAGCTGTGCTTAACCAAATTCATTCCGGCAAGTTGGTGGTGCTGGAAATTGAGTTAGAAGGGGCAAGACAAATTCGTGCTTCCTTCCCCAGTGCCTTCAGCATTTTTATTTTACCGCCTTCCTTTGATGAATTGGAGAAACGAATACGCGATCGCGCCCAAGATTCTGAAGAAGCGATCGCCCGTCGTCTACTCCGTGCAAAAGTAGAAATTCAAGCCGCAGATGAATTTGATATTCAAATCGTTAATGACGATTTTGAAACTGCTTTAAATGATATTGAAGCGGTTTTGTTTAAATAAGTTAGGAGTTAAAAGTTAGGAATTTCAACTCCTAACTCCTAACTTCTGATTTCTAAATTAACCAAACAAACCTTGAATTGATGCTAGATTGCTAGTCAAAAAGTAAGCAACTACTGCACCACCAATACCACCAATCAAGAAAGAAAAGGCGAAGTCGTTCCAGCTTTCTTTAGAGTTAAAAGCATCTGCCGGAGGTCTAGGTACGGTAACGCTAGGAAGTGCTTTGGGCGGATTGCTATTCGCATATAGGGATAGAGCGCCGGTAAGGACAACAACCAAACCTATAGCTGCTAATAATCCAGCTAAGTTAGCATCAGCTGTGTCTCGCAGTGGCCCCAATTTGGCAAACGGGCCAAATATCCAGTACCCATGAGCCATGCCAATTTCTACCGCACGTCTACCAGGGCTAATACCTTGACGATAGGCAGGTAAGTTATTAATGAACCACTTGCTCAAGGGAGAAGCATTAACCGGGGTTTCTAGGTTGCCTAGCTGTGGATCGCCCAATGCCGGAAAAACAACTTCCCGATTTCTGGGATCGCTGGGAAGATTCTTTGATGCATCTACTGCTTGTGCCATATTTTTCTGTTCGCCTCTAAATTAAAATGGTGGCATTTTTATATTAATAATAATTGAGGCTAAAGATGCTTTTTAATTGGGAAGTTTAGAAAAATTAATTTAGCTGCTTTCAAAAGTATGAAACTCGTGATGCTGTAATTAGCTTACGAGTTTCATAAAACTATTTTGTTAGTAGTTAGTAGTTACTAGTTATTAGTTAATTGTCAACTAACAGCTAACAAAATTTTTGAATCCTGTCTTCAACTTATGGTAATGGGTGGAAAAGTAGGTCAGGAAACCAGTAATTGAATAAAATCAACAAAACGGCTGTAAAAACCAAATTTACAAAAAGTAAAACTGGTCCCAAGGATAGATATTTCACGAAATAATTCTGTTGCATGAATCATTCTCCTAAATAAATCAAAAGTTGCAGCAAGGGTTAGCGTGGCGAAATGGGAATTTCTGTATCTTTAGCTATTAATTCGCCAGACAGAAATTCTTTTATGGCTGCTACGGGCCAAGTAAAGCCTGAGAGCATAATTGGCAATGCCAAAGGTACTTCAATGATTACTTCTTTCAATTCCACGTTGTTGCCTTCTTTCTTGATTGCTTGTAGGTAGGCACGACCTACCCAACCAATCCAACCAGCAATATAGAGGAACAGAATGCTGGGGATCAGGAAGTCACCAGCATGATTTAGACTACCATCAACAATCAAGTGGGGGTAACCCTCAGGACCACACAGCTCTTGAGAATAACGCTCAAATCGCTTTATCCCGGATTCGGGGTCAGCGGTGGTATTACGGGCATTTGCTGCTAGCTGTTGAAAAGCGGGATTGTCCCTGCACGGTGTCAAATTAGCCCCTAAAGCTTTTGCTGGGGAGGCAAAATTGAACCAAAGACAAATCGCTAAAATCAAAGCAAACAATCGTCGCATGGAGTTGTTTCCTTTTACTACAAAACAAAAAGTTTTTTGTACAAAACGAAGCGGCTTGTACAGTTGTTTATTTGCATAACTAGGAAGTCATCATACTCTTGGGTGGTAACCGAGTAAAGTTTAAGTAAATAAAAGTTAAAGCTTCTCAACCAAAATGGAGTACTGAGTGCTGAGTCACGAGTGCCGAGGATAAGAATTGTTGTTGTAGGGTAGTAAAGAAGCAAGATTTTGTCTCTACTACTCAAGATTCAGCACCTAGCACTTAAGACTCAGCACTCTCAATGGCAACCGTTTTAGCAATAGAAACCAGCTGTGATGAAACTGCCGTCGCAATTGTTAACAATCGTAAAGTTTGCAGTAGTATTGTAGCCTCGCAAATTCTAGTCCATCAGCAGTATGGCGGGGTAGTACCGGAAGTAGCATCTCGCCAGCACTTGGAAACAATTAATGAAGCGATCGCACAAGCCCTAGAGCAAGCCCAACTAGACTGGGAGAAAATTGACGCAATTGCCGCCACTTGTGCCCCTGGACTCGTAGGAGCGCTGTTGGTGGGGTTAACTGCTGCCAAAACCCTGGCGATGGTACACAACAAACCATTTTTGGGAGTTCATCACCTCGAAGGTCACATTTACGCAACTTATTTGAGCGAATCAACTTTAAATCCCCCTTTCTTGAGTTTATTAGTTTCTGGCGGACATACAAGCTTGATTTATGTCAAAGGTTGTGGTGTGTACGAAACACTGGGACAAACCCGTGATGATGCTGCAGGTGAAGCCTTTGATAAGGTGGCACGATTGTTAAAGCTGGGTTATCCGGGTGGCCCAGTGATTGACAAGTTGGCACAACAAGGAAATTCCCAAGGCTTTAGCCTACCACAAGGAAAAGTTTCTTTACCTGGTGGGGGATTTCATCGTTACGATACGAGTTTTAGTGGGTTAAAAACGGCTGTATTGCGTTTAGTGCAGCAGTTAGAGAAAGATGGTGGACAAGTACCAGTGGCAGATGTAGCGGCTAGTTTTCAGGAAACCGTAGCGCGATCGCTAACTAAAAGAGCGATCGCCTGTGCCCTGGACTATGGTCTAAACACAATTGCTGTTGGTGGCGGTGTAGCAGCTAATAGCGGGTTGAGAAAAAATCTCCAAGCCGCCGCCGTTGAACATAACCTACGCGTCCTATTCCCACCTTTGAAATTTTGTACCGATAACGCCGCCATGATCGGCTGTGCCGCCGCTGACCATCTATCCTGTGGTCATACATCTCCCTTCACACTAGGCGTTGAGTCTAGGTTAGCGCTTACCCAAGTGATGAAGTTGTATCATCCGACGAAGTCGTAAGGGGCACAAGGGCAGGGGAGCAAGAATTTTAGATTTTGGATTAAAGAATTGAAATTTAATCCAAAAGACGCTCGCGGACTCGCTCTAAGCGAACGCAAGAGCGTCTCTAAGAGTTGCCATGCCGTTGGCGTACCCCTACGGGGAAGCAAGCTACGCAAAGCGTGTCGCAGACAAGCCTCTCGTTCGCGTTCGCGTCTCTGAAAGAGAAGAGAAGGCTTTACGCTGCGCTATCGTCAATTCCATTATCCAAAATTGAATTGCCCAATGCCCAATACCTATTGACTATTGACAATCGACCGGATGTGATCAGCTACTGCATCCGGCTGTTCCAACATAGCCAGGTGTCCGCAATCAGGAATTTCCAAAACATTGTCACCACAATATTGGAACAGTCTGTGAAAGCTAGCTAAATGGCGCACATACTTGGGTTCCATAACCTTGTCTTCGGCACCAGCCAAAAAATAAACTGGCTGCTTCAATTGGGATACTAGCTCAGGTAAACGATTGATTTCTTCCTCAGTTGTGGAGTCTAACAGACTTCCCAGAGATGCTTCTGGGTCAGCCACGACGAAATCAATCAGCCGCTGACGTGCCCAATAGCGCTCCAAAGGACGAGCCACAGTGGCTCTGGTAAAGAGCAAATCAATCAAAGGCACTTGGGACAACCAGCGCGGGCGGACTTGCAAAAATTTCTGACCCGCCGAGCGAAACTGCTCAAAGGCTTCTTTGAGGTAAATACCACCACCAGCGTTGATACAGATGACTCCCTTAACACATTCAGGTATTTGATCTGCTCCCCAGAGAGCGATCGTGCCTCCCAAGGAGTGACCAATTAGCCAAGCACTGGTAATATTCAGCTGTTTCAAGAGAACTGCTAAATCCTGAGCATAGGCAACAGGAGTGTAAAGAGAATCGATTGGTGAGCCAACCGCACTACTGGAGATGGGCATCAGGCTCAGAGACGTTTGTGCCCGACTAAAATCGGTTTTTACCTGGGACTGGGATTCACCGAAACCCCGCAAATCATAGGACAGGCACTGCAAATCATCTGATAGGCGGGAAATCACAGGTTGCCAATACCCACGGCTATTGAGCCAACCGTGGATAAATACTAAAGCATGGGGGCAGGAAGTGGGAGCCGTTAGCTCGTATGCGTGTGGAACGCCCAAGATTTCGATAGTTGCCATACTTATATCGTACCCCTAAGGGCGGGTGCGACTAAATACGGAATGCAAAGAGTTAGGAGTTAAGAGTTAGGAGTGAGGAGTTGTTAATTTTTAACTCATAACTCATAATTCATAACTTTTTTCATTTACCCAGCAACCTCTGTCGCACCCCTTCAGCAATTTTGTGACCGAGATATTCAGGAATGAGGCTTTCATTCGGCCCCAACAAGTAAAGAATTAGGCGTGTACGTCCACGCCAAACCAGTAAATTGGCATTGACTACCAGCAGGTCTTCCTGCCAGATGGCGTACATCACTTTGTAGAATAATCCTGGTTGATTATCGGCTTCAATCACTAAGGCAGGGAGATGAAAGACCGGATCGACATAAAACTCAGTTTGTACCTGCTCTAAGCCAGTGTCAAGATTGAATTCCACTGCCAGCATTTCTTCTACCTCAAACCGACCTCCTAAAGCCTCACGAATGGCGCGACAGACATTTTCTGCGGTTTTCTCGGTCAAGGCTTTACTACCACGAGACACCAACAGTTTGATAAAAACTAACATCGGCGGACGGATCTGACCGTATAGACTCAGACCGTGGATAGTTAACCCATAAGCTGCTAGCACACCAAAAATATCGCTGAGGAGAAAAGACTGGTTGCGGTAAGCGAAATGCAGGGCACTTTTGCTACCTTCCGGTTTCAGCTCAATAACAGCGCGTCTAGTTTTATAGAGACGGTAGGCTAGGCGCAAATTTTGCAGTTGAATCTCACTGCTGACGAATTGCTCATAAAACTGGGGAAACGCTCGGTTAAAGCGCTTTAGGAGTTCCAGTGTCGAAGATTTTAAACCAGAAGCCATTGTTAAGGGTAAGACTCGCTTGCTTTCATCACCTGGGGACTAGGGGCTGGATGTTGGGGGCTGGGGACTGGGGATTAAGGAAGAATTTTCCTAAATACTCAATCATCTTGTATACAATTCACTCCTAAGCTAACGTGCATTTAAGCTCTATACGAGCAATTGCCATGATTAGGTTTTTAGTTTTTGTGAATTTTGAATGAGTGAATTTTTAATTGGTTATATCCTTACCTTTTGGTGAATTTCTCCTAGCCTCTACAACAAAATGCTAAAGTTGAAAATGATTGGTGTGAAACACGCTCTAACTGGCTGTTACCATTGCAAATCCCGAAAACAACCGAAAAACTTTGAGTGTAAGGGGTAGTAAATGGGGGTAGCCATGTTAAATGTGAATCAACACTCCTGAGAGTGGAAACCAATTCAGTTATACTACCCGAACCACGTTGGCATGGGTTTTTGGAAAACTTGGTTTAGTACTCCTGAATCTGTAGCGACAAGTAGGACAAACCCCTTTGAAGAACATACAGTGAATGCTGCGGGCAACTCCAACCCCAGCAGCATTAGCGAAGCTTCTTTAAAGGAGGCTCGCATCGTCTTCAGCACGGAGCGAGATATTGACCTGTATGAGCTAGAAGAACTCTGTGATGCAGTTGGTTGGTCGCGTCGTCCTCTAAGAAAAGTGAAAAAAGCTATTGAGCATAGTTTTCTTGTCGCCTCAATGTGGCAGGTGAGAGGAAACCAAAAGCGGCTCATTGGTTTTGCCCGCGCTACCTCAGATCACGCGTTTAATGCCACTATTTGGGATGTAGTGGTTCACCCAGACTTTCAAAGTCAAGGACTGGGCAAGGCATTGATGAAATACGTTCTCAAAAAACTTAGGAGTGAAGAAATTAGTAATGTCACTCTCTTCGCCGACCCCCATGTTGTAGATTTCTACCGAACTATGGGGTTTATGGCTGATCCGGAAGGTATTAAAGGCATGTTCTGGTATCCTCACTAGCGCTCAATCAAAATAAAACCAGATTTGCCCAAGAAAATCAGGTATAATAGTGAAACTCTATTATTTTGATGTGGTTTTGCTTTTTTCAGCCGACGAAGGCGCAAGTATATATCTTGTAAAACTAAGTCGGCAAAAAACCTTTATCAGTGTAAGGATGTAATCTTGATCGTGTTTACATAAAATAAAAGATATTAGGCGTGAGGCGTGTTATCTGATATAATTAACTTAATACTTTTGGTAAAGCGCAATCGCTTTGGTGGGAAATTAAAACTAAACCCCAACCCAAAAAGTAGATAAGTCTAACCGGGATGTAGCGCAGCTTGGTAGCGCGCCTGCTTTGGGAGCAGGATGCCGCAGGTTCAAATCCTGTCATCCCGATTTAATTAATATAGTTAACAGTTAGGGTGGATTAACTAGAGTTTTCTTGCTAAGATGTGCAATTAAATTGTCCTTTTTAGGAAGAATATCAATCAGGCTGTTATGATGTTGGGTTGGCTATAAAAGCCTAACAGGCAAATTTCCTCTTTAAGCAGTAAAATGTTCCAGACACTGAGCTTTGTATAGATTTGAGAAAATATTAAAGCAAGCGTAGATGGAACGATTGATTAACTAATAGCGTCACCCGATATTAGAAAAAGCCGATAAAGTGGCATTTATCATCTCCAAGGTCGAGAGACAGAGAGACTTTTCACTATTTGAAAAGACATACATATAATATGCATCTACAGCATTTCGTGATGAATAGCAAAGCGAAATCGAGAAAAACACAACTTTAGCAGAGTCAATTTGGGAAAACAATACTATACTATAGCAACCCTAAATAGTTGCGGAATATTGGATTTAGACCGTTGACGGTTAACATTTAACCTCAAGGCGCACAACGAATTTTTCACAACTGAAATAGATTGCTATATAACTAAAGCTAGTTGGTGCTATGCAAATCCAACCATTTGTTTCATTTAATTGGATTATTGATGCGAGGAGTAGTCATGAAATCATTTATTCGCTTGGGCGCAACATTGGGTATAGCTGGCAGTGTGTTTTTAGCGGGACTTTCAGGAATAGTCAATCTACCAGGAATAGACAATCTAGAGGCGATGGCGTTGCCACAAGATCAGGTAGTGAAAACGCTCCAAGAAGTACCAATATTCACGCTCACTAATCCTAAAGGCGAATTCGTAGTTATTTCGAGAAACAACGCATCGAAGCCTGTCTCTCAAGTGGGATTTTTTATTAGCAAGCTAGATGCTCAAAAATTCCTTGACAATCGGCTCAAAAAAGAAAACCCCCAGTTGGCAAGTACGCTACAGGTGAGACCTTTGTCCTTGGCAGACTACTATAAAATACTCCAAGAAAGCAAAAAGAAATCAGACTCTACAATTTATACTTTAGTACCGACGCAAGAACAAATAGCATCAGCAACTAGTATGCTGAATCAAAATGGTAAAAAAGGGCAGCAATTCAATGGTATTCCCTTATTTGTACCCAAATTTAAGAAAGATAATAGCTATTTGACCATTCCCGTCCCCAAAGGCAACGAGCGATTAATCCCATTCTTTTTTGAGAAAGAGCAAGCAGTAGCTCTGTTAGACCAATTCAAAAAAGCCGTGCCAAAGGAAGCAAACAACACTGAGATTCAGGTAGTGGATTTGTACGGTGTTATGGAGGCTCTCAATAGCAGCAACGATCCTGGTATAAATAAAATTCTTCTGTATCCATCAAGAGAGTCGATCAATTTTATTCGATCGCTTTCCTCGAATCAATCACCAGCTGCCAGGCCTGCTGCTGCGCCCGCTCCGAAAAAATAACGGATATGCACTCCAAGGTTGAGGCATGGGGGAGAAACATCTGATAGTTTCTGGTTTACAACTTTGGCAGTGGCGCAATACTGCTCACCAAGCAGCGATCGCCACTGATGTGCCACCAATGGAGGTAGATTGGCTGCTCCAAGAGGTAGCTGGGTTAGACCGCTTGGCACTGCGTTTGGAGTCTTTTAAAAACTGGCCGCAAATTCAGATGCAGTTGCCTTTAGAAGAGTTAGACCAGTTATGGCAGAGGCGATTAAATGACCGCTTGCCAGTGCAGTATATTGCTGGAGTTACACCTTGGCGTCACTTTCAAATCGCGGTGTCGAGTGCGGTATTAATTCCCAGACCAGAAACAGAGGGCTTAATTGATTTAGCTCTAGCAGCTGCTAGCGGTGTGTCAGGACATTGGGCGGATTTGGGGAGTGGGAGTGGAGTGATCGCCATAGGATTAGCAGATGTCTTGCCAAAAGCAACAATTCATGCAGTTGATTACAGTTTAGAAGCTCTGGCGATCGCTCAAGCCAACGCCTATAATTTGGGTTTTGCTGACCAGATTAAATTTTATCAAGGTTCCTGGTGGGAGCCACTGGCATTTCTCAAAGGTCAGTTCAGTGGTATGGTATCTAATCCCCCTTACATACCCACCAGTACCTTACCGACTTTGCAACCAGAAGTAGTTAACCATGAACCACATCTAGCTTTGGATGGTGGCACTGATGGCTTAGATTGCATTCGCCATTTGATAGAAATTTCTCCCAGCTATTTGCAACCTGGTGGCGTGTGGTTAATTGAAATGATGGCAGGGCAGGCGGATGCAGTCCGAGAACTTTTGCAAAATCAAGGTAGCTATTGTAAAATTCAAATTCACGCTGATTTAGCTGGAATTGAACGCTTTGCCCTTGCTTATAAAAGTTAGGAGTGATGAGTGATGAATGATGAGTTATGAGTTATGAAATTCCTCACTCTTAACTTCTAACTCCTAACTTTGTGAACATGACACAAGTTTCTCTAACAACTTTAATAGCTGGCGCACGCGCTGGTCTTTTGGTGAGCTTTCCTACGGATACCGTTCCTGCACTTGCAGCGATACCAGAAGAAGCAGGATTAATTTTTCTGGCGAAGCAACGCAGTCAAGACAAACCTTTGATTTTGATGGCTGCTAATGCTGAAGATTTGTGGCTGTATGTTAAAGGTAATGAAAACGAGTATAAAGTTTGGCAAGAAATAGCAGGTAAATATTGGCCAGGAGGGCTGACATTAGTCTTACCAGCAAGTGATCACCTGCCAAGAGTTATGAACCCCATCGACCCGACAACAATAGGCATCCGAGTCCCAAACAGTGCGATCGCCCAAACTATTTTGGCGCAAACAGGCCCTCTTGCCACCACTAGTGCCAATTTTTCCGGTCAGCCACCTTTGCAAACGATGGCAGAAATTGAGGTTCAGTTTCCCCAGGTTCTGACTCTAGCAACGACAGAATACCAGGGTGAAATACTAGGGGTGGGTGTACCTTCCACCGTTGCTAAATGGACAGGGATAAATTGGCAAATTTTGCGGCAAGGTGCGATAAAGTTAGAGATTTCGACTGATAACCAGATATAGGTAGCTATAATATTGTTTTCCTGATTTGAACAACAGAGAAATCTGGAACTTTAGTTTGCCCTGTTGTGGTTAATTAATAACTTAATAATTGCCAAATTATGAATTGGAGCAACTGGATATATCTAGGAGCAGGACTAGCACTAGGTATAAGTTTTCATAGGTTATTTGCGCGATGGCTACGCCCAAAGCAGGCATCGTCAAACGTTTCATTTAGCTCATCCCCACCAGCACCATTAGAGCAAGAGGATATGCCACCAGTATCGCAACAACTACAGCAAACGCAGCTGGCATACCAAATGGCAAGGGAAATGGGCCAGTTTAAAGCTGGTTTTTTGGCGCGGACTACCCATGAATTGCGATCGCCCCTTAATGGTCTGATTGGCTTGCATCAGTTAATTTTGTCGGATCTGTGTGAAGACGCCGCTGAAGAGCGAGAATTTATTGCCCAAGCTCACGAGCGAACGCTGAAGCTGCTCAAGCTGATGGATGAAATTCTCACTGTTGCTAGAACCGAACACGGTACCAATAAATTAGATATTCAGCCCAGACCATTAGCCCAAATTCTGGAAGAGGTTCATAACTTAACTTATATGCTGGCGGCAAATCGCAATTTTCCCTTGCAATTGTTACCCGCCAACCCAGAAATTTATGTTTTGGCAGATTACCTCTGGCTTCGCCAAATATTAATAAGTTTAATAGACATTGCGATTACTCAGATGCAGGAAGGCAGCATTTGTATTTCCAGCAGCACTGTGCCTACAAATAATTTTGTTAACATTTGGCTGGATATACCAACCCATGCCATACCCTGGAGCGAGCCGATTGATTTGCTCAAATCTGAAGAGCAGCCAACCCAGATTAACCAAAAGAACGCTGCTCTTTCGCCCGGAATGAGGCTATTAATCAATCAGACTTTAGTGGAAGTTATGGGAGGAAAGTTAGAAATCCTGCCCTCGACCATTGTGAAGGAACCATCTGGGCAGGTTACCAGACTACAAATCTCTATCCCCCTAGTGATTCCTGAAGCTGATCTTCTGTAGCAGGAAGGAAAGCAAGGTGAGTTAGGTTGTATAGCACCATCGTAGTGGTTGTGTTGGGCTGGAAACCAATCTTTTCGTAAAATCCCTGCTGGTGAGTAGTCATCAGGTAAACACGCTCAACCCACCTCATGCGGGGATGACTCAAAACTGTTTTTACTAAATTGCTTCCCAACCCATTACTTTGATAGTCTGGATGAATCACAACATCCCAAATCGTGGCACGATATATGCCATCAGATGTTGCTCTAGCAAAGCCAATTAGTTGATCGCCAAGGCAAACGGAAATCACTGGCTCACTATTAGCAATAGCTATACCTAAATCCTCAATACTGCGGCCCTTTGCCCAGAAAGCTGAAACGTTTAACAGTTCTTGCAGTTGGTGAAGGTCAATTTCAGACTTGCGATCGCTAAATTGAATCTGAGACTCGTTCATGTATGGCATCCACTTTTGGCAGTATCTTTGTATAGTTAAGTCATATTTTGGGAGAAATTGCTGTACGTGTATATGTATATGCAACGAGAAAGAAAAATTAATCACAAACCCACTTCCACAGAGGATGAGTAGGCCCCTGCTGACGTATCCGATAAACCTGTTTTTCTAAACGTTGTTTTTCCTGCTGTGGTAGTCCGAGTAAGATATTTCGACTTTGCCAAACTAAAACAGCAGCAGTCATCCCAATACAAAAGGCTAAACCGAAGGTAGACAGTGGATGGTAGAAAAGTCCATATCGCACCGCCACCCAGGTAAAATATTGTTCCCACAGAGAAATTTCTGCACGTAGATCCCAGAAGCTAACAGGCGCAATGATAAGCCACAAACAACCGACAAACAGCCATCTTCCATATACTGTGAGTTTGTGTAGCCTTTGTACTTGTTGAATAAAGGATGCGTCAGAGTTCTCAAATTCTGAGTCAGTAGTTAATGGTTCTTCAGGTTGATCCATAGGGGAATAAAATTGCAAAGCATAGATGAGCAATTCAAAATGCTTTAACCCAATTGTGAAATGCACACAAGTTTAACTATCCTGAGAACTGGCAGATGTATCAATTGGCTCTGCGTTCTCCACCATCTGGTATTGACTCCTGCGCTCTCGCCACCAAGCTAGGAGAGAACCGGCAATGAAAATACTTGAATATGCACCCATTGTGAATCCAATAATTAAGGCAAGGGCGAAGTTTCTCAGGGTTTCGCCGCCAAATAAGAATAGGGAAAATAATGTTAGCAAAACGGTTAACGTGGTATTAATTGATCGCGTTAAAGTTTGATTGATTGCATCATCAACAATTTTGTCAATGTGATCGTTAGGATGTAGATTTAGTATTTCCCGAATGCGATCATAGATGACCACGGTATCTGTCACCGAGAAACCAGTAATAGTCAAAATAGCAACGACGAAAAGGCTATCAACTTCAATACCTGCTATTAATCCCAAGATGGAGAAAGCACCCAGCGTAATCAAAACATCATGGAACAAGGCAATAATTGCGATTACGGCATAGTCCACCTGGAACCGCACACTCAAATAAATAACGATCCCAGCAAAGGAGACAACCAGAGCTAATAACCCTTGGGTAAATAGCTGACGACCAAGTGTCGGGCCAACAGTATCAATTTGAGTAGCTTTGGGGTTAAAGGCTCCAATTTTTTCACTTAAAGCTGTTTGCAACTGGGTGCGTTGCTCGACATCTAATGTCTTTGTGCGAATGGATATTCCCTGTTGTTTTTGACCAACAACTTGGATGCTACTATTATTTAGTTTCTGGGCGTCAACTACTTCTCTGACATCAGAGATATTAATCGGTTGAGTACAGTTGTTTGGTTGTGTACAATCGCGTTCAAATTGTAGTCGCGTACCACCAACAAAATCTAAACTGGGACGTAGCGATGCGCCTAGTTGTTGCCAAGAAATCAGCATCGCCACGATGCTAATGATCATCAGGGTGGCAGAAATTGTCCACCAAAGTCTCCGCTGTTTGACGACACTAAATTTCATGACTGCACCTCCGCACCAGACTTAATTGACGTTGAGAGATTGGGACAAAACAACTCTGGCTTACGCAAGTTGGGAAATCCCAATGTTAGGAACAGCAGTGTGCGACTACAAGTAATTGCAGTAAACAAATTCACCCCTAACCCTAGCGCCAATGTCAAAGCAAAGCCTTTAACTAAACCTGCTCCTAACCAAAACAGTGCTGCACAAGAAATTAATGATGTGACATGACTATCTAAAATGCTAGACCAAGCTCGGTAGAATCCTGACTCTACAGAACGATATAAAGTTTTACCAGCACGTAGTTCTTCACGGGTGCGCTCAAAAATCAATACGTTAGCATCAACTGCCATGCCGATACTGAGGATAAACCCAGCAATACCGGGGAGAGTTAATGTAATGCCTAGCAAAGCGAAGGTGCCATAGGTCAATAGCGCATAGATAATCAAAGAAAAGTCGGCAATTAATCCTGGTAGTCGGTAGTAAACTAACATGAAAATCAATACTAACAGCAATCCGCCCATACCAGCGTAAATACTGCGTTGAATACTATCTTTACCTAAGGTTGCCCCGACGGTACGGTTTTCAACTATTTCTACTGGTACGGGTAATGCCCCACCGCGTAGTTGCACGCCTAAGTCATTGGCTTGTTGTGCGGTAAAACGTCCTGTAATTACGGCAGAGCCACCACTAATACCTGCGGCGGCAAATTCTATACCCACGGTAGGAGCGCTGATCAATTCATTGTCCAGAAAAACACCAATACTACGCCCAGTACCAGCAAGATTTTTTGTCAAATTGGCAAACAGTTCACCACCCTTTTGGTCGAAACGAATGCCAACATGCCAGTTGTTACCTTGAGTGGGTTCACCATAGGCATCCTTGAGGTATTTGCCAATTAGCGGTGGATTGGTGCTTTCAAACAATTGGGCGATCGCTTGATTATTTTTTTGTAAATCTTCTTGATTCTTAGCAATTGCTGCTTTGTCAGTACTCTTTCTCAATTCTTCTTGCTTGACTTTCAATTCGGATCTAGATGCTTGGAAAGCAAACAGTTGGGTTTCTGTATTCGGCTTTTGGCTACGAAATTCTAACTGCGCCGTCCCCCCTAGCACCCGTTCGGCTTGCTCTGGATCGTTGACCCCTGGCAATTGTACCAATATTTTATCTGAACTGACTGTTTGGATGACTGGCTCAGAAACACCCAGACCATTAATCCGACCTTCGACAACTTTCTTCACACCTTCCAATTCTCGTTCGGTGATTTTGGGAATTTCCGGTGATGGTTTCACCTGAATTGTTAGCTGTGAGCCTCCGCGCAAGTCTAGTCCAAGGGGTATCGGAATTGTGGCAATCACCGTAATAGCGGCGATTATCAGGACTAAAATTAAAATTAATAGCGATCGCTGTCTTTGCATACCATAACTCGCAACTGACAAACGCTATAATAGCGCTCTTTTGAGGAGTTTTGAGTTATGAGTTGGGAGTTAGGAGTTGGAAGTCATTCAATTTTAGATTTGGAATTTTGGACTTTCCTGCGGAACGCTACGCGAACGGCGTGAGCGCTCAGTCGAAGTCTAAAATCCAAAATTGGTGGAGTTAAGAGTTAAGACTCATACTTTAAAATTCTTAACTCCTCACTCCTAACTTTTAAACCCGCAAAGCTACCATTTTTTCTACAGCTTCCACTATTTGCTCTGGTTGGATGATTGTTAGTCGTTCCAGATTGCCGTTATAAGGTGTAGGGATATCTTGGGAAGAAAGTCGTAGTACTGGCGCATCCAATTCATCAAATAAGCGATCATTTATTGAGGCGATGACTTCTGCTCCAATGCCCGCGGTTCGCATGGATTCTTCCACAACAATGACTTTATGGGTTTTACGTACTGATGCACCAATAGTATCAAAATCTAATGGCTTGAGGGATATTAAATCAATAACTTCTGGATCATAACCTTGTTTTTCAAGTGTTTTTACCGCTTGTAGCACATGATGCCGCATCCGAGAATATGTAATAATTGTGACATCCGTTCCTTGGCGCACAACCTCTGCTTTATCTAGGGGTAGTAAATATTCTTCTTCTGGTAAATCTTCTTTCAAGTTGTAAAGCAGAACGTGTTCAAAGAACAACACAGGGTTATCATCGCGGATAGCAGATTTTAGTAGTCCTTTGGCGTTTCTTGGTGTGGAGCAGGCAACAATCTTCAATCCTGGCACAGCTTGGAAGTAAGTTTCTAGTCGCTGGGAATGTTCTGCGCCTAGCTGTCTTCCCACACCTCCAGGGCCGCGAATTACCATCGGAATTTTAAAATTACCGCCCGAAGTATAGCGCAGCATCCCAGCGTTATTGGATATTTGGTTGAAGGCGAGCAGTAAAAAGCCCATATTCATACCTTCGATTATGGGACGCAACCCAGTCATCGCTGCTCCCACTGCCATACCAGTAAAGCTGTTTTCAGCAATAGGCGTGTCTAGAATGCGGAGTTCGCCATATTTTTGGTACAGGTCTTTGGTAACTTTATAGGAACCGCCGTAGTGTCCAACATCTTCACCAAGAACGAATACGCTGGAGTCACGCGCCATTTCTTCATCAATGGCTTCCCGTAAGGCGTTGAAGAATAGTGTTTCTGCCATTTAGACCTTTTAGCATGATTATGGTTTTAGAATTTTATCGTGCTGCTGTCGCAAATACGGTGAGCGATCGCACTAGTTAGAGATTGGTTTTTTAAACGAGCCGCCCCAAGCAGAGAGCGAGTAATTGCCATAACTATATCAAAGCTATTTAATTTAGATTTTAGAGGTTTTATGAGCGATCGCCTTATCCTCTGGCAAATGCGGCTGATTTGTTTATGTAATAAAACTTAGATTTAATGTATAAAATAAGTTTAAAATTCTCCTGGTTGAAAGATACTAACCTGACTGAAGTCACGCCAGAGGAAAAAATCTGTTGTAGTAATAATTTAAATATGCCTACTGTAGAACAATTGAAAACGTTGTTTATCTTAAGTTTTTGGGCTACTAAAATGTATTTACCTGTGTTTTGAGTGCGAATCGATGAACGAACAAAAAACATTGTAATTCTTGCTGGTGAAGAGAATGAAATTATAATTTACCTAGACGGGAAGTGGAGATATGTATGAGTAAGCCAGATTTTATGACAATGCCCCGTGCCCAATTACGTCAATATATCCTTGATCATAGAGAAGATGATGAAGCTTTTCAAACTTATCTAGATAGATTCACCTCTGAAGACGCTGTAATCTTTCCTGCACCACAGTCAATAGATGATTTAGAAAACTTCCCAGAGTTGCATCAACAAAACCTAGAAAGATTACGAAAGCAAGCTTAAGCCCTCGCAATCCTCCAACAAGATTTTATAACTTGGCGACTGTGTAACGCTTGCGATCACTATCCCCATAACACCCACTCGAAAGGTTTTTGACGATATGCTGTCCAAAGTTGAGTAGGCTAGCAAAAACCGCAAGCATCGCAGTTACTATCAAGGTTGATAGACCTACTGTACTAAAGACAAAAATGAAGCAAACAACACAATTCACTGCTATCATTGAGCGCCAAAGGGATGGCTATGTATCCCTCTGTCCCGAACTCGATATCGCTAGCCAAGGTGACACAATTGAAGAAGCACGGAATAACCTAATTGAGGCATTAGAATTATTCTTTGAGACAGCACATCCTTCTGAAATTCAGCAAAGGCTGCACACAGAAGTTTTTGTTACACGCTTAGAGGTAAATATTGGGTAAACCTCGTGTTCTTTCTGCTAGAGAATGCCGCATTCTGGAAGAGAACGGCTTTGTACAAGTGCGCTAGCGTGGTAGTCACATTATTATGCAGATGCAAACCGAAGACTCAACAATTATTATTCCTGTCCCTAATTACGAAGAGTTACGCATCGGTACTTTACAATCTATCATTCATCAGTCAGGATTACCTCGTGTTTTATTTGAAGTTACTTAAACTGAAAAAACCTTTTTAGCCTTATATTGAACTTGCATAGGCGAGTATTTACCGCAAACATCGCAATAGCCAAAATACAAAGAATCTCACACCCAAACACCAAAACATAACTTTGCGTCTTTGCACCCACCAAAGTTCTGAGCGCCGGAAGTCGGCGCTTAGACTTCTGTCTGCGTGAGATTTTCCACTAAATTATTATTTAATAAGCCTAGCCTACTTTAACCATCGCGCCGCATCTTTGGCATGATAAGTCAAAATTAAGTCTGCACCAGCCCGTTTAAACCCAGTTAAAGTTTCCATAACCACCCGCTCCTCATCAATCCAACCATTGAGAGCCGCAGCTTTCACCATCGCATACTCACCAGAAACATTGTAAGCCGCAACTGGTAAGTTACTAGCTTCCTTCACCCGCCAGATAATGTCCATGTATGCCAAAGCTGGCTTAACCATGAGCATATCAGCACCTTCAGCGATATCCAATTCAATCTCTTTAATTGCTTCGCGGGCGTTACCTGGGTCCATTTGATAAGTTCTTCTGTCCCCAAATTGCGGTGTCGAGTCTGCTGCATCCCGAAATGGGCCATAATAACCCGAAGCATACTTAGCAGCGTAAGACAAAATTGGCGTGTCTTGAAATCCGGCTTCATCCAAACCCACACGAATTGCCTGGACGAAGCCATCCATCATTCCTGAAGGTGCGATGATATCGGCACCGGCTTTCGCTTGAGAAACTGCTGTTTTCTTCAACAATTCTAGAGTTGGGTCATTTAAAACTCGTCCTGTTAAATCACCAACTTGCAGATAACCACAATGACCGTGACTGGTGTACTCACACAAACAAGTATCAGCAATTACAATCAAATCTGGCACTGCTACTTTTACCGCCGTCGCTGCTTTTTGGACGATACCACAATCATGCCAAGCACCAGTGGCATCCACATCTTTATCAGCTGGAATACCAAATAGAATAATCGAAGGAATTCCTAAGTCGTAAACTTCTTTTGCTTCTTCAACAATTTTATCTACCGAAAGTTGGTAGACTCCGGGCATCGATTTCACTTCATTAGCGATTCCCTCACCTGGTACGGCAAATAGTGGGTAAATTAAATCGCTTGTTGTCAAAACAGTTTCACGAACCATCCGGCGCAGTTGGGGATGGGTACGCAGACGACGGGGGCGATGTATAGGAAACATAAAATTTTATGATGAAAAACAACGCAAATGGACACAAAATAAAGCGTCACAAAAGCAGGTTAAAACTTTCCTGCTGTCAGACAGACTACAAACAGTGCTTAACTGTCCTTTGCCCTACTCTTAATCAAACTGTGGGGCAATTTTGTATTTTACAGCTTGCTTGCATTTATCCGACGGACTAGAAAAAAAACAACATAGTAAGCAATTCACGCATTCACGCATTCAAAATGGTAAGACCCTCTGTTGGTAAAAATCTTGGCGATCGGGTCTAGAGCAAACTCAAGCCACAACAGTTTAATAGAAAATAACTCACAATTACCAATGCCCCCTACCCTGTTTGGCCAATGTCCAATGTTAATTTGTACTAAATAAATCGGAAAATGTAAGGATAACGGAAGGGTATATCAGGATTGCTGAAAACTCCGACGAGCGCCCAAATTGTTAATCCCCAGTGCAATATATATCCTAGAGCTGCTAGTGGCCCTAGCAATAATAGAGGTAACACCAACCAACCGAATAGAAAAAACAGCGCTCCCAGAATTCCTCCATAAAACCAGACATTAAAGTGGAAATTGATGGATTCTTTGGCGTTTTCTTTAACAACAGGATCATCAGATACCAGCAATATGGCAATAGGTATACCTACAGATACCAACGTTGTGCTGAAAAAAATCGCTCCATGAGACAAGGCAGATAGAAGCTTTCGCTTGTCTGTGTCGTACATTCCTTTCTCCTATTTAGTTAGCTTGTTGATTATATTACGACCCTATCACGAGCATCGTTGTCTTAAGATTAAAAGACTTGCCAGAGTCGAAAAAAATTAAGTTAAGTTACAAACAAATACAGTTATGTCAATTGAACTTCAGTCAGAACTTCTTCAAGCGGTTGAACTTCGCCGCAACTTTGCGATTATATCTCACCCGGATGCAGGTAAAACTACACTAACAGAAAAGCTACTCCTATACGGAGGTGCAATTCACGAAGCTGGCGCGGTCAAAGCGCGACGGGCACAGCGTAAGGCGACCTCTGACTGGATGGCAATGGAACAACAACGGGGCATTTCCATTACCTCCACAGTGTTGCAATTTGAATATCGGGACTGTCAAATAAATTTATTAGACACCCCTGGACACCAAGATTTCAGTGAAGATACTTATCGCACCCTTGCCGCCGCCGATAATGGAGTGATGCTGATTGATGCAGCAAAAGGTTTGGAACCCCAAACCCGCAAATTGTTTGAAGTGTGTAAGTTGCGGGGTATCCCGATCTTTACATTTATCAACAAGCTCGACCGTCCAGGAAGGGAACCTCTAGAACTGTTGGATGAAATTGAACAAGAATTGGGATTGCAAACCTATGCAGTAAACTGGCCGATTGGTATGGGCGATCGCTTTAAAGGTGTTTTTGATCGACACAAGCAACAAATTCATCTGTTTGAACGCAGCGCCCACGGCAGCCGAGAAGCCCGTGATACGATTATAGAATTAGGTGATCCAAGAATAGAAGAGCAGCTAGAACAAGACCTCTACTACCAACTGAAAAATGATTTAGAACTGTTAGAAGGTGTTGGACCAGAGCTGGATTTGCAGTTGGTACACCAAGGCAAAATGACGCCAGTGTTCTTTGGTAGCGCCATGACTAACTTTGGGGTAGAGTTATTCCTCAAGTACTTCCTCGACTATGCCCTTAAACCCGGTTCTCACTACAGCAGTGTTGGCGAAGTTCCTCCTACATACCCGGAGTTTTCGGGGTTTGTCTTCAAACTGCAAGCGAATATGGACCCGAAGCACCGTGATCGCGTCGCATTTATCCGGGTATGCACTGGTAAGTTTGAAAAAGATATGATGGTGAATCACGCCCGCATTGGTAAACTCATCCGTCTGTCTCGCCCGCAAAAACTCTTTGCCCAAGAGCGGGAATCGATTGATGTGGCTTATCCTGGCGATGTGATCGGTTTGAACAATCCCGGTGTTTTTGCGATCGGGGATACAATTTACACGGGACAAAAGCTCGAATATGAGGGGATTCCGTATTTTTCGCCGGAACTGTTTGCGACTCTCAGGAATCCCAACCCCTCGAAGTCTAAACAATTCCAAAAAGGCGTTGCGGAATTGCGAGAAGAAGGTGCTGTGCAGATTATGTATTCAACTGATGAAGCCAAGCGCGATCCAATTTTGGCGGCGGTGGGTCAGTTGCAATTCGAGGTGGTACAGTTTCGCTTACAAAACGAGTATGGTGTAGAAACCTTACTAGAGTTATTGCCCTACAGTGTCGCCCGTTGGGTTGAGGGTGGTTGGGAAGCATTAGAACAGGTGGGACGGATATTCAATACCACTACAGTTAAAGACAGCATGGGACGCCCAGTGTTGCTATTCCGGAATGAATGGAATTGTCAACAGTTACTTGGCGACCATCCAGAGTTAAAATTAAGCGCGTTGGCAAAGCCCGCCGTAGGCATCGCTCCAGTATTTTCTAGTCAACAACCAGTGGAGGAATAATTCACTTAACTACGAATTTTAGATTTTAGATTTTAGACTTCGACTTCGCTCAGTCGAACGATTTTAGATTTTTTGGTTTATGTCTCGATGCCATTTGACGGCAGTTGCTTCTCCTAAGAAAGACGCGCAAGAGACAAGTCGGGAAACCGCTTGGGCGCACTGCCTCCTTTATGCCGGAGAACCCGTCCACCGCAGTGGCTCCCCCTAGTGGAGCGAGTGCGGTCTTCTCCCATTCGTGAGAGGCTAGCGCCTGCCGTAGGATGCCCGTTCGCCGCAAGGCGTCCCTCCCGTTAGGGAAGGGCTGTAGGGGTCTCCCCAAGTAGAGCAACTCGCGTGGCGAACAAATCCAAAATGCTCAATTTAAAATCTTCAAGCCTCGTACCCAACAGGCACGGGGTCAATCCAAAATCCAAAATCCAAAATTGGTTGACAAGCAAAACTTGGCGCGGTTGAGTTCCACGGCATCCGAGGTTCGCGCTTTTGCACAAACGTGGATCACCTAGAAGAGATTGGAGTGCCAGAATTTGTATGCCTTCACATGCCAAATCGTCTTTGGAGGCTGGTTTAGTTGCCCTCAAGCAGGGAAATTATCAAACAGCGATCGCTCAATTAGAACCTATTGCTAGCAGCCAAAATCATGCGACTGCTAGCTTACAAGCCCAGGTTGGTTTAGTGATGGCTTATGCTCGCTGTGGCGAAGTTCCCAAAGCGATCGCTATTTCCCAGAATCTCATTGAAAGTAACAATCCGCAAGTTCAAGAGTGGGCAACACGCGCTCTCGAACACCTGACAAAACGTAAAAAACCTGATCAAGAGTCAAAAAATGTCGAAACTGGATTTGTTGCCTTTGAGAATTCAACCCCAGATTCTCCCGCAGTTACTCCCCCGGTAACTCCTACATTAGAGGAAAAGCTAGAAGATCAAGTAATCGAAACCAAGAGCGACGAAACTTTGCCAATGGTGCCACTAGGTAGACTCAAAGCTACAGTAGCGACACCACTACCTCCACCAACTGCACCCCTAAACGGTTTCATGGGTTCCGTTACCCGCACCCAAGCCAAATTATTCGGTGTTATTTATTGGCGACAAGCCCAACGCGCCAGAGCATGGCAACCCCTACGTAAACCAAAATTAATTCCCTTGCGGTTGCTGGCAGCAGGAACATTTATCGCCCTGTTTTGGGTAATGCGAGAAATCCTCAAGTTAGCAATGGGATTCATCAACCTGACTTTAGTCAAACTGCCCTATGTGGAGCCGTTGCAGCTTTTATACCGCGATCCTACTCAATTGTTGCTAATAGTATTGGTGATTTTGATTGGAGTATCACCTTGGTTGCTGGATCTGCTACTGGCGAACTTGTATGGTCAGCGAGAATTTCCCAAGGATGTATTGAATGCCCATAGCCGCGAAGCCGTTCGGGTGCTACAACGTTGTTGCCAACAGCGGCACTGGCCCTTACCCAAACTGCGAATTTTACCAATGGCTGCACCAATTATCCTGACCTATGGTAGTTTACCACGTAATGCCAGGATTGTTGTGAGTAAAGGGCTATTAGAGCAACTGGCAGATGATGAAATTGCCACTATCTACGCCACGCAGCTAGGGCATATTGCTCACTGGGATTTTGCTGTGATGTCCTTGTTGCTGCTGCTGACACTACCAACTCATAAGCTATATCAGCAAATGTCGCAGTGGGGAGACAAAATATCAGGGAAAATTTGGCGCTGGCCGGTGACAATTCTGGCTAGTCTAATTTATGGAGTTTGGTGTTTGCTGACTGGAACTGCATTGTGGTTATCGCAGTTGCGGCTTTATTATAGCGATCGCGTCGCCGCTGAAATTACTGGTAATCCCAATGCCCTGATTCGCGCCTTACTCAAAATTGCCATTGGAATTGCAGCTGATATCGAAAAACAAGAATACACCAGTTGGCAACTGGAAAGCTTAAATCTGTTGACACCAGTGAGTCACCAACAAAGCCTGTCTTTGGGCACTATTGCCAGCAATCTATCTTTTGAATCCTTTTTGAAGTGGGATACTGCCAATCCCTATCGCCAATGGTTTACAATTAACAATAGCCATCCGCTGATGGGCGATCGCATCGAACGCCTCTGCAAAATAGCCCGTCACTGGCATCTAGACACCGAACTACATTTTCCTAGTGAACCATCAAAGGTTAAGCGTCAGTCTTTCTTATTACAAATCGCTCCCTGGTTAGGAATTCCTCTAGGGGTTGTGTTTGCAGCTTTGGTCTGGCTAACGTGGCAACTAGCATTCACACTCAAGTTTTTAAATCTAAAGTGGATATATGAAGATTGGTCTTTCATTACAGGCTGCCTTCTAATTGGCTTTAGCATCGGTACAGTAATGCGGATTAATTCTTTTTTCCCCGATATTAAACCTGCCACCGTGCAAACTGACTGCCTACCCAACCTGTTAGCTGACCCTTGTGCCTTACCCATTGACAGTATCAGCGTGCGGATTGTGGGCAAACTATTAGGTCGTCAAGGCACTAGCAACTCCCTAGCGCAAGATTTAATCCTCCAATCCAGTGCAGGTTTAGTGAAATTACACCACGTTTCTTGGCTAGGACAGTCAGTCAATCACCAGGATCTGATCGGTCGGCAAATTATCGTCACAGGTTGGTTCCGACGAGGAGCAACACCTTGGATCGATATCCAAACCCTGGAAACTCAAAGTGGTAAAACCATTCATAGCCCTCATCCTATTTGGTCTATTTTTTTGGCAGTTGCAGCACAGGCTTGGGGCGCATACGTTTTTCTCAGTGGTTAGTCATTGGTCAGAAGAAAATAAACAACTGACGAAGGACAAACCGAAATGTAAACAAAAATTGCAGGTTTTCTGGAAAAGTGTTACATTTATTTACACAAACAATAGCAACCGACATAACTCAGCACTACAGCTTAGTTATGAACTCGGATGCTTTTTCCCCACTCCATACCTTTTTATCCTCCCAACACAGCAGGAAATTAACCAGCCACTGGCTGGTTTTTGTTTCAAAATATTCTCCCTTAAATAAAAAAATGGGTTTTATGTTATGTTACGATGCAATAATACTAACGTCGTAAAAGTATGCGCTAAACTAGCTACGTAGAAAATACCGTGGTAATGTAAGGAATGGTATTTGATTCTGCGAAAAAGGCATGGAAGAAAGCGTGTACTTTAGCAGGCACTAGGCTATTAAATTTACAATTCTTAGAATTAAGGTGTTATTAGCTCACAATAGTGTGAGCCTTTGGATTAAACAAGCTTGATCCCGACGAAAAACTGTATTGTATAGGTTGACAGTTTCGAGCAAAAAAATTGGTTGATGGCAGTATTTCTCAATAGCATCTATTTAAAAGCCAAAGCCAAGTGATTGTTTTCTCGCCTTGCCATGTTCATTTAACTCTGGAGGTATAGTTCATGCCCGTTCGCCTATATATAGGTAATTTGCCTAAAGAAGAAATAGATCGTCAAGATCTGCAAGCAGTTTTTGCAGCAGAAGGTGATGCTGTAACTACTAAATTAATTAAAGACCGCAAAACTGGCAAATGCCGTGGTTTCGGTTTTCTTACCGTCAACAACGACGAACAAGCTGACGAAATCATTGAAAAGTATAATGGTCAGATGTTCAAAGACACTCCTATTAAGCTAGAGAAGGCATTACCTCGGACAAAGGGTGAGGAGGGCGAGGAGCAAGCTCCTAAAGCAGTTACTCTTGCTACTACGAGTACCCCCATTCCTAGCGTTAATAGAGAAGGTAGAGAAGGTAGCCGTCGTGAGAAAGGTTCTAAGAAGCCTCGTCGTGGCGGTGGCGGAGCTTCTCGTGAAAGTACCACCACAACTACAGATTCAGACGCTATTCGTCCAGATCCTCGTTGGGCTTCGGAATTAGAAAAGCTGAAGCAGATGCTAGCTGCACAAACTACAAATTAATCCCTAAGGGAGAGAAATTAAAAATTAAAAATCAGAATTTTTTTTGATTTTTAATTTTTAATTATCGATTATTACCTAGCTGCTTAGTTAAAAGCTACTTGCAGCTAATTTTGTAAGTATGTAGTTTACCGCCGTAGGCATCGCATAGTCAAATCAAACGACACATAAATTTCACTTATTTCCCATATTTACGTAATAGCAATAAGTCTATACTGATACAACAGTAACTTATGTAGAGTTACTGTCAAAATCTGCTTATAAAAAAATTAAGTTTTTGTGATTAGGCGCATTCAAAAACCTGACCGGAGTGAATGCGATCGCAGTAATTATCTGGATTTGACAAGTTATAGTCAGTAATGGCTAGCTTCATACTGCCAAGTGACCGGAGGCGCGATTGCTCGAAAGATAATTTACACTCAAAGTGATACCGATCATTTGCAGCTTCTGTTATGTCCTCAACTCTAGATTCTTTGCCACCTGCGCTCGCTAAAATTGTCCAGCGCTTTCAACGCGCTTCCGAACCGAAGCGACGCTATGAACAGCTAATCTGGTATGCTCAGAAGCTCAATGAGTTTCCAGAAGCTGAAAAATTACCCGAAAATAAAGTTCCTGGTTGCGTGTCTCAAGTTTATATCACAGCAGCCTTGAATGATGGGAAAGTTGTGTTTCAGGGCGATTCCGATTCCCAGTTAACCAAAGGATTAGTAGGGCTTCTGGTTGAAGGATTGGATGGACTAACGTCAACTGAGATTGTCCAACTTAATCCAGATTTTATTCAAGCAACAGGTTTAAACGTTAGTCTGACACCTTCCCGTGCTAATGGGTTTTACAACATTTTTAAAACCATGCAAAAAAAAGCATTGGAATGTAAGTTAGATTTGCCTAGTTAAATAGATAAGTGCAAATAAATCTCAAAAGTTAAGAGTTATAAGTTAAGAGTGATGAGTTTTGAATTCCTAACTCTTATACAGACGCGATTAATCGCGTCTCTACTCCTAACTGCTCACTGCTAACTCTGAATAATAAATTTAGTCAAATGTCAACAAATTTATTATCTACCTCTGCTGCTATTGGCTTTGGTGGAGTAGTTCAAGAATATCTCTGGAATTGGGAAAATCAGCAATTGTGCGTTGTTTATGAAACCCTCGGTAAAGGTTCACCGCTATTGCTACTACCAGCTTTCAGCACTGTTTCGACGCGTTTGGAAATGGGCGAACTCGCCAGGCTACTAGCTCCCCATTTTCAAGTTGTAGCCATAGACTGGCCTGGATTTGGACAATCTTCTCGCCCTAGTTTGAATTACCGACCGGAAATATATCAGCAATTTCTGGAAGATTTTGTCAAAGCTATTTTTAATACCCCAATTACTGTGGTAGCGGCTGGTCATGCTGCTACCTACGTTTTACAATTAGCTGTGAAGCAGGCTGCTTTCTCACGGATTGTGTTGTTAGCTCCTACTTGGCGTGGGCCTTTGCCGACAATGGGAGCAAGTCAACAGATAGCTGGCATGGTGAGAGAATTGGTGCGATCGCCTATACTTGGTCAAGCTCTCTACAAACTCAACACTACCCAATCTTTCTTAAGTTTTATGTACCGCCGCCATGTGTTTACTGACGCAGCTAAAATTACACCCAGTTTCATTGAGAAGAAGTGGCATACGACTCAACAACCAGGAGCGCGATTTGCATCTGCTGCCTTTGTAACTGGTAATCTCGATGCTGTACACGAACAATCTGATTTTCTGGAACTTGTAAAGTCTTTAACCGTACCGCTCATGGTAGTAATTGGGGAATCCAGTCCCCCGAAATCACGAGAAGAAATGAACGCTTTAGTAGCCTTACCAAAAGTAAGAAGCGTTGTCATTCCTGGTTCTCTGGGACTACATGAAGAATACCCAGCAGTTGTTTTAGAAGCAGTTCAAGATTTTTTGTTCTCCCCAGAAAATTAAATCTTCACACCAAGAGGCAAAGAATCATTTTGCACCTTGGTGCGAGATTAAGATAAGTTCAAGCTACTGCAAGTAAGTTTTTGCAAGCAAGAAAAAGCGCTAAACCTGCTATAAAAAGAGTGTTAATTGAATCCGGTAAGAAGATAATGAAACAGTGGTATGAAGAATTATTTGATAATTATGCAGATAACTATGATCAGGAGGGGTATACCTCTGGAACCTTGGGTGAAGTTGATTTTATTGAAAAAGAACTTGATTATGATAAAAATAAGTTAATCCTTGATGTTGGCTGTGGAACCGGAAGACATTCACTAGAGTTGGCCAGGCGTGGTTACAGTGTTACAGGGATTGATTTATCAGAATCTATGCTCGAAAAAGCCATAAAAACTGCTGCTGAAGAAAAACTAAAAATTGATTTTATTAAAAAAGATGCCCGGAATTTTTATTTTGAAACACAATTTTATCTTTCAATTATGCTTTGTGAGGGAGCTTTTCCTTTAATGGAAACAGATGAAATGAATTTTTCTATTTTAAAAAATATTTATGCGTCCTTAAAATCTCCAGGTAAACTGATATTGACTACCTGTAATGGTTTATTTCCTCTGTTTCATTCTGTTAAGGATTTTCTTAACGCGACTTAAACAAAAATTAAGCCCAAATAAAGCCCAAACTAGCTTTGTAAGCAGCAAACACGTCACGGTTGAGAGTCAACCAATCAAAAA
>NZ_JBALDG010000081.1:0-74718 GCF_036917195.1 Nostoc sp.
AAGTTAGCACCGCATCACCTGAGACTGGTGAAGTACCAGTAGTTAGCGCCACATCACCTGAAATTGGTGAAACTGTAATTGCACCAAAAGTTAGCACCGCATCACCTGAGACTGGTGAAGTACCAGTAGTTAGCGCCACATCACCTGAAATTGGTGAAACTGTAATTGCACCAAAAGTTAGCGCTAGATCACCTGAGATTGGTGAAACAGCGAGTATTTTCAGGAAAACTATTGACAATGAACAAACAGTAGAATCAGAATTTCCCTTTGCGGTAACAAATCCTGAAATATCAACCTTTGTTGATACCTCAGATAATCCAACCTCCCCACAAGATGAGGTAAGCACACCACCTGAAGTTGAGCAAAATAGTTTACAGACACCCAATTTTAAGCAACCAGAAGAAAAAACTTCTCCAGAGACTTCGACTAAAGTCGATTCTTTTGCAAACACTTCATTACAGCTAAAAAGCGCTGAGACTCACTCACCTCAGATATCTAATTCTTTAATTCCTTCTTCCTTAGGGTTGGATATTGGAAAACAAAAGCTTTCCATCCTCGATTCTCCACAACTTAATACTCTTCAAAATAAAACAACTGACGCAAGTAAGCCTTCACCTCAATACTCATCACCTTCCCTAATTTTCCGAAAAAAAAATCTCACCAATCACACACCTCCCCAATCGTCAAATACACCTTCTCAATGGTCAAGTGTGGAAGAATTACTAAATGGAAATAATGATGAATTCACTAGCTTCAACTTTAATGGTGTAGAATCTAATAAACAAAAGTCATCAGGATCGCCACAAGTTTTTGCTAAACACCTTCCTTCAGCAAAAGGCTTTGCTGCTGGTCGAAAGGTGACTCCACCCGACATATCTAGAAGAGATATAAAACCAGTAACTAAGACAATAGAGAATACTTATTTGTCTTCTAGGGATAATAAATCGGATGATACGTCTTCGTCTTCTAAAGGAGATAATAAAGATGATCCTGGTGATTTGGAAGCTCTAGCCCGTGAAATTTATCACAGATTACGGCAACGAATAGAAATTGAGCGAGAGCGTCATGGCCGTTACTCAGGTCGATTACCTTGGTAAATTCTTATTCAACAATAAATTTTCGGAGAAATACTCAAATGGGAATATCAAATCCATTTTCAGATATTAAGAAGCCAGATATTATTGAGGTTGAAAAGATTAAATCGAGCCTTGAGAAAGCTAAACTTATAGCTTATGACAGTGGGGCGAAAGATATTGAATTAATGTTTAATCCTACAGAAATTAGTTTTACTCGGACTGTGAACTGGCAAAGTCAGGTAGGTAATAGAGGAACTACTCTACTTCCTAAAGTAAATTTTTCTGGAGTTGAGCCTTACCAATTCACGCTCAACCAGTTGGTCTATGATACTTATGAAACCAAAGAGTCGGTGATGGAAAAGTATATAGACAACATTAAGAAAGGTGTAGAAGCTATTGAGCAAACACCTGACAGTCGTCCACCTGTTTACATATTCACATGGAAAGATGAGTATTTTTATTGCGTAATCACAAGTTTAACTTACACTTTAAATATGTTTCTCAGTGATGGTACACCAGTAAGGGCGCTGGTAGATATATCCTTGCAAGAAGTAGATAAAGTAAACCTTCCTGGAGGAATAAGTTCAGCTTCTGGAGGCATAGATCCAAGAATTTGAGAAAGTGATTAACCAATTTTCAAAATACTAATTCATCACTACTTTGTCCTTAAAGTTTGCTTTGAAAATCTCATAGTTACAAAATAATAGTTATGTCTACAAAAAGCCTTTACTTAAGCCGATTTAAAATTGAGATAGACGGAGAAGAAATCGGTGATGAATTAGATGAAGATGTGTTACAAATGACAATAGAAGAAAGCCTTCATTTGCCAGCAATGTTTACGCTAGTAATCCGTAATACATACGCTCCTACACATAACGAACCAGAAATCAAACCGTGGCAATATGATCCGTTGTTTGAGATTGGGAAAAAAGTGAAATTGGGTTTTTATTCGAGTACTACTCTAGATCCTGATTTTAAAGAGGAGATAGAAGAAACACTAATTGAAGGCGAAATTACCGGGATGGAAGTTAACTTCGAGAACAACAATAGAGCTGATATCATTGTTCGTGGCTATGATTTCTCCCATCGTCTTCATAGAGGTCGTTATAATCGTTCTTTTACGGGTCAAACTGATAGCGATATAGTTACAAAAATAGTTGAAGAAGTAGGGATAAAACTTGGCAATATAGACCCAAGTGGCGAAGCCCAGAAGTATGTCTTTCAAGAAAACCAAACTAATATGGAGTTTTTGCAGGAAAGGGCTGCCCGCATTGGTTTTGAACTCTTTATGAGCGATGGCAAAATGAATTTTTGCAAACAAAAATCTGAGGGAGATTTAGCACTCAAATGGGGAGATCAGATTAAGCAATTTAGAGTTCGCGTTACCAGTGCTGAACAGGTGAATACTGTGAAAGTACGTGCCTGGGACTATACTCAGAAAGAACCGATTATTGAAACAGCCACTAAAGAAACGCAACTAACTGAAACAGGTAATAAGCTAGGAAGTAGTACCAGTAGTGCATTTTCTAATCTTAAGTCTTACGAAATGACTGTTGTAAATAAACCCGTTGCCAGCGCCAAACAAGCAGAGATTATGGCTCAGGCTCTGTGTGATGAACTGGGAGGAGAATTTGTTTATGCAGATGCCCAAGTAGAAGGAAATCCTGATATTCGACCAGGACAGGTTATTAATCTTGAGAATATGGGCGATCGCTATAGTGGGAAGTATTATGTTACAGACACACGCCATTTCTTGGAGGAACGGGTTTATAAAACTGACTTCAGCGTGCGGGGACTACGTTCTGGTAACTTATTCACAACATTATCTACAGATAAACATCTACGGCCAGGTCAGACTTTATTAATAGGAATTGTGGATGATAACAGAGACCCAGAGAATTTGGGCAGAGTGACGGTCAAGTTTCCAACGCTTACACAAGAACATAAAAGTAACTGGGCGAGAGTTGTCGCTGTGGGAGCAGGCAGAAATAGAGGTTTCGACTGTTTACCAGAGATAAACGATGAAGTTTTGGTAGGTTTTGAGCATGGCGATATTCACCGTCCCTTCGTCATTGGCGGGTTATGGAACGGTAAGGATGCACCACCGGAAGATGTGGACGATTCAGTTACAGAGTACGGTGTAAGATTACGCACTTTTAAAACTCGTGTAGGTCATATTCTACAATTTATTGATGGGGAAGGTGAGTTTAGCGGAGAGGAAGACGAAGACGAGTCTAGCGAAGAGGAAGGCGAGTTTAGCGCGGGGAAAGGCAAAAGTAAAAAGCCAGGAATTAGACTACTAACTAAAGACGGTCATCGAATATATATGAATGATGACGGTGAAGATGGTAGTATTCAGCTACGAACTAAATCACGTAATCGAATATATATCAATAATGACAGTGACCTAATACATGACTCAATAGCGATTAAAACTAAAGCCGGTCATAAAATCACATTGAACGACACGTTGGCAACTCTTGAAATTAGTTCATTGGGTAAGCTAAAATTAGAGGCTAATGCAGGTATAGAAATGACAACACTCGCTGGAAACATAGATATTTCAGTAACAACGGTTGGAAACATAGAGATGTCAACAACGGCTGGGGTAATAAAGTTAAATTAAATCCATAACTTCTTCTCTAAACTTAGGCATTTACAAGAAATAAAATGAAAGTGCCACATAATACTTAGGTCTTGCAAAAGATATTATTGAAACGGCGCTTGCATTTTATTATTTGAATCTCCCAAAAAACAGCCGACAATCTCAGGAGAAACAATTGATAGCTTGATTGGGTAGATTTAGGTGGTTTCAATCAACAAGTCGTCAACACAACAAAACACGACTTTGATAAACTATTCAATAGAAAACATCTTTCCCTCATTCCAGTCACTGGTGACGATTTTCTATATCCAGATGCCGATTGTGGGAATTCTCTTTTCAATCGTTCATATATCAGCCTTGTGCAACGGAACAATAAGTCGTACATCGCGTTAATTAAGGAGAACAAAACTATGCCGTTTGCAGCCCGTGTTACCGATAAAACTGCCCATCCCGGAGTTATTCAAGGCCCAGGTGTTCTTAATGTACTCATTGGTGGACTTCGAGCAGCTGTGGTAGGAGATATCCATGTCTGTGATATGCCTGTCATTCCTCCTCATCCTCCTACTCCTTTTCCAATGGGGAGCCTGAGAGTTTTGATTGGCGGACGACAAGCTTTGCGTGTTGGCGATAAGGCTGGCTGTGGTGCACAAATTATTACTGGTGCAATTAATGTCATCATTGGCAACTAAAATCTAAGAGGAGTCGATATGGCTCAAACCAACAGACAAAGCCATTGTGCAAAGTGCAACCCAGTCCAGCAATTGCGCGAGAGCGTCCGCAATTCGAGCAATCACACTTTTAGCAGGCAGGTACGCTATTAGTTTATCACTAAGGGAATCACCTGCGATAAACAAGTAAGCAACGCTGGCTTGGCTGTTTTTAGGTTTAAACTCCTGAATCAGCTTCGTGGGCGATCGCCTGATTGCAGGCGTTGAGTTTTTCTCCTTTGGAGACGTTATGCGTAGCTTGCTTCTTTGTAGGGGTACGTGCCATCGCAATCAGGCGGGTACAATCAACTGATTATTTAATTTTCGGACTTAACATAACAAGTTAGAAACTCTCGTAATGCGAACGAACGTCATTATCAATTACGAATTATGTTGACCCTCCCCCTGCTCCTCTACCCTACGCCTCTTCAACCTCGACCTTTGGCGAATAGGCTTAAACCTTCTGTGCCGATATCTTTAAAAATATCCATGTAACAGCTGTCTAAGTAGTAGATATGGTTTATAGTCAGCAAAAAGACTATTTAGGGACAGGTTGGGCTTATCCACTGCATTTGAGTGTGCAAGGTGGGATACAACTTAGCCGTGAAGATCAAAAAGTTAAAGAATCTATTTGGATTATCCTCCGCACGGGAGTAGGTGAGCGGGTTTATCGACCTAACTTTGGTTCGCGCTTATCAGAACTAGCGTTTGCACCTATGAATAGCGATACCTTACTACGAATCCGTCTTTATGTATCGCAAGCTTTAGAAGTTTGGGAACCACGCATTATTCTCGATAAAGTTCTAACTGATCCAGACCCTGTGCGTGGCAGAATAGACATCATCATTAATTATCGACTTAAAGACAGTCCTAATATTATTAATAACTTTGTTTATCCATTTTATTTAGTTTCAGTTGGGGAGGAGTCATGAACTTTGACTTTCTACCGAAATTACCTTCTTCCAAGTTAGATGATCGCGCCTTCGATGATTTGGTGGAAGAATGTATTCTACGTATTCCTCGCTACTGTCCAGAATGGACAGACCACAACCTCAGCGACCCAGGGATTACGCTCATTGAGTTATTCGCTTGGTTAACTGACCAGATGTTGCTCAGATTTAACCAAGTACCTCGCAAAAATTATGTAGCTTTCCTAGAATTACTGGGTATTCGTCTCCAGCCTCCCGCCCCAGCCCGCACGGAATTAACTTTTTATTTAAGCGCTGCACTGCCTGAAGCCTACACTATTCCGGCAGGATTAGAAGTCTCAACTATCCGAACTGAGACAATAGAGGCTATTACCTTCAGCACAGATTCTCCTCTAATTATCGGCAAACCCCGCATACAACACTTCTTTACTGCCCAAACCAGCGAAGACATTCCCCAATCTCTGCGAGAAAGATTTGCAACTTCGTGGACTCGTCAACCTGACGGTAACTGGACAGGTAGTGAAGAATCGATATTTGAAGAAGAACCCCAGCCTGGTAACTGCTTTTATTTAGCGATCCATTCTGATGATCCTCTAGATGGTAATGTTCTAGATGTTACTTTTCAAGGAGCCGCAGCTACGCCTACTGGTATTAACCCCAATCAACCACCTCGCAAGTGGGAAGCCTGGGATGGGGAAAATTGGCAATCAGTTTTATTGCAAGAGTCAGATGATAAGACTCGCGGGTTCAGTTTTTACGAAATCGCCCAACAGGGTGGAAACCCGTCGTCTCTAGACGCAGCTGTCCGTCTCCATTTACCGCAAAATTGGCCTGTGACCAACTTTACCGCTTACCGAGGTCGCTGGCTGCGCTGTACCTTTATTATCCCAGAAACAAATCAATCCGGTTACAATAATCCACCAAGGATTATTGGTTTAGTAGTGCGGTCAATTGGCGGTACAGTCAGGGCTAGTCACAGTAAGCTGATTCGAGATGAGCGTGTAGGAATTAGTAATGGTAAACCTGGACAGAGTTTTGAATTACTAAGTACACCGATTTTAGAACGCAAAGAAAATGAATATATCCTAGTTACACCTGCTGGTGGTTTGCCTCAGAGATGGACTGAGGTGAGAGATTTTGCTGATTCTGGGCCTCAAGACTTTCACTACACTATCGATTCCCTAACTGGTAGAATCCAGTTTGGGCCGCTGATTCGAGAACCTAGCCAACTTAAACAGCAAACTCAAGTGCGATCGCGAATCCAACAACCACTCCTAGACGACACATTTGTACAAGTTAATACCCCGGAAAACAACCAATCTAAACACCAGTACGGCGCAATTCCACCCCGTGGCTCAGAGATTAAAATGGTTGTTTATCGCATAGGTGGTGGTAGAAAAGGCAATGTTCAAACTGGGGCAATCCAGTTTCCAAAATCTGCATATCCATATGTTGCTAGGGTGATAAATCTGAAACCAGCAATCAATGGTGCGGATGCCGAGTCACTGGAGCAAGCTGTGATCAAGGCTCCCCGCATCCTCCGCACGCGTGATCGCGCTGTCACAGCTGAAGATTTTGAAGTTTTAGCTCAACAGGCAGGGAATGGTGCGATCGCTCGCATTCGCTGTTTGCCAGCGAATTCTCAAAGACAAGCTGGTATAGTTAGTTTAGTGGTAGTTCCCTATGCAGATACAGATGCGATCGCTCAAGGCAATGGGATGGCACCAGAAGAGTTTGCTCTCAGTAATGCACTCGAAGAGCAAATTTTGAGTTACTTAGATGAAAGACGATTATTAGGGGTACAAATAGAATTACAAGAACCAAATTACGTAGGTGTTTCTGTACAGACAGAAATTGCTTTAGAGCCTGCCTATGACAACCCTTTTGCCAGAGAAGAAATCCTCCGGAATTTAAGGGTATCGCTGTATAAATATTTAAATCCATTAACTGGAGGAATGGACGGCAAAGGTTGGCCATTTGGGCGACCCGTTTATACATCGGATATTGTAGCGTTACTGCAACAAACCCCAGGCGTGCGTCATTTAGGGCCCGTCCTGCTGTTTCCCATCCGCAAGCAAGGAGAAAATTGGAGACGACAACCATCGCCAGAACAATTGATTGACCCAGGATCAGAAGGTTTGATATGTTCTTGGGCTGATAGCAATCTACGTTCAAATCACGATATCCAGATCATTAATCGCTGATGCCAAATTGGAAAGTTAATATTGTTTGAAATTTCTGGAACAAGATTTAATTAACCGCAGAGGCGCAGAGAACACAGAGGAAGACAAAAAGCGGAATTGGGTAATCTTGTACCGGGAACAAAGTAATCCAAAATCCAAAATCTAAAATCTAAAATTGGTAGAGGAGTTATGGTTCAAAGTCGCTCTAGTCCATCTGTACGCATTCAATTAACGCCAATGCAAATTCCCGAAGCTTTACCTGTAGCAGGTTTAACATTTGCAAATGCGGAAAACATGGATGTAGCTGGACGTAGTTTACTCTTGCATCCTGGGCATCCCAGCGAGATGATTGTGCAAGTGCAAAACTTAGAACAGCGTCCTTTGCGGGTAAGCTTAAGCGTTGACGGAAATTTTCCTAGCGAGTGGTGTCAAATTGGCACAGAAGGCAGTGAGATACCACCTCGCGGACAAATGGATGCTGTCCTCTACTTCTCAATTCCCGACACATTTTTTGAAGACCAAGAAGCGATCGCTCCTGGAAAAAAAGACAAACTAACTCTCAATTTTCGCAGCCTAATTACTCTATATATAGACCGAGGCACTGACAACGAACAAATCGAGAGAAGCGAGTATTTTGATTTATATATCCGTCCCTACACTGCCTACATGGAATTCTTGCCAATTTTGTATCGAGAAGTGGACTTTATTGGTCGCTTCATGAAGATATTTGAGCAAGGTTTTCAACCAGTAATTGATAGTTATAACGTCATGTGGGCAAACCTCGATCCCTTGACAGCACCGCAAGCATTATTACCCTTTATGGCTCATTGGGTTGCTTGGCAAGTAGATTCAGTTTGGGATCTCCAGCAACAGCGGCGTTTAATTCGCCGAGCTGTAGAACTTTATCGCTGGCGGGGAACTAGGAAAGGATTGCGTCTCTATTTACATCTTTATACTAATTTACCGCTAGACGAAGATTTACCTAATGAAGCTGATAAACATATTAGTATTACAGAACCTTTTGGCCCAAGTTTCATTATCGGAGACGCACAACTAGGAAATGCAGTTTTAGCAGGCGGACAACCATATCACTTTATAGTGCGTTTGCGTTCAAACATTTCTAGTGGCATCATCAACGAAGAACTTATCCAAAGAATTATAGAACAAGAAAAACCTGCTTTTTGCACCTATGAACTATCTATCGAAAATCCTTCTAATTAAATAATTTATAATTTGTAATAATGCTCTCTACGAGACGCTCTTGCTAGCTTGCTTCTTTGCAGGAGTACACGGACTCGCTACCGCTACGCTAAGGTAATTCGTAATTAACTAAGTAAAATTAAATTGTAGGGTGTGTTATCGCTGAGAGTACGGCATCATTAATAATTAAAGGTGCGTTAGCCTTTGGCATAATACACCCTATCATCTTAAATAGGTAGTATTGTTTAAAATTCCTAGAACAGACTTTTAATCTAAAATCTAAAATCCAAAATTGCTATGTCTCATCCTTTCCCGCCCCCACCAATTAAATCCTTTGAACGCCTGCAAGCCACAGATGGATTACTAATCAATGCTGAACGCTGGCGCACAGCCCATAATTACCACCGTAATCGGCAAAATGCCCAATATCAAAGTTTAAACCAACCAGGAATTGTCTGCGGTTTAGGCGTCCGAGATGTGACTGCACGAAGCCAAGTCGAAGCTAAATATCGAGATGGGCGCTGGGTGCAAATTCAACCTGGTATTGCAATTGATTTAGCAGGTAATCTAATTGTTGTACCGACTTCTTATGATTTTCCAATTGATATAGAAGTAGCAACTTCTGAACCAATCATGATCTACTTAGTACTTAGCTATGTAGACCCTGATGATTTGCGGCGTGGACAGCAAAGAGATATTGTTCAAGAGACTTATCGAATTGACCAAATAAACTCTACACCAAACAGTTCAGAAATAGAAATATGCCGGATACTTCTGCAACCTGGACACACTGATATTAACCAACCTGCGGATGCTTTCTTTCCTGGATATAACAATATTGATTTGCGTTATCGCCGTCAGGCACAAATGCGTCCCCAAGCACTTGTGTGTATGGCGCAGGCGAATCATAGTGATCCTGAATGTGCGCGTAATTTTTTCAGCCTTTCTTATTTGTTACAAGCAGTAGAACCCCTATATCCCAGTTTGCGAGGGGGTGATGAACCAGGTCAGGTTTCTTTAGGAGAAAATATCCAAGACTATGACATACTTTATCTGACAGGTGGACAGGCCATATCTTTAAATAGTCTCGAATTTGAATCTCTAAAAAATTACTTAAATTTAGGTGGTGTGCTTCTCATTGATGCACCAACAAATGCTACTGCTCTAATTGAGAGTACTCAAGCATTAGCACAACAGTTAGAGAGTCCTTTAAGACCTTTAGAAGAATTGCAACGGAGTCATCCTTTAAGGACAAAACCTTTCTTATTTGCTGCCTTACCAATGGTTAATCAACAGCAGATTAAACTGTTAGTTGGTGGAGGAATTATTTTAGCAATTGGTGATTTAGCAACTGCTTGGGGACTGGATAGAGATTTGAGTTTACCTAGATTGACCATTCGTACAGCTCAGGAACTCGGAATTAATATTCTTCATTTTGCTTGGAAGCGGCGACAGTTGATAGGTTTGCAACAGGAAGATAATTCAGGGCAATGGTGAAAGCCAAGTTAGTAGAGTGGGCATTGCTTTAAATAATATTGCACCTATTCCACATTTTTTGGCAATGCCTACCCGATAATATCGAGTGATCGCCTTTTCCCAGCCCATACAGCTAGATGAGTGTGTAGACGCATAGCGGTGAGGGGGTCGCAGTCTTGGCGGTTCCCGTCGATTGCGATAGCGTAGCGTTAGCGAGTCTTCGAGCGTCACCCCCGAACCCGAAGGGCTTATCATCAGACATCGCTTCCTCAGGCTGCTTGCTAATAAATTGATAATTAGTAAATAAATATACTACAGATAATTAATACACGCAAATATATAAGCAATATTCTGATTGCAAGGCTAATTACAGAAAAGCGATCGCTTTCGCTTTACTCTAATCTCTATTCTTATTCTCTAACATCCTTAAACCACAAATCCCAGAACTACATTTAAAGCTGTACGAATAAGTTCCCAGTATTCTAACTCCAGCACACCCACCAAACCCAAAATACGACTATGGTCAACAGCACGAATTTGCCCAACATCAATAAAACGGTCTTGGTCTAGTCCATTATTTGGTGTTGTTTTCACATTCACAACGTAGGGGGCTTATTTACTTCCGGGCCGAAATGGCATGACAATTGTCAGCAACCCATACTGATTCATGATGTCATTTTGCACAATTAAGCAAGCGCGGATTTTTTTTGCTTCAGCCCCCATTGTTGGCTCAAGATTTACCCAACGTATTTCTCCCCGCCGATAAGTTAAATTACTCCCTGGCATTCATACCATCTCCAACAACACTATCCCAAGCAGCAATTTCAGCTTGATATTCTGGATCTTCAGCATCCTGCTTGAGGGCTGCAACCATTTCTGCTGCCAAAATTCGGCGGCGGTGTTCTGCCAGCAATGTATTGATGTATCCACTACGATTGCCCTGTGCATACTGATCTACAAATCGCAGAATGTCTTCTTCTAGGGCAATTGTGATTTTTAGCATCTATATTAATTTTTAGTATTACTCTTTAGTATGATTTTACCATCATATAATTTGCCGAATCTATCCACCTTACCGAAGAAAGGCAAATGATAGTAAAGCGTAGACGGGTAGAGGCTTGCCGTCAGACATCACTTTAGTCTATTTTTTTAGCTATAGAAATTAAGCGGACAAATATTTTTGGCAATTAATATCAATCTTCTGCCCGCAATAACCATAAGCCGCTATAAGTCATCCCGGAATCATCTGGTTGCACTAACAAAAAATGCAATCCTCGGCTTTGCTGTTTCCGTTGTTCAAATGCTTGGGCTGCTGTTGTAACTTCTGAATCTTCAAAAGTGGCAACAATCCACCTATCTACCAAGCCAGCTTCTAGTACCAAGCCATCTGGTGCGCCAGATATGTAGTTCAAAGCTACAGGACGGGCTTGCTGCAACCACCGTGCTAGGCGCATCGATTGGCGTCCACCATAAATTACCACACCAGGGACGGGCACTGTTGACGCCAAACCCAAATTGATCGGTTTCAAAAATTCTGGGATGTGCAAAATGGGAATGGGGCGATCGCTAAATCTGGTTTCCACATCACTAGCAGCCAGAGTCGCAAAACGCCATTTTTCTCCCCAAAGGTTTTCTGGTAATGGTGCTGGGGGTGGTTTATCCAGCGCTGAGAGATACTGCTTTTCCTGCAACCACTGCTTCAGTGCCAAAGTGTGGCGGGTAGGTTCGATATTTATACTTAAATTGCGTCCCGCCGCCTCAATTAAACTTAAAGACTGAGGACGAAACACCTGAATCACATCTGGGAATTTTTCACCAGCAGCCAATTCAAGTTGAGTCGCAACCCAATTTGAATTTGCTGCTGACTGGAGACAGGTGGCTTCATACTCAAAGCTGCGAGTTGCGTCACAAATCAACAACTCCCATAAAATTTGTCCAGATGCATCTTGTAAGGGACGACGATAAAAATCAGCCTGCCAAATTTTCATACGCTGGGAGTGGGGGAGAGGTGGGGGGAGCAGAGGAAGGAGGGGAGTGGAGTTCAAAGACTCATTCACGAGTATAAAAGACTCGTCAGCGAGTATCAAAGACTCATTCACGAGTATCAAAGACTCGTCAGCGAGTATCAAAGACTCATCGGTGAGTATCAAAGACTCGTCAACGAGTATCAAAGACTCATCGGCGAGTATCAAAGACTCATCGGCGAGTATCAAAGACTCATTCACGAGTATCAAAGACTCGTCAGCGAGTATCAAAGACTCGTCAGCGAGTATCAAAGACTCGTCAGCGAGTATCAAAGACTCATCGGTGAGTATCAAAGACTCATTCACGAGTATCAAAGACTCGTCAGCGAGTATAAAAGACTTATCCCCTATTCCCCATACCCAATTCAAAAAGCCTGAATCCACTCTTTGACAGAATATTCAGTCCAGATACCATTTTTCCAGTAGGGGTCATTTTCAATCAACTGGCGCACGGTGGTTTCGTCTTCAGCTTCGTAAATTCCAAAAACTTTCGTAACATCTTTGGTGGGGCCAATAGTAATCAGCACACCGGATTCTTTCTGTTTTGCTAATCCGTCTAAATGAGCTTGACGGTGGGGGACGCGTTTTTCCAGAACGCCTTCGCAGTAACTTCCCCAGACTACATATTTGGGCATGATTCCTTGTTACTCCTACTAGTTAATAAGATATTGTGCCAAAAGCTTGAGTCGATCTCCTTCTAAAAGGATGTTTGAAAAGTCATGATTGATCTGTCAAATATTTTTACCCCACCCTAACCCTCCCCTTGCAAAGGGGAGCCACTGCGTTAGGCGGCTTTCTTTGCCCGACTTGTTCGCTCTTAGCGTTCCCGCAGGGTAGCATGTGGCGTGAGGGAACTAAATTTTCCGGTTTCCGTATCCATTGCGCCTACTCTTAGCATAGATACAGCTTTCCAAGGGGAGGGAACTAAATTTTCCGGTTTCCCCCCAATACATCGGGGGGATTAAGGGGGGTAAAAATTTAATTAAATATCTAACTTCTCAGGTTGACGCCGAATTTTTCCACCAAGGCTTCGCGGACTTTATTGTGTACTGGTTCAACTTCAGCCTCAGTGAGAGTGCGATCGCTAGCCCGATAAACTAAACGGAATGCTAAACTCCGCTGTCCTTGAGGGACATTTTCGCCGCGATATTCATCAAATAATTCCACCGATTCGAGCAAATCTTTACCTGCTTTGGTAATTACTTTTTGAATTTCGGCAACTGAGATTTTCACGGGTGCGAAAAAGGCAATGTCGCGATCGCTAGCTGGATAGGTAGAATAGGGCTGGAATGTTGGCACGAGAACTTCATCTTCTCCTAGAGAATTTAAAAGCACATCTAGATCCAACTGGAAAACATAAACGGAATTTGGTAAACCTTTTTCTCGTCGCAATTGGGGATGGAGTTGCCCAAAAATACCCAGGCTGTTACCCTGAATCCACAAAGAAGCAGTACGTCCTGGATGTAAGCGATCGTCGCTGCGATCGGGTTGAAATTCTACCTGCAAGCCAAGTTGCCGAAATACACTTTCTAAAATGCCTTTAGCTTCAAACCAGGTGATAGGTTCTTCGCGTCCACTTTTTGACCATTTGCCAAGGGAAATATCCCCTCCCACAATCCCAGCAAGAGCTTCTGTTTCTTGCAAACCGTCTTCTTCTCGCCAGAAAATTTGCCCGATTTCAAAGCCGTTAAGCGCACCATTACCCTGCTCTAAATTGTATTGAAAGGCGTCAATCAACCCAGATATCAAATCGTTTCGCAGCGCTGAATATTCGACAAATAACGGGTTTGACAGTACTATTTGTCTGTCTTCTCCTGGTTTGACTAAAGAATAGTGGATTAATTCTGTCAACCCTTCAGCCCGGAGGAAAGCTCGTAACTTGCGAATCAGTTCCTCATCTAAAGGCAGATAACCAGCTTCCGCTTTTTCTGGTAAAGTATCGCAGAATTTGTTATAGCCATAGAGACGGGCGATTTCTTCAATTAAATCAATTTCTCGCTCTAAGTCGCGGTAACGATAGGGTGGCACAGAAACTAACCATCTGGCTTGATGGGTGGTATCTTCTCCTGGAACATTGTCTGAAGGAGTCAACTGACATCCTAATGCAGTCAGGATGCGCTCAATATCTTGTTCTTGGAGTTCACCTGTATCCTCTCCCAACTCGATTGGCCCCAGTATCTGATTAACTCTATCTAAACGCAGTGCGATAGAACGACGCCAGGTAGAGGGTTCGGGGCGGGTGTCGGCAATTTCCTGCTGGACAAGAATTCCACTAGCTAATTCGCTAATTAAAGACAAGGCGCGGCGATTAGCTACTTCCAACTCAGCCCGGTTAACTCCCCGTTCATATCTGCCAGAAGCCTCACTTCTTAAGCCTGCACTCCGGGAAGAACGGCGAATTGCTACCGAATCAAATAAAGCTGCTTCTAAAACTAGACTTTGAGTCCCTTGATGGACTTCTGTTTCTTCTCCACCCATGACTCCTGCCAGTGCAACGGCTTTGTCGTTGGCGGTAATTAACAAATTTTGGGATGTTAAGGTGCGAGTTTGTCCATCCAGGGTTTTGAGGGATTCTCCATTATTGGCGAAGCGGACGCCGATGGTTAAATTTTCGCTACTTGCAACAGATTGTAAGCGATCGCGGTCAAAGGCGTGCAGTGGTTGCCCCCATTCCAACAAAACGTAGTTAGTAATATCCACAACATTACTTATGGGACGGACTCCAGCAGCCCGCAAACGCTGTTGCAGCCATTCGGGAGATGGAGCAATTTTGACTTGTTCAATTACCGTACCAATGTATGCAGGACAAGCTTGGGTGTCAGCAATTTTTAAAGCTAAATTTCCAGCATTTTTGGGAATAGAGACTTCACCAGGTTCAGGAATGCTCAACTTTCCACGAGTTAAAGCTGCTACTTCCCGTGCTACGCCTACCATACTCAAGGCATCAGCACGATTAGCAGTTGCGGTAAGGTCTAAAATTACATCATCTAAACCCAACAACGGACGCACATCACTACCCAATGGTAAATTTTCCTGAGTGAAAATATGAATTCCGTCTGCATCGGTGGGCAAACCGAGTTCCTTTAAAGAACAAATCATCCCCTGAGATGCGATACCACGCAGTTTCGCAGGTTTAATTTTTAAATCGATGTTGGGTAAGTAAGTACCCGTAGTTGCCACTGGCACATAAATATCTGCCTTCACATTGGCAGCACCACAGACAATATTTAAAGTCTCATCTGCACCGATATCTACTTGGCAAACACTCAATTTATCGGCGTTGGGGTGGGGTTGACGCTCAAGCACTTTCCCTATAACCACACCATTTGCCCAAGTGCGGCGGTCTTCAATCTCTTCAACCTCAAACCCCGCCATTGTCAAGGTTTCGGCTAATTCTTCTGGACTAAGTTTTATCTCTACTAGTTCGCGCAGCCAATTTAGAGAAATACGCATGGAGTGTGATTGTTTTTGGAATCGTCTTTTGTTCTCATTTTAGGGTGCCTACTAGCGATCGATGGCTACTCGTTTTGCAAGGCTTACCCTTTCACTTGAACAATCCTACTACGTTAGACTAGCAGAACAATCTCTGATACTAATCTTTTCTTAGTGTCTTGGCTTCTATCAATGTGGGAGATATATTTGAGCCAACTAGATATACTAGCCCGCTTATTCGCCACGAGTTTTTAAATTTTGGAAAGAAAGAAGTTAACAGCATCAGCGATCGCAGAACTTGAATCTTTAAAACTCGATAAAACCTCATAAGTAATATTTTGTCACTCCAAAAACTACAAAAATCAAGCTTCACTCTTTTTTGTAGTGTAATTGCATTCTTTTGTAGTACTCAAAAGAGGTAAATTTGCTCTGTTTGAGCCGAAAAATTACTGCCAAAACTACCTCTAAAGTATTCACCAGAAGGATTATTAGGCAAATTTTCTGAAATTTGCCTGAACAATATCAAAACAATGGCCAGTCCAATCTAAATTTTGTTCATTTTAAATGTAAATCTGATTTTATATAGTTTTACTAAGTGTGGTACTTGCTGTTTTTATTCGTATTTCTTTTTTGAAGATGAAAGTCAAAAAATGCTTTCATTCTTGTCGTTGATCTTCCTCTTTATGGAGGAATTCCAGTTTGAGTAATAGGAGTTTAATTCTAATGGCAACTTCTGACAATAGCAATCAAAATGCTGGGTCACAAGGTACTAGCAACAATTCAACTGGTAATGGCAATTTTTCTTTCACTGATGGCAAATGGCAGTCCAGTGATGGCAGCAGTTTAGATGGTGGCGGTAGCTTTGGTAGCGCTGCTAGTGGTAGTAATATCTTCGCTTCCTTCATTGGTGGTGGCAACTCATCCACAATCAGTGAAGATGGAAAGTACGCCTACAATTACGAGCGACCACTTGACAAGCGGGCTTTAACTGATACTAATAATCCGTTCAATCAACTCATTGGAGTCCTTGGCGGTGATACCAGCGCATTAGGTGGTAACAACCCCTTTGCTGGTGATAGCACATCTGATGGTGCTAGCAACCCCTTGGCTGGTGGTAACGCATCTGATGGTGCTAGCAACCCCTTTGCTGGTGGTAACGCATCTGGTGGTGCTAGCAACCCCTTGGCTGGTGGTAACGCATCTGGTGGTGCTAGCAACCCCTTTGCTGGTGATAGCGCATCTAGTGGTGGTAGCACATCTAGTGGTGGTAGCAACCCCTTGGCTGGTGGTAACGCATCTGGTGGTAGTGCCTCTAGTGCTAACAATACCGCCGCTAGCGGCAACCTCGCTGGTAACTTACCATTTGGCAGCACTCCTCCCTCCAAGGAAAGTGGTAGCAACCTACCTGAAACAGGTAACGGTCTACCTGTACCTTATAACAGCGACAACTGGATATTTGATATTCAAAACTTAGATGGTGCAAATGCTACTAATAACAGTGGTCAAGGTAACGGCAACTGGTTATATGGTAGTAACAACACAACCGATGGTAATGGTAACTGGAATTTTGGTAGTAGTAACACAACCAACGGTAACGGTAACTGGAACTACAGTGATGGCGGCAAAACCAAAGGTAATGGCAACTGGAGCTTTGGTAACGATAACACAACCTCCGGTAATGGTAACTGGAACTTAGGCAATAACAACGACATCTTTGGTAATGCTAATACACAGACTAGTAGTAACAATGACATCCTTGGTAATGGCAACACTGCTAGTGTAAGTAACAGTAATCTCCTTGGAAATCGGATTGAAGCTAGTGGTGATGGCAAAACACTCGTTGGTAATGAAGGTTGGAATTTTTCTGATAGTGCCAAACTGATATCGCTAGGTAGTACTACGCCCAACCAAGCTATCGGCACTGATGTCAGCAGTTTACTCAGCAGTCCTGACCTTGTAACATCCGCCATGTCAAATCCAGGCTACAATAACCCAAATTATAATTTCTCTGCCATATCCTAAAACTTTCTAGCAGACAGGAGCCAGTTTTTGCATCGGCAAGCCTGTTTATTGTGGCAATGGGCCTTTTGCCAACTTGAGTTGATTACATTTTGAATACAATACTTCTCGGTTAAGCTAAGGTACATTCCTGTTCCAATGATACTCACGGACAGTATAGCGGTCACCGCATGGGTAAGGTACAGAAAAAATAATTAACCGCAGATGAACACAGATACTCGCACACCTAACCCATGTACCTCATTAAAATGAGAATCCCTATATTCCCTTTTCACTCTACAAGAGATTTGAGCGCATCTAGTAATTGCTGTTTAGTAAAAGGCTTAGTTAAATAAACATCTGCACCTTGTCGCATTCCCCAAATCCGGTCAATTGGCTGATTTTTAGAACTACAAATAATAATTGGTACTTTTTGAGTCGCTGGATTTTTTTTGAGTTGACGACAGAATTCAAAACCGCTAATTTCTGGCATTACCACATCAGTAATAATTGCATCCAAACGATGAGTTATTGCCTTACTCATCCCATCTTTGGCATCATAAGCTTTAATTACCGTGTGTCCATTCTCTCTTAAAAAACTATTGATTAACTCCAACTGAGAAGGAGCATCTTCAACAACTAAAACTGTAGCCATATTAATTGATTCTCACTAGCTCAAATTCGTTAGATTTTGTGGTTATTTTAAGTCAAATGCATGAAGACTGTTTTTAGTAGTTCGGCGCGTGAAAACGGTTTGGTGAGATATCCAGATGCTCCTACCAGTTTCGCTTTTACTTTGTCTACAATTCCTTTATTCCCAGTGACAAAAATGATTGGAGTATTTTGAAAAGTTACATTATTTCGTATAATCCGGCACAACTCATAACCATCGATTCCTACCATGTTTAAATCCAGCAAAATTAAGTCCGGTTTGTGCCTTATAATTGACAAAACAGCTTTTAGTGGATCGTTGATAGTCACTACAGAAAAATTTTCATTTTCTAAGAAATGGCTAATTTCTTTGAGAATTATGGGGCTATCATCTACAGAAACGATTTTATGGACTTTTTGTGCCGTTACAGTAGCAGCTGTTACTCTTTGGTAAGCAGGATTTATGTTATTTGATATTGTTGATTCCTGAAAGTTTTCTTTTGGAGGAGCAGAAATCTGTGGTAATTGGTGAACAGGAGCTACATTCTCTTCATAAATATCTGGGTAAGACTTGACGGTGGTATTTAGTTTTTCTTTGGTATCAACTAATGTAATTAATTTTGAGAAAAGCGATCGCTCTTCAAATATCTTTGGTAATTTATCAAATGGTGGATCAGGTTCATGCAAGATAATCCTGCCTTGAAGTATGTAAGGGTATAAATTACGAGCCAGTTGGATTTCATCTTGATTCAAAATTACTGCCAAATGACACAGGCTAAAACCTTTCATCCAATTAGTTAAATCTGGCTGGAGTTTTGGTAAATCTTTTTCCTCAATTTTGCTGTTAATCAACAGATATGGACGTTGATATGGAGAAGAAATTTGGGGAACAAAAGTTTGCCAATTCTGTAATCTTACTTGGCAACGTTCAAGAATTTTTTCTACATCTAGCCTGCAAATTTTTGGCATTTTATTCAGTGGTGTTAATTCATAAGTACCTTTTTTGATTAGCAAAAATGATTCAATCACCTCTTTAACTAATTCTTGAATCAGCACTCCTGCTTGTGTAGAATGTAGATGTTGTTGACTAACAAGCCAGGATATAGCCTGATACTCAGGAGGGTAGTTTCTCGAATTGCTGTCATGTTCGATTAACTGACTGTGTGAGTCAGGTTCAAACATCAAACGTAATTGAACACGAACCTCAGTAGTCAGTAGTGGAATTTGGTGGCTGAGGCGACGCAAATGACGTTCTAGTCGATCAAACGGTTCCACTGAATGGGTAGCGTAGGTTATTTTGCCTTGTTCTAGGTAAATCGACCAACTAACTGAATTACTCAATGCTTGTAAACAAGTAGTATCGGAGCAATTGGATAACTGTCTTAGCAAACTTAGAGGACGTAGTTTAGTGAATGCACCGGAATAATTCATATTTTTTCAGTTTTTTTTGCGGAATCAACAACCGAACATTTGTAAATGGAAAATATCAGCTATGAAGTATTTTCTTCTTTGTAATTTTTCTCTATGCAAAAATTATTTCTCTTAAAATATGTATATATATTAAAAGTTATAATTTTTATAACTTTTTTGTTGTCTTTGGCACGTTTTACTTAATTTATCTCAAAAAACCAGTAGGTGAGTATGAATAAAGGTAAACACATATCATAGCTAGACTATCAGTAAATGCTAGTTACTTTTAGATTTTACTCACTAGCGACAACTGTTGCCTGAAGACCTGAATAACGACGTTTATTTATACCCACTTACTGAAAGAGGCTTTGAATCCAAATTCACGCAGTTACACTGGTATACTTCTAGAGTTAATGATCTTGATTGTGGTTAATCACTTTCCTATAAAGGAAGAATTCTCCTATATAGAATCTTTAAAAATATATCTGGGAAAGTTTAGGTATTTATTGTAATGTATGTTTAAGGGATATAAATTTTTGGTAGATACATTACAACAGGTAATTCTGGGTTTTGATAAACTATTTTTTGCTAAACTAAGCTGTACTCAAGTTCTTCTTAAATATATAGTGAACTTCATGAAAATAATTTGTTTAATAAAGATTAGAGCATCTACCACTAAATATTATATTCTGTAGTCGTCTTGGCGACTAGAATTATATACTCTGAGAAAAGGGAAATAAAGCATTGGACTTTAACATAACACAAAAAGTTATGCATGATACATTAAGACTTGATGAAGTAGTAGAATTTGCTGAGAATCCAGAACCACGTTGTCCTTGTGTGCTCTTGCTAGACACATCTGGCTCGATGCAAGGAGATCCGATTGAGGCTTTAAATCAGGGTTTACTAAGTTTAAAGGATGAATTAGTTAAAAATTCCTTAGCCGCAAGACGGGTGGAAGTGGCGATCGTAACTTTTGATAGTAATATCAATGTAGTACAAGACTTTGTGACTGCCGATCAATTCAATCCGCCGATTTTGACAGCCCAAGGCTTGACTACGATGGGTGCAGGAATTCATAAAGCTTTAGACATAATTCAAGAGCGTAAATCTCAGTATCGTGCAAATGGGATTGCTTACTATCGTCCTTGGGTATTCATGATTACCGATGGAGAACCCCAAGGCGAGTTAGAGCATGTGGTAGAGCAAGCAGCCCAACGTCTACAGCGAGATGAAGAAAATAAGCGTGTAGCATTTTTTACAGTAGGTGTAGAAAATGCGAATATGACGCGTTTAAATCAAATAGCTGTGCGTACCCCGCTGAAACTCAAAGGATTAAATTTTATCGAGATGTTTGTCTGGCTCTCAACTAGTATGTCATCTGTTTCTCATTCGCAGGTGGACGAACAGGTAGCATTACCGCCGATTGGTTGGGGGACTGTTTAATTAAAGATTGCAGCTTGATGTTTATACAGCTAGCTGTTGGAAAAAAATCTATGAATATATCAAAACAGATTGCTCAATGGCGAATTGTGGCTGCGTCTGTATGTGGTACAAGTCACTTAAAAAACAATCAGTTATGTCAGGATGCTCATCACTGGCAGATATTGTCAGATAATGTTTTAGTGGCGGCCGCAGCAGATGGCGCAGGTTCTGCTAGCCTTGGGAAAGTGGGAGCGATGGTTGCTGTAGAAACAGCAATCGAAAACATTTCCACTAAAGGACTCACCCGGAAAATTCTCACTGATGATGCCTATGTGCGATCGCTCTTAAATGATGCCATACTAGCCGCCAAAAAAGCCGTGGAGGATGAGGCGGCTACTTGTGACAAACAGCCTCAAGATTTAGCAACTACCTTAATTATGATGGTTGCCACACCAGAAGTTGTAGCTGTGGCACAGATAGGTGATGGTTTGGCAGTGGCAAAAGATCGGATGGGCAACCTCCTGGCACTTACCATGCCTGACAGTGGCGAATACATTAACGAAACCACTTTTTTAACTTCACTAACTGCCTTAGATGCAGCGCAGATGCGAGTCTGGCGCACAGACATAGTAAATGTTGGCATCATCACCGACGGACTACAAATGCTGGCCTTGAATATGGTTGTTGGCGAACCTCACAAACCCTTCTTTTTTCCGTTGTTTGAATTTGTAGCCAATACTGAAGATAAGACAGTAGCCAAGGAGCAGTTGATAAAATTTTTACGCTCAGAGCGGATTACCCAACGCACTGATGATGATTTGACACTCATTATAGCTGCATTTAACGACTCATGAGCAACAAATCTACAGGTTTAACATCTTACAATAACTCCCGTTAGCGGTAATTTCATTATGCAGGTACTACGTTGTTCCCCTAGAAAAGAAATCCTCAGCCTCAATGTCAGTTTGGGGCGTGGCGGTGAAGCTTGTGTTTATGCAGTGCCATCCGATAACAACTTGGTGGCGAAGATTTACCACAAGCCAACGACTGCCCATGCTGCAAAACTTCAGGCGATGCTTGCCAACCCGCCAGAAAACCCTACGGCTAGTTTGGGGCATATCTCTATCGCTTGGCCAGAGGATTTATTACGGGCAGCAGATGGCAAAAATAGCATCGTGGGATTTTTGATGCCACGGATTCAAGGGATGCGTCCAATCATCGACTTTTACAACCCCAGAACCCGTCGCCAACACTGCCCCCTATTCAACTATCAGTACCTGCTCCGCACGGCTCGCAACTTGGCGGCGGCTTTTGCAGCTTTGCACGCTAGTGGATATTGCATTGGCGATGTGAATGAGTCAAATATCCTCGTCAGTGACACAGCACTGGTGACTTTGATAGACACAGACTCTTTCCAAGTAATCGACCCAAACAACAATGTTGTTTATCGCTGCCCAGTAGGTAAACCAGAGTTTACCCCACCAGAACTACAGAATAAAACTTTTGCCCAGCATGATCGCGAAATTTCTCACGACTTGTTTGGGCTATCGGTGCTGGTATTTCAACTTTTAATGGAAGGCACCCACCCATTTTCTGGGATTTTTCAAGGCGCTATTGAGCCACCATCCTATGAAGCCCGAATTGCATCGGGTCATTTTACTTACAGCCAAAAGCGGTACGTACCCTACCTTCCTACACCCATTGCACCCCCTTGGGAAATTCTCCATCCCAGCTTACAGGAACTATTTGTCCGTTGTTTTGAAGAGGGTCACAACAACCCACAGCTGCGCCCCAGTGCCCAGACTTGGCTCTCAGTAATAGCTGAAGCCGAAGATTCTCTGATTACCTGCACTACAAATCCCCAGCATCGCTACAACAACCATATGCGTAGCTGTCCGTGGTGTGAACGGACTGTGCGATTAGGCGGACGCGACCCCTTCCCATCACATCGGGCTATAGAAGCAAGAGAACATTTACAACCGCGAATCAAACCGAAAAAGCGCTACACTCAGACACCGTATTTGCCACAGCGAGCGACGGCACCGCACTTAGCTAATTCTTGGCAGCCAGTAATTACCCCAAGCGGTTCATATTATAAACGTTCCAAGAAATCAAAATTGTACCCGATTATTTTTTGCTTGATGGGTTTTGGTTTATTGGGATATGCAGACGTAATGATTAAATTTACTCAGCCATTGGTTTCCCAAAATGCTTACACCCAACAAACATTGAATTCTCGCCAGACAAATACTAAACTTAGCTTCGCTGATTACTATCAGCAGGGTGACGCTGCTTACAAAGACCGAGACTATGAAAAAGCAATTGTCAACTTTAGCGAAGCAATTAAACAACAACCCACACATGCCAGAACTATTGTAAATCGGGGCAATGCCCGCTATAACCTGAAAGACTACGAAGCAGCAATTGTAGATTATAGCCAAGCTCTCAAAATCAATCCCAATCAAATCAAAGCTCTTGTGAATCGGGGTAATGCCCGCTTTATGCTTTCCGAATATAGCAACGATCCTGATCAAGAATATAATCTAGCGATCGCCGACTATAATCGGGCCATCGGCTTGGATAATAATGAAGTTGAAGCTTATATCAGACGGGGGATTGTCCGCACCCAAATGGCTAAATACAGCGGTGAATCTCAACAAGCTTACAAAAGTGCGATCGCAGATTTTACTCAAGCGATAAAACTTAATGTATCCAAAGCAGAAGCTTACTTTCAGCGGGGTTTTGTCTATTATCAAATTGCTCAATATAGCAGCAATTATGAGCAAGAATATAATCTAGCGATCGCTGACTTTAACCAAGCACTAACTATTAGCCCCAGATTAGCAAAAGCATACCTCAAACGAGGTATGGTTCGTTATGAACTGGCACAATATGGCGGTAATGAATCTACCAAAAACCAGACCAAAGCTATCCAAGATGTACAGATAGCTGCCAAAATCTTTCTTGAACAAGATGATATGGAAAATTATCAGCAAGCACTCAATAATGTATGCGTAGTTGTAGAAAATCAATGTGACCCTTTATTCCAAGGCTCAAGTAATCTCCAAAAAACTAACTAAAAACAAGTAAGTTTTTTACTGGCATATTATTGGTTTTGATTGAATAAATCATATCATGTCCGGTAAATTACTTGTGATTTCTGCGTGACCTCTCAACAGAGGAGCATCCCAAATGTGTAAAAACATAATTTGTCATTGCGTAGGGTACAGAACACACTCAACCAAAGCAATCGCTTTGTACAAATGAAGCGAATTGCAACATTTGGGCTACTGTACAGCTTCTGGGTTCGCAAAGCCTCTGGTAGAGTTGAAGTATGCTTCATTCACAATTGACTTGTAATGATTTTGGTAAATTTGCTTGCATTGGGATGCTCCCCCTCTCAAGAGCAGCCCCTCCCCTACTAGGGGAACTCGTAGCCCCCAAGAAGTGGAGATTAGGGGCAGGGAGCTTGTAGCTTTAGCTATAGGCTCTTTAAGATTCTTTTATTATAGGTAATTCAACGGACATGAAATCAAGCCTGACTAGGGTTAGCGTAAGCTAACCCTAGTTATTTATTGGGTAACATTATTTATTTGATTCAGTAAGTTATTTTCATCTTTATAGATATTCATAGAGCTTTTATATAGAAAAGATTTTATTTCATATCACCTTCATAATTTTGCCGAAAATTATAGTTAGATTATTGACGGAGAAAAAGAAATCAAAAACAAATTTTTCTCTATCTAAGTGCATCCTCTTCATGTCGAGAAAGTCAAAAAATTTTGGATTTTAGATTGGCGTTAGTGAGTCTTGTCTGCAACACGCTACTTGCGAACGAGGTCTTTGGGATTAGTCATCAAATCTCATAAGCGGATGAGTAGATTTGTTTTGCCCACTTTCAGAGTGGTGCATGTATCAAAAAACTCTTTTAATCAAAAATCCCAAATCTAAAATCTAAAATGGGCACGGCACGGTCAAATAATAATATCCCTACAAATCTCCGAGGTAATTGCATGAAAGCGGTGATTTTGGCTGGAGGGCTTGGTACACGCCTCAGTGAAGAAACTAGTATCAGACCCAAGCCGATGGTTGAGATTGGTGGTAAGCCAATTCTCTGGCACATAATGAAGACTTACTCTGCCCACGGCATTAATGACTTCATCATTTGTTGCGGTTACAAAGGTTACATAATTAAGGAGTATTTTGCTAACTACTTCTTACACATGTCAGATGTTACCTTTGACATGCGATTTAATCAGATGAACGTGCATTCTGGTTATGCTGAACCCTGGCGTGTTACCTTAGTAAATACGGGTGATAATACCATGACAGGCGGACGCTTAAAACGGATTAGCGAACATCTTGGTAATGAGACTTTTTGCTTTACTTATGGTGATGGTGTAAGTAATATTAATATCACCGAGCTAGTTAAGTTTCATAAAGAACAAAAGACCTTAGGAACACTCACAGCGGTTCAACCAGCAGGACGTTTTGGTGCCATTTCTTTAGGATATGAGCAAACTAAAATTACCAGTTTTCGGGAAAAACCTGAAGGTGATGGAGCTTGGATTAATGGCGGTTTTTTTGTGCTAGAACCAGAAGTAATTAACTTAATCACCGATGACTCTACGGTATGGGAGCAAGAGCCATTAGAAAAGCTAGCTGATATGGAACAGCTATCAGCTTTCAAACATAATGGTTTTTGGCAACCGATGGATACTTTACGTGATAAAAACTACTTAGAGGGGCTATGGAAGAACAATCAAGCTCCTTGGAAGGTATGGTAAGGGAGAGTTATGAGTCATTCAATTTTGGATTTTAGATTTTAGATTTTAGATTTTAAATTTTTTTTAATCCAAAATCCAAAATTAAAAATCTAAAATTGGCAGAGTTATGAGTGTTAACTTATAACTTCTGACTTCTCACTTTTTTGTAATTTAAAGTGCGATAATACTAATGTATGATTTTGCGATTATAGGTGGGGGAATAGTTGGACTCTCGACAGCGTTGGCTTTAGGAAAACGCTATTCTAATGCGCGTATTTTAGTACTAGAAAAAGAGAGCCAATGGGCATTTCACCAAACAGGCAATAATAGCGGGGTGATTCATTCTGGTATTTACTATCAGCCAGGGAGTTTCAAAGCTAAATTTTGTCGTGACGGTTCTCGCTCAATGGTAGAATTCTGTCAAGAGTATGGAATTGAGCATGAAGTTTGTGGTAAGGTAATTGTTGCAACTGAAGAACAAGAGCTACCACGCCTAGAAAATCTCTACAAACGCGGCTTAGAAAATGGTATAGAAGTCCAGAAAATCAGCCCCGAAGAAGTCAAGGAAATTGAACCTCATGTAAGATGTGTAGGTGGACTTCGGGTATTCTCAACTGGTATTGTTAATTATAAGCAAGTTTGTTTGAAATACGTCCAGCTAATTCAACAGCAGGGTGGGGATTTACACCTCAATAGAAAAGTTCTGAAAATGTCCCCAAGTGGTAAAAATCAGGTACTGGAAACAAACAACGGTAGCTTTGAAACACGCTTTGTAATTAATTGTACTGGATTGCATAGCGATCGCACTGCTAAATTAGGTCAAGTTGAACCCCAAGCAAAAATCATCCCATTCCGGGGAGAATACTACGAACTCACACCAGAAAAACGCTATCTGGTCAAGACACTAATTTACCCAGTTCCCAATCCAGATTTTCCCTTCCTGGGTGTTCACTTTACCCGGATGATTGATGGTAGCGTCCATGCAGGGCCAAACGCGGTTCTATCGCTCAAACGCGAAGGTTACAAAAAAACCGACTTTGATCTGCGGGATTTTGTTGAGGTCATCACCTATCCTGGTTTCTGGAAGTTAGCAGCCAAACACGCTGATGAAGGCATCCAAGAAATCATTCGTTCGTTTAGCAAAGCAGCCTTCACCAGAAGTTTGCAAAAACTAATTCCCGAAGTCCAAGCAGAAGACTTAGTTCCCACCCACGCAGGAGTCCGCGCTCAAGCCTTAATGAACAATGGCAAGCTTGTAGACGACTTTTTGATCGTTTCTGGTCAAAACTCCATCCATGTTTGCAATGCTCCTTCTCCTGCGGCGACATCTTCTCTAGAAATCGGTAAAGCCCTTGTCACCCAAATTCCCCAACTCTCGCATCTAGACAGTGTAGTAACTGCATAGATAGCATAGTTGGTTGCACTTTCAGGATTACCTCTGTCAAGGTAACTTACACTCTCTGTGCCTCTGTAGTTAAAGAAATTACTTTTGAACCACAGAGGCGCAGAGAACACAGAGGAAAGAAGAATTATTTTCCAAAAAATTTACTCACCTTGACAGGGCTAGTCTAAGCATACGTATAGAGCCGCTACACATAGAGTGCTACTGCCCAATTGGTAATTTTAGATTTTAGTAGTTGGAATCGTCATCTTCAATGGCTGTTAGCCGAGTCATATAGCGGTTCCCTTTTGGATGCAACATGGTGGCGCACAGATGTGCGCCCCTACTAAAGGAAGAATTTAACTCATCAATACAAAGGCATTAACCAGAATGAAAATATTAGTAACTGGAACAGAAGGTTATCTAGGTTCGTTATTACCACCTCTGTTAATTGAACGGGGACATGAAGTTATCGGTCTAGATACAGGTTTCTATAAAGTTGGTTGGCTATACAACGCTAATGGAGTGACACCCAAAACCCTCAACAAAGATATCCGCAACATTACCCCTGAAGATTTGGAAGGTATCGAAGCAATAGTTCACATGGCGGAACTCTCCAACGACCCAGCCGGACAATTAGCACCCAATATTACCTACGAAATTAATCATGTAGGTTCAGTTCGTCTAGCTAGTCTGGCTAAGGCTATGGGTGTGCGTCGCTTTGTATATATGTCTTCGTGCAGTGTCTACGGTGTTGCTACCGCAGGTGATGTCACCGAAAAATCCCCAATTAATCCCCAAACAGCCTATGCAGAATGCAAAACTCTGGTAGAACGAGATGTCAGACCACTCGCTGATGATGACTTTTCTCCCACCTTTATGCGGAATGCCACTGCCTTTGGTGCTTCTCCCAGAATGCGCTTTGATATTGTTTTAAACAACTTAGCAGGGTTGGCATGGACTAGCAAAGAAATCAAAATGATTAGTGATGGTACACCTTGGCGTCCATTAGTCCACGCATTGGATATTTGCAAAGCAATAGTTTGCACCTTAGAAGCACCACGGGACATTGTACATAACCAAATCTTCAACGTGGGAGATACAGCGAACAACTATCGCGTTAAAGAAATCGCTGAAATTATAGCTGATATTTTCCCAGATTGTAAATTGTCCTTTGGTGACAACGGTGCAGATAACCGCAGCTATCGGGTATCCTTCGAGAAAATCAACACAATTCTCCCCGGATTTAAGTGTGATTGGAATGCCCAACTTGGTGCCCAGCAGCTATTTGATTTGTTCAGTCAAATACATATGGCTGAAGATACTTTCTTATTTAGAGGATTTACCCGCTTAAAACAGCTAGAATATCTGATTCGTACTGAGCAAATTGACAAAGATTTCTTCTGGAATAAAAAGTAGCTAGAGTAGCCTGGTAGCAGCGAAAAAATAATCTAAGCCTCCGAATCAAATATTGTTGATTCGGACTTATTTACCCTATCGAATTATTTGCAATTAGTGAGTTGAAGTTTATGGCGATCGCAAAATGTCGATTCAGTGGTCAACCTCTACATAAAACTTTTATTGATCTAGGAATGTCACCCTTAGCCAATGCTTATCTGACAGCAGAACAGCTAAATCATGCAGAAAAATTTTATCCTCTGCACGCTTATGTCTCGGAAGACACTCTTTTAGTTCAATTAGAACAGTTTGAAACTCCAGATCAGATTTTCAGTGACTATGCTTACTTTTCTTCTTACTCAACGAGTTGGCTAAAACATGCCAAAGCTTACACCGAGATGATGGTAGAAAAGTTTGGTTTTAATCATCATAATCAAGTTATTGAAATTGCCAGCAATGACGGCTACTTACTGCAATATTTTTTAGAAAAGGGAATCCCAGTTTTAGGAATAGAACCAGCCGCAAATATAGCCAAGGTTGCTGAAGACAGAGGCATTCGTAGTATCAACAAGTTTTTTGGGGTTGAAACTGCTAAAGAACTTGTGATACAAGGAAAACTCGCAGACCTTTTGATCGGCAACAATGTTTTAGCTCATGTACCGGATCTAAATGATTTCATAGCTGGAATGAAACTCATCCTCAAACCCAATGGCATCTTGACGATGGAGTTTCCTCATATTTTGCGACTCATTCAACAAAATCAGTTTGATACTATTTATCACGAACATTTTTCTTATTTCTCGCTCCTCACTGTCGAAAAAATTTTTGCAGCCCACAACTTGCAACTTTTTGATGTAGAGGAATTACCAACTCACGGCGGTTCTTTAAGAATTTATGCCAAACATAACCACGCTGATAATCACAGCATCAGCGACCGAATAAGCCATCTCAAAGAGAAAGAAATTGCCGCCAGATTGCATCGCATAGAAACTTACATTACATTTGCTGAAAAAGTAAAACAAACAAAGCACAAGCTATTAAATTTTCTCTTGACGGCTAAAGCAGAAGGTAAATCAATCGTGGGTTATGGCGCACCAGCCAAAGGCAACACCTTGCTTAATTATTGTGGAATTGCTAAAGATTTTATCGATTACACAGTAGATTGCAGTCCCTACAAACAAGGCTTATTTTTACCTGGGACTCATATTCCCATCTTTGAACCAGACAAAATCCGCGAAACTAAACCAGATTATGTCCTAATTTTACCTTGGAACCTCAAGGAGGAAATTATGGAACAAATGGCATTTATTGGCGAGTGGGGTGGACAGTTTGTTGTGCCGATTCCTGAAGTAAAAATTTATCCTTGTCCTATTCCGGATCGGCTTTTAATAGCATCGTAATTACTAATTATAAGCAACAAAGTTGCCTATTGCTACTGTTTTTAGATTGTCACTATGATAATCGGCAATATGGTTCAGTTAAGGCTTAATTCTCCTAACCCTCCTTTTGAAGTAGAGAATTAAAGACCGTACCCAAAGGTGGGCAAAATCCTCATCCCACAAGATTGGATAATTTATTTCTCAGAAATTACTAAAAAGTAATTAAAAGGTGTATCTATTATAACATTTTGCTGCTAAACCACAAAAATTAGACTGGAAAGCAGCTGATTAATTACTAATACTAATTATTTGTGAAACTGCACAAAATCAAGCTTGGTGAGACAAGGTGCTTAAGCCCTTTGTTAGCAACATCACAAATAATCGGTATCAGCTGCTGCTAGTACCTTCTTACAGATTTGAGCTTAATATGAATAAATTGCTTACCATCGGTATTCCTACATTCAATCGTGCCCAGCTTTTAGATAAACAACTTACTTGGTTAGCTAAAGCTATTAAAGGGTTTGAGTCTGACTGCGAAATATTTATTTCTGATAACTGTTCTACAGATAATACCCAAGAAGTAATTAAAAAGTGGCAGATAATTCTCAGCAATGTTACATTTACATCAAACATAAACAGTGAAAATATAGGCGTAATGGGTAATATTGCTTGTTGTTTAAAAGCTGCAACTAGCGAATATGTTTGGACAATTGGTGATGATGATCCAATTCAGGAGAAAACCCTAAATTATGTGTTAACAACACTAAAAAAATATTCAGATTTAGCACTAATGTTTTTAAACTTCTCCGGTCGCCAAAAAGGAACGGGTCAACTTGTTGTAGAACGCTGGTTAAATAGTGAGAATGACGAGCCAAGAGTTGATGGGAAAGCAGTATTTCAAGGTTATCTGAAGGAAAATTTTGGTGGTGTACTTTTTATATCAGCAGCAATTTATCGAACAGATTTAGTGCAACGCGCTGTACAAAAATGGCCATCTGCTACTAGTAATTGGGCATCTCAAGCATATTGGACTGGGTTTTGCGCTACTCATGGAAGTGTGATTGTCACTAAAGACATTTATTTAGAATGTACTATGGGCGCTAGTCTTTTGGATCTTGATCCAACATGGAACTTCAGAATGCGATATGCTTACATACCTGAAGTTTATATAAAACTATTAAGGGTAGGATATCCTCATAAATTTTGTCAGGAAATGATTTGGCAGAATTTCCAACAAAAAACTTACTGGAAAATTTTATTAGGTGCTTTAAAACGTTGGCCTTTCTTGACAATAAAGATATTTATTCCTTACCTCCGTTTGCTAAGTATATCAGCTTGGGCAATTCTTTTTTCACCCAAGCAGCTAGAAACTAGTAGAGCACGGCTGAAATCTACCTAGCATTTCAATTAACAAGACTTGGGGCTTAACAAGGGGATTTTGCCCCTTGTTAAAGGTAGGTAAACTTCCACCACAGTGTACTAGCCTGTAATTTAGTGTGTTAATTGTCAATAAATTGATTGTTAATCCTAACTCTTGACACACTCATATACGAATTTAACTAATTACTAAGCTGTTCCCATGCAAAAATTACTGACTATTGCTATACCGACTTATAATCGTGCTGAGTTACTTGATAAACAGTTAGCATGGTTGGCTCAAGCTATCAAAGCTTTTGAAGATGAATGTGAAATTTTAGTTTCTGATAATTGTTCAACAGATAATACTCAGGAAGTGATCCAAAAATGGCAAGCAACACTTAGCAATATTACATTTAGATCAAATAAAAACTCTAAAAATTTAGGCGTAGTTAAAAATATTATGTATTGCCTAAATTATACTACAACAAAATATGTTTGGACAATCGGTGATGATGACCCAATTCAAGATAAAGCTATTGCTTATGTCATCAGTAAACTCAGACAACATGAAAATTTATCATTATTGTTCCTCAATTTTTCTGGTCGTAACCAAATTACTGGTGAACCAGTCCATCCACCAACAATTGTTGGTAATCGCTGGTTTGATATTGATAGTGAAGATGGTGATGGTGATGGTAAAGCCATATTTGAACATTGTTTTTCAAAAAGTGTTGGTGCAGTAATTTTTCTAACTGCTACAATCTACCGCACTGACCTAGTAAAACGCGCTCTCAAAAATTGGCCAGACGCTGAGAATAACTGGATATCTTTAGCATATTTAGCCGGATATTGTGCTGCTAATGGCATTGTAATTGTCACTAAAGAGATTTATTTAGAATGTGTTGTTGGTGTAAGTTATTGGCAGAAAGAACCAAAATCGGCACTGTTAATGCAATACAAACACATCCCCGAAGTTATTTTGAAATTGGAACAGAGTGGATATTCTAAGCAGTTTTGTCGCCAGATGCTTTTGCAAAACGGCAAAGAAGTCAACTTGAAAGTTTTCTTGGGTGCTTTAAGAAGATGGCCGATGTCTGCTATCAAAACAATAGTTCCATTTTTGGCTTTAGTCAGCTTGTGTGCTTTTGACGTGATGGTTTCTAAAGAGTTTAGGTTAGCAGAATCAAGTGAAATATCTACTCAAGAAGTGCAAAGCTATAAGCCGTAAGCTACTAAATTACTGATAAATAAACATCAAAATTAGAAGGTATTTACGACATGTTTATCGCCATTAAGCGCAAAATAGCTACACTCTCTTCTGACTTTCAATACCACATAGCGCGTTGGAAGCATAGCAGAAATCTGCCAGCATTGGAAAGAAGCGATCGCCATATCCTTAATGCTCTCAACAAAGATGGTGTTTGCGTCACAACACTGGTAGATTTAGGGTTCCACTCTAATTCAGAACTGCTCAAAGCTGCTTACCATCAATTGTCTCAGATGGAAAATCTAAACAACGACCATCTAGAGCAAAAGTTGCCACAAATTTACACAGTTACAGGTTTACCAGAATTTTATGCTTGGGGGATCGAGAAAAGGCTGCTAAACATCATCGAAAATTATATCGGTCTTCCCATTGCTTTTCATGGTGTACATTTACGCAAAGATTTAAAGAATAAACATCAGTTTGGGACGCTGCTATGGCATAGTGATGCAGAAGACCGCCGGATTATCAAAATCATTATTTACTTAAATGATGTAGACGAAAAAACTGGCCCTTTTGAATACATTCCCCGCTCTTTAACTCCCTTATTTAGTTGGAATTATTTTCAGCTTTACTACAAACTTTGGAAGTCAGGCTATATGGGTATCGATGATGAAGAAGTAAAAACAGTCATCCCCAAATCTGCTTGGAAATCCTGCCCAGGTCTAGCAGGTACAGTCATTCTTGTAGATACGAAGAATACTTTGCATCACGGCACAGTCCGCACAGAAGACCGAGAAACATTATTCTTATGTTACACCACCAACCCTCCCGAACGACCAGACCTCTGCACCCAATATTGGGATGATACTTATCCCAGAGTAGAGTTACATTCTTCATCAGATGCAGTTAAAATTTCGACTTAGTACCCTTTCATAAAAGGATGTTTTAAAAGTTGTTAGTGATGTACTTTTAGATCCCCCTGGCTACCGTGTACACACAAGTCGAATTGGTAATCAAATGGACGAAAAAGAACAGAAAATTATTTTGAAAACCTTTGATTTTCTGTTAACACTCTATCAGAAAACTGACACTATTGATAATTAGTTTGCTCAACTCAAAACCTTGCCAATATACGGCTTGTATCTTACCAGGCAAGGATTTTTGTACTTGTGTGTACACTGTAGCCTTTTTAAGGCGGATTCAGGGGGATCTTAATATTTTCCAAATATCCTCTTAGGTGCGTTACGTTCCTAACGACGCCTACAAATTTGTATGTGATTAAATCCACATTCATTATTGTTATCTTCTGGTGCAAATACTAAGCAGTTAGCAAGTATTTTCTGTACTCAAAATTAAGGAATCATATGATTTTCACTGAAACAGCACTCAAAGATGCATTCATTATTGATTTAGAACAAAAGCCAGACCACCGTGGTTTTTTTGCTCGCTCTTTCTGCGCTCAAGAATTTGAAGCACATGGCTTAAAGCCAACAGTTGCACAATGTAACCTGTCTTTTAACTACAAAAAAGGCACTATTCGGGGAATGCACTATCAAGTTCTACCAGCAGCAGAAACGAAACTAATTCGCTGTATTAAAGGCGCTATCTATGACGTAATTATTGATATGCGTCCTGAATCTCCTAGCTTTTTATCACACATCGGTGTAGAACTAACTCCAGAAAACCGCCGTGCTTTGTATGTTCCAGAAATGTTTGCTCACGGCTATCAAGCACTCACAGATGAGACTGAAGTCGTATATCAAGTCAGTGAATTTTACACGCCAGGGTATGAGAGAGGTTTACGCTATGACGACCCATTCTTTAATATTGATTGGCCTCTAGATGTGACTGAAATATCTGAAAAAGATTTAAATTGGACTTTGTTGAGAATGATGGCTGTTGGCGGTACAACTTCCAGATAAATATAGCAATATTAAATAATTCGTGAAATTACTTTGTTAACCAAATTAAAAGTACACAAATAGTGTAATTTAAAGAAAATAACTATTTCACGAGTGAATTCTGATTGATGTATATACAGATGTCAATTGCTAATTAATATCTGAGATGTTAACTTCATCAAATTAGGTATAAATAAATGCCAAATAGTATTCTATCTCGTGTTGGTGATACTATCTCTTTCGTCTCCAAAAAAGTTCAAGCTCGGATCAACTATGCCAAGACCTTACAAGTTATTTCCCTGAAGCCCAAACAGCCTTCCAAAGGAAATGTACTTCTTTCTTATCGGATTGAGCCATTCCTGATAAAACCAGGTCAGCCTATTCCTAATGACCAGAGTTGGAACTGGGAATGTCTACTAATCGCACAAACTTTTTTAGACATGGGCTATAACGTTGATGTTATCCAATTCCATAATGATAAATTCGTTCCTCAAAAACACTACGCATTTTTCATTGATATCCGTCATCGTCTAGAAGCACTTGCACCAAAACTGAATAAAGATTGTATTAAGATTTTCCACGTTGACATTGCTAATATGGTGTTTCGCAATGCAGCTGAATGCAATAGACTTTTAGAACTCCAACAGCGCCGAGGAATTACCTTACGTCCACAGCGATTTGAAACGCCCAACTTGGGAATTGAATATGCCGATTACGCTACCATATTGGGCAACAATTTCACAGTTGATACATTCAAATATGCCAACAAAGCAATGTATCGTATTCCGATTTCTTCGTCACTCGTTTATCCCTCTCCTGACGAGAAAGACTTTGAAGCGGTAAGAAAGCGTTTTCTGTGGTTTGGTGGTAATGCTTTAGTTCTCAAAGGATTAGACTTAGTTTTAGATGCCTTTGCCCAAATGCCGGAATACCATTTAACAGTTTGTGGGCCGGTAAGTAATGACAAAGAATTTGAGCAAGCTTTCTATAAAGAACTGTATGAAACACCTAACATTCATACTTATGGTTGGATTGATGTTAGCAGTCCTGACTTTTTAAAAATTACAAATAATTGTTTGGGACTTGTTTATCCTTCCGTTTCTGAAGGACAGGCAGGAGCAGTCATAACCAGCTTACAAGCTGGGTTAATTCCGATTTTAAGCTACGAATCTGGTGTGGATGTTCACGATTTTGGTGTGATTTTTGATAACCTTTCCCTTGAAGAAATTAAGGCGAAAGTTAGAAGTATTTCCGATTTACCTGTAGAAGACCTAAAGGTGATGTCTCGTCAGGCATGGGAATATGCAAGAACAAATCATACCAAAGAAAAGTTTGCTCAAGCTTACAAAAATGCTGTGGAGCAAATTATCGAAAATCACAGCCAGAAAAAACAGACTGATTCTATAGCATCTAGCAAACAGCTAGTTAGTACTTAGCTCTGGTGATTAGAAATCGCAAAACCATACAAACTGAGTCTGTCGGCGTGGACTGATGAAAATTAACAAGGGGATTTTGCCCCTTGTTAAAACTCGCGCAGGCGGGTTTTACCTGTATAGCCGTGACTTATACGCTTGGTGCAAGCTAATCCTAATTCCCATAAAAATGTACTTAATATTTAGCTGTAACAAATTATTAAGTGCAAGTTTATAGAGAATTTGTATCACAACCAACAGTTCCAAAAAGGAGTTTAGTTCATGATTATTATCGATCGCGCCTTACAAGCTCGTGCAGCAGCAGGAAATCCCATCAAAGTGGGAATGATTGGTGCTGGTTTTATGGGTCGAGGAATTGCCAACCAAATTGTCAATTCAGTGCCAGGAATGGAGTTAGTTGCTATCTCCAATCGTCAGATTGATGCAGCTAAACAAGCTTATTCGGAAGCAGGAATTGAGGATATTCAAGTTGTTGCAACTGTCAGCGAGTTAGAAGATGCGATCGCTAACGGTAAGTATGCAGTCACAGAAGACGCTAAATTACTGTGTCGGGCTGAGGGCATTGAGGCCATAATCGAAGTCACAGGTGCAGTGGAATTTGGCGCTCACATCGTTATGGAAGCGATCGCCTATTGCAAACATGTAATTATGATGAATGCCGAACTCGACGGCACTATTGGCCCCATCCTGAAAGTGTATGCCGACAAAGCAGGCGTCATCCTCAGCGCTTGTGATGGCGATCAGCCAGGGGTACAAATGAACCTTTACCGCTTTGTGAAAAGCATTGGTTTAACTCCCTTATTATGCGGTAACATAAAAGGACTCCAAGACCCCTATCGCAATCCCACCACCCAGGAAGGATTTGCTAAACGTTGGGGTCAAAAGCCTCACATGGTGGCTAGCTTCGCCGACGGAACCAAAATTTCCTTTGAGCAAGCGATCGTTGCCAATGCCACAGGCATGAAAGTTGCCAAACGGGGAATGTTGGGATATGACTTCAATGGTTATGTTGATGAAATGGCCCAGATATATGATGTTGAACAACTCAAGGAACTGGGCGGTATTGTCGATTATGTAGTTGGAGCAAAACCTGGCCCAGGCGTATATGTATTTGCCACTCACGATGACCCCAAGCAACGCCACTATCTCAACTTATACAAATTAGGCGAAGGCCCTCTTTACAGCTTCTATACTCCTTATCACCTCTGTCATTTTGAAGTTCCCCTGTCCGTAGCGCGTGCTGTCCTATTCGGTGATGCCGTTATGTCTCCACTCGCAGGCCCGCTAGTAGATGTTGTCACCACTGCCAAAATTGACTTGAAAGCAGGAGAAACCCTAGATGGCATCGGTTACTACATGACCTACGGACAATGTGAAAATTCCCCCATCGTCCAACAGCAAAATCTCTTACCAATTGGTTTAGCCGAAGGATGTCGCCTGAAACGAGATATTACTAAGGATCAAGTCCTCACATACGAGGATGTAGAATTGCCTGAAGGCAGACTCTGCGACCAATTAAGAACTGAGCAAAACACTTATTTCGCCGCAGAAAAAATCTTAGTAGCAGTTGGGTAATATCGGTTCCAAAAATATTTGTAACAAATTAATTGGCTGTAGGGGCGTACAGCTGTACGCCCCTAGCAACATATTTGTAGCAAGAATTTCGTGAAGAGGATAGGAAATTATACTGCTGAACACTAGTACCGCAAGGCGGAAGTCATGCATTCAAAAGTCAAAAGTCAAAATGAATACAGCATAAGCGTTTCGTTGATTTTGAATGGGTTGTTTATTTCCGCCGCACTGTACTAGTCACTTTTCACGTCATGTGGAACCTAACCCCCTAGCCCCCAACCTTACAAGGGTTGGGGGAAATTCAAAGCCTCTCCCCTTTTAGGGGAGAGGAATGGAAGTGAGGTCTTCGCTATACCGTGAAAAGTAAGCTGAACACTAAAGTTGTTGATAGTAACTTGCTGGGGAGCGTAGAAACAAACCTGATCGAAACTTTAGGTCAAATTCATGAAAATTGCTCTAGTCCATGATTATTTAACCCAGCGAGGTGGGGCAGAGCGTGTGTTTGAACTGCTTTGTAAACGCTATCCCGAAGCAGATATTTTCACATCTCTATACGATCCACAAAAAACTATTGATCTAGGCGATCGCATAGTCAATACAACCTTCTTACAAAAGATTCCCTATGCAGCAAAATATTTCAGGTCAATGGCTCCTCTATATTTTCCTGCCTTTCGTGCCTTGAATCTGCAAGACTACGATCTAATTATTAGCAGTAGCACTAGCTTCGCTAAAGCAGTGCAAAAAAATCCCAATGCCCGCCACATTTGCTTTTGCCATAACGTCACCCGTTTCTTATGGGATACAGCAACTTATTTAAGAGAATACGGAGACTATAGATATTTTGCTCCTTTAATCGAACAAGTATTTCAAGTAATGAGAAAGGTAGACCTGAAATATGCACAGGAACCTGACCTTTACATTGCTAATTCTAGTGTTGTTGCCCGCCGGATCAAAGATGTTTATGGCAAACAGGCAATAATGGTTAACTATCCAATTGATACTAGTAAATTTCTTTTTTCAGATATAAAAGATGAATATTATCTGGCCTCAGCCCGGATGATCAGCTATAAGCGTCTTGATATAATAGTCGAAGCTTTTAATTGGCTGGGGTGGCGGTTATTAATATCAGGTGACGGCCCAGAACAAGCACGGTTAAAATCCAAAGCATTACAAAATATTGTGTTCTTGGGACACGTAAGTGATAGAACCCGCAAAGACTTGTTTTCCAAAGCCAAGTCTATTATTGTCGCTGCCCTAGAAGACTACGGATTAGTTCCAGTAGAGGCTAATGCTAGTGGCACACCAGTCATCGCCTACGGAGCAGGTGGAGTATTAGATACTCAAATACCAGGTGAAACCGGAGTCTTTTTCAAAAGACAAACACCTGAATCTCTACAAATTGCATTACTAGAAGCCAATGGCATTTCTTGGGATTACGATCGCATCCGTAATCATGCAGTAGCAAACTTTTCAGAGAATGCCTTCTTTAATAAAGTTGAGCAAATTATTAACCAAGCTTGTGGTATGCATCAATTATTCATTTAATTTTTGAATCTATTCCTACTATAAAATTACCTATTTATTTTCTCTATCCTCCTTGGCAGGTTGTTAAAAAAATAGGTCTTCTTCGGAGAATCTCTTAGCGTAAGTCTTGAAGACAAGGATAATAAAAGTGGTTCAAACTAGTCTAAATCCTCATATAACTTCAGCTCCTGAAAGTGAACCAAGTTACGGACAAATGTTTGCCGTATTTGTGCGAAGATTTCCTTGGTTCTTAGCAGTATTAATTAGTTGTATTGCTATTGCAGGTCTGGTAACTTTTAAGACAAAACCAACTTATAAAAGTTCGATGCAACTGCTAGTTGAACCTAACTATCAAGGTAAGACAGAAGGAGCAGGGTTAGACAACCAGTTTACCGACTCTAATGTTGTGATAGATACTGCAACTCAGCTTAACTTGATGCAGAGTTCAGGACTCATCCAAAAAGCAGTTGATAAACTTCAGTCTAATTATCCAGATATAACTTCAACTGAAATTAAAGCTTCTTTGGTCTTAACTCAAATAAGGAGTAAAGAAGATAATGTCGCTACTAAAATCTTTCAAGTTGAATACACTGCTGGAGATCCAGAAAAAACACAAAAAGTTCTAGGTGCAATTCGACAAGTTTATGTGGAATATAACAAAGAACAACAGAATTCACGTTTACAAAAAGGTCTGCAAATTATCAGGGAACAGTTAAGTAAAGCCAGTGAAGAAGTAAACGCGGCTGAGACAAATTTACAAAGATTTCGGAGAAATCAGAACTTAATTGATCCAGAGTCACAGGCCAAAGCTATTGAGACGGCTTTGAACAATATTGCCCAAGAGCGACAGACAACTCGTTCTCAGTATGGGGAAGCTTTGGCACGCCAAAAATCTTTGGAAGAACAACTTAACCGTTCTCCCCAAAATGCTCTAGTTGCTTCTCGTCTGAGTCAGTCTACTCGCTACCAAGGCTTACTCAACGAAATCCAAAAAACAGAACTGGCACTAGCACAAGAACGCTTACGCTTTACAGATGAGACTCCGAGTGTGCAAAAGTTCAAAGAACAGCTTCAGGGTCAGAAGGAATTATTGCAACAAGAGGTAGGAAGGACTTTAGGCCCAAAATCTGCTGGTGCCATCAGTTCTGGAGACTCTCTCCTTGAAAAAGGACAGCTCGGTGAAATTGATCTCAGCCTTGCTGGTCAATTAGTGGAAACGCAGACAAATCTAGTTGCTTTAACTGCTCGCGATCAAACTTTGGCCCAGAAAGAAAATGAGCTGCGTTTGGAAATCAAACGCTTCCCGCCTCTGTTGGCTTATTACAATCGGATGCTACCCCAGTTACAATTTAGTCGTGAAAGGTTAGAGCAGCTTTTAAGAGCAGAACAGCAATTGCGCCAAGAACTTTCCAAGGGTGGATTTAATTGGGAAGTGGTAGAAGATCCTCAAAAAGGCGCACAATTAGGCCCCAATCTCCAGCAGAACTTGCTGTTAGGTGCTGTCGTTGGGTTTATGTTAGGAGGTATTGCTGCCTTTATTCGGGAATCGGCTGATGATGCAGTTCACACCACTGCTGAGTTAGAAAAGCAAATGGCCATGCCGTTGTTGGGAACAACTCCCAAGTTACCGCCAGCCAAACCCAGAGAATCAATGATCAAGTTACCTTTTGGTAAGCCAGAAGTTCTCGCCCCCTGGACAATTCAGGTATTGCAATCTCCACCGCGTTGGGAATCGCTGGATCTGATTTACAAAAACATTGAACTTTTAAATACTGTTACTAACTTGAAATCTTTGATGATTACCTCGGCTTTAGCCGATGAGGGTAAATCAGCTTTGGCCTTGGGTCTGGCAATGAGTGCTGCCCGTTTACACAAAAGGGTGTTACTGATTGATGCCAACTTACGTGATCCCAGCCTGCATCAACAACTAAATCTTCCCAATGAACAGGGGCTTTCAACTCTATTGGCTAGTGATGCAACTTTACCCAACCAGATTAGTCTTCAATACTCAGGTTCCGCCTTCATCGATATTTTGACCGCTGGCCCCAAACCTGCTGACCCAGCTAATCTGTTAAGTTCCCCTCGGATGATGCAATTAATGGCAGCATTTGAGGAAAACTATGATTTGGTACTCATAGATGCTCCCCCAGTTCTCGGTTTAGTGGATGCCATGCTCACCGCATCATCTTGTCGTAGCGTGGTCATGGTGGCAAGCATTGGTATTGTGACGCGAAGTCAGCTTACTCAAGCCACAGCCATGTTAAGTAAGTTAAATCTGATTGGGGTTGTAGCTAACGGGGTATCAAACTCTAGTAGTAATTACGTACCCTATATCAAACAACAGCAATTAGCCCTGCGACAAGCTGTGGAAAAATAGCTAGTACGGCTACGATAGATCCCCAGATCCCCGACTTCTTAGAGAAGTCAGGGATCTAATTAGTTGAAATGCAACACACGGTAGGGTGGCACAACTGTGCTACCCTACTTTTTGATGAACAAAATTTAATTTTGATGCGATCAGGAAAATTCCAGTATATTTATACTATCTTTATGAGTTTTTAGAGAAATCACTGGCTCTTTAAAGAGTAAATAAAGAATTTATTTGAGCGATCGCTATTTCTATATAGTCTTATATTCTAGAGATTAAAGCACCTTCATAAAGGCTAGAAGACAAGAGTGGACTGGTTTTGTTAAATATCTCAATCCAATCAACACCTCATTGCAATTAAACGTAGATATAGATTCATGGGTAATTTCCCTCTACATTTCTCTACTGTCAGTAGTTACCGGAAAATATCGATTGCCCATGAATATTGATAGTAACGTTGATTAGTAAACCTCTACACCAGCAGAATTCTGCACGATATGTGCTTGGCTGAGTGGCAAATAGCAATAACATATTTTTGCCCTCAATTATCTCCAACTTTTTGGACTTACAACAAGATTCGGATTTGGGTCTTTGGCATTGATAGCCTTTGATAACGCCTCAGCAATTTACTCCTGTATAAACCCAAAGACATATGACAACTTCAATAATTCCAACTTTAGAGAATTTATGTGATGTAACCCAGGAACACCAAGAGAATCGTGGGTACTGCACACTCCAGTGGCGGCGGGGTAAGCTGTTGGTGAAACCGCCTGGACGAATTAAACAACCATATCTGCCTTCATTAGATAATAAGCGATCGCTAGTAGAATGCTTACAACATTCTCCTGTAAGTTTGGTAAGCATAGATCCAAAGCTGGGTGAGGCTTTGCTCAAGTTTTGGGCAGATGCATGTGAAGAAGCTAAAAAACCAATATTCCTAAGCATAGCCGCTGGCAATAAAGTGCCTAACCAACCCTTGAGACAATTGCAGCGACTAATTGATTGGATTGCTGCTTTGGTGTTGTTGCTATTAGTAAGTCCAGTCATGTTGGGATTGATTGTGTTAATGCAGGTTTACTCGCCAGGATCACTTTTTTGCCGTGAGTGGCGTGTTGGAGAACGGGGTAAACTCTTTCAAGCAATCAGGTTTTGCACACACAACATCACACCGCTAGGGCGTTGGATGGGTAAATATAGTCTGGACAATCTGCCCCAGTTATTTAACGTGCTACGGGGTGAGATGAGTTTGATCGGATCTCGTTGTTGGACTTTAGAAGATGCAGTACAGCTAAATAAACTACCAGAAGTTACGGCTTCATGGGAAGTAGAAGCACAGCCCCACTTGTTACATCTGGATAGCCAAACACTTTGAGAATTCAGAAGTCAGAATTCTGACTCCTAACTCCTGAATTCTTTGTGAAACTGCACAAAATCAGGCTTAGTAAGACTTGGGGCAAAATCCTTTTGTTCTATGCAACCTCACAGATAATCGGTATTACATACCAAATTATTGTTAGAAAAATTCATGCATTTCCAACTTCTTCAACAACTTCGTAGTCTGCTCAAAGCTAGCAGTTTTTGGCAGGACAACTATTTGATATTGCGAGAATTTAAACACTTTCGCAAAATTGCAATTCTAGCTCTAATATTCTCAGTTCTGGCAGCAACTTTTGAAGGTGTGAGTATTGGGTTTTTACTTTCCTTTTTGCAAAGCTTAACTAGTCCCAACGCTCAACCTGTCCAGACAGGAATACACTGGTTTGATATTTGGATTTTGGGAGCGAAGACATCGGCAATTAATCGTCTGTACCGCGTATCTTTGTTAATTTTATTGAGTACTTGGTTACGTGCAACCTTTAATTACTTTTCCCAAGTTTACACTGAATTATCTCAACTACATCTTGCCGATCGCTTACGGAAGCAAATTTTTGAACAGTTACAATCCTTGTCACTAAGTTACTTTGCCAAAACTCGTTCTGGTGAACTAATTAACACAATTACCACAGAAATTGAAAAAATCAGACAGGGTTTCAGCGGTACAGCCTTTTTAGTAACTAGAGGACTAACAACCTTTGTTTACTTAATATCAATGTTTTTGATATCATGGCAACTGACGCTGATTTCAGCATTACTATTTACACTTTTAGGTGTAGGGTTGTCCAATCTGAACGCTAGAGTTAGAGAATCAAGTTTTGGCATGACAACTGCTAACGCTAATTTTACATCAACAGCCATAGAATTTATTAATGGCATTCGTACTGTTCACTCCTGTGGTACTCAAGAATTTGAACGTCAGCGTTACTACAAAGCTAGTGACAAGGTAATAAGTAGTACAACTAAAGTTGTATTCACGTGGACACTTGTTAAGCCAATTGCTGAAGGCGTAGCGACTACCGTATTGATCGGAATGATTATTTTGGCGTTTACTAGCCTTGTTACCAATGGAACCTTACAAGTTGCTTCTTTGCTAACCTTTTTCTTTGTGCTATTTCGCTTTATCCCGTTTGTTCAAGATATTAATGGTACGAGAGCATATCTTAGTACTTTACATGGCTCGGCAGACAACATTAAAAATATGTTGAAAAGTGATGATAAATATTACTTTCAAAATGGCAAAATTGAGTTTAAAGGGTTAAAGAGGTCAATAGATTTAGTATCTGTAGATTTTGGCTACGATGATGAGAATTTAGTGCTACATAATATTACCCTTACTCTTGAAAAGGGAAAAATGACAGCATTAGTCGGAGCATCTGGTGCTGGTAAAACAACCCTTGCTGATTTAATTCCCCGATTTTATAATGCTACAGATGGATATCTTTACATTGATGAAATTGATGTCCGGCAGTTTGAAATTAACTCTCTACGTCGGAAAATAGCTGTTGTAAGTCAGGATACTTTTATCTTCAATACTAATGTTTGGCAGAATATTTCTTACGGTACTCCAGAAGCCACTAATGATGAAATTCAAGAAGCTGCCAAACTAGCGAATGCACTAGAATTTATTTTGGAAATGCCCGAAGGTTTTAATACCCAGCTTGGAGATAGAGGTGTTAGATTATCTGGAGGACAAAGGCAGCGAGTTGCTATTGCGCGTGCTTTACTGCGAAACCCAGAAATTTTGATTTTGGATGAAGCAACTAGCGCCTTAGATTCTGTATCTGAGCGCTTAATTCAAGATTCATTAGAAAAGCTATCTGTTGGGAAAACAGTAATTGCGATCGCTCACCGTCTTTCTACTATTTCTAAAGCAGATAAAGTTGTAGTTTTAGAACAGGGACGGATAGTAGAACAAGGTAAGTATCAAGAATTGCTGGAACTCAAAGGCAAGCTTTGGAAGTATCATCAAATGCAGTATGAAGTAAGGCAATCAGATTAGAAATAATATCCAATTACCAAAATACCTGCAACATATAAATCGGCTGTATATCCCTACAGCCGTAAGCCCCTACCTATGTATCTATATCAGTAATTTAGTGAGATTACATTGCAAACAAAATAGTATTATCATGCTCATTATCTCTAAAAATAATTTTTTAAAACTATTATAAATAGTTTTATATACTGAACAATAACAGAAAATATGTACCAGAAAATATTTGACAAAGACCTGATTTATCAATGCTCAAATTTTGAGGTAGGTGGGGGCGGAGGTGTCGAAACTTATTTAGCTTCTCTGTTTGAACATCGACCACCTAATATCAGCGAACACGTGATAAAATCGCTGAAGAATGTTGACCAAAGCCAGTTTAAATTGTTGCACATCCATAGTCCAGATTTACTCTTGCAGCTTACAGGCGAATGTCCTACCATCTTCAGCGTTCATAATCACTCATTTTACTGTCCTAGTGGCACAAAGTATTTAGCAGGACAGCACACAGTCTGCGATCGTAATTTCTCTTACTTAGGATGTACCTGGGGTAAACTAATAGATAAATGTGGTAGCCGTAGACCTTTAAGAACTGTTAAAGAACTTCAAAATACTCAGAATTTTTTAGATGTATTAAAAAAGGTAAAAATTACTTTTATTGCTAATAGCGAATATGTGCGACAAGAGTTGATTCAAAACGGTGTACCCCCTGAACAGACTGTAACGCTACACTGTGGTATATCCGTACCAAAAACAGCAACTGCACCTCTAAGTTTAGAAGTCCACCAAAATCATAGAATTTTGTTTGTGGGACGGATTGTTTCTGATAAAGGTCTGGAATGGTTGCTCAAAACTTTAATACATACAGATCCACAAATTAAACTTGATATTGCAGGTGAAGGATGGGAACGACCACAGTTAGAAAAGTTAGCAAATACACTCAGATTAAGTAACCGGATTACTTGGCATGGCTGGTGCGATCCTGACAAAATAAATAAACTTTATCAACAGTGTTTTGCAGTCATCTTTCCTAGTGTCTGGCCTGAACCTGCCGGTCTTGTAACTCTGGAAGCCTATGCTAATTATCGACCTGTAATTGGTAGTGCAGTTGGAGGTATTCCAGAACATTTACGAGATGGAGAAACTGGTATTCTTGTTCCAGGGAATAATATAAAAAAGTTAGCTGATGCCATTCATAAGTTATATACAGATTATCAAAAAAGCCGACACATGGGCGAACAAGGCCATGCTTTATTGATGAAGAAATTTACAATAGATGCTCATGTAAATAATCTGCGAAAAGTTTATGCAAAAACAATAGCTGAATTTGATTCTCAAGAGGAAAAAATATATAGCATCTCTCAAGCTAAATAACCTTAGCTTATTCAAAAATTCAAGTGTGCATCTTTCATTTATGAAAGATAAATATGAAGCTAAAAAATATGTTATTGCATCAAGAAGACCAACAACCTTTAGTCAGCATTATTATCCCCACCTATAATCGACCAGAATATCTAAAGCAAGCGATCGCTAGTGCTATTAAACAGACTTATCAAAATATCGAAATTATTGTTTCTGATAATTGTAGTCCAGAAAATCCTCAAGCTATTGCCGCATCTTTTGGTGACTCACGCATCAGATTTTGGCGACATCAGCAAAATGTCGGTATGCTAGCTAATCAGCAGCATGGTTTCAAGATGGCGCGAGGTAAATATATTGCTAGTCTCCATGATGATGACATCTGGAATGAAGACTTTTTAGCAAAGCTTGTACCAATACTAGAAGCAAATTCCGAGTTAATTATCGCTTTTTGCGACCAATATATTATAGATGCTAATGGCAAAATTAATCATGTTGGAACTGAAGAAAACACACGTGGTTACAAGCGAGATAAGTTAACACAAGGGATTCATCAACCTTTCTATAAAATTGGGTTAATAGATAAAAGTATACCTACTGCGGCAGCTTGTGTGATTCGCAATAATTTTGTGGATTGGGATAGTATTCCCCCAGAAGTTGGCGGCATGTGGGATTTATATTTAACTTACCTCTGTTGTGTATCTGGTTGTGGGGCTTACTACTATCCAGAAAGGCTGACGCGATATCGTGCCCATGAGCAAACTGATACCATGCTCAGTGGTAGTCGAGATGTACAGGCAAAAATCCGCAAAGCTAAAAGCGAAATATTTTGTTATCAAGTCTTTATGGAAGATACTCGTCTACAGCAATTTAGGACGTACTTTCACCAGAAATGGTTAGAAGCTAATACAACTTTGGGAATTGGTCTGCTACGAAGTGAACAGATAGCAGCAGCACGTCCCTATTTTTGGCAGGTATTGAAAAAACAAAAATTTAATGCTCGAACTATCGCAGCACTTACTCTTAGTTTTACTCCACCATTTTTAGCAAGTAAGTTAATGAAAATCTCGAAATACTAGAGCAATCGTATCTAAATTTTGGAGTTTATTTTTTAACGAACCACAGAGACGCAGAGGACACGGAGAGAATCAAAATAAGATTATTTTAAACTCTTTATTTACACTTTTGCGTGAGTTTATCTTACTCAGGAAGGTAGTGTATGAAACTTTGTATTGTTACTCATAAAATAAAAAAAGGTGATGGTCAGGGGCGGGTAAACTATGAGGTTGCTAATGAAGCAATTCGTCGTGGATATCACCTGACATTATTGGCTAGTGAAGTTGCACCAGAATTAGAAGATAATAGCCAAGTTAATTGGATTAAAATTCCAGTCAAAGGTTATCCCACCGAATTTGTGCGTAATTTCATATTTGCCCAAAAAAGTACAGATTGGTTACGTAAAAATCGCTCTAGCATTGATTTAGTTAAAGTCAATGGAGCAATTAATATGGCTGCGGCTGATGTAAATGCTGTACATTTTGTCCACAGTTCATGGTTGCGATCGCCTGTTCATATTTCCCGCAATCGCCGAGATTTATATGGTTTTTACCAATGGCTGTTTACGGCTTTTAATGCTCGTTGGGAAAAACAGGCTTTCCAAAAAGCGCAGGTTGTTGTAGCTGTATCACAAAAGGTAGCTCAGGAATTAGTCAACATTGGTGTGCCCCGTTCTCGGATTCGCGTAATTGTCAATGGCGTTGACTTAGAAGAATTTGCCCCAGGCCAAAGCGTAGGCGTAGCCCGTTGTAGGCATCGCCAAAAGTTAGGTTTACCGGAGAATGTCGTCCTAGCACTGTTCGCTGGAGATATCCGCACACCCAGAAAGAACTTAGATACAATACTGCACGCCTTGGTAAAAGTTCCCGATTTACATCTGGCGGTGGTGGGACACACCGAAGGTAGCCCTTTCCCACAGTTAGCAGCCTCTTTGGGGTTAAATGAACGCGTGCATTTTGCGGGATATCGCCGTGATATCCCTGAAATTATGCGAGCAGTAGATTTATTTGTTTTTCCTTCCCGATATGAAGCTTGCAGCCTCGTATTGTTAGAAGCACTTTCTTCAGGACTGCCAGTAATTACTGCCACAGCCACCGGGGGCGGAGAGTTAGTAACACCAGAATGCGGCATCGTCTTATCCGATTCAGATGATATTGATGCTTTGGCTGTGGCGTTGATGTCCTTGGTGAGCAATCGCGCCCTTATACAGCAGATGGGCAAAGCTGCTCGCTCTGTGGCAGAACAACATAGCTGGACTACTATGGCACAAACTTATGTGGATCTATTCGAGGAGTTAAGCAAGAATGCGGAACACCGTTCTCATACCGACTTATCGCCGTCCACAAGACCTCTCACGCTGCCTTTTGGCGCTACAGGAGCAAATTAAACCCGTTGATCAGGTGATAGTGGTTGTCCGCGATACGGATGTAGAAACTTGGCAATTCCTTGCCCAATACAAAGCGGACAACTTGCCACTGCATACTGTGAAAGTGACACAATCGGGGGTAGTAGCAGCCCTCAACGCCGGACTAGCAGTAGTGGAGGGCGATATTGTTTCCATTACTGATGATGATGCTGCACCCCATCCAGATTGGTTAGAGCGCATCGCCACTTACTTTACCTGTGATAGTCGCCTCGGCGGTCTAGGAGGGCGTGATTGGATACACCACGGCAGCAAACTAGAAAACGAATCCCGCTTAGTAGTAGGACAGTTGCAGTGGTTTGGGCGAGTGATTGGCAACCATCATCTGGGAGTGGGAGAACCCCGTGAAGTCGATGTTCTCAAGGGCGTAAACATGAGTTTTCGTAAAGAGGCAATCGGACAATTGCGCTTTGACGAGCGGATGCGCGGTACAGGAGCGCAAGTACACTTTGAAATGGCATTCACTCTGGCATTAAAGCGGGCTGGTTGGAAGATAATTTATGATCCTAACGTTGCTGTAGATCACTATCCAGCACAACGTTTTGATGAAGATCAGCGAAACAACTTTAATGAAATTGCCTTTATTAATTTAGTCCATAATGAAACCTTAGTTTTACTAGAGCATCTGCCATTTATCCGCCGGATTGTATTTTTGTTTTGGGCAGTATTCGTGGGTACGTGCGATAGTTTAGGTTTCGTCCAATGGCTGAGATTTTTACCCAGCCAAGGGCAGTTGGCGGGTAAAAAATTGCTTGCATCCTGGCGTGGGCGTTGGCAAGGATATAAACAATTTGTAATTCATAATTCGTAATTCAAAATGAATTCTATTTCTTCTTAGCTCTAGTTGCCAGCTTCTACCTGGTAATTAGTGCTGCTTCCAGAGAGCCAGTACAAGAGGCAAAGCCTCCAGTGACTGCATTCCCAGGCTGGAGCCAGGGAACGAGTTGATCTGCCAAATTTATTTATGTTTACATCTAAAATTGAATGAATTCTAAGCAGATACTTTTCAATAGTTTTTTACAAGAAAACTATTCTCCCGAAGAACGATCACTACAGGGTTGGATGGCGATCGCAGGTTTTGTATTACTGACTGTAGTTTGCTATTTTGCTGGTGCTACTGCTGCATTGCGCCTAATTTATCCGGTGACAGCTTTAGTAGTAGCTGTGTTTTTATACTTGCGGCATCCCATTCTCTACATCAGCTTTACCTGGTGGATCTGGTTTCTCACGCCCTTAGCTACCCGCTTAGTTGACTATCGGGTGGGCTGGGACTCTACTCGGCAAATGCTCATAGCACCCTACTTAGTGGTTTTTATAACTATAGCAACATTCTTCCGTCATTTTCCCCGCGCCTCTGGTCAAGGGGGCTTGCCGTTTGTTTTAGCTTTTATCGGAGTGTTCTATGGCTTTCTAGTCGGTCTGATTTACAATCCACCTATCCCTGTAGCACGCGGATTGATGGATTGGCTCAGTCCGATCATCTTTGCTTTTCACTTATTTATTAACTGGCGAGATTATCCCAGCTATCGCCAGAACATTCAGCGAACATTCCTCTGGTGTGTGTTGATTTTAGGAACTTATGGCGTATATCAGTTTGTGGTAGCTCCGGAGTGGGACAGGTACTGGCTGATCGAATCAAAACTATTCATGAGTGCTGGAAATCCTGTACCTTTTGGGATGCGTGTCTGGAGTACATTGCACTCAGTCGGTCCCTTTGGTTCAGTCATGCAAGCTGGTTTACTGTTGTTATTTACAAGTTCGGGAAATTTAATTTTTCCGGCTTCAGCTGTTGGTTATTTATCCTTTTTATTGACACAAGCTCGTACTAATTGGGGAGGCTGGTTATTTGGAGTAATTATGATTATGGGTTCAGTCAAGGCGCGGATTCAAATGCGCTTAGTCACCATAATTTTAGTGATGGCAATTTGTGTTGTGCCATTGACAACTATCGAGCCAATTTCTGGGGTTGTCGCAGCCCGTTTGGAAACTTTTTCTAATCTTCAAGAAGATGGCAGCTTTAAAGATAGATCGGGAACTTATGACAAAAACCTTGGTCTAGCTCTTTCTAATGGTCTAGGTAACGGATTAGGAAATATCTGGAAGGTTAACGAAAAAACCGGTCAAATTGAAGTAGTGGTGATTGATAGTGGCATTTTAGATATGTTTTTCACCCTTGGTTGGTTTGGAGCCATCTTTTATATGGGTGGATTAATCTTGTTAATTATTAGTGTCAGCAGCTATGGTGAAGGTCGTTTCGATAGTTTTATCAGTGCTGCCCGCGCCATTGGTATTAGTTCTGCTACACAGCTAGTTATCGGTAGCGGCATGTTGAGTGTGGCAGGGATGATTCTTTGGGGATTTTTAGCTATGGCTATGGCAGGACATAAGTACTATAGCAATCCTCAGATGCTCTCGAATATCCCCAACTTCTCTAATAAGTCGAGGATTTGATAAATTTTACAACTTAAATAGGACTGATATATAGCAATCCTAAATGAGTCGTGAAAATCTCCGATTCCTCTCTCTGCGTTCTCTGCGCGGCAGTTGCTTCAAGTCGGGGAACCCGCCCAACGCACTGCCTTGCCTCTGCGGTTAATTTATTTTTACAAATGATTTAGGACTGCTATAGATTATGAAAGCAATTATTGTAATGCCACTAGCCGAGCAAAGAGGCGGTGGTGAAATGATGCTTTGGGATTTAGTGCAACAGGGACGTAATGCCGGTGTCGAGTGGCTAGTAATATTTTTACAAGATGGCCCAATGGTAGAAGAAGTAAAGTCCCTCGGTATTGATACGCGAGTTGTAGAAAGTGGACGTTTACGCCAAATCCACCGTTTTATTGGCGCTGTTTTGCGGATAGCTACGATCGCCCGCCGCGAACGTGCTGATATAATTGTCAATTGGATGTGGATTACGCATATATCTGGAGGTTTGGCAGCAATACTGGCGGGGTTGCCTGCTGTGTGGTATCAACTAGAAGTGCCTAGTGACAAGACTTGGTTGGTGCGAATCGCTACTTTAATCCCAGCCCAGGCAATTATCACCCTCTCCCAAGATGGCAAGCAAGCACAGGCAGAAATTTGGCCCCACAGACCAACACCCTTGGTTTATCCTGGTGTCGCACTAGACCGATTCGAGCCTGATGCTTTGCCTTCTCCTGAAGAAGCACGGCGGAAGCTGGGCTTACCTTTAAACGGGCCGTTGATTGGAATTGTTGGCCGATTGCAACGATGGAAAGGAATGCACGTATTGGTGCAAGCAATGCCAAGAATTTTACAGAAGTATCCTGATGCCCATTGTGTAGTAATTGGCGGTAAGCACGATTTAGAACCAGATTATGAGGACTTCTTAAAAGCGGAAATTGCCGCCTTGGGCTTGAAAGAGCAAGTAATTATGGCTGGGCTACAGCGTAATATCCCGGAGTGGGTGCAGGCAATGGATGTATTCGTTCATGCATCGGATAAGGAGCCATTTGGGATTGTGATTATTGAGGCGATGGCGCTGGGTAAACCTGTGATTGCTGGCAATGCAGGCGGGCCAACAGAGATTATTACCGATGGGATGAATGGACTATTAACACCTTACGGCGATGCGGATAAATTAGCGATCGCAATTCTCCGCTATCTTGACGAGCAAGAATTTGCCCAGAGTGCCGGAGTAGCTGCCAGGCAACGCGCCCTCGATTTCTCAACGCAGAATTATGCCCAAAACTTTATTAGTGCAATTCGTTCTGCGATACCGAGTGTTTCATAGGCTGAATGAAACGGTCAACTTATTGCAAAAGTCAATTTTATGAAAATGAAACCACAGATTTACATCATATATGTGCATCTGTGGTTAAGAATAATAAATCAGATTAAAAGGAATTAAATTAATGTTGATTGATAGCCAAAAATTGCCAATAGATGAAGTTATTGATACTGAAGTTTGTATCGTTGGTGCTGGCCCAGCCGGAATTACACTCGCACGAGAATTAATTGGGCAAGACTTTCGCGTTTGCTTACTAGAAAGCGGTGATCTGGAATTTAATCAAGAGACTGCATTTCTTGGTCAGGGTGAAACTGTTGGAGATCCTTTTCCACCACTGCAAGATATGCGTCATCGTCAATTTGGTGGACTAGCTAATGTCTGGAATATTGAAATTAATAAAAATCAACTTGGTCTGAGACATGTGCCGTTAGACGAAATAGATTTTGAAAAACGAGATTGGGTGCCATACAGTGGCTGGCCTTTTAGTAAATCTCACCTGAATCCATTTTATGAGCGTGCTCAAGCAGTCTGTAAACTCGGTTCTTTTGCTTATGAAGCTGAGGCTTGGGAAAATGCTCAATCTCCTCGGACACATTTCACAAGTGACCGAGTTACTACCAGTATGTTTCAGTTTGGCCCCCGTGATATTTTTACCAATGAATATCGCCACCAAATCAATCAATCTCCTAATATCAGCACATTCCTCAACGCCAACGTGGTAGAAATTGAGGCAGATGAAACAGCCCAAACAGTGAAACGTGTGCAAGTAGCTTGTTTATCTGGTAATAAATTTTGGGTGGCTGCAAAAGTATTTATTTTAGCCACTGGTGGTATTGAAAACGCACGTTTATTGTTGCTATCAAACCGAGTTAAAAAAAATGGATTAGGCAATCAGCATGATTTAGTCGGTAGATTCTTTATGGATCATCCTTTCATCCGTTGTGGTATGCTTGTTCCGCAAAATCGCAAAATCTTCAATTCGATGGCTTTGTATGACTTACGCCGGGTGAATAATGTCACGGTGATGGGAAAATTTGCCCTGACGCAAGAAGTTATGCGCCGCGAAAAATTACTAAATATGACCGCGTTGTTATATCCCAGAGATGAAAGGTTTAGATCGGCCGCAAAGGCTTCTGCGAGAATTTTGTTCTCTTCAGTTCGGCACAAGCAGTTACCTAAGAATGTTCTTCAACATTTGCAAAATGTGATTACAAACCTTGATGATCTTGTCGCTGATTGGTATAAGTATAATGTCAAAAAAGAATATTTGTTCCCTGATTTGAGTCACGGTGGATGGTCTGACCATGAAGGTAATGAACAGAAATATACAAAGTTTGAAGTTCTCAGCCAAACTGAACAAACCCCAAATCCAGATAATCGGGTGACACTTAGTACTCAACTAGATAAGCTTGGTTGTCCTCAAGCAAAATTAACTAATCATTGGAGCGAAATAGATATTTGCAGTGTGAAGCGATCGCAGCTAGTATTTGCAGAAGAGTTTGCTAGTGCAGGTCTGGGTGAGTTGCAGATTGAATTAGATGGAGATCGTCCGGTTGCTTCGCTGAGTACCCATCACAATATGGGAACAACGCGTATGCATCATGACCCAACACAAGGAGTAGTAGATGCAAATTGTCAAGTTCACGGCATCTCTAATTTATTCTTGGCAGGTAGCTCTGTTTTCCCTACAGGAGGCTATGCTAATCCTACGCTCACCATTGTTGCCTTGGCAATTCGATTGGCAGACCATGTGAAAGCACAATTGTGTCACTAAGTACAACTTTGCGTAAAATCACTTTTAAACGTAGCGATCGCCTGAGGGCACATCACCTACCTGCACCGATGCCAAGCCTGTTGCTACTGCCTCCAGCCAGCGAAAAGTGACTTTTTACTGGTCTATTGCTGGATTAGAAGATAAAAATTGATTTTTCTTTCACCAAAAGTCCTTCAACTGGGGTTGAAGGACTTTTGGTGAGATATTTACTGTAAAAGTTTTTTTCGTTCATTTCGTACATTGCGTTCATTTTGAATAAGAGCTATTATGAGATGAATGATAATTGCAATCCATATTTTCGTATGGATAAGTGGAGTGCAATTCGATATTAGACAAAGAGAGGCTGATATCTATGACACTCAGTACATACCAATTTAGTAGGACTGGTGTACCTACAGAAGAAGATGCTACGGTAGCTAAAAAAAGTAGTCAAACTTTGGCATCCTATGTACGGGATAATGATGCATACCGTACTATCAAAGTTGTGGAAGATAACGCTATAAGTGAAACGGTTACTATACCAGCAGCGGCTTTTCATCTGCTTGTTGACATACTGAGACAAATGGCTAAAGGTAATGCTGTTACTCTTATACCCGTACACGCAGAACTCACGACACAAGAAGCAGCTGATATTTTAAATGTTTCTCGTCCTTATTTGGTAGGGTTATTGGAATCTGGAGAGATGCCATACCGTAAAGTAGGAACACGACGACGCGTGCGTTATCAGGATCTACTCAATTACAAAAATCAAATTGATACTTTACGAATGCAAGCTCTTGATGAGCTTACTGCTCAAGCTCAAGAACTAGATATGGGGTACGAATAAGAATTGTGATACATAACAGTTTCGCATGATTAGCCAGATGCTCTGCTAAAGGAAACTCTAGAAATAAAAGTACATCTAATAATCAAGTTAAACTAAGTCAGGAAGCCCTCTAGTAACCAACTGACTTAGTTTTGACTTTAATGCGATTAAAACTATAAATAAAGCTCAAAATTTTACTTAGTATAAAATTTCTATAGTTGATTCCAAATCAAATGGATCTAGAAGTTGGAAATATCGTTGGTGGACGCTACAAAATTGTTGAAGAATTACAAGAAGGAGGCTTTGGCAAAACCTTTGTTGCTGAAGATTCTATGAAATTTAATACAAAGTGTCTTGTTAAAAAGTTTATACAACCTTATGATGAGGAGTCAGAATTAGGACAAAAAGCAAAAGAATTGTTTCAAACGGAAGCAAGAATTCTTTTAGATTTAAAAAACTATCAACAAGTTCCAAATTTATTAGCTTACCTTGAGAATGAAGACTGCATAGTACAAGAAATTATTCACGGAAATACTCTGAAACAAGAGCTAGAACAACAAATCTTTGATGATCAGCAAGTCCTAGAATTTCTTTCTGATATATTACCAGTACTTCAAGTAGTACACAAAGAGGGTATTTTTCATCGTGATATTAAACCTGATAATATCATTCGCAGTGATAACAACCATAAAATAGTGTTGATTGATTTTGGGATTGCAAAGAAAATTTCAGAACTTAGTACTCCACCAGACGGAAGTTTAATCTCTAGGAAGTATAACAGCACAACACTAGGTACACCTGGCTATAAATCACCTGATGGTATTATATCTGCTGCAAGTGATTTATATTCTCTTGGTGCTACTTGCTTTCACCTTTTAACCAGAGATTCACCTGAAGACTTACAGTGGAACTTTGGAGATGATTGGTGCGAAATGTATTGGAGTAACCTAGAGATTAAAGTTAAAAAATCAACAGCGTCTATCTTGAAAAAACTTCTTAATCTGGATGTAACTAATCGTTACCAAACTGCTGAACAAGTATTGAATGATATTAAAAATATAGATGAAGTAAGACGGAGGGAACATGTAGAATTTCTTCTATCTATAATCAGTAGTACTACAGTAAATAAGTATAAATACTTAGCAATCGACGATTTAATTGAGTTAGGGGATGGGACAAGTGTAATAGTTCCTTATTTGATTGATATGCTTAAGAGTGATAATCAAGAACTTAATTCATTAGCAGAGTCTCAATTAAACAAAATTGGACAAGAATCAGTTCTTTCTGTTGCCGAGTTACTTCAAGAAGAGAAAGTCGAAATTAGAAGACGAGCTGCTAGTGTACTTGGAAACATCGGTTTACAAGCAAAAGCAGTAATTCCTAATCTTATTCGTGCCCTAGAAGATAGTGACCCCGAAGGAAATGTTCGTTGGTATGCTGTTATTGTAATAGGAAGAATGGGAATACTAGCCAAAGACGCTATTCCTGCTCTAATTGAAAGACTAAAAGATCCTTATTCAGGTATTCGTGCTTATGCTGCCTTTGCTCTAGGAAGTATGGGCAAAGATGCAGAAAGTGCGATTCCTGCTCTAATGGATAGAATAACAGATGAAAGTAATAATGTTTTTATAGCTTCATTGGAAGCATTAGAATCTATAGGATTTGATATAGAAAGTATTAGGATAAACTTTACTTCAGAAAAGACACCAAACGAAGAATTTTCTGGAAAACAAGTAGTTATTAATCATAGAGAAGACCAACTAAAATTACTAAATCAAGAGAAAAAGAAACCCGGCATTCGCCTTGTGTTTAGGCGGACTCTGAGTTCGGATACACCTCCGCAAGGAGAAACTTGGCATTCATTTTACCGTCGAGAACCAGTCCGTAAGCATTAGTAATAAGTTAAGGCTGTAAGGCAGTGTCAAGCGACTTTTAGAAGACGCTTGAAAGAAAAACTGATCAGCAGCGAGGCTCTGATCAGGAAAGGCAGCAACGATTAACTTAACGTTCGGTTTTGGCTGCTGTTTAACAATTACCAAATATTGATTTTCAGGAGATGCAAAATGTATCTTTATCTGTCGATTGGCTCAATTAAAAACTGTCCGAAGTATTGCTTGATTCAATTTGAGAAAAAATAGCGTAGGCGAAGCCTTCTTCGGCGGGCATCGCCTGAATCAATAGTTATGTATTTTTCTGCCCTAAACTATTAGTAACCATCTCAAAACCTCATCACCATGTTGCCAAAAAGCCTACAAGGATTTTTCTCAAATTCTTGTAAAAACTTGATTGCCAATTTTCGGACAAGTCTATTTATCATTCCTTTTTGAATGCTTGATCTGCCGCCCTACCGATCGCCCTGGCAGAAGTTAAGCAGGAGTTCAAAAACGCCGCCCAAAAGCTTACCCCTCCGCCTTACGGTACTAGACTCTTACCGAATGTTGCACCAGCAAGCAATGTAAGCCCACCATTAACAGTGCCAATGGCATCATCAACATTGGGATGATTTCTAAATTTGTCCAACTTGCAACCCAGCCTGCTCCAGTGGGTATGATCGCTGCACCCAAACTGGCGGCACTAGTGGCGATGCTAACAGCCGCAGGAACATGGGGGTCAGGCAATCGTTGAGGGATTAACCAAATGGTCGCAGGAAAGATGGCTGCCAACCCAAAGCCAATCAACGGTAAGCTAATCCATTGATCTGGCAGTTGCCACCAAGCAAGCAATCCAATGATCACTAGACTAAGCGACATACTGATTGTACGGACTGCCCCAAGCCATTGTAAGAAATAACCTAAGATGAAACGTCCCAATGTTAATCCCAGCCAGTAGGCACTAACGCTATAACCAGCAATCAGCGTGGGAGTGTGACGAGCGACGGATTGCACAGTATATGCCCAGTTACCGATGCAGGCTTCAGTGCCAACATAAACCAGTAAAAGTAGCCCAGTTAGTAGTACTATCGGAGTTTGGAGCGCTCTGCCCAGATTTTCTAACGCAGTTGTATTCGATGGCAATACCCGTAGTGTCATTGGTGTGTATTTGAAGATGATTACGCCCAGCACGCTCACAATTAATAGGCTGACAATCCCGGCTAATACCCCATAAACCTGTCGCCAGTTCATGCCAATTGCTAACAAAGTAGTAGCGATCGCCGGACCTAAAAGTGCGCCAATACCATAGAAAGCATGGAGCAAACCAATCAGACTGGCACTGCGGGAATCTTGCACAATGTAGGTGTTAATCCCTGCATCAATCAACCCAATGCCCAATCCCAACCCCGATCCAGCGGCAACCATGAGAAACCAGAAGGGTGAGATGGCATAGATCGTCAGTGCCATCGTCAGCGCACCCGCAGCAATCAACAGCATTCGGGCTAATCCCAGCCGACTACTCACAAGACTGCTGGTGAATGCTGCCAGAATGTAGCCGCTAATTTGACTGACAAACAGCAGAGTAACAGTTGCTGGAGTCAGGTTATAGGTAGACAGAATCGAGGGCAGAAGAACTCCCAATCCTGCTTCAGCGATGCCAATGGCAATAAAGGCATAGAAGGCGATCGCCTCCCCAATCCACAGAGGCGGTGGGGTGCGTTGATAGTCTCTCATTGGCTGGAATGCTCCTGGAACAGACAATTTGACTGCTGAGATTTACTCAATTTCAGAAAAAATAGCGATCGCCTGCATTAATAATGATGTATTTTTCTGCCCTAAACTATTAGTAACCATCTCAAAACCTCATCACCATGTTGCCAAAAAATTTACAAGGATTTATCTCAAATCCTTGTAAAAACTAGATTGCAAATTTTCGGACAGGTCTATCTATCCTTCCTTTTTGAATACTTGAACTGCTAGGAACGCTAATGCTAAGGTACCAGCGATCGCACCCCACTGGAGAAGCGGATTTTTTTCTAGCCAGTCGGAAACGCTAGGTACAACTAAGTTACCATAATCCCCGTTAACTCTGTCGTCTTCAGCAACAGGTTGGTAAAAATTATTTGGTGCATCTTCAGACTTCGGTTCAGAAGTACGCTGTGAATCTAAGCCGACGAGAACTAACAGTGAATCTACTAATGATGGTGAGACGCGCTGTACCACATCTAATATTTTCGCTACATCCCCAACCAAGTAGTCACGAGTTGGATGTTCGGCTGCATAGAGGATAGCATCAGCTACAAGTTTAGGCTCGTAGTAAGGTGGTATCCCGGTAGGTTTTACGCCTAATTTCGTCAGACCATTGTTCCAGAAAGGGGTATTGATCACCGCTGGTTTCACACTGGTGACGCTGATCGGCCATTTTTCATATTGCAACTCAACGCGCATAGCTTCGATAAAGCCCTCAACCCCGTGCTTGGCTGTCGAGTAAGCACTTTGGTAGGGGAGCGATCGCCTACCTTCCATTGAAGAAACGTGGATCAGTGCCCCCCGTCCCTCACGCTTCAGATGGGGTAAAGCCGCCATTGCACCATACACCTGTCCCAGGAGATCGACATCAATCACATGCTTAAACTCTTCCGGTGTTGTATTGTCAACAGTGGCAAAGATGCCGATCGCGGCGACATGTACCCATGTATCGAGTCGCCCGTAGACTTCCACAGTTTTATCTGCGAGCGCCTTAACTTGCTCAAATACTTCCACATCAGCTACGCAATAAGTTGCCTCGCCGCCAAAGCCGCGAATCTCCTCCACTAAAGACTTTAGCTTCGATTCACTGCGAGCGGAGACTACCACTTTTGCCCCTCGTCTAGCAAACTCAAGAGCTGTGATCCGTCCGATCCCACTGGAGGCTCCAACGACCGAAACAACTTGCTGATTGATTGGCTTTAATTGCATAAGTGTTACTTTTTAAAATAAATTAGGGATTGGGAATTGGCTTCGACAGCGTTAGAGACTTTAGCTTCAGTAGGTAATTCAGTCGCTTTGTTAGTATCAGTTGCTATTAAATATATTTCTTAATAACTCTACTATTATATGTTAATTATTATTACGGTTGCAGTTCTCTGTCTATTGGGGAATCTGAAAGCGTCACAGGATGTATCTCAGCGTATTTTTCAGCATCACGCTGACTATAACGGGCAATTTCCGCACAAGTCTTTTCCACCGATTTATGGGCTAAAAAATACTTGCCATCAGGATGGGGGCAAAAGACAGCCGGATCGCATAAGATATTCCAAGCCGTACTTATGTAGTTCCAACTCTTGAATAACTGGCCCTAAGAAAATAAACAGATGGTTAATCGCGCGAGGACTAAATTTAAAACCAGGCGCTTCATCAGGCATAAGTTCTTCAGTTGTAGAACCGCCACCGGGGAGCGATCGCCCTTCTAATAACAGGACGCTGTAACCAGCTTTCAGTAGCTAGCCTGCACAAACTAAGCCATTATGACCAGCGCCAATAATTACAACGTCATACGCTTCCATGACTGCAATGTGGGGATTAAAGTATATTCCCTGATATTAGAAAGTGCTGAAGATATCTAAATCTTTCGTGGGTTATAGAATATTTATATATCTAGCAGTAGTATTTTTATTGCCAAGAAGCAAATTTATTTTTAATCTAATTTTGCTATTATCTACGTATAAGATTGTCCCCAAATGAGTAAGGCTATAAATAAATCAAAATCTTAGATTACTTGCCCTTTGTCTCATTTTTTACCTGCGTTTTCGTAGTCATTTCTTCCAGTTCTTTGAGGTGTTGTGCATTCACCAGCCATTCTTCTTCTAAGTTAAATTTATCTACACCATATTGACTTTGTTGATCTTTTAGTGTTGCAATTTCATGATTAATTATTGCTAATGCTTTACCTTGAGTAATTGCTTTTTTTAGCAACTCAAACCGTGATGTTTCGTCAAGCTGACGCAACAGCCGTAATATAAAACGACTGATGATAACTTCATCTCCAAAATCAAGAATGCCATTAGATTCATCATTTTGACACAATGAGAGTTGCTCGCTTACATCAAACAAAGCTTCCACAATTGAGGGAATATAATTACCAGGAATTTCCTGTTCAATGGAATTCTCTAGCTGTTCTATAAATACCCTAGCTTGTGTTGTACCGCCTGGAAGTTTTTGTTTAGCAAGTTCTATCAAATGGTTTCTAAATTTGTCTTCATCTCCAATCAAACCAAGGATAGTTTTTCTCTGAATATTACATAATTCATCTGCTGATAACGATAGACGAAAGTAAATAGGAAATATTTCTAAACTACACACACGTAGTTGTTCACGCCATTCCAACTTTTGTTTTTCATCTAAATAGGTATTTCCCAAAATGGATTTGAACTTCGGAAAAAGGTACATTAGCAAATTTTTAATGGACTGCTTGTCCTCATCTGGGAGTTGAGCAATCCAGGTATTCAGAAGACTGTTGAGTTCGTCTCTTGAAGGGTTTACCTCTCCTACAAAAATATGAGGATTTTGATGAATTATACTATATATCTTTGGACTAAAGACTCGCAAAGACTCAATAGCAATGTAATCTACTGGGTTTACTTCATCTTTTACTGCTGGATACGTTACTGATAAAGTGTTAACAAAACGAACAATATTGCGGATGTTAGTAATAAAGCGATCTATTCCTTGAAAGTAAATATCACCCCAGCGAGTTTGGTTAATTTTTGGTTTTGGAGTTTCAGCAAATATATTATCAAGCTTTGCAAAAAGTAGCCTTCGAAGTGAGGTTTTATCAGGAATAGGTAACTCAAAACTAACTTGAATAAATTTTTCTAAGTATGTTTCACCTGATATTTCTTTGGGATCTGCAATTGTTTTCCTGACAATTTCTTCTTTGTCAAAAACTATTAAATAGACAACGTTAGTAAAATTCCGCATTGCTTTGAAAATACGAAATAACTGCTTGATATCTTCAGCAGCCAACCGATCAATATCGTCAATTGTTACGACTATTCGCCGCTGCTGCTGTACTAGCGTGTCTTCTACTTCTTCTTTTAATTGGGCAGCTTCCTTGTCCTTCTCGTCCAATAATGCTGCTAATGCTTTACCAGTTTGAGCATAAGGTAGAGGAATGTCTGAAATAATGGCGGCAAAATCAGCTAGTCTCCCTTTCAAACCTCTTGACACAGATGACTCTTGGCTTAAAACGTTTTGTAATTGCTCGAAAAAGCGTCTTGTGATATTTTCGTGTCCAGACAATAACCAAGGATTAAAAGGAACGATTATTGGTTGCTCCTCATCTGGTTTTTGCTGAAGATAGTGAACTACAAAGTTTAATAATGTGGATTTGCCAGAGTTCCAAGAACCATAAACTGCAATAACGAAACCTTCAGGAAAAGGCATTTTGCAAATGCTGTCTGCTAAATACTTGGCAAAGTTCGCATGTCCTAGCAGGTCTTTTTCTGGATCAACTAAGGAGCTATCTACCGATATATCGTTGATTTCCGTCTGTGTCATAAAAAATTTTGATTACTTAATACTGCGATCGGAAATAGACCGTGCTGTAGGGGCACAGCAATGCTCTGCCCTTACGAAAAATGTGGTTTTTAAACTTCTCCATATTTGGCATTTCTTGTCAATGCATAAGTCCTACAGAAGTAAAACAGGCTTTATATCTAGCTTTGAGACGAATCGTTGTGTACTTCACCTTCCTTGAAATCTGCTGTATGTATTTCAACTATCATTTATTGAGGTTTTATAAACTTAATTACAGGCGTGAAGTCTAGGTGGTAAATGCTTTAGGGTATCTTCTAAAAACCAAATTATCAGAAATTTAGATTTAAAATTTATATTAATTGTGTCAAACAAAAATAATCCATCTTTGGAAAAACCCTATAAGCTTCAGAAATAAGTTTTTTCCAATCTTAAATATACTCTAAAACGTCAAATTAATTGAGCCATTGTAATCCTTTATCGTGTAATTTATGTTCGATAAACTGGATTTCTTCGAGAGATTCTCCAGTAATGATAGCATAAATTTCAGTATAGATTTTTCCATATTTTACCTTCTCTAAAGCCGATAGGATAATCAAGTCTTTGCGATCTAGTTCTGGTTTTAAAGTTACTAAAATTGAATCCAACGTTCCTTCCATGCGGTAGTCACTGGAATATTTAGCTACTTCCTTTCCCTGTCCCAGTAGGGTATGGCGCTGCAAGCATAACGGAGTTGATCCATTGACTCGAAAATTGGCATCAATCACATAAAATTGTCCGTCTTCATCTTCTAACACATCGAAGCCAATCACGCCAAAATAACCCTGTTTATGAGCATACTGACCAATGGCGGCAATCATCTTAAAGAACTTGCTCATGTCACTGTTGTGGTAGTCAATTAGTCCCCCTAAATAGTTGCCTTCTGGAGTGACGAGTTGCCTGGTAGTGCCGATGAGGGTTATCTCTCCCGCCTTGTTGACATAGAACTGTACGCAGTAATTCTGCACCTGATTCTTGACGAACTCCGAGACAATAATTTTATCGAGCAACTTAATATTGAGATAATTCCTGATTTCTTCAAGGCAGTAGTTCAAATCGCTGAGGCTTTTGATGATATAAGTGCCTTCTCCTGAGAGTCCGTGGGATGTTTTAATTAAGTAGGGAAATTGTGGTAACTGAATATCTTCCAAATTACAGGTGTGCAGATTGTAGCTCTCATATTTTGGACATTGCACCCCCAATTCGGCTAAAGTTACTTTGCTGAGTAAGCGGTAATGGGTATCTGAATCAATAGCGTGTTTTTCTCTTTTGAGGTGATCAAAGGGAAATAGAGTGATGAGTTTGTCAAAGTATTCGCTGTGGCTGAGGTCATCCAAATAAGTCAAGCGATCCATCATCGACCTATTGGAGTAGCTGAAGCCGAAATGCTCTTGCCAGTATTCAAGCAGCGACTTTGGCGGCGGAATAATCACAATTGGTGGAATGCGATCGCCTAATACAGCCAGAATTTTCCAAGGTTCCTTTTGGCAAATCTTGTCAAAGGAAGTTTTAGTGGCTTCACTACTGCCATCTTGAATAAAATATTTTTTATGGTTGGGATAAGCAGCCCAACTGGCAGTTGCAGGATAATTTAGGATAAACCCATAAGATGCATTTGTGATATCTTGAGCAAACAGATCAGAAAGAGAACTCCCTTGAAAGTATTGAAAGTTATATTTTGAGTTCATTTAGCCCTCCTTTGAAACCGCATCTCCTTGTGGATGCGGTTGTTGATATAACTGGTGTAATTTGAGTTTGGCTTGGTGTTCCCACAGCAATTCGGATAATTTACCCACACCGATTAGCTTATAACAACAAATAGGGTGATACATTTCTTTACTAATTGCAGCTAAGGCTTAGACAAACTCTGGCGAAATGAATCTATCTACTAGTTGCTTTTGCTCAAAAGCCGTTGTGATTGTTTGATTTTACGAGTTTTAATACTTAAAATATTATCATATATTTTTTGATAAAATTAACACTTGATAATTTGCTTTTTAGCTATCTCTATATATTCTATTTTGCTCTTTTAGATTTTAATTAACTCTGTCAAACGAAATAAAATTAGTTTATTTATTGTCCTATAATAACGTTACTCATAAATTATTGTTCATATATAGAAGTGATAAAGTAGCAAGCATGAATGTGTAGATGTGTAAATATCGCTATGGTTGAGATATTTAACCTAATTTTATCTACCTGCTAGTGCGATCGCATTTTAAAATATTCAAGCGGCGATTTGAAACAGGTATAACTCTTAAAATTGCCTTTAATCTTTGCTATGGCTCCTTGGGTGAAGTATAATCTTGTCTCAATATTGAGTGAACCGTACCTAAAAGCTGATCTTAGCTATGGGTAATGCACTAACCAGTTCAGATTCTAAATAAATGCGATCGCAATTTACTTTCAAAACTGTCGAATCGAGGCAATGGCAATCTAGACCGATAATTGCTTATCTATATGCCATTACCTCATATATTCGTTTTAACTGTACGTGACAAAGAGCGGTATAGAATCTTTTCCCTCTTTAGCTAATTGAGTGACTTCTTTTTCAAATCCCTGAAACCGTTCGGGTGTCAATACAATACACCCCATTAAGTCAGGAACATTCGCATCTTTATGAATACCAAAATCACCTCTTACACCTCCTTTATCAGTCTTGACTTCAGATGGAAGAATTTGGTAAAAATTGCCTTCTACACCTTTTTTCTCTTTCATTGAGATAGGTTTAGTATTAACAGTCCAAAATTTTAGTTCCAGTACTCTGTACTCAGGTGGTATCATACTTCCTTTCTGATGAAAGCTCTCTGAAAATTGCTTTCTGGCGGTAGCTGATGTAGCTACCCAAACTTGTAACGTACCCTTTTCTAGATGACGTAAACACAAGCGACCCTCTTCTATACCTGGGTCTCTATCGAAGTTCAACGAAAAAGTTAAGAAGTACATTGTTAGTAGGTTTACTTAAAATATACATAAATTCATCGGGTGTGAGTTGAAAATTTATGCAAGCCCATATAAAGTTTAGATTTATTAACTACATGTTGTCGAAATACACAGTTTGCTGTAAAAACGTGTTCTCACAACTCAACGATGAAACTATCCCGCAAATGAAAGTCAGCCTCTGCACTTCGATGAGTTAACGCCCAGTAAGTCACCTCACCATCTCTATGTTTAATAACTGTAGTAATGGCAACTTCAATTTCTTGGACTGCTGAGACGATTTTACCTAAATCGACATCTAACGCAAGTGCTAAACCGTCGGCTTGATTCTGAACATTAAACGGAAGTATTGTAAAACCTGTTTCCTCTTGCATTCCTTGACGGTATCCATCAAAGCGATAGACATTCCAGTGTCCGGCGGGGGAGAGATTGAATTCCCAATACCGTTGAGAATCTTTGATGGCAAAGAACAACTCAAAGCAAGTGTCTTTCCACAGTTCATGCTTGCGTGATGGTGTATTTGATAGTGGAGCAATCGCAATTTCTTTGAAATCGCCCTCTAGCATATAGCAGATGGTAAGTTGATTAGAATTTCGGGCGATATTGCCTACAATTTTCAAATTAGGCAGGGATTTTGTAAAAGGAAAGGGTTGCAGGGAAAATGTCTGGTGGCTCATTTCATGTCTTTGATAATATTACGAATTTGCGTTTCTTGAGATTCAATACTTTCGGTAAGCTTAAACTGGACGATCGCTCTTGCTAAATTATGTTCTGGGTGCTTGACTTTAAAGTAGATATTCCCTGCTAAATAATCAGCAAAAAACCTCAGTCCTAGTTCAAAGGCGATAAGACGAATTGCATCGTAAATATAGGCATAATCATTCTCAGTAAGAAATGCCTTCGCCACCGAGAGATAACCTTTAAGGATTCCCTGACACAAATCGGTATCGAAATAAATACTTTCCCAATTCTCGGTTTCTTCTCCAACAGGATTGCAACCCGATCGCAGGCAATCACCAATATCGTAATGTACCAGACCGGGTTTAACAGTATCGAGGTCTATGACGCTGACGGCTTGCTGGGTAGCAGTGTCAAACATGACATTATTGATTTTTGGATCTCCATGCATCAGACGCAGAGGTAGCTTGCCTTCAGCTTTGGCATTTTCTAGGATATGTGCAAAAGTTTGGCGATTGCTAACAAACTGTAAGCAATAATTAACTTCAGCAGATTTACGCACACTACTTTTCGCCAACACTTCCTCGTAATCCTGGAGATAAAGCGGTGTAATATGGAATCCTTCTAAGGTGTCAGCAAGTTTTTCTGGTGGCAAGTCGCTGATTAGATTATGGAACATCCCCAAGGCATAACCGACTTCTTTCGCGTGAGAGCGATCGCGCATAATATCAAAGGACTGGGAGCCTTCAATAAAGCTGATTGCCCGCCAAAAGGAGCCATCTGCATCCCTCCAGTGGTCTTGAGCATCCTTGGTCAACAGTACGCGTGGTACTTCCCAACGACGATTCAGGGGTATGTGCTGTAACCGTTTAGAAACATGCTCAGTGAAGGTACGCATATTATCCATAATCAATTGGGGCTGACAAAACACCTGTGTGTTGATGCGTTGCAGGACAAAATGTTGTTCTTCTGAGGAATCTAGAGTTACCAAAAATGTGTCATTTATATTACCACTTCCAAATGCTTTAACGTCTGTAACCTTCCCCCATTGGGCAAATTGGTTAGCGATCGCAACTAGATTTTCTGTACCCTGTATATTAAATTCTTCTGTCATGTTCGTGTTTAACCTGCATTACTCCTCACGAAGATTTTAGGCTGATAAGTAGATCCAACAAATAGTCAAATTGCAGGCTTGCTTCAACAGATGCTCACGGTGTTAGACGATTTAAACAAATATTGAATGACAGATATTGATTTTTGTCATTTGCTTGAGTATCATAGTTTTATCACCACAGTGGAGAGGTTGCTATGTTGTCGCGTCAACTTGGAAAAAACGGTCAAACAATATCGGCAGTTGGGCTTGGCTGTATGGGCATGTCTGATGTTTATGGCCTAGCCGATCGCAAAGAAGGTATTGCAACAATTCATGCAGCGCTTGATGCAGGCATTACCTTACTGGATACAGGCGACTTTTACGGCATGGGGCACAATGAACTGCTGCTACACGAAGCCCTAGCAGGACGGCGGCGGGAAGATGTCTTCATTGCTGTTAAATTCGGTGCGCTGCGGTCTCCTGACGGCAACTTTATTGGCTTCGATGGTCGTCCTGAAGCCGTGAAAACTTCACTTGCCTATACATTGAAACGACTGGGAACCGATTACATAGACCTTTACCAGCCAGCCCGGCTCGATCCGAGGGTGCCCATTGAAGACACCGTTGGGGCGATTAGCGAAATGGTGAAAGCTGGATATGTTCGCCAGATTGGTTTATCTGAAGTGGGTGCAGAGACAATTCGACGTGCTCATGCGATTCATCCGATCGCCTGGCTTCAGATCGAATATTCGCTCCTGACTCGTGGCATTGAGGATGACATCCTCCCGACTGTGCGTGAATTGGGCATTGCTGTCACCGCTTATGGAGTCCTCTCACGGGGGTTGTTGAGCGGTCACTGGTCGAAAGAACGCTCTGAGCAAGCGCAAGACTTTCGAGGAAATCTGCCCCGCTTCTCAGGAGAAAATCTGGATCACAATTTGTTGCTAGTCGAAGCCCTTCGCCTGATTGCCCAAGAACAGAGTGCGACAGTTGCTCAAGTGGCAATTGCTTGGGTACTGTCGCGGGGGAACGATATTGTGCCGCTGATTGGGGCACGGAGTCGTGATCGCCTGAATGAAGCGTTGGGGGCGCTGGATCTGCACTTAGGCGAGGATGATCTCGCCCAGATTGAGGCAGCAGTGCCACTGGATGCCGTAGCTGGCGATCGCTATGCTCCAGAACAAATGGCGATGCTGGATAGTGAAAAAAGATAAAATATCCTTAGCATGAATGATTCATGCTGGATAGTGAGAAGAGATAAAATATCCCTAGCATGAATGATTCAGCTTTGACACCGGAGCGGATTCTTGACGCGGCGGAAGAGGTTTTGCGTCGTTACGGTCTGGCAAAGGCAACAGTCGTGGATGTGGCTCGCTTTTTAGAAGTGAGCCACGGCACGATTTATCGGCATTTTCCCAGTAAGGCTGCCCTGCGCGATGCAGTAGCACAACGGTGGCTGCATCGGGTTTCCACACCGCTAGCAGCGATCGCCCAAGAGCAGGGTTCCGCCGTTGAACGGTTGCACCGATGGTTTGAGCAACTCATAACTCTGAAACGTCAAAAAGTCCTGGATGAGCCAGAGTTGTTTGCAACCTATTCTGCGATCGCTCAAGAGGCGCGAGGGGTGGTTCAAGCTCACATTGATGAACTGGTAAAGCAAGTCACTGCGATCGTCGAGAGCGGTATTTCCAGTAACGAGTTTAAGGTAACAGATCCGCAGGTAGCGGCGAAGGCAGTCTTTCAAGCGATGGTTCAGTTTCATCATCCAGCTCACGCGTCTGAATGGAGTGATCCAGACATCGATACAGACTTTGCCCAAGTATGGCGCTTGGTAATTGCTGGTCTTGTGGTGGGTGAGTTAATCGTTTAGGGTTATGTAAAGTCAAAATTGAAGTTTTCCTTATCCTCGTTGCTGTTGTTTCTGGTTTCATGCCCGTTAGGGGAAGTGGTTATCTAAAGTCACCTGCTTGAATTAAAGGTTAAAGGCGAAGAAATGTTTCCATCCCCGTTAGGGGAAGTGGTTATGTAAATGGTTACCTTCTGGAAACTTTACTGAGCAAGGGTTTGAAACCCCTAAATCGACACCACTTTTCAAAGTGTCAATAGCTAGCAATTAATTCTCAATAAGCGATGCTTTTTACAGCCTGAAACCCTTACTGTGCAAACAATCGACACCAGTCAACAGAATTATGCGATTTTCAAAGTTCTGGGGAGTGGTGTCGATGAGCTTCAACACACTCACCTTAGAGTAAAATATCTAACTAAAAATTCTCAAGCTATATTGCCTATTTTCCCGTCTCCAGTTGCTCCCGTTGCTTACCATACTCCCGCAGCTGCTTCAATAGGTCTTCTTGGGATGAGTTAGAGATAGACGGACTGGGGGTTGGTTCAAGGTTGGTGTCGGTACTGACAAAATTAGCAGGTAAGGGATTAATTACGTAGACGGGCAAGGACTTATCATTAGACATCGCCTGTTGAGTTGGTACTGGGGTAGGAATTAGATTCTTTGGTTTACTCACAGCAGCTTTTACCGAATCTAGAGTCGTAGCAACTTGCACTTGTTGCTGCATCTGTTGTGTAGAAGATACTAAACCACTTAGACCATTCACCAATTGCCGCAAATTTTTTCGGAAACTAGGATCACCTGTCAATTCATCCAAGTCAGATGTAATTTTTTGGCTATTTTCAAACGTTACTCGTGCTGAATCTAAAGTTTGTTGCAGCAGTACCACATTCTTTGGATCATTTAAGGTTTTAGAAGCATCGCGTAAATTAGCTGAGGCTTGTGCTGCATTTGCTGAAAGAGTTTCTAAATTGTTGAGTAATTGTCCTTGAGTCAATCGATTCACAGCTGGTGATAAGCTACTGACTGTAACACGCAGTTGGTTGCTGGTTTCGGTGATATTGTTCAATGCACCAACCAGCGAAGAACGATTTGTCGTCAACAGATTATCCAGGTTGTTCAGCAAACGACTTGCTTGAGTTGCAGTGGTATCAAATTTATTTAGTGTTTGATTCGCGGATGCATTAAGTTGGTTTGTCGCTCGTTGCACTGAATTAGCAGTGGCTGAAAATGTATTTAGTTGTTGTCGCAAGTTTTTGGTCAAACCTTGTAAATCCTGACTTAGCTGAGTAAAACTGGATGCTGCGCCTGTGGTAGTTTCTAGAACCCTATTGACATTTCTATAAAATTTTGGGTCATTGTATGCAGCAGCTAGCTCAGTTGAACTGCGAATTAGGTCATCAACACTGATGCCAACCTGACCTTTTAATCGAGAGCCATTACAGACTATGAGGCTGTTATCACAATTTTTATCTAGGGGTTTAGCAAGCACAACCCCAGCAGGTAACGTTGCTTTTGGTGTGATGTCGATAATACTTTCGCTAATTAATCCGCTTTGATTAGCTTCCACCACTACATTCCGGGGGATAATTAGGTCAGCTTGGACAACTTCAATCTCTACATCAATGGCATTTGGCCCTGGTCGAACCTGAGAAATAGTTCCCACCTTAAAGCCACGATAGCGAACTGGTGATCCCTTTTGCATTCCGCCAGCGTTAGCAAATTCCACAATAGCTTTGTATGAATGGTTAGGAGCAGTGAATCTATTTAACCACAAAAAGAGTAACCCAAATACTCCCAGTCCTAGCAGGAGTAACAACCCCACAGAGCCTTCTCTAAATGTTCGCCCAGACGCGAAGCCGCTTGTCATAAGTCCTCGCATTTTTTTGTCTCCACCAACAACCAATTAGGAGTGAGGAGTTATAAGTTGAATTTAACTCATAACTCCTGTACAGACGCGATTAATCGCGTCTCTACTCCTAACTCTTCACTTTTAAGTTTCTAGCCGACGACTTGAATCGGCCCTTGCACACTTCCACTGATAAATTGTTTGATCAACGGATTTTCTGTGTTATATATTTCACTAACTGTACCCTGCCACTGCACTTTACCTTCATAGAAAAATATAAGTCTATCAGCTGTATGGCGGATAGTGCTGTGTTGGTGGGTAACAACGGCATAGGTACTACAAACTCCATGTAAACATTGCAAATAGCGGATTAAATCTTCGATTACTGTTGAGGCAATGGGATCAAGTCCGGCTGTTGGTTCGTCGTACAGTAGAATTTCTGGACCTTCTGAGGGATTATCGGGGTTAGACATAATCGCACGGGCAAAACTTACCCGTTTTCGCATTCCCCCGGAAAGTTCGGATGGGTAGAGATTGCTTATTTCTGGCAAACCTACCATCTCCAATTTTTCTTGTACCAAATCTCGAATGCGCGATCGCGCCAGCTTTGAATTTTGATAAAGTAAAAATCCCACATTCTCTTCCACCGTCAGCGAATCAAATAGCGCCGCCTGCTGAAACACCATGCTAATGCCAACCTGCTGGCCACCATCCTCAATCAAACCGTCTCGCCGCACTCCTTGCACATAAATTTCTCCTTCATCGGGAATAAGTAACCCCGCCATTACCCGTAAAATTGTTGATTTACCAGTCCCTGATGGACCAATAATCCCCAGTGCTTCTCCCCGGTAAATGGTCAAGTCTACATTATCTAGAACTTTATGGCTACCAAAGGACTTAGAAACACCTTTCAGTTCAATCAATGGTTCAGGTTCAGTCATTAGTTATTAGTCATTGGTCATTGGTGAGCCAGTGGCTTGGGTGGGTTCCCCAATTTGTACCCCTATAAGGAAGCAAGCTACGGGTAGCGTCTTCCCTTCTCCCCAAAGGAGGGGCTAGCGCCAAAGAAGCAACTGGCGTGGTTTCCCTGATGAGCAACTGGTGAGTCCAGTCCTGTTCAACTTTGCTGTTGTTCCCTACAGTAGGCAGGTTTTTGCCCACTGTAGGGAACTGGCTGTCTTCTCAACTCTTGGAGAGGCTCTTGCGTTCGCTTAGAGCGAGTCATTGAGCGTCACCAGCGTCACCCGAACGCAAGAGCCTCTCCGTCAAGAGAAGGGCGTTAGCGACGTACCCCTATGGGAATCTTGCTACGCGTAGCGGACGCACCAGAAGGAGCATTACACGGAGAGTCATTAGTCAGTACAAAATATCCAAATGACTGATGACAACTAACAAAGGACAAATATGCCCAATTAGTGATGTCATAGTTATTGGTAGAGCATTGTATGGTACATTATAAGTATATGATTAGCATTCTAATTAGCAAACTTTATTTTTTTAGCATAATATTTAGTGATTTGCGATGTTTAAGTCCTAGAATCCCCTGAACACAAAGCTGACGAAGACACCGTAGTAATTTAATGTCTCAGTAAAGGGAAACTATGACTCTAGTCTTCTGTAGACATCAGCAAATTCATATATAGCAATCCTAAATCACGCGATGTGCGACTTAATATTCCGTAACAAGTTCATCGAACTGAAGAGGATCACAATTGTGGCGATTAAGCCAGAAACAGACAGTATGAGCTAAAATCTTGCGATTGAGACGACTAGTAAGATGCCACATATCTCTGGCTCGAATCTTCTCTATATGAAATCTCTCAACCAGTTGACCAATTACTGTTTCAATAAGGCGACGAAAACGTTGCATTAATCGAACTGAAGATTGACTACGAGAGTCAGTCATATTAGAACGCAGAGGGGGAAAGCAAAGTAATACCCACTTTTCCCAAGTTCTGCTCAAGTCGCCAGACCCGCCGACACGGCTGGCTCCTCTACTTGGGGAAACCCCTCTGAGGGAGTGGCTCCTCTTCTCACATTGCCAGAGGCTAGCGCCTGCCGTAGGATGCCCGAACGCAAGAGCGTCTCTTTTTGGAGAAGGGCTGTAGGGAGAAGCTAGTGGCGTTTGAGGAACGAAACCCAACCTAGACAGGCATTTATTGGGTTTCACTACACTGCCTTAAGCTGCCTCCGGCGTCTACGTTCAACCCAATCTACAATTTATCCTTAACTGAACTGTATTGTACTATAACTACTTAGAGAAAAGCTACGACAACAAAAACTAATTAACAGGTTGATGCAAGATATAGCAACTATATTTTATTTTTGAAAATCAAAAGTTTCAGATTGCCGAATTTTTAGATAAGTTAGAAACATTCTTGTTCACGAATGATTAAGTAGGGCTATAACATTTAGTTTACTACTAAGTAGATGGATATAAATAAATATAAGATAGTTCGTCATTGCGTTGACGCAGCCTTCTCGTAGGGTACGAAGTGTTCGCGGTAGCGTCTAGTATAATTGCAATCGCAAAGACTGAGATTGCTACGCTTTACTTCGTTCCGCTCGCAATGACATCTTACATTTAATTGTGTCTACTTACTTATTCCAAGTTCTTATAATTACCAGAGTTATTAGAGAATTTAAGAGGTTAATAGCATCCCCGTCAATCTTGGAGTTGGCAGATGTCAAAATTTTTCACTAAAATTGTAACAATTATTGATAAAAATCAAAATTGAGATTATGAGTAGCAACTTAGAGCAGTTTGCAAGTGATAATTCTTCTGGTATTTGTCCAGAAGCGCTGGAATATATGATTAGGGCAAATCAAGGTAGTGTTCCAGCTTATGGAAATGATGAATGGACTCAAAAAGCCACAGACTATTTTCGAGAACTCTTTGAAATTGATTGTGAAGTATTTTTTACTTTTAATGGTACTGCTGCAAATTCTTTATCTTTAGCTGCCCTTTGTCAGTCATATCACAGCGTCATTTGTCATGAAACATCTCACATAGAAACAGATGAATGTGGCGCACCGGAATTTGCATCTAATGGCTCTAAACTGTTACTTGCTCAAGGTAAAAATGGCAAGTTAACATCAGAGGCGATAGAGGCTATTGTTACTAAACGTACTGACATTCATTATCCTAAACCTAAAGTTATTAGCATCACACAATCAACTGAATTAGGAACTTTATATTCTATTGAAGAACTTTTGAAAATTAAAGAAGTTGCAAAAAAGTATAATTTAAAGATTCATATGGATGGCGCTCGTTTTGCAAATGCAGTTGCTGCGATGAATAAAAGCCCTGGTGAAATTACTTGGAAAACTGGAGTCGATGTGTTGTGCTTTTGTGGTACAAAGAATGGAATGGCATTGGGTGAAGCCATTCTTTTCTTCAACAAAGAGCTAGCAGAGGATTTTGATTACCGATGCAAACAAGCAGGTCAGCTAGCCTCAAAAATGCGGTTTATCTCTGCTCCCTGGTTGGGTTTATTAGAAACTGGTGCTTGGCTAAAAAATGCCAGACATGCCAATCAATGTGCTGATTACTTAGAAAATCAACTATTAAACATAGAAGGTGTTGACTTGATGTTTCCTAGAGAAGCCAACGCAGTGTTTGTTAAATTACCTGAACAAGTCATTCACGCTTTAAAAGCAAAGAACTGGCAGTTTTATACATTTATTGGTGTGGGAGGAGTACGTTTTATGTGTTCTTGGAACACAACAAAATCAAGGATTGATGAATTGATTAGTGATATTAAAAACGTAACTACTTCCAAAAATTAAATATAAAAAATCTCAATTAACAAACAAGTATAGTAATCCTCAAACTGACTCAAATTAGGCGAACACAATTAGCGGGACTTAAACAAAAGTAAAAGACAAAAAAAGGTATAATGCTTAACTAGATTAGCTTTTACGTTATAAAAGCCTGATGAAAGAAACGACC
>NZ_JBALDG010000082.1:0-54773 GCF_036917195.1 Nostoc sp.
TTTCGGCGAACGCATTTGTTATTTCGGCGAACGCATTTGTTATTTCGGCGAACGCATTTGTTATTTCGGCGAACTCATTTGTTATTTCGGCGAACGCATTTGTTATTTCGGCGAACGCATTTGTTATTTCGGCGAACTCATTTGTTATTTCGGCGAGCGCATTTGTTATTTTGGCGAACGCATTTGTTATTTTGGCGTCTCCATAACGCACCCCACGAAACAACTAGAATTGAAACCTATGCTGGTCATACTTGTGTGTACACCGTAGCCCATGTTTGGGAGAGGGGCTGGGGGTGAGGGAAAATTAAGCAAAATTGGGATGCTCCCGCTTCCCATAGGGCAGTAGAATGTTCGCCAAGCCGCTACTTGGTACGATAAAGTTCAGAGTGTCACAACTTACTCTCGAGTAAACAGAAAAGGAGTGCGGACATGGGAAAAGGGAGGTTAGAAGCATTCAGCGATGGGGTGATTGCCATCATCATCACCATTATGGTGCTGGAAATCAAAGTGCCGCATGGGTTCGATTTAGCCGCGCTGCGTCCGCTGATCCCAGTATTTCTCAGCTATGTACTGAGTTTTATTTATATCGGTATTTACTGGAACAATCACCATCATCTACTACAAGCAGTCCGGCAGGTTAATGGGCGTATCCTTTGGGCTAACCTGCATTTGCTGTTTTGGTTGTCGCTAATCCCCTTCGTCACTGGCTGGATGGGCGAGAATAACTTTGCCGCCATGCCAGTTGCCTTTTATGGTACGGTATTGTTGTTGAGTGCGATCGCTTACTTCATCCTTACCCGCACCCTCATTTTGCACCACGGTAGGGATTCCGCTCTAGCGATCGCAGTCGGTGGAGACTCCAAGGGAAAAATATCGGTGGTGTTCTATGCTGTAGCAATTCCACTTGCTTTTGTGAATTCATGGATTGCTTGTGCATTGTACGTTTTGGTTGCCTTCATGTGGCTTATCCCCGACCGTCGCATTGAGAAGACTCTCACTTCCTAGAGGAAAAGATTATTTTATCTTTCCTTCAGTTAGCTGATTCGAGCAAATCTGCATCTACTGTTGTGGATGTCCCTAATTCCGTTTTTAGGAGAAACTTATCCGGTTTCCCTCCCAAACCCAACCTCATGCAATGTGAATGCTGGCTCAAAAGCCCTCCCTACAAATAGCGATCGCTTATTTAGCTGGGGCAATAATATCACAGTTGATATTATTTCTCACTCAAGGAGGGCGATCGCTTAATTTGGCTGTGATCAATCAATACCCAATTCTCTCAACTTAGTTCACTCATCGGAAATCTCGCAAGCAACCCACTTAGACGAATTTTCATAAATGCTTGAACCTGATTGAAAATTCTGCTCAGGGAAAATGCTCACCAGATTTATTCCTATATTTGCCCCAATTGGCACGTTTACCCCTAAGTATGTATGGGGTTAACTAATCACATACAAGTGCAATAGCGAAATACAAAAAATATCAAAACTGCAAAACCAGTCGCCGCATAAAACACGCTACTAATTCCGCCAAAACCAAAGGCATAGCCCATCAACAATGGCCCTAATGTTTGCCCTAATCCATAAAATGTCCCGTTTACTGATATAATCGTCGCCAAATATTCTCTTGGTGCTAAATCTGCTAACAGTGTTTGGATACTAGGAAAACCAATGCCAAGCCCAATGCCAAAAATTGTACTAGGAATTAATAATAACCAAATATTTGACACAGAGGGAACTATTAACATAGCTAAAGCATAAAAAATATAAGATGCACTAATTAAATTTGTGGCGGGAAATCTTCTAGCTAATCTACCTAATTGGGAAGCTGTAATAGTAATTGCTATAGAAACACTAGAAAGTAGTAATCCAATAATGGTAGACGGCGCTTTGAAGGTATCGTTAATTAGCTGGGGTAAATAAGTAACGTAAGCGCCATAAAGGAAAACGAAGTTAGCAGCACTGGCAATAAAAAGTCCAAATAGCCGACGATTTTTCAGAACTTTTACTGCATTGCTCAAATACTCTTTGAAGTTGCGATCGCCTTTTGGTTCTGGATTTTTCAGTGCAAATAATACCAAAAACCCAAGAGGAATCGCTAAGATGGGTAGCATGAAGGGATAATACCAGCCCATTGTTGCTAATGCGCCACCTATTATTGGATAACTTGATGTACCAACGCTGCTGATACTGGCATTGTAACCCATTGCGGTACTACGTCTGTCTCCTGTGTAGAAATCGCCGATTAAGGTGATACTGAGAGAAAGCAAAGAAGCAGCACCAATTCCTTGCAGCAAACGCAACCATAGCAATAAATTAAAATCACGAGCGAAGGCGCAAGCTGTACCAGCTATGCCAAATAAAACCAGTGAAGGAACAATAATCATCTTTCTACCCCATCTATCGGCAAGGACACCAATAATCGGCCCTAAAATCAGAGATGGTAATGTAAATACTGTAATCAATAAACCCAAATTTTTCGGGTTGATATTTAAGTCTTTTGCTAACTTTGGAAAAGCCGGAGTTACGCTAGAAACTCCGATAACAGCAATTAGTACAACTGCACAAATAATCTGAAAGTTTATCTCTAGATAAATTGGCCTGTGTCGTTCAAATTGGCTGTTATCTTTTGGTGAATTCATGATACTACCCTGTGTATAAATAATCGAGAACATGAAGCGTCTATAACGCACCATCCCAATACTTTCGCTGTCGTACTCTCTGGAGTAACACACCCTACGAAATTTGCTCTTTATTAAATCTGTGTTCCTGTGCAGCGTTTATTCTTTGTAAACCAGTATAAATATTGAACCGTTCTCCGCGCAGGAATCCAATTAAGGTAATCCCGAATTCTTTGGCGACAGACACCGCTAAACTACTGGGAGCGGAAACAGAACAGACAATGGGAACTCCAGCAGTTGTAGACTTTTGCAAAATCTCAAAACTAGAGCGGCCGCTGACCAGGACAATACAATTATTTAAAGGCAAATCGTCACTGAGCAAAGCTGTACCGATCAATTTATCCAAAGCATTGTGTCGCCCAACATCCTCCCGCAGGTTTAATAATTGTCCTTGAAAATCGAAGGTAGCCGCAGCGTGTAAACCCCCTGTAGCAGTGAAGATACCTTGAGCAGCCCGGAGCTTGTCTGGTAGGCTGTAGATGATTTCAGGTGTTACCGTTGGCCCAGGAGGAATCACTGGACATCCGCGCAGACGCAAAGCCTCAAGGCTAGCTTTACCACACACCCCACAGGCGCTACTAGTGTAGAAATGACGCTCCAAAGGCTGTAAATCTGGAATCAAACCATCCCGCAATTCTACATTTACGATGTTATGCCGCTGCTCACCATCTACCAATTCATCTACGCAGTAGCTAATTCGTCGGATATCTTCCCTGCGGCTAACAACTCCTTCACTGTAGAGAAAACCAGCAGCTAGTTCAAAATCTGCCCCTGGTGTCCGCATGGTTACAGCTACTGTCTTCTGGAAAGGGGCAAGACGAATTTCTAAAGGTTCCTCAGTAGTAAGATGATCTAAACGAGACCGTACTTGACCTTTTTCCATCACCCAAACAGTGGCTTTAGTTTTGCTTTTAGTTGACGTCATATTTATCAGAGTTGGTGAATTGAAATTTTGATACTAATCTAGAAACAGAGTAATGCTATTTGTATATCAGATGTCAGGTTGATGCTCATCAACTACTTTGTGCCGTTGAGCTAGTACCGCAAGGCGGAAGTCAAAAGTCAAAAGTCAAAAGTCAAAAGTATTACGGAATGAGCTTTTTAGGGTTTTTAAATGGTTGCTCGTCTTGCAAAGTTCTGATGCCTGCGGCGGGCTGCGCCAACGGCGGGAACCGCCGCTCAACGCCAGTCGCCTGCGACGGGAAACCCGTCTACAGCGCTGGCTCGACTTTGCGCTATTTCCGCCGTGTTGTACTAGATCAGCTAGGTTTCTGTTTAGGAAGTAAAATGAACCTAAAATTTTTGGCTTTCAGCAAAATTTTATTTGCAATAGTCTTTGTAATTTCCCTTAGTTTTGCAGGATACCTAGTAGGGAATAACATTAATCAGAGAGTAGTTGGAAAATCTCTTGCTAAACATGTCATATCTACCTCCACTGTAGGAAAAAGCTCTCAACTACAGACACTTTTAAATGAGATAGTTGTAGAACAGAAAATTCCCGGTGCAGTAATGTATATTAGTACACCTAAAGGTTCTTGGTTGGGAGCATCTGGTGTCAATAACTTGTCAACTAAAACCCGGATGAAACCCACAGATGGTTTTGCCATTGCCAGTATGAGTAAAACTTTTCTGGCAGTGGTTGTGCTGAAATTAGTAGAGCAAGGGAAGGTACAATTAAATCGGGCGATCGCAACCTACCTACCAAGAGACATCACTCCTCATATTATCAACAGCGACAAAATTACAGTTCGTCAACTGCTCAACCACACCAGTGGTGTTGCTGAATACCTAGACACAAAAAAGTTTATTCAAGCTACTGCGAAAAGAAGTCGCTCACAGCCTTGGACAGCTAGAGAAGCTATTCAATATATGTACCAAGAACGACCGCAGGCAAATCCCGGGGAAAAATTTATTTATACTGATTGTAACTATATTCTTTTGGAACTGATCGTTGAAAATATAACTAAGGGAACTCTTGCACAAGCAATCCGCAGTCAGATTTTAAAACCATTAGGATTGAAACATACCTTCACGGAATTGCGCGAACCGACAATCGGAGAAGTAGCTACAGGTTATGGCGATCGCAATAAGGATGGTAAGCTAGATAGCTACGCCAAAGTCAATGATGGCAATGGTTTAGGAGATGGTGGATTGGTTTCAACGGCAGAGGATTTAGCCAAGTTCGCTAAAGCGTTATTTGTCAAAAAAACCTTACTTTCCTCGAAGATGATGAAAGAAATGCTGAAATTTAAAGATACTGGCGAAGGCTATAGCTATGGGTTGGGTCTAGAACGGTTTTCATCTCCTCTGGCAAAAGCAATTGGGCATAGTGGTACAGCTTATGGCTTTGTAACATTGCTTGCATATCTCCCTAATCAAAATACCACCATAATAGTGCTGCTAAACAATCAGAATGTTGATATTAAATCAGTAGCTAGGACAGGTCTAGAGGTTGTCGAGAATAAACGATTCTGAGTAGGTCGGCGTAAATAATTATTGTTGGGATAAGACGGGGATAGGGAGCAGGGAGTAGGAGAAGAAAGAGTTTGAGCCTTATTTACTTTTCTTCACACAGTTTGGTTTTATTGCACCGACTTACTTAATTTGTAATTATGCTTGTAGGGCTGGCATTATAAATTTTCTGGGTCAATGTTCAGTTCTCGCAATTTGGCTGCTAGGCGTTCAGCACGTTGTTTTTCTTGTTCAGCGCGTTGTTTTTCTTGTTCGGCGCGTTGTTTTTCTTGTTCGGCGCGTTGTTTTTCTTGTTCGGCGCGTTGTTTTTCTTGTTCGGCGACTTCTTCAGGTGTGGGAATTAGATTTCCTTCCGCAGTGAAATAGCGCAATTTATGTTCATAAACACCCAAGTACAAATTTAACTGCTGACTCCACAGCCATCCTTGAGGATTAGGTTCTATCGGTTCATAAGTACCGCCAATCAAGATAAAGCCAGCAAATTCTAAATTATTGGGATCGAACCAAAAATATTCTGGTGTGCGAAAGATATCTTGAAAAATTTGTTTTTTCAAACCCTTGTCAGTTGCCGCTGTAGAATCCGAGAGAAACTCTACAATTATGTTGGGATATTTCCCGTCTTCTTCCCAAACAACCCAACTTTTACGAACTTTGCGTTCACATCCCAGCACTACAAAAAAATCTGGCCCCCGGAATTCTTCTGACCTCCGCTGGCGTTGACTGTAGTAAATTGTGAGATTACCAGCAACGTAAAAGTCATTGCGGTTTCGCCACCACAATTCCAAAGATTGTAATAGCAGAATTATTTGGCGTAGATGTAATTCACTTTCCAAAGGTGGTTCGTCACTATATAAATCCCCTAGAGGAAATATTACATCATTTGGGAATTCAAAATCTTTGGCGGCGGACATGGCTGCAAGTTTTAGGGTGATATGGATGATATAAACTTACCGTAGCAGTAGTTTAAGTTTTAATATCTAGGTTTGTTTTTCCAGACGCACGATCGCATTATAATCAGCAACTCCTTCAAGCGATCAGCTAAAAGAGATGAAAAATTTTCCCTGCACAGACACACTATTGACAGTTTTTCCAAAGGCACATCGCATTATAATCAGGGACACCTGCAAGCGATCGCTCACTTTTTATTTTTAAGTATTATCACTGCTATTTTTTAATTTGAAGAGTAGTTTATCACATTAGGGTCATATCTGAATATAACTAAAACCCTCACAGTCACAAACATTACGTTACTTACAGCTATTTTTAGGTAAATAGACTACGCCCTACGCGCACAGTAATGCTGTGTCCCTAGACAGATGTGGTTTAAATACATGAAAACTATTGCAAAGTATTAGCTTTTACTTTGCTTTTCTATACATTGAGGCAGGCATTTTTGTAACTAGCAATTTGAGTTATCTCTATCTGTCTTATGTAGTGAATCCTATTCATACCCTAAGTAGGATTATCCATCTTCATTCGTTTGTTAAGTTATATGAAAGTACTGAAAGCAAGTTTTTTCAGTAAATAACTCAGGAAATTCAAAATAGTCTTAATTTAGTTGGAGTTTATTATGACTTACACAGCTGATGAAGCAACAAAACCGGCTTTAGAAAGTTTTAAACAGTTTGATGTAGACACTCAGCTAGCCCTACTTTGGTTCGGTTATTTGGATCTTAAAGAGCAGCTACAGCCTGCACCTCCTGAAAGGATAGAAGTTCCCGCTAAAGCAGTGTTTGACAAATTTCTGGACTTGTCTAAAGAAGAGCAACTGCAAGGGCAACGCGACATTATTAATGGTGCAGCTAACGAGATCAGCCAAGCCTATAATGCTCTAAGTGCCAATTCAAGATTAGACGTTTGGTTGCTGCTAGCACAAGGTATGGACAATGGAACCATCATTCAAGTTCCATCCGACTATCAACTACCTGGTGAAACGGATGAATTTGTCGCATCAATCAAGAAGCTAGAGTTTGAGCAGCGGATTAATTTCATGCTGACTGTGGTGCAAGGAATGGGTTAGTCAAGTCCAGGAACTTTCAACAGCTTTCTAGAATTGAGGATAACTGAAAGTAACAAATTAAGCTAAATCTGGCTGTTTTTGTTCTACTTTAATAGTTGTTAACTTAGAACTACCGCAGAGATGCTCATCTTTGCGGTAGTCTTAATGCAAGTAATTTTGTTAAAACTGAGAAAATGAGACTTGATTCAGATTTTTTCTAACTGCACGATCGCATTATAATCAGGAACTCCTTCAAGCGATCGCTTACTTTTATCTAGTAGCACATTCCCTTCTGGCCAATGTACTTGCAAGTTTCCTGACTGAATTGGCGCAATATAGACTTGACAGAACAACTCGCCTAAATCATTCTTAAGAATGACGCGATCGCTCTCTTTTAAACCCAACTGGGCCGCATCAGCAGCACTCATTAGCACCGCCTCTCGCATTGCCCCAGTAATTGCATCTTTGCGTTCCTGCACCATACTATTAAATTGTTTGCCTCGACGCGTTGCTACTAGGAAATAACCTTCTGGTAATTCTCTTTGGCGTGGCAATAATACCCCAAAGTGTGCCTTCCCATCTGGTGTAGGGAAATTCCAACCAAAGCACAAATGTGACCCGCCATACTGAAACTGGTCGCCAGCCTGCTGTAAATGTTGAATACCGGCATATAGGGGGACAACTTGAGCTATTTCTTGACGGATAGCAGCTGTGTCAGCAAAAGCCAGCTTATCTGCTAAATCTGGCTTTACCCGCCTTGCCAATTCTAAAAACACTTCCCACTCTGGACGCGTTTCCCCAATGCGCGGCCCCGGAATTTCTGGACTGAAAATTACCCGGCGTTCGGTGTTAGTTTCTGTTACTCCCCCTGGTATTTCGTAGCGAGTCGTCGCAGGTAAAAGCACCACAGTATCAGCAGGTTCCACTAACATTTGGCTGGAGAGAATAATATCCATATGTACCCGCAACGGTATTTGCTTCAGCGCCGCTTCCACATAATCCGGTTCTGGCAGCACTTCTAGGAAATTCCCGCCCACAGAAAATAATACATCTAATTGCCCTTGATGGGCGGCGTTAATCATTTCTGGAGCAATTAAACCTTTACTTGCTGGCACTTCAAAGCCCCAATGCTGACTCAATTGGGCAGCATTTTCTGGGGTGATAGGTTTACCACCAGGAAATACTGTGGCATAACATCCCATCTCTGCACCACCCTGCACCCCAGAGTGACCGCGAATTGGCATTAAACCGCAGCCTTCCCGACCGACAAAACCTTTGGTGAGGGCTAAGTTGATGATACTTCGCACATTATCTTCACCGCATTCATGCTGGGTAATGCCCATACTCCAGACAAATACGGCTTTATTCGCTTCTTTGACCATTTTGGCAAAGGCGTACATTTCCTCGCGGGATGTGCCAGAAAGCCGCTCTAATTCTTCCCAAGATTGGCTTTCTAACGATGCTTTGAGTTCCGCAAAGCCATCTGTGTACAAATCAATAAATGACTCGTCTACCCAGTTGTTGGCAATTATATGTTTAATTGTGCCATTTAAAAATGCTATATCCCCGCCCATGTTAATTAAGAAGAAGTCTTCGGCAAACTTTGTACCGAAAAGGGCACTTTCCACAATTGAGGGCACCCAGTAGCGCTCCATTCCTGGCTCACGATAAGTATTAATAACTACAATTTTTGTGCCAGCTTTCTTGGCGTTATGGAGATATTTGACGGTAACAGGCTGATTATTGGCAACGTTAGAGCCAATGAAGACTAATAAATCAGTACCAATCCAGTCTTTATAAGAACAGGTGGTAGCCCCTGCACCCAGAGCAGCTTTTAGTCCCGCTGTGCTGGGAGAATGACAAATGCGGGCAGCGTTATCAACATTATTGCTTCCCATTGCCCGCACAGCTTTTTGGGTGGCATAATAAGTTTCGTTGACAGTACCGCGACTGGTAATATAGAAACTGAGACGGTCTGGTGTAGTAGCGCGGATGCGATCGCTAATTACCCCTAAAGCTTCATCCCAGCTAACACGGCGAAAGCCTTTTTCCCCTCGTTGACGAATCATTGGGTAAGGAAGCCGTCCCAAGTCTCGTAATTGGGCACTTTTTTGCTTTTTTAACTCCGAGACATCCGCCACTAGCATAGGGTCAAAAGCTGGCATAGTATTCATTCGCAACAGCCGCAACCGGACATTGCACAGATGGATGCCATCTAAAGTCCAATCTTTCATCCCGGTTGTTCCGAGAGCGCAACCATCGCAGACACCTTTATCGAGGATATTCCACGCATAGGGTAGTTTGTCACGAGACAGCCAGATTGCCCGAAAAACCTCCCAATAGTTGTTGGGGTACTGTTCGCCAATCCCGAAAGGCTTCCAACTTGCCCAGTGCTGGGGTGTCCAATATTTCTTGGGTTTCGGCAACATGACGCAAAGAGTGTGAGTGAGGAAGTGATTCTACTAGGCTAGCGTTTTAAGTAGCATTTAAGTAGCATGATTTTAAAAATCTGGGTACTCGCCGCCAAGGGAGAAGACCACACTGCTCACCGTGCTGGCTCCTTCTAACTCCTTTCCATCCAAAATCTGAGTTGTATTAAAATTTCTTGATCAAAGAACGATTATTTTCTATAATATACATAACGCTGCACACGTGTGCAATATATTATTATAAGCTCAGATAAAAAATGAATAAACGAAGAATTTCAATTGAAGATATTGCTCGTAGAGCAGGCGTTTCTCATTCCACAGTTTCACGCGCTTTGCGAGATAACTCTCTAATTAGCCCTAAGGTGCGAGAGGAAATTAAGCAACTGGCGCAGGAGATGAACTATGTGCCGAATGCTATTGCTCAAAGCTTGCAAAATAAACGCACTAATACCATTGGTGTAGTAGTAACTTCAATCGCAGATCCCTTTTTCGCGGAGGTAGTAGAGGGAATCGAGAAGATAGCCAGACCAGCAGGTTTGAGTGTTTTGTTAAGTGCTTCACACCGAGATTTTGAGCAGGAAATAGCAGCTATTGATAGTTTTCATCGCCGCCAAGTGGACGGGATATTAGTAGCCGACTCACGAATTACTAAACAGCATACCAAACAATTAACACAAATTGCTGTGCCAACAGTTCTGATTAATAGCCAGACGGAAGATCAATCTGAAATATTTCACTCAGTGGCAATAGACGATCGCTTAGGTGCTAGATTAGCCACAAAGCATCTAATAAGTCTTGGACATACCGCTATTGGTTATCTGGGTGTAAGCGATCGCAGCAGGTCGAACCAGCAGCGCCTAGAAGGATATCGAATGGCTCTTGCTGAAGCTGGTCTACCACAAAATACTGATTGGGTTGCAATTAGTGATGAATATGATCAAAGAACAAGTGATGTTACTACTGGACAACAGATGCTATCTAAACTATTGACTGCTGAGGTAACAGGCATCTTTTGTTACAACGATATGGTGGCGATTGGTGCTTTGTTAACTTGCCAAGAACTAGGTATTTTAGTACCGCGAAATTTAAGCTTGGTCGGATTTGATGGTATTGCTCTAGGCCGTTACGTTACACCGGCACTCACAACAGTTAGTCAGCCAATGTTAGAAATTGGTGGCATAGCCATGCAAATGTTACTCGATTTATTAGAAGAAAAAACTGTGGAAAACCGCGTTTTATCTCCTTTTCTAGTACAGCGTGGTAGTAGTGCAGCATTGAGAAACTAATCTTAAACCGTGTTTATCTTGAAAACTGTAGTTTTTTTTGTAACCATAGGAAAGCTCATCATCGCTCCCAATTAGAAATAGCCAGAGGTGTTATCCTACAGTATTGGGGTCAAATAGACATCTTGGTAAACATGGCCGGCGGTAATATTCCTGATGCTACTATTTTTGATATGTCACATGCAGCTTTTGAGGAATTGATATCATCCTCGAAAGCAAAGTTGCAGGTGCAAATTTCATCAGAGGGTCTGCGATCATTTAAATAAACCAAATATTTATTATTAAAAATAGTTTTATCTACTACTGAAGGGTAGAAAAATTATATTTACTTAGACATAATATTGTTGAAAGTAATTAGGACTATAGGAATAATTTAAATGTTTTATATAATATTTATCGGTGAATTTATACAAATTAAACAATTTATACGCTATTAAAACATTTATTCAAACATGAGCTTTAACAAGAGGATGTTATAGTAAAAACTGTTAAGAAAAATTATGTTTAGTAGGCCAAATAAATAGTTGAGCTTGGCGATGCTGCCTATGAAATACAGCAAATTGCAACTTGGTGAGCTACAGATAATTGTAGGAGCACAACATATTGTGCCCCTACCCGCGTACTTCATTTACCTGAAATACGCTGTAATATCTTTAGTATCTTAGTTGCTGCAATCAAAGCTGCTAAAAGAGTAGATATCTTCAAAGGTAATAGCCCGTTCACCGTTTTTGTGCCTACTGATAAGACGTTTATTGAACTTCAAGCAAGCACAATAAATGTACTGCTTAAGAAAACTCCAAAGCTTAAAAAAATCTCAATTTTGGAACTGTGATGTATTTAAATAATAGATTTACTACTAATCCTTCATTTCTTCAAGGGTTACGAGTACTGCTTGTAGATAATGATGTCAATTTCTGCAATTCGTTCACACCGATGTTGCAATCCTATGGTATGAAAGTGGAAGCGGCATTTTTAGGAGAGCAAGCTCTGAAAATATTTGTGCAATGGCAACCTGATGTCCTCTTAAGTGATATTTCCTCGTCAAATGAGGATAGCTATGCTCTAATTCACAAAGTGAGAACACTTCTGGGAGAACGAGGCAAAGTAGTACCAGCGATCGCTCTGACAAGCGTTGTAACTGAAGATGTGTATGAACATGCTCTTTTAGCTGGGTTTAGTTTATGCTTTGCTAAACCCGTAGTTATTGATGATTTCGTTGCTGTACTTGGCATTTTAGCAATTACTAATAATCTTCATTCGCACTCATGCTAACTAGCTCTAATTAATATTTTAGATATAGGAGTTTAAGTTTTGAAAAGTAATGACATGGGTTATTTATTGGTGGGGATAATTACTTTGGAAATGCTCTTAATGAACTTGATAAACGATAGAATTAATTGTAAGAGTTATAAAAAGTCTGTTTTAACTCAATTAGTTTTGCTTTTGAGTAGCGGAATTATTGGTATTGGATTTATTCTAGTTTCTTATTTATTAGCAACAACGTGGATTTTAAAAAATAAATTGTTTATAGTATATCTGCTAGGGATATTAAATAAAAATATAAAAGTGCTAAATTTTTCAAGTATTTTATTTTAAAAAGGAGTTATTAAATGCTAACTATAAAAATATTAAAAACCTAAAAATAATTGTTTTATCTGCTATTTGTAAATAATTTAGTGAGTGGCAACTTTATTTTTGTCCATGCTTATTTCAATTTTTTCAATGCTTTAGTTTTTACACTATTTTTAATTGGAGCGAAGCGACTTGACCACAAATAAAAATGTACAAGCCCCTCTTTTACAAAGTTCAGATCGGCGGGAACCGCCGCTCTGACTTTGCGCTAAATTGATTTATGGAAAATAAAAAAATGTATTTCGAGATACGTAGTATAAGAAATACTACATAATTTGACTCAAGCCCCTCTCTTGCAAAGTTCAGATCGGCGGGAACCGCCGCTCTGACTTTGCGCTAAATTGATTTATGGGATTCTTAATTTTGACTTTTGAATGTGTGACTTTTGACTTCCCCGTTCGCGTAGCGTCTCCAACAGTTGGGGCAGACCTTTATAAGAATCAGTCTATGCTAAAATATGAATTCTTTGGCAATATCTCAGCTAATCTATTGTATTTCCCCAACTTGGGCTGAGAGAGTAAAAACAAGGTGTAGGAATAAAATATAATATTATCTTGTAGAAGGTTTGCTAGTTTATCTAATTGCTTGATACTTTACAAATAAACGACCTGTGTTTTCCAAGTTAATTATTTTACCACTTTGTAAATGCCTCAGCTTAAGAATTTAATATTGATCAGGCTTATGCTAAGGCGAAAATAAGGACTATCTGTGATTTGAGAGCTTAATTCTTCGAATGAGCCTTAATTTATGTAATTTATAGTAAAACTCTAAAATTTTATAACTACAAGTAAAGCAAGTAATATTACTTAAATCAGAAACCTTAGCTGCCAAACCATTACGGTGCGAGACTTCGTTCTATGACCTATGATCAGCCCTCTGAGCAACCTGTCTCTGAATCTATGGCTACTGAAGCGTTTGACGTAGATCAACAAGATAATACAGATGCTTTATTTCCCATCGTTGGCATTGCCGCTTCTGCGGGTGGATTAGAAGCATTTACGCAGTTACTTGAGCATATGTCTACCGATACAGGGATGGCATTTGTGCTGATTCAGCACTTAAACCCTAACCACAAGAGTCTGTTGAGCGAGATTCTGGCGAGAGCAACTCAAATGCCTGTGAGTGAAGTGGAATCTGGGGTGACTGTAGAACCAAACCAAGTCTACATTATTCCGCCTAACACTAAGATGATCTTGTCTGGTGGGGTGTTGCAACTGACGCCGCGAGAGAAGGTTCAGGGGAAATATATGCCTGCTGATGCGTTCTTTACATCATTGGCAGCGAATCGAGGGCACAAAGCGATCGCAGTGGTTTTATCAGGGATGGATGGAGACGGTTCACTGGGGCTGAAGGCAATCAAGGCAGCCGGAGGCATGACTTTTGCTCAGTGTGAAGACACGGCAAGATTCGATGGTATGCCTAGTACTGCTGTTGCCACAGGGAATGTCGATTTTGTGCTGCCGCCTCAAAAAATTGCCGAGGAACTAGCCAACCTCAGTCGCAATCTTTTGATTTCTGACTCACAGCCGCTGATCGCGGTTGATAAATTGCCCGAACAAGAAGATGCCCTGGCGATTATTTTTACGTTATTGCGATCAGCAAGTGGCGTTGACTTCAGCCACTATAAGCCCAACACCCTCGCTCGCCGAATTCAGCGGCGAATGCTGTTGTATAAACTAGAGCAGTTGGAAGATTATACCCAGTATTTGCAACAGAATCCGGCTGAAGTCAAGGCGCTCTATGAAGAAATTCTGATCCACGTCACCTATTTTTTCCGCGACCCCGAAGCATTTCAACTGTTGAAAGAGCAAGTTTTTCCCAGTATCATGCTCTCCAAGTCGGTAGAGTTTCCAATTCGGATTTGGGTGGCAGGGTGTTCCACAGGCGAGGAAGTCTTTTCGATCGCTATCTGCTTGCTGGAATTTTTATCGGAAAAAGTAAGCCCGCCGCCGATCCAGATTTTTGCCACAGACATCAGCGAGATGGCAATTGAAAAAGCCAGATCCGGCATTTATGTAGAAAATCAAATGGTGGAAGTGTCACCAGAGCGTCGTCGCAGATTTTTTAATGCGATTGAGGGCGGTGCATATCAAATTAACAAAGCTGTCCGCGAACTGTGTGTGTTTGCCCGCCAAGATTTGGGTAGTGACCCCCCTTTTTCCAACTTAGATTTTATTAGCTGTCGCAATGTACTGATTTACTTGGACGAAACGTTGCAAAAACGGATACTGCCCATCTTTCATTACAGTCTCAACCCAACTGGCTTTCTGCTGCTAGGGACTTCAGAAAGCACAGGTAAATTTTCGGAGTTGTTTACTTTAGTTGACAAAAAGTATAAAATCTATGCCAAGAAGCTAACCGCAATTCGTCCAATTTTTTCTTTTGTTACCAGCAACTATCCGATCGCAAAACTGGACGAACCTAAGCCTCAAAATGAAAATATCTCGGATGAGTTTGACTTAGAGAAAAAAATTGACCAACTGATCTTGAGTCACTATGCCCCAGTGGGTGTGGTGATCAACGACAAGATGGAGGTGCTGCAATTTCGGGGAGAAATCGATCTCTACCTCAAACTGGCACCTGGAAAACCGAGTGTCAACTTATTCCAAATGGTGCGCTCTGGCTTGCTCGTCGATCTACGCGCCACAATTTATCAGGCACAACGGCAAAAGATTCTAGTTAGAAAGGAAAGGTTACGGATTGAAGAGAGCGCTCAATCAAAAATCATTAATCTTGAGGTAATTCCATTCAAGCCTGGGACTGATGAAGAACTCTACTTTCTGGTTTTATTTGAAGAAGCCCCACCCCTGGTTAACAACCTCAGCTCTTTTAATTTTGGAAACCAAGAGCAGCTAGACCTAGAGCGTGAGATTGTTGAGCTCAGGGAGGAACTCGCAAAGGCAAACCAAGAGCGGGCTGCGACTCAAGAATATCTGCAAGCGGTAATCCAAGAGCAAGAGCACATCAATCAAGACCTGAAAGTTGCTAATGAAGAAATCCTCTCCAGTAATGAAGAATTGCAAAGCACCAATGAGGAACTAGAAACTGCCAAAGAAGAAATTCAGGCAACCAACGAAGAACTTAACACAACCAATGAAGAACTTCGCTCTCGAAATCTGGAATTACACCAAGTCAACAACGATCTGACGAATTTGCTGGCCAGTATCAATATCCCAATTTTGATGTTGACTTCGGACTTACGCATTCGACGTTTCACGCCAATGGCGAAGCGGCTTTTCAATTTCATTCCCGCTGATGCTGGACGACCTTTGAGCGACATCAGAACGAATCTTGATATTCCTGACTTAGAACCTCTAATTTTGGAAGTACTTGACACACTCAGCATCAAAGAATTAGAAGTCAAAACCCAAGGGGGACATTGGTATAACCTCCGCATCCGTCCTTATCGCACCATAGAAAACCAGATTGACGGTGTAGTGTTGGTATTAATAGATATTGATGTTCTCAAACGCAGTGCAGCGAGATTAGAAGAAGCCCGGAATTACGCTGAAGCGATTGTAGAGACGGTACAAGTACCGTTAATCGTGCTTGATTCTGATTTGCGGGTGAACAAAGCCAATCGCTCGTTTTATGAAACGTTTCAGGTTTTACCATCACAGACAGCGCAATCTCTGATTTTTGAACTAGGCAACGGTCAGTGGAACCTGCCCGGACTGCGATCGCTCTTAGAAGACGTTCTCGCCAACAATACTACTATTCACAACTTGGAGATAGAGCATGTTTTTGAGCAGATTGGGCAGAAAACCATACTGCTCAATGGTTGGAAAATTATTCAACAGGGAGATGCTCAAATGATTTTGCTGGCGATTGAAGATATCACCGAGCGCAAGCAGTTTGAGTTAGAGCGATCCGAGCTATTAGCACAAGAGCAGTCAGCCCGTCAACAGGCCCAAATCGCCAACCAAGCTAAAGATGAATTCCTGTCGAACCTCTCCCATGAACTTCGTAACCCGCTCAATACTATACTGGGTTGGGCGCAACTCTTCCGCACCCGTGATTTCGATTCTTCAGCAGTCACTCGTGCGTGGGAAGTGGTGGAGCGGAGTGCTAGGGTGCAAGCTCAGTTAATTGATGATATGCTAGATGTTTCACGGATTACCAGTGGAAAGCTTCATTTAAACACTCGTCTAGTTGATCTAGTTTCAGTAATAAATGCCGCGATTGAGTCTGTCCAATTGTCCGCAGAGGCGAAAACCATTCAAATTGTTTCCCAGTTGAACTCGGCGACGGTTGTCGGAGATTTTAATCGCTTACAGCAAGTTATATGGAATTTACTTACTAACGCGATTAAGTTCACTCCAGCCGATGGGCGAGTGGGAATTATACTCGAAGCTGTAGATACTCACGCCCAGATTCAAGTCAGCGACACAGGAATTGGCATCTCGGCAGACTTGCTGCCCTATGTGTTTGAGCGTTTCCGCCAAGGAAATTCTAGCAGCAGCAAAGCAACTCAAGGACTTGGATTGGGCTTGTCAATCGTCCGTCATCTTATAGAACTTCACGGTGGAACAGTTCAAGCGCAAAGTCCAGGCGAGGGAAAAGGAACCACGATCACCGTCAGGCTGCCTCTGCGCTCAATGCCACCGGAGATTATACCGCCAACTTATTTAGAGCCGAATGTTTTGTCAGAGCCTTTGGATACATTAGATGGTAAAAATCCATCCCTTACCCTTGAAGGGCTGTGCATCTTGGCTGTAGATGATCAAGCAGATAGCCGCGACTTAATCCAGTGGATGTTAAATGGCTTCGGGGCTGAAGTAGTGGCTGTTACATCGACAAGGGAAGCGATCGCTGCTTTGACTGAATCTCCTGGCAGATATGATGTACTTCTAACAGATATTGGGATGCCATTCGAGGATGGTTACTCTCTGATTCGTCAGGTGAGAGCGCTTCAGGCAGAAGCTGGGGGACAAATTCCGGCAATGGCAATCACTGCCTATGTCAGCGAGCAAGAGCGGCTTATGGCAATTGATGCTGGGTTTCAAATGCATTTGGCTAAACCGATTGACCTTAATGAATTGGTATTGATGATTGCAAAATTGAGTGGACGAATTACAGATTCATGAATTAGCAAAGTGACTGATCAGTAGATGAATCATTGTACTACTGAATCAGTTGACAAACTGAGGCTGAAAATCTTTAATTAGTAGGCGATCGCTAGCAATCGTACCAATTTGAAATATTTGTAATCCCAACGATTTCAATCTTCCGAGTGTGATTAACGTCACAACAGAGAATTTGGTTGATATAGTCGGCAGTTGAACTATCTAAGAGGATGTTTCAAAAAGAGTTATAACGGCAGATTCTACAATTAATCTGTTGCTGAGAATTAGCCTGAGATACTGCTGTCAAAGGTCATGTTTGAATAAAGGTTTAAATTACGTATAAATTGTATAATCTGCACCTAAAACATTCCAAAGTTACAGATTATGTTTGATATCTTTACTTAAAAAGATACAAAACATATTTTATTTTTTCTACTAAAACAGAAAGTATCAACTATGAATTGAGGAATCAAAAGCATGACTGCAACCTTCATGAAGCTGCCTAAGTTTTGCAATTCCCAATTGGTGAGCTTTGTTGGTGGAGAAGGGATTGTACGAAGCTACACACCTGAATCTGGCACATGGACGTATCTGATTGAGATGGCATTAGGGCTAGAGCCTGACTTTGGCAGAGTTGGTGCAGAAACGATGATACTCCTTACGGAGGCAGATTTATCCAGTACATAAGTACGTCTTTGACAAGACTACAGCCTAGTATTTCTCTCATCCGCTAGCTGACTTAGTACAGGGTTGATGTAAATACAAACACTCAACAAATGTAAGGGATACAAACTGTGTTAGGCCCGATCAAGAAATCTGAAAATATATTTTCGCCGGAGCAAGCTTTTGAAACCCGTAGTCGGGTTGCCATTTTTATTGATGGAATCTAACCTATTCTACGCCTTTTTGCAACTATAAATTAAATCGCAACTTGGGATCATAATCCCTGCCATTCTCGCTCGGAGAGTTCTTTTATCGGCAAGAATAAACTAGCTTTAATCTCCTGGCGCACAACGTCTGTTACCTCACAGTTGCTATTGAGGCAATCGATAAGCAACTGATTGGCATAGTAATATTGTTGCAATACTTGCTGTTGCTCAGGGCTGAAGTGCCAGTGATACTCAATGTTTCGATGCTTGGCGATCGTCGCCTTTAACTGCTCCATCCAGGCAGGGAAACTTATTTGCCACCATGTCTGAAACCTTTCTTTACTTTGTTCTGCATCTGGGAGTAGGTCTTGAAGTTGTTGTAAAGCTTGATATAAGCCAGCATCTTGAACAATCGCTAAAGCATTACTCAAAGCATCGTCGCAGGCTAGGGCATTGCCAAAATTAGATTTGCAGTCAATAGTGCATTCCATTACTAGCTTGTCCAATGCCGCATCCAAAAGAATACCCTGATCAAGGATGCAGGCAAGAGCAAAGGGTGGGGTAATAAGGTGAGGAGTCCTAGCCAGGGCAAGGTAAAATGCGCGAATTGTAGCAGGCTGGGGGGGAGCAACAAGGGACTTTTGGCTTGCCCAAGTTAAAAATTTTTGCAAATATGGATCTTCAGCCACTAGCGCATCAATTTGTTGCTTCATCAGCTGTACCAAGAAATCTGCACTCCGCAGCATGGCAACTGTTAACAAAAAGATTTCACGCCACCGGGGTTCAGTAATATGACTCACCAGACGTTCTAAGGGTTGTTCTAATGCTTGTAAATTATGACTGGCAACGATTTGTCGAGCAGTCAGGTATTCTTGAAATGTCAAATAAGAGAAGGAAAAAATCCCCCGCACTCGTTCTGTCAGTAATCCATGTTGCAACTCTATTGCTTTAAGTACGCTTTCACTATCTAATTGCAATTCCTCTGGTTCTGTCGAAGCATTCGGCAAATCACGGATATAGTCGCTAATGTATTGCTCAACAATGCGTTGTTCAAAAAAGTAATTACCCTGCTCAAATGTAGCGCTAGCAATTTGACTTAGCAACTTCAGCTTTTGTGGTAATAAAAAACCTTGGTACACTTCATCCCGCTCAATTGCTTTAGTTTCGTCCCATTTGATCAGCAAAAGGTCTAAACATTGCTTATAAAACGCAGCTTTTTGGGTTGGGAATTTGTTCTGCTGATCAAAAACCCAGCAAGCGAGGTGCAAAAATAAAGGGTTGACGACAAGTCTTTGAAATTGTAAGTTTTCGGGCAAATCTAGTTTCTCAATAAACTCAACTGCCTGTTCTTGCCCCTGGTGTTCATTCGTTTTTGTGAGTCTTGTAAACCACTTATGAGCAAAGGCAACAATTTGCTCAGAGGTAAATGGGGCAATTTCGACATCTGTGAAGCGTCTGAGGCTGGAAGCTTTAGCCCCCGTGCGGCAAGTCACGACAAACATATTCTTTTGGTACTTTTCAGAGAGTCTGCGAATCTCGTTGACGACAGCGTTGCTCTGTTGATCGAGTACTTCATCTAATCCATCCAGCAACAGTAACACTCTGCCTTCCAAGAACAAAGTTTCAACCACAGATGCATCTGAAATCCCAGAGGTGAGGAATTCCTTGCAAATATAGTTGAGTAAATGGAACTCCCCTGCTTCTGTAGATTCGTCTGCAAAATCCCTTAAAGTGATAAAAATGGCAACCCGATTTGCGGCAAATTTACCTCGGTTGCATTGAATCGCTAGATATTGCAAAAAGGTAGTTTTACCTACTCCTGGTTTTCCCAACACCCGCAGCTTTGAATAAGTTTCAACTGCGCTAATCCCCGCGATTTGTGTCTGGGATACCTCACCTAAGCCAAAGCGATCAAATTCTCTTGAGGTAAAATTTTGCAAGTCAGCAAACTCTAACCACTGAAGGCTGGCAATCTCCTCCAAAATGTTAACATTGATGTAAATGTCGTCGATTTTAACAGGGCGACTAATATCTAATAACTGCAAAGTGCCCCACTGGTCTTCAATTTTCTCAAAGCGTTGCGATCGCACTTGTTGTACTAAACCATCAATATCTAAAAATTCAGCACCAAGTTCTTTTGATTCCGGAAATTCTTCTGGAGGATTAGCCGCAATCTCCCGCCAGTTCAACGACAACACCGAACAAATTTCTATAAAGATATGACGCTCAACCGGACGCCCAGTAAAGAACCGCCAAATTGGTTGACGAGTCTTTAAGTTGACTTCAAAAGCCAAATTGTCTTGTGTCCACCCCTTATGAGCAAACGCTTTTTTGGCTTCTTGAATCCCAGTTACTGATCCCTGGAGCGATCGCTTGACCATAATAGCTTACACATATCAAATAAAATTCTCCCCTTTGACATTATTGCAACATGTCGTTTCGGAACTATTTAGAAATTAAATCAGCTATTTTTAAATGCTAATGAATTATTTAAAGCATATTCAGCTAATATCCTGTAATATTATTCTTATCAGTATAATTTCAAATTGTAGTATTTTTCATAACTTAGTATTTTCTGTAGGAGAAAGTTTTTGTATATTTAGTAGCTCTAGCGCGGTGGCAGGTCTAAAATTTCTCTACGATTGAGTACTCATAATTATTGTACCACTTGTATACGCTTGAATATACTTGTGTATAGAGCTATAGCAATTCGATTTTATTTTTGAAAAAATTTAAGTGTATGTAGGGTGCGTTAGTACGGAGTCCGTAACGCACCAAAGCCTTCGGACGGTGCGTTACGCAACGCTTTCACACTCTACATGTATTTTAAAAATCAAATATGAGTTCTATAGCTTGTTATAATTAATCTTTAAATAACTTAACTCAAGCTTGTGATTTAGAGCTTTCCTTGCCGACATGAGGCTGAGATTCTCAAGTGATTTTATTGTATTGCTAACTGGCTTTTTAAACATCATTGGCTCTCAAATGCATTATTAAAGCAAACGCATTTAAAGCATAATAATTTTTATTTATTTCAATGGTTATAGCGTTTTCTTGTCAAGTCTACTTATTAAATAAAATCTTTATTAACAGCAAAGAATATATGCGTTAGTCGCCAGAATAAGAAATTAAATTCCGTGCCAATGGTGGACTTCGGCATGAGCGCTACTTCTCTACCTTGGGCTGCGCCGTAAGCGTAGCTATACCGCAGGCTTTACGACAAGTGCTCGGTACAAGTCAGTTGAACGCTGAATAAACGGTGAAACACCATACCAAATTTAAAATTTGGTGCAAAACAATCAGTGTCGAGTCTGAATCCCTCACTAATTGATTTTGACGAATGTATTCTAACTTAAAAAGTTTATTGTTCATTTAAGAACTTTATTGTTTGTGTATACACCTACACCTGAAACCAAGCAGTTAATGCTACCGCTAAAGCATCCGCAGCATCATCAGGCTTGGGAATTTCATCTAAATCCAACTCCCGCGCTACCGCCTCTTGCACATCTAACTTATCAGCATTACCATAGCCTGTTAAAGCTTGCTTAATTTGAGCAGGAGTAAACTCTACGTAGGGAAGACGACGCTGCCCTAACACCAAAATGAGTACGCCCCGCGCCTGTGCAACTAGGATTGTACTTGACATCCGATAGAAGAATAGTTTCTCGATCGCTACTAAATCTGGTTGAAATTCCTCCATCAGGGTATGTAAATCATCAAACAAGGTACATAGGCGCTGTCCCATTTCTACATCTGCTGACGTTTTGATCACCCCAAAATCCAGCATATTTACTGTAGTCTCTTGCACTTTGTTGGGAATTTGTATGCAGGTAATTACCCCAAATCCTAAAGTTGCCAGTCCTGGATCTAATCCTAAAATTCGTTTTTCCATTAAATTCACTTTTACCAAGTTAGGGTATTGTTTAACTAGGAATACTGGCAATCTTCACGACTTGCTCTTAGTCTAAAGGAATTGACAAATATAATAGTTCCACGCCTGGTGTTTTAAACCAAGTGGTGTACATTTTCTGTTAATTATTGTTTGTAGCACTGCTCCAAATCAGGTATGTCAATTGGTTTTCTCAGACAAGCCCTCAACGCCCTGCAAAAGCAGTCGCGCTCTCGTACTTCCTATCGGGTTAATCAGTGGTTCAAATGGTTATCCCCTGGACTATCGGTAAAACGTTGGTTGTTGATCAGTGTTGGGGGGGTACTGCTAACGAGTTTGGGGTTAGCTATTTGGATTAAGCTGACCCCAATTTTTTGGATGATCGAGTTGTTTAAGAATTTTCTGGGAGCAATCACCAACATCTTACCCAACTATATCAGTGGGCCTTTGGTGCTGCTTGGCGGCTTGCTGTTAGTGCTTTGGGGGCAAACTCGCACTGTAAGCTCAATTACTAAGGTACTCAGAGCAGAAGGCGGAGAAGAACTTATCGATGTCTTGCTGGCACATCATCGATTGTACCGAGGCCCGAAAATAGTGGTAATTGGTGGGGGTACGGGACTTTCTACGTTGTTGAGGGGACTGAAAACCTACAGCGCTAATATTACTGCTATTGTGACTGTAGCCGATGATGGTGGATCTTCTGGGCGGTTGCGTCAAGAATTTGGAGTGCTACCACCAGGGGATATTCGCAATTGTTTGGCTGCACTAGCAGATGAAGAAAAGTTATTAACAGAATTGTTTCAATACCGCTTTCGGGCTGGAGATGGGTTGACAGGTCACAGTTTTGGCAATTTGTTTTTAACGGCAATGAGCGATATTACTGGAGATTTAGAACAAGCAGTTGCAGCCAGTTCCAAAGTGCTAGCGGTACGAGGACAAGTACTACCAGCAACTCTCAGTGATGTTCGCCTCTGGGCAGAATTAGCCGATGGTCGCCGCATTGATGGGGAGTCTAGCATTCCCAAAGCTGGCGGTAAAATTGTCAAAATTGGCTGCATTCCAGCTAATCCCCCAGCAGTCCCAGCAGCTATTAAGGCACTTAAAGAAGCTGATTACATCATTATTGGCCCAGGTAGTCTTTATACTAGCCTGATTCCTAATTTACTAGTACCAGAAATTGCCGATGCGATCGCTCAAACAAATGTCCCCCGTATTTATATCTGCAATATAATGACTCAACCAGGTGAAACCGAAGGCTACACTGTTGCCGATCACATCAGAGCAATTGATGCTGCTTGTGGGCAAAGACGGCTATTCGATGCTGTGCTAATACATAAAAAATCCCCCTCAGAGCAATCACTCATCCGCTACGCCCAACAAAACTCCCATCCCGTTTTCCTGGATAGAGAAGCCGTAACTCAGCTAGGGCGAAGGATTGTTCCAGCTAATGTTTTGTATGAAGATGAAACGGGTTTTGTCCGTCACAATCCACAGAAACTAGCACAAGTGTTGTTGCGGTGGTACGGTAGAGCTCATCATGGAAGATGAGTTAATAGTCCAAAGTTCATAGTGAGCTAGCTCTTGACTCTTAACCGGAGGCAACGAACGAACGCAAGTCTCCGGCTTTGCTCTTGACTCTTGACTAATTATGAAAATCTTTCTTGCAGATACAGAGGCGATGCTACGCTTAGGTATTACTCTCAGTGAATCCCTAACTCCTGGCAGTGTAATTTTACTAGAAGGTGATTTAGGTGCTGGGAAAACTACCCTAGTTCAAGGTATTGGCAAGGGTTTGGGAATCGCTGAACCTATTGTCAGTCCCACTTTTACCCTGATTAATGAGTACACGGAAGGACGCCTCCCCCTTTACCATCTAGATTTATATCGCTTAGAACCACAAGAAGTTCCAGCCCTGAATTTAGAAAGTTACTGGGAAGGTGTTGAGGTCATACCAGGAATTGTGGCAGTTGAATGGGCGGAACGATTACCCTACAAGCCAGATAGTTATCTAAGTGTGAGTTTGACTTATGGGCATGAGGGTACACGTCAAGTTGAACTTATACCATTCAATTGTACCATTAGCGAAGTCATTGCCGCGATTTAAGCTCATCTCCCGACTTAAATACGGGGGATTTCACTTTTTTGATCACAACACTAGAAAATTTCTGCAAATAGTCGAGGGAGAACTGCCAACTCGTTCTATCTGCCACTACCGCGCTCACCATTGTAAATCACTAACATTGTTATCTCGACCAAAAATAAACGAAAGAATTGTTCAACAGCAGATATTTTACAATCAGGTTCAGTTAAAGCTAAAAACAGAGATCCAAGGTTGAATTACAATCCGGTTCTTTTAGTATTGAATCTATAGTGATTCTTAACTGAACAGTATTGATAGATATTCCGGATTGGCATTTAGTGGTTTTATTGCTGTAATCAGCAGTTAAAACCTGATTTAGATAGATGGTGGATGAATCAAGCAAATGTAAATAAACTGTTGTTGGGTTAGAGAGTTTTTACAGAACTTAGTCAGCTTGGTTGAACCAGATTAGTTACCTACTGTCATTCGGAGAAGCAATCTGGATTATTTAGCAGCGAAAGCTAAAAGAGAAAAGTTAAACAACAATCAAGTTCTGTATAATTTGTCTAACTTTCCTTACACTTAGTATTCCCAAGCTAGATTCCCAATATATACAAATAAAGAAATTATTTGAGAAATTTTTAAACTATTTTAAATAAGTTTAACTAGCAAATGATTTTTATGTTCACATCTGTAATTAGCACTGACATCAAAAACAATTAAAATAAAATATCTCGTGTTTCTACATAATTATCGTAGAAATACGAGATATTTTATCCTAAATTAGTTGAGGTTAATATGCCTACGTGGATGCACTAGTTATCTCTAATGAAAGAAGCGATCGCCTTTTTCACTTGAGAACCGGAGTCGTCTCTGGTATAGTACGTAAGACCTTTATCAATGAATGCAGATGTAGTATCTATTAACTGCTGAATAATCTCCGAACTAGCGTTATCTATTTCTTCAGTGACTTTTTGGCCTGTAAATCGGTTTTTTCGAGCTTCTGGAGGTAATACAATCCGAGGATCTTTATAAGTCTCTTTTGGCTTGGGTTTAAATGTCTCATTTAAGTCAAACTGAAGCCGTAAGTAACGTTTAGAATCGTATCCACCCATGATTTGTCGGCAAATCGTACTACCAATCTCAGATGTAGGTTCCATGAAGATATTAGAAATATTTTCTACCCAGTCTAAGCCTTTCCATTTGCTTATTTGCTCATATTGATATGGTTCACCAGTTTGACCTGTGCCAATAGAAAGGATAGAAATATCTTCCAATCGCAGATTATCAAGTTTATATTTTTGCTTAATTGTTGGAGAGACTGAAGACTGACTGATCCTCATAACTAGACTTAAAGCTGAAAGAGAGGGGTTATTAGCGGAAACTCCCCCATCAATGTGTGGGAATTCCCAATCACCAAATTTTTCTTTATCTACAGGTTCTAATTTATATGGTGGAAAAAAAGTGGGAGCTGAGGCAGAAGCAGTACATATCTCCCATAAATAGCAGTCATCGTACCATCTATCTCCTAGATCGGGATGACAATTTGTAAAAAAGGTTGTATTACGATATAGCGTATCGTAAGCAAGAATCAAGATAATAGGTTTTTCAATATCCTTTATTCTTGTGGATTTATACGCATCTTTGAGGGCACTAATAATTCCATCATGAGAATATTTAGGTGCTGAAAATACATCAAGAATTGGTTTGATGATGGATGGCAAGTTTTTATAGCGCTCTTTTTTATCTGGCGGAAATATATCTTTAGCTCTATCTCTATACAGTTTAATCAGTTCATCACTCTCCTTCCCTATAGCAATCCCTCCTGCTAATATTGAACCGGTAGAAGTGCCAGCAATCAGGTCAAAGTATTCGTGTAAAAAGTTTCCTTTCCCCTGATTTCTTATTTCTTGTTCTACTTGTTGAAGTATTCGTGCTGTAATGACTCCACGAATACCGCCACCGTCTAAAGCCAAAATTTTGAAGGACATAGCAATTCTCCTTAATTATTTCTAGGTTCCATTATCTTGTTTAGCTCTCGAAGATTCCTCGAACTTATCGCAGTTACTTTCATAGCGAATTCTCCTTTGAAGTACAACAAAAGAAGGAACTCTCGATTATGACAGAATTCTTTTGCAATGCACTGCTTTCCAAAGGAAAGGGGGCTATTTTTCTCCATTTACTCTTTAGAGAGGGGGTAAATGGAAGTGGGGGTCTTCTGATCTAAACTGTATTGAGAGTGGCCGCGGGTACAGAAACTGTTTTTTACCTAAGACACTAATAAATTCAAAGTTTCAAGTCGCAATTTCGGATAAAGCGACAAGTTAATTAATCAAGCAAGGTTTAGTACTTTGTCAAGCTAGTTTTCAGGGTTTATAGTAAGCACTTTAATACTTAGAAAATTAGGACTAAAGTCCTAACTACGAACTTTTTTACCCATCAATTTAAACTTGACACACTACTAACCTTAACTCTGGTAGATAAAAATCTTGCCAATTAAAGTATGACTTTGATGTATAATTATTTGTCTATTACGTAAGCTTAAATAAATATTTGCTACAAGAAAGTTAAAGCTTGACCCCGGACTTGCGTATTTACCTGGCCTTTGTCATAAACTATCTCACCACCGACAATGGTGGTTGTAGCCCAGCCAGTGAGGTTCCAGCCTTCAAAGGGACTCCAACGGCACTTGGTTAGAAGTTCCTCCCGCCGGACTGGACGGTATGTGTTTAAATCTACAAGTACTAAATCGGCATCGTAACCAGGTGCGATCGCTCCTTTATTAGGAATACCATAGGCCACAGCTACAGCTTTAGACATCCAGTTTACAACTTGAGCAACAGTACACTTTCCCTCCATCGCCGCAGTTAACATTAAAGCTAGGGAAGTTTCCACCCCAGGCATTCCTGAAGGACTATTGGGGTATTCTTGAGCTTTTTCTTCTAAGGTGTGCGGCGCGTGATCTGTAGCGACGAAATCAATCACGCCATCGCGCAAAGCTTGCCAGAGAACTTCGTTATCGTGGGGCGATCGCAAAGGTGGATTCATCTGTGCTAATGTACCAATCTTCTCATAAGCACTAGTATTCAACAACAAATGCTGTGGTGTCACCTCTGCTGTTACCCAACTAGGTTTCTCCTGACGCAGCAAATCTGCTTCCTCGGCAGTTGACATGTGCAGAATATGCAGACGACGTTGATATTTTTGAGAAAGTTTTAATGCCAGTTGGGTTGCAAGCAAGGCCGCTTGATTATCTTGAATTTGCGAGTGAACAGCTGGATCGTGGATGTTGGCAAATTCTTGGCGTCGTTGGTTGATTCTAGCTTGGTCTTCGGCATGAACGGCAATCAAGCGCGAGCCTTTAGCAAATATCGCCGAGAGTGCTGTTTCGCCATCAACCAGCAACTGACCATGCATCGACCCCATGAAAATCTTAATTCCTGGTGTTGGCTTTGCCAAAAGCAAATCTGGGAGATTCTCTGCTGTTGCCCCAATAAAAAAGCCATAATTAACCAAGGACTTGTGGGAGGCACGTTCTAGCTTGTCGTTTAAAGCCTGCTGTGTCGTAGTCAGGGGGCGCGTATTGGGCATTTCTAAAAAAGAAGTGACTCCGCCTTTAGCACAGGCACAACTGGCAGTGAATAAATCTTCCTTGTGTTCTAGTCCAGGTTCCCGAAAATGCACTTGCGGATCGATAACTCCTGGCAACAAAGTTAACCCTTGTGCGTCAATTTCAGTGGCTATTGCTGTTTGAGAGATTTCTGGGGCAACTTCGACTATTTGGCGATCGCGCGTCAACACATCCCCAATCATCAGTTCACCATTGGGTAGAATTATGCGAGCGCGGCGAATCAGTAAATTTTGTGGGGATGACATAGAGTTAACTTTGTTCAGACAGGGAGCTATGTATTACAGAGAACCATGCTTTTAGATTAAACTTATTCGCGCTCGGAGTAACCAATTTTTGCCGTGTGTTAAAAAAAAGTTTATTTTTAATTTATGAAGAAGCCCGTCAATCAATTTTGGATTTTAGATTTAGGATTTTGTTATTGACCGTACCCTAGAAGGGATGCAGCTTGACGATTTTCCATTGGTTTCACCCACCAGAGACGAGTCATGACCCATAAGAAACACCCCCAATCCAAAATCTCAAATCCACAATCTAAAATTGGTAGTCAAGATGCCAACATGACTAGGAAATTAAAGTTTTCCCGTTAAGATTAACAAATAAAGTCTCACTAGGCGAGTTAATTACCTACATCTTTCGTTCAGTTAAGTAATTTCATGCAAAATCAAGTGCCTGATAACAATTCTAGTCAACAACCTGATAATTCTTGGATCGCAGAGCTAGGTAGAACAATTGTATTGAGCATTGTTCTAGCTCTGGGAATTCGTACATTTGTTGCTGAAGCACGCTGGATTCCTTCTGGATCGATGGAACCGACTCTGCATGGTACGCCAAACCAGTGGGAGGCAGACAAAATCATTGTCGATAAGTTGAAATATAAATTTGCTGACCCACAGAGGGGAGATATTGTAGTATTTTCACCTACCAAAGAACTACAAAAAGAACAATACCAGGATGCTTTTATTAAACGGGTAATTGGCTTACCTGGAGAAAAAGTACAACTTAGAGATGGCAAAGTCTATATCAACAACAAACCCCTCTCAGAAGCCAATTACCTCAGTTCTGGGCAAAGTACAGTAATTGATGTTTGCCAATCAGGACCACAGCCACCTTTTTTGGCGAAACTCCAGACTATACCAGCCGATTCATACTTAGTATTAGGTGATAATCGCAACAATAGTTATGATGGCCGCTGCTGGGGTGTTGTTCCCCGCCAGAATATTATTGGACGGGCTATAGTTCGCTTCTGGCCTCTAAATCATGTTGGAGGAATAGATAAATCGCCACTATATCCATAAATTAACAATATTACTAAGCTGGATAAGTAACAAAAGAATTTTAGATTGGGAACTGCTAAATCACCAATCTTTAATCCAAATTTTGTCTTGAAAAGTTTGCTACGGAGGGACTTGTTACAAAGCTCTTAACCCGCGCAACGCAGTGGCTCTCCTTACAACTTTTCGCAAATCTAAAATCCAAAATTGCTATGATGCCTTACCTAGCCAAGATTTTAGTGTATCCAGTTAAGTCACTGGATGGTGTTGAAGTTGAGAACGCTGGAGTTCTTGCCAGTGGCGCACTACAGTATGACCGTGAGTTTGCCATTTTTGACGAACAGGATAAATTTGTCAATGCCAAGCGTCATGCTAAAATCCATTTACTAAGGGCGCAATTTGCACTCTTCAATAGAACTATCTCGCTACAAATCCCAGGCAGCGACTCACAACAAATTTTTCATCTGGATGACGAACGGCAAGCGCTAGAAGCAACTTTGAGTGATTTTTTTGGGTTTGCTGTCACATTCAGGCAAAACTCTCTGATGGGCTTTCCTGACGATACATCTGCACCAGGTTCAACGGTAATTAGTACAGCAACGTTGGCAGAAGTAGCTTCTTGGTTTCCCGGTTTAAGTGTAGATGAAATGCGTCGTCGGATGCGTGCCAACATTGAGATTGATGGTGTACCAGCATTTTGGGAAGACCAGCTATTTACTGAACAAGGTGATTTATTTTCCTTTCAAGTGGGAGATGTCCACTTTTTTGGGGTTAAGCCATGTCAGCGTTGTATAGTCCCAACACGCGATTCTTACTTAGGGGAAGCTTACCCAAACTTTCAAAAAATCTTTGCGAACCAGCGGCAAGCAACCTTGCCAGATTGGGTTGCTTCATCGCCTTTTAATCACTTTTACAGATTGAGTGTCAATACCCAATTACCTCCATCTTCAACCGGAAAAATTTTACAAATCGGCGATGAGGTTAATATACTTCCACAAGAAAATTAACATTTATTTGAAATAAAAAATACAAAGTAAATTTTTTTTGTTTTGATCATTTATTTGCATGAAAATTTTAAAATTGTTGTAGTTAAATATAGATTTTTGTACAAGTTGAGAGCTTTTGAAACTGGAAAATCAAGTAAGTGTGACTGATCTATTCGCCCCTTTACAATCTCTCAAACAAGGTGACTGGTTCAAGCTGATCTGCGGAGCCAGCTTCCAGCATTTGTCGGCAGTCAGAAGTTTAACGTTAGCCTATACTTTGGCGGGCGCTGACTGTATAGATGTTGCAGCTGATCCAGCAGTAATTGCAGCGGCGCAAGCAGCGCTACTTGTAGCCAGAACTCTTGCTAGAGATGCCCAAAAGCGAGGCTTTGACTACAAAGGCAATTCACCCTTTTTAATGGTCAGCCTGAACGATGGAGAAGACCCCCATTTTCGGAAAGCAGAATTTAATCCTACTGAGTGTCCTACAGATTGCCCTAGACCCTGTGAACGGATTTGTCCGGCACAAGCAATCATATTTAACAATAAAAAAGAAGACTTTTCGGGAGTAGTATCCGAAAAGTGCTATGGCTGCGGTCGTTGCATACCAATTTGTCCATATAATATAATTTATACATCTTCATATGTGACAACGCCGGGAGCGATCGCGCCATTGATAATGTCAACGGGAGTAGATGCCCTAGAAATCCATACACAAGTAGGGCGGTTGGCAGAATTTCAGCGATTGTGGCAAGCAATTTCACCGTGGGTCGACCAATTAAAGGTACTAGCCATCAGCTGTCCCGATGGCGATGGGATGACTGACTACCTAAAAGCAATATATGACTTGATTGCCCCACTCAAGAGTGCTTTAATATGGCAAACCGACGGTCGCCCTATGAGCGGCGATATTGGTGATGGCACTACAATAGCCGCAGTGAAATTAGGGCAAAAAGTTTTGGCAGCTAAATTACCGGGATATGTGCAGTTAGCAGGCGGCACTAATAGCTATACCGTTGCTAAGTTAAAGGCAATGGGACTGCTCAAAGAGGCAGAGAGGCTCTTTGCTGGGGGCAGAGGAGAAGAGTTTTCACCCCTGCTCCCAGCTAAGAGCTCCCCTCCTGCCTCCATTGCCGGGGTCGCCTACGGTAGCTACGCCCGTGTGCTGCTGTCACCGATTCTCGATCAATTAGAGAATAAGGAGGTAAGTAACACCAATATTAAGGCAACTGTTCGCCTAGAAGAAGATGACGGATTACTTTGGCAAGCTGTAGAACTTGCCCATTCTCTCGTTTCCCAAATTAAGTCACAGTAGGAGCGTTAATTTATTGCTCAGGACAATTACCCAGAACGGGTTCTCTTGCACGCAAATCTGAAACTTAATTGGTCAGTTAACGGTTCCTCGCCCTTTGGTTGCGCTGGTTCAAAATTTGTAAATCAGTTTACAACCGTAACGCACCTAGTCTTCGACCTAAAAAGGTTGGGGTTTTTTTGTAGGTTCCACGTAGTGAAAGTTCTTAGACTATTACTTCAACAACTTTAGAGATATAAGATAGAGGTATGCTTTTGTCCCTCATTCCCCGATAGGTTGAGAGAGTGAGCATTTGTCAAGCATAAATACTGAGTATCCAGTTGTACTAATAATTTATGCTCGTATAGTCAAGGTAGGGAGTTTGAGCATGAAGTGAGCGCTTGAGAACAGTTAAAGGCTGAAAGTATTCATTTGCTGTTGTTTCCGTCACCATATAAAGCATGACGATTACAGACGATCTCCAAAAGTTATTAGACATTTTGCCCCAAGATTTGCAACAAGCACTAGAGAGTCATCCCAAACGAGATAGTTTAGTAGAAGTGGTTTTGGATTTGGGTCGTCGCCCAGAGGCTCGCTTTCCCAATCAAGCTGAATATCTGAGCGAAGTACCCGTTAGTCAAGAACAGATAGATGATTGCATTCAACGAGTCGGAATCTTTGGCGGAGATAATCGAGCAGGAATTGAGCAAACTTTACATCGGATCAGCGCCATCCGCAATCGCACCGGTAAGATTATTGGCTTGACCTGTCGCGTTGGTCGGGCGGTATTCGGAACCATTGGCATGATCCGCGATTTAGTAGAAACTGGTAAATCGATTCTCATGCTGGGGCGTCCAGGCGTGGGCAAAACTACTGCCTTACGGGAAATTGCCCGTGTTTTGGCGGATGAACTGAATAAGCGAGTGGTGATTATTGACACCTCTAACGAAATAGCTGGGGATGGTGATGTTGCCCACCCCGCCATTGGTCGCGCTAGGCGGATGCAAGTGGCTCATCCAGAACAACAGCATCAGGTGATGATTGAGGCAGTGGAAAACCATATGCCAGAAGTCATTGTCATTGATGAAATTGGCACGGAACTGGAAGCTTTAGCGGCTCGTACCATTGCTGAACGGGGTGTACAGTTGGTAGGTACTGCCCACGGGAATCAGATAGAAAATCTGATTAAAAACCCCACCCTTGCTGATTTAGTTGGGGGTATCCAAGCTGTGACACTGGGAGACGACGAAGCTAGACGCCGGGGTTCTCAAAAGACTGTTTTGGAGCGGAAAGCGCCTCCTACCTTCGAGATTGCTGTGGAAATGTTGGAACGGCAACGCTGGACAGTACACGAAAGTGTTGCTGACACAGTAGATAATCTGCTGCGGGGGCGTCAGCCTACCCCACAAACGAGAACTGTTGATGACCACGGCAAAGTTGGGGTTACAAGGCAGTTAGCCGTTGTCAACGGTCGCGGTGGACAGCTAGCGACAGTGGAGGAATCTTTCTCACCGGCGCGACCGTCTAATGGCTGGCGTTCATCTGGGCAAATGGTAGCACTGCCGCAATTGCCAGTAGAGCGGGTGACTGGACGGAGTGAGTTTGACCGTTTGCTGGATGAATCCTTCAATTATTCGGAGAGCATTGATTTAGGTGCTGCTACCAGACAGCCAGGACCTAATGGTGAAGATTTGCCACTCCATGTTTACCCCTATGGCGTCAGCCGCCACCAATTAGAACAGGTAATCAGCGTGCTAACTTTACCTGTGGTATTGACAAAAGATATAGATAGTGCTGATGCAATTTTAGCACTGCGATCGCACGTCAAAAACCACGCCAAATTACGCCAAATGGCCAAAGCCCGTCATGTACCCATCCACATGATTAAGTCGAGCACCATTCCCCAAATTACCCGTGGTTTGCGGCGGTTGCTGAACATGGACGACCCAGAAATGGCTGATGACCGCGAACTGCAACTGTTTTTGCACAGTGGTAGTGATGATGAGATGGACGCTCTTGAAGAAGCCAGACTTGCTGTTGAGCAAATTGTAATTCCTAAAGGACAGCCAGTCGAGTTATTGCCGCGTTCTCCACAAGTCCGCAAAATGCAACATGAGTTGGTAGAACATTATCGCCTCAAGTCGCATAGTTTTGGTGAAGAACCAAATAGAAGATTGCGGATTTATCCAGCATAACCTCACCCCCAACCTCTCTCCGTTGGCGTCAGCCTGCCGTTAGGCATAGCGGAGAGAGGAATCAGGAAATAGAACTTATCCCGCACAAGACAGCCGATTGCAGAGTTTAAATGGTAAGTCTTGTTTTAACCTCGAACTCTCAAACTATAAAGTTATAGATTTGCGAGGTTTGAAAATATGCTTCGGCTCAAAGGTTATGTATTATTTCTCTGCTTTTTTCTAGCATTATCTGTTTCAGTAATTCTAGGCAGTATCAACTTTGTTCACGCTATTAACTTCCGCAGCCACAACCCAAACCTTCCCAAGCTAAATACCTCTGAGAATTTTGTTATTATTTGCTACTTTAAGCCATATGCAAATAATTGAAATTTCTCTGTTTCAAGCTTTTCGCCGCAGTGTGGCAATGGTGATGCAAGTAGTTCCAAAGGAGCTACGGTATGTGTTAATTTACCCATGTCAGTATCTACTCCATGCCAAAAAACCCGGTCACGAAGACCAGGTTTTTATGGGACCGTATTCCCCCAAGGCTAGTTATAGAAGTTATTTATAATCCGTGTTCTGGTAATAACTACCAAGCTTAGATTATCAATTTCGGAAAACTATCGCCTAATTCTCAAAATTTTCTTGCACTCACACGAGCGATGCTTACAGCGGGCTACGCCTACGCTCATATCTGCTATTAACTTGATATCAGTGCGTTCGCATTTGCTACTCATTGAAATTGAGATCACAAAGTCTGGGAATTTTGTGATTATTTGCTACTTTAAACTATATGCAAATAATTGAAATTTCTCCATTTCAAGCATTTCGCCGAAGTGTGGCAACGGTAATGCAGGTAGTTCCAAAGGAGCTACGCTACGTGACAATTTTGACATTACTGAGTAGTTCAAGCCCAACGATCGCCATTTGGTTCAACAAGGTGATCATTGATGAAATTACTCGCTTATTGAGCATCGGGACAACGCAGAATGCTATCGCCCTAATACTTTCTCAACCGCTGCTACTCTCCAGTATTGCAGGTTCACTGCTGGTGAATTTGGTGAGTGATGCGATCGCTAGCATTAATGACTTTGTATATACTTCCGTGCGCGTAGGCGTAGCCCGCCGCAGGCATCGCATTCTAGGCTTTGTCCAAGGACAAGTGATTGAGAAGATTGCCACTTTTGAAGATATTGCCCTGTTTGAAACACCCGATTTGCTCAATTTGGTACAGTTGACCGAAAAGGGAGTGCAACTGCTTCCAGACCTTTATTTCAGCCTTTTAACAATGTTAGAGGGAATTTTTATCTTCATTCCAGTCATACTGCTTTCAGTGTCCCTTGCTTGGTGGGTACCACTAATTTTGTTCTGCTGCGTTACCCCTGCTATGTATGTGGAGATGAAATACCGTAAGCAAGCTTGGAAGATAGAAAGAACCCAAGCGAGTGTTCTTCGGGAAATGAACTTATACAACACGGTTTTAACTGGGGAGACATACGCCAAGGAACTACGCTTATTTAGCTTACAACCCTTAATGCTAGAACGCTGGCACGGACTTTACCATACCATTTTTAGAGCAATGGAACAAATCCGCCGTCGGGGGACAACAGCGGTTATTGGTTGGTCTTTATTGAGTGGGTTAGGCTTGGCGTTGCCCTATGTATACGTAGTTCAGGGAGTGCTAGGTCGAACCCATACTTTAGGGGATTTGGCACTTTACACTGGGGTAATTTTGGAAGTGCGTCAAAGTTTGAAGAATCTGATATCTGGCGGGTCAGAGTTATATAATATTGCACTAGCAACAACACCCATTTTCCAGGTTTTGGAGTTAGAGCCGCAATTATCCCGTTCTCATTCAGAGTTGCAATCAAGGTCAGTAACAAAGATATGGGGAGAAGTCAGGGAATCGGCTGTTAACAATCAGAACTTTCAAAGAAATGGCAATCATCATCGGCAAGCTTTATCAGGTCTGAATGTAATTCAGTATGAAGCGTCGCAGACAGGTATTTACATCGAAAATCTATCCTTTACCTATCCCAATAGCAATACCTACGACGGTAAACCACGCCCCATCCTGAAAAACATCAACCTAACGATTCACCCCAACGAGATGATTGTACTGGTGGGTGAGAATGGTGCTGGTAAGACCACTTTAGCAAAGCTATTGTGTCGCCTCTATGACCCCAGCCAAGGTGCGATTATTTGGAATGGGCAGGATTTGCGTAGGCGTAGCCCGCCGTAGGCATCGCTCCGGTTAGAAGATTTGCGATCGCGGATTGATGTAGTTATGCAAGATTACGCTCGTTTTCCAACTACTGTGCGGGAGAATGTTGCCTTTGGGGATTTACCTAAAATGCAGGATGACGACGCTATCACCGAAGCGATCGCCAAGGCTGGTTTGGCTGGAGTAATTCAAAACCTCGATCACGGTTTGGAAACTCTCTTAGGCAAACAACTAGAAGGCGGTATTGATCTATCAGGGGGACAATGGCAGAGGTTAGCGATCGCTCGTGCTTTACTGCGACTGTCTCCAGCCGAACTACTCATCCTTGACGAGCCAACAGCGAACCTTGATCCGAAAACAGAACATGAGATTTACAACATTTTGCGTACCCTGGCGAAGGGGAGAATAGCCGTTGTAGTCAGCCATCGCCTCGCCTTGGCAAAACTAGCAGACCGAGTAGTAGTACTAGAACACGGTCAAATTATCGAGGTAGGTACTCATGATGAACTCATGGCACTAGGCGGACAGTATCACTTGATGTTTACTCGTCAAGCAAGTAGCTACAACTGAGTCGAGAATGGGGAGCAGGGGGATGAGGGAGCATGGGGAGAGGCTTAAGAATATTTTGCCCTATAGCTTCCTTCGTTCAATATTGCATTTTATACTTATCAAAATTGTTTATCAGTAATTTAACGGTCTGTATTACAAAAACTCGTAAATAAAAACCGTGTTGACTCTGAAGCCAAAAATCATGTTTCTGTTGAAATATTTAGGTATAGAAGCAAACTGTTTAATTGTTAAAAGTACTTAAAAAATGAGAACTGACTTTAATCAAACCCCAGACTCTCCTTGGAATCCTTTCCTCCCAACTAAAAGAGATATAAGCAGAACTGAAGAACTAGCAGAAAAAAGCCCTATAGTTGCTGGTGTGTTAACATTTTTTCTCGTCCCTGCTGGTATGATTTATCTCAACAGAGGAGTAAATAATCTAAAAATTCTTGGATATGTATTTGTCGCTGCTTTTTTATTAGGTATAGTTTTATACGAAGAAAAAGATACTGGAAAAATGGAAAGAGTAAGTAATCTAGTTGGATTATGTGGTCAAGTAGCTTTAATTACCGAAAATGTCAAAGCAGTTACTTTAGCCCGTAAGCGATTAAGTTCTAAGCAGTCTTAATAATTACTAAATATTAACTACTGTCCCTGAGCAGAAAATTACAAACAAGCTTTTACTATTTAGTATAAAAGTTTGCCCATATCTAAGCCAAGCCTGCTTTTGCAAGCAGGCTTGGCTTAGATATATTTTACACAAACGGTAAACATTATTCTGGTAACTTATATTGCTCAACAATACGCTTGGCAAACTCTGGAACGTGCGCCTCTATTTTCTCTGGATGATTTCGTTTCACATACAAATAATTCCGAGTAAAGTGAGAATCAATGGAAAACCGCGCATATTCTAAACCCTTGGGGCCGATTTTTTCGATGACCACACCCATCAGTTTTGCTGCCCACATCGGGAGGGTAACGCCTTTATCGTAAGCGGGAATGCTTTGCTGTACAGCTTCTTTGCGGTTGCCTTTAGACATGACTGGTTGAGTATCTAATTGGTCTTTCACCAAATCCAGCATTTCCTTACCAGTATCATTTCTAACTACAATCCATTGCCAGCCGAAGGGTGCGCCCATGTAGCCAACAACTAAATCTGCTAGGGAGTTGACGTAATCAAAGCAACTCATACAGGATGGGGCAAAGACATCTTTGAGTTGATTTGTCTTCAATCCAAAGAAAGGCACTGTTTCTGATGAGCCATCCTCATGTTTGAAGTGAACTCGGAAGTCTTGCATAAATTCGTAATGCACAACTGTATCAGGCGATCGGCTGGTGGTTTCTAAGAATTTTTGCAGTCCAGCGCGGTTAACATTATCTACGCAAGGCGTACCCAAGACATACAGCTTTTCTAAGCCAAGTTGTTTTTCTACGGCTCGTAGCGCCTGGATTTGGCAACCAACACCAATTACTAATAGCCGCTTCATCCCCGATTTTTCTATCTGTTCCAATACGGAAAGGTTGGGGGAAAGTGTTGGTTTATTTACCCGCGCTGCTAGTATTTCTTCTGGAGTCCGAGCGATGATGGGCATGGGTTGAAAGCGGTCTTCTTTGGTGTTTTGCACGCAGACGACACCTTCAACTATGCCGCGATTGAGCATTTCAATGGCAATGCTGCTAACAATACCCGTCCATTGTGCGCCTGCGATCGCCTGTTGTTTCCGCGCTGCTATCATGTCTTGATGAACACCAAAGTAGAGTTCATCAGGATTATCGAGATGGCGCGATCGCGTGTGCGTTTCTTCTTCAAGTTCGCCTATTTGCTGATTAATAAAAGCGCAGGCTTCCTTGACATAGTGAATATAGTATGTATCGCATAGTCCGCACTCGCTACAGAGTTCTTTAGCAGGGCGGCGGCTGGTAGGCTTTAAGGCTCTGGCTTTTTTGTGAGGAGAAACTGAGGTCATGTAAATTTTTTGTTTTATTCAGGAATCGCTTTTATTACAATACCTTTACTGGCTATGAACTTCACGATAGAGATTGAACAAGAAGTAGATGGGCGCTTTCTGGCTGAAGTGATTAATTTTCCTGGTGTGCTGGCTTATGGGCAGACACGAGAAGAAGCAGTTGCTAGAGTTCAAAGATTAACTCTGCGTGTGTCAGGAGAAAGGAACCACAAAGACACAGAGAGCGCAGAGAAAGAAGAGTGAGGATATGTCAATTTTGTGAGGATGAGTTTAACAACCTAAAAATTTGTCATAATAATTTAAATTTTTTACAAACAAGGTAGTAGATTTATGGAAATCTTGCGGCATTTGCTGCGGGAGTGGCTTCGGGCAGCGCAGTAACGCTGATTGCTACAGGACACGTGGCAACTCTAGCAGCGGCAGGGGCTGCGGTTAGTTCAGCAGCGGCTGCAAGTGGAACTATAGCCGCCGCCGGAACTGCCGTAGCAGCTCCGGTATTACTTCCAGTAGCCGCAACAGCAGCAGTTGGCTATGTTGGATATCGTGCATGGAAAGCTTATAACGACAGTGAGCCAAACCCTTCAATTCAGTTAATTACAAGAGTTGTGCAAGATTAAATTTAAACTTTGCACAGCAACTCTGGACAAATATTATTTTTAGCCCTCAGTGAATTTACTGAAGAGATTTCACTATTTCACAAATCTCTCTTCCTCTGCTTTCTCTGCGCCTCTGCGGTTTATTTTTATTAAAAACTCACATACTTCATCAAGATTTTATAAATTTCCCTGAACTCAGAAAAATTTACCAAGTCTATGCTGTAAAGAACTTAAACTACCTATAAATAAAACCAGTGACACAAAACTCTAAAACAGGTGCAACTTTTATCGCAGGCGGAACCCTAGCAGGCGTTGGTGTTTCCGCAACCGTAGGCGGGATGGGATTAGCCGGAGGATTTGGTGCTGTTGGCATTGGTGCAACTCCTGTAGTGGCTGCTGGCGCTGTGGCTGGTGCAGCTGCTTATGGCGCTTTTAAAGCGATCGCACAGGGAGATGCTGCTGCTTTTGGTGCAATAGGAATTGGTGCAGTCGGCGGTGCTAGTGTTTATAACGTCATTGGTGGTATGGGTTTAGTTGCGCCTAAAGTAGGGCTGGCATTTGGGATTGGTGCAGTCCCGATGGCGGGAATTGGTGCAGTGGTGGGACTCGCCGCCTATGGTATTGCCAAACTGTTAGACGAATCGGGAATTAGCGAAACTCCAGCACAGCTTTTTGAGCGAATGGAAGAGAAAGTTTTGCAGATGGATGGCTATTCAGAAGCAGTGATGGAATTAGAAGCATTTTTATCTGGTGAGGATCTCAACCAAAAATTTGCTGCTTTGGAAGTCGAGGATGAGTTACAGGCGCTCAAAGCTAAATTAAAGAAAAAATCAAAATTTGTTACCCCTAAACCTTCTACTGGCAATATTGAAGCAGAAAGAATATCTCTGACAACCCAGCTACCTGACAGCTGGAGATGTGTACGCACACTCAAGGGTCACTTAGGGGCAGTTAATGCGATCGCTATCAGTCCTGATGGTACTACCTTAGTTAGTGGCAGTGATGACAGACAAGTTTATTTGTGGAACTTGAAAACAGGAAAATGGCTTTACACGTTCTCTGGACAAGCAGAGGCAGTTTTATCTGTTGCTATCAGCCCTAATGGACAACAAATTGCAAGTGGTAGTGTTGATCGCAAAATCAGCTGTTGGCAGATGGACACAAGAAAATTTCACCGAACATTATTTTATTTAAGTTCTCCCTACAGTCATAATGGTTTTGTTAACTCGGTAACCTACAGTCCTGATGGGGCAATTCTTGCCAGTGGTGCTGCCGATAAGACGATTAGAATTTGGGGACGCTACACAGGAACAATAAAACGCACCTTGAATGGACACTCAGATGCAGTTTTGTCTGTCACCATTAGTCCCGATGGTAAAATCCTTGCAAGTGGTAGCGCTGATCAAACTATTAGGCTTTGGGATTTAAAAACTTGGCAACAGCGCTACATTCTTACTGAACATTTGGGAGCTGTGAATACAGTTGTTATTAGTCTTAACAGTCAAACTCTTATTAGTGGTAGCACAGACACCACAATAAAACTGTGGAATCTCCAAACTGGAGAATTACTCTCCACTCTGACTGGACACTCAGCAGCGGTTTTATCTGTTGCCATCAGCTCCGATGGAAAAACCCTCGCCAGTAGCAGCAGAGACGGTATTATCAAACTTTGGAACCTACATACTGGCGAATTACTACAAAATCTTTCTGGGCGAAATCCCGTTGCTTTCAGTTTTGATGGCAAGACGCTGGTAAGTGGCGGTAATGGCGGAAGCATCAAGATTTGGAGTCAAATGCAAAACTTTGATAAATTTACTCTCGACTCCGTATTATCTGGGGAATGGTGGGAAGTCTTGGGTATAGATCAGAGTGATAATGCCAATGTTGTTAAACTTGCCTACCTTCGATTGGCAAGACAGTATCATCCTGATGTCAACAGTTCTGCAATCGCAAAAGCTTTAATGCAAGGAATTAATCAAGCTTATAAAGAATTCCAGGAGCAGTTAAACGCTCACAAATGTCAGTAGGGTAAAATATATAACTCTTCAGAACTATTGACACATTAACTTTTTCAAATATTCATCTTGCATATTCTGACAAAACGTTATAAATTATTAGATTATAGGGGAATAATCTGACCTTTTAGTGTCAAAAACTAATCCGGCTCAAGTAAATTACTGCAACCAGTTTTAACTTCATACAAACCCTAAACAGCACTGAAGATATATTTTTGTTTAGTAAAGCAAAGATTCCGTACATGAAACGGAACAAAAAACAATCTAAAAATATTATATATATTGTGTGACTATTTTTAATAATTATATTACTGCTTGTAGTAAAGAACAATAACTATAATTAACCCAAAAAGTAATAGATTATAAGCAAATTAACTAGCAATAAAGCTACATAAATGTCAGCAGATTTGTTTATAGTTAGTTAATTTTTCTGCAAATCATATTTGCTATTAAAAGAAGCGTTTTTGTTATGCTGAGAATAGCAAAAATAATAAATGAAGACGCATCTACCACAAATTCACAACCCAAATGGAGTTATTCTGGCGATGCACCTAAACGAATTGGAAACTACTGAAAATTTAAAAGAAGTGGAAGCAGCGTGGCAAGCATTAGAAAAATCAATTCTCTACTATCAAGGCCGCCCTGTTGGTACGGTAGCCGCTTATGATGCATCTGTAGCGGCGCTCAATTATGACCAGTGCTTTGTTAGGGATTTTATCTCTGCCGGTCTAATTTTTCTGATCAAAGGTAGAACAGATATTGTTCGCAATTTCTTAGAAGAAACCTTAAAGCTACAGCCTAAAGAAAAGGCATTAGACGTCTATAAGCCGGGACGAGGATTAATACCAGCTAGCTTTAAAGTTGTATCAGAAAATGGGCAAGAATATTTAGAAGCAGACTTTGGTGAACATGCGATCGCTAGAGTTACACCTGTAGATTCTTGCCTATGGTGGATTATTTTGTTGCGTGCTTATGTAGTCACCACAGAAGATTTTTCTTTAGCTTATCAACCTGAATTCCAAAATGGAATCAGGTTAATCATGGAAATCTGCTTGGCGAATCGTTTTGATATGTACCCAACGCTGTTGGTTCCAGATGGTGCTTGTATGATTGACCGCCGTATGGGCATTTATGGGCATCCTCTAGAACTACAAGTTCTTTTTTACACGGCATTGCGTGCATCTCGTGAACTGCTAATTTGTCAAGGGAATTCCGATATAGTTGCAGCCATTGATAACCGTTTGCCTCTTTTATGTGCTCATATTCGCCAGCATTATTGGATAGATATTAATCGCCTAAATGCAATTTATCACTTCAAAAATGAAGAATATGGCAAGGGTGCTGTTAATCTGTTCAACATATATGTAGATTCTCTTCCTTATTATGAATTAGATAAGTGGCTGTCAAAAAAAGGTGGTTATCTAGCAGGTAATGTTGGACCCTCGCAGCTAGATACTCGCTTCTTTTCACTGGGAAACTTAATGGCAATCATTTCCGACTTAGCCACTGAAGAACAGTCACAAGCAATTATGACTCTCATCGAGGAACGATGGGAAGATTTAGTGGGAGATATGCCAATGAAAATTTGTTTCCCAGCTTTAGAACATGAAGAATACAGAATTGTAACTGGATGTGACCCAAAAAATATCCCCTGGTCGTATCATAATGCTGGTAGTTGGCCAGTTTTAATGTGGATGTTGGCAGCTGCGGCTGTAAAAACTAACAAAATAAGTCTTGCACAAAAGGCTATTGAAACTGCTCAAGGACGGCTCAGTACAGATGAATGGCCAGAGTATTACGACGGTAAGAAAGGGCGACTGATTGGGAAACAAGCTAGGAAATATCAAACTTGGACAATTACTGGATTCTTATTAGCAAAAGAACTGATGGTAAACCCCACTTATTTACCGTTAATCAGCTTTGGTAAATTAGCAGCAGAACAGGTTTCTAGAGCATGTGAGCTTTAAATCGCTACTGTAAACCCATATATGCCTTGATAGGGAAGTTAAAATAATTCGTATTTAGACAAATATCTCTAGTATTTACAGACAACATCATAACTGTAAGTTCACTCATTTTTTGGTAAGCCTTCAAGGAGGTAGAAGTGCGATCGCAACCAATGGCGATCAAAATCTGATAAATTAACAATACCTTCGCCAATTTCCGAGGCTTGATATAAAACAAACCTAAAATTTTACACGCTTGTTTTTGCTGGATGACATAAAACTGAGCCAATAAAATCCTGTATGGTTTGTGTGGAAGTAATAATGAAAGTCGTGTATATCTGGACTAGGATTTGACGTTTTGCCTAATAATCAGGCATGGTCTTGTGTTAGCCTATTTCGGCAAAAACTAGACTACTTCTTTTTTTGGCTAAGGTATTGAAACAAGGGAGAATTAAACCCGACAATTACGAATTACGAATTAGTAAAGAGTTGGGAGTTAAAATACAAAAGCCTCCTGACTCCTGAATTATGTTTCCATGACAAACTCCCGTCAACTAGCTTTTATCGCCTTGCGAGATGTTCATAAGGGGGCTTATGCTGATGTTGCCCTTGATAGAGTGCTGCAAAAAGTTAATTTGGCTGATAACGATCGCCGCTTGGTGACAGAATTGGTTTATGGGAGTGTCAGAAGGCAGCGCACTCTTGATAGTCTCATTGATCAACTCGCTAAAAAGAAATCTGATCAACAACCACAAGACCTCCGCACCATCTTACATCTGGGCTTCTACCAATTGCGTTATCAACAGCGTATTCCCGCCTCAGCTGCTGTTAATACCACCGTCCAACTCGCTAAAGAAAACGGTTTTTCTGGACTCACGGGTTTTGTTAACGGTCTATTACGCCAGTATCTTAGAAAAGCAGGGGAGCAGGGGGACCGGGGGGCAGAGGAGAAAGATTCTTTGTTGCTTTGCCAGTCCCCAGTCCCCCATTTTGATCCGTTACAACTTCCAGAAAACCCAGTGGAACGCTTGGGTATTTTACACAGCTTTCCTGACTGGATTATTCAAGTTTGGTTAGAACAACTGGGTTTGGCTGAGACAGAACAATTATGTGAATGGATGAACCAATCACCAACAATTGACTTGCGTATCAACCCCCTTCGTACTTCAATTGAGGAAGTTGAGGCGGCTTTGCAATCTGTTGGTATTTTGGTGAGACGGATTCCTCATTTACCCCAAGCTTTACGATTGATTGGTAGTACTGGGTCAATTCAAAAACTACCGGGTTTCAAAGAGGGCTGGTGGACTGTACAAGATAGTAGTGCCCAATTGGTAAGTCATTTGCTCGACCCCCAATCAGGTGAGGTGGTAATTGATACCTGTGCTGCACCAGGGGGTAAAACAACCCACATCGCTGAATTAATGGCAGATAAAGGGAAAATTTGGGCTTGTGATCGCACTCCTTCTCGTCTTCGCAAACTCCAAGAAAATTCTCAACGGCTGAATTTACTATCTATTCAAATTTACACTGGTGACAGTCGTCATTTTGCCCAATTTCAAAACACCGCAGACCGCGTATTACTGGATGCTCCATGTTCTGGTTTGGGAACCATGCACCGTCATGCTGATGCTCGTTGGCGACAGACACCAGAATCTGTCCGAGAACTTTCGCTGCTGCAAAAAGAATTATTAACACATACATCTACTTTTGTCAAACCTGGTGGTGTACTAGTTTATGCCACCTGTACATTGCATTTAGCAGAAAATGAACAAGTGATTTCGACCTTTTTAGCTGAATCACCTGATTGGCAAATTGAGTCTCCCAACGGCTTTGAGTTCCCTGATTCTGCCCATACCATGCCTCAAGGTTGGTTTAAAGTCTGGCCCCATCGACAGGACATGGATGGCTTTTTTATGGTGCGCTTAAGAAAAACCAATAATTCCGAGTGAATACTGTTTGGGATTGTACGATTTTATGGAGGTCTGAATCTACCAGAGGAGGCAGCAATGGTTACCCCTTCCAATGTGAAAAACTTAGTTAAAATCCTGATTGGAGCAGCCTGGATTGATGGCAGAATCCAGCCAGAAGAACGGCAATATCTGCGCGAAATAGCTCAAGCAAAGGGTTTAGCTAACGATCCAGAAATTAAACCTTGGCTGTACGAATTAGTTCCTGTACAACCAAAAGAGTGCTATGACTGGGTGCAAGAGTATTTAGGCGATCGCCCCAGCCTTGAAGATTGTGAAAACTTGATTGAAGCCATCAGTGGCTTAATTTATAGCGATGGTGAAGTTGCCGTTGAAGAAGCCAGACTCCTAACGGAATTGCAAGATATAGCCAAACGGCATGATTCAACTCAACCAGTTCAGACTAAACTTCTAAAACAAATTCAAAAGCTTTACCGCCGTTGGGTTGAAGTGCAAAACTAACAGGGAGTTATGAGTTATGAGTTATGAGTTAGGAGTTAGAAGTTATGAGTTGACAAGAGGCGATTAATCACGTCTGTAGATAGATGATTTTTAAGTTTGGCATTCACAACTAAGCACTCGGCACTCAGCACTCATCACTCATTACTGCTTATGGCTTCGGTTCACCCAGACCCGGAGTTTCTTCTTTATCAACCTTAGGCACAAAATCAGGACGCTGTTTGCTTTCCCAACCTGCGGGGCGTTTTGAGTTGTACCAAGCTATTGAACCAATGGTTACAGCAGCAACAAAACCAACGACATACACCAAGGTAAAAGCCAAGGGAAAATGAGGAGCAGCATCTATGCCTGGTGCTGCTGTCTGCATAAATAAATGCATGAGTATATTCTCCAAGGTTAAATAACAGTACCTAACACACTATCAAATGAGCGTATCACGTAACATCCCCCTGTAGTTAAGTTTAAGCAACTTGATATTGCACAGAAATGCGGACGCAGGGACACGGAAAGCAGTATTTTTACTCCATGCCCAATGACGCCAGTTGCTTCTCCTGTCGGAGACGCTGCGCGAACAACGGATAGCGCAGCGTAAAGCCTGCGGCATGGCAACTCTTAGAGACGCTCTTGCGTTCGCTTAGAGCGAGTCATCTCCCAAGGGGGGACGCCAAAGGCGAACGAGCGTCGGGAACCTTGGCAACGCACTGGCTTCCCAATGTTCAATGCCCAATGCCCAATAGCTAACTCCTCATTCATGAGACGGTCTAAGTCTATCCCGCCAGGATGGCTGTGACGGTGAAGAACCTGAAGAACCGGAATTATTTGCCGGAGAAAACGATCGCCGAGTTCTTCGAGGCGGGGGAGAAGAAGAATCAGATTCTACTTTTCTAGATCGCCGCCGTGGAGTAGATGATTCTGAGGAAGAGTTACTGGAACTTGATTCTTGGCTGCGATTGCGCCTTCTCCGTCTTGGGGTATAATCCCTAGATTGCTGTTCTTCTTCAGAATAACTCCTCCTATTTCTACGTCTTCTAGATGAACCACTATCCTCAGAATTAGAATTTGTAGAACTTTCCCCTTCTGAGTCATCATCATCAGAAATAGAATGATTCAGCACTTGTTTGGGCTTGATGGACTGGGCTTTGATAGTGCCTTTGCGACCTTCTAACTTGGGTCGTTTGGGAAACTTTTCTACGGGCATCCCCTCTGCCGCTTTTTCCATAAATTCATGCCAAGTATAAGCGGCGCTACTACTGCTGCCGTCTGTGGGGTGGTTGTCATCGTTACCTAGCCAGACCCCTGTCACCATCTGGGGAATGTAGCCAATAAACCACAAATCACGGGCTTCGTCGGAGGTGCCGGTTTTGCCAGCAACTGGTCTATTATCTAACTGAGCAGCACCACCAGTCCCGGCTTCTACAACGTTGCGTAGCATCCAAGTCATGATGGCGGCACTGTCAGCGTCAAGGGCGCGTTTAGACGGGAAATTAGCTGACCAGATTACTTTGCCTTGGCGGTTGAGAATGCGAGTAATACCATGAGGCTCTGTATGCAATCCTTGGGTGGCAAAACTGCCGTAAGCGCTGGTCAATTCCAGCAAATTCACTTCGTTGGAACCGAGAGCCAAAGAATAGGTGGGCTTGAGTTCAGATTTTATCCCCATATCATGGGCAAGTTTAATCGTTGGCGTAAATCCCACATCAATCAGCACCTTCACCGCAATAATATTAATAGAACGGGTAAGGGCATCTCGCATGTCCATTGAGCCGTGGAAATTTTTACCAAAGTTTTTCGGTTCATAGCCATCTACAACAATGGGTGCATCCTCATAGGTATCGTAGGGACTTTTACCGCTAGCGATCGCAGTGGCATATACAAACCCTTTAAATGTCGATCCTGGCTGCCGCTGTGCCTGGGTAACTCGATTAAACTGGTTTTTACCAAAGTCTTCACCCCCAACCATTGCCTTAATTTCACCACTGCGGGGGTCAATGGCCACCATTGCTCCTTGCTTAAAGTTTTCCCAGCGTCCTTGATTTCGCAGCGTTTTGGCAACTGCTTCTTCTGCTACCTTCTGCCAAGTTGGATTCAGCGTAGTTTCCACTACTAGACCCCCACTTGCTAACACCTTAGGAGAAACGTACTTCGGCAATTCTTTTTGGATGTAGCTGGTAAAGTAGGGTGATTCTACTTGCACTCGCTTGGGTGAACTGCTTTTGAGGATTAGTGGCTCCTGAACAGCTGCCTGTCTTTGCTCTAATGTAATTAATTTATCTTCTTGCATCCGTAGCAATACCAAGTCTCGCCGCCGTTTCGCCGCTTCAGGATTCTTGTCTGGGGCGTATAAGCTAGGAGCAGGAGCTAATCCAGCAATTGTTGCCATTTGGGCTAGGGAAAGTTGATCTGGTGATTTACTAAAGTATACCCAGGATGCATCTGCCACACCATAAGCTCCACCTCCCAAGTAAACCAGATTCAAGTAACGCTCTAGAATCTGATCTTTGGTTAATTCTTGCTCCATTTTTTGGGCGAGGCGGACTTCCTTGAGTTTGCGCCAGATTGTCTGTTCTTGTTTCAGGAAGAGAATCCGCGTTAGCTGTTGGGTGATGGTGCTACCACCTTCTACCACACCTTGCGATCGCAAATTATTCAAACTCGCTCTCACAATTCCTTGAGGATCAAATCCGTTGTGTTGCTTAAATCTTCTATCTTCTGAGGCGATGAAAGCTTTTTTTAAATTATCTGGTATTTGTTCTAGTTTTAGCTCTTCTCTGGTGGCTTCACCTTGTTGTTGTAATATGGTTCCATCAGCAGCTTTGATGGTCAGTGTTTGCTCTCTAAGCACGGCGTTTAGCTCGGCCTTATCTGGCAAAGTGCGATCTATTAGACTGACGCCGTAGATGAAAGCTACTATCCCACCACCTACACCCAAGCCTGCCCAAAACCATAAGCGACGATAAAGCGGTTTACCGCCAGTTGCCTGATTGGTCTTCATCCTAGATGGTAAAATTTTCATTTTGCTCAGTAACTGCCTTGCCTGCGCCAGATGTGCTCGTAGTATCTCAATTGTGGATTCTTCGTGTTGATGATGATTACCAAGCGGCAATCGCAGTTCCTCCCGATTAGAGTCACTCTAATTAGTTGGTTTTCGCTTCAACCACAAAGTAATTTTTTATACGTTACTTCCTCTAGTTAAAGTCGTAACTACTTAACTATTATCAATCAACTTTGGGGTTATAGCACCATTTTTGTATTATTTAACACTCTTCCGACTCAAACCACGGAGATTCTTAGTTTAACGAGTCCATTTAATTAGAGCAACTTGCAGTACTCTCACCAGAGGTGGTTCTCTCTCTAAGCGTTACTTACCGAGTGCCCCTCGGTAGTCGGATTACTCCAAAATTGATTTGAGTTAAGTGCCAGTCGTCTAGCTCCTGTAAATCTTTTACCTACTTTCAGGCTGCTTAACAAAAATTGTCAAGCCACTAGAACAACAAAGTAGAACCCCATAGATTTAATTGTCAAGGTGCGGCGTCTGCATATTAAACAGAAATCAGGTTTTTAAATAGGTTGATTACCTTTCCTGCTACAGTAAATGGTAGTCTAAATTAGCTACCATATCAAAAAAAAAAGACCGAGAGTTTATCAATTGAGCTTTAGTTAAGACGAGTGGGAGAGGCTAGATAGCTACGCTTGATCAATAGAATAATGTATATTAGATTGAGTTTTGTAAAATTACTGCAATTATCATAATTTTTAGAAATATAAAAACTATTGACATTTTCTGGATATCCGCAAAGACAGCCTGAAAACAGCTTACTTGAGGAGAGTGTGATGCCTGAGTTTGGCTATGCCTACGCCAAGCCCAGACGAAGCGCTGTTGCCCTTGGTAGTAATATCGGCGATTCACAGGCGATTTTAGAAGCAGCTATCGAAACTTTAGTCCAAACGCCAGGTATTTTTTTAGAAGCCAGATCAAGTTGGTACCAAACTAAAGCAGTAGGGCCACAGCAGCCAGATTACTTAAATGGCTGCGTCACATTGCAAGTAGAAATGCTACCCCAGCAGTTATTAGAAGCTTTATTAGGAATTGAACAACAATTTGGGCGTGTGCGTCAGGAACGCTGGGGGCCACGAACCCTGGATTTGGATTTGTTATTATATGATGACTTGATTGTGGATACACCAAACCTCCAGATTCCTCATCCCCGAATGCGGGATCGGGCCTTTGTGTTAGTACCACTGGCAGAAATTGCCTCAGATTGGGTAGAACCAGTTTCTGGGTGTGTTATTAAAGAACTGCTCAAAGAAGTAGACTGTTCTGATGTACATTTATTGATGGGCAATTAAAATTACCATCCTTAAACACAGAAGAACGCTGATTTCACCTCTGTATTCACAGATAATCAGATTTTACTATGCCATTAGGTAGAGAATTACCACAACTGCTGAAACAACGCTTGTTTTATAAAGGACGCAAGTTTGATTTTGAAGTTAATCGTTTGCGTTTGCCGAATAAAGCAGAAGGAGAATGGGAATGTATTCGTCACCCTGGTGGTGCCCTAGCTGTACCTGTGACATCAGAGGGCAAACTTGTACTCGTGCGCCAGTATCGTTTTGCAATTCAGGGACGGATATTAGAATTTCCAGCGGGAACTGTAGAACCAAATGAAGATCCCCTAGAAACGATACAGCGTGAAATCGAAGAAGAAACTGGCTATAGTGCCCAAAAATGGGACAAATTAGGCGAATTTTTCCTAGCTCCCGGCTATTCTGATGAAATTATCTATGCATTTCTAGCGCGAGATTTAGAAAAGCTGGAGACACCACCACCACAAGATGGAGACGAGGATATCGAAACTGTGTTTTTGACTCCCGAAGAATTAGAGAAAGCTATTCTGGAAGGAGAGGCGGTAGATGCTAAATCAGTTTCTAGCTTCTTTCTGGCGCGTCCGTTTTTAGGAGCTTCTACCATTTTCTTCTAGAAATTCAGGATGGGGAAGAATTTTTAACAAAAGTAGGGGTGCAATGCGTCCAGCACCCATTAGCATCTATCCCACAGCAGAGAAAGTCATTCAGGCGACAACAATTCAAGCGGCAATTACCCAGAATACACCTGATGGGATCAATGCTGCGGTTGCGGCTGCTTTGATGTCACATTATTTTATCTATCGACTGGGAGCAAAACGCAAATTAGGACAGTTTCTAGAAGGTTATGTATCTGGATGGTCTAAACCGTGGGAAGGTAAAGTCAAGTCTAAAGGTTGGATGAGTGTCAGGGCAGCAATTACTGCGGTGATGCGAAATGGCACTATGAGCGAACTTTTACAAGATTGTATCGCTTTTACTGGAGATGTGGATACAGTAGCTGCGATTGCCCTAGCTGCTGGTTCTTGTAGCGAGGAAATTAGACAAGACATTCCCAATCATCTCGTTACAGCCTTAGAGAATGGAGCTTACGGTAGAGATTACCTCATTGGCTTGGATAAGCAGCTAATGAGTTTAGTAAATAAAAAAATCAGCTAAATGTAATACATGGGTTGCAAGCGTTGCACCTCTATCCATTTATCATAAAGATACTGTCGCATATAGCCTTCAAAAACTGTCATTGCTGCTCCCATTGCTTCCTGACAAATTTATATCGTTAATGATCATATTCTCTATGCTTGGGGAAGCATCTGGGCACGTTTTTTGATTATTAACAGTGTAACTGCTCTGCTGGTTTACTCAATTAAGGGCAAACTTACCTTTTCAAATACTACGGTTTTTCGATATTATTACAGTGACTTAGATAAACATAAAGTTACCCTAACCTTCACTATCTCCAAGTTTGGGTAGTAAAGTACACATTGGTAGCTTACCTATATGCCTGTACATTGAACAGATTAACTGCTCAGTCAGGGACTTGCTACGTATTGGTAATACTGATTTGTTACCTTAGCTAGAGTGACATGAAAATTGACTTAGAGCCAAAGTTATAAGAGGATGACCAGAAGAAGCTTACAACTCCTAAATTAAATATGTGTCCTTATGCCAGATGCATACATATTTCACACAGATGAGAAAAAATACAACTTTTAACAGTGCCGGTAAACTGACTGCTCTTTTGTTCCTGATAACTATCTTTCTCACGCCTTGTGTGATTATAAATGCAGGCGAACGTGGTGTATTGATGAAATTTGGCGAAGTCCAAAACCAGATATTAGGAGAAGGACTTCACTTAATTATTCCTGTAGTCAATACTGTGAAAAAGCTGAGTATTCGAGTCCAAAAACAGGAAATTTCTGCTGAGGCTTCTTCCAAAGATTTACAAAATGTTTTCACTGATGTCGCTCTCAATTGGCATATTATTCCCCAGGAAGCAAATGCCATTTTTCAGGAAATTGGAGATGAACAAGATGTAGTCATTCGGATTATTAACCCAGCAGTTGAAGAAGTACTAAAAGCAGTAATGGCAAAGTATACTGCTGAAGAAATTATTACTAAACGAGGAGAAGTAAAAGGTGGAGTAGATGATGCATTGTCCACACGACTGGGTAGCTATCACGTTGGAGTTGATGATATTTCTCTAGTTCATGTCCATTTTTCAGAACGATTTGGTGAAGCGGTGGAGGCGAAGCAGATTGCTGAACAAGAAGCAAAACAAGCAGAGTTTATCGCACTGAAAGCAACAAAAGAGGCTGAGGCAAAAGTTAATTTAGCAAAAGGAGAGGCTGAGGCACACAAATTATTACGTGACGGTTTAACTCCAGAAATTCTGCAAAGGCAAGCAATAGAAAAATGGAATGGGAAGCTGCCATTAATTGTAAGTAAGGAAACTCCAAAATTGTTGAATTTAAGTGAAATTTTAAAATTTGATGAAAAGTGATATTCTTTTTCACGAAATATTTGCTAAATAAGACATAGGGGCGCACAGATGTGTACCCCTACAATCAATTCCTTTTTAGAAACTTGATAAACTAAATTAACCGTTGGAGAATAAAATGGGAGAATCGAGAATCTTCAACTGGATCAATAGTATAATTAACAGGGTATAAGCTGTTGAAGAAATTAGACCAGTGAATAATTCTTTTTTGAGGTTATGCTCTTGGGGTTCTTTTTGAAAAATGTCCTTAGAACCGAATTGCATCAAGAGAATTCCCACAATATTAGAGAGCCAGTACCCTATAATTGAACAAGGTAGAAGTAATTTTGGGGAAAGTAAACTACATGCATACCCAAAAGCATAAGCTATTGGCAGATTGAATAGTAGGTCATTCCACCAACATAGTGGTGACAACAAATATCCCAGTATGAGAAAAAATCCACCTCTGAGTTTTTTGAAAATGTCTTTTTTGAACTCTTCTGGAGTAGATTGTTGTAAGTCCTCCAGAGTTGTGTCTCCTGTTACATTCAACTCTTGACTAACGTTTTGGACGCTTTCCATAAAAACCCACTATTCCTATCGTCTTAGTGTAGTTTAATATATAAATTAAATCAAAGTCTAGTACAGGAGTGATAACATTTTGACTTTTTGATGCTGAAAGTTTTACCACTACATAGTTTCAGCAAAATAGTAAAAAGCAAAATTTAGATTTAACTCAGCTACAACTTAACAATAACTGATTTCTACCAGAGGCGGATGAGTGCGATCGCTTCTTGCAGAATCTGGGTTAGTCCTTCAGCATTGGTGAAAGTTTAAGACAACATCAGTTTGTCAACAGTAATTGCGCTACAAATAAGTCATTTATAAAGTATAAAATTAAGTTTCATACTGAATTATGAGGGTAAGAATGATGCTTTGAAATATAAGGTGTCACCGATAGCGTAGCGTTAGCGAAGCGGTAGCGAGTACTCGAGCGTCCGCAGGAGCGTCACAGCCAGCCGTAGCGAAAAGTCAGTCATCTAACTTGTCTAGGGTTAAAGAAATAGTGATAATTAATCTCAATAAATTCTAGTTTGATTAATCATGACCATTATTATTCCAGCACAGGCACATGAGGAACTCTGGCAAGAAGTTGACCAAACACGATGAAGCAATGACCCCGATGATGAGTTAGATATTACCTGCAAGTGTCCTCAGGCATTGGGAGAAGGATATTCTCGACGAGTTGAATTGCGACAAAACTTGGTGTTGCAGATTGAGAGCTATCAGCGCCATGACAATCTGATAATACAAGGCATTGACCGTCCACATCCTCTGGAGTTTTGGTTTATGCTTTCAGGACAGTGGATGGAAAGCTCTCTTTGGGCAGTTAATCAGACGGAAGCCGGACAGTACGGTTTTTTCGGCAGTGGTATGGCTATTAAAGGAGAAGATGAGTTTTCACAAGGACGCCAACTTTTGGTGGGTGTGCATTTAGAACCAGAACTGTTGCAGTCCTTTATCGGCAATTCTTCTGGGGAACTACCAAAAGCATTGCAACACTTGATGCGTGAGCCAGAGCAACCTTACCACTTTCGCTCCAACGTCATGACTCCGATGATGCAATATAATGTGCAGCGTATATTGCATTGTCCTTATCAGGGTATCATCAAACGCACGTACTTGGAAGGCAAAGTGCTGGAACTGTTAGCACTGCTGCTGGAGCAAGAAGCAGAAATTCAGATGGGAAGTCGGACACAGAAGCCACTAAAGTCGGGAACATTAGAGCGGATTCTCTATGCCAGAGATTTGTTATTGCAACAGATGGACAATCCACCTTCTATTGCAGAACTGGCACGTTTAGTCAAACTCAATGAGTATGCACTTAAGCGCGGATTTCTACAAGTATTCGGCAAGCCCTTGTTTGCTTATCTCCACGATTACCGCTTAGAACAGGCGCGTCAATTGCTGGAAACTGGGGAAATGAAGGTGAGCGAAGTTGCCCAAAAAATCGGCTTTGCCAGTCGGAATTACTTTGCTGCTGCTTTTAGGAAGAAATTTGGCATCAACCCTAAAGAGTACTTGATGCAATGCAAACATTCCTTATAGTCAGTAGATCACAAACTTTCAGAAACTGACGCAATAATAAGGGTTTCAGCCATCATAAATTGGGTGGAAGCGGCGTTTGTTTCAGGGCGATCACTTTGTGTTAACTCAGGGTGTCGCCTGAAACGCTGATTAATGGGTTATTTTCTAGTGTCTGGGTATTTTGTTGAAACGCCCATGTGGCAGGGGTTCTAAAAAACTTTGTGATCTACTGATAGTGACCAAAAAAACTCCCGCTAGGCTTTCTCATGGCACTAGATTAATAGACTTGTCGCTAAATAAGAATAAAAAATTATGAAATGCTATTGTGGATTTCACTCTGGCAATTTATGCAGCCATCAAGTAGAAATTCCA
>NZ_JBALDG010000083.1:0-1391 GCF_036917195.1 Nostoc sp.
AAGTCCAAATCTGTCACAGCACCAATGCTGCTAGAAGATACCAAAAAGGCATATTTCGCCAACACGCCTTTAGTGTAACGTGGTGCAGGAGGTTGCCAATTAGCACGACGACGAGCTAATTCTGATTCAGATATATTCAACTGCAATAAACGAGCCGGTGCATCAATAGTAATACTATCGCCTTCTTCAACAAGAGCGATCGCACCACCAACTGCGGCTTCTGGTGCAACATGACCAACCACCATGCCGTAAGTACCGCCAGAAAAGCGCCCATCGGTAATTAATCCTACAGCATCACCCAAACCAGCACCAATAATTGCTGAGGTAGGAGCCAACATTTCCCGCATCCCAGGGCCGCCCTTAGGCCCTTCGTAGCGAATGACGAGAATATCACCTGCTTGAATTTTACCCGCCAAAATTGCATTTAAAGAAGCTTCTTCTGATTCAAACACCCGGGCGGGCCCAGTAATTACTGGCTTTTTCACCCCGGTAATTTTGGCGACAGCCCCTTCCGTTGCTAAATTACCTCTAAGAATAGCTAAATGCCCTTGAGGATACATTGGGTTATTCCAGGGACGGATCACATCTTGGTGGGTGGATGGTTCTTCTGGTATATCTGCTAATATCTCTGCAATCGTTTGACCACTGATGGTAAGGCTATCACCATGTAATAAGTTATGTACAAGTAGCATCTTCATTACTTGCGGAATGCCACCAGCTTTGTGCAAATCTGTAGCGACATATTTACCACTGGGTTTTAAATCACACAAAACGGGGACACGAGCGCGGATAGTTTCAAAGTCATCTAGGGTTAACTCTACATTAGCAGCACGGGCGATCGCTAAAAAATGCAACACCGCATTGGTCGAACCACCTACCGCCATAATTACAGAAATGGCATTCTCTATAGATTTGCGGGTGATAATTTGCCGGGGTAAGATTTGTTGACGAATCGCTTCAACTAACACAAACGCTGATTTTTCCGTGCTGTCGGCTTTTTCGGCATCTTCCGCCGCCATTGTTGAAGAATAAGGCAAACTCATCCCCAGCGCTTCAAATGCTGAAGACATGGTGTTAGCTGTGAACATTCCCCCACATGAACCCGCCCCAGGACAAGCCCGACTTTCAACTTCTAATAATTCCTTTTCGTCAATTTTTCCAGCACTGTATTGACCAACGGCTTCAAAAGAACTGACAACAGTTAAATCACGTCCGTTGTAATGACCGGGTTTAATTGTGCCACCGTAAACGAATATTGCAGGGATATTCATCCGGGCGATCGCTAACATTGCCCCTGGCATATTCTTATCACAACCGCCAATGGCTAGCACACCATCCATACTTTGTCCAGTACAGGCGGTTTCAATGGAATCGGCAATGACTTCCCGTGA
>NZ_JBALDG010000084.1:0-24438 GCF_036917195.1 Nostoc sp.
TATACTTATCAGTTTTGATTTGTTTTCTGATTTTGACAAAATCACTATCTGAAATAACCGCAGCTTTTCCACGTCTGTTAATCTTTGTCATATATGGAAAACCGAAATTTATATGTTCCGCTTTTACCTCTGAATCAGGTAAAAGCGGAATTATCTCAACATTTACTATTAGCAAATAGTCGCTCAATCTTATTTCTGGCAAGGGACACACGGCATCCGTGAATATTCCACTTCTACATAAAACTGGAACATTTACTTATTTTTAAATCAACCATACAACGGATTTATCACTCCATTAATCCGTCATATGCCAGAACTAACTTTACAGCAGGTATTTGGTGCTAATGCAACGCAAGACGCTACAACAATCACTATTAAAAAGTCAGACTTGCCACGACTAACCGCTTCTGTAACCAACACAGCAGAGGCATTGTTCACAGGCATTTTATTGCAAGGTCAATCAGTACTTATTAAATCGACATTTGATACCAACCTGGATCAAAGCATTTATGTCGAGAAAGGTTACCCAGGATTCACTTTTCGTGGTACCAACAACGATTCATATCGAGTTGACACACTGACTGTTAATCTTGCAAAACCTGACAACGAAGGAGTCATTGATCCTAATGACTATTAATCTTCAGTCATTATCCCTTGCCGATTTGTTTGGTAAGGGAGCAACTCAAACATCTGACGTATTGGTTATTCAAAAAAGTTCATTGGTGCGTTTAACGCCACTACCAAATAACACTGCTGAAAGTCTGCTTGTTGCAATACTTATCACAGCATTACCAGCATTCTCTGGCAGCATCACAACAGAAAACGGTGACGTGTTGACTGATGAAACGGGTCAAAGTATTGACTATGACAATTTAGAAGCTTTTGAATATCTAAAAATTATCAAGTGGATGCCGTTTCAAATAGTACGCAACAATCAGAAGTACATCAACAATCAAATTATCGTGTTCTTATATGACCGAAATTAGACATCTTGCTATCACAAAAACCGTTGCTGACGCTGCTGATTTGTTGGTGATGCAAAATCCCACGACGGGTGAAACATATAACATCAAAATGTCAGATTTTTTGGCTGGTTTATCTAGTAGCACTGGCACAGGCAATACTAGTGGTGGTAACAATACTATCAATAGATGTCTTAACAGCAATGGTGGTACTATAATAGCTTCAAGTACTTATTACAATGACCCTTCGTTTTCGGCTAATTCCATTATTAATGGAGATCGTAAAGGCAATGGCTGGGGTAGTGGTGGAGGTTGGAATTCAGGAGGAAGCTTGCCACAATGGGTAGTAATTGATTTTGGTGCTTCCTATAGCATCTCGAAAGTAAATATCTTCACTATACAAGATGCTTATGGTAGTCCTTCAGAGCCAACGCTAGACATGACCTTCTCTGCTTATGGTATAACAGCTTTTGACGTTCAGTGTTGGTATGGATCTGCATGGACGACAGTTAAAAGCTTTACCGGAAATAATAAAGTTTGGACACAGGCAATTTTTTCTCCTGTTACTACTGACAAAATAAGGATTTATATCACTGCCGCGATTGATGGTAATGCTAATGCTCGTTTAATCGAAGTAGAGGCATACTAATAAAGTGTCATTTTTAGTGATATAAAATATGTCATTATTTTTGACACTTCTTCAAACATACCCAAATACAATGTTTCAACAATAGCAGAAATGTCATACTGCAACATAGGTGATACACCGAAAGTATATGTTGAGTTCAACGGACAAAATAAGCAAACTTATGAACCTAAGATAAGTCCAATAGATGTCAGTAGTGAAGATTACTACCCAGATGGTATTAACTACTCACCGACGGGTTATCAAATAAGTTTTTACTCTCCCAATAACGGCATAAGACTAGCGGTAGTAGCAAGAAATTTTGTTATTCATGACAGGGGTAGCATCTATTCTTCTATCGATATTCAACTGTGCGGTCAAGATGACTTTACAATAAACTATGCAAATATTGATCCATCTACACTTGTCATCAATACAGCTATTACTTGTGGCAATTCAAAACCACGTACAAAAAAAACAAAAATACACATAAAAAAAGCTGGTGAGTCATCCGATTTATTTACAGTTTTTGGCGATTATCCTGGCACTTTTCAAGTAGCGTGCAATGCTAGATGTCCTGATGGTTTTTGTGAGTGCCCGTCACTCGGTTACCCAGGATATTGTTGTCTTGATTGTCGTGCAATTGCATCCGAATTACGCTCTATTACTAATAGTTTGAGGTCATAAAATGGCAGATAGTTGTGCGGAGTTATCAGCCGAGATTGCTGCATTACGTAACGAGATATCTGGCAAGTTTTCAAAAATTGAAAATAAAGAAAGTGTCTTAGAAAATAAAGAAAATGAGCTAGAGCGCAGGTTTAACGCATTTAAGCAACTTACTGAAAATGATATTGAGTTAATAGCACACCATATCATCAATACCGAAGTAAACCCAAAAATTCAACAGGTGGATTACAGGGTTAACACCGTTTCAGATGTAGCTTCATCCGCCAAAACTACCGCTACAAATACCGCCGCAAAGGTTAGCACATTTGAAAGCACTTTAAAACAAATGCAAGATGCTTTGAGCGAAGTGCGTAGTATTGCAAATACCGCGAAGTCAGTAGCTACTGAATCTAAGGCAGAGTCAAGAATAGCGAAAACGCAAGCTGACTATAGTGTATCTGAGTCAGTGCAAGCCAAACGTGATGCACGCGCAGCACAAGTTAAAGCTGACAGAAGCATCAACATAGCAGATAACGCTGACGTTAGAGCAGGTAGGGCAGAAAACCACGCGGGAACTGCCACAAAAGTAGCAAATAGTGCTTTTGACAAGGCTGCGATCGCAGAACAAAAAGCAGCAGCAATGGAAGCACAAGCTGCGAAAGCGTTTGCAAAGCTCAAGCAAGTTGAGGACATAGCTCAATCAGCACTCAAAGAGTCAGAGCTAGCCAAAGGATTGTCCAACCAAGCAAAAAGCGATGCAAGTGGTGCATCGTCGACAGCGAAGACGGCATCAACGGAAGCAAAAGCCGCATCAAGTGAAGCAAAAGAAGCAAAAGGATTAATACAAGGCATTAAAGATACTGTGGGTAAAATTGGCGGTCAAGTGTCAGCACTAGAATCTCGTGTTGCAAACCTTGCTGGTAAAGTAGGTGAGGCATTGGCGCAAGCGGGGGAAGCCTTAGGTATTAGTCGCGCAGCACAAGCGAAAGCACTGACAGCATTTGGCAAAGCACTAGAAGCTTTCGCCTTGGCGCTCAACATTGCCACGGCAATCGCTGACGTTATCAATACACTACAAACACTACGAACACTTGGCGCTCGCATTGATGCCCTAGAAGATGGGCTAGATAGGCTTGGAAATTTTATTTCTGGCATTTTGGGGCAGTTACTGGGAATAAAAAACCACATAGCACGAGTGGAGGGCATTGCAGGTAGTGCCCAATCAATTGCAATAGAAGCAAGAAACGCAGTAGGTGGTGCGGTTAATTTAGCAACTCAAGCCGAAGGCACTGCTACTAGTGCGGTGGGTTTAGCCAATACAGCGCAAAGCATAGCAATGTCAGCTATCAACAAAGTAGAGCAGGTCAAGGTCACTGCAACTAATGCCCTCACTAAGGCGACACAAGCTGAAAGTTTCGCCACAACAGCACAAACAACTGCTGTGGCAGCACAAAGCACAGCTACAACTGCCAACACAGTAGCTCATCAAGCTGAAACGAAGGCGACTGTTGCTGACAATCATGCTACAGAAGCTTCTACCAAAGCTGATAAAGCGAAAGCATTTGCGGAAGAGGTGGGCAAAAAAGCAACCACAGCACTTGAAACAGCACTCACGGCACTTGCGCTTTATCAGGGACTTAAAGCACTGCGAGGGTTGCGAGGCTTACCTGGGCGCGACGGACGCAATGGCATTGACGGCAGACCGGGTAAAGACGGTGTAACAACCATTATTCAAGCACCAGGTACACCGGGTAGGCAGGGTGACCCTGGCAAACCAGGTATTAGCGGCTTACCCGGTAGAAACGGCAGAAATGGAATTGATGGAAGACCTGGGAGGGATGGAAGAGACGTGAATCCAGCAGATTTAGCAGGCTTGAGAGCATTTATAGCGGCACAGCACGCACAAACTAGAGCAGCTGGCACGGCACTACACACAGCAACAAGAACTTTCATTTTGACCCCGATCATGGCGGTCATCACACCAATACTTGTTATATGTCAGAAAATATTTGACATTGTGAGCAAGTTCACTGATGCGGCGCAGCTAGCGTTACTCAATATTATCAACAATAAGTTAGGGAAACAAGTTACAGGTGGTTTGAGCGGTTTTATCGAACAAATTGCAAAAAATACATATCTCGAAAAAGCTTTAACTGTTTTGACTTTCGCCGCAACGATGCATAACGCTTTAATGTTAAGCAATAATCTCGGACAAACATTGATTGCGATCATAGATCAAGTGACTGGTTTCATATTACCCAAAGGAATTGATGGCACTCCCATTAGCTTTAGTGATTCTCTTGGAAAAGCTGTGCATTTAGTAATTGAAAGTACTATCGGTGAAGAAAACTACAAAGAACTAAGTGAGGATTGGCAAAAATTAAATCGCATCTATCAAGCGGCATCAAACGTTTTCAATCAGGTTACTCAACTAGGCGGGTTAATCACAACTGGCTTAGAAGTTGTTGGCGGTAATATCGGTAAGATAGGGAACGCGCTCAGAAAAGGTGGAGTGCTATTAGAAAACGCCTATGGGTATATGAATCCCCAGCCGAATCTTCAAGGTAAATTCTTCACTTTTATGGACACGGCTAATGAAAAATTGAGTTCTATTGCCGCAGTCGTTGCTATCCCCATTGCTTTTAAGGAAGTATTAGGCGGTATCAATAGTAGTACGGCTGATTTAAAAAGAGAGATATCGCAAACTGATCCAAAAGATGAGCACGGCAATCCAGTTAAAGATAAAGATGGTAATATTGTCCATTACAAGCCAGGTGTAGAAGTTCCCACGCCAGTAGTTGAAGAAGCCAAGGGAGAACAGGCAAAAGCAGATTCTACAAACTTTGTTGCATTAGTATTAGAAGACATTTTTGATGGAGGTGATTAAGAAATGCCTTCAATTACTCCAGCACAACCACCTGAAGATAAGTTACCTGATAATTTTGACCCGTTTGAACATTTGCAAAAAATTTACATTCCTCAGCACAACGCAGCTGTAGCACATTACTTTAAGGACTTACCAACTGATTGGAAACCAAATATAGCAACGGCTCGTAGTAGCCTTAGAGTTGCTTGTACGATGCTAGATAATGACAATCAACTAATGATGAACTTAAGGCATCATTTATTATTTGATTTGTTAGGGTATGGAAGAAGTCAATTAGGGGTTGTTTACGGTATCCCTGCACAACAGTTTCAAGAATCAGTTGAGGGTAAGCCACAAATTTTTCTGTACTTCTCTCAAGATGCCGCCAGCGTTGCACAAGGTGAAAAGAAAGTAGAAGCCGAATATAGCTTTCGGATAATGGATGAAACACCAGCTACAATGACACCAATCAAAGCTATAGCAATAGCTCACAAAGTCAAGGAACAATTTGTTTCTAGTGGACAAGGTGTAGTATTCACCAAAGGAAAAAACATCTACAAGTATTACGATGAAGAACACGGCTACAGATTGCAAGTCTACGGTAATACTGAGGCTGATACACAAGATATTATTACCCGACTTCTCAAATGTCAAAGTGTACTATATGACGAAAATAGACTAGTAATTAGTACTCCCAAAAAAGCATCAATTACTAGCCAAACAGATACGCAAGTGGTATATGGTAAAAAAAAGAAAAAACCTCGATATCGACCTGTAGCGAATGTGCGCTTTAGGTATGCTTATATGTATTTGCGGGGTAATGAAAGACCCATTTATCTAGTTGATACAACTGGACGACATTATGATGCACTTGTTTAAAAGAAAAAAACATATTTTTACTGAAAATCTATTAGAGCAATTGAGAATGAGTTTCTCTCAAGATTAATCGAGTCAAAGCAAAATATATCGTTACTCTTTGGAAATTATTTATGTTAGTTGAATGACAGAATTCAAGGAAACTAAAAAATCTGGAATTTTGACGTTAGTGCTGGCTGTTTCAGCTCAAGCTAACTTTATCCAACCTAAATAATCAGTATTTTCATCTAAATCTCAAATAAGGTTTAGTTGACTATTTAAGTGATTTTAAGTAATTGCTGATTTGTTCGAAATTAACCAATAATTCAAAAAAATTAATTACGTTTAACTAAAACCGGAACCCTTAAGGGTTCCTTACAGAGATTTAAGCGTGAAAAGCTTGATAAAACTGGATTACAAACGAAAAAAGTAATTATGGCAAATACAAGGCAAACTTACTATATTTCAATAGGAACTGGAATCGCTTTTAAATTTTCTGGTACTAAGACTATTTACACTACCCCAGTCTGTACCTTACTTGGTATCTCAACGACAGCCCCTGCTAATGCAAAAATTTTTAGTGGCAGTGCTAGCACTTATGGTATTAGCAAAGTTCGTGTTAAGTATGTCAAAACTGGTACTGCGGGAAGTGACACTGCGGTTTACGCTACTGGAAACGTTCTCGTTGCACCCGCAAAGCTAGAAGATGCTTTAGCAGGACTGGCTGGGCAAAATTACAAAGGCAAAGATATTACTGAAGCCTATCTAGCTCGTAGGAGAATCTTTGTCTAAGTTGAGAGCCATTTGTTAGCTCTACTGCTAAGTTAGACTTTCAGCTTTCTGTCTTTCAAAACATAAAAGACACTTGCTCTAATACAAAAAAAGGGACTTTATGGCAAAGTTTGTTATCTCTGTTAATGATGCTGATGACGAATTAAAGGGTTATCACTCTTCTACTACTGCTAGTGATGGGCTGCTTGTCGAGGATTTGAATGAGGCTAACATTTACTTGACTAAGGCTGAGGCTAGGACTATAGCCGGTCGTTACCAAGCACTAAATCCTGATAATGATGTTTCTGTCAAAGAGGTTGCAGTAACTGTGAAACTGACATAAATCTTTTTCACAACATAGTGATAGAGGTAGAATTCGATGACGCTTAATTGGTCACTGGTGCATAGCAGCCATACAAATATTAACGGCAACAGTTCAGAAATCTCTATCACTCCAGCACTTACAGGTAAATATATTATTGTATTTACTGATAGTCTTGGCGCTAATCCTGCATGGTATAAAGCAGGATACTTACTACCTTGTTTTGACAATAATACTATCGGTAAAGTCTATGGGAGAAGCAAGTTTGTAGCCTTGAGAAGGCACACTTTTATCAAGCTTACTGATTGGGAGTTTCTCAATTATTTTGCATTTAAGCCTGTTTCTTGGTTAGTGGATATTCAGATAAAAATTTGGAGTACAGCCGACTACGCGGTATACGATCAGGATGACCGAGTAGAGGACAGGTTAAACGAAATCTATAGTATCTTGCAAAATTGATATCTTTATTGCTGACTTAAAACAAAGATGTGAAATTTGATATTAATCTAGCCGGCTTGGCACTTTCCTTCATTGTTGCCGCATCAGGTTGGTTTTTTCGCTGGAATGACAAACAAAAATTTGAAAGACAGCAAGCTAGTCTTGAAAGACAGCAGGCTATTACTCAAGCAGAAGCTGCTGCTGAAAAAAAGGTAAATGAGGCACGCGATTTTAATCACCTTTTAGGTAATCAAAAGCAAATCTCACAAGGTATCACTTTGGGGTTTAAGGATATTGAGGAAGGTCTCACTTCGGGGCTTGAGGGTATTGAGGAACGAATAGAACATCTTCGGGAACTAATGCTTAAAATCGAAGCTTATCTAATTCGCAACCAAGGCACTAATTACCGTGAGTAACTCTGGGGATTCAAGGTAATCGAAATTTAGGTCAGTACGAGTAAGAGTTATCATTAGAGAAATCTACGCCAGTAACCTTCAATACAATTTCGTCTGCTACAGAGCGCTTTACTTGACAATTAAGCAAGTATCTGTGAATTTCATACACTCGCCATTTGCATTCCCATAGTTCTTGTGCTTTTTGCAATGCTTTGGTTTTTGTCATTATTGGGGATTCCTTTTAGGCTAACGCTTATATAACCTCAAACGCTTGGCGGTGGTGAAAAAAAACTTTGTTACTCAACACTTGAGTAATAGGCAGTTTGCGTAGGCGCAGCCCATCGTAGGCATCGCAAGTCTTGGGTAGAGTCCAGTCCAGGGGTTTTCTCACTAATGTCCAAGCCTGACTCGTTGCTAGCCTGCGGTTTTAATGGCGCTAAGACACATGAGGAAATTCCCCTTGCTGTGTGCGGGAAAACTCCAAGGGAGCTAAGTACAGCATTTCATTAATTCGTAGCGAATTAAATTTGGCAATCCCTTGCAATGCCAATGCGTCGGGATACATTGTTAATGCGTCCCCCTGCAATGCCAATGCGTCGGCAGCATTGTTAATGCATCCCCTTACAATGCCAATACATCCCGATACAATGTTAATGCGTCGGCCGCATTATTAATGTGTCCCTTTACAATGCCAATGCATCGGGATGCATTAAAAACGCTACGCTTTTACGCAAAAAGGAATAATCATTAAGTGCAAGTTTACGAAGAATTGGTATAAGAGAGTTGGAAGTTATTCAGGGTGAGCTATACGAATTATGAATTAGTTATGATGCCTTAAATCTCTGGTTGGAATTATTTTTCTGTGATTTTCAGTTCATCAATATTCCAAAAAGTTTGCCCCAAGGCAGAAAACTTGATGGGATTGACACGTTCACGCACCGTTTGAAACGAGATTGGATTCACAAGGCAGAATATCGGCAACTGTTCAGTAACGATTTGCTGAAATCTGTCATAAATCGCCTTACGCTTGCTCTGGTCTAGTTCTTTGAATCCGGCGCCAAAAAGACTGTCAATTTCTCTCTCCCATTCAGAAACTACCCATCCTTGCAATGGGGGTTTTCCTGGTAGAGCACCTTGGTTGAACTGATGAAATGAGCCTTAACTAGTCCAAAATAAAGATAGAAGATTAGATTCAACATCTGCACCGTCAACACCAAACGCACCGACATAACAATCCCAATCTCGACGAGAGAGAAGCTTTTGCAACACTATGTTAAAACTGACTACCTGTATATCTGCTTTGAAACCAATTTGACTGAGGTCTTGTTGGATTTGAACTGCGGCATCGATTCTTGATTGCTCTTCTGATTTCACCAAGAGATTGAATTGCACCCGATTTCCATCTTGGTCTAACAGTTCTTTTTGGGAGTTGTACCTAGTCAGTAACCCGAAAAATTCTGCGTTAGCGTTCGCGCAGCGTCTCGTAGAGAAGCTCACCGCGCAGGAAGCGTATCGCCTACAGTGGGCGCTCTGGTGTAGTGACCTGCAATAGCTGATTTTTACCAAAAAAACCGTATTGCTTAATACAGTTTTTTTGATAATTCTTTTGGGCTTGTATTATCAGTAAAGCTAATAAATTAATCGAAGAAGTAATACCAACATTCTCTTTGAAATATACGGTATATCAAGGCTTTTACTGCCTTTTTGCATAAGTCCTGGTAAAGTTAAAGATAATTATTTTAAGTCTTAGAAGTATTGAGTTTGGACTATTAGTTTGGATAACTTGTAGTTTAAATGTACTAAAAAGGACGAGTGGTATAAAGTTTAGTAGAAAACTAAAAAAAGTAGGCTAAAAGTACTATTGTTACGTCATTCTCAACACTTGAGCAAAAATATCAACGTATCCAAAAGGAGTTAATGGCTGGGGCGATCGCTCTCGGCGGTGTTTTCTTCATTGGCACTTTGTGGTACTGGTTAGTAGAGGGCTGGTCATGGGAAGATGCAGCTTACATGACAGTCATCACTTTAGCGACTGTGGGATATGGAGAGACGCACCCACTGGGTAGCCGAGGACGGTTATTTACAATTGCCCTGATTTTGTTGGGTGTAGTTAATATTGGTTACATTGTCAACAGATTTACAGAAGCGATCATTCAAGGCTACTTTCAAGAAGGAATTCGGCTACAGCAACAGAGGCGGTTAATGGAATCCCTGTCAGAACATTACATCATCTGTGGATTTAGTCGGACTGGTCGTCAAATTGCCAAGGAATTTCGGGCAGAAGGTGTACTTTTTGTGGTGATTGATTCGGAGATGGAATCTATACAAAGGGCGCAGTTGGAAGGTTACACTGCATACCAAGGTGACGCTACCCTAGATGATACACTCCTGAAAGTTGGTATTGAAAGAGCGACTTGTATCGTTGCAGCACTTCCTTCAGATGCCGAAAATTTATATATTGTTTTATCAGCAAAAACACTGAATACAGGAATTCGAGCGATCGCCCGCGCAAGTACAGAAGAAGCTTTGCAGAAGTTACAACGCGGTGGTGCAGATGAAGTGATATCCCCCTATATTACTGGTGGGAAACGCATGGCTGCTGCGGCTCTCAGACCCCAAGTATTGGACTTTGTAGACGGGATTTTGACAGGTGCAGACCGCCAATTGTATATGGAAGAATTTTTACTCGATCCGATTTTTTGTCCCTTTGTTGGTCAAACTTTACAAAAAGCGAGATTGCGATCGCAAACTGGGGCATTAGTTCTGGCAATTCGCCGCCTTGATGGGACTTTAATTGGTGGCCCTACTGGTGATACAGTTTTAATGTCAGGAGATCGGCTAATTGGGATGGGTACAGCCGAACAGTTGCGTGACCTTAACCAAATTCTCGGCCCAATTGGTTCTCAGAAATTGCGTAAACCTAAGAATAGTTGATGCTATACCAATTCTCCCAAATAAAGGTATAAATGCAAAAGGTGAAATATAACATGTACACAGCAGTTAAGGTCAGAATCTACCCCACAAATAAACAAGAATCATATCTTCCTCAGTCTTTTGGCAATACGCGATGATTGTGAAATTACCCCTTTTATGTAACTCTCAGAAAACAATAATCAAAGCAATATTTTGAGACTTTGATTTAATCAAGCTTTAAACCTTTATTTTCTAACAGTAATTAAAATTTATAGCCAAAAGCTGAAAAGTCCAGTTCCAAAATACTTTCAGTGATTGCATTATTCTACTGTGATAGAAGAGGGATAGCCTTTCTTCAGCCAATAGGTTCACCGCTGCGTAGCTCTTAGATAATTCCTGTAGACAAAAAGTAATAAGATTTAGTATTGAAAAAATAAGTATTGATATGAATACAAATTTAGAAGAATTCTCATATCTATGGAATAGTCCAGAATCGAATTGGGCACTGTTACAATTCAATGCCTCACCTTCAGAAAAAGAACCAAGATATTTAATTGTGAACACGAAAACTAAGCACGCTTTGCTAGTTTCCGATGATACTTTGTATCAGCATTTAAAAGAAACTATGCTTGAAAAAAGAGTTCGCATTGTCTCAGCTTTATGATTTTGATAATATCATTATAGTTTTTAGCACATCTTTTGATACATTACGCTTAACTCAGCCACTGCAAAATATTAGCTTTACTCTCTGCGAAGCCTTTATAAACTAGAAACTCAGGTGTTATGGATTCGATTGCCTCATTGAGCTTAGATCGTCACACTGGATCTTGTTTGACTACGCCACAATCTTTAAAATAAGTACGAATAGTAAACAGCGCTGCTTCATACTCCGGTAGTCCCCAAATTACTTGGCGCTCAATTCGCAGATAAAGCTGGGAATGCTGTGAATCCAAGCTTCTACCTTGCCATTCACTAACTGACACATCAGGCGGTGGTTCAGGATGATGGTTGAGGCGGGTGTCAGTACTCAAACCCCAAGCAAAGCGCACCATTGGTCTGTGGGTAATCATTGCATGAGCGATCGCATCTCCTCGCCGATTAATTTTTTCCATACCTGCCACAGGTGCATGTATAGTAGCAAAGTCTTTACCAATTTTCTCCTCAGCTGACCAGTGGTTAGGATAGCAGAGATGAACTGCACTCAGCCAGTTTTTACCATCAGCAGAACGGCACATAATTGTCAGGTCTTCTTGTACCTGCGTTGCAAGTGCATCAAGAGTAGAGGCGTAAGCTGGAACAACTGAACTACCTTCAACTTGCTGTAACTGCAATGCATCTAAATAGAGAGTTTCTTTGGTAAGTTGGCTGTGGAATTTCAGGGTGTTATCTATTGACTTTTGGCAGTTAAAGTGCCGTGGGTGTTCTTGGGTGAGGAGATTGATTATCAGATGAGCGATGGCACCTGCCACAGCCTGAGAATAATTGTAGGTTTGGTAGTACTTGCTCAACCGTTCCGCACGAGCTAAAAGTTTAATCTGACGGTAGTAGGCAAAATTATCATCAATTTGAAATACCTGCTGATCAGCCTGAGTGTTACCCAAACAGGAACCAAAAGGCATCATCCCCGGCTTGATTTCATAGCGTCCACTCATGAGAGGGAAGTAGCAAGCCGCACTATTAGAGGCTTCGACTGTCCTAGCTTCTTGGAAGAAGTTGTCTGGAGACACAGATTTTATGATACTTGTTTTTTATTCTCCTCATTTCCAATATATATGAAGGGATGAGGGGAAGCAGGGAGAAATAACCAATGACAAATGATTAATAATCAATTTCTTTCCACCCATGCATACCTGCTATACCTTTTGTAACCCATTCGATCGCAATTGGGAGAGCTTCTGATATCAAAATGCTAGGATAAACTGCTGCACCCCAGTCGGGATGCATTAGCACACGGCATTGATTTTTAATCACTGGATAGTTGAGCAAAGCTTTGACAACTGCTGTGTCATCATGGGGAATTGCTCCAGGATGAGACAGTAAAGGATAGCCTGTACGAGGGTCGATTAGGTCTGTTAAATAGCCGCGATCGCGCAGATTAAATGCTAAATCGCAGCCAAATCTCATAAACTTTTCTCGCAAGCGTTCTTTCTCTGTCTCTACTTCTGCCGTCTTTTCGACTAGTTGATAACGCGATTGCTGTAAGACAATCACTACTCGTAAAAATGGCTGCCGTTTCCAATCTGGTAATATCCGTTCGCAGTTGGCACAGATATATTGACTGGGAGCATGAATTGAAATTTGAACCGCTTGTCCCCTTTCGTCAACTAAATTAATGGGACAGGCTTGCTTTGAAGTGTAAACTCTGGGATAGTTCACTAAATTGGTTCGGTTTTGGCAAATTTTTTAATTTAATCTACGGTATAGATGATAACTCTTAAAAGTTCCAAAAAATCATCAATTTTCTTTAATATATTACTTTTTTTGGAAGCAGTTGTTAATAATTTGAGAATTTTAATCCGAATTTTATCCTTCATTAACCTCTTCTAATAGGATTTGCTGCGATCGCTGTAGGTATTGGCATAGGTGCAGCCTGTGGTAGAGAAGCAATCGCTGATGAAATATGTTCGATCAAAATCCCAAAAAATGACCTCCATCTTAGACGATTTGCATCTCAAACCAAAATGGTCTACCTGTCAGCAAAGCAGGACTAAACAGCCATCTGGTGAAGCAAAGCGCCTCAGAGTTTCGCCAAAGGCAAGCAGAAAAAAAAGATAATCGTGTCTCTTTGGAGATGGTTAAGCTATGCAGCATACTTTCGATAGCACCCAATTAATTGAGTTTTAAAGAATTCACCGGCACTTCATCCCAAGAATCGACTGTCCGCAATTGCGCTACCCAACCTGCTGCCTTTTGCGTCTCGGTCAAATTATTCTCAAAGGAATCATGACAATCTTTGGCTTGAGATTCATTACAAGTGGCAATACAGGCATGAATCATCCCAGACGGATCAATTTGCTCATTTACCCAAATAGTCATAGAGTATTCCTTCAAAAACTTTAGCGAAAAAAGCTATTCGTTATTTTAGAACACTATTAGAGTTGAAAATTGGAGAGTAAAATCAGTAACAAGTAGTGAACTAATCCCAATTACCGATTACTAATTTACAATTACCTAGTTCCGCTTCTATCTGCTAGGCACAGCACTAATTACATTATCAAGGCGATAAAGCCGTAGCACCTCTGGCACCACCTTGTTTTGCCGATTATTTATCCTTACCCAAAAGCTGATACGTTCGATAATCAGCGCCACTGCTAACAAGGAGAATCCCAGTAGAGGCTAGATGACCACGCCACCTGCTGTAAACAGATTGCTAATTTCCATCTACTCTTTTTTAACTTTTCAACAGCGCTAGGTTAACAGATCGTTGTTTGAGCGGAGTTGATATCATTTCCCAAAAGGAATTGCCCTGCAAGTTTTAAAGTGTTACCAGCAAGTACGGCTTGCCCAAGCTGCATAGATGTTTGACAGCAATTATCAAATTTATAAGATATACTGTGTTTAAGATAAAAGTCTCGCTGCTTTGTTACAAAAGTCGTAACAGCGAGTAGGCTCGTTGCTCCATAATAGGGGTCGTAACAACGAGAAATATCTAAGTACATACATACGGGAGTAAGTAGAATGGTATTGAAAACTACAAACCAAATACTTAACAAAGGTTCAACCAATGCCCAAGTTTCACCACGAGAAGAAATCGTATTGCTCGCACTCTACAACAAAGAACTCTATGGTCTGCAAATTCCGCAGGCTATGGAAGAGGCTAGCGGCGGTAATACTAAGATGGGGATTGGCACCCTTTACCCTGTTCTCCATTCTTTGGAAAAGAAAGGGCTTGTCGAATCCCGTTGGGGAGATGAAGGGCGTGAAGAACGAGGTGGAGCAAGACGACGCTATTACAAACTTACAGGTAGCGGCGTTGCGACTCTCGAAGCCGTCCAGTCTTTCCGCTCCAACTTACTTATCTGGCAGCCCAGTTAGTGGAACAGCAGGCACAGAAATTGAAGATAACGATTGGGAATTTGCTATTAAAGAAATTCAACTCAAGACACAACACCTTGATGTCATAACATCTTTAAAATCAGAGGAAGTGATAAAAGTTGTAGAAGAGTTGAAAGCTCAGAAAGTGCTGAACGATTTAGAAGACTTAGTAGAAAATCTAGAGAAGTTTTCTAAGTTAAACAAGAGATTACGCAAGTATAAAAAATCTGATCCTGCTGAAACTTGGGCTAGTAGATGGATAGCTTCCCCAATTGCTTACCTCTTCCCCCCAGAACGACGTGAAGAATGGCTAGGGGATTTGTACGAAGTGAATTGGGAGATGCTGCACAAAGACTATCCTTGTTGGCTGGTTAATCTTAATAATATTTGGAAAACTGTCATCCTGGTGATTTCTGCTTTAAAAATCAGGCTGTCAGATTTATTCTCACTAGCTAAACTCAAGAGCAAGTAGAGGAAAATGCATTCTCAAGAATGGCGTAGAGTAATTTAGCACTACGCTATTTCTCTTTAATCTATTTTGTTCTCTTGAAGATGTCCCTCTCAGTGCATTCTTACTTTTCCATGACTTACGCACACTCTACGAATTCTTCTCTATGAGACGCTGCGCGATGGTGCTCTTGGCGTTTTGGCGGTTCGATAAATTAAGCTTTTTAGCGATTTTTGCGTAAGTCATGTGAGAATTTCTTTTTAGCAGTAACTTTAATAAATGTAAAGGAGTTCAGACTATTCCTACACCAAAACAAAAAACACAGTACTACATATTGTGCTGCTGGTTCACTAAGCTTTACTTGCCTATTAATATCGTTCGTATAGATGAACGGACAAAAAATCTATTCTTCTTGGCAGGTGAGGAAAATATTATAGAGATATACCCTAATGGTTAATGGAGATATATAGGATGAGCAAGCCTAATTTTCATGCAATGAGTCAGAAAGAGTTACATGATTACGTTCTTGCTCATCGGGAAGATCAGGAAGCCTTCTACGCTTATGTGGATAAGCTGCATGTTGAGGGTAATTGGATTGAAATGCCAGCGTTACAGTCAGAACAGGATTTAGAAAATTATCCTAAGTTCATTGAGCGTATTCGCAGCAGTTCTGAGTCAGGAGATGGAGCAGTTTAACGTTGCATTCATTGTAGTTACAGCAGCTTTTGGGCTATCCTCAGTTTGGCCGATCGCGATCGCATATTTCTCTGAATTTCCTCTTCTTGTGCAATAATTGGCTTTTTTGTCAATACCTTTAATAAAGGTGAATTTCTTAAACCATGCTTCACCGGGCGGTCTTCCAGACTATGGAAACTGATAATCGCAATTCTACCGCCAGGAACAAGCGCATTTGGTGCTTTATCCAAAAAGGTTTCTAGGGATTTTAACTCATCGTTGACGACAATTCGCAGAGCTTGAAAAACACGGGTAGCGGGGTGAATTCTCCCATAACGGTATTTCGGGGGAACAGAGGAAGCGATCGCCTCAGCCAATTCTGTAGTCGTGTGCAACGGACGGCGTTCGACAATGCGACGAGCAATGCGCCGCGATAATCTCTCTTCACCGTACTTAAAGAAAATATCTGCTAAATCCGCTTCATCCCAATTATTGATCACATCAGCAGCAGTTAGCGATCGCCCTCGATCCATTCGCATATCCAAATTTGCAGCTTGACGAAAGCTAAAACCCCTTTCTGCACGATCTAAATGGTAAGAACTCACCCCCAAATCGGCTAAAATACCGTCGAAAGTATTAGGGGTAAACTCGTAGGCAGCAAAGTTGCTATAAATAAATTGTACGCGATCGCCAAACTCTGCTAATTCTTTCCTCGCTGCTGCTAAAGCATCCTCATCTTGGTCAATCGCGGTTAATTTTACATCTGGTGCAGCTGCTAAAATCAAACGGCTGTGACCACCACCGCCTACCGTCGTATCAAGATAATGACCTCCTGGAGATACCGCTAGACCTGCAATTACTTCCTGCGGTAACACTGGTAGATGAGAAAATATCGGTTCTTCGATAGGTAGCTGACGATTCATGAGACTTAGGGCAAAAAACCACAGATGAACTTTAATTATGTATTCTTTTGTTTGTGTCTTTGTAGTTCCTAGCTAAAAAATAGTTTTTAAACCACTAAGACACAAAAGAAAATATCATAAACTCAACACTCAGCGTTAGCTTTGAATGTTGAGCTTTAAGCATCTATAGTGCTATTTTTTACCTTTCTTTTTGTAAATTATTGAATTTGGTATCCGTTTTAGTTTTTTCTCCATATTTAAATGGTTATTTAAAATAAAAATGAATACATTTCCGAAAAATTCGTTTTCCTCTAACAAGCTGTTTATAATCTTGGAATGATCGGCTTCATGAATACCTTCTAAAAAGCTCACTTTTCGCTTCAAAGCGAGAACGTAAAATGGTTGCTCAGGAAAAAATTGCATATTTTTTTGCACTAAGTAAGCAGTTATTATCTGCGGATGATGAGAAAACTGCTGACGAAGCTTATTTACCTCTATATCTGAGAGAGTATGAGATTCAAATTTATCATTTTCTCTCACATGAGAACGCTCTTGATCTGCTTTCAAAATTAATTCATGATAATTTACGGCACGTTCTTGATAAGATTTTGCTTCATTACTTTTTCCTTGTTGTTCAAGAAAATAGCAAATTGTCTGACAACCTTCTATGATTATACTTGAGTCTTGCTCTATTGCTCTTTCAATGTATTCTATTCCGGTTGTATCCTGTTTATTTAATAATATTTGACCTAGTAAATAATTAGCTGAGGCGTGGTGAGCATCACGATGAATAATTTCTTGTAATAGTGGTATAACTGCTTCTTCACCATCAAACTCAAATGTTAAAAAGGCTCGTTGAGTAGCTTCATCTAAAGTAAGCTGTTGTGTTTTTGCTTTTTGATTTAAATCTTTTAAAGTAGCTATTGATTGTTGAAATTCAGCATATTTTTGTCGCCAAGGTGTTGCTATTTCTTCTCGCCAAGCTTGACTAAAATGTGCGATAAATTTTTCTAACCTATTTCCCAATAATTTTTGAGCAGCACTGATTTCAATTGGTGCAAATATAGCTAATTCCTGCTGAGGATTGAAGATGTATCCTAAGGCTTTTAGTCTATCTGTCAGACAAGGATGAGTATCAGCATTATTAGTTTTTTTTGTTAAAGCTTCCATTAAATAACTACTTGTTATTTCCTGATGAAGTCTCTGACTTAAAGCCTGTTGCATAGCCATATAAGTCATTTTTGGTGGTTCGATTTCTGTTTCAATATGTTTATAGATGCTAGACCAAAAATATCTTTCTATAAATTTAGCTTTGACCTCCACATTTATCAAAGCTTCAGCAGTATTTTGTTCTCCCGTTAGCTCAACGGCACATCTATCTGCTTCATATTCATCCATCCGTGCCAACACAAAAGAATAGGCATTAAAAAACGGGCTGTACCATGTCAAAAACCGAGCAAAAATTAACGATGATACTTCATTTCCACCTTGTCGTAACCCTTTAATAATGCGATACCATGTTTCACGTTGGCGATAAATCCAACCACTAAAACGGCTGTGATTTCCTGATAAATGTCCTAGTTCATGGGCTAAGACAGCACGAAATTGTTCGGGTGGCAGTGCTAGCATGAGCGGTAGACCCACAATTAAGTAATTTTGCTGCCATCCCAGCAAACTTAAGCGTGGTCTTTGGACAACCCCTGCATTAAAATCGTTGGTCAGCAGGATGTGGTGAAACCGTGGAGCTTGTAGCTTCGATGAGATTTCGCTAATTAAAGAATAGAGATTGGGTACATCCTTGGGTTGTAATGGTAAACCTGTAGGTGGGGGAAAAGAAACCCATAGCGATCGCACTAACACCAATGCGAACGCCAGCAAAAACAGAACACCTTTTACAGATGAGGCATGAATTGACTGAGCCTTAAGCATCAAAAAGATAATACCTACCAACAGAGTCAACGTTACAACTAGAACCAAAAATATATATGCGTACCCTAAAGTAGCCAAAAAACCAACATGCAATTTATAAAGATGCGGTTGTTTATTTGCAAAAACTTCTAACTTCTGAATTAGCTTATCAAAACGCTCTTGATTGAAAGTCATAGATATGTATCAGCCTCATAAAACTGTAATATAACTGACACAATATCTCTATGACTTACGTAAAAACTCATAAATCATTGGGCATTATGCATTGGGCATTGTCCCCTTGTCACAGCGCGATGAGGTGAAAAAAATCCGATGCCTCAATTAAGTGGATATCGAGCTTCCATATAATAGTTGAAGAAGTGCAACAAACTGAAACATTCTGGTTGGCATCTAAGCGGTTCAATTGAAAATTTTCCTTTGGCACGCTACACGAACAAAACAGGAGAACACGAAATCTATGACCAGACTAGAAACCCGCACTGAACCTATGGTGCTAAACATGGGGCCACACCACCCCTCAATGCACGGGGTTCTGCGGCTAATCATGACTCTGGATGGCGAGGATGTCGTTGACTGTGAACCGGTCATCGGCTACCTGCACAGGGGAATGGAAAAAATTGCTGAGAACCGGACTAATGTAATGTACGTCCCTTACGTTAGTCGGTGGGACTACGCTGCGGGAATGTTCAACGAAGCCGTCACCGTCAACGCCCCAGAAAAGCTTGCAGGTGTTGCTGTCCCCAAACGTGCTAGCTACATCCGCGTCATCATGCTGGAGTTGAACCGCATCGCTAACCACTTACTGTGGTTTGGCCCCTTCCTAGCTGACGTGGGCGCTCAAACTCCCTTCTTCTACCAATTTCGGGAACGGGAGATGATTTATGATTTGTGGGAAGCCGCTACAGGCTATCGGATGGTGAATAATAACTACTTCCGCGTTGGTGGAGTAGCAGCTGATTTACCTTACGGTTGGGTAGACAAGTGTCTGGAATTCTGCGACTACTTAGTACCCAAAGTTGATGAGTATGAACGCTTAGTAACCGATAACCCGATCTTCCGCCGACGTGTTGAGGGTATTGGGACTGTCACCCGTGAAGAAGCAATCAACTGGGGACTTTCTGGCCCAATGTTACGCGCATCTGGCGTCAAATGGGATTTGCGGAAAGTTGACCATTACGAATGCTACGACGATTTCGACTGGGATGTACAGTGGGAAACCGCCGGTGATTGCTTTGCCCGTTACGTGGTGCGGATGCGGGAAATGCGCGAATCTGTGAAAATTATTCGCCAAGCAATTAAAGGACTTCCTGGCGGCCCTTACGAAAATCTGGAAGCCAAGCGTTTAGCCGCAGGTAAAAAATCAGAGTGGGACGCATTTGATTACCAATTCATCGGTAAAAAAGTTTCCCCCACTTTCAAAATTCCCAAGGGTGAAATTTACTCTCGTGTAGAAAGTGGCAAAGGTGAATTGGGAATTTATTTAGTTGGGGAGGATAATGTCTTCCCTGCACGGTGGAAGATTCGTGCCGCAGATTTTAACAACCTTCAGATTGTCCCCCATTTACTGCGGGGCATGAAGGTTGCAGATATCGTGGTGATTCTCGGCAGTGTTGACGTAATCATGGGGTCTGTGGATAGGTAGAAATATATTTATCTAAATTCTTTTTTAGAGCAGTTGTATTTCAGTGCAACTGCTCTATTTTTTACAGTTCAAAGTATTTCTTTCTTCTCTCCTTGGCGTTCTTGGCAACTTGGCGGTTCGATTAATTAAAGTCAATTTTTTTACGAACTGCCAAGAACGCCAAGAATTTGTAGAGCATCGCACCCTTCACAAATCTGGCTGGAAAAATTTTTTACTCATATAACAGATGTACGAAATATTTATAGAGTTTTAAATAATGCCTCGCATTTTTGACAACATTGATTTACAACTACTACCGATTTTACGAGAAACCCTCAAAATCTCTTATCGGGCAGATTTTTGCGTTGGCTACTTCAACCTTAGAGGTTGGCGAAGAATTGATGATTTAATCGAACAGTATGTTGGTAGTGAAAATACTTGTTGCCGTTTGCTAATTGGGATGCAAAGCTTGCCAAGTGATGAAGTTCATGCAGCATTTACCCTTGTTAGTAGTGATGGACGGATTGATAACAGTAGCATCGTGCGGTTGAAAAAACGCATGGCGGCGGAATTTCGCAAGCAGTTGACTATCGGTGCGCCGACTAATCAGGATGAAGCGGGGTTACAGCGCTTAAGTTATCAGCTAAAAACACAGAAACTAATTATTAAACTGTTTCTCCGTCATCCTCTCCACGCCAAGTTATATCTTGTGCATCGCCATGACCCTAACACCCCGACAGTGGGATTCTTGGGTAGTAGTAATTTAACCCTTCCAGGACTAGCGAAACAAGGGGAGTTAAATGTTGATATTTTAGACCACGATGCTTGCAATAAGCTGCAAAAGTGGTTTAGCGATCGCTGGCAAGATTACGGTTGTGTAGATATTTCCCAAGAACTGGCAGAAATTATTGATCAGAGTTGGGCAAGAGTTGAGTTAATCTCACCTTACTACATCTATTTAAAGATAGCTTACCACTTGTCTCATGAAGCGATCGCTGGACTTTCAGAATTTCGCATCCCCCGCGAATTTAATAACTTATTTGATTTTCAAAAAGCCGCCGTGCAGCTAGCAGCACGTCATGTAATTAGGCGTGGCGGCGTGTTAGTCGGCGATGTGGTTGGTTTAGGTAAAACCCTAGTTGGAACCGCCCTTGCCAAGATATTACAAGAAGATTGTTTTTTAGAAACACTGATTATTTGCCCAAAAAACTTGGTGCCAATGTGGCAATAATATAAAGATAACTATCGGCTACTTGCGGAAGTTATGCCAATTAGTCAAGTACAAAATAAATTACCAAAACTCCGCCGCTACCGAGTTGTGTTAATTGATGAAAGTCATAACTTACGTAACCGCGAAGGTAAACGTTATCGAGCGATTACAGAATATATTACAGCTAACGAAAGTAAATGTATTTTATTATCTGCTACTCCTTACAATAAAAATTATATTGACCTTTCCGCCCAACAGCGGCTATTTGTGCCAGAAGACCAAAATTTGGGATTAAGACCAGAAGCTTTAATTAATGAACTTGGTGGCAGTTCTGTAGGAGAATTAGAGTTTATTAGAAAGCATCAATGTTCTGTACGTTCTTTAGCTGCCTTTGAGAAAAGCGAACACCCTGATGACTGGCGAGAATTAATGAAGCGTTACATGGTGCGACGCACTCGCTCTTTTATTAAAGATAATTATGTTCACACAGATGAAACAGGGCGTAAATATTTAGAATTTTCTGATAAGAGACGTTCTTATTTTCCCCAGCGTATACCTCGTAGTCTCAAGTTTCCTCTAGAAGATTCTAACACTGACTTTTATTCTCGCCTTTACTCTGAATTAGTAGTAGAAGTAATTAATCAACTTAATTTACCTCGTTATGGGCTAGGAAATTACGTTATTGCTAAACACAAGCAACTGCCTACAGACACCGAACAACGCTTTATTAATAGTTTATTTCGTGGTGGTAGGAGGTTAATGGGTTTTTCTCGCACTAATTTGTTTAAGCGTTTAGAAAGTAGTGGAGTTGCTTTTATCCAATCAATTGAACGCCACATTTTACGGAACTTCATTTATTTATATGCCCTAGAGCAAGGGCTTGATATTCCGATTGGAACTCAAGAGGCTGAGTTATTAGATACAAGTAATAATGATGAAGATGCTGATTCTGTGGCAGCAGCTTTGTTTGATACAGAAACAGAAGAAGATTCTACTGTTTCACTGCAAGTAGAGAGAGAAGTAACTCCTTTTTCTAATGAAGAAGAAAAGGTATCTAAAACAGAAAAAGTCTTTCGTCAAAGAGCAGAGTCAATTTTCCAAGAATATACAACTCGATATCAACGACGATTTAAGTGGTTGCGTTCGACACTTTTTGACATTAAAAAACTGAAACGGGATTTATTAGAAGATGCCAAAGCACTTATTAATGTCCTGCAACAGTGTGGCGAGTGGAATTCTCAAAAGGATGAAAAACTTGCTGCTTTAATCAAACTGTTAACAATAACTCACCCTAAAGATAAAGTACTAATTTTCACTCAGTTTGCCGATACAGTCCGCTACCTTGCAGATAATTTGCAGTCAAGTCATATTATTAATGTGGCAGGGGTGACAGGTCAATCTCAAGACCCTACAGTAATCACAGGAAGATTTAGCCCTGTGAGTAATGGAAAACGGGAGCAAATTTCATCATCAAATGAGTTGCGGGTTTTAATAGCCACAGATGTTCTTAGTGAAGGTCATAATTTGCAAGACTGTGCAATTATCGTCAATTGGGATTTACCTTGGGCAATTATTCGCTTAATTCAACGCGCTGGACGAGTAGACCGCATTGGACAAAATGCTGACCAAATTCTCTGTTATTCTTTTTTACCAGCCGAGGGAGTAGAACGGATTATTAATTTACGCGGGCGACTCCGCAAACGACTGCAAGAAAATGCTGAAGTGGTGGGAACTGATGAAGCATTTTTTGAAGATGATGATGCACGAGTAATTCTCGACCTCTACAACGAAAAATCTGGAGTTTTAGATGGTGAAGAAGATACAGAAGTTGACTTGACCTCAGAAGCGTTTCAAATTTGGAAAAAAGCCACTGATGGTAATCCGGGCTTGAAAAAAACGATTGAGGAAATGCAAAATGTGGTTTATTCTACCCGCGCCCATACTCCGCAACCTGTGCAACCGGATGGGGTATTGCTTTATATGAAAACCACTGAGGGAAATGATTCTTTAATTTATGTTGACCGCGATGGAAATAGCGTTACTCAATCACAATTAGCGGTTCTTCGAGTGGCGGCGTGTGAAGAATCCACCCCAGCAATACCCAGAGACAAACAGCATCACGAGTTAGTTAAAAAGGGTGCTGAATTGATTGCTGAAGAAGAGAAAAATGCAGGCGGTCAATTGGGACGACCATCAGGTGCAAGGTTCCGCACTTATGAACGACTGAAGAGTTATGTTCAACAGATGAAAGGAACACTATTTGTCAGCGAAGAACTTTTAAAAGCAATTGATGAGATTTACCGTTATCCTTTGCGACAATCAGCCATTGATACTCTTAATCGCCAACTGAGAAGCGGCATTAATAATCAGCAGTTGGCTGAGTTAGTAGTGGCGCTACGGATGGATGACCGTTTGTGTATTGTAACAGAAGAACTGGAGAAGCGAGAACCTGAGATTATTTGTTCTTTGGGTTTATTCGAGGAGTAGCGGTATGTGTAAAGTGTGTTATGGCGTAGCGTAACGCACCCTAAAATACTTAACATTAAATTAGCAAAACCCAATAAAGCTTTGATATTGTTGGGTTTCGTTCCTCAACCCAACCTACGCCTTGCGTAAAATACTGAAATGAGAAAGCAAACTGGGGTTTGAATAAGTAAAAGCTTGTTTTGCTTGCGGAAAACACTAAAATGAGAAAGCAAAAGCTTGTTTAGCTTGTGGAAAACACCAAAATTAGAAAGTAAAAGCTTGTTTTGAAGAAGCAAAAGCTTGTTTTGCTTGTGGAAAACACCAAAATTAGAAAGTAAA
>NZ_JBALDG010000085.1:0-31092 GCF_036917195.1 Nostoc sp.
CTTAATTTCCCTACGGGGAAAAGATACTTAATTTCCCTACGGGGAAAAGATACTTAATTTCCCTACGGGGAAAAGATACTTAATTTCCCTACGGGAAAATACAACGTATTAGCAAGCGAGCAGCGCACTTGTAAATGGGTATCATGGGGACATTGTTATTACTTGCCGCAGAAGCGAACGCTGTTCACTCTGAATTGGCAGAAGGCGCAGCAGAAGGTGGTTTCGGTCTAAACGTAGACATTTTTGAAACCAATCTGATCAATCTAGCGATTCTAGTTGGCATACTATTCTACTTCGGACGTAAAGTTTTAAGCAATATCCTGAACGAGCGACAATCCAATATTGCCACCGCAATTCAGGAAGCAGAAGGGCGCTTAAAACAGGCTTCAACTGCCCTTTCCCAAGCGCAGGAACAGTTGAAGCAATCTCAGGCAGAGGCACAACGCATCCGCCAATCTGCCACAGAAAACGCCCAAAAGGCGAAAGAAGACTTGTTGGCGAAGGCAGTGCAAGACGTAGAACGCTTGAAACAAACAGCAGCAGCAGATTTAAACACTGAAACCGAGCGAGCGATCGCTCAACTGCGGCAACGGGTAGCTACTCTAGCATTGCAAAAAGTCGAATCGCAACTCAAAGGCGGGATTGCCGACGATGCTCAACAAGGTTTAATTGACCGCAGCATCGCACAACTGGGAGGCAATGTATGACAAGCAAAGTAGCAACAACTGAAGTAGCCCAGCCCTACGCACAGGCACTTTTGTCAATAGCGCAATCGAAAAATTTGACAGAAGAGTTCGGGGAAGATGCGCGGACTTTCCTGGGTTTGCTCAGGGCAGACAAACAGCTACAAAACTTCTTCAGCAACCCGTTTATTCAGTCTGAGAACAAAAAATCTCTGATCAAACAAATATTCGGTGAAGGCGCTAACCCCTACTTACGCAATTTTTTGCTAATCTTAGTAGACAAACGCCGCATTGCATTCTTGGAATCGATTTTTGAACAGTATCTGGCGCTGTTGCGGCAGCTGAATCAAACCGTATTAGCGGAAGTGATTTCAGCCGTTCCCCTCACAGAAGCTCAACAGCAGGCAATTACAGAAAAGGTGATTGCTATAACTAATGCTCGCCAGGTAGAAATAGAAACCAAGGTAGACAGTGAGTTAATTGGTGGTGTAATCATTAAAGTAGGTTCGCAGGTAATTGATGCCAGTATTCGGGGTCAATTGCGCCGCCTTTCATTGCGCTTAACTAATAGCTAGAAAGTTAGGAGTAGAGACGCGATTAATCGCGTCTGTACAGGGGTTAGGAGTTAGGCTCCGGTTAGGAGTTAAGTAAACAGTAATTTATTTTGACTTTTAACTTTTAACCTTTGCTTTTTTAACTCATCACTTCCAACTATTGAATTTTTCCGTCTCGAAAGCAAAAAAGATAGACACATGAGCATATCAATTAGACCTGACGAAATTAGCAGCATAATCCAACAACAAATCGAGCAATACGATCAAGAGGTCAAAGTTGCTAACGTTGGTACTGTTCTACAAGTTGGTGACGGTATTGCCCGGATCTATGGTCTCGAAAAGGCTATGGCTGGGGAACTCTTAGAATTTGAAGACGGTACAGTTGGCATCGCCCAGAACTTGGAAGAAGACAATGTGGGTGCGGTGCTTATGGGTGAAGGGATAGAAATTCAAGAAGGTAGCTCTGTAACTGCGACTGGTAGAATTGCCCAGGTGCCTGTAGGAGAAGCCTTAATTGGACGAGTTGTAGACGCCTTGGGTCGTCCCATTGATGGTAAGGGAGACATCAAATCCTCAGAAAGCCGTTTGATTGAATCTCCAGCACCCGGTATCATTGCTCGTCGGTCTGTACACGAACCCATGCAAACGGGGATCACAGCTATTGACTCAATGATTCCCATCGGTCGCGGTCAGCGCGAATTGATTATTGGTGACCGGCAAACGGGCAAAACTGCGATCGCGATCGACACAATCATCAACCAAAAAGAAGAAGATGTAATTTGTGTCTACGTTGCGATCGGTCAAAAGGCTTCCACAGTTGCTAACGTGGTGCAGACATTGCAAGAAAAAGGCGCAATGGATTACACCGTCGTCGTCGCCGCTAGCGCCAGTGAACCAGCAACCCTGCAATACTTAGCTCCCTACACAGGCGCAACCATCGCTGAGTACTTCATGTACAAGGGTAAAGCTACCCTAGTTATTTACGATGACCTCTCCAAGCAAGCTCAAGCTTATCGCCAAATGTCCCTGTTGTTGCGTCGTCCACCCGGACGCGAAGCTTACCCTGGAGATGTATTCTACATCCACTCCCGCTTATTAGAAAGAGCAGCAAAGCTAAGTGACGAATTAGGTAAAGGCAGTATGACCGCCCTACCAATCATCGAAACTCAAGCTGGTGACGTTTCAGCATACATTCCCACAAACGTAATTTCCATTACCGATGGTCAGATATTCCTGTCTTCTGACCTGTTTAACGCTGGTATCCGTCCCGCTGTGAACCCTGGTATTTCCGTATCCCGCGTAGGTTCGGCGGCGCAAACCAAGGCAATGAAAAAAGTTGCCGGTAAAATTAAATTGGAACTGGCGCAATTTGACGACCTGCAAGCGTTCGCTCAATTTGCTTCCGACTTAGATAAAGCTACTCAAGACCAGTTGGCACGGGGTCAACGGTTGCGCGAACTCCTCAAGCAGCCACAAAATTCGCCACTATCAGTATACGAGCAAGTAGCAATTTTGTATGCTGGTATCAACGGTTACCTAGATGATGTACCTGTAGATAAAGTCACCAGTTTTACCCAAGGTCTGCGTGAATACTTAAAGACTGGTAAACCGCAGTATGTGCAAGGAGTACAAGGCTCTAAAGCACTAGGTGATGCAGAAGAAGTTGCCTTGAAGGAAGCACTCACCGAATACAAGAAGACCTTCAAAGCTACAGCATAGCAATTTTGGATTTTGGATTTTGGATTTCGGATTAAATCTAAAATCCGAAACCCCAAATCTAAAATCTAAAATCTAAAATCTAAAATCGAATTATGGCCAATCTAAAAGCAATACGCGATCGCATTCAGTCGGTCAAAAACACCAAAAAAATCACAGAAGCCATGCGCCTGGTAGCTGCGGCTAGAGTACGTCGGGCGCAAGAACAAGTGCTAGCGACTCGCCCCTTTGCCGATCGCTTGGCACAAGTATTGTATGGTTTGCAAAGCCGTCTACGATTTGAAGAAGCAAACCTACCACTGCTGAAAAAACGGGAAGTTAAGTCAGTTGGGCTGTTGGTAATTTCAGGCGATCGCGGTCTATGCGGCGGCTACAATAATAACGTTATCCGTCGTGCAGAAAACCGCGCCAAAGAAATCAAGGCAGAAGGTTTAGACTATCAATTTGTGCTCGTCGGACGCAAAGCTACACAGTACTTTCAACGCCGCAATCAGCCCATTGATGCTACTTACGGTGGCTTAGAGCAAATCCCCACCGCTGCAGAAGCCAATCAGATTGCCGATCAACTACTTTCCTTATTTCTATCGGAAAAAGTAGACCGCATCGAATTAATTTATACCAGATTCCTTTCCTTGGTTAGCTCCCGTCCCGTGGTGCAAACCCTACTTCCGCTTGATACTCAAGGCTTAGAAGCAGCCGATGACGAAATCTTCCGCTTGACAACCCGTGGCGGTAAATTTGAAGTAGAACGGGAGAAAGTGACTAACCAAGTCCGCGCGTTGGCTCCTGACATGATTTTTGAGCAAGATCCAGTGCAGATTCTCGATTCTCTGTTGCCCCTGTATCTGAGTAACCAGCTATTGCGGGCGCTGCAAGAATCAGCGGCTAGTGAACTAGCAGCGCGGATGACAGCCATGAGTAATGCCAGTGAAAATGCGGGTGAACTGATTAACACCCTCACCCTGTCTTACAACAAAGCCCGACAAGCTGCAATTACCCAAGAACTCCTTGAAGTTGTTGGTGGTGCTGAAGCACTAACTTAGGGTATAGCTAATTATTTATTTGTAGTGCGTTGTAATATATAGTCAATTGCTAATTATTTTAAGATTAGCAATTGGCTATTTTTAGTGTTTGGGACTTTTAACTAGATGACATTGACGGTATATGGGCCCTTATGTACTGAGGTTTATGAAATAACTAAGCCCATTGGTCAAGATTACCCAGATATTCCATACTACATCAAACATCTTTCATCAATTGGTGGCAGAATTTTGGAGGCGATGGTGGGGACGGGACGACTACTTATTCCACTGCTAGAAGCTGGTATCAATGTTGAGGGTATTAATAGTTCACCAAATATGCTTGCTGCTTCTAGCAAACACTGTGCTGACAGGAATTTAAATCCTGTTGTGCATCAAGGTTGTGTAGAAAATCTTGACATTCCTGGTAAATTTAGTGCAATTGCAGTTTCCTTTGGCTCGTTCATGCTGCTAGAAAAGCGAACTGCTGCTGTGGCTACATTGCAAGCTTTTGCTCGACATCTGGAACCACAAGGGCAAATCTTTATTGATTTAGAGTTGCCTATCGAAGATTTTAAAACAGAAAATATTGTTAAGCAGCGCTCGTCAATCAAGTGCCCTGACGGATCAACAATCCTTTTACAATCCACATCTTGGATAGACTGGCTAAATCAACTGAATACGACTGTGATTCGCTACGAGAAGTGGAAAGAGGGCAAACTTGTTGCTACAGAGTTACAAAATCTTTCCCTACATTGGTTTGGACGCGACGAATTTATTATGTGTTTACGGGAAAACGGCTACAAAGACATTACCGTATCCGCTAACTATACTGATGGTCTAGAGCCAAATTCATATAATGACACCCTGTGTTTCTCAGCAGTACTGGCGTGAACTAAAAAGTCTTTGCCTAATAACACATTTTTAAAACTGCGTATTATAATTGAAATATGAAGCGCATGGGTCCGTCACGGTTTCGACAGGTTGGCGAACGCTGCTCTGTGATTCAGGTCGAGAGTGAGTCTCCTCTCGGAAATTAAAGGCTCAAACAAAAAGTAAATGCGAATAACATCGTTAACTTTGCTCGTAAGCCTGCTCTAGTAGCAGCCTAAACACCTCTTATAGGTTCGAGCGTCTTTAGTTTGACTCCGTTAAGGACTGAAGACCAAACCCCAACGGATGCTTTAGCAAGCGTTCTCTGGTTGGCTTGCTGGCTAAGATTAAATCAGAGCATCCTACGTTCGGGATAATGAACGATTCCCGCCTTGAGGGTCAGAAAGGCTAAACCTGTGAATGAGCGGGGGGTCAATACCCAATTTGGACAGCAGTTCGACTCTGCTCGGATCCACTAAGAATAAATAACAAGTCCACCAAACACTTTAATGTTTAGGTGGATTTTGTTTTATCAGTTATTTTTATTCAGCTAATTATTCCAGGACTATTTCGTTCTAGACATCAACCGCCCAGAACTAAAGTCCGTTTTAACGGACTATAACCTCTTCTCAGTCGTCTTTAGACCAATACGCTTGGGTTAAAGCCAAAACACCTAACCTGCGTAGGTTGGGGAGCTACTGCGCCCTTACGGTTTCCCGACTTAAAGCAAGTGGCGTTTGAGGAACGAAACCCAACATTTTTCATGGTTTGTTGGGTTTCACTACTCTGCCTTAAGCCGCCTCCGGCATCTACGTTCAACGCAACCTACAAATATCCTTAACCTAAGCGTATGGGTCTAAAGACTACTTTCGCTATTAGACTGGTGAATTCATTCTGAGGCGGGCTAGATGAAAATGAAATAGCCCTGCTAATTATTCTGTTCCTGGGCTTGTTTGCGTGCGCTTCCAAACCTCTTTCCCCTTTTTTTAAGTACCCGTCGTAATCGGTCTGCACTCAAGCTTACTTGACGCTCAGATGCCAGTTTTTTTGCCAGTTGTTTAGAGTTATAAGTCTGTGGCTCTTGAGCTAAACAATTTTCTAGATAAACCAAGTCTGATTCCGAATATCGAGGTTTTCCCCCTCGACCAGGAGCATCCCACAGACCTGCTAAACCCATCTTTTCCCAGCGATGAAGGGTTTGACGTACTGTTGAAATCGCCCAGTTCAAGCCTTTAGCAATTTGCTCATTTTTTAAGCCGCGAGTATTCAGCAGTAAAACTTGAGCACGATCCTTGGTACGTTGAGGAACATCTTTGGCTTTTCTCAACTCTTCTAAAGTCAGCTTTTCTTCGTCAGTTAGAAAGACTTTTAATCGGCATCCCATAAACGATAACCTTTCACATAATCAATTTTTGGCATTGTATATGTCTATTCACACCTCTATATTTACTCCGACATGTATTTAATAATACATTTATAAACTTAACAAGAAGTATTAAGTACACCGAAGTTTAGACTTATGGCTGTTAGAGGCGAAGTATTAGTTTGAGAACATTATTAAAGTTTGTAATTTATCATCGGTAATGAATTTTCGTAAAAAGTTAGGCAGACAAAAAACGACGCCCTTAGTTTGTATGGGTATATAGATTAGATAGCCAGACGCTGTAGCTTATGGCTATGATGAAAATAATTTGTTGGCGTTGTCTTGATTAATGCCTAAGGTCGATAATAAAAAACTGTATCATTAAAATTATTAAATTCTTCGTATTGTTACGGTCATTCATCGAAACTTTAAAAATGATTTTTACGCTACTTTATACTTGAATGAGCAGAAAAAGATATATAGGCTCAGTTCTTTTTATTCAAATCGACTCAGAAACTTTGCATTCATTATCTCCAAAAAGACATCTATTTTTTCGACTTTACAGAAAATTTATATTTTACGTAACAAGATTCTTGCTTGGGAGAAAAATATATTTATACCCATTGAGAAAAATAGTGTTAACAGCTTATTTGATGCGTATTGAAAAGGTGTAAAAAATTTGTCTTACTTTTCCTACTTTTCCTACTTTTCCTACCTTTCCTACTTAGTTATAAGAGAGGACTTTAAAAAACTAACTTTTTCTATTTGACATCTAAATCTATTCTCTTAAGACATCAATTTTACAATCGCCCAATATTTTGCGCCACAATTACAGAGTCTCTTTGTAAATCCTGGTATATCCTTAGCACTCATCCGTCATTCTTAAAAAGAAAGGTTAGCATAACAATCCTGGATGTGTGATATTTTTTTAGGTTTGATTTTTTTAAGTTTTTCTTGTCAAAGAATATGATGAATATGATATTTTTGAATTAGGATAAATTCAGATAAGCTGGCAAAATTAAATACTCAGTGAATCAGCAGAAATAAATTAATATTTAGTAGATTTTGGGAGTAATAATTTTTGCCAAAAAACAGCAATAATTGATACAAGTTAAAATTTAAAAAAATTGATATTTATTACAACTTAAACAAAAAATAATAGAGACAATGGGGGCAGAAGAAAAACCTGTTAATTTGCGCTCGGAGACGAATAATGGTAGCGATCGCACAGAACGTTCAACATCGCCTAACTATACAAACTGTAGAAATTGCCCCTAATACAACGGCGATTCGCTCTCTTGATTGGGATCGCGATCGCTTCGATATCGAATTCGGATTGCAAAACGGTACAACCTATAATTCATATCTAATTAGGGGTGAACAAACAGTTTTGATTGATACTTCTCACCAGAAGTTTCGTCAGCTATATTTAGAGACTCTAAAAGGTCTTGTTAACCCCAAAACAATTGATTATATAATTGTCAGTCACACTGAGCCAGACCATAGCGGCTTAGTAGAAGATGTCCTCCAATTAGCTCCTAGAGCTACCGTTTTAGCCTCAAAAGTTGCGCTTCAGTTTTTGGAAGGCTTAGTACACGATCCATTTAGTAAGCGGGTTGTGAAAACTGGTGATCGCATAGATATCGGCAAAGGACACGAAATCGAATTCGTGAGTGCGCCTAACTTGCACTGGCCGGATACAATCTTTAGCTTTGACCGAAAAACCCAAACCCTTTACACCTGTGATGCTTTTGGGATGCACTTTTGTGACGATCGCACCTTCGACGAAGATTTAGAAGCGATCGAAGCTGACTTTAGATTTTACTACGACTGCTTGATGGGCCCTAACGCTCGTTCTTTAGTGAATGCCATGAAGCGGATGGGTGAACTAGGGAAGATTAATATTATCGCCAACGGTCACGGGCCATTATTACACCACCATCTAGATGTTCTAACCGGGTGTTACGAAAATTGGAGCCAAAAACAAGCTAAAGCAGAAACAACAGTTGGCATGTTTTTTGTCTCAGATTACGGATATAGTGAGCGCCTTGGTCATGCAATTGCCGAAGGTATACTGAAAACTGGGGTTGGGGTAGAAGTACTGGATCTAAGTACTGCCCAGAGCCAAGAAATCCAGGAACTAGCCGGGAGAGCAGCTAGCATCATTATTGGTATGCCCCCGACTACAAGCGCCGCCGCCCAAGCTAGTATCAGTTCATTGCTAGCTGTCGCCAAGAACAAGCAAATGGTTGGGCTGTTTGAATGTTACGGTGGGGATGATGAACCCATTGATACACTCCGCAGAAAATTTCTCGACTCTGGCATCAAAGAAGCCTTCCCAGCTATTCGGATTAGAGAGGTTCCTACCGCATCAACATTCCAGTTGTGTGAAGAAGCGGGTAAAGACTTGGGACAATTGCTGGTGCGCGATCGCAACATCAAGCAAATCAAGTCTCTCGACGTCGACATGGAAAAGGCGCTGGGTCGGATTAGTAGTGGACTATATATAGTCACCACGAAAAAAGAAAATGTGTCAAGTGCAATGCTGGCATCCTGGGTAACGCAAGCGAGTTTGCAACCCTTAGGATTCACAATTGCCGTTGCTAAAGACCGCGCCATCGATTCCTTAATGCAAGTAGGCGATCGCTTCGTCCTCAACGTTTTGGAAGAAGGCAATTATCAAGAATTGAAAAAGCACTTTCTCAAGCGCTTGCATCCCGGTGCTGACCGCTTTGCTGGGGTGAAAACTCAAACCGCGAAAAACGGCTCTCCGATTCTAACTGATGCTCTGGCGTACATGGAATGTGAAATACAGACCAGCATGGAATGCAGCGACCACTGGATTTTATACTGCACTGTCGAAGAAGGTCGTGTCTCTAAAAACGATGGACTGACAGCGGTTCGCCATCGAAAAGTAGGTAATTACTACTAAAGATTGGGCATGGGGCATGGGGTATAGGTTATTTGTCCTTATTCCCAATGCCCAATTCCCAATACAACTCTTCGAGAAACTGCGCCCTAAGCGTAGCTATGCCGCAGGCTTTACGACATCGGCTCCATCGAGCGTACCCCTACGGGGAAGCAAGCTACGCGTAGCGTCTCGTAGAGAAGTCGAGATGCTCAGTACAAGTGCCCAATTCCCTCTTGTTCCCCAACTTTACCCAACAGCTATGACCAATTCCAAGCCACGCGACGTACAAGTTCTACCAATTGCTACAAATACTAAGGCGATCAGAGCACGTAGTTGGTCACGTCTGCGGTTTGAAATTGAATACGCACTTGAAAGAGGTACTACTTCCAATTGCTATTTAATTGAAGCTGATAAAACCGCACTTATTGATCCACCCCCAGAAAGCTTTACCGAAATTTATTTAGAGGCATTGCGCCAGACTTTAGATTTGCAACGTTTGGATTATATAATCCTGGGTCATTTTAATCCCAATCGAGTTGCAACCCTGAAAGCAATTTTACAACTGGCGCCTCAGGTAACTTTTGTCTGTTCTCTTCCCGGTGCGAACAATTTGCGTGCTGCTTTTCTAGACCACGATTTGAAAGTCTTGGTGATGCGGGGGAAAGAAACTCTGGATTTGGGCAAGGGTCATGTTTTAAAATTCTTCCCCACTCCTAGTCCGCGTTGGCCGGAAGAACTTTGTACCTATGACCAGCAAACCCAAATTCTCTACACAGATAAGTTATTTGCAACTCATCTGTGTGGTGATGAAGTGTTTGATGATAACTGGGAAGCGCTCAAAGAAGACCAGCGTTACTACTTTAACTGCCTGATGGCTCCCCAAGCTCCTCATGTGCAATCAGCCTTGGAGAAAATATCAGATTTGCAGGTGAGAATGTATGCTGTGGGTCACGGGCCTTTGGTACGCACCGGCTTAATCGAACTCACCAAAGCTTATGGAGAGTGGAGCCGTGCTCACAATGATCGCGAGATTTCTGTTGCCCTACTTTATGCTTCAGCTTACGGGAATACGGCGACTTTAGCACAGGCGATCGCTCTGGGACTGACTAAAGGTGGAGTCGCAGTCAAATCGATTAACTGTGAATTTGCCACCCCTGATGAAGTTCGCATCAATCTAGCACAGTCAGACGGTTTTATTATCGGTTCTCCTACCATTGGTGGTCATGCGCCAACTCCTATTCATACTGCTTTAGGGATTGTGCTATCGAGCGGTGACAATAGCAAACTCGCTGGGGTATTTGGTTCCTATGGCTGGAGTGGCGAAGCATTTGACTTAATTGAAGGTAAACTTCGGGATGCTGGATATCGCTTTGGCTTTGACACCCTGAAGGTCAAGTTTAAACCTGATGATGTCACTCTCAAGTTCTGTGAAGAACTAGGCACAGACTTTGCCCAAGCACTGAAAAAGGCTAAAAAGGTACGCGTACCACAACAAGCCGCTACTCCAGTGGAACAGGCTGTCGGTCGGATCGTTGGTTCCGTTTGCGTGGTTACAGCGAAACTTGGAGAAGTGTCTACCGCAATGTTAGGCGCTTGGGTTTCTCAAGCCACCTTCAACCCACCTGGACTAACTGTTGCGATCGCCAAAGACCGAGCGATCGAATCTTTGATGTATCCAGGTGGTAAGTTTGCCTTAAATATTCTACCTGAAGGCAATCATCAAGACTACATGAAACATTTCCGTAAATCTTTTGCGCCTGGGGAAGATAGATTTTCCAACTTTAGTACAGCAGTTGCAGATAACGGTTGTACCATCCTCACTGATGCATCAGCATATTTGGAATGCTCAGTCAATCAACGTCTCGAATGTGGCGATCATTGGGTTGTCTATGCAACTGTGGATGAAGGTAAATTACTCAAGCCCGATGCTGTTACTGCCATCAACCATCGTAAAACAGGCACTCATTATTAGATAATGAGAAATTTAACCTAATGAAACCGCCTTAGCTTGAATATAGCCAAGGCGTTTTATCACAAAAATTCTCTTTTTTATTGTGGGATGGGCTAGATGCCCATCCCAGTTTTTTTGTCGATATGTAGAGTCCGCCCAAGTAAATTTTAATTATCTCCGAGGTTATCTATCTTTAGACAGATGCTCGAGGTTTTTAAGTTTCAGATTATACACAATAAGCTTTGAGATTACAAAATCATCGCTATCAATGGTAGAGACTTGTTAGTACAAGTCACCGCCAAAAAAGGTCGGAAATAGAGTCAGATATTTTTTGTAACGTGTCACTGTAAATTTTCTACTGGCTCTTGGTCAAATCGACGCATCAACTTTAGCAAGGCTTCCCGGTCTGGTTTCTGTCCATCCTGAAGTAGGGAAGCCAAGTCCTCAAAATACTTTTCGCGTTCCCCACCTGGAGAGAACATAATCAGTAACTTTGCAGGTTTTGTTCCACGGTTAGCAAATGTGTGTGGCGTATTGCGAGGAACAAGTACAAATGCTCCTGGTTGACCTTGGACAATCCGCTCTCCAGCTTGGATTTCGACTTCTCCCTCCAGAACATAAAACATTTCCTCCATCTGACGGTGAAGGTGTAGTTGTGGTGTAGTTCCTCCTGGTTGTATTAAGTATTCAAATAAACCTAAATGACCATGAGTATCAGCACCAACTGCTTTAAATATTACCTCTGTATTACTTATGGTTAAGTGATTACCTTCTGCTGGTGCTAATATAATCTCTTTAACAGGTAAAGTCATAATAATTAACGTTTCTCCCTAGATGCCGCAGGTAAGCCAAGAGATTAATGGTATTTTATTATTCATGACACTATCAGTCTCAAAAATCATAGTACAAGATATTAACCAAGTAAGAGATAGTGGCTGGGATATGCGATCACAGCTTAATTTGGGCACCTTTTTTACGCTGACCTGTACTTAGGCTGCTTTGTCAGTAATGCAGGGGACATCAACGACGACGGCTTCGAGTGTACGCCCCTAGCAAGGTTATCTGTAGCATAAATTTTGTGAAATGGTATGACTTTTCATCGGATGTGGAATCAGAAAAATGGTGCGTGCAATTTCAGTATTAAAGCGGAAATAACATAAATTCACTTGCTGAAATTCCGCAATTGCCACCAAGACAATTGTAGAAACGCAGTGTAGCCTTTAACTAGAAAAATAGTCTCAGGGAGTTGCTAGACAAAATGCCAACTAGTAGTTTGCCAAACCAAAATTGCTGGGTTTAGGCTGGGGAAAGGGGAAAGGTTAAAGGAAAAGGGGCTAAAAACCTTTTCCCTTTTCCTCTTACCCTTTAAAGAGCCAAGTTCCATTGGCGAACTACTAGTGCCACTAAACTTTTATAATATTTTGTTGTTCTTATGACTCCAAAACACACCAAAATTAAATTTCCCCTTTGGCAGTATCTGAACCAGCCTTTATTTAGTCACGATCCTAAATTAGTATTGAATCCCCATCGCTTTGCATTCATCTGGCGTCTTCGACTTCTAGAACGCTGCTGGACTAAAGAATGTGATGCCAAAGGGCCTCAACAGCATTAGATGCTTAAAAAGCCGTAAACTAAGCCTCGTCTACAGAACGAGGCTTTTTGCCGTCAAGTAAAGTACTGACAGTCATATCTCCCATGACATTAATCGCGGTGCGGCAGCGATCCAGAAACCAGTCTACAGTAACTAGCAAAGCGATGTACTGGGTAGGTAAGCCTACAGAAGTGAACACTAGTGTCATCGTTACCAGTCCAGCATTGGGAATATTTGCCGCACCTACGGATGCAAAAATCGAGGTAAGGATGACAATTAACTGCTGTCCCAGACTCAGATGTTGTCCAATTAGTTGGGAAATATATAACGCAGACATTGCTTCATAGAGAGCAGTGCCATCATTATTGAAATTTGCCCCGACTAATGCCCCCAAAGCAGCAGAAGATTCCCTTAAACCGACTTTTGTTTGCAAAACCTCAAAGGTTACGGGCATTGCTGCCGCAGAGGAAGAAGTTGAGAAAGCTGTCAAAAAGGCATCAGAACCGCCAGCTAGGAATTTTAACGGATGTACCCAAGAACCAAATTTTACTCTGGTGAGGTAGTAGCACGCCTGTAATACTAGTGCTAACAGCACCGCCACGATGAATGCACCCAAAGATTTAAACGGTGCAAAGCCCTGCATAGCAATAGTTTTAGCTACAATCCCAAAGACTGCGAACGGCACTAAGGCAATTACCCAGTTGAGGATACGGACTACCGCTTCAAATAGAATCCCGATGACATCCTCAATTGGCTGGTATCCGTTCTTGCCTTGAGTGATTTGTTCAGATTTTAATCCTCGCAGGACGATGCCAAAACTCAGGGCAATCACAATCAGTTGGATGACGTTATTATCAACTAACGGCTTGAGAACAGCTTCCGGTACAGCATCTTTGAGTATTCCCCAAGGGTCAAGACTCTGAGGAGTTATTTCTGTACTTGTTGAGGTGGTTACATTGCCCCAAGTTCCTGGATGCAGCACATTCGCCACCAAAAGTCCCACTAAAATAGCTACGGTAGTGTTAGTTAAAAGTAGCACTGCCAGGCGCCGTCCGGCTGTACCGGGGATATTCGTAGTCATTAAGGTATGCAGCACCGCTACCAGAATCAGAGGCGTAGCTAGGGCGCGGAGAGCCTTTAACACCAATTCCGCCGGAATTGCTAAATTATTGATTAAAGTGGCATTGCTGGAATTGGGATTCCCCGCCCCAAGGGCAATTCCGACGCTGACTGCCACTACTAGGGCAATGAGAATTTGCAATGTGAGAGGGATACGCTGCCACCAAGGGCTAGCTTTGGTTTCAGACGAAATAGTACTCTCTGTTTGACTCATTAGTTAGATGCTGATTAACTGCTGTAACTATTAAAACAACACTTATGATAGTGACAATTTCGGAAAAAGAACAGCTTGAATTTTGGTTAAAAACTGTTAATCTAAGATTCCGTTGCTTTGCAAAATCTAGCTCGAAAGGGTATACCACAAGGTAGGCCCCTAGAGATATCTTGGCTTGTGGTTGGAGATGCTTATGTCCTTTGTCCCTTTACATATTCACAGTGACTACAGTCTGCTCGATGGGGCAAGTCAGCTACCAGAGTTGGTGGATCAAGCGATCGCACTGGGGATGAAAGCGATCGCCCTTACTGATCATGGCGTCATGTATGGGGCCATTGAACTGATCAAAATCTGCCGTAGTCAAAATATTAAGCCGATTATCGGCAATGAAATGTATATAATTAATGGCGATATTGAAAAACAAGAACGCCGTCCGAAATATCATCAAGTCGTTTTAGCTAAAAATACCAAAGGTTACAAAAATTTAGTCAAATTAACCACAATTTCTCACCTCAAAGGTGTTCAAGGCAAAGGAATTTTTTCTCGTCCTTGTATTAATAAAGATTTACTAAAAGAATATCATGAAGGGTTGATTGTCACCAGTGCTTGTTTGGGTGGAGAAATTCCCCAAGCAATTCTTAGTAATAGACCAGATGCAGCCAGAAAAATTGCTCAGTGGTATAAAGATGTATTTGGTGATGATTATTATCTAGAAATTCAAGACCACGGCTCACAGGAAGACCGGATTGTTAATGTTGAAATAGTCAAAATTGCGCGGGAACTAGGGATTAAATTTGTTGCTACCAATGATTCTCATTTTATTTCTTGTTTTGACGTTGAAGCCCACGATGCTTTGCTATGTATTCAGACTGGCAAGCTAATTATTGAAGATAAGCGGATGCGTTATAGTGGCACAGAGTACCTCAAATCTGGTGAGGAGATGCAGCAGCTATTTCGTGACCATTTGCCAGATGATGTGATTGCAGAAGCGATCGCCACTACAGAAGAAGTCGCTGATAAAGTCGAGCCTTACTATATTATGGGTGAGCCTCAGATCCCTACACCCCCGATTCCCTCTGGTCATACTGCTGACACTTACGCCGAAGATGTTGCATGGAACGGACTTTTAGAACGGTTAAATCGGAAATCACGCAATGAGGTTGATTCCGTCTATAAAGAAAGATTGGAATACGAACTAAAAATGATTCAGCAGATGGGTTTTTCCAAATACTTTTTAGTTGTATGGGATTACATCAAATTTGCTAGAGATAATAACATTCCTGTGGGGCCCGGTCGGGGTTCGGCGGCTGGTTCATTAGTTGCCTATGCGATGCGAATTACCAACATTGACCCTGTGCATCATGGGCTACTATTTGAGCGTTTTTTGAACCCAGAACGGAAATCCATGCCTGATATTGATACGGATTTCTGTATTGAACAAAGAGATAAAGTTATTGAATATGTAACTGATAAATATGGTGCAGATAAAGTTGCCCAAATTATTACCTTTAACCGCCTAACTTCTAAAGCAGTTTTGAAAGATGTCGCCAGAGTGTTGAATATTCCCTACGGGGAAGCTGACAAAATGGCGAAATTAATTCCTGTAGTGCGGGGAAAACCAACGAAACTCAAGGTGATGATTTCTAATGAAACCCCAGAACCACAGTTTAAAGATAAATATGATAAAGAACCGCATATTCGCCATTGGCTTGATATGGCGATGCGAATTGAAGGAACTAACAAAACTTTTGGTGTTCATGCAGCAGGTGTGGTAATTTCTGCCGATCCACTTGATGAAATTGTCCCGCTACAGAAGAATAATGATGGTTCCGTGATTACCCAGTATTTCATGGAAGACCTGGAATCAATGGGTTTGTTGAAAATGGATTTTCTGGGTTTACGGAACCTGACGCTAATTCAAAATACCCTTGATTTAATTCAAGAAACTAAAGGATATCGTGTTGATCCTGATGAAATCACCCACCAAGAGAGAAAAGCCCAAAAGATATTAGCTAAAGGTGAACATACCACACTGCCAAAAGATGTGCAAAAAACTTATGAACTATTAGAAGCAGGTGAGTTAGAAGGGATATTTCAATTAGAATCTTCTGGAATGCGTCAGATTGTGCGAGATTTGAAACCTTCTAATATAGAAGATATTTCTTCAATTTTGGCACTTTATCGACCGGGCCCATTAGATGCGGGATTGATTCCTAAATTTATCAACCGCAAACACGGGCGAGAAAATATTGATTATCAACACACCATTCTGGAACCAATATTAGATGAAACTTATGGAATTATGGTCTATCAAGAGCAAATCATGAAAATTGCTCAGGATATGGCTGGATATTCCTTAGGACAAGCTGACTTGCTGCGTCGGGCGATGGGTAAAAAGAAAGTTTCTGAAATGCAAAAGCAGCGAGAAAAATTCGTGGATGGTGCAGCTAAAAATGGTGTTCAGAAAAAAGTTGCGGATGAATTATTTGAGCAAATGTTGAAGTTTGCTGAATATTGTTTAAGCTATGACACGGAAATATTGACAGTAGAATATGGATTAATGCCGATTGGAGAAATTGTAGAAAAACTCATTGAATGTACTGTGTACAGCGTTGATAATAATGGAAATATTTACACACAACCTATAGCACAGTGGCACGATCGCGGACAACAAGAGGTGTTTGAATATTGCTTGGAAGATGGTTCAGTGATTCGGGCAACAAAAGACCATAAATTTATGACTGTTGATGGTCAAATGTTGCCAATTGATCAAATATTTGAACGGGAATTGGATTTGATGCGGATAGGGGGTTTACCGGAATAAGAGCAAGGAGAGCAGGGTAAGAATCACAAATGACAAACAACAAATTAAGCTGGTTGATGACAAACAGCTTCTATGCGATATCCGTCAGGATCAATCATAAAAGCGGCATAATAATTGGGGTGGTAATGAGAACGCAATTCAGGCTTGCCATCGTCCTTAGCTTTGAAAGCGATCACTTGTTGATAAAAAGCATCCACCGCAGGACGATTATCAGCCGCAAATGCCAGATGAAAGGCCTTGGATACTCTCCGGTGTAAGCGACTGTAACTATATAGCTGAGTAATTTTCCAAGAAGTATATTATATACAATGAGTTGCTTCTGCCTGGGAAGACAAGAAAAATATGTTGTTGTCGCGTAAAGTCATTGCTACACCTTTTGTAATTTGTGTGTGTATTTTAGGAGTTGGCTTGATTCAATTCCCCCAATTACAAAAACTGATAAATAGCAAACAATCTGCCTCTTTAGAAACTCTAGAGAAAGAAATAAAATCAGAAAATCTCCGTCTGAATTTCCTTAAAAAAATGCCTACTTTTGGTTATAATAATTTCATTGCAGATTTGGTATATATCAATTTTTTACAATATTTTGGAGATGATCAAGTTCGGGATAAAACAGGTTATAGTTTAAGTCCCGAATATTTTGAAGTCATTCTAGAACGTGACCCGCGATTTTTAGAAGCGTATCGCAGTCTTTCGATCAGTACTTCATTGTATGCTGCTATGCCAGAACGTGCGATCGCACTATCAGAGAAAGGCTTAAAATCACTATCTCCCTTCGTTCCTGAAAAGTCTTATTACGTGTGGCGTAACAAAGGAATTGATGAGTTATTATTTTTAGGCAATGCTCAAGCTGCCCAAAAGTCTTTTGCAACAGCGGCAAACTGGGCTAGTAACTTTTCAGATGCAGAGAGTCAGTTTATAGCTAATACTTCCCAAAAAACTGCGGAATTTTTGAGTCGAAACCCTAACAGTAAATATGCTCAAATTTCTACCTGGTCAATGGTTTTAAATAATCAAGTTGATGAAAAAACTCGAAAACGAGTAATTAGGGAAATCGAAAAGTTAGGAGGAAAAGTAATTATAACTCCTGAAGGTACTCATAAAATTTTATTTCCCCCAAAGGATTAAATTATTATTCATAGCATTTTCATACAAGATAAAGAAACTTTTGCAAAATTGTGATCTTCTCGATAACTTGAGAAAATCATATAAGTACGCATCATATTTTCAGGAAGAATACTGATGTCAATTCAATTAGGAGAATCGGACTTTCAAATATTAAAGTGTTTTCCTGTTATGTCCCAGTTGCGTCCTCACCTTGAGCAGGCTAAGTTTGTAGAACAAGTTCGATATCAAATGAAAGAAGGATATCAACTTGTATTCTTGGAAGTAGAGCAGCAAGCTGTGGCAGTGGCTGGATTTCGCATTTATACTTGTTTAGCATCAGGAAAGTTTTTATATATTGATGACTTAGTTGTTGATGAGTTAAAACGGTCACAAAGTTATGGTAAACAGTTATTTCAGTGGCTAATTGAATATGCAATAAATCATGGCTGTGAACACCTGAGTCTTGATTCTGGTGTTCAGCGATTTGCCGCTCACAGGTTTTATCTCATGCAGCGCATGAGCATTACAAGTCATCACTTTGGAATAGAGTTGTAGCGAGAAGCAATCTGGTTGTGAAAAATGATGTTTTTTGGTATAGCGGCAAATTAATTGAGTCCCGAATTTTAGAGTTAGACATTAATGATCCGGGTTTACTTTATGGTGCGACTGTTTTTACAACGTTGCGGGTTTATCAGAACTCGCTAGATAGTAATTTAACTAATTGGCAAGCACACTGCGATCGCCTACTTTTCTCAGTACAATCTTTTGGTTGGCAGCAACCAGACTGGAGGCGTGTGCGTCAAGGTGCCCAAATTCTCCTCGTCCACTTCCCCGTTCTCAGAATTACCCTTTTTCCCGATGGACGGGAATGGATAACTGGCAGATTCTTACCAGAGGATTTGAGAGAAAAACAAAAAACTGGCGTTGTATGCGCCGTTGCTAGTTCTGAATTTTATCGCTCTCTCCCCTCTCATAAAACCGGAAACTATTTGAGTGCTTGGCTGGCAAAAACTAGCTTAGATGCTCAAGAAGCAATATTAGTCGATGCCCAAGGAAATTGGCTAGAAACCAGCACAGGCAACCTTTGGGGATGGTACGATCGCAGTTGGTGGACGCCGCCAAAGGAGGCAGGAATTTTGCCAGGAATTATGCGATCGCAACTTGTAAACTGGTTGCAAAACCACCAGCAGCCGATGCGAGAGGAACCTTGGACGGTGGAGTTAGTCCAGAGATTTAAAGCGATCGCCTACACTAATAGTGTGGTAGAAATTATTCCCATTCATACCGTTAATCAGCACACAGGGTCGCTACAATATGATCCCTACCATTCTAGTTTTCTGCAAATAAGGGAGCTTTTTGTAGCATCATAGCCACGCCACTTTGTTACACTTAAGATAAGTTAACATAATTCTTAATAATGACCTCTCCAAACAGAGACGCTAGGCGATGGCGCAAAGCGCCCACTGAGAGCTAACGCACGAAAAATACCGGAGGATAGACCTTAGTGAATAAAAGATGGAGAAATGCAGGGCTGTATGCGCTGCTGTTTATTGTCGTCATTGCGCTGGGAACAGCATTTTTTGACAAACAACCTCAAAGCAGAGAGACATGGCGATATAGCCGATTTATTCAAGAAGTTCAACAAGGCAGAGTAGAAAAAGTCAGTTTGAGTGCAGATCGCTCTACAGCACTGGTTACAGCCAAATATGACGGAAATAAACGCATTGTGACCTTAGTCAACGATCCAGACCTGATCAATACTCTGACTTCAAAAGGTGTTGATATTTCTGTTTTGCCCCAAAGCGATGAAGGATTTTGGTTTAAGGCACTAAGCAGCTTATTTTTTCCTGTATTGCTTTTGGTTGGCTTATTCTTCTTGCTACGTCGCGCTCAAAGTGGCCCAGGTAGCCAAGCGATGAACTTTGGCAAATCTAAAGCCAGAGTCCAAATGGAACCACAAACTCAGGTGACATTTGGCGATGTTGCTGGTATTGACCAAGCCAAGTTGGAATTAAACGAAGTCGTAGACTTTCTGAAAAACGCCGATCGCTTTACCGCAGTTGGTGCAAAAATTCCTAAAGGTGTGCTGTTAGTTGGCCCTCCTGGTACAGGTAAAACCCTCTTAGCTCGTGCTGTAGCAGGTGAAGCAGGTGTACCCTTCTTCTCGATCTCCGGTTCGGAATTTGTCGAAATGTTCGTAGGTGTGGGTGCATCCCGCGTCCGCGATTTATTTGAACAAGCTAAGACCAATGCTCCCTGTATCGTCTTCATTGATGAAATTGACGCCGTAGGTCGTCAGCGGGGTGCAGGTTTAGGTGGTGGTAACGATGAGCGGGAACAAACCCTCAACCAGTTGCTCACGGAAATGGACGGCTTTGAAGGCAACACAGGCATCATCATTATTGCCGCTACCAACCGTCCTGATGTCTTAGATGCAGCATTGTTACGTCCTGGTCGCTTTGACCGTCAAGTTGTGGTAGACCGTCCCGACTATGCCGGACGCAGCGAAATCTTGAAGGTTCACGCCCGTGGCAAAACCTTGGCGAAAGATGTGGACTTGGATAAAATTGCGCGTCGTACCCCCGGATTTACTGGCGCAGATTTATCCAACCTGCTGAATGAAGCCGCAATTCTGGCAGCACGCCGGAATTTGACTGAAATTTCGATGGATGAAATCAACGACGCCATTGATCGCGTATTAGCTGGGCCAGAGAAGAAAGACCGGGTAATGAGCGAAAAGCGCAAAACCTTGGTGGCATATCACGAAGCTGGTCACGCCTTAGTTGGTGCTTTAATGCCAGACTACGATCCTGTGCAGAAAATTAGCATTATCCCTCGCGGTCGCGCAGGTGGTTTAACTTGGTTTACCCCCAGCGAAGACCGGATGGACACTGGTTTGTACAGCCGCGCTTATCTGGAAAATCAGATGGCTGTGGCTTTGGGTGGTCGAATTGCTGAAGAATTAATCTTTGGTGAAGAAGAAGTGACCACTGGTGCTTCCAACGACTTGCAACAAGTAGCACGAGTTGCGCGTCAGATGATTACCAGATTTGGGATGAGCGATCGCTTAGGCCCAGTTGCCCTTGGTCGTCAGCAAGGTAACATGTTCCTCGGACGGGATATTATGTCAGAGCGTGATTTTTCTGAAGAAACCGCTGCTGCTATTGATGAAGAAGTTCGCAAACTTGTGGATGTAGCCTATACACGCGCTAAAGAAGTGTTGGTGCGTAACCGCCACATTTTAGATCACATAGCGCAAATGTTGGTTGATAAAGAAACGGTAGACGCTGAAGAATTGCAAGAAATTCTATCGAATAACGATGTAACAACCGCTGCGTTTGCCTAATTTAACGAGCAGTTAAGAGTTAAGAACAACTCCTAACTTCTAACTTTTAAAATTCGGGGTAATTCTGGGATTTTCTAGAGTTACCCTAATTTTTTTAATTCCTTGTCAAAAGCCCGGCCTTGATGGCCGGGCTTTTAATCCGAAATGGGGTTATATTCCCCGAAGGTTAGTTATAGAGTTTCAGTATAAATCCGTAGTCTGATAGAGACTACCACCTGAGCATAACTAATTCCGGAAAATTAGAAAAATTTTTCTAGATACACCCAAATAAAAGAACTTATAACTCAAAGGCATTTGTTGAGTTTGACTACCCTGCCTTAAGCCGCCTCTGGCGTCTACATTCAACCCAACCTACAATTATCCTTAACTGAACTGTATTGAGCTATAACTTTGACTTACAGCTATTTTCAGGTAAATAGACCACGCGGTAGGGGCGCAAGGCGTTGCGCCCCTACGACAAATGTGGTTCAAATAGATGAAAACTGCTGTAAAAAAGAAAAAAATAGAATTTAGTGATCATAATTAGATTAAAAATTTACATACGTATCCTCTGTTGCCGTTTTTCATAACTATCAACTTGGATTATTTAGTGAAAACTAGAAATCAGGGTAATTCTGAGATTTTACAGAATTACCCCGATTGTTCTGAATGCAAAAGCATCGATACATTCTGTGGCGCACCCCTTATAGCGCTCAAAAGTGTTCTCCTTTAGATAACTTTCTGAATCTTGATATAACTAGCGTGAAAAGTGACTCGACACTTAACCAGTCGCCAATCTTAAACTCTGGATGTCGGTTTTAAAAATAGCCACGCCACAAAGAACGTAGCTGCTGTGAATAGTTGCGTTAAATCCAAAGCAGATAGATAGCCATCTGCAAATGAAGCAATACTGCGATCGGTAATGCCAAATACCCAGGATGACAGTCCAAACAGCCAAATCCCATTCTTGAGATTTCCGACGAATTCTTTAGAGTTTGATGGTTTTTGGTCGTTCATGAGCTTCTGTTGCGTTGGTAAGAAATTTAGTGATTGATGTGAAATACCTGGCATTGGGAATTTTTCTGACTCCTGACGCTGAATTTACACTTATCTATTAATAATATTAATAAATATTTCAGTCACTTGACTTAATTAACCAAAGGTGCATCTGCTAATCTTGACATTCCCCCTTTGCTTCTGTCACCTCCGAGAGACGGCAATGCGTTGTGTTCTCAGCTTTACAGCATCGCGTTTGAATGCTAAGATTACATTATCTTTAAATAACTATATAAATATTCATTAATTGTTAATTAAAAAATACTCTATAGGATAGATGCGTTTAAAATAAGACCTCATATTTAAATTATGTGCATACGTCGTAGTGGCGCACAGCTGTGCGCCACTACGCAATGATCTAGATTTCTGGGTCAACCAAGCGGGTAGTAGGACGACTCTGATGCAAGTCTTGAACTACTTGCCCAGCAGAAACTACAGCGACAAGGGCAATGATCGCAACAGGTAACAAACCTTTGCCTAAGATAGCGATCGCTAGCAGCACAATAGCACCTCCAAGTCGATACTGGGAACGAATTTTGCAATAACGAATCACCCCAAATCTGTGGAGAATGCTGACAGCTAGAGAGCATAATGCTACTGAACCACAGATGAGCCATCGCTGGGAATCGGGTAGTGCTAAAGTTGGCTTACTCAACAAGATTTGTTCTACACCAACTCCAGCAGCAGCAATCCCAATCACTAGCGGTAAATGGGTGTAGAGCCAAAGATTGACAACACCAACTCTTCCATGTGTCCGCGCTATCTGAATGGGTGTGCCACCCAGGTTGTCAAAATAGACCCACCACCAGCTAAAAGCGATAATTAAACCAAACACGCCAGAAATCACGGTTAAAGTATCCCATTTTTGCTCAGAAACACCATTGACTACTGCAATCACTGCTTCGCCCAAGACAATAATGGTAAATAACCCGAAACGTTCCGGTAAGTGCGAGGCGTGGGGAAGTAACCCGATCTGAAACTTGCGTGCTATTAGGGGTGTAGTAAAGTCAATAATGATTCCCAGTGCCCAAAGTCCAAATCGCCAAGTAATAGGTACAAATGCTGATATTAACCAAAGTAAGGCTGCGATCGCAAAACCAATAGCGTAGCGAGTGGTCAAAGGACGTGCAAAAGGGATATGTCTTCCAGCCCGGACGTACTCTATTACCAGCACAGCCCGACCGAGAGCATAGGAAATGGCAAAACCAGGAGAACTCTCACCCAAACCGTGGTGGATATTAATCGCCATTGCTGCTGCTGTCAGCATTTGTATACCAATCAGTAGCCGATGTCCCACATCATCGCTGTCAAAGCGGTTGGCGTAGAATGTAGTGCCAATCCATGACCACCAAACTGGTATAAATAAAACTATAAACCCAAATAATCCTAATGGAGAGATATCCTCGTTGAGATTGTGGGCGAGTTGAGAAACTGCAACTACAAAAACCAAATCATAAAACAGTTCTAGCCAAGTGGCGCGTCGTTCTTCTTGAGTGTCTTCACCAATGCGTAACCTTGGCGGTTGGAGAAAATTTGCCATAGTGCTAATTGCGAATAGCTAATTGTTTTTTACCATTAGCTGTAAGCAATTGGCTATCTATAGGACTCAGCCAGCGCGATCGCATGACTCCTATTTCCAAAATTGGAAATGTAGTTTCCGCTCATGACGATACTGGACTAGCTAACTTGGACTTATTCTTTTAGTTGAGAGACAAAGAGAAAATATTGCAGTCATAGAACTATATGATCAAAAAAGTATTTTTCTAGGAATTTTGTGATTAACAAGAAGAATATTATGAGTAAATATGATTATATTGTCATTGGTGCAGGCTCGGCGGGCTGTGTTGTCGCCAATCGTCTAACAGAAGACGGTAAAACTACTGTGTTATTACTCGAAGCAGGCAATCCGGCTAACTTACCAGAGCATCAAGTTCCTTCAGACTGGATAAAACTATGGGGCACTGAAGCGGACTGGGCATATTTTACGGAAGAAGAACCACACTTAAATAACCGCAAAATCTATTGTCCGCGCGGGAAAGTCTTAGGTGGCAGTAGTTCGATCAACGCCATGATTTATATTCGAGGCAGTCGGCATGATTATGACCACTGGCAGGAGTTAGGAAATCCGGGTTGGAGTTACCAAGATGTGCTGCCATACTTCAAGAAATCTGAAAACCAGCAGCGTGGTGTATCAGAATTTCATGGGGTTGATGGATTATTGAGTGTGACAGATCCCATTGCTCCAGGCGTAACATCACAAAAGTTTGTCGAAGCAGCGGCTGCACTTGGCTATGGGCACAATCCTGATTTCAATAACGTACAACAGCAGGGAGCCGGACTTTATCAGTTGACAGTCAAAGATGGTAAGCGACACAGTACGGCTACGGCATTTCTATTGCCAATTCTTAAACGCCCCAATTTAACAGTCACTACTAGTGCATTAGTGACTCGGTTACTGTTTGAGGGAACACGCACTATTGGAGTGGAGTATCTGCACCAGGGAACGATACACCAAACTTTTGTGAATCAAGAAGTGATTCTTTCTGCTGGCGCCTTCGATTCGCCCAAACTGCTGATGCTCTCTGGGATTGGGAATGCAGAACAGCTGCGATCACTAGACATTCCTGTAGTCATTGATTTGCCTGGTGTCGGTCAGAATCTCCAAGATCATCTTCAAGTTGTCGTGGCACACCAAGCCACTCAGGATATGCAACTTGCCCCAACTAGCAATGTCGCAGAAGCTGGATTGTTCATACATACTGAAGAGCGTTTAGATGTTGCACCAGATTTACAGTTTCACTTTGGCCCTGTTTTGTGGGTACATCCTGCTTATGCCCGCGAAGGCCCAGGATTCGGAGCTTCAGTCTCTGTGACTAATCCCCAAAGCCTTGGTAGTCTCACTCTGCGTTCTGCTTCTCCCAAAGACTCACCGATAATTCGGATGAATTATCTTCAAAGTGAATCCGATTTACAAAAGCTGCTTGCTGGGATCAAAATTATTCGAGAGATATTCCACTCAGATGTATTTGATCAGTTCCGAGGTGAGGAAGCTGCTCCCGGTGCTGATCATAAAAGTGATGAAGCACTCCTAGCTTACATCCGGGAAACCTGCAACACTATATATCATCCTGTCGGCACTTGCAAAATGGGAATAGACTCCGATTCAGTGGTAGATTCCGAACTGCGGGTACATGGTGTTGAAGGGTTGCGTGTGGTGGATGCTTCAATTATGCCAACTATCACTACGGGAAACACCAACGCACCCACAATTATGATTGGCGAAAAGGCAACGGATTTAATTAAAGCTGCTAATCGGGTTCTATACGCAAGTGCTGTTAGCAATTAGCCCAGACGCAGAGCGGCCTGTCGTCAGACATCGCTCTGCCTAAATTTACTTAAGAATCCGATGCTCGAGCAGACTATCTGCATCAGGGTGGATTGTAGCCGGAGAATTTCTAAGCATTGCAATTATCTTTGAGGGTATTCCCCAAACCCAAGCTTTCTTGTCTACGAATCCCAGTCCTAACCTAGTACCGCAAGGCGGAATCAAAAATTAAAAATTAAAAATTAGGCGTTGCATAAATGCGGGATGAATTAGCGGTTGAAACCATTGAAAATTCCTTCTAAATTGGGCAAAATCATCCCATGATTCAGCAACGCCAAAAATTAAAAATGAATACAGCATAAGGGTTTCGTTGATTTGGAATGGTTGGCTTATTTCCGTCGTGTTGTACTAGTAAATCAAGTAATGGTTGAAGCATATATTTAAGGTGATTTCAACTAGAGGCAATCTATGGCCAGACTTTCACAACACATATCAACAGCGATCGCATGGTAGGAGTCGCTACCTTATCCCAATAGAAATATCAGTCTATTGAACCTCGGCGCTTTATCGGCAACTTGTAGTATATCCAGTCTAGTAATGATCTCCGTAGGCCAATACGCCTAGTGAAGTCTGGCTGAACAAACTCATCGGCTGTACTAACGGCAGCAATCACATAGGTAGCTTAGATTCTTATTTTAAAGCGGGCGATGGGACTCGAACCCACGACGATCACCTTGGGAAAGTGAGATTCTACCACTGAATTACACCCGCGAATTGCTGCCATAAACTTGGGGCTATAATGAATTATACCACTATTTACAACTGTTTTCAATTGGCTAGAACATACGCTGTTTTGGCAACTGCTGATGTATGAGTCCTGTGGCTGTTCATATTGGGGAATTTTTTAGCTAGCTGATGACGGCACTTACTCCCATATTTAACTAAAGAACAATGTCCTCACCTCGCTCGGTGAAGCGAACCTCTTTAATATTCCATTGGGCATTACTCGTTAAGGTTTTGCGGAGACTGCCAAACAGAGCGAACTGTTCACAACTAGAAAGAGAAGTTATTTGCCGCTTTGACTCAGGAGATATTCGCAAATCAACTGTAGCAATGCCATTTTTGATATTGACACGATACCCAGATAAGCTAAAGTCGCTTGTATCTCGTTTTTCTAAGATTTTACCCACTACATTTTTCACTGGTTCCTTGGCTGGTATTGAAACCTTTTCTGGAATTAGTTTTTGGCATTGAGTATCACTTGTGTATAGTGTGACTTTGGTAGTTTTGCTAGTAGCAGCTTTAGAAGTTAGTGAGGAAGGCGTATTTTCTTTAGGAGATTCTTGATTGGAAGATTTTTCTCTCAACTGAGCTACGCTAGGAATTTGGCTGGGAGTCTGAGACGATAAGCTATTCGTCGGTGTTAGGGTAGGGGATGGCGTTCCGCTATCAACATTACCAACTGTGGGGTTAGAACTACAACTGCTGAGGCTGACAACCATTGCCATAAAAATAATGGGTAAAAAATATCTCTTGGTTGTGTTCATAAACTTTGCTTACAAGTGATGTTGCTGCTATCAATTTCAGTGTTGCTGGTATCAATTCCGCATAAATTTGTGAATATAAGCCAGTCTATAAAGTGTCAACCTAAAATCTGTTAAGGTCAAAGGTTATACTATACACAGATTGCTATTGCACTGGGCGATCAAAATGCGTGTGATTTCTCTCGCCAGTTTCGTCAGCACCACGGGCTTTCTTTCAAAACTTGAAGAAAACAGCAACAAATTTTTCAGCCTTCAGAAGCGCGAAGCTACAATTGCTCAAAAATTGTGGTTCGTTAGAAAAACTTGTGTATTTAGGTTGCTGATTAAAAGCAAATTATTAGTTTTCACTACTTTTTTGCTTAGTCAACTCCTGTACTAATAATTGCACACCCAAAGCCAACAAACCAATTGCTACTATACCAAATATCCCGCTTCCTAAAGCAACTACACCAACAACCAGAGTCCGAACAGCAGAAGAAATCTTCACCACCAATGGATTAATTGAATGGATCGGTTTAGTAGCGAAATTTGTGGCGATCGCAATCATCAGCGAATACACTGCATATGCCATTCCTCCAGAAATCACCGCCCCAGTTAAACAGCGTAACGGACTCGTTGCCGACTGTATTTTAGTATCCGTTTGTGGTGTTAAATTTTGCTCACTCATACCATTTTAGATTTTATATTTTGGATTGGGTCATGAGGAATAATTCTTGCTTATTCCCTATACTTCATTAACGAAAAAGAATTATTTAAACAGACGATGCCACTTTAATACCATGTGTGATTGTTCGAGTTACAAACAATTCTAAGTCCTGATCAAGAATTGCTTCCCTTACTTGCAGCAAAACTAGTTCTGCTTGCTGTTGAGACTCAAAAAGAGCAAATACTGTTGGCCCAGAACCAGACATCATTGTTCCTAAAACGCCTTCTTTATTTGCGAATACTTCTCGCAGTTGCAAGACTTGGGGATAGGCTGGCAATACCACGCGCTCTAAATCATTGTGCAGTTTTTGGGCAATTTCTCCTGCATTTTTATCTAGGACAGCTTTTACTATTGTTCCTGAATGAACTGCATTAGCACGCGCTACCAAGTTATCGCTATCTCTAATATAAGAATTACCAAACTGCTCTCGATAGGTTTTGTATGCCCAAGCCGTGGAAACTTCCAAACTGCGGTATTTCCCCAATACTACATATATATTATCTAAACTCGGCAGGGGAGAAAGTTGCTCACCCCTACCTGTTGCGATCGCAGTTCCACCCGCTACACAAAATGGTACATCTGAACCAAGTGTGCCTCCCAACTCCTCTAATTCTGACTGAGTTAATCCCAATTTCCACAGTAAATTTATCCCTATCAACACAGCTGCTGCATTCGTCGAACCCCCAGCCAACCCAGCAGCTACAGGAATCTGCTTATTGACGGTAATCTCCACACCCCCATATTTGGCAAAGGCTTCGGGAAATTGCCTCGCCATTAATTCTGCTGCTCGGTATGCCAAATTACTTTTATCGGTCGGTACTTGTGGGTGGTTGCAGTGAACACGGATGCTGTCAATGCTGATGGAACACAGATCAATTTGGTCTGCAAGTCCGATACTTTGAAGTATCATGGCTAACTCATGATAGCCATCAGGACGATTGCCAATGATTTCCAGATACAAGTTGATTTTGGCAGGGGCAATTAGGCTGTAGGAACGCATTTTGAAAGTTAAAAGTTAGGGGTTATGGGTTGCTAGTTGTGAATGGGTGAATTTTGGGTTTTGAATCAAAGTAATCATCTACATGTTCACTCTTAACTCCTCACTTCTCACTTTTAGCTCCTAACTCATTTGCTAGGATTACCCATTGCTGAACACTGAGGTCTTCGGCTCTGGCTTGGGGATTTATTTTTAATTGTTCCAGTAAGTGAATCAGGCGATCGCGTTCAATAACAGATTGCAAATTATTTCGTAACATTTTGCGCTTGGCACCAAACCCCAACTTTAAAAAGTTCTCTAACCGTCTTGGGTCAAGTGCTGCTATTTCTATTTTTCGGGGACATAATCGTACTATTGCAGAATCAACTTTTGGCGGTGGATGGAATGCGACCGCTGGAACGGTGCAAATTAACTCACACTCAGCCAAATACTGTACCCGCACGCTCAACGCTCCAAAGGCTTTTGACCCTGGTTTAGCATACAACCTTTCTGCTACTTCTTTTTGTACGAGTAACACTATTGAGTCAAATGGTTCGGGATTGGGGTTGGCGATCGTACCCAGTAGTTTCTCGATGATTGGCCCTGTAATGTTGTAAGGAATATTGGCTACTACTTTATTTGGCTTTTGGAAATTGGGAAAGGCTGCTAGATGAGATGGTAAATCCAGGGTGAGAAAATCGCCTTGCAGCAGTAAAAAATTTTCAGTCTTACCCAGTTGCTTTGCCAATAGTTCGCATAAGTCGCGGTCTATTTCAACTGCAACCAGAGATTGCACTAGGGGTAATAAACGACGAGTCAGAATGCCGGTTCCGGGTCCAATTTCCAGGATGCGATCGCTTTCTGTACACTCTGCTGCTTGAATAATCTCGTCGAGTGCCTTTTCACTTTTGAGCCAATGCTGAGCAAAGACCTTACGCGGTCGGATCATCTGTATTTATTGCCTAGTTTAGTTTTTACCTTTTTATCAAAAATTCATTTGTTTAGAGTCAATGGGCGATATTACCTGCCGCACTTCTCTGTTCAATCTAAAATTTGTACCAAGGGAGGTTTTTTTAAAGTTCATTAGGGCTGGTATTAGTCATCTGTGTAACCTTGTTCTACTTTGTCTTCTTATCGTCTGGTTATCTCCAAGCAATACGCTTTGTCCTACCGAAGTCAGGGTTTCTCTGTCTGGTCTTGCCTACTTAGGTTTCGACCAATTTTAAAACTTAATTATTACTTTTGACTAATTTTATTGATTTTATATTGACACAAAGATATTTTTATAGATTTTAAAAAGCAAAGTATCCCTTTTTTTATTCCAGGGCTGTTTCATCCTTTAAAAGTCCCTGATTTATAAGCATGTAATAAAAATCAGCTGGTTAAAAAATATGATTGGACAATTATCATGGCGATCACACTTAGATTTTTGGAGTTATGGCAATAATTTTTCTTTGTCCTACTTCTTTAAATTTCTTCCTGATAATTTTGATAAAATCCGTATCTTTACCTACCTTATCGATTGTGAAATCCTTCTACAGCGCTAGACTCACTGTAACGAACCTTACCATGAACGGCTGCCTATCTTCGTAACGGTGTCAGTACCCCAACCCTTTAAAGGTTAGGGGCTGGAGGTTAGGTTTCGCTCTCTTGTTTTCCATATCTTGTGAAAGGTCAGATACAGTTTGGCCATTTGGATTCGCGATAAATCCCTCCAGCAAGACTGACCCCTGTCTTGTTAAGATAAACACGATCTAAATACCCTAACCTGGATTAGATGGTGTTTAGGGGACACTAACTATTAATTTGCACCATTACAACATCAGGATTGAGCCAATTATTTCCGTTTATCTCCTGCTGCTTAACCTATTTCCCTGAAAGTACTGCCAGTCAAGCAATTTGTCCTATTAGAAAAAAGATTGTTTTACCCCTTGACAAACTAGAGAAAGACTAGCTACTCTAGTTAAGTGCGAAGGCGAAAGAAGCCAACGACGCGCTGAACCTAAAAAACATAATACTTTGAAAGCGTAAGAAATAACCAATCCTCGTCAAATAGATTCTCTCTTTGGTATTTACCAAAGAAATAGTCGAAATTATAACTAGGATTCCGAGAAATAGATTTTTCGGAGCCACAAACTCTAAACACAACAAAACGGAGAGTTTGATCCTGGCTCAGGATGAACGCTGGCGGTATGCTTAACACATGCAAGTCGAACGGTGTCTTCGGACACAGTG
>NZ_JBALDG010000086.1:0-60279 GCF_036917195.1 Nostoc sp.
CGGTCTTCTTTCAACACCCGATTGATGTCTAGCATTTTTCTGTCTCATTCCAGTTGCTAATCGTTACTCTACCTTATTAAGCGACAAGTCTAATGTGTGTGATATATTTCCGAAATAGATAGAACTGCATTTGTATTTCCCAGATGATGTCGTATCTTATTACTAAATTATGGAACCTGTAACATTAACAGCAGTTGCAACAGCGATCACTACTATAGTTTTAACTAAAGCTCTAGAAAAAACTGGCGAAAAGCTTGGGGAAGCTGCATTAAACAAAAGTCGTGAGTTAATCGAACAGCTACATAATAAAAATAAGTTGCCCTTGCTAACGAATGCAACACAGCAAAATCCACAGCAGCCATTAGATTATGGTAAAGCAGTGCTGGAGTTAAAAGCAGCAGCAGATGCAGATAGTGAAATTGCTCAATCTGTGCGGGAAGTGGAAGCAGCCGCAAATGCCGATCCCCAAGTAGCGCCAAAAGTCCAGGCGCTAGCAAATGACCTAAACTCGCAACCAGCAGGCGTTATCAATTCTACAAAGTTAGCTGACTCTATTAAAAACGTCTTTCAGGGAAATACTTTCATTGGTACTAATAATTTCTGACTGTACCCGCCTGTTGAGGAACAGGTAAAGTTAAATCCCTCTACTGAAATACCGCAAAATCTTCCCCTGAGTGGGGTGGTGAAGTTTGTTGGACGTGAAGACGAACTGCAAACCCTTCATCAGATGTTGCAGAAAAATAATCAAGTAGCCATTGCAGCGATCGCTGGCATGGGTGGACTGGGTAAAACAGAATTGGCCTTACAATATGCAAAGGCTCACCGTGAAAACTACAAGGGTGGAATTTGCTGGTTGCTGGCAAAGGCTGGAGATGTGGGTATTCAAGTTGTACAGTTTGCCAGAACGCAGCTTGACTTAAACCCACCAGATAATTTAACAGAAGATCCTAACCAAAAATTACTCGCGCAAGTGCAATATTGCTTTCAGCATTGGCGTGAGGGCGGCGATGTGCTGCTAGTATTAGACGATGTTGGAGAATATCAACAAGTTAAGCCTTATCTACCTTCGCCATCTTCTCGATTTAAAGTGTTGATTACCACGCGCCAACACTTAGGAGCATCTATAAAGGAATTATCTTTAGATGTATTGCAACCAAAAGCAGCGCTAGAGTTATTAAAGTCATTTTTTAAAAAAACACCACAGCGAATTGAGCAAGAATTGGCTGTTGCAAATCAGTTGTGTGAATGGTTGGGATATTTGCCTTTGGGTTTGGAATTAGTCGGGCGATATTTGGCGCGAAAACAAGACCTCTCTTTCACAGAAATGTTGCGGCGGTTGGAGAAAAAGCGACTAGAACAACCCGCCCTCATTAAACCAGAAGCCGATATGACAGCAGAACGGGGTGTATTAGCAGCCTTTGAGTTGAGTTGGCAGGAATTAGAAGATAGCGATAAGCAGCTTGGCTGTTTGCTGAGTTTATTTGCCGTCGCACCTATATCTTGGAAGTTGGTGGAACAGTGTTTACCAGAGTTAGACGAGGAAGAGTTAGAGGAAATTAGAGATGATACCTTGCTGAAACTGCATTTGCTACAGCGTAAAGGTGAGGGAATTTACCAACTGCATTCACTGCTTAGGGAGTTTTTCCAATATAAGCTTACAGATTTAGAACAGGCACAAGAATTAAAGCGATCGCTTTGTCGGGTAATGGTAGCAGTTGCCAAGGAGATTCCTGACTTGCCCATTCGTCAGTTAATCACTGCCGTTTCCCCTCTGATACCTCATGTGGCAGAAGTAGCAAACAATGTTACCGATTGTCTCAGCGATGAGGATCTAACTTTACTTTTCATTGAATTAGCCCAATTCAACGAAAGTCAGGGACTTTATAACCAAGCAGCACCTTGGCGCGAACAGTGCCTAGCTATTACTCAAAAGCGCTTTGGCTTTGAGCATCTAGATTTTGCCATCAGCTTGAATAATCTGGCCTTACTCTACTCTTTACAAGGTCGTTATACAGAAGCGGAACCGCTCTATCAACGAGCCTTGGAACTCAAACAACGTCTGATAGGAGACGAACATCAAACTGTTGCCACTAGCTTAAACAGTCTGGCAAATTTATTCTTTGTACAAGGTCGTTATACAGAAGCCGAACAACTCTGTAAGCAAGCCTTGGAACTTAGGCAATGTCTACTAGGACATGAGCATCTATATGTTACTGACAGCCTCAATAACTTGGCAGGAATTTACTACTCACAAGGTCGTTACCAGGAAGCCGAGCTACTGAGTCTGCAAGCTTTAGAAATCAGACAACGCTTTTTAGGAGATGAGCATCCATACGTTGCCCAAAGTCTCCTCAATCTGGCGTTAATTTACGACTCGCAAGGTCGTTACGCAGAAGCGGAATTATTTTATATGCAAGCCTTAAAACTTAGTCAATGCCTATTGGGAGATGAACATCCAGATGTTGCTCAATGCCTCTTCAATTTAGCATTATTTTACGATTCACAAGATTGTTATATAAAAACAGAACCCCTTTATTTGCAAGCTTTAAAGATCCGTGAGCAATGCTTAGGGGTTAATCATCCCAACACTATTCTCGTCCGTGAAAATCTGGCAAGTCTTCGCGTAGACGAAGTCCGCCGCAGGCATCGCCTCTCCTCAAATCAAGAATAGACGGTTTTGTGCAAAGCGTACCGTAATAAAATTGAAAAGCGCGTTAGCGGAGCTTACCGAAGGTATCGCTTTAACTCGGCCTTTCCTGTTCTGAACTCTGAGGTAGAATGAGGTTCCCCACAACCTACGCCAGTTTTAGTTTTTAGCCTTAACCCAAGCGTATTGTTATATAGGCAATCGCCTTACTCGGAAAGTTTCATTACTTACAGAAATAATTGTCCCTAACTCTAAATCTTCCTGGCATTCACTCAAAACTTGAGTCAATCGTTCATTAATTGCATCATAATTTTCGTTCCCCAACCTAAACAAAATCACACTGGGTAAACTATCCCCACTCACGGCTAAAAGTTGGGCAAAATCTAAATCTATAGTTAATAAAATTCTTCCTTCTGCACGGGCTTTAATTAAAATCTCATTATCTTGTAGTCTTTGCAAACCTTCATCGCGCAAATGCACTACATCATAACCAGCACCACGCAACCAAGTTACAGTGCGTAGTGAAATTCCCATATCTACCAAAAACTTCATTATTACTTGTTAAGCACTTTTGAAGGTATAAACCCGTTCTTGAGTCAACCACGCTGCATAAAGAAGAGATTGACGAATATCTTCTGCTTCTAAATCAGGATATTCTTCTAAAATTTTTTCTATAGGCTTTCCATGAGCTACCAAATTTACCACTAAAGAAACTGGAATTCGCATCCCGCGAATGCAAGCTTGTCCAGCCATAATGCTAGGGTCAAATGTAATTCTCTCCAGACCTAACATAAATGGTCGCTCCAAAATCTTTTTTATCGTTCTGAGGTGCAATTATGATATTGTAAAGCCTAGCGCTCTATACTTGATTTTAAACCCACAAGCGATCGCCTCCCCCCAAATCAAGAATAGACTACAGAAGGATACGAATTTACAGGTTTTATGCAAAGCGTACTATGATAAAACTTGAAGGAGCGATCGCCTAGACTAAAATTCATATTAAATGTAAGTAAAAATGCTTGATTAGTTCCTCAAAATGAGCTTTTACTTCTTCAAAAGCAGCTTTTAATTTCGCATTTTAGTGTTTTCCACAAACAAAAGCAGCTTTTAATTTCGCATTTTAGTGTTTTCCACAAACAAAAGCAGCTTTTAATTTCGCATTTTAGTGTTTTCCGCAAACAAAAGCAGCTTTTACTTTCTCATTTTGGTGTTTTCCGCAAGCAAAAGCAGCTTTTACTTTCTCAAACCCTAGTTTGCTTACTCATTTGAGTAATTCACGCATTCATTTTGGTATATCATTGAGCCGAAAGCTGGCGTAGGCGTAGCCCGTCGGAGACATCGCTCTAGAAAAGAAGTGTAAATCAACAAGCGATCGCGTCAAGGGAGTTGCTGACAACCAACTCACTAAAAAACGCGCTGATGCATCAACCGCAAAGCATCTGCACACACTCAGACCTGAATATGCCAAACTGGGTTTCGGTCTAGACCGGGCTGAGGACAAGGCTTCACAACGGGTTGAAGAGTTAAAAGCCAAAATCAAGGATAAAATACTAATGGCAAAGGCGATACACTTGGGGGCTTGGTTCCTTCTGGGGTGTATCGCCTCTAGCTCTGTGGTTTGGCTAGGGGCGTTACACCCAGCTTTGTTTTGGGTGATGTGGGTTGTCTACATCATGTCTGGTGCGTTGCTATGTCTTGCACTGCTTACCGACGATGCGGTGAAAAGATTTCTCAAATTACCAGAGCCTGACTATTATGCCTTGCTGATTGCGATCGCAGTAACAATCCCTTGTCTGTGGACGAACAAAGCCCGACTGAAGCAGGAAATTCAAAACAAAGAATCAGATTCTGCTTTCTGGCGCTCAACTAGAACACCAGAAAGCAGAATCTGAAGGGTTAATCAAAGGCGTTTTACTCACGAGGAAAAACATTCGCTTCAGCCTTTGCTAGTGCTTTGGCCAAGTACAGGGGAAACAATCAGAATTCGTCAGTGGCTGAGAGCGATCGCAATCCCCAAATCCTTACTGACAGAGCGAATACTCCACTTGCTCCGTCAGTCCTTGGATTGATCGAATCGTTTGATTCAGCCCCCGAAATGCGGGGGCTGCTGAACAACTATTTTGGAATCGGAGATTTCCTGACAACGTTACCAACAATGACACCAGCCGAAGTTGGACAGATGGCTGATCAATTAGATCAGTTAAATTTCCTCTTAGATAATTTACCTGCAATTGAGCAGAACCTTCGCAGTTACATTGATGGGGTAGTTAAGTACCATGAATTCGTCGGTCGCTGCGTGTCCCCTTAAAACGTATGCATTTTTAAGTGACCTTTTAACTCACTCTCCACTTATGTTTCTTATCTGTTCCCTATTCCCTGTCCCTTGCAAATCATCTTATTTTAGAGATGCTAAAGTGCGACGTCCAAGTATTCCGTCTGCTCTTAATCCTTTAGACTTTTGAAATTTCATCACCGCTAAACGTGTCTTGTTATCAAAGACACCATCCACATTTGCGGTATAGAATCCTTGCTGCTTTAAAGCATTCTGAGCAGTTTTGACTGCTTCTCCCCTGCTACCTACTGTCAGTACGCTACTACGGTTTGCCATACTATTAGACTTGTGCATAGCATTAGACTTGTGCATAGCATTAGGCTTTTTCATCATGTTGCCTTGCGGAGTATTTTGTGCAAGGTGGGTAGCAGTAGTCGGATTATGGCTTTTATTATTGGTTAAAGAGTAACCAGGCAAAGCAGTAGCTAGAGTCAGAGCCGGGATCAAAGCAAGTACTTTCCAATTCATTTTCTTGTTCCTTCCAATTATGATAAATTTTGCAATTTTGATTTGAAGAGTCATGCTACAAGAGTTTGTACCCAATAGTGATTCTCCTCAATCAATTCTGGTGTGTGGATTTGGTATAGAGCGAACCTATTTTTTAACCCAGAGCTATAGCATCACACGTTATATTGACAGAGTTATTGCAAAAATATGATAAAAGTGTGACAAAAGCATGACTAATTTATTAAGGGTTATGTAGCACAAGCCGATACTTTTGATTTCTGATAATTTCTCTAATAACCTTCTGCAATTAGCAGATGTGTCTATCAGGGTCTTTACTTAGACAACCCTGCTGATAAGGACTTGTACTATCACTAAACTGTACAATCTGCGATGATACAAACTGAACCCCTTTGTGCCTAGTATCGTCAAATAATTCGATTTACATTATTCTGCAATTAGCAATATTGCATGTCCATCAGGGTCTTTAACTAGACAACCCTTTTGGTAAGGACTTGTATTATCTGCAAACTGCACAATCCGTGATGACACAAACTGAACCCCATCTTGCCGCAGTATCTCTACCATCTGCTCAATATCATTGACAACAAGCTCAACTTGCACCCTCGCAATATCACAACTTTTCCAGTTACTCGGTATAGGACGACCTTTTCCAGGCACAAGGTAGTCTAGCAATTCAATCCCTAAGCCGCCTTGAGCAGGTCGCAGTGCTGTAATTCGGACTTCCGCTCCAGGCAAGTTATCCAAGCGAGTTTGGGTAGGACGCCAGTTGAGACTGTGGCTATCGACTTGCATTCCCAAGAGGTCGCGGTAAAAGTGTAGACTCTGCTCAGTATTAGAAATAGCGATCGCACTATGATCTATTCCCAAAAATAAGCGATTCCTATTTTGATGCCATTTATCCTGTCCTTTCTCGGCAGGAAACCAAATTAACTCTAAATCATGACCATCAGGGTCTTTAAACTTAAAGGCACCGACACCACCAGATGTTTCATTATCAGATAAGATTGTCTGCGGTGCAACTGAAATGGGTTCAATCGGAAATGAACGCACTTGTGCATAAGCGCGATCCATATCACTCACCACAATTGCCAGATGTTGAAACCATAAATCATTACTTTGTGAATCTTTTGGGATGGGTTTACCCTTAATGTTGATATACTCCATCAACTCGATGAGTTCATCTCCAAGTTGCAAGGTGACAATACGAATTTTTGCCTCAGTTATGCCTTCTAAGTCGCTGTAATCCTGTCCTTCAACTGTGATGTCAGAAAATAGTTCAAAACCAAGCGCTTCTTTATAGAAATTTAAAGAGCGATCGCAGCTTGTCACCGTTAATCCAATAGCTCGAATTTTTTGTACCCCTACATTGATTTGGCTAGGCATATTTAACAGCCCTTAAACTTACAATTAACTTTCTGTTAAAAGGTATTGGGAATTGGGCATGGGACATTGGGCATTGGGCATTAATCATTAGTTATAGCAATCCTAAATAAGTCGTAAAAATCTCCGATTCCTCTCTCTGCGCTCTTTGCGCGGCAGTTGCTTCAAGTCGGGTAACCCGCCCAACGCACTGCCTTGCCTCTGCGGTTAATTTATTTTTACAAATGATTTAGGACTGCTATAAGAGCTTTTTTCCTCGTTTTATTCTGCCTTCATTCTCCCCTGCTTTATTCCTTTTCCTAATCTTTTTTATCCTCATCTCCCAACATTTTCAGTAATTTTCTTGCAGCTAAAATACCCACAACTCCTGCACCGACTATTTCCGCTGCTTGCACAACTTTTTTCCCTACATCTTGAGGGTCGAGGTGCTGATGAAAAATCTCTTCATCTACCCATTCAGTTGTGGCTTTAAAATCATGAATTGGTGTTGGCAACAGCGTTAAATAAGTGGCATGACGGATTAAATGTGCAGGTTCGCCTACAACTTCAAAAACATTGAATAAGTTAGCAGCTGCATTATTTACCCCTAATTTCAAAAGGGTTCCACGGGTATTAACCTTAACAGGTTTAAGTTCTGCTCCTAGAGCGATCGCTTTCAAATTATGGGCAATATTAGCTCCTTGTTGATAAGCTACTTGGGCGGTAGGCGGTAGCGAATTATCCGGAAGTCCTGCACAATCACCGCCTGCAAAAACTTCTGGAAAGTCTAGGAGTTGCATGGTGGGAGTGACTAGTGGCCGACCATGATGATCCTGATGCTCTTGGGAAATTGGTAAATCTTTAATCAGTGGATGGACAGAAGTACCAGCTGTCCAGATTGTGGTATGTGTTGCTAATGTCTTAACTTGATTATTATGCTTATATTCAACAGCGTTAGGATGAATAGTAGTGGCTTCTGCTCCCGTAAGTATTTCAATTGGTATCCGGCGTTTTTGTAATTCTTTCTCAGCAATTGGGCGCAGTGGATTGTTAATATCGTCATTCAGGATTTCTTTGCCATGATTGAGCAATACTATCCGGATTTCACTAGAATTACCTCCCAAAACCTCATACCAATGTGGTAGAAAATCAGCTAAAGTTGCTGCAATTTCTACGCCACTAGAACCACCACCAACCACTCCTACTGTGAGCAGTTTCCGGCGTTCTTCTAAATCTTCTGTTTGCACTGCTCGTTGTAAACGATCGCGTAAATGACGTTCAAGAGCGATCGCATCTGCTTGTGTCCAGAAAGGAAAGGCATTTTCTTTAGCACCCTCAACTTGATGATAGGTAGTAACGCTACCCAAAGCTAATACTAAATTGCTGTAGTTGTAGAAGTTTCCTGAAGCTAATTTGACTTCCCGTTGATCCAAGTCTATCGATTGCACTGCATCTTGAACAAAAATGACACCGCTACCTTTGAGTAGTTCCGAAAAGCGCGGGACTACCTGAAAGGTATCCATCTCGCCATTGAAATATTCATATAATAGCGGCTTAAAGCAAAAGCGCTCGTTTTGATCAATCAAGATAACAGAGCGAGGATAATGTTCGTGAGCTAAGTGTAAGGCTGTAAATAGTCCTGTAAAGCCACCGCCGATAATCACAGTTTGATAAACTGGGCTGTTCATGAAATACTCTCCAAACTATTCTAAAATCAGGATGTTCAAATTAACACTTTCCTATATTAATAACAAGAAAGTAATCAAAGCAATGCTCAGGATCACAGCGAATGCAATAGCGTATTCAACTCGGCGACTAAAAAATCCTACAGCAGCAATTAGAGCGATCGCCAGCCCAATAATGCCAACATATTGCTGTTTTTGTAACCCACTTGCAATTAGTGGGTCTTGACCTGGTGCTGGAGTTTCCTGAATTGTTTTTGGGGCGCGTTGTGATGCTGGTATTTCTTGCAAGTATAAACTCATAAAATTACTCCTTAAAACACTTAAAATTTGTGAATGTTTTTATGCTCGCCAAAGGTAGATAAGCGAGAAAAGGAAGACCCAAACTACATCAACAAAGTGCCAAAACAGAGTGGTTGCACTTGTACCGAAGTGAGTCTTATTATAGTTGCCTGGAATGAAGGAGCGAATCAGCATAATTATCTGAAGCACAACACCAGCCAGAACGTGTAGACCGTGGAAGCCTGTTAACAAGTAGAATGTAGAACCAACTAACCCTGTAGTAATCTTGAAATCGAGATTTTTCCACTCAATTAATAGACCAATTAAGAAGTAAGTTCCCATTGCGATCGTCATCAGCCACAGCCAGCGAAATTTCTTGAGTTGATTACGCTTCAGAGCATTTTCTGCTGGTTGAATGACAAAGCTACTGGAAAGTAATACTACCGTATTAATAATCACAGGTGTAGACAATTCTGGGCCAGAAATACCAGGCGGTAGCCAGTTATTAGTAGTCAGTCGCAGAACAACATAAGTAAAGATAAAACTCAAAAAGATGATGCTTTCCGACAGCAGGAATACAGTAAACCCGAACATTCCCTTACCATGATGATCTTCATGAGTACCGCCACCACTTGGTAGGAAGCGCTGTAACCAATTTGGCAAGCGTAGCCGCCACAGATCAAAACGGATAGGACTTTCATCTTTATGAATAGGGCGACGTTGCATAACTCAATTGGGGCATTGGGTATTGGGCACTTGTACTGAGCGAACGCAAGAGCGTCTCTAAGAGTTGCCGTAAAGCCTGCGGCATAACTACGCTTAGGGCGCAGCCTATCGTAGAGAAGTATTAGAAATGGGTTATCCTCCTTATCCCCTTTGTCCTCAGTAAAAGGTGTTTTATCCTTACTCACCATTATCAGTCTCTAGGACTACCGAGTACTTTGGATCGCCGTAGTCATAAGGAGGTTTTGTCACAACCGGAATCTCCTCAAAGTTCTCTGGTGGAGGTGGTGAAGAGGTTGTCCATTCCAGTCCGGTAGCGTGCCAAGGATTGTTAACTGCCTTTGGCCCGTAAAGCCAAGAGCCTACCATGTTAGCAATAAAAGGCAGCGTCGATGCTCCTAGCAAGAATGACCCCAAGCTAGCGATCACATTCCATCCCTGATACTGTGGGTCGTAGGAAGAAACTCGGCGTAGCATCCCTTGTAAACCTAATGGGTGCATGGAGAAAAAGGTGATATTGGCAGGAATAAAGGTCAGCCAGAAATGCAGCTTACCCCAACCCTCGGCATACATTCTTCCAGTTATTTTGGGAAACCAGTAGTAAATTGCCGCGAAGATTGCCATTGTAATCGTGTTAAAAACGATGTAGTGGAAGTGTCCCACAACAAAGTAGGTATTATTAACGTGGATATCAAATGGCGTGGCAGCAAGCATTACACCAGTAACACCGCCAAAAATAAACATCGCTGCACCTCCCATCGCAAACAGCATTGGTGTCTCTAGGTGCAGCTTACTCCTCCAGATGGTGGCAGTCCAAGCGAAGGCTTTAATACCAGTGGGTATTGCAACTAACATTGAGGTAGCCATAAAGGTCATCCGCATCCAACCAGGGGTGGCACTGGTGAACATATGATGTACCCAAACGAAGATGCTGACCGCAGCAATACCTAAGGTAGCGATCGCAACTGACCGATAACCAAATAGGGGATTGCGAGAAAATGCAGGCAAAACCTCAGCAAAAATGCCGAAGGCTGGTAGTGCCATGATATAAACTGCTGGGTGAGAGTAGAACCAGAATAGGTGTTGGTAAATGATCGGATCGCCATTTGCGTCCGGTTTAAAAAATTGTGTACCGAACGAAAGGTCAAACAACAGCAATATTAATGCAGCCGTCAAGGCAGGCAAATTAATCAGCTGCAATAACTGGGCACTGAGAACCGACCACACAAAGACGGGCATTCGGAAAAATGTCATCCCTGGTGCCCGCATCCAAAAGATAGTAGTTACAAAGTTGACAGCCCCCATAATTGAAGAAATACCGATCAGGACTAGGCTAACTATCCAAATGAATTCACCGTTAATCAACTGATCGCCTGGAACTTGCAGACTAATTGGTGGATAAGACCACCAGCCAGCTTGTGCAGTCCCGTTAGGTAGGAAGAAGCTAGATAGTAGTAAAAGACCAGCTGGTGGCAGAATCCAAAAGGAGATGGCGTTGAGCAAGGGAAAAGACATGTCCCGCGCTCCAATCATTAGCGGTACTAAGTAGTTAGAAAGACCTGCATTGAAGGGAATAATCCACAGGAAAATCATGATTGTCCCGTGCATGGTGAACAAACCATTGTAGAGGGGACGGTCAACTAAATTTGATTCTGGAGTGAGCAACTCAGCCCGGATAAGCATTGCCAACAGCCCGCCAATCAGGAAGAAAATGAAGGTCATCACCATGTACTGAACTCCAATCACCTTATGATCGGTGTTGAAGCTGAAATATTCCCGCCAAGTATTCTCAGACTTGTTCTGGTAATTTTTCGATTCTTGATCCCCGGTAATATCTTCACTTAAATCATGTGTCATTATTTATCTTCCTTTGATTCGCTACGGCAGGTTGAGCCGGTGCGACGGTGTACCAGCCGCTATTAAACAATGTTTTCGGTGGTTGGATATTTTCGGCAACTGCCTGATTTGTTGGAGTTTGTTCGCTATTAGCAGTTTGCGTGAGCCACTGGTTATATTTATCAAGGGATTCAACGTATACGTCCGTTTCCATTAAGGCAAAGTAAGTACCGCTATATTGAGAATCTTTCAGCCGATATTTGCCTTCACGAATGGGTGTTAGCACAAGATTAATCTTGCGCCCTGGAACAATATCCTGCTTTAAGCGAAACTCAGGGACGTAGAAACCGTGGATTACATCCTGCGCTTGCAGATTTAAGCGAGTGCTGCGATTGATCGGCAGATGCAGTTGATTACTAGTAACATTATTTGGATAACGAAAAGACCAATCCCACTGTTTAGCGAAAACATCAATAGTTTCAGACGCAGGTTTGGGGACATCGCTGACAGTTGCGGCGTAGGCGGGTGCAGATTCTAGGGGTGTGTGCAAATGCACAATTTGGTTTAGACCGAGAATATTTAATTGTTGATAAATATTGAAGCTTTGCAAAGCAATCCACACTACTAACAAAGTCGGGGTTGCTGTCCACAATATTTCTAGCCTCGCATCACCTCTAGAGGGGTGTCCCTCGCTGTAGTCTTTTGGACTGGCACGATGGAAGACGATCGCATACACCATAATGCCAACCAGCCCCAGGAAGATGAATACTCCAATTGAGACTAAGAAGCTAAATAAATCATCTACCCGTTGTGCTTCTGTTGTAGCTTGGGGAGGCATCCAAGAAAACGCCTGCTGCCCAATCCACCGACTGATGATGAGCAGCACTGCTACATAAAACGCCATTAATACATATTCAAAAACACTAAACATAAAATTCGATAAATTCTCGTTTAATTATTTGTTGTAAAGATTTTTGGAAATCGTATTAGCAGCGGTAATGTGAATCCCAAATTCCTCTCCCAATTGCGCCCCCAAAGTTCCGTGAACGAATAATATGCCCATTATCGCAATGCCTGCTAACAAGTAACTCCACTGCACCTGCCTGGAAGCATCTTTACGCCAGCGGTAGCGTTGCAAACCTCTCCATACAGTCATGCCTACAATGATCCCCAGCAGCAAAACGCCACCCAAACCATGTAAAAGCATTGTCCAACCAGCATTTAACCCCCAAACACTCTTTTGATCAGCTGGTGGATTTGCCAACAGAAGCTCAAAAAAACCAGCAGCAACCGTGAAAAACGTGATAGCTGCTGCTGCTATAAGGTTGTACCAGCCGACATCAAAAAAGCTAGAACGGATGGCTGTCAATCCCAAAAATTTGAAAATTGGTTTTTCTAAGGGAAACAGCGCTCCTGCTATATCAAAAACGATCGCAATGATCAACAAACCCAGCGTTAGATGCACCAACTGGGGATGTACAGGAATTTCGTAGGGTAATCCGTTAGCACCCAGCCGCAATCTCAACTGCTCAATCAGTTGCCAGTTCATGGTGAAACTCCCTGTTTCATGGCTTGAACTACAGGCTCCACGTGCAACCCATATACCCAAAACAGTTTACTCCCCAAATACACTTGCAAAAACACTAGGCAGACTAAAAATGTTGCAGCACCCAGGTAAACAGGCGGTACTTTTCGGGGGTTGCGGTTGCGAATCACAAAACGCCAAGCTGCGATCGCCACGACAATAGCCGCCAGTGACCAACCCAAGATAGTATGATAATTCAACGTTGGCTCAACGGCTTGGTAGATGTTTGCCAAACCTGCTTCAAACTGACCAAAAATCACCGCTACAAAAATGGCTGCTGAAGCAACAAACATATTCCAGAAACTCACCTCAAATAAACGCACGTTACGGGTGAAATAGCCCAGCACATCGCATACGAAAGAAAAAAGCACCATCGCGATTACGAAGTGGACGATGATCGGGTGTAGAGGGTCAGGGTATGGTAAATCTTGGTTATTCAGAGACAGACTAGGCATCGCTTTCTCCTTCATGGATCTAAGTTATGTAGATGCGTTGCATGGAATTGCCATCCGCCTAACGCACCACTCATATTGTCAAGAATACTACTGCTAACGCCGCAGCTAAACCTATTAAAAAACATTAAAAATTTGCGATGCACTTCAATTTTGAAAGTAAATTTTTAAATAAACAGCTTTATATAGTAATCCAAATGAGTCATGAAAATCTCCGATTCCTCTCTCTGCGCCGCGCCAGTTGCTTCAAGTCGGGAAACCGCAAGGGCGCACTGGCTTCTCTGTGCCTCTGCGGTTAATTTATTTTTACAAATGATTTAGGACTGCTATACAGAATTGCTATTATTCTTGATTAAGTTGATTAGATTGGCTATTTGACAATAGCCAATTAGACATTTTAGAGGCGGCTAAAAATGCCTAACGTCTTATATGGTTCTCTTATTTAGGTCATTTAGATTGATTCACTAAAAATTTTACTTTAACTAATTACCCAAGTTGCTCTGAATATACCATAAATTTTGATTAAAATTGATATGAGCTTTAAAATTACATTTTTAAAAATCTTACAACTAAAGACATACTTTTGTCACCGAAATGACAAATAATTAAAACATTAATCAGTCAAATAACATACTGTTTATCTTTCTTTAGATAGATTAAGAAAATACTGTGTATTCTTAGACTAAAAAAAGTTTTGATTTTTTAATCGAAACTTTATCGATTTGACAATCTAAATCGCCATCTTAATACTACGCCTAAAAAGTAACAATATTATGCAAGTCTTCAGCTACTTGCAAGAAATACAACTTTTCAAAGTATCAAAATTATGAGCTATTCCCCTAACCTGCTTAAAGGTCAAAAAGCACTTGTGACGGGTGCTAGTTCTGGCATTGGTGAAGCTATAGCTCGCCATTTGGCCGCATCAGGTGCAGCAGTAGCTGTTAACTACCATTCGGAAGCAGAAGAAGCCCAAAGAATTGTCGATGATATCAAAGCCGCTAATGGAGAAGCATTTGCCATTCCAGCTGATGTCAGCAAAGAAGACCAAGTAAAGGCAATGTTCAGCAAAACGCTCCAAGAATTTGGCACTATTGATATTTTAGTTAGTAATTCAGGCGTTCAAAAAGACTCAGCATTTATAGATATGACCCTTGACCATTGGAACATGGTTATTGGGATAAACCTAACAGGACAATTCTTGTGTGCGCGAGAAGCTGCAAAGGAATTCTTGCGTCGAGGTGTCAAGCCTGATATTTCATCTGCCGCAGGTAAGATTATTTGCATGAGTTCAGTACATCAAGTAATACCTTGGGCAGGGCACGTTAATTATACTACTAGTAAGGGTGGTATTAATATGATGATGCAAAGTATTGCTCAAGAACTTGCTCCCCACAAAATTCGTGTCAATAGTATTGCCCCTGGTGCGATCAAAACCCCAATCAATAAATCAGCTTGGGACACACCAGAAGCAGAGGCGAAGTTACTCCAACTGATTCCAGCAAAACGAGTGGGTGATGTTGATGATATTGCCAAAGCCGCGGTTTGGCTAGCTTCTGATGACTCTGATTATGTTAACGGTACAACATTGTTTGTAGATGGTGGCATGACCTTATATCCAGGGTTTGAGGGGAATGGTTAAAATAATTCGTAATTAGGAAATTCATATTTATAGGACTTACGCACAGGTAATCGAAAACGCTTGCGGTTCCCCGACTTGTTCACGCACAGTCGCTCAAGCAACTCTTAGAAACCCTTTGCGAACGCTCTCAAGCGTCATTATGAATTAGGAATTAGTCTGACTTCTATGCCTACAAAAGTTATTGTCAATCCTAATCTGATCACAATTAACGATGGTTCCTCATTTTTAGTTACAGGTAGTGATGGTTCCATTGATGACAATCAAGCCCAAGGTTTTTTTGTTCGTGATACCCGCTTAATTTCTTATTACGAAATTTCTCTCAATCGTTACCAACTTTCACTGCTAGCTTCTAGTAACATCACGCATCACAGTGCGCTTTACCAATTCACCAACCCGGAACTTACCACTGTCAACGGCATTTTCCCCTCTGGTAGTTTGCTTGTAACCATCCGGCGCGACATTGTAGGAGGGATGCACGAAGATATCGAGATCACCAACCATCACTTAGAAGCAGTTGAGTTTCAACTGATGTTGGCGATTCGTTCGGACTTTGCAGATATCTTTGAGGTAAAAGCAAAGAAAATTTTGACACGGGGAGAGACAGCAACAACATGGAAAGATGGAATACTTTCTACTGAGTACCGTAACGGTTCTTTTGTCCGAGGGATTGTAACTGAGACAGTTTGTGCAAGTTCAACAGCAAGATATGCAAACGGTCGTTTGATGTTTGATGTAGCGATCGCCCCTGGTAAAACATGGCATACCTCTATCAACACTACAGCCTTAGCCAATGGAGAAATCCTCAAACCTCAAGAAAACTCTACTGTGTCTCACAATACAAAAGCTGGAGAGACCAGTGATGAATTTCTGACTAATGCCACAAAGTTGCGATCGTCTAATGCTGACATTCAAGGATTTTATCAGCAGGCGATCATCGATATAGGAGCGTTGCGGATTGAAGTAGATGATAACGGCCATAAGTTTTGGATGCCTGCGGCTGGTATTCCCTGGTTTATGGCTGTCTTTGGACGTGACTCTATAATTACCAGCTTGCAAACGATGGCAGTTTACCACGATTTTGCCCGTGGTACGCTTGTCAGGTTGGCTCAACTACAAGCAACTGAGTTACGTTTCGCAGACAACAAAAGCCGTTTCGGAGATCGCAAAAGCTACTTCGCAGACAACAAAAGCTATTTCGGAGACAACAAAAGCTATTCTGGAGACAACAAAAGCTATTTCGGAGATTGCAAAAGCCGTTTTGGAGACAACAAAAGCTATTTCGGAGATCGCAAAAGCTATTTCGGAGATTGCAAAAGCTATTTCGGAGACAACAAAAGCTATTTCGGAGACAACAAAAGCTATTCTGGAGACAACAAAAGCTATTTTGGAGACAACAAAAGCTATAGCACTTCTCTATTGAGTCGAATACAGACCTAGCGCCCAGCCCCTTCCCTACTACCGTTGGGGAGTAAATTCAAAGCCTCTCTCCTTTTAGGAGAGAGGTTTGGAGAGAGGTCAAACTGTATTGTATACAAACGAAAAGCGCTATATTTCGGAACTCTCCTCTACCCCTAGAGCCTCTTGAACCCTATGCATTATGCCCGCTGTTAACGAATAAATCTCCTGCGTAAGTCCTAACAAGTTTTTGAATAGCTACTTCTTTACAATCATGGCAACTGATTCATCTAATAAAACAATTTTTGCAGCGATGGGGGCTAACTTAGCGATCGCTATTACTAAATTTATCGCCGCCGCCATCACTGGCAGTTCTGCCATGATATCTGAAGGTATTCATTCGGTGGTAGATACTGGCGACCAACTGGTGCTTTTGCTGGGAATTCGCATGAGCAAAAAACCAGCAGATGATAGCCATCCGTTTGGTTACGGTCAAGAACTTTACTTTTGGACTTTAATCGTTGCTATTCTTATATTTGCCATTGGTGGCGGGATGTCAATTTATGAAGGAATTACTCATTTAATTAAGCCTAGTCCTTTAGAAGACCCGATGTGGAATTATATTGTATTGACTGTATCAATATTCTTAGAGGGGTTTTCTTGGACTGTGGCTTTAAAAGAGTTTTTGCCAACCAAAGGTAAGCAAAATTTTTGGGAAGCAATCAAAAACAGTAAAGACCCTACAGTATTTACAATATTATTTGAGGATACTGCCGCAGTTTTAGGTTTATTCGTTGCTTTAATCGGAATCTTTTTAGGACATTTATTTAATAATGTTTATTTTGATGGTATCGCCTCGATTATTATTGGGATTATCTTGGCTATAGTAGCAATATTATTAGCTAGGGAAAGTAAAGGATTATTAGTTGGTGAAAGTGCTAATCCTAAAACTATAGCTAGCATTCGTTCTTTGTCAAAAACAGAGTCAGGGGTACAAGAAGTCATCCGAATACTAACAATGCAGCTTGCACCACAGGAAGTATTACTCAACTTGGAAATCCAGTTTGCTAAAAATCTCACAGGTGAGCAAATAGCCTTGACTGTGGAGAGTCTAGAAGCAAAAATTAGTCAAAAACATCCAGAAATAAAACAAATTTTTATTGAAGCAAAATCTTTAGCTGCTACTCGCAAATATCCTTAAACTTTGGAATAAAATTTAATTAGATAATATGAAATACAGCGTTTAAAAATAGCACTCAAAACAATAAATTATGGTAAAGATAATTGGTCAAGGCCAGGCTTTTGGCTCACCAGGCATTGATCCCCGATGGACTCATGCCAATAAAGATGGAGTAGGAACAGCCTACTCTAGCGCAAGTCACGTTTGGTTTACTATCTGGAACGGTATTGTGACAGAAGTTTACCACCCTACAGTAGATAAACCCCAAATTCGGGATTTGCAGTATCTCATTTCTGATGGGAAAAGCTTTTTCCATGAGGAGCAATCCGATCTCGAATCAAAAGTAGAATCTATGTGGACTCATGGTTTAGGATACCGGATCACTAATTCCGATCCACAAGGCCGTTATGCTGTGGTCAAAGAAGTGATTGCCGACCCGCATTTATCCTGTATTTTACAACATACAAAATTAACAGGAAAACCTGAATTTATCTCTCAACTCCAGCTATACGCCTTGTGTGCGCCACATCTAGAAGTTAGTGGCAGAGGTAACAATGGTTATGTTACCGAAGTTGCTGGGCATCGGATTCTAACGGCCGAAAAAGAAGGAAGATGGTTGGCGCTGGGTGCAACAGTTCCCTTTACGCATCTTTCTTGTGGTTATGTCGGTGAAAGTGATGGCTGGACAGATTTAGCTGACAATTTCCAGATGGATTGGGAGTTTGGCAGTGCTGTGGATGGTAATATTGCTTTGACTGGAAAACTAAATCTGGATGGTAGTAATGAGTTTACTTTAGGACTGGCATTTGGCACAACTTTGCACAATGCAGTTTCCACACTGTTTCAGTCGCTAAATATTTCTTTCCAAGAGCAGAAGCAACATTATATTGAACAGTGGGAGCGATCGCGCAAGGGCATCCACTCATTAGAAAATGTTTCCTATGATCAAGGGAAGTTGTATCACAACAGCATCAGTCTACTTTTAGCTCATGAAGACAAAGTTTATCCAGGTGCTTTAATCGCATCCCTTGCCATTCCTTGGGGTGAAGCCAAAGACGACCAAGACCAAGGAGGATATCATCTCGTCTGGACGCGGGATATGGTCAGTAGTGTAGCAGGTTTGGTGGCTGCTGGCGAAACTCAAACAGCAGCGCGATCGCTCATTTACCTTGCCACCAGCCAACAGGAAGACGGAGGTTTTGCCCAAAATTTCTGGGTTGATGGCGAACCTTATTGGAAGGGCATCCAGTTGGATGAAGTAGCGTTTCCTATTCTCTTGGGATGGCTATTGCACCAGAAAAATGCTTGCTCAAACTTCGATATCTATCCGATGGTTCAGCGGGCGGCGGGTTATTTAATTCGTCACGGCCCTGCTACGCAACAAGAACGCTGGGAAGAAAACAGTGGTTATTCACCATCAACACTAGCATCTAATATTGCCGCCCTGATTTGTGCTGCCCAATTTACCCGTGAACGTGGGGATGAAGCAACAGCACAATTTATTGAAGAATACGCTGATTTTTTAGAATCTCACCTTGAAGCTTGGACAGTTACTACTGAAGGAACCTTAGTTCCTGGCATCAAACGCCATTATATTCGGATTACTCCTTCAAATATTGATAATCCTCAACCCAACGAAAATCCTAACCAAGGAACTCTTTTCATCAGTAGTCAACCACCTGGTGAACCAGCAGAATTTCTCGCAAAGGAAATTGTTGATGGCGGGTTTTTACAATTGGTGCGCTATGGAATTCGTAAACCTGATGACCCGATTATTGTTGATTCTGTAAAAGTAATTGATGCAGTCTTGAAAGTAGATACACCCGTTGGGCCTTGTTGGCATCGTTACAACCACGACGGCTACGGACAGCAAGAAGATGGTAATGCGTACACGGGTTGGGGTAAAGGACGTGCTTGGCCTCTCTTAACGGCAGAACGAGGACATTATGAACTAGCTGCGGGCGGTGATGTCAAAACATATATTAAGGCGATGGAAGGATTTGCTTCAAACACTTATTTGCTACCAGAACAGGTTTGGGATGAAGCAGATAGACCAGAAATCCATATGTGTTTAGGAAAACCAACAGGTTCTGCAATGCCTTTGATGTGGGCGCACGCAGAGTATATTAAGCTGCTACGGTCAAATCATGACGGTCAGGTGTTTGATTTTATTCCAGAGGTGGCGAATCGATATCTAGGCGAAAGACAAGAGTGTAAATTATTGGAAATTTGGAAGTTTAACCGTAAAATAGACAAAGTTAAAAAGGGTTATACACTGCGAATTCACGCTTTAGCATCTTTTCAGTTGCACTGGTCACAGGATAATTGGCAAACTGTAGAAGATATGTCTTCTACTTCCACAAAGTTAGGAGTGAATTTTGTAGACATCTCTGTTTCTGATAACCAGCAACAACCAATCAACTTTACCTTTTTCTGGATTGAAAGTAGCAAATGGGAACAGCGCAATTACACGGTTGTAATTGAGTAGCAGTAATTAGCTTTCATCTTTTTATTAGAGAAAATTAGGAATTGGTACAGTGTATACGGTAGTTAATAAGATGAAACGGGCGATCTAATTTTTGAGGCATAAAATGAAATCTTTTCCCAAAGTTCACAGATTTTTAGCTACTTGTAGTGCCAGTACATTCCTGATTCTCACTGCCCTGACTACTGTCTGTACAAATTCCGCTTTAGCCACAACACAGCAACAATTAAAGCCAGCAACTACAGAGCGTTCTAGCCCACAAACCAACGTTGCCTCTAATTCTCCACGTTGCCAAACTGAACAATTATCAGTACGTAAGGTGTCTGGAGACGCAGGTGTGGGAAATGTCGCAATTATTTATGCTTTCACTAATAAAGGCTCATCACCCTGTAATCTTTATGGATATCCTGGATTCGCGTTGCTAAACTCCAAAAATCAGCCTCTAAAGGGGGTTAAGGTCATCCGTTCCCAAAGCACATACTTCTTATCTAAGCAGTCTCCACAAAGGGTGACTCTAGCCCCAGGTGGGCAAGCCTCATTTGAGATTGCTTACAACCACACCAAAGATGTTGGTCAGTCGTGCCCGACATCTGTGAAGGTTCAAATTACGCCCCCTAACGCCTACCATCACTTTACCCTTTCTCAAAAAATTAACGCTTGCACAGGTAAAGTCAGAGTTACACCAGTACGAGCAGGCATTATCCAATAGTAGCGATTAGTAGCGATCGCCTCCGACGAAGAAAAACCTGTTTCGATTGACTTATTGGAGATTTTTCTAAGATAACCACACAATTAAAGAGAGCCATTTTTATGCAAAATAACGAATCGCCCAAGCCGACAATAGACTACTGGCATGTTTGGATTGACCACGACGGTGTAAGTCACCAGTCCCGTTGCCAAATTGAGGACTTCATCGAGAAAGGCATTGCCCCGGATACATCGCCGCAGTGGCTTTCTAATTTGAAGCAGTCCGGTGCCACAATTACCTTTACTGTGCTACCCGTGGGATGGGTTGGCAACTGGCATGAGAACCCGAAGCCCCAGTGGGTCATCCCTTTGTCGGGACGCTGGTTTGTAGAAACTATGGACGGGCAGCGAGTAGAGATGGGCCCTGGCGAGATTTCATTTGGAGAAGACCAAGGCACGAAACCGGACGCGCAAGGTAATAAAGGTCACTTATCTGGAACAGTAGGTGATGAGCCAGCTGTTCTCATAATGGTGCAACTTGAAGAGACTCCAACTTTCGAGCAATCTTGTCGCTTTAAGTAAGACTTTCTCAAAACGACCAGCATTTATTCTACTGTCCCAATGCCAGACACCATATCTATTACTAAGGAAGAAATACTTAACTGAACTGTATTGTCATATATAGCGGTTCTCATTCAGATGCGGTACAACATTATATCGCCAGGTGTAGGGGCACGGCATTGCCGTGCCCTTACAGATGTACCTTACGTAAACAATAACCGCTATAATTTGGCGCATGTTCATACAGAATTGATATTAGTAGCGATCGCTCAATCTATTCCCACACCAGCGGTTGCTCGAGGGGGAAGGACTGGCAGATAGACTGATTCTCAACAACGGGCTTCAGCTAAATGTCAATTATTTTCTTCTAAAGTAATTGTCCCTTGAAGAGTAAGGCATAATTGCCTCTTGAAGATTTACGCCGTTGAGGTTAGCTCCCCTAAGGTCAGCTCCTCTGAGGTTAGTTCCTCTGAGATTTGCCCCTGTCAAATTCGCACCTCTAAGGTTAGTCCAACTCAAATCAGCTTCACTCAAATCAGCTTCACTTAGGTTAGCCTGCAACAAATAAGCACCACTGAGGTGAGCCTTGGTCAGATTAGCTTTGTATAAGTCAGTTTTATAAAGATAAGCACCCAACATTTCCGCGTCGTACAAACTTGCCTCGCTGAGGTCAGCCGCAATCAAGTTAGCTTCAATCAGGTTGGCAAAAGAGAGATTAGTTCGGATTAACTTCGCTGCACCTAAATCGGCATCCCTCAAGTTAGCGCCTCTTAAGTCAGTTCCAATTAGATTAGCATCAGCGATCGCAGCGCCTCCAAGATTCACCTCACTCAAGTCAGCTCCAATCAAATTGGCATGACTCAAATCTGCCTGCGTAAGTATCGCACCACTCAAGTTAGCAACACTGAAATTAGCATGACTCAGGTTAGCTTCAACCAGGAAGGCTTTGTAGAGGTTGGCACTACTGAGGTCAGCACCACTGAGGTTTGCTCGCACCAGTAAAGCATTACCCAAATCCGCCTTTCTCAAGTTTACCCCTTGGAGGTTTGCGCCTCTGAGGTTATCCCCTTGCAGGTTTGCGGCACTGAGGTCTGGTTCAATTTGAGGATTTTTCTTTCTCCACTCAATCCATGTAACTGCACCTGCTTTTAGTAAAGCTAGATGCTCTCGATTTGCCATTTTCTCTTTTTTACTCCTTACGCCCACCCAGAGGATTTGCCCGACCAGCTACACTTTCAATCGCCGCTAACGCTCCCGCCGAACCTGCTAAAATATCTTGTTCTTGTCCACCTAAGTAAAGCCGTCCAAAACTACCTACAGCTAGAACCTCAAGAATGTTAATCGACGCTGCTTTCTCAGCTTCATTCGCAGCCAGTGCGGCGTAAGCAGCAGGCTCAACTTCTAATACATACAGCGTTTGCCCTGCTAATAGTAGCTGTCCGCGTCGCGTGCGATTAATCAGTTGTGTTTGGTAGGCATCAATGTTGCGGATAATCTGGCTAGAAATAACCCGCGGTTTGAGACATTCCTCTCTTCGGACTCCCAATGCCGCCAAAATGGCTTGACCAGCAGCTCGCGTTTCGCCTTGGGAACCAGAATGAACTTCCAATAGTCCGTATAGTCGTTCAACTATCTGTACTCCCGGACGGACAGAGGCAGATTTTAGGGCTATATCCGTAATCTTATTAATTTCGATACCAGGAGAGATTTCAATCCACAGTGATGTATCCCCTGGTAATGGTAAGAAGCCTTGGGCTACTGTTCCCATATATGCTGCATGTTGAGGTTGCAGGCTGTCGAGAAATACGAAACTGCGTAGTTCTATTCCCAAGATTTTGCTCTCCAGTCATAAGGGTAAAAGTTATCTATTGCAAGATAGAAACGTCTAGCTTGGGTCATTCTAGCCACAAGTGAAGCATGGAAAAATACAAAGTAGAAAAATTTTGCTGTCGATAAATCTTACACCTGAGAAGTATTCTGGCAGTAAAAACCGCCTTGACAATTGTACAAGCTTTATTACGCACAAATTGCTGCCTACAATGCCAAAATCGAGCAATACTGGTCTTAATTTACTGATAAAGTTGATGTGACAAAAAAAAGTCTTTAGCTAAACTGAAGCGGGAAAAGTTCACTGGACTTGCGCCAGCATCTTCAAAATGCTGCCAAAACCGCAGCTAATTAAAGTGACACTGCTAAGATTTACACATTGACAAGGTAGGCAAGAAGTGATTTAGCTGGAAACAAGGAAATAACAGGCTATTCATTGACTGGCAAGGTAATCACAAACTCAGTCCCCTCGTTCAAGGTTGAGTTAACTGCGTAGCTTGCCGCTGTAGGCATCGCTCCAGGGGAACGGAGGATAATTAAATAGCCAAAAACTTGATTAAACCTATCTAAACTTCTCCATCACAAAACTTTTGGCATATCTCTCTAAATATTCGCAGCTATGTTGAGCGATCGCAGCTTATTAAAGAGCCTATTAGAAGTTTAGTGCCAATTCAATCTCACTATCGAACTACACTATTCCCTACTCCCCACCCCCTTTCATAAATACTTTGAGAACCACCTATAGCAATCCTAAATTAGTCCTGAAAATCTCCGATTCCTCTCTCTGCGCTCTCTGCGCGGCAGTTGCTTCAAGTCGGGGAACCCGCCCAACGCACTGCCTTGCCTCTGCGGTTAATTTCTTTTTACAAATGATTTAGGACTGCTATATGTTTACTATCTTACTAAGACAAGCATCTCAGTTTTCCAAAAATCTCTTTTAAAAAATCCGAAAAGTAGCAACTTAAGTTTGGAGATTAAGTATACACATACCAAAATGAGATGCACTCATTGCTAAGTCATGGTAAATACAAATTTAAAACTGAGATTTAAACCTGTTTCTCACAGTTGGGTTGCTCTTCATCCACAGCCTAAAGGGGTAATTCAATTTATTGCAGGGGCTTTTTTTGGTACATTTGGCCCCATGCTTTTCTATCGCTATCTGCTTCAATCTCTATTTGAGCAGGGATATACAATTATTCTTTTGCCGTTTAATTTTAGTTTTAACCATTATGTAGAAGCTAGTTTTCTGATGAGAGAGCAGTATGAAATTCTGCCAGAGCTTGTGAGGATGGCAAGTGTTGAGGGATATGATTATGAAGCCTATCTAGATGATAAAAACTTTTCTTGGATTGGACATAGCCTTGGCTGTAAATATATCTCCCTATTAGAAGGATTTACTGCTTTGCCAGATGATCGTAAAAATAGGCAAAAGTTTATTCGGAATCTGCTATCTCATACTTCGGATGAGTCACATATAGAAAGTGTCATTGCAGACATTGACATTCTCTTTAAGCAGCTTAAACAAAAAATTGTAGAAGTTCAAAACCTAATTTGTACTTATGTAGGTCGAAAAATTACAATTAACAGTGTCTTTATTAAGGGGCAAGTTTCTATCCTCTTAGCACCTGATATTAGTGATACAGCCAGCGCAATCCGTCCTCAATTTTTAGCGGATATCATCGATAATCTTGGCTGGGGTGTAAAACCGACCCCTGAAGAAACCCATAGCTTAATCAAGGATAGTAAGCTATTTAATATCATGGGTTTAGTCTCTTTTCAGTCTGATGATATTGCTAAATCAACCTGTCAATGGTTTACTAATACTCTTGGTAAACCACCAAAAAAATTATTGAAAAATTTAGAGGGCGGACACTTAAAACCTTTAGGTATTCAAGTAGGTAAGTATGTTGTTAATTTATTTGATAAACCTTTGATTGAATTAGTTAAAGAGCGAAATAGAAGATTTGAGCATTATGTAATTCAATTACTTAAGGAACTGAAACAAGAATCACCAAAAAAAGTACTGCAAGTCTCAAAATCATTTACTAAATAGTGTCAGGTTAGATAGCCAAGAACCCCACCCCGCTAAAGCTATGCTTTGTCTCCCCTAAAAGCATAGTTTTCAAACATTTTCTCACACCCTTCCAACTCCATCATCCAAAACTGCCGACTTGAGCCGACTGACAAAACAAAGTGCGATCGCTCAGGCTATTGGGCATAGAGATAAAAATAAAGGTATAAAAACATGCTTAATTCTATCAGCCCAGTTACAGAAGACTTAGCAGGTCAAAGCTATCCCAGCCCTCACTACCTTCAAACACAGCGCCGTATTCGTTCGCTCATAGACAAATATCTTGCGGTTGAAAAACTACATGATCATCTGCAAGATTTACCGATACAGTTTGCTAACCCCCAACCGCGTCCCTGGAAACCCATCGACTGGCAAACAATTAACCGCAATCAAATTATCGGCTTAGACGCAGAGGTATTTTTATCTATATTGATAGGTGCGATCAATACAGAAGCCCCGATTCGCGGCTATACCCAAACAAGTCGGCAGTATTTGGAAAAATTGCATCCTCAAATGGCTCGGTTTGTTGGTGGAACAGTCGGTGAAGATGGCGAACTGCTGGAACTTGGTTTGTGGGAAAAGGAAGAACGTCAGCATACACCAGGATTAATCAAAGTCTACACCCAATTAACAGGCGAGAAAATTACCCCAAAACTTCGTACTGTTAGAAGCTATCTCCCCACAGGTGACGCTGATGAAGACCTATATCGCCACGGCTTACACAGGATTGCCACAGAATACGGTGCTACCTGTCTTTATATTTGGCTGATGGCTCACACCACTGGCGCACTCCAGGATGTTCTAGAGGAATTAGCACAGGATGAAATCAACCACATGACTAAATTTTGGGGGTTTGGAGTCTGGACTTTCCCTGATACTGGGTTGATACGAATTGGACGCACGCTGATCAAAACGCGATCGCAAAACTATCAGCGCAATAACCTGATGCGTACCCTACGGCGGATGATGGCTACCCTCAACTGGAATGCTTGGTCATTGACCAACAAAACAACTCTCCTTTACACCTTCACCTATACAATGCGTCGTCTGTGGAGTTGGAATAATAGCTTGACATCAGAGTATTTGCAAGATTTATTTGGAATTACTCATTAGTACAGGACTAGATTTTAATAGAGAAGCATTTTATCAGGCTTTGTTGAGCTACCAAGGACGCGATCGCCGTTTTAGTCAAGTTAAAGCTTCATTGTCAGCGTAGTGTACTAAACACCAGACATTTCCTCAAAATTAAACCGGATTTTGCCATCAGGGATAAAGTAAAAGCACCCACATTACCAGGATGGTATATGAGCGCTAATAAATGAAAACATTATTGAGGATAATCTATCTGCTATGACAGACCGAAGTAACTATCAGAATAACAGGCAGTGGGTAAATAAACTGCAAGGGTAGTTACAAATGTTTTGTTAAAAATACTACTTCCCGTAAATGCGATGCTTGACTTAGCCAAAATCCAATCGATTGCTCAATCCTATTCTCCTCAAGAACTCTTTGCTGCTTTGGTTTGGCAGCGAGCGTCGGTTCAATGAGTTTAATGGCGAACAAGTAATTACTGACCTTTCCAACCACAGGAATTTATGGGCAAGCTTTCTGTTCACAAAACCAATCTTTGCACCAGATGAAAACGGTTTAAGCTTTGGTGGTATGGTCGATACCCTTCTTGCAATGGCAAACTATCGTCCCATGCCTGAAACCAGCATCATTCATTTCATTGCTTATCCTGCCGATACCTTATACATTCTTACAGAGAACCAAGACATAAAAGTGTCAGAGCTTTTAGATTTGGGCAAAAAGTGGCGAGCTGACTCAGTAGAGGTAAGTGATGGCACGAATGAAGATTATGGTTTGCGGCTTAAGCGCCGACTGAGAACTAGATTGGAAGGGGGGCTATCGGGTGAAGATGTTCACCAGGATTGTGATGCAGTTATTATTACCTATTGGTGGGATTAAATTCTTGAAAGTTATTTCCACCGTTTTCCCCCCGATCTTAGCCTGCGCCCAAATCGATCAGCGATCGCAGTCTCTTAATTTTTTTTAAGTAAATTATTTTTTCTTAGCTATTGAGCCAAGGATTTCGGCTCAATACCTCTATTCCTTATCACAAAATCAGACTTATGTAAATTATTATTTTGTCAATATAGCAATCCTATTTTATATTTGAACAGAGAAAATTTGAAAGGCTTATGAATCAAGCATTTTACGTAATGCATTGTTCAAAAACCATTTAGGATTGCTATCGTAATTATAGAAACTATCAATATGATGTATTGTTAATTCTTTCCCAAAATAGTATTTACTAGAATTTAATACTTGCGATATAAACTGATGTTTTGGTAAGTTAATTCAGAAAAAATCCTGATATCCAAAATTTAAAGTTAACAAGACTCTCTTGCTAAATCTACTTTAAATTTACTTATCAATCCATTTTAAAATCGCAATAAATTTTTCCACTATTTTATAGGTGTTGGGAGTGATCATGGCAAAATATCTACTAGCTTTTGCTAGTGGGATGGGATTTTTATGTTTAATTGTCGGGTTATTACCTGTGCAAGCCCTTCCTAGTTTAGAAATTGCAGAAAAAAATGTAGTTGTTAATCAAGATGACGGCAGCTATGAAAAGAATTATTCTCATCAAAGCAATTTAGCAAAAAATATCTCCAGTAAATTGCTGATAGCTAATGAAACTCAAAAAAATTTACCCTCAGTCAATCAACAGCAAAAAATTCAAGATATAAAAGTAGATTCTGCTATTAACTTGTGGCAGCCAATCATACCACAACCTGAAAGTTCATCTTCACCCTCATACAAACTTGCACAAGTAACATCCGTATCGCAATTGTCTGATGTACAGCCGAATGATTGGGCTTTTCAGGCACTCCAATCTTTAGTCGAGCGCTATGGTTGTATCGCAGGTTATCCCAATCAAACCTATCGCGGTAATCGGGCGATGACCCGCTATGAATTTGCTGCTGGCTTAAATGCTTGTTTAGACCGAATCAACGAACTGATTGCGACTGCAACTGGTGATTTGGTCAACAAAGGAGATTTAGCCACGTTGCAGAAACTACAAGAACAATTTGCCGCGGAATTGGCAACATTGCGGGGTCGAGTAGATGCTGTAGAAGCTCGCACAGCAGAACTAGAAGCAAATCGGTTTTCTACTACAACCAAACTCAGTGGAGAGGCAATAATTGCTGGTGTTGGTGCTAGTGGTGGCGCTGCTAATCAGGGTGATCCGAACATCATCCTAGTCAATAGAGTGCGGTTAAATCTCACCACTAGCTTTACTGGTAAAGATTCATTAATTACTGGATTGCAAGCCTATAACTTTTTAGGTGGAGCCGATGGACAGGGTAGCCTGCAACAAAGTTTAGGATTAGCTTCGCCACTTTTAAGTGCAAGTAGCGCTCGTACCAGTTTTGAGCCGCAATTTCCGGGGTTAAATGTCAATACTTTGTCGGGTGTTGGCGCAAACAGTGTTCAGGTTTACAAATTACTGTATGTCTTTCCCGTCGCTAATAAATTAACCTTGTTTGCGGGAACTGCGGCAGAGACATCAGATGCTTTCCCAGTAATTACGCCTTTTTATGGTGAAGGACAAGAGTCAATTTCTCGTTTTGGCAACTTGAATCCTGTGCTACGGGTTTCTGGTGGTACTTCGGGTACAGGTTTAGCATCGGCGGCGGGATTTATTTTTAACATTTCGCCAAATTTTGATTTAAGAGCTTTATACGGCAGTGTAAATGCCAATTTACCTGAAAAATCTGCGGCTGAAGCAGTACCAGGAGTTTCTACTACACCTTTGGGAGCAGGTTTATTTAGTGGTAGTAGTATTATTGCCACACAGTTAACCTTCAAGCCAAGTCCTGCTCTGGATATTGGTTTAAACTATGCCCATAGTTATCACGAAATCAATATTTTGGCTACAGGATTAGTTAGTAGTGATATCGGTGCTTTATCAGGGGTTGCAGTTGGAACACCGCTCACACTCAACTCTGTTGGCGGTACGGTAACATGGCGATTGTCTCCCAAAATAGCATTATCTGGCTACGGTGCAGCAATATTTGCTGATGCTGCTTCCAATAACGTGGATGCTTCCACCACCTTTACAAGTTGGATGGCGGGAATTCACTTCAGAGATTTATTCAAGTCAGGAAACACTGCTGGGATTCTTTTTGGTCAGCCGCTTTTTCGTAGTAATACTGGTGGTTCTGCTCAACTTACGCCTACAGGCGACAATCGGGCGACTCCTTACCATTTAGAAGCCTATTACCGCCTTCAAGTTAGCGATAATATCAGCATTACCCCTGGTGCGTTTGTTCTGTTTAACCCAGAAGGGAACAGCAATAATGACACTACGACTGTAGGTGTACTTCGGACTACTTTTACATTTTAAGAGATTGGGAGTAGGCAGTCATAATCCCCCAATTTTTTGGGGGATTTTGTAGATATCGCCTTACAGATAACCTAATTGGTTCTTTTGCCTGGGTTACCAGTTTTATTTGAAAGTTGGTACTTTTGTATAACCCGCTCAATCTGCCAAGTTACTGCATTTATTCTGTGTTTAACCTTATCAAAATCAATATTCGCCCAGATATAGGCTTTGTCAAGTCTTTCTTGCTTATAATTCATATATTGCTTTTATTGTCAAGATATTTTTTTATATCTATACAATATAGTGATATTAATTTCTAAACTACTTTTTCTAGACGTATAAGTAAATATGCCTAATATTTCCTTAAGGTTTTATCTGCTAGCAGCTTAATCAAACAGTGTAGGGGCGCATGGCTAGCTGTGCGCCCCTACATCGGATTACTATCTACTGAAAGAGACGCAACATTTCGCGCCTCTAAGAACCAAAATCCAAATTGTAAGTCTTAGCTTAAATCTTTGTTTGTAGATATTGCACCAATTGCGGTGCTTGCATCACTCCTTCTATCCGCTCCACAGGCTGACCCTGCTTAAATAGTACTAGAGTTGGTAGAGCGGAAATTTCATACTTACTGGCCAAATCTGTGTATTTTTCTGTATCTATTTTGACAATCTGCAAGCGCTCTTTGAGTTGAGCATTGACTTGCTCTAAAATTGGCACCATCATTTGACATGGGCCACACCAGTCAGCGTAAAAATCTACTAATACAGGTACATCAGAAGCAGACAGCATCTCTTCAAAACTGTTAAATTGCTTTTTAGTTGCCATATGACACACACCGATTTTCAATTGTTTGTTTCAATCGTAATTCTTAGAAAATAAAATCGGTATAGATTCATGGGTTTTTGTTAGTAAAGGATTAGATTAATCAATATAGACTGATTTGCCAGGCAAAAATCTTAAATAATTATAATAAAATTCATATATTGTTTGCGTTTGTGAATATGCATTAGATATGTATTTAAACCTATCCTGACCAACCAAATAATTATACAGACGTTCACCAGAGTGATGTTTACGACGGGTGTAGCTGCAACACTTCCTAGTTTATCCTATTAGACGATGTTTACGACTGGCTATGACGCTCGTTCGCCCTTGGCGTCTCCCCTTGGGAGAAGACTCGCTAACGCTTCGCTATCGGCGTCGCAGCTACAATTAAATCAACAATTTAAGTTATTCATCCATTAATAGACAAATAACTATAGATATTTAATTATAGTAAAACGTTAATTTGTGTTAATCGAGTTATATCTAGCTAAAAACGACATAGAACTTTATCTATTTATTATCTATTAACTATCTCAATTACATCATGCTAGCAAGATTGTCACCCCGCAAGAGTTAGATTTTTATCCAGACAATATTCAGATGTTCCCCAAATCACCATAAGATAATTAGCGCGATATTTCTAAGATTGAGGAACATTAAATGACACTATTACAAGATAAAGTCGCAATTGTCACAGGTGCTTCACGAGGAATTGGCCGAGCGATCGCAATTGAATTAGCCACACAGGGAGCAATCGCAATTGTCAATTATACCAGTTCGAGTGCAGCTGCCGAGGCAGTTGTTACAGAAATTACAGATGCGGGAGGTCAAGCGATCGCTATCCAAGCTGACGTTTCTAAAAGTGATCAAGTAGACGCACTAGTTAACGCCGTCATGGAAAAGTTCAGTCGCGTGGATATCTTAGTCAACAACGCAGGTATTACCCGCGACACACTACTTTTGCGTTTAAAGCCAGAAGATTGGCAAGCTGTAATAGACCTTAACCTAACTGGTGTTTTCTTATGTACACGCACCGTCAGTAAAATCATGCTCAAACAGCGATCGGGGCGAATTATCAACATTACTTCCGTTGCTGGGCAAATTGGCAACCCAGGTCAGTCAAACTATAGTGCCGCCAAAGCAGGTGTAATCGGCTTCACTAAAAGCGTTGCCAAAGAACTTGCTACTCGCGGCATCACTGTCAACGCTGTCGCCCCTGGATTCATCACCACCGACATGACCAGTAATCTCAACAACTCCGAAGATGTTCTGAAATATATTCCACTCGGTCGCTTTGGTCAGCCCGAAGAAGTTGCTGGGATGGTGCGCTTTCTTGCTGCCGATCCCGCAGCCGCCTACATCACCGGGCAAGTCTTTAACGTAGATGGCGGCATGGTCATGGTCTAAGTAGAGACGCGATTCATTGCGTCTACAACAATTTTTAGAGACGTGATTCATCGCGTCTACAGCAATTTTCGTAGGGTGTGTTACGCTTTCGGCGTAACGCACCGATTTGATTTCAGGTAGTCCACTCTTGTAAATCAAGTTTTGAACTTCTAAATCAAGTTTTCAACTTCTAAATCGAGTTTTGAGCTTCTAAATCGAGTTTTCAACTTCTAAATCAAGTTTTTAACTTCTAAATCGAGTTTTCAACTTTTAAATTAACTTCACGCCTCGTAAACCTCTTATTATCAACGAATTTTGGCAAATATACCTGCATTTATCCTTTAGGCTAAAGTCCAGATGCAGGATAAACGCTACAGATTTTAAAGCTATTAAACAGTGTTGGGACTGGGCAGGCGATTGTCCTTGATGAAGTGCTGCGATCGCCTAAACCTTTGTCAATAAATATGGCTTAATGCGATTAATTTTCAGTTTATTGATAATATTTTAGCCTTATTGACATGAGGCGTTTGCTTTCTTAGTGCCATTCGATTTCAGATATCTTAGTAAGGTCTCGGCGTAAAGTTTGGGATCGCGCAGATACATCAGGGGGCTACCATGTAAAACCTTAGTGATAGAATGCCCAACAAGTCGGGCAGTGTGCTCAATAAAAGGCACGAACATGGCGTCTTCCATTGCCCACATAAGTAAAGTCGGAACCGAGATAAGTGGTAAACGGCTGGCTTCATCGTACCTCAAGACTGCTTCTATCCCCTCGTAGGTGCGCTCTTGCCGAGACATCACTTCTTGGAAATAGATTTCAAAGCATTCAGGGGGTTCACCAACACATAGTGATTTTATCCGTTGCCAATTGGCGCTATAGTGGCTCCCATCCTCTTTTACCTCTGGTGGCCCATAAAAGAATGGTGATTGGCGTAAATCTTGGCGTGCTGCTGAGTCTTTCCAACGAGGCATTCCAAAAAGTACCAGCTTTTTAATTCTACTTGGACAAATAACCGCAGCTTCGCAAGCAATTGCAGCTCCAGTGCTGTTACCCACCAGGTAAAAATCTTCAATTTTAAGTGTGTCCAGTACCTCAAATAAATCTGTAGCATATTGCGGAATAGTCCATTGAGTGGGTGGATTTTCTGACTCGCCTTGACCGGGAGTATCTAGCGCAATTACTCGAAAATCGGGAGCTAGCAGCGGCATAACTCTAATAAAACTACGAGAAGAAAAGTAAGTTTTGTGCGTGAGTACCAGTGCCGAACCACTGCCAGCCGTCCGGTAATGCACTTGACCCCACGACCTATCCACAAAGCCTCTTTTAATTTTGATTGCCTGTTCTTGAATCATCTTCTATTTTGGCCTTTGAACTAGTTTTGGACTGGTTGTATATGGCATTTGATGGTGGATTAAGCGATCACTTAACCCACCCTACAAAGAGCTACAAAACATTAATCAGCGCACTTGATTGTCTTGCTTCACCCAACCTTTGAGACAAACAGGCTGAAAAAACTTAGAACAATCATCTTCGCCTACATGAAAACAGACTCCATTTTTTATTGTTTATTTCAAACTTTTCCCAGTGCTTTTTTTGAATTAATCAATCTGCAATCATCAGAAGCAAATGCATATAATTTCGCTTCAGTAGAATTGAAACAAACAGCATTTCGTATCGATGGAGTCTTTCTTTCTGTTGCTGATACTAACAGTCACCCAATTTATTTTGTTGAAGTTAAATGCCCACCCTACAAGCAACTAGGGCTGTTGGCGTATTCTTTGCCAGACAGTAAAGCCCAAAAGAATGATAATGCTACTGGCAGTAGTCAGGATCACAGCTAAACTCATACCTTGTATTCTCATCGCCAGCAAGTTGAAAACTAAGGTAATTGACCAAAGCGTGAATGCAGCATGGCGCTGGGAGAGTCCCCAAGCAAGTAAACTGTGGTGCAGGTGGTCTTTGCCAGGAGTACTCAGAGGGTTATTTCCTGCTAGTAACCGCCGCACAAATACTTGAGTGGTGTCTAGCACTGGTAACAACAGAAATAAAACCGTAGGAATCAGCGCATAAACTGTGTTTTGTTGCAGTTTGCCTAAAATACTAGTTGCTGCCAGTACATAGCCGAAAAAGTATGCTCCAGCATCACCCATAATAATTCGTGATGGATGGAAGTTATGGCGCAAAAAGCCTAGTGCTGCACCCCCCAAGGCTGCAAGTACCAAGATTGCTGCCGCCCGATTGTTAAATTGGGCTGCAACCCCCAACAAACTCATGGCGGTAATAAAGCTGATTCCTCCTGCCAAGCCATCCATACCATCCATCAAATTGATGGCGTTAGTAATTCCTACTACCCATAGTACTGTTAGCGACATCGACAGGAGCGAGTCGATGGGTGTGCCAAATAGAACTTTAACACTGATACCATTAGCAACTAGTAACAGGGCCGTGACAATTTGCGCCCACAATCGAACAGAGGGCGGTAAGCCGAACTGATCATCGATAAAGCCCACAAGGACTAATATCGAACCCCCCAGCAGAATAGTCAGCACCTGAGCCAATACGTTTTGGAGTTCGATAGGTCGTAAAAGGCTAGCTAATACCAGCGCGGCAATCACACCCGCGTAGATAGCTAGCCCCCCTGCATTGGGTAAAGGTTCTCGGTTGAGTCGCCGTGCGTTGGGTTGGTCAGCCCAACCTACGCGCAAGGCGAATTTGCGGATTGTCGGAATTAAACGCCAAGTTACAAGACAAGCCAAGAGGAATGTAAATACTACCGCCAACCAGCCGGTGCCGCTAGGGTCGGCAATACCAAGGGACTTAAGGGAGTTGTCTAGATTCATCTCCCAATTCAAGCATTACTGCCAGTATCTAATATGAGCATCACCTGTATATTAATCAATTTTTTTTATTTCCATTTGTAAATTGAGCCAGTTGGGAGATTAGCACTCTTGCCGTGTGAGTGCTAAATTGTCTAATGGAAGCGCTAGAGAAATAAAACATGGCGAAAATTATTGCATTTGACGAGGAATCACGGCGATCTCTAGAAAGGGGTGTTAACGCCCTTGCAGATGCCGTAAAAATCACCTTGGGGCCCAAAGGTCGCAATGTCCTTTTAGAGAAAAAATTTGGCGCACCCCAAATTGTCAATGATGGTATCACTGTTGCCAAGGAAATTGAATTAGAAGATCCTTTGGAAAATACTGGTGCAAGACTCATCCAGGAAGTAGCCTCAAAAACTAAAGATGTCGCTGGAGATGGCACCACCACTGCCACAGTTTTGGCCCAAGCCTTGATTCGGGAAGGTTTGAAGAACGTCGCGGCGGGTAGTAACCCAGTTAGCTTGAAGCGCGGGATCGACAAAACTATTGAAGCACTGGTAAAAGAAATTACCAAGGTAGCCAAGCCAGTAGAAGGAAGTGCGATCGCTCAAGTTGCCACTGTCTCAGCTGGTAATGATGAAGAAGTTGGCGAAATGTTAGCCCAAGCAATGGAAAAAGTCACCAAAGATGGTGTAATTACCGTTGAAGAATCTAAATCCCTGACAACTGAACTAGAAGTAGTTGAGGGGATGCAGATTGACAGGGGCTATATTTCTCCCTACTTCGTCACTAACAATGAGCGGCAAATCGTAGAATTTGAAAACGCCCGGATCTTGGTTACTGACAAAAAAATCAGCAGCATCCAGGATTTAGTACCAGTGTTGGAAAAAGTCGCCCGTTCTGGTCAGCCCTTGCTGATCATCGCTGAAGATGTGGAAGGGGACGCTTTGGCAACTTTGGTGGTGAACAAAGCGCGGGGTGTACTTACTGTAGCTGCGATCAAAGCACCTGGGTTTGGCGATCGCCGCAAAGCTTTGTTAGAAGATATTGCTATTCTCACCGATGGACAGTTGATTTCTGAAGAAATCGGCTTAAGTTTGGATACCGCTTCTTTAGAAGCGCTGGGAACTGCTCGCAAAATCACTATTGACAAAGAAAGCACCACCATTGTAGCTGGCAGTGTCACCAAGCCAGAGGTACAAAAGCGGATTGGTCAAATTCGCAGGCAGTTAGAAGAAACCGATTCTGACTACGATAAAGAAAAACTGCAAGAACGGATCGCCAAACTCGCTGGCGGTGTGGCAGTGATTAAAGTGGGTGCGGCAACCGAAACCGAACTCAAAGATCGCAAACTGCGAATTGAAGACGCGCTCAACGCTACTAAAGCCGCTGTGGAAGAAGGTATTGTTCCTGGTGGTGGAACGACCCTAATTCACTTAGCCAAGACGGTAGAAACGATTAAAAACAGCCTAGAAGACGAAGAAGAAAAAATTGGGGCTGATATTGTCGGACGAGCGCTAGAAGCCCCCTTGCGCCAAATAGCAGAGAACGCTGGTGCTGAAGGTTCTGTGATTGTCTCTAGAGTCCGCGATGGCGACTTGAACATTGGCTACAACGCCGCTACCGGTGATTTTGAAGACTTGATCGCTGCTGGTATTATCGACCCTGCCAAAGTTGTGCGTTCAGCTTTGCAAAATGCTGGTTCCATTGCTGGTTTGGTTTTAACCACCGAAGCGATCGTTGTTGAAAAGCCCGAGAAGAAATCCGCTGCTCCTGCCCCTGATATGGGCGGTATGGGCGGTATGGGCGGCATGGGTGGCATGGGCGGTATGGGCGGCATGGGCGGCATGTTCTAACTTCTGCTCACCCAGATAAATATTTTTTAAGCAGTTTGTCTTATTAAGGCAAACTGTTTTTTATCGCATTGCTGATTTAGAGGCGATATGTTATCTGTATTGCTGGGAAGTCGCTGGACATAAATAAATATAATCATTAGGGTTGCTTAATCTCAAAATAACTGTCTTTGGATTAATTTTTGTAAAATTACTAGCAAAAGCTGAAATAAATCATAACGCTTCTTCTATAACTAGTCAGTTATTTTTACGACTGACAAATGACAAATTACTAATAACTATTAGGTAATATCTAATGGCACGAAAATTGCACCGCCCTCCCAAAATAGTAACTAGGCCATATGAAGATGAGTTCTATCACCAACCAGGGACTCTACCTGGAACCATTTTTATTGATGCAGATGCTCCGCCGCCAATAATTTTCTTGATTGACTATAACCAAACTAATTTCATCCGTGAGCAAATAGCAACCCCAGAGGAGTGTGTCCCATATCTAGAAATGGAATCTATTTCTTGGGTAGACGTACAAGGTTTAGGTAGTCAAGATATATTACAACGATTGGGTAAGGTTTTTAAGTTACCTCCTCTAGTTTTAGAAGATATAGTTAATGTACCAGAGCGTCCTAAAATAGAGGATTATGAAGACCAATTGCTATTCATTGCCCGCATGGTAGTAGCAAAGGAAAAAACATGTGGTTTTTATAGCGAGCAAGTGAGTTTGATATTAGGGAAAAATTATTTGCTGACAGTACAAGAAGAGCCAGAACATGATTGTTTTGAAGGAGTGCGATTGCGAATTGAAAAAAACAAAGGTACTATTCGCAAACAGGGAGCCGATTATTTAGCTTACGCCGTGTTAGATGCGATTATTGATGGTTTTTTCCCAGTGCTAGAGCTTTATGGTGAGCGAATCGAAGAGTTAGAAGAAGAGGTGATAGTCAGACCTACCCCACAAACACTACAACATATTTATCAAATTAGGCGAGAATTATTGCAACTGCGTCGTGCTATCTGGCCCCAGCGAGATGCAATTAATTCTTTGATTCGAGATGGCAGTGATTTGATTGGTGAGGAAGTGCGAATCTACTTGCGAGACTGTTATGACCATACAGTGCAAGTGATGGATATGGTGGAAACTTACCGAGAACTAGCATCTGGATTAATGGATGTGTACCTTTCGGCAGTGAGTAATAAAATGAATGAAATCATGAAGGTACTAACGATAGTTTCAACAATTTTTATTCCACTGACTTTTATTGCCGGAGTATATGGGATGAATTTCAGTACTGAAAAATCGCCATATAATATGCCTGAATTGAATTGGTATTGGGGCTATCCACTTTGCTGGGCAATAATGTTAGCGATCGCATTTGGTTTACTATTCTTTTTTTGGCAACGAGGCTGGCTGCAAAATTCTGTAACAATGAAGCGTAATTAATAATTGCAGATGGACGATGAGTCAAATATACATTTATTAGCACCGAGAGTTGAGATTTTTGAGTTATGAGGAGTAACGACCAAAATTTAGTAGTTTTGACAATTTATATTATTGGTGTTTCCTATGTTTTTAACCGCATGGTTGAATCCATCGATGACCAAGTTAAATATGAATTTAAGAAAGGAACCGTTGAGGAGCAACTGAAAGAACACAATCTCGACGATAAAATTGGGATTTCCTTTAAACTCAAATCCTCATACCCAATTGATGAACTGAAAGATTTAGGAATTAGCATTGAAAATAAATCTGATAATGTTGCCGTATACGTTGACTGGGACAATAGCTCTTTGGTAGTTGAACATAGCAAGCAATCGCGCCGCGTGATTCGGAAATCACCAGACTTAACCCGCGACTTAGCTGTGCCTCAAAGTCCTAGCCTGATTGCCCCCAAAAAAACACTTTCTGAAACGGTGACAGCAGAAGATGTTTTTGAGCGCGACCAAGTAGCTGGAACCTATTCAGCAAAAAAACCACTAATTGATATTAACGGGCTGCAAAAAGGGCAAAAAAAATTGTACAACGACTTTATTAACGGAAGAAAGGAGTTGGACTTTTCCCTGCAACTGGTGCTTAGGATATCTGAAGTGCGTTTAGGTCTAGCCCCAGGTCGTGATTTTCCTGCCATTAGTATTATCAATTGTCCTTTCACAGTCAGAAAACTACCTTGGACTTACGCTCTACCTTGGAATAAAAAAAAGCAATAACCTGTCAACCCCCTCTGTCAACCGGGTACACTGGATCTAAGGAGAGAGTAGGCGCAGGCGGTTGCAGATCAGTCATAATCACTGGTTTGAGGAAAGTCCGGACTCCCGAAAGACCAAACTTGCTGGATAACGTCCAGTGCGAGCGATCGTGAGGATAGTGCCACAGAAAGATACCGCCAGAACAATTAAAAATTAAAAATTAAAAATGTAAAATGAGTAATTTTTAATTTTTAATTTTACATTTTTAACTGATCTGGTAAGGGTGCAAAGGTGCGGTAAGAGCGCACCAGCAGTATCGAGAGGTGCTGGCTCGGTAAACCCCGGTTGGGAGCAAGGCGATAGGAACTACGGTTGGTCTTTTACCAGTTCCGTTCAATGAGAGCCGCTAGAGGCGTTTGGTAACAAGCGTCCCAGATAGATAACTGCCCTCGCAAGAGAACAGAACCCGGCTTACTACCTAGTCTTTCCCTGCAATGGAGTATGAACCTTTCACGGTTTGTACTCCATTATTTTTTGTACGGATTTTGTGCGATCGTTAACTTTGGTACGGACAAGTCGAACAAGCAATTACCAAGCTCAACAACACTAAACATGTAGGAGTTAGCCAATTTACAAACTACCTACGCAAACATAGACATCGTTTGGTCAATTATATGTACTTCCAAGCCGAGCAATTAAGCTCGATTGGTTCTGGAGCAGTAGAGTCAGCCGTTAAGCAAATCGATAAGCGATTACAAATAGTTGGAGCGCAGCGCTAGACGTGGTACAGCGAATCATGGAACGGACGAAAGTACCAAACACTTACCAAATCGGAAAAGTGTGCCAAATCCTAGCCAAAGACAACCTAAAACTCAGGGTACAATAGATTGTTAGCTAAGAGACCGATGAGCCAAGCCCCTGTTAGTTTGAATTACGACTCCGAAAAGGCTACAGGGCAGCCGTATCATGTCAATAATACTAGTTTATTCTCAATAAGCTGAAAAAGAATCTCATTAATCCTTACTTATTGACAAAGCTTTTAGCGTAGGCGTAGCCTGTCGTAGACATCGCATTGAGTCTTGGAAAGTAAATCAAACGATGGTTCTTAATTTTGGTAGCGATCAAGAGTAATTTAGATGCGTTTGCCCTGGAGGAGGCTGAGATATGGCTGAAGTAAAACTGAACCCTATGGAAACTAACCAGGAACCGGGCGGTGATTTCGATGCAGTGATTGTCGGTGCTGGATTCGCCGGACTCTACATGCTGCATCGTATGCGTGGGCTTGGGCTTTCTGCCCGCGTCTTCGAGGCGGGTAGCGGCGTCGGCGGCACATGGTTTTGGAATCGCTATCCAGGGGCGCGGTGCGATATCGAGAGCATGGAGTATTCCTACCAGTTCTCCGATGAGTTGCAGCAAGAGTGGATGTGGACGGAGCGGTACGCCTCGCAACCGGAGATTCTGCGATATCTCAATCACGTTGCGGATCGCTTCGAGCTGCGGCGTGATATCCAACTCAACACGCGCGTGCTGACCGCCACCTTCAATGAGACGGCAGGGCGCTGGAGCATCGAGACGAGTGCGGGCGATCAGGTATCGGCACAATTCTGTGTGATGGCGACGGGATGCCTCTCGTCCACGAAGACGCCGAACTTCAAAGGGCGCGAGCACTTCGCAGGTCCATCGTATCACACTGGCAACTGGGCGCACGAGGGAGACGACTTCATCGGCAAGCGGGTCGGCGTGATCGGCACAGGCTCGTCTGCCATTCAGTTTATTCCCCTGATCGCCCAGCAAGCGTCTCACCTCTTCGTGTTCCAGCGCACTCCCGCCTATACCATTCCGGCGCACAACGGTCCGCTGAACCCAGAGGTGCAGCGAGAAGTCAAAGCCAACTACGCCAATTTCAGAGCACACAACAAGCTGCTGCCTTCCGGTATCAACATTCGTCACAACGAGGTGTCAGCGTTGGCGACGCCGCCGGAAGAGCGACAGCGCGAATACGAAAAGCGATGGGAGCATGGCGGGTTGTCATTGCTCGGGGCGTTTGCCGACTTGTTGTTCAGCAAGGAAGCCAACGATACGGCAGTAGAGTTTATTCATGGGAAAATCCGCGAGGCTGTGCACGATCCGAATATTGCTGAAAAGCTGTCGCCTCGCACCGTCGTCGCCTGCAAGCGCCTGTGTGTGGATACAGGCTACTACCAGACGTTCAATCGGTCAAACGTTACCTTGGTCGACGTGAGCAGCTCGCCCATTGAGGAGATCACGGAGCACGGCCTCACGGTGAAGGGCAAAGAATACGAGCTCGATGCCATCGTGTTCGCCACCGGATATGACGCGATGACGGGCTCATTGCTGAAAATCAATATTCGCGGCAAGGGTGGGCGATCGCTCAAGGAGGCGTGGGCCGAGGGACCACGCACCTATCTCGGGGTTGCGACGGTCGGCTTCCCAAACCTGTTCACCATTACCGGTCCCGGCAGTCCTTCCGTGCTAACGAACATGATTCCGTCCATCGAGCAGCACGTTGAATGGATCGCCGACTGCGTTCTCTACGTTCTCAACCACGGCTTTGCGTGTATCGAGCCGACGCTCGCGGCGCAGGACGCTTGGGTCAACCACGTCAACGAAGTGGCCGGTGCTACGCTCTATCCTACGTGCAACTCGTGGTACCTAGGGGCAAACATCCCTGGTAAGTCGCGCATGTTCATGCCCTACCTCGGCTTTCCCCAATACGTGCAGAAATGCGACGACGTTGCGGCAAAAGGCTACGAAGGGTTCGTATTGATTCCGGGCAATGACGCCGAAAGACATGCTGCACTCCCCCGTGGCTAATTAACGCGCCGCACCGCATCGGGTTGTGCTGCAAGAACTAATGGTGGTCTAATAGAAGTAGTATTTGTACTTATTGCTTTAGGCCAGTGACACTTGTTGTCTGAGCGTGTTGTTGAACCGCTCAATGTAGCTGGTCTTGCCCGTTTCCTTGCCCACAGCTAGATGTCGCTTGCTCGGCAGAACTCTTGCGTAAGCTGCCCAGAAGTCGGTGTATGCAATGGCGCATCGTGATCGCGGTTATTATTAAGATGTAACCAGAGTTAGCGATCGCCCAATAATAGAGTGATCGTTAGTCCACTGAAATACTTCCTTCCATCGTCACCTTGAGCAATGCTGACTGCTCCGGTGTAGGTGTTCCCATAGCCTCTAGCGTTGCTTCTAGCGCTTGTACTTGAGAGAATATAGGAGACTTCAACTTCAATCCTTTATTCTCTGACACTTGCTTGCAGGCTACAACAGGGAAGGTCAGGAGTGGATTAATTTTGCCGTCAAGCTATCTAAGAGAAGTTAGATAGAGAGAAGTAGCGAAAAGTTGCTAAAGTAATAGTCCAAGAACTTTAGGGATATAAAATAGATAGCTAGTTGCCTTCCCCTGCTCCCCTGCCCCCATCCCTTTGTCATGTAATGCCCCTTGCTTATCCACGCCGTCAGCGCCAACTCGAAAGTTTAGTCCAGAAATTAGGTTTGTCGCTAGAAGCACCTATAAAGTGGGAACTGCTGGATTTAGCGCTAACTCATCCCACTGTCTCTGATTCGGCAAATTATGAACAGCTGGAGTTTGTTGGCGATGCAGTGGTGCGGCTGGTGTCGGCTGTTGTGTTATGGGAAAATTATCCCGATTGTCCAGTAGGGGATTTTGCGGCAATTCGTTCGGTGTTGGTGAGCGATCGCATCCTCGCCCAATTGGCAAGAGTTTATGGTTTGGAGTTATACTTACTAGTCGCTGGTAGTGCTACTGCTGATAAAATTGGTCTAGAGTCACGACTGGCAGATGCTTTTGAAGCAGTTTTGGGTGCGCTTTACTTAAGCACTCAAAATCTGGAACTGATCCGCTCTTGGCTAGATCCCCACTTCCAACAACTAACGACAGAAATTCGCCTCGATCCAGCCAGACTTAATTACAAAGCTGCTCTCCAAGAATGGACTCAGGCACAATTTAAAGTTCTACCAGAGTATCGGGTTGTGGAAGTCAGTCAACCGTACCGCAATCAAGAACGTTTCATGGCTGAAGTTTGGCTGAACGGAAATAAGCTAGGAGTTGGTAAGGGGCGCTCGATCAAAACTGCTGAACAAGCCGCAGCTAAGGTAGCTTTTTTAGCAATTTCTAATCCGGAAATACCCTGAGTTGAAAAAACGGTTGATTAGCTGATAATCAGTTGATTGTCATTTGTCCTTCGTCCTTTCAATACAAATGATAAATAACTAATGACAAACCAAATTAAAATTGCTGTTATCGGAGTTGGGCGTTGGGGAGTGCATCTGCTGCGGAATTTCTTAGTAGATTCCCAAGTAAATGTAGTTGCTGTAGTAGACCCCCATCTAGAACGATTAGCGGCGGTAAAGCAGCAGTTTAAGTTAGATGAAAATGTAGTATTAACAACCCAGTGGCAAGATTTAAAGAAAGTGCCAGGGTTGACAGGGGTGGCGATCGCCACTCCAGCTACCACCCATTATGCTTTAATTAAAGACGCTCTCCAACAGGGATACCATGTTTTAGCTGAAAAACCCCTAACTCTCGACCCAGCACAATGTCGGGAACTTTGCCAACTGGCAGAGCAGCATCATTTAATACTCATGGTTGACCATACTTATTTATTTCACCCAGCAGTTGAGCGAGGAAAAACTGTAGTACAAGCGGGTAAATTAGGTGATTTACGCTATGGCTACGCCACCCGCACCCATTTAGGGCCTGTTCGGCAAGATGTTGATGCACTGTGGGATTTAGCTATTCACGATATTGCTATCTTTAACGCTTGGCTGGGTCAGCTACCCGTAAAACTACAGGCAACGGGTACAGTGTGGCTACAGGGGCAAGCCAATAGGGAAATTACCCACTCTCCATCCCAAGGTTTAGCTGATCTAGTATGGGTAACACTGACATACCCAGATGGCTTTCAAGCTTATATTCATTTGTGCTGGCTGAATCCCGATAAGCAGCGACGGCTAGGGATTGTAGGTAGCCTTGGTAGTTTGATTTTCGATGAAATGTCGCGATCGTCACCTCTAACGCTGCTACATGGGGAGTTTGAACAGCAGGGCAATCAATTTATTCCGGTAAATCAAAAACAGGTGGTGTTGGAATTAGAGCCAGGTGAACCATTAGGGCGAGTTTGCTCCGGCTTTGTTGTCTCTATCCTCAACAATACTCCCTCAAAGGTTTCCTCTGGCTGGGTAGGCACACAGTTAGTAGAAATTCTTGCTGCTCTAACAGTATCTCTTGAGCAAGGCGGCAAACCTGTTTTTATTAAGTAGCTGGACAAAAATATTACAGTCATTGCGTACTCCTTTGGAGAACCCGTAGGGTACGAAGTGAAGCAATCACAAGGGTTTGGGATTGCTTCATTAGACCTCTTGCAAAAGTCCCCAATACCCCACCCCAACCCCCTGGAAGACTGGAAAAACTCAATCAGGGCAGGGATTTTGAGAGAAAATACAGGTTTCGAGTATTTGCAAAAGTGCTGGTCGGATGATCCGGCGAAAGCAGATTGCGGTCAAGAAATTACTGGCGAAGTATCCATAGTCGGGGATTGCTTGCGTAGATGTGGTGCTGATGGATTGGAACAAGTCCCAAATTTGAGTAGGCAGAAATTTTTGAACTTTCAAACTCTATTTTAGGTATTTGCAAAGAAAAAATGTCTTTTCCCTACTTGCTGCTGCCGATTTTTCAACTACAGCCTTCACCATCAATGACTAATACTACCGAACCTTCAAATAAGCCATTGCGAAGTACATTCAAAGCCTCATTAGCTTGAGCTAAAGGGAAAAGACTTACTTGTGTCTGGATCGGAACTTTGGGTGCTAAAGCGAGAAACTCTTCTCCATCTTTGCGAGTCAGATTAGCAACAGACCGTAATACCCTTTCTTGCCAAAGAATTTCATAAGGAAAAGCAGGAATTTCGCTCATGTGAATCCCCGCACAAACTACAGTGCCGCCTTTGACAACTGCACGCAAAGCCGCTGGAACAAGCTGACCTATCGGAGCGAAAATAATTGCTGCATCCAAGGGTTCTGGCGGTAAGACATCTGAATCCCCTGCCCAACTTGCACCCAATTGTCGAGCAAAGCTTTGACCTTCAGTATCCCCAGAACGTGTAAAAGCAAAAACCTGCCGCCCCTGATAGCGTGCCAGTTGAATTAAAATGTGGGCAGAGGAACCGAAGCCATAAAAACCAAGTTTTTGGGCATCACCAGTCATTCTATAAGCCCGGTAGCCAATTAAACCACCACACAACAAAGGGGCAACTTGTAAATCAGAATAGCTAGGGTCTAAGGTCAAGCAAAAGCGATGATCAGCGACAGTATACTCGGCATAACCGCCATCAAAATTGTAACCAGTAAACCCAGCATAATCACAAAGGTTTTCCTGACCAGAGAGACAGTAACGACAGTGAACGCCGCAAGTGTAGCCTAGCCAAGGAACACCAACACGTTGACCGATAGTAAATCGTTTAACACGTTCGCCAATGCCCTCGATAGTACCCACAATTTGATGTCCAAGTACCAAAGGTAGTTTTGGCTGTGTTAATTCTCCATCAACTATATGCAAATCTGTGCGACAAACAGCGCAAGCATGAACGCGAATTAGTACTTGTTCAGGATTGGGTTTTGGCAGTGGCAAGTCAATTAAACGTAAAGGCTGACGCGGTGCTGATAAAATCATTGCACGCATAATCTATATCAATATTTCAATATTTCAATATTAAGATTAGACTTTTTCTAAAAATCCGCTCTTTGTGATATTCAGAACTTTAGATATATACAATTAGATATAGAATCAAAATTCTCTAGGAAGCATATCTTTCAAGCATTAGACCTCTTGCATAAATCAAAAATAAGAACCCCACCCCGCCAAAGCTATGCATTGTCTCCTCTAAAAGCAAGCTCTTAGGGGTTGGGGGTGGGGTGTTAGGAACTTTTGCAAGAGGTCTAATCACTATATCCACCGCTGTTGCATCTTTTACCAACGGCTTGATAAATAATTCAGGGTGAAGCGATAGTCCTACAGAGGATCGGTTGTGGAAGTCAATTTTTAACTTTTGAATTAGAGTGTAGCGAAGATTACCTCTCCAAAGTCCCATTCACACAAACTCCACGTTTTGGAAGACTTACCAAGATAGTTTGCTGCGGCGAAAGACTAATCTCATAAGTCTCGTTCCCAAGTAACACCTGGAACTTTAGGGACTTCTCTTTATCTACAACTGCTTTCACAGACTTGTTGATCCCTAAAGAGGGACTTCCCCCAGACTCCTGTAAGGTAGTGTAGTGGCTTGCTTTTGCCTCCTCATTCCTAGAGGAAAATCCTAGATCCCCCACATTTTCTTCTTTCTTTGGAACAGGTAACAGCGAGATATCAATCAAAGGTAAGGTAATTTTCAGTGTCGTACCTTGATGAAGTCCCACACTCTCAAGAGTAATGCTGCCTCCCATGAGTTCGATTAAGTTTCGTGAAATTGCTAGTCCTAGCCCAGTACCTTCAAACTGACGTGCGGTTGTGCCATTCACCATTACAAAGGGGCGAAATAGTTTGTGCTGTTGAGTTGGATCAATACCTATACCTGTATCTTTGACTATCACCACCACCTGAGATTTACTAGTACTATATTGAATTTCTGTAGCAATGGTGATGCTTCCTGTGTCGGTGAACTTAGTGGCGTTGCCGATAAGATTAATTAGCACCTGCTTCAGTTTTGCTGCGTCTGCCTTAATTGGTATCGGTTTAGGATCTAACTCGCATTTTAATTGCAAGCCCTTTTGTTGAACATTAACTGATTGTAAATTAATCACCTCTAGTAATATTTGTCGGAGGTCAAGAGGTGTGGTGACTACAGAAAGCTTACCTGCTTCGATTTTAGAAATGTCGAGTAAATCATTAATAATACTTAGCAAATGAATCGTTGTTTCATCGGCACGTTTGAGGAAGTCCATTTCTTCTTCCCGGCTATCACATAATCCATCTTCAACCACGCGAATGCAATTAATAATAGTATGTAATGGGTTTCTCAATTCATGAGAAGTTGTAGCCAAAAACTGGCTTTTAATTTGGTTAGCACTTTTTGCTTCTTTCCAAGCTATTTCTAGTTCTTCTGCACCAGCTTTTAGCCGTTCTACCATTTGGTCTAATGCTTGGGCCAATTGATTGAATTCCCGAATTTGAAAATTGTGCGGAACTGGTTGTGCGGCGTGGTGAGAGTGAATATTCAGAGCGTAGTCTCGCAATTCTTCTACAGGACGTGCCAAGTAAGGAGCTAGATATAGGGATGCTAACAAACTTGTACCAATCAAACCAACTGTCAAAACAATGAGAATTAGTTTGATTTCCTCTAAACCAAAAAGCGCATTATCGACACTAGTAACAGCTAAGACTATCCATTTTTGCTGCTGCTGTTGGGTGAGAGGATTTGCAATAGCCGTATAGCCAGCTACTAATTCTTTCCCCTTTGTAAAAGACAAATTTATCGAATTGTTTTGTCCTGCAATTGCATTTTTAATTATGCTCTTGAGTTGGGAAGCATTTGGGTGCTGATTGATATTAGTTCCCACCCAGTCTGCAAATGGGTGCGCCAAAATTGTCCCGTCTTCAGCAATCACTACCATAGCGCCTGTGAGCGATCCCGGCGGATTTCTGATTTGTTGGTACAATGCAGACTGAATACTTAAGCTGTAAATTAAATTTCTTCGGCTATCAGAGACTGGTGCAGATAACACTAATCGCAGTTGATTTTGTGTGTTTCTTTTTCCAGTTATTCCTGTGTTTGGCGGAAAGATTGCTTTAACATCAATTCCGTCACTAGGCAAAGGTAATCTCAATTCTCCAATTGCTTGATCCCCACAGCTACTAGCAATTATCTTTTGGTTTAGGAGATTCGTTAATTGGATACACTCAATACTGGCTGGAAGTTGTTGCCTTAACTGCGTGAGAATTTCTTGCTCTTGTATAGACGAACCCGACGGAATCACCGTTGTTTTACTTACACTCAGCAAATTCGCTTTTAAGATAGCGATCGCATCTCCAATTCTCTCCCCTTTACTGATGGCGCTTTCTGTTAAATTTTGACGTGCAGTTCCCAATATGCTAGAACGTGCCTTATTCAAGGCAACAATCTCGCCTATAAGTAAAACTGGAACGAACAGCAGCAGTATTCTCGTTACTAAAATTCGACGAAAGGAAGATTGGCGGGAATTAGTCATCGAGTGTCTCACTTTGCATCTGCAAAACACAACAGCAAAGATATGTAATTAGACTAGCTAGATGAGACATTTTATTAAATTATCAGAATTTTATTTTCAATGTTTAAAAATAACAAATTGCTATAATTCAAAAAGAAACGTGGGATACCAAAACTCATATATGCTAGATGTAAAAACGCTTTGTGTTGCATATAAATACAGTGTTGAAATTGTAAAACAGTAGCTTGCAAGCATGGATTTTTTTGAGAATCTACACACGAGCAAAGAAAATATTCAAACTATCAAATCAATCTAATGTTGCAAGATCGTCCTCATACTACAGTTGTTTTAGCAATGAGTGCAGATGGCAAGATAGCGGATTTTAGGCGATCGCCTGCTCGGTTTGGCTCAAAGGTTGATAAAGCACATTTAGAAAAACAAATCGCTGCCTCTGATGCGGTTTTATTCGGTGCTGGTACTCTGGACGCCTACGGAACAACACTTCCTGTATCAAATCCAACTTTAGTGGAACTTCGGGCACAAGCAGGGAAGCCTCCGCAGCCAGTTTATATAGTGACTACACACTCTGCAAACCTCAATCCGGAAATTAAGTTTTTTAAGCAACCAGTTAGACGCTGGTTACTCACGACAACATCAGGAGCACTTTCATGGAAAGGAGGCTTAGAAACACTTTCCTCAACTCTGGGAACCGGAGTACAGAAGTGCCTTCCAGAATTTGAGCAGATTCTGGTTTTTGAAACACCAACGCGAGAAATTGACATTCCCGCAGCTTTGAAGCATCTAGCCACTCTACATATAACACGCTTAGTGGTTTTAGGTGGAGGTGAATTAGTCGCTTCTTTGTTGGGATTAGATTTAATCGATGAATTATGGCTGACTATCTGTCCGCTGATTTTAGGTGGTAATACCGCACCCACACCCGTTGAAGGGAAAGGATTTTTATCCGATTTAGCTCCCAAATTGCAACTTCTAGAAGTTCATACAGTTGAGCAAGAAGTGTTTTTGCACTATCGCCTGCAACGACCAGCAGATTAGATTACGCTAAGTAAAGTTATTGATCATTGGGCATTGGGCATTGGGCATTAATTATTCCTCCCCTGCCTCCCTGCCTCTTACTGATCCCTAATCCCTACTCCTCTAAAAAAAGCCAGACAATGGTGAAACAACTTAAGCCTCGCTATTCTGTTGTTTGGACGAACAAAATTGCCCAAGTACCCCAAGATGCCTGGAATGCTTTGGCAATGCCACTTAAAACGCCGTTTTTAGAATGGGAGTGGCTAAACAATATCGAAACCTCCCATAGTGCTACGGCTAAAACTGGTTGGTTGCCAAATCACTTGACATTGTGGCGAGATAGAACGCTGATTGCCGCTGCGCCACTTTATCTCAAAGGACACAGTTCTGGTGAATTTATTTTCGATCACCAATGGGCAGAGTTAGCCGATCGCATCGGAGTCCGATATTATCCAAAATTGCTGGGAATGACACCATTTACTCCCGCTGAAGGCTATCGGTTCTTAATTGCCCCAGGAGAAGATGAAGATGAAATCACAGCGATGATGGTGCATGAAATTGACACTTTTTGCTCCAAAAATCGAATTTCCGGGTGTCATTTTCTCTACGTTGATCCCCAATGGCGTCCGATGCTGGAACGGCATGGCTTTACAACTTGGCTGCACCACAGCTACGTCTGGGAAAATGCTGGTTTTAAAACTTTTGATGACTACTTGAAAGTTTTCAACGCCAATCAGCGCCGCAATATCAAGCGGGAACGCAAAACTGTGGAGAAAGCAGGTTTACAATTGCAAGCGTTGACTGGTGATCAAATTCCTCAGTCTTTATTTCCTTTGATGTACCAGTTCTATGCTGACACCTGTGATAAGTTTGGCTGGTGGGGTAGCAAGTATCTCACACAGCGGTTTTTTGAGCAGCTAAACACCGATTATCGCCATCGAGTCTTGTTTATTGCTGCATATAGCGAGCAAGATAACTCTCATCCTTTAGGAATGTCCTTTTGTTTGTTTAAAGGTGACAAACTCTATGGACGCTATTGGGGGAGTTTTCAAGAAATAGATTGCTTACATTTCGATGCTTGCTATTATGCGCCGATTGAGTGGGCGATCGCTAACGGCATCGAAATTTTCGACCCTGGTGCGGGTGGACGCCACAAAAAACGGCGCGGTTTCCCCGCTATGCCCAATCACAGCCTGCACCGCTTTTACAATAATCGTTTAGGACAAATTTTACTTCCCTATATTAAGGAAGTAAATCAACTCGAACAGCAGCAGATTGAGGCGATTAATGCAGAGTTGCCATTTAGTGAGAAAAATGGTTGAGGAAAAGGAACTATTTTCGTAGCAGAGTTTGCCGAATAATTAAACTTTACTCGGCAAACAGATGCTTGCTTACCTTTTTTCACAATTGTGACATTCATTCAGAGGTGAGTATATAGTTTTTTCTAACTATGGCTTCAAAAAATTTATGTACTAGTATTGTTGCGGACTATTTTTCAATAAAAGTATAATTTATAGCAAAAAATAGAATTTACCTTTAAGTAAAAAGAATCACAAATATATTAAAGATATAAAGAATGCTAAGTAAGATAGGAATTACACTTGATATAGGTGTAAAAATCTTGAAGAAAGAAATTTGCTTTTTAGAGTGCTTATGGATTTAATAGTTGAAGATTTAGCTGCAATTGATGATAAACTTTCCCAGCGTCATATTGACCTTGATCCCGGTGGATATTTCATTATTTACTTGGATCGAGACGCAAGGTTAATTTATGCCAAGCATTTCACAAATGTGATTGATGAGCGTGGTTTAGCTGTCGATCCAGAAACGGGAAAGGTAATTCCTGCACGAGAAAAGGTAGAACGAACTCACACCACAGTTTTTAGCGCGAGGACGGCGAAAGAACTTTGCGTGAAGATTTTTGAAGAAACTCAGCCCCCTGCTGTAACTCAATTAAATCATGCAGCTTATTTGGGTCGAGAATTTGTTCGGGCTGAGGTGGCTTTAGTCACAGAGCAAGAGTATGTTCAAGATTAAAGTTAGGAATGAGGAGTTAAAAGTTAAAAGTTAAGAGTTAGAAATTCCTAACTCCTAACTCTCCCATTACCCATTAAGATGATGGCTGATTTATCTGATAGATGTAGTAAGTCGCCATTGGGATAACGGTGGCGGCAATTAACAATCCTACTACCCAAGCAGTAGCGTTACCTTGGTCAGTTTCTTCTGCTTTCTTGAAGGTGCCTTCTACCTGTACATTGTCAATTATTTCGGGTGGCCCTGGATCGGCTTTCCCAGAGAGGACGGCAACAAGGCGATCGCTTGCATCTAGAAATGCCTGATTGTATTTGTTACCATTGCGTAACGGCACACTTACTGTTTCAGTAGCTACACTTTCGGCAATAGAGTCAGTGAGTAAAGGCTTAACTTGATCTCCAGTGATAATCGCAGTACCATTGGTAACCGTATCAACAACCAATAAGGTTTGATTAGCTTGGGCTGATTTTGTGGGAAACCATTTTTCAAACAACTCTTTGGTGAAGCTTTCCGGTGTTTCACCGTAGTCGAGGCGGCGAACAGTAACTATTCTGACTTCCTTATCTGTTTGCTTTGCCAAATCCTTGAAAGCGCTGCTAATCTTACCTTCATTCAGACGGCTGATGACTTCACCTTGATCCAAAACCCAGGTGTCATTCCCTGCTGTAAGGTTGGATATTTGATCCACACCTGTAGCTAAAGCAGGTGTGGCGAACAGCGAAGCTGCTATGATAACCGTCACCAAAGGTAGAATTAGCCGGATGAGGTGTTTTTGACTGCTAAATACTTGTTTAAGAAGCTGTTTCATCATATGAACCTTAAGACAGACTTGCACCAAAAATACTATAGAACCACTGTAAAAATCACCTCATTCCCGGTTTTGTCCAGTATGAAGTTTCTGCTACTGCCAGCAGATATATATTTTAGAAGATTTTTTGATTGCACAAATTTGTTTTGATCGCGGGTGCAAGCATTAACCTGACAAGAAATACTGCCCATTTTAGGAATTAACCCAAATACTTAGGGCGGAATTTGCAAACCATCTAGAGATGATATCGTATAACCAATATTTTTGGCAGCTTCAAGGATATTTTTTTATATCTGCAAGTAGCTTTTTTTGCTGTAGACATCGATAGGCGATATCTGCATTTTTCTAATATTTTAGCTAAACCTATATCAATATAATATATACATGACCATAATTTTAACTAACGACGACGGCATTGACGCTCCCGGTATAAAAGCGCTGCTCAAAGCTGTAAACGGCAAAAATGCTATTATCGTTGCTCCTGCTGATCATCAGTCTGGCTGTGGACATCAAGTTACCACCACTCGTGCCATTAACCTCCAGCGACGTTCTGAGATTGAATATGCGATCGCAGGCACTCCCGCAGATTGTGTGAGAATCGCAATAACACAAATTAACACAGATGTCAAATTTGTGCTTTCCGGTATCAACGCTGGGGGCAACTTGGGAGTCGATAGCTACATTTCTGGCACAGTGGCTGCCGTGCGGGAAGCTGCAATGCATGGTATTCCCGGAATTGCCATTTCCCACTATCGCAAAGCCAAGCAGAATTTTGATTGGGATCTGGCCGCCAAATTGACAGCTGAAGTTTTAGCGCACTTACTCAAGCGTCCCCTAGAACCAGGAAGCTTCTGGAATGTGAATTTGCCACATCTGCAACCAGGAGAACCAGATCCTGATGTGGTGTTTTGCCAAGCCTGTACCAAACCTTTGCCTGTCAACTATCGAATTGAAGGCGATGATTTTTATTATGTAGGAGAATATGGCAAACGCGATCGCACTCCTGGTAGCGATGTGGATGTATGTTTTTCCGGCAATATTGCGGTAACTCAGTTAAAGGTTTGACATTTGGTTAACAGTGACGATTGAATCCCTTGGGCTTGGTGTAGTCACTCATGGGGAGCGACTCTTGTTGCAACTGGTGTGGAAGCCCCCAGACCCTTTCTACCAGACCAAGGCGTAGCAAGATCCCTGTAGGAGTACGAAGACTCGGTTTAGCTGCGCTATGCGCGGCATAGTCTCACGCCACTTGCTCAACTCTTGGAATCACCAAGGAGTGGTTCCCCAGATACCAAAGGGAGAGGCTAACGTCTGCCGTAGGATGCCCGAACACAAGAGCGTCTGCTTTAGGAGAAGGGCTGTAGGAGAAGACCGTGCTCCTTCACCAAAACCTAAAATTGCTATTAGTCATCCAATGCTTGAATTAAGGACATAAACCGATCTACAGTTTGTGTCAGTTGGTTGAGTTTTTGCAGTGAATCATGATGAGATTCTGCAAGAGTCTGTACAGCATCACACAACGCGATAATTTGGTAACCTTGCTGTTGCACCTGCTGTCCCTGTGCTTCAACTTGGATGCTGAGAGTCTCCAATCTTTCTGCAAGACGCTCAATTGTCTCAGTCGTAGAAAGTACTGCTTCCCCTATTTGCTCAACAATAGATTCCAAGCGATTTATTTTTACTTCAACTCCTGCTGAAATCATTTCTTTATACCCTAATTTTGAAAGAGCATCTTAGTACAATTCCTAATACCAATTGAAATAATTAATTTCAGTACAAATATTAAATAACATTGTCATTCCGATAATATGTATGATTTTGTTCTTTGATGCTTTTACCCAATGTTGTGTTTAGCTACTTATACGTAATTAATTGATGACAATTCTTAATCAAGTTTCTTGATCCTGGTTGACTGACAAAAATTATCAAAGTCTTGTTCCTTCGCTTTCGTCCCGCTTGGGAATCAATTCCCAAGCTAATAGCTTAAGTCTGCTAAAGTAGATTAGATATACTTTTGGGTCTATTTTAATGGACTTGAGCTATGAGCAATCAATTTATTGCAGGGCTGGTTAGAGTGCAACGCATTCATATTTGTCAGTTAACGAGTTTTCAACTACATATCTAAAATAATTAGTCACCCCTCCCAAGATATAGTTAAGGAAAATCAGCTTCAATTTATCCATAATTGTGCTTATCAAAAACTTAACGAAGATTAAGTAAATGGATGGTTAAAATGGATACTTTTAATTAAGCTAAGTTTTTAGTCTAATTAAGTCTCAGTAATTATACCCTTGTTGCTTAACATTTTGCTCGACTAATTCACTAAACATTAGTAATAAACATTTTACTAAGTGCGATTTATCCAAATTAAGAATTTTAATTTACCCATTGTAGTTCAGTACAGCCGAAATTTAAGCGTTATTTGGACATTGGGGAGAGCTTGTAGGACTATTAATCTTATGGCTATTATTTAGCGCGATCGCGATCAAAATTGCTAATCCAGTTAAAATTTTCAAGGTTTTGAAATCTGGTAAAGTTTCAGTGGTACTAAACACTAATTTCAAAAAAAGGAGAACAATATGCAGTTTCTCAAAATTGTTCTTGTCACTCTTGTGTTGATGGTGAACCTGGTAATTGCTCAACCCGCTTCGGCAGGCAAGGATTTTACTAAGGGGGCTGACTATGCTGAGGTAACTCAGGCGCTCAATCAACTTCTAACTGTAAAGGATACACCTGAGCAAGCTGGCTATACACCTGAGCAGTTCCAGCAGCGACTGGCAAAATTGCAGTTTCAGAAAAATATTATAGAAACAGCTAGAAAGCGGGCACAGTGCCGCAATGAAACTGGAAAGACATTGGCTGTCTATGCCAATAAACCAAAAAAATCTCCAACCCAGCTCTACTTCCTGGGCGCAGGAACAATCACGGATGATGATTGGGATTGTGATGGCATTTACTTACCCGCAGGTTCTCAAGTGGTTCTAAGCCCGAACGCTCAACCACAACAACTGACCCAACCAATTGCCCTCAAGTTTGTCGATGGTACACAGTCTATTGCTAGAACCAATCCAGCCACTGGTGTAATTGAATTCAATGTTGAACCTGCGAAAATATTCAAGGCGGGTGAGAGCAGCTGGTTGCTCCCAACTTTGTCCCAAGCAGATATCGATACGCAAATTCCCACCCCACAACTCATTGACTAATCTCATCTAGATAAGAGACTTCCAGTTAAAAAAATATTCCATTGTAGGGGCACAAGAAGTATTTGATACATCACTAGTAACTTTTAAAACATTCTCTAAAGGACAATCTTCAACCATTGAACAATCAACTCTTAATTAAGGAAAAATTACAAGCCAAGCTTGAGAAGATTCAAACCAAGAGCGATGGTTCTCCCGTTACCGATTTTAAGCTAGATAAAACTTTAGCCGAAGAAATTGAACAATTGACGACGGAACTGGAGAGTGTCAATCCCAATCTCAATCCTCTTCTCAACGCTACTTATTTGCTGGATGGAGCTTGGCAATTGCAATACTCCACTGCGAGAGAAATCCGTTCTTTAGTTTCTCTCCCATTGGGATTAAAGCTGGGTAAAGTTTATCAAGTGATTGATGTTGCAAATAAATTGTTTTTCAATCTAGCTAAAGTTAAACATTCTCTGGGGCTAGTATCGGGATATGTCAAAGTGACAGCTAGCTTTGAGCCAGCCAAAGAAGTTTCAGAGCCTTTAGCGAACAAACGCCTCAACGTCTATTTTGACAAACGCTGCCTATCGATTGAGAAAATTATCGGCATTAATACCCCTCAACTCAACCAATTTAAGGTTGTCCCAGCAAATAATCCTACTAGCAGAACTGCCACACTGGACATTACTTACTTAGATGAAACCTTAAGAGTTGGACGTGGAGGAGATGGAAGTTTATTCATTCTTAGTAAATCCAATGATTTACCTGACTTTACCTCCTAAATTGGAAATTGATCGCACCGCCGAATGAATATGGCTCTTTCAATAATGCATCTTTTCACCAAGGTAAAACGAGGTTCTGCTATGGTAGAGCTTAAAACATTAAATTTAAGAGTAGGTTATGGTATAGAAAAAGATGTTAATGCCGATCCTTTAAGTCCCAGGCAAGTTTTAATTGTTAGGTATGAAGATATTTTCAACTTATCAATTAAACCAGGAGAATTACGAGAAAATATTGTGGTTACAGGGATAGAATTTGATAATTTTATCCCTGGTTCTCTGCTAACCTTTGAAAGTGGTGCGGCAATTCGTCTAACTTTTCACTGCGAACCGTGTAAGCGAATAGCCCATTTAGTAAAATCATTAAAAAGCATCCAAGGTAAAAGAGGAATTTTAGGCGTAGTTATTAAATCAGGTAAAATCCAGGTTGGTAGTAATTTTCAGGTTCAAGCTAATAAATTTCCAGCATTATCTGAAAATCCCTATGAACGGTTCCTAAATTTTATCATCAAAATTCCAAGTGGGAAAGTAGTTACATATAAACAGATAATCAGAGGCATGGGAGTAGATAATAGCTATCTAAGAGCTATTCCTACATACCTGAAAAAAACCTCGGCGGTTGATTATCCGGTACATAGAATATTAGACTCTAAAGCTTATTTGATAACTTATGTTAACCAACAAAAAAATAAGTTAGAAACTGAAGGAGTTAAGGTTTTATTTGAGGGAGATTTATTCAGTAAATTAAATAAAAGTTTTGTAGATATTAAAGATTATTTATGGGAAGATGACACTATATATCTAGAATAGATATTACTAATGTAATTATCCTGTATTGTGCAGGGTAAAATCCTTCGTTTATCAAGATAATCCTTGATTTTTGATTTGTTTAGATGTAACTTCCATAAAGTCGATAAAAACTTTTATGAGCTTATGGATTCCCTCGCTACCTCCTGCAATTAAGCCTCCTGTAAGCAATGCATCTAAACAACGGAAAAGAACTACTTGTATTGGATTATCTAAATCAATAACTACAAGTGGTTCGATTGAGCGAATACCTATTGCGCTCATTAAAAGACCGAATAAAAGGGATGTCCATAGAGCAATTATTCGTGTATCAGATTTATAGGCTGTTCTTTGACGCTCTTTTTCATTTAAATCATCAATTTGTGGCTGGAAAATTTTTAATGAGTCTTGTTGATTTTGTGTAAAGTTTTGGATGATTTGTTCTTCTAAACTCATTCCTTCAGGCGGTAGTCCACTGACTTGATTTGATTCCGAAGAAGGAAACTGTTTCTGTTGGACTTCCATAAGTCTTATCTTCTCAGACATAAGAGCCTTTTCTTGCTGAATACTAATATCTAATTGTTCAACAAATGGGCCTCGCCAAGTAGTTATAAAAACTTCTAAAGAACGCTCTAATAACAAAGAAATAAATAACTGTAATGTGAGTAACTGAATAATATCATTAAGCCCAAATGGTTTTAAAACAAATGGTTTAGATGATAACCAAGTTGATAAAGTTACTACTAGAAAACTAATAATAATTAATAAAACAAATAGAGGAGATTCTGGAGAAAGCTTTTGCAACGTATCTATACTCCTGTTTGGTGCCACAATATTTAACACAGCCTGGAGGTGAGAACTACACCTGCTGAGTTACTTAACAACGTTAATTTGATAGAACAGTAAATAATTTATTACACGACCCTTTTTTCCAGGAGGTGATAGGCTACGCCACCCCCGAAGGATGTCTTCTTTGCCGCTACGCGTAGCTTGCTTGTATTGTAGGGGTACGACGGGCTATGACGCTCGTTCGCGCCAGCGTGCCCTAGGCAAGACTCGCTAACGCTTCTCTACGAGACGCTGCGCGAACGCTATCGGTGTCGCACCTTGGTGGTAGCAGGATAATCTGATGGTTCGTGACACCAGAGCCACACTAGCCCAAAAGTATTGCTATACAAGCATTTAATAAGTAAATACCAGGTTTAAATTGAAAAAACAAGGCGATCGCACTTTCCTCTTAGAGAGCAGCAACTGTAGCCCCAACTAAAAACCCCTCCAATCTTGGAGGGGTTAAAGTAATTTTTGGTAATGGGATAGTGAGGGAGACAGCAGCTTTTCCTCTTTGGTGACGCATTTTCTTGTCAAAGCAACGATATGATAGTATAGCATTTCATAAATCCGTTACGAACCTCTGCAATACTGTACTTAGTAAGATAAATCATTGGTGTTACCGAATGATGTCAGTTGCGAATCGACAGCGTTTAGGTAACCTCTATCATTCAAAGCTTGTGCTGGTAACTTTTTAGCATTGACAGCAGCCTTAACCACATCTAGTGCAGTGAGGTTTCCTATTTGGTATTGGGATACCAAAGCACTACCACTAGGAATCCCCTGTGTTTTCAGGTTACCTTGATAAGCTAAAAATGCAGCATCAAATGGTTTCAGGTAGCTGACGTTCGGAGAATGAGTGAATAAATTGTTAGAATTGATAGCGATAAGTTTGCCACTATTGTTAGTAGCTATTTGAGCGCCACCGATTGCAGGTAATAAAGCAATAGAAGCAACAATATATACAGAATCTATCAAGATAGAGAATTTCATCGGGTTATCCTTAGTTAAAGTAAAGTGCAATTAGTGTTCTTGAGTAATAGAGTCTTATTTTTTATCAGTCTCAACTTCCTGCACTCAGGTCACCTGAACGGTTGATTTATTCCTCACCCATTCGGGTGATCTAATTGAGCGTAAGAACTAAAAAATTAAACCCATCCTACAGATCATTCAAAGTTGCTAAGACCCATAATGTGATAAGCAGGAACAGCAGTATCAAAGAGTTTCAGGTAATTGATATTTGGGGAATGGCTCGTAAAATATTAGATTTGATCGCTGTGTTGATTGATCTGTCACTCTTGCTATGAGTGGCTATTTGAGTCTTAACGATTCTAGATAGGACATTAGAATCAACAATATGTGCAAAATTGAGCAAGGGAAAGAGTTTCATTATTAATACTGTGTTGGTTAATAAATCGGGAGTAAAGTTTAGGACAAACTTGAACATAAACAACGCTTTGCAAGTAAATAAAGTACACCCCTCCCCAACCCTCCTCAAGGCATCGGGAAGGATGCGCGACAGCGCGGGTGGGGTATTTTTGTAACTCACAAACTTGAAATCTGCTGTATGTATTTAACTGAGGTAATCTAAAAAATTATGCAGTGCTATTACTCAGTCGTAGGCGTAGCCCAACGCAGGCATCGCATTTCTGCACTATCTCCTTCAACAGCAAATTTCTTGATTAACTATGCTTGAATATATTTTTTGATTCGGGTTTACCGAACATACAAATTAGGGCAAACCGTAATTTTATTTCATGTCTAATTGGAGACGGTAATCATCAATCACTTGGTGCTAATAACCGAATAGACAGCAGGCTTAACTCTACATAATATGAATATGTAAGCACTAACTGAAGTGCAAAACTGATTAAACAAAAGCTATTTGATGCGAGGAAGAGTTATGACATTAGTTCGTTGGAATTCTTGGAGAGAAATTGACACTCTACAACGTCAACTCAATAATTTATTTGAAGACACCAGAGTACCATCTGCATTGTTAGATAGAGGCTTGAGCAAAGTTCCTGCTGCTGAGATACAAGAAACTGAAGATGCTATTCATCTGAAGCTAGAACTTCCAGGAATAGAAGCTAAAGACTTGGATGTACAAGTCACAGAAAACGCTGTTTATGTTAGCGGTGAGCGGAAGTCTGAAACTAAAACTGAGGAAAAAGGTATTACCAAAAGTGAGTTTCACTACGGGAAATTCAAACGCGTAATTCCTCTATCTGCTCGGATTCAAAATACTAACGTTACGGCAGATTATAAAGATGGGATCTTGAATCTGACATTGCCTAAAACTGAGCAAGAAAAGAACAAAGTTGTCAAGGTTAATTTGGAACAACCTGCTGCTTAATAGCTTGTGATCAGATTACTCTACCTCCTTTGATAGATTGAGATAGCTAAAAACCCGGTTACTATCCTGACCGGGCTTTTTTGTAACAATTATCTGAAATTGTCGCGTAAGTCCTGTGTGCATGAATTATCTAAAATAACTGGAGGGCGTAGCCCGTCGTAGACATCGCCTTTTTTTAAAGTTTGTAAAGGAATTCTACTATATCTACTATATATAGATAACAAAACCCAAGGGTGCGCTCGCTTCTGCCGGGTGAGTACGCCATCGCAAAGCCCGATGCCTGGGTTGAACTACATCTATCCACCTTCCTACCTTTAAATAAGTAAAGCTGATAGAACCTATCAGATTTACTGAAGTAATAAAACTTGATTAAAAATTGTAAAGCAGTGTAAAGTAGTTTCACAGGCGAAAACAAAACCGTCTGATTCATAAATAACTAACCGCACTTATTAAACAATGACAACAACCATTCAACAGCGCTCAAGCGCCAACGTATGGGATCGATTCTGTGAGTGGATCACCAGCACCAACAACCGGATCTACATCGGTTGGTTCGGCGTAGTGATGATCCCCACCC
>NZ_JBALDG010000087.1:0-48313 GCF_036917195.1 Nostoc sp.
GGTCTTCTTTCAACACCCGATTGATGTCTAGCATTTTTCTGTCTCATTCCAGTTGCTAATCGTTACTCTACCTTATTAAGCGACAAGTCTAATATACGGTGAAAATATAACATGTCTACATTGCAGTAGTACATTGCTTGGGCTTGTCCTGGTTAGTCAAGAAAAGTCTGTTTCTGTTAGGAATAACTTCTGAATGGGCTGTAATTACAGTTAGGACTTAGGCACGCTCTACGAATTCTTGGTGTTCTTGGCGTCTTGGCGGTTCGATAAATTAAGCTTTTCGGTCATTTTTGCGTAAGTCTTGACAGTTACAGCAGTCACCTGTGGTGCTATTTTATCAACTTCATTATGGACGAGTGTTTTAGAAGACCATGATCGCAGGAGTATTCAGGCAAAGCTAAATGGGTGGCTAAGACAATCTGAATTTTAAAATGATTAAATCCAAGACAGTAATAGTACTACTGCCCCATATAAATTTTAGTAAATAAAGTTACTTAACTATCGCAGTTTATTTAAATTTGTATACATTAAACGTAGGTAAATATTTATATTTTTATAAACAATGGTTAAGAAAAGATAAAATCATCTGAAACTTGGATAAGTAGTTGTAGTTTTATAAAGTATAATTAAGAAAAAGATAAACAAATCTAGGCAGTAATGTAGGCTAAAATCGCCTCGAACAATATCCCCAAAGGATAAAGTTCTAGTAGTTTTAGATAAAAGACTACCGCAATCCTGAACTTGCAACTAACTTGTGGGTCAGCCTAAAAACCATCATTGTAAATTTTTCAGTGGAAGAGGCAAAAAAAGGCGTGGGTCAGTATCAACCTACTCAGCTAAAACTCTATAATCCAGATGTGATCGCTCGCTACTATAGTTACCGTCCGTGGCTTGCCTGGGGGCGACTGCTGAGAATTATCTCCTCTTTTGCAGGATTTCTACTCAATCTCAAGTGGGACGAATGGCAAGATAAAGTTGAGCAGAATAAAGGTAAACGAGCTATCCAGCTGCGAGAACTGCTGACCAGGCTCGGTCCGACTTTTATTAAAGTTGGTCAAGCCCTGTCTACCAGACCTGACCTGATACGCAAAGATTTCTTAGAAGAACTGATCAAGTTACAAGACCAGTTACCACCTTTCGATAATGCGATCGCTCACCAGATTATCGAAACTGAGCTAGACCGTCCAATCCATGAAATATTTAGTGAACTGTCACTTAACCCGGTAGCTGCCGCTAGCTTGGGTCAAGTATACCGTGGTCGTCTGATCAGCGGCGAAGAAGTCGCAGTTAAGGTGCAACGCCCCAACTTACGCCCGATTCTCACCCGCGACCTCTATCTATTGCGGTGGGCGGCGAGTTGGATAGCTCCCTGGTTACCCCTAAATCTCGGTCACGACCTAAGTTTAATTGTGGACGAGTTTGGCACGAAGCTATTTGAAGAAATCGACTATATAAATGAAGGCCGCAATGCCGAACACTTTGCTAGCAACTTCCGCAACGACCCGCAAGTTAAAGTTCCAGGAATTTACTGGCGTTATACTAATACCCACGTTTTAACACTGGAATGGATTGATGGCTTCAAGCTGACGGACACTAAACGCATCCGCGAAGCAGGTTTAGACCCAGAGGCGATTATCCAAATTGGTGTTACTTCAGGATTGCAACAGCTTTTGGAACACGGCTTCTTCCATGCTGACCCTCATCCCGGCAATTTGTTTGCTGTACCTGATGGTCGTATGGCTTACATAGATTTCGGGATGATGGATCAGTTGGAGGAAACTACCAAAGAGACGCTAGTAGATGCATTAGTGCATTTGGTGAATAAAGACTATACCGACTTAGCCGAAGATTTTGTAAAATTAGGATTTCTGACTCCAGACACGAATATTTGCCCGATTGTGCCAGCATTAGAAGCGGTACTGGGAAACGCCATTGGCAAAAATGTCAAGGATTTTAACTTCAAAACTATTACCGATGAATTCTCGGAATTGATGTACGAATATCCTTTCCGAGTCCCGGCGAAGTTTGCTTTGATTATTCGTTCCCTGGTGACTCAAGAAGGTATTGCCCTTAGCCTTAACCCGAATTTTAAAATTGTTGAAGTAGGTTATCCCTATATAGCACGGCGGTTGCTGACAGGGGAATCGCCCGAATTACGGCGGCGATTATTGAATGTGTTATTCAAAGATGGTAAATTCCAGTGGCAGCGGTTAGAAAATTTAATTGCGATCGCTCGTAGTGATAACAACTTTGATGTATTGCCTACAGCCCAGATGGGGTTCCAATATTTAATGTCCCAAGAAGGCAAGTTTCTGCGGCGACAACTGGTACTTGCTCTTACCGAAGATGACCGCCTCCACACCGAAGATGTCCAACGCCTGTGGAACCTGGTTAAAGATGACTTAAAACCGGATCGTTTACTAAATGTAGCGATCAGTATTTTAACAGACTTATCCAGAGAAGGCGCAGCTGCTATCCTCCCAAAAGCTACATTCCTTGGGTCTTTTGCTGGAAATCAGTCAACAAACAAAAAATAAAAATTATTTGATAACAATCAGGAGTTTTCATGTACTATTTTCCTCTGCAACCGCCTTATTTTCTATTACTTGTTGGCTTTCTAACAGCATTAACATCTGGTTTGGCATTATCTGGCACTTTGAAACTAATTGTGCAGAAATGGCCAAGTGAACGCACGGAAAATACTAAACCTCGTTCTTCACTGAAACAATTATTTGTGCCATTTCTCGGCATAACTGCCGGTACTTGTCTATTTCTGTCTTCAGGGTTAGAAATATTTGGCTTTCCATCCTCTTTGGCTTTAGGAGTCGGTCTACCAATTAGTCTGTTTACTTGTTTATTAGTTTGGTTACAGTTGGGAAGTATGATGACCTTTATAGAACGCGAAGGTATGCAATCTTTAGATTTAGATTCTATGTCATAGATTTATAACAATATGGTTAAGTTCTTATTAACTGAACTGTATTGATATTTAAGATACTTCACTAATATAGAAATCAACCTAAATGCTTACCGTCGCTAGTAAGCATTGCTATATTATTAGTACCCATTAATTCTATCCTTGAAGTTACGATACTTTAACTTAATGTTATTGACTCTTTGCTGAATAAAACTACTAGTGGACTTTTGCAGAAGCACTAGTTGGCTTGGACGCGTAAAAGTTTGAGGACATTGTTCAGGCGATTTTAAATAGCGATAATATAAGAAAACATCGCGGTAAGGAATATTAACATCTTCACCCCCACAAAGCCGCACAAATGCTGAAGAAGATATACTCATATAGTGTAAGTACGTCAACTTCCGCCCTTCGTCGTAAAGGACGTTATTTACCACATCAAATTGAGAACTCCAGTGGTTACCCGTTGCCTGTTCGCAGTCATGAAAAGCAAAGTTATAATACGAAATTCCACTTCTCAACACCATGTAGTTAAATAAAGATTGGTCAGGCGCTAAAAAAGCCATAACATCTGCCTCACCTGATGTTAATTTGTTGAGTAAGTCGGCTCTTATAGCTGTAGAAAAAATATTTTTCTTACTGGCAAACCAACCAGCACAAAATACTTTAAATTGCAAGTTCTCTGAGTTAAAAACTTCCTGCATCTGCTCTGGCGAACCATCAAAAATAAATTTTAAATCAGACTTATACTGAAAATCATTGACTACCCAATCATAGGTATCTAATTTTTCATATACATCATCTACGGGTCCCATTAATAAAGTATCTGCATCAAAATAAATAAATTTATCAAAGGGGCCATCCACAGCACAAAATTTGCGGTGCATTGGTAACTCATAGAGTTCCGGGAAACCCCATTCTCGCCAAGTTTTTTGTGCTCTAGGATAATTTTTCCATATCTGGATAGCAAAGTTATCCCAATAAGCTATGGAATCATAATTTTCAAATAAGGTGATATTATCTCTAGATGCAATCTCTACCTTTACTTTGTCTAATCGCTGATTATATGGAAGTATACAAATAGGAATTTTTTTGCCAGCATTAGCTTCTATACTGTTAAGCAACGCAACTAATTGGTCATAGACAACATCATTTGCTAGGATATAAATGCCATCAATCATTGGGATATTCCTAATATTAAGTGCGGGCAGTAACAAAGGGAAATAAACGGCGAGTCAGTTTGGGGATGAAGGCGAATTTACCCTCATGGAGATAGCGATAGTGTTCCCACAATTGCCAATAGGGACTACCAGTTTTAATCCGCGTACCAGCCCAATGAAGATATTTTAGTCGTTGTCCTCGGTCATAGAGGGCATATTCTTGCTGTTGGAAATTTTGCGAACCTGCCCAACTACCAGGTCCTCCCCCAGGAATTTTAACGAGATTACCACGCTTGGCAATTAGCTTGAGCACAAGATAATTCAGAATAGGTTGGTCTGTAACTCCTTCAGAAAAATCAAAATATTCGCGATGCACTGCACACTCGCACAAAGCTTCATCCATCTGTTGTTCGGTAATAATTCCTTTTCTCGAAGCCCAAAAGCCACTGTTAAAAACATCTTGAAGTTGGGCATCGGAAAAAATTTGCTGCTCTTTCACAAATGGGTCAAAGATATTTCGCAGCTTGTCATTGGCATGATGGTAATCACAACAGAAGAAATCAACTTCTGAAAGTTTGTCTAAATTGTCGGCGATTTTTTCAAAAACGACAATATCCGTATCTATATAAATAAATTCATCTAAAGGACCAAGCCACGCTACCAGTTTACGCATTTTGTTGGGTAAGGCAAGAAAATCTCGATCAAAAATTTCTCCAATGCGTTTGGTAAATTTGTCAATAAGTTCTAAATCTGGGAAAATTTTGACGTTGTGTAAGGTAGCAAGCTGTTCTGCTACCTTGTGATAACTTTCATTAAAAGGTATGAGATAAATGGTTACTTCTAGGTCATAGTAACGAATGCTATTGAGTAAGGCAATAGCATTATCGATAACACGATCATTGGCAACAATATAAATTCCCCTACTCATAAATTATCCTTGGTTAATTAACTTAAATTTTCGCAAAGCTCTTGTAAGTAAATTTTGTATTGGAGCGTCATTATAACTTTTAGGAGGGTTTTGAAAGACTGGACGCTTTTCTGGTTCGTGTAGGTAACGATAGTAGAGAAATAAATCTCGATAAGGAAACTCAATATTTTCTCCAGCACAGACTGCTTGATTGATATTAGGAGGAACACCAATGTAATGCAGGTAAGTTAGTCGATTACCTTTGTCATAGAGAATATGTTCTCGTTCCTCGAAGTGCTTGGATGTGGCAGAACAGCCTGTTTTTTCATTATCTGGCAGTTGTTGAGCAAAGTTATAAATAGAAAGATTAGACCTCATTACCATGTAGTTTACCAATGGTTGTTCGCCAGCACCTTCATATAAAATTTCTGCCTCACCATTTTGTAAATGGGATATCAGCCAATCTCTTTTTTCAGAGTTAAATATTCCCTGTTTCGCACCATAGAAGCCTGAGCAAAATATTTCGGAATCAATGCGCTTTTGGTTGAAAACTTCTAGTAATTTGGGAGAATTAACATTATATATTTTACTAACGTCTTTAAATTGAAAATCGTAGACAACAAAATCATAACTATCTAGCTTTTCAAATACTGTCGCTAGTGAGTTCATCACTAAGGTGTCTGCATCTAAATAAATAAACTTATCGAATGGCCCATCAAAAGCGCAAAAACGACGGTGAGCGCCATAAAGACGGGATTTACTACGATTCAATCGTTCTGGTGCTGCTGTCAGCATAAATTGATCCCAGCGGTTGATTGATTCTTGATTATCGTAAATAAATATATTAGGACGTTTAACTATTTCATCAGCAATTCGCTGTGTCTGATCATCGAAAGGATAAATACAAACAGGAGTTTCTGAACCTAAAATAACATCAATACTGTTGAGCAAAGCCACCAGTTGATCGAAAACATAGTCATTGCCAAGGGTACAAATACCATTCATAATTTATGAGTGTTTAGCAACAAAGTTTGACAACCAGTTAAGCAAGTTTAATTTGTGTAAAATGATTTGACGTGCTTCTGCGATCGCATCTTTGGCAGCATACCAAGCATCAGGTGTAGCTGTCACTTCTTGGATGTAGGCAATACCTTTTTCATCTAAACTGGGCAATCTTAAAAAACTACCTGGTGGCAATAATTTATCAGCAGCTGGACCACCATAGTAGATTGGTAGACACCAAGCAAGCAAACTATCCCAAAGTTTTTCACTCACATACCAATTATTATCAGCATAATTTTCAATTGCCAGATTGTAATAGTATGGTGCCATGCCATACCATTTATTACCCAATTCTCCCGATTTTTTAGCCGATTCTGGTAAGTTACGCCCATATAAATCAAATTTAATGCCATTAGATTGTAGGGACTGCAAAAAGTCTAAACGCTGCCGATGATTAACTGTGCGGCTGATTCCTGAAGTAATCCAACTACATGGAGCAACCTTTTTGGGAGGTGGCATTTCATTTAAATCTTGAAATGAATTTGAGTGATACCAAATAGCAGGCATATAGTCTGGAGTAGGAGCAAAATTATCAGGACCAGAAACGTAGCCGGAATACTTTTGGGCTTGTTGATAATTATGATTAGTTATTTCGACAATTTCATCTAAAGGTGGTTCTCTTAGTAAATAAATAATCCTCTCTTTATTGACACCACGCAGTAGAGAATTAACATTTATTACTGATTTTTGCTGCTGTTTACGAAAACTATCTAACCAAGATTTTTGTGGCGATGCTTGGGGAAAATCAAATTGATACATCAGCAGAAAATCTGGTTTTGCTGCCAGTGCCTGCATTTGTATATTCCCCCAAATTCCAAATTGATTCGGGGTTTGTTGCCACAGCCAATCGGCTCTGGTTTCTAAACCTCGATAGCTGCTAATCATACCTACAGTTTTAATAGTCATTTTAGTTATTATTTGTCATCAGTTATTTTCCCTAATTTCACCCATTTTCCCTTACACAATAAGTGAAGGAAGCAGAGATTCATCAACATAACTAAGGATTTTTGCCGCTCTATTTTCCCAAGAAAACTGCTTGACAAACTCGATACTATCTGGATAACCTTCTACTTTTTTGGGATGAGTTTCTAAAACCTGTTTCAGACATTCGGCAAATTTGCTGGGGTTATCAGGCTCACACCAAGCAGTAATGGACTGAGTATCTTGAAACTCAATTAATGAAGGAATTTCTGTCGCTACAATGGGAGTTCCAGAGGCGAAGTAGTCAAATAGCTTTAAGGGAGAGGTGAAAGTTGCCGCTTTTCCCGAACAATGAGGGTGAGCTAAAACATCGGCAGCTTGTAGCAAAGATGCTAACTCATTATGCAAAACATATCCCAAAAATTTAATATTATGAATCTGTTTTTCTGTTACAAATTGCTGATAATATTCGACTTCTGTTGGCTTACCACCTGCACAGGCAAATTGCACATTCGGCATTTCTTTAGCCACATCAATTAGTACATAAATACCTTTAAATTGCTGTAGTCCTCCCGCATAAACTACCAATTTTTGGCTTTCGTCTTGTAATAGTTTTTGACGCCATTCTGCCGCTTTTTCTGGTTGTCTCTGCATAAACAATCGATTGAAACCATTGTGCAGCTTAATTACTTTTTCTGGTGGCATCCCATTTTTAATCATACTTTCGCGGATGGTGTCTACAACTGTGACAGCAATTTGCAATAGCGGATTTGTGACAATTTCTGGCTCAAATGGCTTGTCTTCATGGTGGTGGTGTTCATAAATTGCAGGAATACCATTTTTGATAGCAGCTTTTACAAAATTCCAGTTGCGACTGTGGACAAGTTTGGTAGTCGGAAGTATGTGAAATGGTAAATAATATTTACTGGCAATGGTGTTAGAGTCAGTAAATTTGCTCCGAAAATGGTCAATTGGCCAAGGCATCGGTAAGGGAGCAACTTTTAATTTGTCATGGAGGTTGTAATATTTAACAAGTTCCATTGGTGTTTTTCTCGGTTGAAAAGGGTGAGCTAAATTAACTAGGTTAATCGCTTTTGCTCCTTTGTCAGGGTATACCAAAACTGTTGAGTATCCCAAGTTGGCGGCAGCGTTAGCTGCATTTGTAGACTGGACTAGGTGAGCCTCTGGCTGCGGCAAGTCTTCACCAATGAAAAAAATATAGTGTTTTTTTAAAGCAGGAGCTTTCATAATTTTATAGATTAATACTATTCTCAAAATTTTCTAAATTATCGAGCAGATATATAGCAGATTCATAAGTTTCAGTAATTAATCCATTTTGTTCTTCTGTGGTGGATATCAAATTATCAGCTAGAGAGCGGAGAGAGCTAAGTATGAGATTAAGAGAAGTCCGAAACTCAACGGAGATATGATTAAAACTTTGAGAATAAGTACTTAAAATATCTTGATTTTGCTCAGAAATTGAGATGAATTTCCCTTTGATTTGTAAGTTAATAACATCCTCAAAAACATCTATGGTGTTGAGAATTCTCCAAGCTGATTTGTAAGAGTCTTCAATTAATTCCTGCCGTTCTTGAGAATTGTCTACCAGATCATCAAGTAATAAGCGGAGGAACCCAATCATCGAGTTCAGTTGCGTCCGAATTTCGTGAGAGATGCGGAGCCAGCTTTGATTGTGTTTAGCAGCTTCAGGATATTCAGCAAATCTTTTGGAGTTTAGGCGCATTGCCTTAAGAATTTTTGTCTGAATCAAGTTTTTATTAGGGCGATCGCTAAATTGCATTGAGTACAAACGTGAGTAGTAACCACCCTTTTGTAAAAGTTTTTCATGGGTTCCTATCTCTACTACTTGTCCTTGATCTAATACGGCTATTTGATCGGCTTTCTGGACTGTGGAAAGGCGGTGAGCAATTACTAAGGTGGTGCGATCACGACTAAGATCATCGAGTGCAGCTTGTACTATGCGTTCGGAAACGGTATCTAAAGCGCTGGTGGCTTCATCTAAAATCAGAATTTCTGGATTTTGAAGTAGGGCGCGGGCGATCGCTAATCTTTGCCTTTGTCCACCAGACAACATCACGCCGCGATCGCCAATCAAGGTGTCAAATTCCTGAGGCAATTTGCTAATAAACTCATAGGCATTTGCCCGCTTGGCCGCCGTGATAATTTCATCTCCAGTAGCTTCTGGTCGTCCATAGGCGATGTTATTTCGCACCGAGTCATTAAAAAGAAACGTATCTTGACTAACAATTCCCATTCGCTTTCGCAGGGATATCACATCGAACTCCCGCAAATCGGTGCCGTCAATGGTAATACTGCCAGCGATCGGGTCATAAAATCTGGGTAAAAGGTCTGCCATAGTGGATTTCCCAGCACCAGAACTGCCTACTAATGCTAAGGTTGTGCCACGCGGTAAATATAAATTCACATCTTTGAGTACCAACTTCTCATGACCAGGGTAGGCAAAGCAAAGAGAATTAAAAGACACGCCCTCTTTTAATTTTGTATAGGGAAGCTTACCTTTGCCCATGAACGGCTTATCGTGCACGCTTAAAAACTCATTGGTAACATCCACACTGGCGGCGGTACTGGCAAAGTTGCTGCGAATAGTATTTAACTGAGAAATCAATGGCAGCACTCGCAGTAGTATTAATAAATATGTCAGAAGTACGGTAGAAAGGGAAGAGACTTGGTTTGCAAAGAAGGTTTTACTCAAAAGTACAATCAGCAGTAAAGCTGTAATACCCATCACCTCACCCACAGGTGTAATCGCTTCCGAATTAACCTGAGATTTAAAATCTGCTGTTTCGCGATCGCGAATTAATTTTTTAATCCGTTGATATTCTTTTTCTTCATTTCCCGTTGCCTTTACCAATCGAATTCCGTTCAAAGTCTCCAGCACAGAGATTGAATATGCTCTAGACATCTGACTGAGTTGCTTACCAAAATTTTTAGACCGGGAAATGGCATACTGATTTATTAATGTCACCAACGACAGCAAAAACGTAGCAGCAATTGTCAGTTGCCAAGAAATTGACAGCAATAAACTCACAAAAACTAAAATTGTAATTCCCAGAATAACTATCTTGACTGTACTACCTATAGCACTTGCAGCCCGACCAATTTCTCCACCTAGACAGTTGATTAAATCACCAACCTTGGTCTTGGCGTAATAATCTATATCAATTTCTAGTAATAGCTTTAACCCGGTTTCGCGCATATCTGATGTCAGCTTTCGGGTTAAAGAACTTGATGCTAAGGCGCTGGCATAAGTAGCTAAGTTCTTTAAAAGAATTGTGAATATAATCGCCCCAGCCATTACTCCTATACGGTAAGGTTCTGGAGTATTATCAAAGGGAGATATCAACCTTTTTAAGATGGGAGGGGCGCTACTTAAATCTACTTCTTGCCCTACAATTTTTAAAACCACTGGCACAATTAAAGCTGTGCTTATCCCATTAAATAAAGCTCCAGAAAATCCTAACAATATTGTCAGCAGAATTAAACCTGGATAAGGTTTAGCGAATCTTAGTAGTAGTTTTCTGGTAGACATTGGGTATTTTTATGCAACTTTCACTTATTAATATTATTCACAAATTATTTGCCAATTTAACTAATCATCAAATAAATCAAACTAAACAATCTTCATGTATCAACTCCGTTAAAATATAGTTACACCCTTAAAACAACAGCTTCTAGATATTTTGCCAGATAGAATACCGAAACCGATTTGGCACAAAGAGGGAATGAAAATCTCTTTTTCAATGCCCATAACGCCACTTGACGACAGTTGCTTCTCCCTACAGCCCTTTGGGCATCCTACGCCAGGCGTTAGCCTCTCCCTTTAGGAGAAGAGGAGACGCTCTTGCTAGCAAGAAGATACCCTACCGGGTACAAGTCGAGAAACCGCAAGGGCGCACTGCCTCCTTTAAGCTGGGAAACCCGGACAACGCAGTGGCTCCCCTATACCCTACGCCCAATCAAGATTCACAACCGAGCAATTACCGACTTAAGCACAGAAGCCATAGCCTCTATGCTATAGTGTTCCACACATCTTTTTCTTGCTTTGATACCTTGCTGGTTTGCTGATTCCAAATTCTGAAAAATCAATTGAATTTGTTCAGCAATCTGTTCAGGACAAGCAGGCTCGACTAAATAACCAGTATCACCTAAAATTTTGGGAATATCTCCAACGCGCGTTGATAATACAGGTTTAGCCATTGCCATTCCATCTGTCAACTTCAAAGGAAATTGAGCACGAGTCTCTAGGGTATCTCGCTGCGGAACGACTACAATGTGAGCCGCCGCTACCAAATCAGGCATAACATCAGCTGGATACTTTGGTAATTTGATAATCCAGCGTCCCCACTTTTGTTGAAGTTGCTGATCATAATCATCATAAGGACTGCCACCTACAATCACTAGTCTTAAATCTGGCTGATTAATTTTATCGAGCGCTATAAGAACATCTTCTAGACCTTTATAGGGTCTTGGCGCACCAGGAAACATTAAAATACGATATTCAGATAAACCATAACGATTTCTGCTGGACTCAGCATCATATCGAGCAGGATCAAATAAAGAAGTATCCTTACCATTAGGGACAAATGTACCGCCAAAACGCTGCTGCAAAAATTTAGTATGCACTGTCACAGCATCAGCGCTACTGACCAAACCTTCCATCCATTTCACGTATAAAGGATGATAAGGATTCCTGAGTGCGCCGTCTGGTTTGAACAATTCCCTAGCTAATTGTTTTAGTGTGGGACGATAATGCCAGTCATTACCACCATACCAACTTAATTCCCAATCATCTATGTCTAAAATTAACGGTTTTCGGCTAAATATTTTATTTAGTAGGCCAACTCCAAAACTCGCTATTTGTGGTTTGATAGCATAAATTATATCTCCATTAATTTTTGGTAAAAACTTGTTGATTTCTCTAAAAAACTCAGGAAAATTTTTACCTGGTAAATTATAAACGTTTAATTCTGATGGTAAATTTCGATATAAGTTATTTCCAAATAAAAACCCCATAATTTCGACTTCATATTCTAAATTTCTTAGGGCTGTTGCTATCAAGTATGCACGCAAAATAGCTGCACTTGATAAGTCTGAAACCAACAGCGATATTTTGGAAAACTTTTTCACTATTTTTATACTTATTTTTATTTAGTGCGCCAAGGATTTGTAACTTGATTCGGTAAAAATACTTTAGCGAATCTGTCAAAAACCCTTGTATATAATGAACGACTAATATTTTTAGCATATTGAGGTCGATAAGGATAGGTACAGTGAAGAACTTTAATTTGTTCCTGAATATTATAAGCATCCTCCCACTTACTGAGATAATTATAAGTGGGTGGTAGGATTTTCATGTGAGGGCGTACAGATGCGATCGCAGAAGCAAAAGCCCCTTGGTCTTTTAAAAGTAATTTATCTTGGTTGTTTTTGACAATCTCAAAATAACGTTGAAATTCCTGAAAAAACACCTTAGTTACTTCTGTTTTACAAAAAGCTATCAAACCGCTATTATATTGCACACTATCTGCTTGTAAAGGTAATCCAATAGATTGCAGAATTGGCAAAACATTTTGTAAAAGGTCTTCTTGCTTTCCACGCAATAAATTTGTGGCTTTCACAATAGAGGGTTGCACATCTTCAGTTAATAGCAAATCATATTCATCTAAATATTCAAATACGTCGTTGATATCGGAAAGTAAGCAAATATCTGAATCTAGGTAAATCGTTTTATCAAATTCAGAGGCTTCATAGAGAGCCAGTTTTGCTTGACGTGATGCTAAAACAGTATTTTCATTTGCAGGTGCTGGCTTTAAAATTACATTTTTAAAAGCCTTCAAAAAAGGATAGAGTACTATTGGAACTTGATCAATTAAAATAATGATTGGCTCTTGATGAAACTTTCTAATTGCCGCCAAAAAATGAATACAATCTTGAAAAGGATAAAGTCCAGTTAAAATTGTAATAAATCCTCTACTTTCTGTTTTCATAAATAAGTTAAATAATTATTACTTTTAATCTTCGTTTGTAAATCTAATTTAATGTGTCCATTCCCAGACACTTTTACTCCAGTCTTCGTTATAGTAAAAAACTCCTTCCCATTGGGAAAAGTGAACAAAATCTTCGATTTTTAACGTTTTATTCACGTCTCTAATCATATAGAGAGGTCACTCACCGTAAAATGATGCCCACATAGTATAACTACTAGGAGGACCAATAATATAATCACATTCAGCTAAAGAATACATATCTTCAATTATATGATTATTGCCATAAACATAAGATAAATGTTGGAAATAATCCTCCTTTTGCTTTTGATTTGAGCAAATCAAAAATGTCACTTTTTTGTTAGGAAATAGTGTTTTTGCTGATTCCATAACCTTTAAATAATCTTCAACTAAATAAAAATATCTGCCATTTTGATGTTGCTGATAATCTCCATGACGGACATGAACTCCAATGATGACATCAGTTTGGCTACGAATATTGGATATGAGTTTTGCTACATTTAACTGATACTTTTTTAAAGGTTGAAAGTAAGCACGAATTTTTTCCCCATGTTTTTGTAGATTTGATATATCATCTACAAACCATCCATCGCGAAATACCCATCCTTGAAAAAAGTTGATAGGTCGTGATTTTAATTCTTTTGTAATGCTTGAATTACTCCAGCTAAACGGCTGATTACGCTTAATAATAATTGTGTTAAAGCGTCCACTTTCAGCTAAATAACGATTTATATTATAGTAGTATTTACGTAGCAATCGGTTTCCTACAATTGAAAATGGTGTTGAAGGGTAGCAACATAAAAAGTCTTTATCTGTTGAGCTAAAAAAATCAGCATACTCTTCAAATGCTGGGTTTATAACTGTGAAATTATTTTCAATGGCAAATGCAATAAAATTAGCAAATAACAATAACCTGTTACCTAGTTGTCCAGATTTTGCAGAGATTACTAACACGTATAAAACCTCTAGAAATGAACATTGATAATATTTTTTCAACCTTTAATATCCAAAGGAATATACATAGAAATTAAATTCTATTAAACCTAATAGATGAAAGGAAATATCCCCAATGATTGAATCGATTTGTTGGTATCCTAAGAACAGGAAATAACAAAATAAATCTAACTTTGTATTTGCGGTTATTTCCAGAGAAAATTCACTGATAAATCCAGAGAAATTTTGCTTTTTTATGGTATAGTTACCGTATACCTACGGTTAGTATATTATCATATATTAATCAGGCATTACATTTGTACTAAACCAAGTAAAAATACTTGATATAATTTATGCAGGTAGCCTGGTTACTTGCTGAGACTTAGGATTGGTACTCAATACCAAAGATTTATGTTGTAAGGGAGGCAGAGGTAATGCAGGTAATCCGTCTGGAAGCACTCTCAGACAACTACATATTCTTGTTACATGATCGTAAACAAAATATCGCCGCTGTTGTCGATCCAGCAGAGTCTCAACCAGTATTAAAGAAACTGGCAGAATTAAAAGCTGAGTTGGTAGCAATTTTCAACACACACCACCATAACGATCATGTGGGTGGTAATAAGCAATTAATGGAACAATTCCCCCAACTGATAGTTTATGGAGGAGCCGAGGATCGTGGTAGAATTCCGGGACAGCAGGTGTTTTTGCAACAAGGCGATCGCGTCCAGTTTGCAGACCGTATAGCTGAAGTTGTCTTCGTTCCCGGACATACCCGCGCTCACATCGTTTACTACTTTCCCCCCGAAAAAGCTGGTGAGACAGGCGATTTATTTTGCGGCGATACCCTATTTTCTGGCGGTTGCGGTCGCTTGTTTGAAGGAACAGCAACCCAAATGGTGGACTCTTTAAGCAAACTGCGCTCTCTACCCGATGATACACGCGTCTGGTGTGCCCACGAATACACCTTAAAAAATCTGCAATTTGCCCTAACTGTGGATGGCGACAATACCGACTTACAAAGACGCTTCAATGAAGTCGAAGCTTATCGTAGTCGAGGAGAAGCAACCATACCCTCGCTACTGGCAGTAGAGAAGCGAACCAATCCCTTTTTACGTTGGGATCAGCCATCATTACAATTAACTGTTAAGAGTAGTGACGCAGTCCAAACCTTTGCGCGTATACGGGAAATGAGAAATAACTTTTAGGCATTGGGCATGGGGCACTTGTACTGAGCATCTCGACTTGCTTCTCTTCGAGAGGCTGCGCTAACGACTGCGTTCAGCACAAGTCGCTCGATTGAGCCGGCGTCGAAGTATGGGGCATGGGGCATAGAGCATTGTTTATTATTTTTCTCCTGCTCTCGTGCCTCCCCTACTTCCCCTGCTCCCTCATCCCCCACTCCCCACTGCCCACTCCTTCAATTTTCTAGCGTTAATAGTTGCGATCGCACCCTTTCTTTCGCTACGATCTGTAAGCTTTAGGGTATAGGCAAAGAAGCTTGGAATACAGCATTGACATTGTGAGCTATTTTACCCAAACCCAAATTAATCAGATTTTACAGGAAAAACGAAAAACGATGGCGAAACGTGTGCAGTTAGTTTTAAATCAAGATATCAGCAAGCTAGGAAAATTTGGTGACTTAGTGGAAGTAGCTCCTGGCTACGCTCGTAATTATCTGATTCCCCAGAAATTGGCAACCAATGCCACTCCTGGTATTCTCAAGCAAGTAGAACGCCGTCGTGAGCAAGAGCGTCAACGGCAATTAGAACTCAGACAACAAGCTCTTGAGCAAAAAGAATCTTTAGAAAAAGTTGGCAGCTTGACAATTGCCAAGCAAGTTGGGGAAAACGAAGCAATTTTCGGTACTATCACCACCCAAGATGTTGCAGATGCCATTAAGGCAGCCACTGGTCAAGAAGTTGATCGGCGTGGAATTACCATCCCTGATATTAACCACCTTGGTACTTATCAAGCCGAAATCAAGCTGTATTCGGAAGTAGCAGCACAACTCGATATTCAAGTCGTCGCTAGCTAAAAGACAGCAAAAGGAGCAGAGGGAGCACAAGCAGGGGTAGCAGGGGTAAATAACAACTCCTAACTCTTATACAGACGCGATTAATCGCGTCTCTTTACTCCTAACTAGCTTTCATCTCAAAACTAAAATCGTTTATGGCTGAAGAACTAAGTTTTCAAGGTGATGGTAGCGATCGCGTACCACCCCAAAATATCGAGGCAGAAGAAGCGATTTTGGGGGGTATTTTACTAGATCCAGAAGCGATTAGTCGAGTTAGCGATCGCCTCCTTCCAGAAGCTTTTTACATTAGCGCTCACAAAGATATTTATCAAGCAGCTGTGAGGCTCCACGCCCAAGGTAAACCCACAGACTTGCTCTCTGTCACCAGTTGGCTGACTGACCATGAGATCCTTGCCCGTATTGGTGGCAGAAATAAGTTAGCAACTCTGGTAGACCGCACAGTGTCAGCTGTGAACATCGACGCCTTAGCAGGGTTAGTGATGGAAAAATACCTGCGGCGACAGTTAATTAAAGCTGGCAATGAAATTGTACATCTTGGTTACGAGACAGAAACCGAATTACCAATTGTTTTAGATCAGGCAGAACAGAAGGTCTTTGGCGTTACTCAAGAGCGTCCCCAATCGGGTTTAGTTCACATTTCTGATACTCTAATTAATAATTTCCAGGATATAGAGGATCGAAATCAAGGCATTGCCTTACCTGGAATTCCCTGCGGATTTTATGATTTAGATGCCATGACTAGCGGCTTTCAGCGCTCTGATTTGATTATTGTCGCGGGCCGCCCATCAATGGGGAAAACGGCCTTCTGCTTGAACCTAGCTCATAACATCGCCGCTTCTTATAAATTACCAGTTGCTGTTTTCAGCTTGGAAATGTCCAAAGAGCAACTGACACAACGGCTATTAGCTAGTGAGGCGCAAATTGAAAGTACTTATCTGCGGACTGGACGCCTCAGCCAAACACAGTGGGAACCTTTAAGCCGTGCTATTGGTATCCTCTCAGAGATGCCAATTTATATTGACGACACGCCAAATATTACAGTTACACAAATGCGTAGTCAGGCAAGAAGACTACAAGCTGAACTTGGAACTGAATTAGGATTAATTGTAATAGATTACTTACAATTGATGGAAGGAGCAGGCGATAATCGAGTTCAAGAATTATCAAAAATTACACGTCAACTTAAAGGTTTAGCACGTGAATTATCTGTACCAGTTATTGCTTTATCTCAATTGAGTCGAGGGGTGGAAGCGCGTACTAATAAGCGTCCGATGTTGTCAGATTTGCGTGAAAGTGGCTCAATTGAACAAGACGCAGATTTGGTAATAATGTTGTACCGCGATGAATATTACTCTCCAGATACTCCCGATCGCGGCATTGCAGAAGTAATTATAGCTAAACATCGCAATGGGCCTACAGGGACTGCAAAACTTTTGTTCAATCCACAGTTTACAAAGTTTCAAAATTTAAAAATTTAGCCAGACCAAATAATTATTTAAATCAATACCTTCGCCAAAGATAGAGGTAGTCTATCTTTGACCGAAATAGCCCAACACAAGAGCGTGCAATCCTCTTAGGCAAATATTCTAGTGTAGATTATTCAGAATATTTAATCGAGGGCTTGTTGATGAAACCATCAGGCTGGATACAATGGGAGATAACTGCGACAGAATTTTACATTTATGATTTAAAAGATTAAACCGTAACAAGATTTTTATTTGAGCAATGAACGAGCCTGATTTACTCATTAATAATGAATTTTTGCCGAATAGTCATTCTCTATTTGATAGTCTTATATCCATAACTAACTGGGATGAGCGTATACGGGCGCGAAAAACAGCCAGCTTTGGTTCCCCATATAACTACTCAAACATTTCTTACGAATCATGCCCGATGCTGGATGAGTTACTTCCTATTATTGATAGACTTGAAAAAAACTTTGGGTTTCGACCGAACAACTGTTTAGTCAATTATTACACAAATGGTAACTCAACAATGGGATTTCACTCCGACTCAATTGATGAACTCATGGAGAATACTGGTATCTCTATTATTTCGTTAGGGGCTGAAAGAATAATTACATTTCAGAATAAACAAGACAAAAGCATAGAATATAGTTACTTACTTAAAAGTGCTTCTCTACTTTTTATGCCTCAAAAGACGCAGCAAGATTGGAAGCATGGAATTCTCAAGCAACCAGAAACATTCGGGCGTATCAGTCTGACGTTTAGGTTGTTGGTATAGTCGCGGCAGTCTGATCAAAGTTACAGATACTTTCTCTCACGTTTTCTAGCTGTACTTCTGCCCCATCTATACTCTGAAATATCTAATTTATTTAATAGGGCATTGAGAACAGAGAAAATAGAAACTTCTTTTAATAATTCCCTCTCGTCCCCATTCCCCATGCCCTAGTTCTTACTTAACTCCTAACAATTCCACATCAAATAGCAGAGTTGCATTGGGCGGAATCACACCACCAGCACCACGAGAGCCATAGCCTAACTCTGGGGGGATGATTAACTGACGACGACCGCCTACTTTCATAGTGCTAAGTCCTTCATCCCAACCTTTGATTACTTGTCCGACGCCAATTTTAAAGCTGAAGGGTTGGCCGCGATCGCGTGAACTATCAAACTTAGTACCATCTTCTAGAGTGCCGACATAGTGAACTTCAACCGTTTGTCCAGGTTGAGGAGTCGCCCCAGTCCCCTCTTTTAACTCGACATACTTTAATCCAGAGGGGGTAGTTACAGCATTAGCATCAGACATAGTATTACTCGCAATTAAGATATTGTTTTCAGTTACAGTTGTGGGCACTGGCGGCGTTTGGGTTAACTGGGCAGCAATGGCAGTATTCTGTTTACTGCCTACTTGCCCCACAATCAACAGCACAACACACACCAGCATGAACGCCACGCTGAGGAAAATTGGTTTCAAAATCAGTTCTCCTTACTTAGGTATCCTGGCAAAAACATTACCAACAGGACACATTTAGTTTAAATCAGAAAGGACATCCTAACGCCAAAGCTTATTTTCCAAATCGCGCAATTGACGCTCTAAACGGTCAATTCTACCCCGCAGTTCATCCACTTCCGACTGACGAGCTACTCCTAAATCCTGCATCATATTTCGCATTTGCCGTTGCATTTGGACATCGAAGTTTCCCTGTTCTGACTTTAACTGCTGGGCAATATCATCTATTACCGCCTTGGCTTGCTCAGGATTGAGCTTACCGTCTTTAACTAAATCATCGCTGACTTGGCGCAGTTTTTCTGCTACTAAAGACGTTGTGCCAAGACCCACCATCATTAGTTGTTGCAACCAGTTGTTGTTGTCCATACTCCCCTTCCTCTTACTTATTTCAAACCAGCCGACTCTTGCTCCTGAGTGTAGGCAATCAAGCTATGCTAAAAGCGTAGTTATTCTAGCCTACAGCTCTATTTTGGCAAATTAGTAAACACAGGGTTGAAAGGGTGTGGTTATAGAACTCCTCAACTTTAAGGTTGTCCCGGATTTACGGGAAGATTTTATGCAGAAGGACGCACAAATTTGGACAACAGGGTTGGCTGAATATGCTAGATTTCTCGGTAAACAGGTTTGGATCAGCCCCAATCACCACACAGAAGTTATCGTGATCATTCGTTGGGCAATGCGCTAACTGTGGAAAGCCCTACCCCAAGCAGATTTGCAGACTATTAAAGACAAATTCATCCAAGCACTGGAGAATCCTATCCAATAGTGGAGTTACCAGAGTATCAAGTACGGAAATTTCCCCATTTCTAGGTGAAAGATTACTCCCAACTCGTAGGGCTGGATAGCTGTGGGTTGGTGTCTCCATTTTTCAAAGTAGGGAGAAGTTAAATTTGGGCACGCCATTTCTGAAAGGCTATCTCGTAATCCTCTGTTTTATTCTGATAAACACTCCACCAATGAAAAAATAGTCCTAACCCCCATCCTAATACTGGGAAGATAGCCCAAAAATAACTAGGACTAGTTATTAAATTCAAGAGAATGAGGAATAAATTAACCGCTAGGAAGGAAACAAAATGTGTCCAAAAGTCTCTGCGTCGGAAAGTATTAAATGTGCGTCGCGAACGTTCCTCTTCTTGTTGAGCTAACCACTTTTGTTCAGTTGTTTCCAAAATATTAGAAGAAATACCTAACTCAGATGCCATTTCTACAAGCTGTTCTCGTGAAAATTCACCTTCTTGTTTACGAGTGAGTGCTATTTGAAGAATTTGTTGCACATCTTCGGAATCGTAAGTCATTTTAATTACCTTATAAGTTTGTGTGTAAATGTGCTTTTGATTTCACGAAGTTTTTGATAGGCTTCGTGAAATTGAGTTAGCAAATACCTCCACATTTTGCACCCAATATTTAGTTAAATTCACAACCTTATTATTTTCTCACAACCGATTTAGGACTACTGTATTTGTCAATACCTCTGTATTGCTTTTATGACATTAAGCTAAACATTATCTGAAACTTGAATGCTAGTAGTGTCAGAAAATATTGACAATTGTAGAGGTAAAATTCTCGCTTTTGAAGGGGTCTTTTGATGTTAACTAAAAACCACGGTATTTGCATCGGATTTGGATGCAATAGACACATCAATGTTAGATAAATAGTTTCAAAACCTTGTCTCCTCTAGATTTTAGTTTATGTAATCTGACGATCGCCACTCTCTCGATTTGGGGAATTGGACACTCAAGTGCAATTCCCACTTATTCATGTGTGTATGTGGTTTTTTGAGCCAATTCATCTGCCTAACAGCTTGCGACAAGCGGAAATTTCAGTTTATCGGCCGTAAATTAATCAGTAGAAAGCAGCAAGTGCAACTCACACGTCCTATGAACAACAATATTTTTAACCTAACCGTCTCTCCAGTTGCGATCGCCATTATTGGTGGTGGCTTTAGCGGTTCTCTGGTTGCAGCCAATCTTTTACGCAATGCAACCATGCCACTGTCCATCAAGTTGATTGAACGTAATTCTGAAATAGGTAGAGGAGTTGCTTACGGGACACCAGTGGACTGTCACTTGCTGAATGTGCCAGCAGGTAAGATGAGCGCTTATGACGATCAACCAAATCACTTCCTGAATTGGCTGCACAAAAATGGTCATGAACAGGTAACTCCATCTACCTTCGTTGGGCGTCGGGTTTATGGGGACTATGTGCAGGCGACTTTAAAAGCAGCACAGGTAGATGCAGCAGCTAATGTGCAGCTAGAGAAGATTGTGGATGAAGCGATCGCCATCGAAACAAAACCTGACAACACAATAGTGTACCTGAGCAGTGGTCAGTGTTTGCATGTGCAAAAGGCGGTGTTAGCGTTGGGCAATTTCCCGGCAATTCTGCCTAGACCACTCGCCGTTTTAGACAACCGCTATGTCAAAGATGCTTGGTCTGCTGATGCGATCGCTGACCTAAATCCAGAGGATGCTATTCTGCTGGTGGGCACTGGGTTAACAATGGTAGATGTGGTTGTTGCCTTGCACCATCAGGGGTTCCAGGGACAAATTCATACCGTCTCGCGGCACGGATTGATGCCCTGTAGCCACAAATCAACAACTCCTTATCCGGCATTTCTTGATGTAGAAACTGCACCAAAAACGGCGCGAGGACTGCTGCATCTGCTACGTCAAGAACTACGCGAGGCTCTTACGCAAGGACACGCCACTTCCTACAACAACGGACTGGCTCAAGCCAGTTCGTACAACCGGGGGAACCCCGGCAACGGACTGGCTGAAGATTGGCGAGCAGTAATTGATGCCATCCGCCCCATTATTTCAGAACTTTGGCAAGCACTGCCATTGCTGGAACAGAAACGATTTCTGCGCCATGTCAAAGCTTACTGGGAAGTTCACCGTCATCGGATTGCTGAAGAAATTGCCGAAGTACTAGATGCTGCAATGGAGTCTGGTCAACTGATCCATTACGCAGGTCGGATTCAAAGTTGTCAGGAGTTTGAGAATGGAGTGAATGTGAAAATCTGCGAACGGGGGACGCACAAAGATATCGTTTTGCAAGTTAAGCGGATTGTCAACTGCACCGGCGCAAATTGTGATTACCTCAGATTGCAGCACCCATTGGTCGCTAGCCTCCAAGAACAACGGCTGATCCGTCCTAACACATTGTCAATGGGAACCGACACTGCCCCAAATGGTGCGCTGATTGATGCAGATGGAAATGTATCTCAAATGCTGTACACCTTGGGGACACCGCGCAAGGGCAATCTTTGGGAAACCACCGCTGTTCCTGAAATTCGGGTTCAAGCGGCAAATTTGGCACAGGAGTTACTGAAATGTCTCAATCCAAAACCCGATGCAACTACTTTGGCGTTGAAGAAACCTGCTATGTTATTTCGTCAACTCTTTGATAAAGAATCTAGTACTTATACTTACCTAATTGCCGACCCAGAAACCAAAACAGCTATCTTAGTTGATCCTGTATTAGAGCAGGTCGAACGTGATCTTCAGATATTGCGACAATTGGGGCTGACCTTAAGCTACTGTCTGGAAACCCACATCCATGCTGACCATATCACTGGGACAGACAGATTAAGGTCACTAACGGGTTGTTTGGGGATTGTGCCTGAGAATGCCGCAGTTACCTGTGCAGACCAGTACATTGCCGATGGAAATATGTTGGAATTGGGGAATGTGCAGATTCGGGCGATCGCTACCCCTGGTCACACTGACAGCCACATGACATACTTAGTCAACGACACTCATCTATTAACTGGAGATGCCCTATTCATCCGGGGTTGCGGTCGTACCGACTTCCAAAGCGGCGACGCTGGATCACTGTATGATGCCGTTACTCAGAAGCTATTCACATTACCGGATGACACCTTGGTATATCCTGGTCACGACTACCAAGGACAGACAGTATCCACCATTGGCGAGGAAAAGTGCTGGAATCCTCGGTTTGCAGGACGCAGCCGCAACCAGTTCATCGAATTAATGAAAAACCTCAACTTACCCAAACCTAAAAAGATGCTGGAAGCTGTACCTGCAAATCAGCATTGTGGCAAAGTTCTAGTTGCATTGGATTATCAAATTTGAAAATTTAGCTATGGAAAGGGTAAGCCGATGTCTACAACAGGCTGTTCAGTGACGCACTTTTTCTATTGAGATTGTATAGCGATGTCTAACGACAACTGCGCGTCTACGCTCTGTTATTTTCCGAGAGAGTTATTCTTTTTAACTAATTGCCTCTAATTGCCTTCTTTTTCTTCAGCCATATTCCCAACAATCCAGCAATTGCTATTCCTCCAATAGTCGATGGCTCAGGCACAGGCTCAGGGACAGGTTTTACACTCACATTATCCAAGTATAAGAATCCATATTTATCCCAATTCCCAAACTTTAACTCTGTGGATGATGCGTCTGCCGTGAAATTGAACTTGTATGGCGTGTATGGTTGAAAAGAAATGTCTTTTTGATCAAAAATCTTATTTCCACCTACAAATGTCTGAAATTGATTATCAAGGTCAGGGGCTTCATCTATAGATGCTAAATAGTAACTAAGTTCGTATTGCTGACCAGGTTGTGTAGAAAGCGTCTGTGATATGTAGCTGAGGTCTATAAATCCACTAAGTGATAAGCCCTGATTACCACTATCATGCTGAGGAAAATTGCTTATTCTTATCCCTGATATATCCATCGGATCACCAGACTTAGCCCATCCTGTAATATTAGGATTTGTAACGTTAGGATCATTAGGATCTACGAGTTGGTCGAGTTCAAAGCTTCCGTTTTTAACAAGTTCTGCCGCTTGTGCTCCTACATTATAAATATTAGTAATCACAGCAGTACTAATTAAGGTAGTAGTAAAACTAAAAACAATAATTGAGAGTTTTTTAGTTAAATTCATGAAAATTGACTCCAAATAATTGTAAATTTCGACAACTAAAGCAAGTTGATAGTTACATCCATGCTGGCTTTCAGTAGTGTCAATAAAAATGAACACTTTCTTCTGGTTTATAAGAGTTACCTATAGATGTGGATAATGATTCATACACCCAAGGCGATTTTTCTCAATAAACCCATGATGGAGTTTTTAAATCAGATGAATTTTAGTGGCATTCTTAACACTATGGAGCCAGACATTAGACATTGCTTAGGCTTCTACCTGTGGTTTATTTATCCCCATCATCTATCACCGGATCATCCTAATAGTTTTTCTTTTGATGTTTAGGTTGAGTTTTGACACTCACATCATCCAAATATAAAAACGCATACTTTGCTAGAGAACCAAACTTTATCTCTGTGTATCTTCCTTTTGCTTTAAAATCTAAGGTGTATTGCTTATAAGGTTGGAAAGGAGTATCATTTTTAACAAAAACCTTCCTTCCACCTATAAAAACCTGAAATATATTCTTAAGGTCAGGCTCCTCCTCTATGGATGCGAAATAGTAAGTAAGTTGGTAGTGTCGACCAACAACTGTAGGGATAGTCTGTGATATGTAGCTAATGCCTGAAAATGCACCAAGCGATAAACCTTGGTTACCACTGTGAGGAAAGTTGCTAATTGTAGTACCTATAGCGCCAGATTTAAGCCATCCAGTAACATTAGGATTTACACCGTTAGGATTATTAGGATCTGCCAGAGGGTCGATTTCAAATCCCCCGTTATAAATTAGCTCTTGTCCTTCCGCTTGTGCTGCTGACTTATAAGTATTGGTAATCACAGCAGTATGAAGCAAAGCAGTGCTCAGACTACAAATAATAATTGAGAGTTTTTTAGTAAACTTCACAAGACATTACTCCAAATAGTTCAAAATTAACGACAACGACTACTTAATTGATTTACTTTGTGGTGATTAAGGCGCAAGAAACCCATAATTATTTTTGAAGATATTCTGGGCAGTACTACCAGTTAAGTAAGTAGAAAAACTCTGTGCTGTCGTTAAAACTTTAGTTCTGGTGAGTATACCCAGTGGATAGACAATCAGATCACTCTCTGTTGTTAGGGCAGTTTGTACGACTTTTACCTTGTTAGAAATGGCAGCATCAGTTTTGTAAACGATACCTGCGTTGATAGTTTTATTTACACCTGCAACAGTTACAGAAGCTTTATTTTCAACAGCAGTTAAAACGTTACGCACATTGCTATCAAGGTATAATTTAGGACTTAGAGTAGTGAAAATACCTCGCTTAGTCAGAACTTGTTTGGCATAATTTCCTGCTGGTACAACTGGAGGAGTGCCTGTGTAGTCACCTATAGCAACACCACTAATATTGGCATTGGTTAAACCATTGAAGCTAGTGAGAGCCGCACTACCAGCACTAACAGGGGGCGTCGTCGGAGTAATCAAAACTAGACGGTTTCTGACAATGTTTTTACGGCTACCTGCTACCAATTTACTTGGGCTTGAATTTTGTAAGACATTTATTTGGTCGTTGGCAGCAGAAATGAAAATATCTGCTGGAGATCCTGCTTGTATTTGCTTGAGCAAGGTACCAGAAGCACCAAATGTATAAACAACGTTGACACCTGGGTTAGCATTTTGGTACTGAGTCTTAATAGCATTTAGCGCGTTTGTTAAGCTGACAGCCGCATACACGTTAAGTGTGGTTGCGGAGCTTGCTGGTGAAAAATTGACAAACTGTAAGCCTATTACCAGCATCATGCTGGTAACTGCCGTAGCAATCCAAGCAATAAGTCTTCTTCTGTTCATGAAAGTCATAGTTTGGGGAAAATATTACCTAAGGATCTTATTGGTCACATACATAATTTACGTACAGGCAAGGAAAAAACCAACCATACATAAGGAAGGCAGAGGATACGGATAAATGAGGTTTGAGAGGGTTTTTGCGTAAGTCCTACGTATAATCAATTCTGGAAATAAAGGATCAATCACAATTGCTAAAAGCATTAGTGTGATGGAAATTTATTGTTTCCAGGTAGGATTACAGAAACGGCGAGTGAAATGTATTTAGTGATGAAATATTATCAGTTAAATACGCTCATTACCAATATTTTTGGTTAGCAAACCCTGACAACAGGGCAAACGCATCTATCTAGATATTATGAAAAAAGCTGATTTACTTGTACAACAAGGGTTTTATCATAAATTTGTCGGCTAAATCCTAAATAATTAAAATTCTTGTAATACCAATATTTTAAAAATAAGGCGCGTTTACCAATCTATATACTGATTTCTTTGGTGATTAAATTGCTGCGTTGACACTACTGCACAGGCATCGCCACACATCTGTGTAGAAAAAGGAGCGATGCCTGCGGTGGTCACTGAGCCTGTCGTACCCCTACGGGGAAGCAAGCTACGCGGAGCGTCTCGTAGAGAAGTGCAGTAAACTACGCATCCAACAGTGCTTATAACTCATCCATCTGGATCAATTACATATAATTCTCTGTTTGGATAAAAATATTTACAATCCTTAATGATATCAATAAAAGATTTTACTTGACATACATCTAACGATAGATAGATTTTATTAAAAAAATAGTTTAAATTTGTAACAGATTACACAGAACTAGGTAAAGCACATGGCCAATATAATTGACACTGCCACTAATAATGGTTCTTTCACGACACTAGTTGCAGCAATCCAAGCCGCTGGTCTGGTAGATACACTGAAAGGTGAGGGGCCATTTACCGTCTTCGCACCCACTGATGAAGCGTTTAAGAAGCTTCCAGCAGGTACAGTAGACGCATTACTTCAAGACATTCCAAAGCTCAAGAAAATCTTGACCTATCATGTTGTCTCAGGCAAGGTACTAGCTGCTGATGTAGTTAAACTGAAGACAGCTACAACAGTTGAAGGTTCAGATGTAAAAATTGACGCTTCTAATGGCGTTAAGATCAATGATGCAACAGTTGCAACACCAGATGTTGCTGCTGATAACGGTGTCATCCACGTCATTGATACAGTTTTGATTCCTGCATAAGTAAACCTCACAATAGCGAATGCTATTTATTTGTGGGGCGGCGACTACCTATAGTCATTTGTTGATTACAGTCTGGTTGGATGTCTTTTAGTAAACACCAACTACCAATAAGTCCATCTAGACAGTATCTAGATGGATTTATTGTTTCATGCGTTTAGAGACGTTGCCTTGCAACGTCTCTAGTGTCTGATTAGATGTAATCAAATTTTCAGTTTTGCCAAACCCAAATAACGGATACCTTCGGGGGAAATGTCAAAACGGCAAGGTAAGACTTCTAAACCAAGTGCGATCGCATCCCGTAATAATTTACCATATACAGGATCTGTGCGATCGCCAGGGGAAAACTCAGTACAATCACTGCGATTGATAAAGTAAAGCATCACCGCACGAGTTAGAGGTAGCAGCGCCATTAGTTCTCGCAAGTGCTTTTGTCCTCTTGTAGTCTCCGTGTCAGGAAATAGGGCTAATCTCCCCTCAGACAAAGTTGTATTTTTCACTTCTAAATAAATCGGGCGTTCCTCATCACTCCCCGTTAAGAAAAAATCCACTCGACTTTTTTTATCTAGCCCATAAACCACCTCGCCCTTGATTTGACTATAGTCGCCCAATTCTGGGAAAAGGTGTTTCGCCAAAGCTAGCTTTACCACCCGATTGGGCAAAAAAGTATTTATACCTACCCAAGTCGGCTCGTTATCATCTACCTGAATTAGTTCTAAAGTGTAAGCCAATTTGCGGTTAAGATTATCACTTTTGGAAAGCTGTACCGCACTTTGGGGAGTCGAGACTCCAGTCATTGGCCCTGTATTTGGACAGTGTGCTGTCACTATTTCGCCAGAAGTAAGTTGAACCTCAGCAAAAAACCGCTTGTAGCGTTTTAGCAAAATACCCGGATACAAAGGTGGGTAACGGTAAAGCCAATCAATCATTATGGAACCTTATTGCTGTTAGTAAATATACGTCGATTTATTCCCCACCGAACGCCCATCAGCAAATCTTTTCAGCAGCTACTTTTACACCCATGAGTATTACTCCACCCTGTGACAGAATTTGAGGAACTTTTCTTATCACAAATAGTCAAAATTTGTAGTAAAATTGACAACATCTTAATAAAAAGTAGCATATACTAGGTGTTATAAGCCTCCCATAAAGAAAAATCTGGGAGAATTTCAATGTGCAAGGAGGTAAATCCTATGCAAAAAGTGTGGACAGCAACGGAATTAGAATATGCTTTTCTGTTTACTCTCAGAAAGGTAAATTCGGTAAAACTAGAAGGTTTTAAGCCATTTTTTAGTAATATGCCTATTGATCCTTATATCAAAGGCAATTATCCTTCGAGAAGATTATCTCGGTTCACAGTCTCTGGAAATGAGTTAATCAAATTACCTCATGGCTACTTCTTTCAAAGTAAAGAGCATAATCAATTAGTAGGTGATGTAAAAAGAGAGTTTGCAGAATTAGATGATGGACTCATAGAACTTGATATTTTCAGAAATCTTGTCTTAGCATTTAGTGATTCTTGTAAACTTCATCCGGAAGCTGAAATCGGTGTTCATCAAATTAGAATTATTTGTTCACCAGATAATTTTGGTAATCCAGCGCCTGAAGGTATCCATCAAGATGGTACTGATTTTATTGGCATCTTCTCAGTAGATAGAGATAATATTGAAGGTGGAGAAACACATTTGTATACTGCCAAAAAAGAAAAGCCTGTATTTAGCAAAGTTATAAATCCGGGGGAACTTTTATTGGTTAATGACCATGATTTTTTCCACTTCGCCAATCCCATAAAACCACAAACTGACGCTCAAGGAAGTTGGGATGTTTTTGTACTGACTTCTCCTAGCTTGCTTTCAGAATAATTCTAGTTAACTGTAAATATTTTAGAATCTACGAGATATGGGGAATTGAATGTAGTCATTTCCCCAGCTTTTTTATTTAGAATTGGAAATGATTGGGCTGATAGTGGTTTATCTAACTTGATACCTAAAGTTACCATATCAATAGCCATTTTGACTTTTTTGGGAAATACGTTTAATAGCTTGGGCAGATTCCCTGATATTCTCAAAGTTTATGCCAGTTTCCCTGTCGCTAATTTTGCTTGAGCAATAAATAATCGATGTATTTTTGTTGATATCTGAAATTAGATTTATGGTTTCGGGTTTGCTAGCATAACCAATATTGAAAAAGCTGATATTTAAAGTTTGGCAAAGTTATTCTAGAATTTGAATTTCATTGATAACTTCGATTTTCGACAAACCTTGCGGATATTCTAGTTGTTTGTACTTCATATCCTTGTTTTTCAAAACAATCTGAGCTTGCTGATTAAACTCAGCAGCTTGCTTAATTTTTTCCCTCTCTTGTAAAGATTGCATTGATATATTTGTTGTGATTGTTATAATTTTCATTCGGAGAACTTATTATTGATTAGGAGTAATCAAAGTTTTAGCCTGGATTTGCACTAAATCTAACTCCAAAATCTGGACGTGTACAATATTCCATTGGGTGAATTCCATTTATAACAACTTAGGGCAGTGTGTTCGTTTGAATTCACTGAAAATATGAAATGAAGCAAAGCCACATTGAATACTTAGAATATTAAAGGTAAGTGGATAGGTTAGGCTACGAAACAAGCCTGCTGGAATTCAACTAACTCAATCAACCAAATAAATGCCATGAATGACGAATTCTACAATAGAGGATTGGAAAAGGCTAGGCGAAAAGACTACGCTGGAGCAATTGAAGAATTTAACCATGCTTTAGAAGTAACAGCTTACTTTCCCGAAGCATACTTGCAACGGGGTTTGGCACATTATGACTCAGGAGCAATCCTGAATGCTGTTTCAGATTATACCGAAGCCCTGAAGCTTAATCCTGAGAGTGTAGAGGCATATTATTGTCGTGGATTAGCAAGGGTGGCGCTGAAAAATCTGCCAGGGGCGCTGGAGGATGTTGAACGCGCTATTCGTTTCAATCTCAATTATGCTGCTGCTTATAATCTGCGGGGAATAGTGCGGCGTAAACAGGGTTATATTCAAGATGCGATCGCTAACTTTAAAAAAGCTGCACAATTATATTTAGAACAACAGGATAAAGACAATTGTCGTCTGTGTCTGGAACAAATTAAACAGCTACAACCCTCTGAAAAAGCTGTCGTTGAGCAATCGCGTTCTACCAACGCGCCAATTTTATCCACCAATGATTATTTTACGCAATTATTAGAAAAGGCTGAAAAGGGAGATACACAAGAGGCACTAGCTGATTTAAATTGGATATTAAAAGCCGATTCGCAAGATGCCCAAGCTTACTGCTGTCGTGGGGTTGTGCGTTGTAAAATGGGGAATTATCGAGAAGCGATCGCAGATTTTAATCAAGCATTGCGACTAAATTTTCAAGATGCGATTGTCTATCGCAACCGAGGCAAAGCCCGTTCTGTATTGGGAGATCATCAAGGTGCGATCGCGGATCTTAACCAAGCACTCCAGATGCAACCCGAAGATCCTTTAGTCTATATTGCCAGAGGTAATGCCTATCGGACAACGGGCAATTATCTCGGTGCAATTCAAGATTACACCCAAGCGCTGCAAATTAATCCTGATGATGCTCAAGCTTACTACAATCGCGGCATTGCCTATACTTGTTTAGAAGAAATGCAAAATGCTCTGGAAGATTATCAACGGGCGGCGAGTATTTTTTGTGAACAAGAAGACTGGGTAAATTACCAACAAGTCTTAAGTAGCCTTGAAAAAATCCAAAAATTTAGTCCAGAGTCAAAAAAGCAAAAATATAACTTGCTACGTCAGCGAGTTTTACGAATGGTTGGGGGATATTGGGAAATTGCCGAACGATTAATTCAGCAGAAGCAGGATTATTATCCTGGGATGTCAGACGAGTGGTATTTGCAAAAAGTGATTGATGATTTAGAACGCGATCGCGGTAGATAAAATATAAATGCCACTATATACGTAAATTTACCCGTACAAGTGTCCGGGTGAAAATGCGATTAATCACTTGTTGTGAGCTTTCTTACAATAGCCCCCCACTTTTAAAATATCCTTTTATGCAATTTCCAATATTTCTCGTTTTATTCGTTAGTGCAGTCATTTTTGCTGTCATTGCATTTCGCGCGTCTCGCGCGAGAAATCGGTTCATCAAAGTGTGGGTTACAGCACTCAGTACTTTGCTCTCAGTGCTTATTGCAGCGTCGGCCATCCAAAATCTGTATAGACTGATCCAGTTCAATCTACCGCCTACGAATCCGGCGCTTACCTCGCATGTAAGCGGTTCTTTTCCAATCGGAAATTTTGTTTTGTCTTTTGCCGAAAATGGGCAGACGCCTGCGCTCCTGGTGAGGCACTCGGCAGAACCGGAACGGCTGCTGTGGGCAAGCATCCCGAATGTTGCGTTTGTGGGTGCGGCGACGGGACAAGCAAATATACGTGAATTTGGCATACCTGAAGGATCTTTTTCGGTGAAAGACAAAATTATCTCTTCATGTGCAGTACAAAGCCTGGATACCATCGAAGCGATCAACACAGCGCTGGTCTTGCATGGGACGCTCACCGGACAAGGCTGCACGGTCAATTATCGCTTGACCTTTACACCGATCGCAGCAAATCAATTGCAATTTCAACTGCAATTTGAGGGTGCGGGGGCAGCCGCAATGAATCGAATTTATCTGCGTGGAGCGTCGGAGGCAGACGAGCACTTCTTCGGATTTGGGGGACAACTCACGGATTTTGATCAAAAGGGAAAAATTCTTCCTATTCTCGTTCAGGAACACGGTGTTGGACGGGGCTTGCCGGGTTTTACCAAATTGGTGAATCTGACGCAGAACCGTGGCGGTGGCAACCCTTATGTAACTGAAATGCCCGCGCCCCAGTACATGACAAGCAAATTGCGATCGCTGTTTTTGGAGAATGAAGAATACAGTATGTTTGATTTGCACCACTCTGACCGGGTGGAGCTGACACTCTTTGCCAACAAAATGACAGGACGCATTCTCTATGGCAAAACACCGCTCGACCTGATTCAAGAGTACACCGAATATACGGGGCGAATGCGAACACTGCCTGATTGGATTCAGCAAGGTGCAGTGATTTCCGTTCAAGGTGGCACAGACGTTGTGAAGCAAAAACTGGATACGTTTGTGAAAGCAGGCGTGCCGATCGCCGCTTTTTGGATTCAGGACTGGCCGGGCAGACGGATCACCAAAATTGGAAGTCAATTGTATTGGAATTGGAAGTTGGACAAAACCTATTATCCTGATTGGGATGGGTTGGTAGATGCACTCCAGAAACAGAATGCACGCATGATGATTTATATCAATCCTTTTCTCACGAATGCGCCAGGGCATAACGAGTTGTTTAACCAAGCGCAGCAAGCAGGGTACTTGATTAAGAAAAAGGACGGTACGCCATATCTTATCAAAAACACAGATTTTTTCGCGGGGCTGGTAGATCTTAGTAATCCAACGGCGCGTCAGTGGATGAAAAATATTATTAAGAACGAACTAATTACAGGCGATCGTGCTTCAGGTTGGATGGCGGATTTTGGCGAAGCGGTACCGTTTAACGCGTCCCTGTACGACAAAGCCAATCCTGATGTCTGGCATAACCATTACCCCGTTGCTTGGGCACAAGTGAACCGCGAAGCAATTCAAGAAGCTGGACGAGGTGACGACATTGTTTTCTTTAATCGCTCTGGTTTTACCCAAAGTCCGGGGAAGGCAACGCTGTTTTGGTTAGGCGATCAATTGCAAACGTGGGACGAGTATGACGGAATCAAGACGGCAGTGGTCGGCATGTTGTCGGGTGGCATATCGGGCTTTAGTCTAACTCACAGTGACACGGGGGGATACAATGCCTTTGCCGTCAACATATTGGGCAAGAAAGTTCCAATCGTCGCCCGTTCTAAAGAACTGTTGATGCGGTGGGTCGAGTTGAGTACGTTCACCTCCATACTGCGAACACATGAAGGATTAAATCCAGCCATCAGCGCCCAAGTAAACAGCGACTCTGAAACGCTAATGCACTTTGCTCGCATGGCGAAAATCTACAAGGCACTCGGTTTCTATCGCAAACAACTGGCAAACGAAGCGGCACGCACCGGACATCCAATCGTACGACATCCCTTTTTGGAATATCCGAATGATGTGAACACATACGGGCTGCGGTATCAGTATATGTTCGGCTCCGAGTTTATGTTTGCGCCCGTCGTCGATGCGGGTGCAACTAAGGTACGGCTTTATCTTCCGGCAGGGAACTGGACAAACCTGTGGACTGGAGAAACACTGAACGCGGCAAACGGAAAGTGGATTCAGGTTGCTGCGCCGCTGGGTAAACCTGCACTGTTCTATAGAATGGAGTCCGCGATCGGTAAACAATTTGTAGCGGCGTTAAAGGCAGAAGAACTCTAGAGACATACTTTTTATTGAGAACGGGTAATAAGTAATTTATTATTACCCATTACCACTCTTAGAGGATATTGTAAAAGTATTATTACTAACACTAAATGCTCCCAAACCTAACCCCCCTAGCCCCTCTTTCCTAAGTTCGTGTAGCGGCACGAAGTGGGGGAATGGGGATTTAAAAGCCTCTCCCCGAAAGGGAGAGAGGAATGAAAGTGGGGTTTATAGTATACTTTGCGATTTTTCAAACATCTTTTTAACTGACTACCGCTTCAGCTTTTTGTTCTACTTTTTCCTTAATTAATACATATGGCTTTTCTGCACCTTGTGCTAGATATTCAGCTAGCTGACTTTCAATTTGATCGCGCACAATTTGGCGATACTCAAGAAAATGCTCGTTGTGGGCGCAAGCAGAGATGTAATGCTCAATAACTCCAGGGTTACGCTTGAGAATGCTAAACAAATGGTGCCAGAACTTCCAACGGGTTTCTCGTTTGATGCCTTGTCGCCAAATTACAATTAACAACGCTTTGACAACCACCCACTCTGGCATTTTCGCTGGCGCTTTCCAACTCGGCAAACCCATCATTAAGAAACAGCGATAGGTGCGATCCAAGTAGTGTACTGGGTCGTATAAAGTACAAAAGGCTTCAATATATTCTCTAGCAAGTTCTTCCAGGGGACGGGTAGGAAGGAAATTCATCAATGTTGTCTGGTTGATGTTGCCATCTTGATTTTCCCGTAGTCGTCCTTCTTTTTTCAGGCGATGCCAAAGCGCGGTGTTCGGTAACGCTTGTAACATGGCAAAGGTAGTAGAGGGAATAGCTGCTTGTTCAGCAAAGCGGACAATGCGATCGCCTGCACCTGCTTTTTCGCCATCAAAGCCGATAATAAACCCAGCCATTGGGCGTAATCCCGTTTTGATGATGGTTTGCACTGCCTCAGTTAGGGAACTGCGAGTATTTTGAAACTTCTTGGTCATTTGCAAACTATCCTCATCCGGCGTTTCGATTCCCAAAAACACCGCCGAGAAACCACACTCAACCATCAACTCCAACATTTCTGAGTCTTGTGCTAAGTCAATTGAAGCTTCAGTGTCAAATCGGAAGGGATACTTGTGTTCTGCCATCCAGACTTTTAACTCTTTGAGCAACAATTTCACATTTCGCTTGTTACCAATAAAGTTATCATCCACCATGAACACACCCCGCCGCCAACCCAATTCATAGAGGTAATCTAACTCTGCTAACAGTTGTGCTGGGGTTTTGGTACGCGGTTTGCGCCCGTAAAGAACAATAATGTCGCAAAATTCGCACTGGAAGGGACACCCGCGCGAAAACTGCACCGACATCATGTCATAGGCATTCAATTCTAATAAATCAAAGCGGGGTATTGGTGTGCTTGTCACATCAGGTTTTTCTGTGGCGCGGAAAGTGCCAGATGTGTCTCCCCTCTTTATTGCCTCAATAAACATGGGCAGAGTGATTTCCCCTTCATCCAGAATCAGAAAATCTGCGCCAACATTTTCAACTTCGTGAGGTACAGAGGTGGGGTAAGGGCCGCCGACTGCGACTAGCTTGCCACGTTTTTTTGCTTCCTGGATTTGGTCAAGTAAATCTTGTTTCTGGACAATCATTGCCGAGAGGATTACTACATCTGCCCATGCCCATTCTGCTTCTGTTGCTGGGCGGATGTTGCGATCGACCAGCTTGAATTCCCATTCTTGGGGAAGAATCGCGGCTACTGTTACTAAACCCAAAGGTGGTAATAAAACTTTGCGATCAACTAACTCTAAGATTTTTTCATATGACCAAAAGGTTTTGGGAAATATTGGATACATTAACAAAATTCGCATGTAGTATAAATCCTCACACTTTGATTGTTATCTAACTTTAACGAAAATTAAGAGTTATTGACTTTTTATTAAAGTTGTTTTAGTTTAGCACTAATATTTTTCTCTGAAATTGGAACAAATTAAGAGAATACAGCCATCAAAAGTAAGTGGTTCGCTATGATAACTACACTCAGTAATCACAAGGTTTATCTCAATAATTAGTGTAATTTATTGCATTAACTACTTAGCAGCATCAACACCGCTAATTTTCAAAACATCACTCATGCTTGCACAATAATTTGGCAAGTCAAAACTATAGGGATTAATTGTTTTTTCATAAGTGAAATGCCGGTAGTTCATGCAAAACCTATCCCAAGCGGCCATCTGAATGCGGAATAGAACAATAATTAAATTAGCCAATGCTAAAGATACGGGAATGCGAAAGTAAATCTTTTTGCCCAGATAAGCACAAACTTCTTCCACTGCTTGAGTAGCAGTTAACTGTGTCTGACCTAAAACCAACCGACGTGGTTGATCATTTTCGCCAGGATGATCAATTAAATATCGCACGACAGTGGCAATGTCTCGTCCGTGGATAAAGTGAAAACTGCCATCTGCTTCCAAAAAACGAATTAAATTAATATATTTCGTAACTTCTGGAATGCCAGATGTGAGGTGAGAATAGGGTTTATTGGCATCACCACCCAATACTAAAGTAGGAAATACTGTGGTAATTTTGGGTGCGATCGCTAATTTTGATATCTTATGTAAGCAGTCATATTTGGAACGAATGTAATCTGTTCCAATTTCCCCGGCTTCTTTTAATGGTTGATTGTAGCGATCCAAAACGCTAGCTGTAGAAAAATAAATTACCTGCTGGCAACGTTCTGGATCTAGCAGTTCCAGCAACTCTATAGTCTTGACGACATTAATATCAAATGTCTGATCACCACCCCAAGCTGTGGCTGTGAGTACCGCCGTATCAATTGTTGATAGTAAATCAGCAAACTGGCGAATATTTTGCATATCACCTTGCAAAACGTTGATGCCTGAACGTGCCTTTGTATCAACTTGCAGTTTACTTGGGTTCCTAACTAGAAGATACAGTTCGTGATCTGTTTCCTTAATTAAGGCTTCTGTTAAATAATGACCTATACAACCACTTGCACCAGTCACTAAAATCCGTTTCTGGCTCATAGAGAATTTATAAAAAGTAAGGAGTTAAAAGTGAAGAGTTAAAAATGGAGTTAAAAGTTCCGAATCAGGAGTTAAAAATAAAGTTAGGAGTTAGAAGTGAGGAGTTAACAATAAAAAAATAACTCTGCACCTCGCAACTGGTAACTTAATAACTCATAACTCCTAACTCTTAACTCGTAACTCATAACTCCTAACTCTTAACTCCTGCAAGATTAAGTTCCTTTGCGGTTTCAAAGAAGAAAGCGACATTTTCTTCTGGTGTTTCTGGTAAGACACCATGACCGAGATTGAGAATGTGACCCCAATTGCCAGCTTTGCGAACGGTATCAAGAATGCGATCGCGGATAAACTGTTTAGAGCCAAATAGCACGCCTGGATCAAGATTTCCTTGAACTTTGACTTGCTTGCCCAATCTCGCGCGTGCATCTGCCATATCCACTGCCCAGTCTACACTGACAATATCAGCGCCAGATTGTCCCATTCTTTCCAACACACCCGCACTACCGCTAACTAGCAGAATCAAAGGTGTATCGGGGTGGGTTTGCTTGACTTGCTGGAAAACTCTCTGTTGATAGGGGAGAGCAAAGGTGTCATAATCTTGAGGACTCAATTGACCCGCCCAAGAATCGAACATTTGCACAACTTGAGCACCAGAGTCAATTTGGTAGCGGGCATAGATGGCGATCGCATCTGCTAATTTAGCTAACAATTGATGCAGTATCATCGGATCTGAAAATGCCATGTTTTTGATGATGGAGTAGGTTTTAGAACCTTTTCCCTCTACTGCATAAGCTGCTAACGTCCACGGCGCACCCACAAAGCCCAACACCGTTGATTTATCGCCTACTTCAGAACGCAGCGTCTGCAAAATTGTTTTGATAAATGGTAGAGCTGCTTCTGGTTCTAAAGGACGCAGACGATCAATTTGTTCTTGAGTGCGGAGGGGCGAGTGAATGATTGGCCCTTTACCTTCGGCAATATCCATGTCAATACCCAAACCAGGTAATGGGGTGACAATATCAGAAAATAAAATTACTCCATCTGGTTGGAAGGCTCTCCACGGTTGCAAGGAAACCTCAATTGCTACATCTGGAATTTCCGAGCGATCGCGAAACGAAGGATACTGCTCTCTTAAGTCTCGATATGCTTTCATATATCGTCCCGCTTGTCGCATCATCCATACAGGGGGACGATCTACTACTTCACCACGAGCAGCCCGTAAGAGATGAGGAGTCGTTGAAGAAACACCCATTTATTACTTCATCCTAAAGAGTCACTTTTTTCTGCCACTGTTTAGCTTATCATTATGAATTACACTTTATTAGCTTATTAGCAACTTGTTAGGAAAAGGTGAGTAGCAGGGCAAACGCATCTAAAATTACTCTTGATCGCAACCAACGTTAAGAATCAACGAAAAAATTAGGATTTTTCCTTTAGTTTAGTTTCCAAGACTCAAAGCGATGTCTACAACGAGCTACGCTTATGCCTAAAAAGGCCATTTATGGGTAAATCTAAGGGGCTATTGAGATGAAAGCTTGATTTTACCAGACAAAATTTTGATTCGCTCCCGATCAATTTTGAGTAAGTTAGTAAATTAATAAAGCATTATTTGCAATCTTTCTTTACAACATGTCCCAAATTGCAGGTATCTCAGTAGACACCCATAAACACTAATTACCGCCAGAATTAAAGCGGAAATATTAAAAAGTTCGCAAAAAAGCTGTGGCGAATCAAATTTTTTGGTGCGAAACATTAGATAACTAGTACAATCAGGCAAAAGTCAAAATAAAAAATACTTATACTGTAAGCTTTTTACCCATTCCAGATGGTAGGTTAATTTCTGCCATGACGTATTACTAGTATTTTAAATATTTTGGATATCAGCGCTCGCTTGGCTTGACTACAGCATTAATGCCAGCAAGCGCTACAAGTTATTGTTTTTTTGACTTATCCCATGAAATCATCGTTTTAAGTACCACGTAGAAATGCACCTCTCACTGATGCATGAAGGGAACGCATGAGGAAAAGTGCATGACAAGTAACAGATGTGTCTCTACATCTGGCGTAAAGACACATCCTTAAGGGTTTTCAACGGGTATCCTGATAAATTTATGCTTTTACTGTCACTTTATGTTGTGAGCGTTTGAAGAGTGAAGTCATACCACAAGCACCTATTGCTAACACACCTAACATCGCATTAGGTTCGGGAACGCTCTGGCTGGCTAGTCTATAGGCGTGGTTATCTGTTTCAAAGGCAATACCATCTGAGCGCATCACAACTCGGTCAAATGTTTCTCCTGTTCCAGCTACAAGATTGATAAACATATTAGCTTGAGTGCTAGTCCAACTACCATCAGCTATAGCAGTTGGCACATCTGCACCACTAAAAGTCTTTAACAACTGATTACCTTTGTAAATGTCAATATAGTTGTAACTATCCAATGAGCCTGCATAAAAACCGAAGTAATTAACAGCTTCTTTGAATTTAATATTAACAAAACCACTGTCGCCTGCAACATTACTACCTGATGGAGCAATTGTTAAAAATTTGGTATTATCCCCATAAGGTGAGGCGTATTGACCAGATACACTACCTTGAACAATATTAGTAGTAATATTAGAGTAGGTAACAAATCCATTGGGATCATTTGCTGTGCCATCGTCAAAGGTCACAGTTTTGGTATTAGAGTAGCTTGAAAACGGGCCAGTGTTGACTTGCAGAGTTACGGCACTGGCAGGATTTGCACTGATGACCACAACAGTTGTTCCCAGTAAAGCCAAAGATAATTTTTGCAGCATTCGAGTAATAAACCTTGAGAAACACAAAGATAATTAAGACTGAACCTTTCTTGAAACCTAGCTATGAAAAACTGGCTTTATTACTCCAACAACATAGAATAAAATCACAAAGATTATTATGTCCTGAGAGATGACTGTTGTTGGGTACAACAAGCTTGAAGATGTAAGTTCATCTTGATGCTTTGTAATCCTATTTTGATTTTTTTTACTCGCAAAAGATACGGTATATATACTAAAATATCTTTAAAGATTAAGTGAAGGTTTTTGTGCAATTCTAGTGGGCAGGACAAACGCATCTAAATTACTCTTGATCACAACCAAGGTTAAGAACTGATAAAAAATCACCATTTCTCATTTGGTTTAGTTTCCAAGACTCAAAGCGATGTCTACGATGGTCACTGACTTGTACTGAACGCAGCCGAAGTAATCAAAGTGCGGGCTACTCCTAAATCTTAAGCAATAAGCATAGGTTAATGAGATTAATTCAGACTCTATTGAGAATAAACTGCTATTATTGACATAATATACCCGCCTTGGGGGAGTGGCGAGTGAGGAATGGAAAATAGGGACTGGCGAGTGAGAAATAGGGTAAAACAAGAATCAATATTTAATTGAGGATTGGGCATTAGTTATTCTTCCCCTGCTCCTCTATCTCCCTAATCTCCCTATTCTCTCACTCCCCTAACTTCCTATGCAAACTGACTCTAACAGTCCTGATCATATTGCATCTGCTAATAACGAGCCTAACCCAGGAAAGCTTTTAATTCCGCGATCGCAGCGACAGAGGTTTTTTATTCAGCTTACCTTAATGACCCTGCTCGGATGGATTGTGGGTGGCGTTGCCAGTATCGCCTTAGAGAAAATTATTCTCCAAAGTCTCTCACCTAGCGTTCCTATCCAACCACAAACATGGAGTATTTTGGTCAGAAGTCTCAGCAACGTTGTGTTTGCTGTGATTTTCGCTGCTGACCAAGCCCTTGTCATCTACCCATATTTACCGGGTTGGCAGTGGATATTTGCTACTAGCGTCGGTTGGCTGATTGCCAACGGCGTTTCTACAGCCTGGATTAACGATATTTCATCCATAGCCTCATCGTTAAATGAAACTTTATCTCCTGAACAAACTTTTATTTTTGGATTTCTGTCTGCGATCGCATATATAATCTCTGGAATTTGGCTCGGGATTTGCCAATGGCTGGTATTGAGGCGATATACAGCTAGCGTTTGGTGGTGGAATTTTTTACCCACAATCTCTTTCTTCTTGATCACTATTTTGGTTTGGTTGCTTTTTCTTGTGCAAGATTTGATTCCAGAAGCAAACCGTAATTTTATATTGTATTGGAGTGGACAAGGCTTTACGGCAGCAATTCTAGGAGCCATACCAGCAATTGGCTTGTGTACATTGAAAAGAAATTCACATCACCGGAGTGGAATTTCTGCATAATTGTTATCAACTCAGATTTGGCACGAGCTTTGCAAATCATAATGTATAAGCTGATTGCTGATTATTATTTGCCATCCCAAATCAGTTCTAAACGCTCTTGTGCTATCTTGAGCGCTTTTTCAGCAGACTCTCCTAGCAATGTAGCCTCGATCGCTCGACCAAGACTATCAGAAAGACGACTATATCCAGCAATAATCGGTTGAGAGTATGCCACAGGCATTTGCTCAAAAAACACTTTTAACACTGGTTTTTCATTAATGAATTGCTGATAAGCTTTGCTTTGAGCCGATGTGAAGGTAACGGGCAAAAAACCCGTCCCCATAGTCCATTGAGTTTGGAATTCTTCACTCAAAACATACTCTAAAAATTTGAGTGCCGCTTGCTCTCTTGCTGGTGTGGTCTTCATCACAAAAAAATTTCCAGTACCTGTGACTGTAGCAGGTCTGACACCTGCTGGTATGGGTAATACCTGATGATCAACGTCAGATTTCATGATTAACGTCCAAGGGCCTGTGATCTGCATCGCAACACGACCTGCAATAAAAGCGTCCTCTTCATAACCTCGTTCTGGGGCAGAAAGCAATACTGAACCATCTTTTATCAGGTCTTGCCAAAATTTTAAGGCAGCGATCGCACCCGCATTCGTTAAATTGGGACGATTATTGGTTACAATCTCGCCTTTAGCACTATATAAAAAGGGCAACCAACTAATCACAGTCCATCCACCTTTTCCTAAAGGCAGTAATATTCCATACTGCTCAGGTCGGCGATCGCCGTTGCGGTCTATAGTTAATTTTTTGGCAACTTGTCTCAATTCATCCCAGGTTTTGGGTATTTCTGTGATTCCCGCAGCTTCAAAAAGTTTAGGACGGTAAAAAATCCCAATATTACTAGTGTGCATTGGCACTGACCAAATGTGACCATCTAACTGCATTTCTTCCAATAAGTTAGGTCTAATATCTGACTTTAGGGGCAATTTGTCTAACCAATCTTCTAAAGGTCGAATTGCCCCTAGTTCCACAAATTGACCTGTATATTCCGGGTGGAATGACAGAATATCTGGAGGCACATTAGCAACAACAGATGTTAATATCTTTGGTAAGTTAGGTTCAGGCTCGAAGATAGATTCAACCTGAATATCAGAATGAGTTTGATTAAATTTATCTACTAGTTTTTCAAAAATCTCTCGATGTGCAGGCGGATTAATAGCTTGCCAAAGTGTCAGATGAATTAACTTGTCGTCTTTTTGTCTGATTCCTTGACAACCAAATAAAAATATTAGACATAAACTAAAAACAATTCCTATAAGCAAAATTCGCCAAGTATAATTAAACCACTGACAAAAAACTTTTTTGACTTGGGATGTGAAAAGGTTAATATTCATACAAAGTATTTAGCCAGAAATATAGGTTATTTAGCACATTATTCCTAACTAATCATACCCTTTGAGAAATAACTTGCTGGATCAGACTTTCTAAGGTTTTAGCACAGTTAGTTTCACTAAAGAATTGTGCAATTAGCTCAGAGCGCTCAATTTTCTTTTGAGGAGTTTTTATATGGTCAATAAGAGCTTCTGTTAATGCATCTACATCACTTGGTGGAACTAGCGTTCCACATTTCAGAACTTCAAAAATATCACGGGGGCCAACTGGACAATCACTGGCAATAAACGTTACCCCACTGGCTACAGCTTCTACGAGAACCAGTGGTAAGCCTTCAAAATGGGAAGCAAGTATAACTGCTTTAGACAGTGAAAAGTAAGCTCTAGGGTTGGGTACAGATCCTGCAAAAAGGACAATATTATTAATAGCTAAAGAATTTGCCAGAGCTTGTATTTCTGTCTCTAGTTCACCATCTCCTAGCAAAATCAAACGGATATTTAAGTGATTTTTACTAACTTTAGCAAATGCCTTATCAAGTTAGCAGCAGAGGAAAGCAACAACTTCTCACTTACATTCTCTATTTGCCTGATTTTATGAGTGCTGTTATAAAACACTTTTGGTAACACTGGTTTCTGCTCTTGTATAAAGATATGTTTGTGGTTCAGCAACTTTTTGCGTTTTAAAAAGTTTTGCTGCCCGATGCCAAAAGTCTGTATCTTCTCCATAGTGGATATTTTCAAAACCCTTCAACTCAAAAAATACTTTTCTCTTGCCGAAAAATGTTGGACCTAAAACACATTCTCGCAAATTAATTGTTTTACCTGGCTGAAAATAATCTGCCACAAAAATCTCTTCTTCACTGGCAAATCCACCTTCAATTAAATCAATTTCTGGATGGCTTTTCATATATTCACATCGGGATTCTAGATGATTGGGTTTGTAAGCATCATCACTATCAAGAAATGTAATATATTTGCCAAAAGATGCTTGAATTCCAGCATTTTTAGCGTAGGCTTGTTTTTTATTTTGATGTTTTAGATATCGGATATTGAAGAATTTCTGCACATAAAAATTGACAAGTTCAAAGGTATTGTCTTGGCTACCATCATCAACTATAATCAGTTCCCAATCTTTAAAGGTTTGATTAATAACACTATTAATACCATTATCTAAATATTTGGCGCGATTATAAGTACAGATGACAACTGATATTTCTGGAATTGGGTCAAATTTTATCGGACTCATAATGGATTATCAGAAAAATTAAGTATTAGTATTGAAAAAAAGCTTATTAGCACATAATAACTATACAACCGTCAAATTTCCACCCTATGCTCAAATACCTCTAATTCTCACAAAGCCCCAATAGGGATGATTACTGGGAGTAAGTCACTTGTTTTTAAGAATTGTGGGATAATCTTCCCTTGAGGATTTTTGCTTGGGCATTGCATCAATTATGAAAACTCTAATTTTTTCTCAAGAGGGGATTTGACTTGATCTGAGTATTAACTATTCAACCATAGTGTGTTATACCAGTTCTCTTTGAAGGCGCACAGTATCTACAGCTATATGCAAGTCTAAAGAGACTTTCAACTCAACTAGATGCGATCGCACCAACGGTTCGGAAGGAAGATCGATAAAGCCAGTCCACCCTCTACCATGAGAGGATGTTATGCAGAAACTTTCAACCTATTCACCAAAATGAGCGTCTTATGCGGAAAGATTCGGCTTAAACAGCGGCTTTAGAGTATTACACAGAAACTTTCTGGCTATCCGCCTACTACGGGATCTTAGACAGAAACTTTCAGTCTAATATTATAGTTAGCCCGCCGCGCGCAGCTTTGATGCAAACTAAGGGGTATGAACTGCAATATTCGACCGCTCATATCAGAAGATGAACCGTTCTTGTGGGAAATGTTGTATGAGGCGCTTCATGTTTCAGAATGGCAATCTGCGCCGCCGCGTGAGGTGGTTCGCCTTCCTGAATTTGCGCGCTACGTTCAGGGTTGGGGGCGCAAGGGTGATTGTGGCTTTCTTGCCAGCGATGCGGCAACAGGCCGGCCTGTCGGCGCGGTTTGGTTGCGTTTTCTGGTGGGCGGGAACAAAGGTTATGGTTATGTGGATGATGACACGCCTGAATTAAGTATTGCTGTGTTGCCCGAATATCGTGGTCAAGGCGTCGGTACTCAATTGCTCATTCACTTGTTTGCGTCGGCTTGCGGGCAATCATCTATTTCGTTAAGTGTCTGGGCAGACAATTCGGCATTGCGGCTTTATGAGCGTTTCAGGTTTGAGGTCGTTAGCGAAAGCGATGGGTCGCTCACGATGAAACGAAGCTGAAAGTGACAAACGGCGGGCTAAAAGGCGCTGCACCCGACCGCCTACAGCCGAAGCTCCCGTCGCTCCGGCTGGTTGCAGCGCTGCATGTTGCAGTAACTTCCGACTTCACCAGCTAGCTCGTGGAAGTCGGAAGTTAGGAGTTGGAAGTTAGGAATTGCCATTAGATTTCAATTTCACGGTTAATATCAATTCTCTATGAACCTGCATAGAATAAAGCTTGATGAAAAAGAGCTTCAAGGATGAAATCGTAACAGGTCAAAGAGGAGATAACCAGAGAAGATAATTGGGCTAATTCATGTTGAACGCGTTGACGTAATTGGTCGAGATTCGAGAAATTCTCGCCTTTGAACTGGCGTTTAATAAATTGCCATAATCTTTCGATGGGATTGAGTTGAGGACTATGAGATGGTTGAAAAATTGGAATAATATTTTCAGGCCAATCCAGTGCTAAAGCTTGATGTGCTGAGGCTTTATCCATTTGTATTAGCGCCATATCTGAACCTAATTCTTGAGATAGGGCATCAAGAAATTGTTGAAAGTTTTCACTGTTTAGATGAGGATATTCCTGGCAAAAATGCCATCCTGATAGGGGTTCAACTACTCCATAAAGCCAGTACGCTTTTCTTGGCCACTGCACCCTAACTATGGGCTTGACACCACCAGCCGTAATCACTCGCCCAGTTTCGGTTTTCAAACCTAATCTGGTCTCATCCTGACACAAGTAACGTAGTTGTTTTCCCCCAGCCAATAGATTTTGTAAAGCTAATAAGGCTAAGGGAATGTTTTTTTAAAAAGGCTTACAGCTTGTTCATCCTGCGATGAGCTTATCGGTCGGGGTACTTTCAATTTCGCCCCTAGTCTATAGCGTACTAAACTGTAGACTGTCTTGTACTTGACTTGCACATTCCACTCCTGCTCTAACCATTCGACAATTTGCCCATAACTGCTAAATCCCTCTGGGGATTCTAACTTTGACACTAGCTTTTTGAGCATTTCACCTTGAATCAAAGGACTCGCTTCTGGTGCAGCTTTTACCTCCAAAAGCTTGGATAGTCCCCCTTTGCGATATCTTTGTAACCACCGTGTTAGTGTTGACCCATCTCTGCCAAGGAAGCGGCTCAATTCTTTATGTTGCCTGACTTGTTCTGTTTTTATCCACCACAGCATTTGTAAACGTTCTTTCTCAAATGCTGTGCGTGCATTTTTCAGGCTTTTTGACAAATACTCAGCACTTTCATGAATCTCTAGGTTGAAAGGGCGTGCCATTGCTTCCTCAAGAATTTTAATCTCCATCTTCACTTATTCTACAGTTCTATGCACGCTCATTTAGACTTGGTATTACTGTATTCAATTGGTAAAGCTGACAAAACTTATACATAACGAATCTTTAGAAAAGAACAGATAATGGGAGAAACTAATGAAATTGTGAAAAATGCCTCATTGTCTACTTGGGACTATATTTCACCTGAATTTGAGATAATTTATCCTGATTTATTTTTCCCAAATATGATTATTGAAGACCCCAATAATTATTATTGGCCTTATTTACGTTCAGAGATTCCCCATAGCTGGTACGTGGATAGACAAGAGCCATTTGTAGGGTTCCTCAATCGACATGAGGCACATATTTTATATAATACAGCACTCAAATTTGCCGGAAAAAAAGCTTTAGAAATTGGTTGTTGGCGAGGTTGGTCTGCCTGCCATATGGCATTAGCAGGAGTGGAATTAGATGTAATTGATCCTGTTTTAGCCAAAGAAGATGTTTATGAAAGTGTAACTAGTTCCCTGCGACCTGCTAGTGTTCTCGACTCAGTTAATCTAGTAGACGGTTATAGCCCACAAAAGGTAGAGGAATTAGCTAAACAATTACAACGTAAGTAATCATTGATTTTCCTTGATGGCGATCATGAAGCACCAGCGCCGCTCAGTAATACGATTATCTGTGAACAATTGGCTGAGGCGGATGCTTTAATTTTATTCCATGATTTAAATTCCCCTGATGTCACACAAGGTTTAGACTACTTAAAGCAAAAAGGGTGGAACACAATCATCTACCAAACTATGCAAATTATGGGAGCTGCTTGGCGCGGGAATATTGAACCAGTACAACATCAGCCAGATGTGAAAATTAATTGGAATTTACCAGAGCATTTAGCACATTATTCTGTGAGTGGATGATTAAATCAAGTAGCAGAATTTCCAGAAGCTACCATAAATGAGATTGAGTTGAACTCAATCCCCATAGTACTTTTGGTGCGTATAAGGATAAACCCAGGGCTATTTCATTCTCCGACAAGCCCGCCTCAGAATCAATTCACCAGTTTAATAGCGAAAGTCATCTAAAGATGACTCAGAAAAGGTTATAGTCCGTTTGAACGGACTTTAGTTATCAGCCGCTGAACTTGAGTTCTGGGCGGTTTATGTATAGAACGAAATAGCCCTGAGGATAAACCAGTATTTTTATCTGAGTTTAACTTAATGCTGATGTGCGATCGCTAATATTCCCGCATCCCCATCTAAAGTTGCTTTTACACCCACTGGTAATGCTGCATTGGGACTATCATGACCAAAAGGTAGATTAGAGACAATCGGAATATTTAAATCGCCCAAGCGATCGCGCAATACTTCTTCTATACTAAAGCTAGGCACAGTTGGCGGCGCTTCACAACGAGTAAACCCTCCCAAAGCAATACCGCAGACTTGAGACAAAGCACCGCTCAAACGCCACTGTGTCAGCATCCTGTCGATCCGATAAGGTGCTTCCGTAACATCCTCCAAGGCCAGAATTACACCATCCAAATGCGGCAGGATTGGTGTACCTAAAAGGTGAGTGGCCACCGTGAGATTACCTGGTAATAAAGTGCCATTAACTGCACCATTACCCCAACCGCAACCTTTGAGAGGGGCGAGAGGGCAACCTTCCACCAAATTGAATAATCGCTCAATTGACCAATCTGGCTCATCTGCCAAAGTCGTCAGTACGGGAGCATGAACACCAGAAATTCCTGCTGTATAAAGGCTCCATAATAAAGCTGTGATATCAGAAAATCCGATGAGCCACTTGGGAAGCCCTAAGTTTGGCCAATTCCAATCTTCTAAGATACGGGTGCTGCCAAAACCGCCTTTGGCACAGAGAATACCGCGACAATCAGGATCTTGCCATGCTGCTGCGAGCTGGTGACGACGGTTTTCATCTGTTCCTGCCAAATAACCACATTGGTCATCTATCTGGGGAGTGATTTCTACTCGATAACCACGCGATCGCCAAATTTCCACACTCCGCCCAAATGCCTTAAATTCTCGCAAAGCACCACTAGGGGCAATTACTCGTAGTAAGTCTCCAGGTTTTAGGGGCGGTGGTAAGATTTTAGATGGCATGAAAAAAGTTAGGGGTTTGGAGAGACGCGATTAATCGCGTATGTACAGGAGTTAAGAATAAAGACTATACCTCATAACTCCTATAAAATTTTGTTGAATCATTTTTGAAATTACCGAGTGTTCTTATAATTAGGGTGAGAATTACACAAACCGAAAGGAAACGTTTGCAGTCAAAGGCTCTGGTAGGGGTTTTCCTTGTGCTTGGTAATCTTCAATCAAAAATAGGCGTTTTATTTCAATACACATACTTAAGCTTTTGTCAATATACATTAGTAGGCTGGCTCTCTAGGTCTGCTTAGTCGGAGCGGCGGCTTTTGCCGTTAGCGCTGCGTTAGCAACGTAGGAGCGTCGGAACGAGCGTCCGCAGGAGCGTCACTTTTCAAGACAGGAGCGTCATCCGTACCCTTCGGGATCTTGCTACGCGTAGCGTCTGCGATAGGAGAAGGGTGCGTTACGCTCCTGCGTCAAAGCTAAATTGTTGCAATCATGGCGATGCCTGCGGTAAATGCTCGCCAACGCAAAAGTTATTTCGGCGGACTCATTTGTTATTTCGGGGAACTCATTTGTTATTTCGGGGAACTCATTTGTTATTTCGGGGAACTCATTTGTTATTTCGGGGAACTCATTTGTT
>NZ_JBALDG010000088.1:0-16078 GCF_036917195.1 Nostoc sp.
GCGATCGCCCCTTCTATTAAACTCAGCTATGGGTGCGTTGGCGTAGCCCGTCGTAGACATCGCTGATTCGCTATCACCTTCATGCAAGCGATCGCCCCTTCTATTAAACTCAGCTATGGGTGCGTTGGCGTAGCCCGTCGTAGACATCGCTGATTCGCTATCACCTTCATGCAAGCGATCGCACCTTCTATTAAACTCAGCTTTGAGTGCGTTGGCGTAGCCCGTCGTAGACATCGCTGATTCGCTATCACCTTCATGCAAGCGATCGCACCTTCTACTAAACTCAGCTTTGAGTGCGTTGGCGTAGCCCGTCGTAGACATCGCTGATTCGCTATAACCTTCATGCAAGCGATCGCACCTTCTACTAAACTCAGCTTTGAGTGCGTTGGCGTAGCCCGTTGTAGACATCGCTAATTCGCTATCACCTTCATGCAAGCGATCGCACCTTCTACTAAATTCAGCTTTGAGTACATCTACATCGCTAATTCGCTATCATCTTCATCCAAGCGATCGCACCTTCTACTAAATTCAGCTTTGAGTACATCTACATCGCTAATTCGCTATCATCTTCATCCAAGCGATCGCACCTTCTTCTAAACTCAAGCAGAGTGTGAGAGTTGAGGAGGTATCAATTACTCAATCCTCTTGAGTGATAAACGCTCAGTAGCCAGATTCATCAATGCTTTAAGGAAATCCAGCAGAATTATATGAAGTTTTGTAACACAACACGTAATTATTACTAGTCAGGCTGAAGTCATAATTATGGGAGTTCGCAAGAGCCTTAGAAACCTAATGCTTTCGTGCCACTCTAAACTGTGTATCCTTGATTCCTTCGTTGCCAAACTGTACTAATTGAAGTCACGTTAATTTAGTACATCACAAGATAAGTTCACATATTTACCAATTTGCAAGGAAAGTAAAATTCATGGAATCTCAAACTTCACACAAAGTAATCATTGATTCTGAATCACTGCAAAACTTACAAGAAGAAATTCAGCAAGAATTCCTTAAAAACTTAAAGAAAGCGAATTTTGGCAGAATATTAGAAAAGTACGGTATCTCAGAAAAAATACTAAAATTTCAGTGTATTATTGATCAGAGTCAAATTCAAGATAATAGTGAGAGTTTTGAGAACCCTAAAATTCAAAACTATACAGAAAAAAGTCTGTTCCAGAAGCCTAATAAGATAGTGACAGTGACATTTGATTGGTGTCCGCCTGAAGGTTTATGTAGTTCACCCTAATAGTATTATCGTAAGGACTTAGGTCATATCAAAATTGCTCAAACTATTGTCCTATAAGCGTTTGTACAAAAAAGATAGAAAATCCTATTCTCAATAAAGTTTTGAAAATTGTTTTAACGTCGTAGCTTATTGCAAATAAGCTTTTGACTAAACTAGAAAGCAAATTTTGAACCCCTCTCTGTGACTAGGTTTGAAACACCTGAATTCTTACGTATTATCAACTTAACTGTTGTCTGATAAAGTTATGAAAACCCCAAATAATCCGATAACACTAAAACTTAAATTATTTTGTAATTAATTGCAGAATATTTTAATTTCATTCTCTATGAGCTATCTTGTCAGCAGTAAAATTGATCGCAAGAGTTTCAGTTAGCTATTGCTTTTTTAGAACGCTTGAATATGCGCTGTTTCTAGAGATACAAAAATCTTGTATCTCTATGAAAATTTTGTTTACAAATATGTTCTGCATCTGATAGTTTTTTCAAGAGATCAACATTTGATATGAGTAATATTTGGGGCTGGTGTCAAGGGCTAGGAGTTGTAATAGTTAGTACAATGGCTTTTTATGCCAACTCTGCTATTGCCCAAATTACCCAGGATGGGACTCTACCTGAAAATTCTCGTGTAATACCACAAGGCAATGTCACAATTATTAAAGGTGGAACCTTATCTCAAGATGGACACAATCTGTTCCACAGTTTTAAAGAGTTTTCTCTAATTAAGGATAGTACGGCTGATTTTCAATATTTTGGCAATGTTCAAAACATTATTAGTCGGGTAACCGGGAAGTCTATGTCTAATATTGATGGCATCCTTAAAGTTAACGGCATAGCTAACCTGTTTTTAATTAATCCCAACGGAATTATTTTTGGCCCCAATGCTTCTTTACAAATTCGCGGTTCATTTGTGGCGAGTACGGCGAGTAGTCTGAACTTTGCCGATGGGACAAAGTTTAGTGCTACAGATACTACCCAAACCTTACCACTGTTGACAGTAAGTGTTCCCACTGGTTTACAATTTGGAGCAACTGCGGCTCCTATCAGCAATCAATCCCAAGCCATAAATCCAGATGGCAAAACAACTAATATCTTTGAGCGACCTGTTGGTCTACAAGTCGAGTCAGGCAAAACCTTAGCATTGATAGGCGGTGAAATAACGCTGGATGGAGGAAATTTAACAGCGCCGTCGGGACGAATTGAGCTAGGAAGTGTCGCTAGCAATAGTCTGGTCAGTCTGATACCAATAAGCCAAGGCTGGAGTTTGGGATATGAAGATCTCCAGAATTTCCAAAATATCCGACTTATTCCGCGAACTGACGGTTCTGGAATTCCATCTCAGGTAGATGCTAGCGGCAAGAGTGGGGGTAGTATCCAGGTACGAGCAAAGTCTGTCGAACTAACAGGTTATCGTATACGCTTGGTAAGTCAGACTACAGGTGACGGAGGTGGTAAAGATATAACCATTAATAGTGATAAATTAATTGTTCAGGATGGCGCACAATTAGGCACTTCTACAAAAGGCGAGGGCACCGGAGGAAATTTGATTGTGAAGGCCTCCGAGTCTGTTGAACTGATTGGTGGCTATCCCATAGCAAATAGTTTTGTACCCAGTTCTTTGTTTAGTGAAACTTTTGCTACCGCAGATGCGGGTGACATAACGATTAACACTAATAAGTTGAGTATTCAAGCTGGGGCACAGGTATCAGTAGCATCTACTGGAGTACGTTTCCCTCCCCAAATATATAACCAACTTCAACCAGCAACAGGAAACGCAGGTGATTTAACTATCACAGCCTCTGAAGTCGAGCTAGTTGGAATGTCACCAACAAAACTTCCCAGCCTTTTATTGGCTAGAACTCAAGGTTCTGGAAATGCAGGGAAAGTGACAATCGATACAGGAAAATTGATTATTCGAGATGGAGCTACAATCAATCTGAGCAGTGAAATTCCAAAAAATGTAATGTCCCTGGGGGATGCAAGCAAGTTAGGTTCAGCAGGCGAACTCAATATAACTGCTCGCTCGATATTTTTGGACAACGAAGGAAAACTCACATCTAACAGTGAATCAGGTAAAGGCGGGAATATTAGGCTACAGGTGCGGGACTTATTACGAATGCGCCGCAATAGCCAAATATCCACTAATGCAGGAGCTAATGGAGATGGCGGTAAAATCACCATCGATGCACCAAATGGCTTCCTTGTCGCCGCTCCCTTAGATAATAACGATATCACCGCCAACGCCAACTTCGGCTCAGGTGGTAAAATCACTATCACTGCTAACATCTATGGTTTTGTAACCCGCACCCGTGCAGACCTAGAGAGTTTGTTGAACCCTAAAGAGCCACTAGACCCAAATAGGCTGCTAACAAATGACATCACAGCATTTTCTCAGCAAAACCCTTCATTAAGTGGCACAGTCCAAATCAACTCACCAGATGCTGACCCCAGTAGGGGATTAGTGGAACTACCCGTAAATTTGGTTAATGCTTTAAAGCAAATTGTTGCTGATTGTTATTCTGGTAGAAAAATAGCCAGGAGTTCATTTATTAGGACTGGGCGTGGAGGACTAATAGCCAATCCCACGCAGCCATTGATAGCTGATGATGCGGTGCTGGCAGATTGGATTACACTCTCTCCAGAGAGTCAGAATCATGCTGACGGTATTCCGAAAAGAGCGGTTGTTCAGGCACAGCGAAACATAGAAAAAAAATCACAGAAAGTTAATTCTGTCAATGAACCTACTCAAATTGTGGAAGCTCAAGGGTGGGTTATAAATGCCAATGGGAACGTGGTTCTGGTTGCTCAAGTACCGACGGCGACGCCCCATAACTCTTGGCTCAACACTGCATCTTGCGCTGCTAAGTAGACATGAGTTCGATAAACCTCTCCCTACCTTAAACTAAAGTTCAAGCCTATCCCTCTTTGAATTGGAGAGACAGGTTTTGGTAGTAAAACCTCTTAGAGGTCTTTGTCCGAAGTTGTTCTAGGATGAACGCAATCAGCAATTGCGTAGGTGTAGCTAGTTGTAGGCATCGCCGAAATAACAAATGTGTACGCCGAAATAACAAATGCGTACGCCAAAATAGCAAATGCGTACGCCGAAATAGCAAATGCGTACGCCGAAATAGCAAATGCGTACGCTAAAATAGCAAATGCGATCACCGAAATAACAAATGCGATCACTGAAATAACAAATGCGTACGCCGAAATAACAAATGCGTACGCCGAAATAACAAATGCGTACGCCGAAATAACAAATGCGATCACCGAAATAACAAATGCGATCGCCAAAATCGCAAATGTACATAACTTATGCATTGACAGATGAGACAATCAATGCGATATAGAAAATCAGAAAAGAATCAGCGATGCCTACGGTGGTCACTTAGCTAGGAAACCACAGAAGTCTTTTAATGAGGTCGATGTGAGCAAATTATGGAAGAGTGCTGATAAGTTCCCCTCTATCGTTTCCCAGTGGTTGCGAGTGCGAGTGACGGGAGGCAGCGAAACAAGTAAGAGAAAATGTAATGATTCCAATCATCAATTTAAAGATTAAATATCCTACCTTTCCACTTTTTGACATTTCTTACCAATGGCAATGAGAAAAATAACCCTCACACCTTACAGGGTATGAGGACAATAGGGTATTGATACCCTTGTTTTTTGACTGCTAGTTTAAACTATTTGCTTGCTCAACTGCTTCCTTTAACTCTTCATAAGTAATACTACCGTCTTTGTCTGAATCATAATTTACTAGTAATTCCTGGGGACTAGTGGTATTTGTTTCTGATGAGATGATTGCACTTAAACCAGGACTTAAAAAAAGATCATTAATGGAGATTTTGCCGTCATGATCGCTATCTAAAGTATTAAAAAGAGCTTGAAGCTCTTGCTCGGTTGTCATAAGTTTCTATCTGAATTAATTTTTCAATTTAATATCTCAAAATTTTGACAAAGACGCAAGGACAGTTAACAGAACTTACGCATTGACAAATTAGACAATAAATCTAGTGCTGGAAGTAGGAAAAGAATAAGCGATGCCTACGGCGGGCTACGCCTACGCTAGTCAGCAGGAACTTGAAAGACGACTGGCATCGGGCGATCCACTCTTGTTGCATGTGGCGTCAGAGGCTTTGAATTTTTCCCCCTTCCCGCTTCGGGAAGGGGGTTAGGGGGTTAGGTCTGTTTGTATACCTGTACCTCATCGGATTGAAAATGGCTATATCTAGAGGCTTTGCGGAATTGGACTAGAGAAAGAGCCTTCAGATGGGCATTTCCATGCGGAGCATGGGAACGAGATCATACTCCTAACTCGTCTCCTGAATTTGCAAACGAATAGTGTGTTCAGTCGCACCACTAAGTTGCAATTCCATGATTTCACCACCCAGAGGTTCTAAGCAATTAAGGAGCGATCGCAAGTTGGGTGTACTTGCGCCAGTATCTACATATAATCGATCTGCTAAATTACTGATCCGTTTCCAAGTCATGTAGAGTTTAGCGATCGTTTGTTCAATTTGGGATGCTTGATTTACCAAATCAGCAGCAATGCTCAAACAGCCGACTCTTTGCGCTTCTTCTAAGGCTGTTTCAATGTCAACATCTTCCTGCGTCAACGCCTGCACTTGAGCCGCCCCTTTGAGATATTTCGCCAAGTTACGCGCTTCGGTAGTTACCTGTTTTAGGGTATCTACATCTGGGTTAGCAGTAATTTCCTTTTGAATAAATTTTTGGTGCGATTCTGGCAGTTTTTCCATTTCCTTCACCAGTGGGGCAATGTAGCGTGGGGGAAGGGTGTTATCTGCTGCTTTTTCCTTAACTGCTTCTGGTAGCAAATCTGAGGACATGGCTGTCCATTCATCGCTGAGTTGACGTACTTCCCGCCTGGTGATGCGATCGCCTTTTTGTGCAGCTTCACTCACCATCTGTTGCACTTGGGGCGATGCTTTGGAGGTTTCAACAAAAGCCCGTTTACTGAAGTTGTTCACAGATCCTGGGTCAAGTTTACCGTCTTCGATCAGAGTATCGGCACTATTCGCCAATTGAATCCAGGCATAAGCTTGACTTTTGCTGATTTCCCGCTCTTTTAGCCATCGCAGAAAGCCAGTACCGCGTCCGTCACCACCGACTTTCTCTCTGTCGCGGATAGCCCGTAAAATTCGCCCCCGCCAGATTTCAGTTTGCAAATCAAAGCGATCGCATACCTGCCAAGCTATTTCTAGCTGCTCTTGAAAATCTGACTCTAGAATCTGTTCATCTTCTGGATCGGGCAGTTCAAAGGTAATATCTGCTGGCTGCTGTAAAGCAGCAGCAAGGTCGTTGATGGAGTCGGTGTCTTGCACGATTGATGACTAACTAGTGGATGCGATCGGCTTATTATGCCACAATCTGTGAACTCTCACTTAAGGGGGAGTACGGTATTTTGAATTACAACAAATATAGTAGGAAGAGGTCAACCACCTCTGGAACTCAATTTTGGATTTTGGGTCGCACCTTTGGTGGCTTCCAGCGCAACTTGGATTTTGGATTGAGCCACGTCGCATGAATTCAGGGGCTATCGAGCAAGAATTTCAGATTTGTTCTCATGTTTAAATTCGCTTGCTTTCAGACCTTTTTAAATTTTGGACTTTCCTGGGGAACGCTACGCGTAGCAAGATCCCCGTAGCGGTATGGCGTTAGCGCTTAGTCGAATGCTTTTGAATTATTCAATTCCATTATCTAAAATCTAAAATTCGGTGAAGTCTTTAATTAATCAGAGACAATAAAAATAAAACGATGAACCAGGTAGACTACCTCCGCATTAGCTTAATCGATCGCTGCAATTTTCGTTGTCAATACTGTATGCCAGAGGGAGTAGAACTGGACTATATTCTCAAGCAACAACTGTTGACTGATGAGGAACTGCTCACCTTAATTCAAGAGGTATTTATTCCAGTCGGCTTTAATCAGTTTCGTTTGACTGGGGGTGAACCCTTATTGCGTCCCCGTGTGGTGGATTTGGTTAGTGCGATCGCTTCTCTTCCCCAAACCCAAGACCTCTCAATGACCACCAACGGGTTTTTGCTGGCTCCGATGGCACAAAACCTTTACAATGCAGGTCTACGACGAATTAATATTAGTCTTGACTCTCTTGATCCCGACATTTTTGACCAAATTATCGGTAATCAGGGTCGTTCTCGTTGGCAACAAGTTTGGCACGGGATTCAAGCTGCTCATAACGTCGGATTCGACCCACTGAAGCTGAATGTAGTGGTAATTCCTGGCGTCAACGATCACGAGGTTCTAGATTTAGCCGCCCTAACAATTGACAAACAGTGGCACGTCCGATTTATTGAATTTATGCCTATTGGTAATGTGCATTTGTTTGGCGATCGCGGTTGGGTATCTTCAGCCGATTTACGACAACAAATTTGCGATCATTGGGGCTTGACAGAATCTCAAGTTCGTGGTGCTGGCCCTGCTGATATCTTTAAAATTCCCGGTGCGAAGGGGACACTGGGATTTATTAGTCAAATGTCAGAATGTTTTTGCGATCGTTGTAATCGGATGCGCCTGAGTGCCGATGGCTGGCTGCGTCCCTGTTTATTGAATGAAACTGGTCAAATAGATTTAAAAACCGCTCTGCGTTCTGGTATCAGCACCGCTCAATTACAAGAGCAGGTGAGGCATTTACTCGGAATCAAGCCAGAAATTAATTTTAAAGAGCGCGATTCTGGCATTGTAGGTACATATACTCGAACTATGTCGCAAATTGGCGGATGAAAATAGTTAAGAGTTAGAAGTGAGGAGTTAGGAATTATCGTCTTTCAACTCATAATTCATAACTCCTGTACAGACGCGATTAATCGCGTCTTTCCTAACTGCTTACGCTTGTCGTGAGTAGTATTCCACCACAAGTAGTTCATTAACTTGTAGTGCCACCCATTCCCTTTCAATAACACTGTTGACTTTACCAACCAACTTATTTTTGTCAAACTCCAAATGACTGGGGAGGTTGGCCAAACCTGGATATTGCAAGTTAGCTTCCACCAACTTCCGTGATTGTGCCCGATCCCTGACTGCAATTACTTCGCCAGGACGGCATTGGTAGCTGGCAATATTAACCACACGACCGTTAACAGTTACGTGACCGTGATTCACCAGTTGACGAGCTGCGGGGATAGTCGGGGCTATACCCAAACGGAAAACGGTATTATCCAAGCGCATTTCTAGCAATTGCAGCAGCACTTGTCCAGTAGAACCAGTAACACGTCTGGCTTTCCGCACATAGCGCAGCAATTGCTTTTCAGTCAAACCGTAGTTGAAGCGGAGCTTTTGCTTTTCCTCTAGACGGATAGCATACTCAGAGCGCTTCTTGCGGTTCTGACCATGCTGACCTGGTGGGTAAGCGCGTCTGGCGCTTTTACGAGTCAATCCTGGTAAATCGCCCAAGCGGCGTACAATTCTGAGGCGTGGCCCTCTATATCGGGACATGAGTTTCCTTAATCTAATCCTGTTTAAACTTTACCCAGACGTTCCATTCTGACATTCCCCTGATTTATCATCAAGGGATTCTTGGTTTTTTGAAGCTGCTTGCCTTGGTATGACGTATCCTACCAAAGTAGAGGCATCAACTTTATACGCCAGTTGCTTTAAGTCGGTAGAGCCGACATACTGGCTTCCAAGCCTAAATTCCGACCTGCCCCGCCGGACTCCTGCCAATAAGTTTTTTGTGTTTATTTAGTTTCCTAGGCTACTCAATCATCAGATTGGTTTACGCAGTATTCTTACTCGGAAATACTTTTTACGTTGCCTACTTATCTTTCAAACAGTAATATTAACACAATTTTCCGCATAATTAATTATGTCTATACCTTGCTGCCGCTGAAATTCTTTGATTACAGAGGATTTTTAAAATATTTGAGTTAGCATAACCTTGGGTGTTTGGAGAATGGCAATGTCACAGAGCAAAAAAGTGGTTAATAGAGGTAAGAACAAACAAGCCAGTTCCACCTCCAGGATTTTAACAGTATCAGTTTTGGCTATAGCTGGATGGTTAACCAGCTTATCTCAGATGGCTGTTGCTGCCTCCTACAGGAATGATTATAGTGTCTGTGCGGGTCGCCTCCTAAAAGTGGGCGTCACGGCAGAAATTGCATCACAAGGTTGTGCAGCGGCACTTCGTCCAAGGGATTTGGCTTCTTGCGTGGTTAAAATTAATAAGGAAACCCAAATTGCCGCGACAGATGCGCTTTCTTATTGTGGGAAGGCCCGGCGTCCTGAGGAGTTAGCCACCTGTGTAGTTGGCGCCAGCTCAAGTACTAAGGAAGCAGCTAATCCGGCAGTTTTAGATTACTGTGGACGTAGTTTGTTGCCTGTGCGCTTTGGCCAGTGTGTGGTTGGCTTGCGTAGTCAAACCGACCTTCCCCCTGCTCAGGTGTTAGATACTTGTATCAGTGCTAGTGATAGTGTTGTTGGTGCTTCATCTTCGTCTACACCGCAAACTATAATACCTACGGGTTCAAGCCCAAGTCTCGAAACTACCCCAGTTCCAACACAACCGATTGTTCCGACACAACCGATTGTTCCGACACAACCGATTGTTCCAACACAACCGATTGTTCCAACACAACCGATTGTTCCAACACAACCTGGCACTAATTAAATTACAGTGTTTTGTAATTGTTAGGACTTACGCATCAAGTACGAAATGTAGGAGCAAATCATGAATTGTCCCTACGGTAAATCAAGCCTTTCACTGCATTTTTGCGTAAATCCTGATTGTAATTGACTTAAAATACAGGTTAATTAGTAGGGTGGGCATTACAATGCCTACCCTACTATGACTTGAACAAAAATATTTTATTTTTTATATAAAACCCAACACGCTTGGGTTAAGAAGAATAGTAGGTTGGGTTGAGCATAAGCGTTACCCAACAAAGCTTTGATAATGTTGGGTTTCGTTCCTCAAACGCTAGTTGCTACAACGGGGGAACCCCCCTTCGGGTGACGCTCGTTGCGCGGCATCGTCTCCCCTTCTCCCATTCGTGAGAGGCTAGCGCCTGCCGTAGGATGCCCAAAGGGCTGTAGGGAGAAGACTCGCTCTAAGCGTTCGCGTAGCGTCTCTAAGAGTTGCCATGCCGCAGGCTTTACGCTGCGCTAACACCAGTCGCCTACGGCGGGAAACCCACCTGCAGCGCTGGATTCACCGCAGCGCACTAGCTCCCCAACCTACGCCAGTTTTAGTTTTTAGCCTTAACTGAACTGTATTGATATAAAACCCGCCATAATTGCTTTTCGCTTGTAAATTATGCAAACTAAATACTTACAATACAAAAGTCACAAGCAGTTTTGTGACTTTTGTACTACTAGAACACCAATTCAGTAATCCTTCCTGGAAGAACCTCTCCCCCGACCTCTCGATCTTGACGTAAGCCTGCCGTTAGGCATAGTACAGAGGGGAATTTGGCTTGCTCAAGGCATCTGGGGGTTTAGGTTTTTGATTAGTGAATCGATGCTCTAGTACAGTATTACAGTGTAAATAGACCAACCATGCCCCTACTTTTAAGCTTTATCATTACTAACATTTTTTAAATCTTCTGCTTCGTTGCCATTCCGCCTCGGAATAAATTCTAAGGCTAATAAGCTTGCACTCCTCTCAAGAGGACTAAATACAAAATTTTCAACCATCTACATGGCTATCCAATGTAAAAGGGAAAATTTCAGTTCACTTGAGTAGACTTTAGCTATCAGCCAAAAACTTAAGTTCTTGGCGGGATTCGATTAGTGCAACAGTTTGACTGTTACAAAAATGTGGGTAATCACAAGACTTTTAAGCAAGGAACAAAACCAGTGAAAAGCTTACTTTCTAAGCTTTTCAAATTTTGAATTTTGTGTAGCGCTATTAGTCTTCTCTTTCGCCAAAAGCCGTCTGTAAAATCACTGGAATACCTCCGTCTTGGTGATATTTATCTCCCCAGGCACGAATAACTTCATCCAATTCTTCCATAGCTTGCTGCATTTTTTCAGGGAGGATATCAAGTTCTTCCAGCAAGCGCATGGCATTTCGTCGCCGTTCTGCCCAATCTTTCATCATTCGGAAATACCGAGCGGTATCTTCCACCATAATGTAAGTGCGTTCTTGATCGTCTGCTGGGGCATAAAAAGGACGGGTAAGAGCGTAGAAGGGCATTCCCCAAGGAGAATCAATGCGTGTTACCGTTCCTGAGTAGAGCAGACGGCGCTTGATATGCTCACCCAAGGCTTCACTCAAAGGCATTTGGTGTTCGGGGGGCAAGTCTTCTTGCGATCGCTTGTGCAAAAACTCAATCAAATCCAGAAACTCAAAGGAGCTAACTAACTGGGCATCAGGTAGATTACTTGGCAGTTTCTGCTCAATTTGTCTTTTTTCTTCACTTGTCAGACTGCTACCAGGAACGCGCGATCGCCCCGGTTGCCAAGGATATTTTTCTAGCCAGACATAAGGCAATTGAATCAAATAGCGAGGTTCCTGAGAACCCAACATTTTTAACAGTTTGCCTTCTGTTAGTGCCTGTCTGACTTCTTCTACAATAATTTTTACCCGTTTTGGCTCCAGGTGGTGCAAATGCCCTGTCATCCGCAGGTTTTGTCCCTGCTCTAGATAGGTCATGTAAATTGCACACTTTGCTGCCGTTGCGGCTGCGTCTAAAAATGCCCCATGCCTGTGACCACTCGTCCGCATGGCACTAAAAGCCAGATAAAGCATGATCTGATCCATCGCACTGGGGTCAAGACGTTTGATCAGATCTATGTCGTTACTCATATTACAGACAATTGAATAGCACGTTTACACAGTTTTTAATCGAATGAAAATAGGTAGTATACACTTGGCTGAAGGCAATGTCTTTACTTCAAACTATATTAGTATGCGATAACTATTAAATCGGTGGTAGCGCAAACTACCATTTTCGCATATTTTATGGTACAAAGGCAGATGAGAGTGGTTGTTACTATAACTGTCCCTGCATCTGACCGGAAATTATAGACATCACAAAGTTCAGCTTGACGGCGATTTACTTCCCAAAAGTCAACTGTGTTGTAAGTAATCTACAAAGCCTTTAAGTTTTCTAGGGTTTTTCTCATCTTTCAAGAGCAACAATGTCAAGCCGCTTACACCTAATTATGGTACTATGCCGACTCGGAGTAAGAATTAGTTTGTGCGGTTCATTTGGGATATCTGTTACTCGAAAAAAAAGGTTTTTATTCAGCTTTGGCGAATTATTTATAGTACACAGGTGGCTAGAAATAATTGGGAGTGGTCTAAAAAGAAATCGCTTATCAGGTGTAGCCACATTCAGAGGTTGAGCCACACAGATCGTTCTCAACTATCATCCCTTTTACAACCTCAAGTCATATCTCGGCAGTATAGGCCATAGGCTTGAGGGAAGATAGTAGACCTCAAGTAGAGCAAATAATTCCAATTTCAAAATACCTGTTGTTTTTTAAAATCTCGTTCTTGATCATATCATTGTTTTTCTCTTTTGCATAAGTTTATGTTTTTTTGATTTGAGAAATGAACCGTATTTAAGTAAGTTACATTCGCTTAAATCAAAGTTTGATGATATTTATAAATATCCTACTAAGTCGCAGTTTTCTTTATCCTTTTCTGTTAATGGGCTGACACAGAAAGCCGCGATTTAGTCCGAATTAATCGCATAGCCATCAGGCTTTCTTGATAATGCTAATCGGCTAAAAATTTACTTATTAGCCAGATATATAATAAAACAGATTGGATTTCACTTGATGATTATTTAGATAATTTTTATCAAGTGATTTATATTTTTTTCGTGAAAGAATATTATCATTTGATCATTTAACTAATTCCTTGCTACTTTCAAGTATATTTTTACCCCGCTGTTTATATCTTTGAAGGACTTGAATGGCGTGGACAGTTTGTTGCCATAAAAGCAGGAGAATCCGCAGCAAGCTACGATATAAGCATTCATTTTCTGGGCATCTGGGCAATTGCAGACCAAATTGACTCCTATAAAACGCCAGAAATAACTAGAGAGGCACAAATAAACGTAACTATGTGAATAAAAATGAATGGGGCTAAAACCCTCTTCCTTTCTCGCTTCTGCTTCCTGCCTTTGCCTCATCTCAACTAAAAATATTTACGCCGACCTACTTAAAGATACCATCTCACCAAGCTCAAGAGCATAGAAATGAGGCATTTTAAATTTTGCGTTGATCGCAGAGGTTAGCGTAGAATAATTTTATTAGCCTTTTCACGGGCGATCGCTCCATATATTCATGTAGCGACAATAATCCCTCACGCTTAAAAAACGGGTTAGTCTAGTTCGCGGTGCTGCTTTTTCATCTCCAAGTTCAAAAACGTATTGCAATCGCTTAAACTCCTTGTAAATCTTTCCTCTGAGCAAATACTCACGCTCATTTGCTTAAGTTAGTATTACTCGTACTGCTTATATATACGTGTTTTCCCTACCTGTATCAGGCTAAATTCATAAAAATATATTACAACTCAAGTTATTCTAATTACTGCTTATATATAAGTGTTTTCCTCATCTATATCAGGCTAAGTTCATAAAATATATTATTAATAATCAATATTAATTGCTTATAACGCTTCTCGTACCCTGCCAGAAGCCGCTACGCATCGATAAATCAGGTACAAGGTAGGGGCGCAAAATCCCAACCCGCCAATTTGTTAAGTTGACACCAATGCACATCTGTGCAGCCCTACGAATTGCTCTACTTTACACAATTGAAAACTGCTATACAGTAAAGACGTTGCATTGCAACATCTCTACACGCATCAAATCTTCACTCAATCTGATTACTGCTCCGATTTATTTATAGATAGGACTTACAACAGAATAGATCCCCCAATCCCCTTAAAAAGTTGGCTCTTTAAAATCCCCCCCTTTTAAGGCTACGGTCTACACACAAGTCCTAAAATCCTTGCCTGGTAAAATGCAAGCCGTATATTGGCAAGGTTTTGAGTTGATCAAACTGATTATCAATAGTCTTGGCTTATTGATAGAGTTTTAACAGAAAATCAAGGATTTTAAAAATAATTTTCCGTTCTTTTCCGTCCATTTGATTGCCAACTCGACTTGTGTGTACACGGTAGCTTTTTAAGGGGGGATCAGGGTTTCAGGTTTTCAATGCGTAAGTCCTAATAGATATAGAAATTTAGGATCTAAAATATATAGAAGACCTGCGATCGCATTAGTTTAGAGAAGTTAGTCGAGTTGAAACCCCCCGGATTTATCCGTGGGGTAGTTCAGCTAAACTGATTGAACTCGCCATTTAATTCGTGGGACTAGAGGGTTTAACCTGATTTCGCATTGTTTCAAAGCTGAAAGCAGCCGCGCCAAAGGTTACTAACAACACTCCCAGAATTTGCACAAAATCCAAATTTTCTTGAATGATTAACCCAGCGAAAATCACGGTTAAAACTGGGATGGTACCACCGATCAGCGCCGCTCGTGAGCCACCTAGTTTACTAATACCAACATTATTGAGCAAATAGCCTGCAAGAGTCAGCACACCCAAAATAAATGCGCTTAAAACCAGTTCCAGCATCTTAGAGGGGTCAACTACCAAGTTCCAAAAAGGTAGCATCAAGCAGATAAAGCTCAACAATAACATGGTGGCGAAGTTAATTAAAGTAAAAGTCACGGGATGCAGTTTGCTAGCACAAACCCGCGTCAGAATTATATAGGCAGCAAAAGCGACACCCGAAAGAATAGCGGTGCTGCTTCCCATTGAAGTATTACTCGTACCGATGGTGGCAGAACCCCCTAAAACCAACAATTCACCGCAGCAAATCGCGGCGATCGCACCGATGCGGAATATGGTAGGGCGATCACGAAACAGAAACCACGACAATAAACCACTAACCATCGGATAGACAAAGAACAGTGCGATCGCCATTCCAGTTGTGACTTGAGCGATCGCAATGTATATGAGCACCTGAGACAAAAACAAAAAGCACCCACTCACAATCGAGAACAGCAAAATCTGCTTGGTAGCTGCATTGGCAGATGTGGGATTTCCTCGGACTGAATTAGCCAAGCTTTCCAGGTCTTGCCACAGTCTTGGATGCAATATAGGAGACAACAGTACCATCAGTGGTACTACTACCATGAACCGTAGTGTTAAAATTAACAGAATATTGCCTAAAGTCGGTGGTAGCAACCGCTCTACCTCTAATACTCCAAAAATCTGGGAACCTTCGTGGAAAATTACCTTGATGGCTATGTTGTAAAGCGACGATACCACTGCCGATAAGACAATCAGCAAGAAACCGATTTTTTGGATGGGCGATAAGCCTGAGGAATTAGGCGATCGCAGTTGTGGAGGTTTTGATCCCGGCGACTCTAGCGCGGTAGAAGGTGAAGATTTAGCTTTGCTCTGTGATCCGTTCCTGCGGAGGACAGAAATTGGATCAGCAGCGTTTCTCTTTTGTGAAGGTTGTATTGCTCTCGGGTGTAGCACAGATGCGATCAAAGCCTCTGATGTAGTTTCGCTTTCCGGTAAGTCCTTATTCAGGATAGAAATTGGTTCGGTGGCATTTTCCTTTGGTGGCGGAACGACAGCAGCAGGAGGCTCTGATTTAGTTTCCTTTTGAAACAAGTCCTTGCTGGGAACAGAAATCGGGTTCGCAGTGTTTTCTCTAACAATCGTCGACTCTGATTTAGTTTCCTTTTGAAACAAGTCCTTGCTGGGGACAGAAATCGGGTTCGCGGCGTTTTCTCTAACAATCGTCGGCTCTGATTTAGTTTCCTTTTGAAACAAGTCCTTGCTGGGGACAGAAATTGGGTTCGCGGCGTTTTCTCTAACAATCGTCGGC
>NZ_JBALDG010000089.1:0-27747 GCF_036917195.1 Nostoc sp.
CTGAGGTGGATTCATCCAGTTCAAAGACTCGTTGACGGAGTTCTGAGGTGGATTCATCCAGTTCAAAGACTCGTTGACGGAGTTCTGAGGTGGATAAACAAAGTAAGGGCGTACATCTGTACGCCCTTAGAGCAAATTTATTTATAGTGCTTCTGTGTTGAGTGCAATAGAAACCTAACCCCCAACCCCTTCGCTACAAAGGAAGAGGAGTAAGATTCAAACCCTTTCTCCTTTTAGGACACAGGAATGGAAGTAAGGTGAAAGTGGATTGCATACAAACCAGAAGCCCTATACTGCAAAAATTTTTGAAAATGATATCAGACTGCCTACGAGTGTTAATTTATCAAGAGACAGAAATTTTTACAGATTTCCCTTTACCAATAGCTTTAAAGCGTTCGCCCAACTGTTCAGCGACACTTTTTAAGCCTGGAGTCTTTTTTGATGCTGTCTTGACGTAATCATAAACAGTCAAACTGCTAGTCATAGCTTCACTACCGACTGCCATTAAGGTATCATCTACCTGTTCAGTGAGTTGCTGGATTGAGATTAAAAGTTCAGTCAGCACAGCAGCTAATTGATAATCTTGAACAAGTTCCTCAACGTCAAAAGTGGCTGGAAGGATTTCAGGGTTAGACTGAGCAGCGGTGACGCTATTATTTACAAAGGCTAGGCTTTTATCACCCATTTTTACCAACTTCCGCCGTTCTTCCGTGCTGAGAGTAATCAGGAAGGGAAGCTTTTGTTGGACTTTCTGTAGCGCGGCTTTAACTTCTTGGATATCTTGTGGGGAAAGGGAGGCTCTAATATTTTGATAGGCCATTGTATATCTACCTTGGTAGTTCTAATGGTGAAGTAGCAAGTTTTGCTAAATATAGAATTCCCATTGGTGGATGCGATCGCACATTTTCGTATAATTTCTCTGTAAGCACCTACCACTGAATAAATCTTTATAGCCTTCTCAAGTGCAAAGACACTGGCGAATGTGGTTTCACTGTGGGCGTAGTCGTCGCATTGTTCATAATTTTTCGCCAATCTTTTATTCTTAACTCTGATAATCTTGCTTGCTTTGATTTGCTTGCTCAATGCGTTGCCTAATTGCTTCTTCTGCAATGCGAATATTTTCTTCTATTGGCGTACCGTCTTCAACTACCATTGGCCCGTACCATGTTGCTTCTGAATCAGGAGTGCGGCGGCCATATAAAACACGCAAAGGCTCTACATCTTCCCGATGTGCAAGTGCGTAAGCTATTAGTTCTTTGTTAGTCATTGCTTCAAAATTCGGTCGCATTTAAAAACCTTCAGTTTCCATTAGCGGGTACAATGATTTGGAGTTCTTCATTGACAAAAATAAATACAACTCCGGTTTCGTCATCAAAGCGAAATAGCTCAATGCTCCGATAGGTGTTAGATAACATCTGGCAGACACGCACACAGGCTAAGGCTTGTTTGTTAGTTGGGTTGATCGTCTGTTCCTCAATTGTGACATGGATAATAGTAAGCCTTTCTTTTACGGTTTCTACTGTAAATAGTAAATCTTAAGGGGAGCCAGAATGAGCAGAGGTTTCCTACTGTGGCTACCCTTTGCAGGTTTATAAGTAAACCCTGCTTGTAACAACAAGCTTTTGAGTTCTCTAATTTTCTTGGGCATATACTCAGCTTATATTTACCGTTCCCACTGCTTTAACTTCTTTTGAGCAAATTCCCGCACTTGCTCATCTGGGTCATTCTCTGCCTTGTCGCGCAACAGTGGTAAAGTCTGGGGATGCTGAGGAAATTGCTTGATAATTATCTCCAGTGCAATGCGCCGAGGATTAGTTTCATCCTCTTCCTTGCACTCAAAAGGGTCATTGACAGCGCAGTTGTAAAACACATCAAACACACTAGAATCATCATCGTGGAAGCATCTGGCTAATTCTCGCACTGCTCTAAGTCGCAGACACGCGCTATCATCCTCCTTAGCACGAGTTATGAGCAAAGTTTTAGTTTCCGGGTTTTCTTTAAAACTTCTAGCTAATTCTTGAACTGCCGCACGTCGCATTTTCCAATAATCATCCTTGATAGCGCGAGTTATGAGGATAATTTTTGTATCTGGATCACCTTTGAATTTACTAGTTAATTCTCGCACTGCGGCATATCGCACATTCCAACTATTATCATTGGTGGCGCAAGTTTTGAGGAAGTTTTTGGTGTCGGGGTCATCTTTGAAATTACTAGTTAATTCTTGCACTGCTATATATCTTACATTCCAATTATTATCATTAGTAATACAAGTTTTGAGGAAGGTTTTAGTGTTGGGGTCATCTTGGAAGCTTCTGGCTAGTTTTTGCACTGTTACAAATCGTAAATTCCAATTATTATCAGTAGCAGGAGTTATGAGGAAAGTTTTAGTGTCAGAGTCATTTTTGAAACTTCTAGCTAATTCTCGCAATGATGTACGTTGTACTTCCGCATCATCATCGGTAGCGCCAGTTATAAGGAAAGTTTTAGTGTCGGGATCATCTTGGAAGCCTCTGGCTAATTCTTGCAGAAATATCACAGGTATCTGGAAAACCTCACTTCTATTTCTCTCTCCTAAAAAGAGAAGCCACTGCGGTGGACGGGTTCCCCGGCATAAAGCAAGTGGCGTCAGAGACTTTGAATTTTTCCCCCTTTCGGCGTCGGGAAGGGGGTTAGGGGCTTAGGTTTCGCGTTGGTTTTTCAAATCTAATTGGAAACTGCGATGTCTACGACGGGCTGCGCCAACGCAATCTCCACAGCACGCTCACGCTATAACCATGAGCCGCCGCTAGTTCTTGTAAGGGATATGTGCAATCACTGCACGAATTTTACCTGCTTCAATCAATTCTTTGAGAAAAACCAAGTCCTTAAGGTTGCGTTTGTCAAGGATAAATTTAGCTTTTTGACCGGGAAGGAATGCTGTGAAGATCCTCTGCACAACGGTTTAATGGCTAGGCTGTGGTAATATAAACACCGTTCGATTTAAGGACTTTTTCAGTTTGTGAAAGTGATCGCTCTGCTTTGTTTGTAACTCTCAGTTCACCTATTTTTTGATGAATTAGGAAAAAGGATTGCAAAACTATATCTAACGAAGTATTGTCAAAAAGTACTACCTATGAGTTAGCCTGGCTCTAACTCTTGACCAGCAAATAGTCAGGTGTAATATAAATCACTACCACAGTAGAAGGAAGTTCAAAGTTGTTTGATCTAAACCCGACACAGATACTCGGACGCATACTATCCGCATCGTTAGTTAGTTTGCTCGCCTCACTTACTAGTCTGATATCCTTAGAAGTTCTTCCCACCCCAGCATTCGCCGGCCCGCCAGCTGCATCTGTTCAAACCAAGCTGAAAGTGCCTAATGGAATGAATTCTGCGCCCTTCAATATTAACCGTTACTTGAAAGTGCCACCCAACTTCTCCATCTCTGTTTATGCTCGGATTAACAAGGCTCGCTTTATAGCAGTTGCTCCCAATGGTGATCTTCTAGTGTCACAGCCCAGTACGGGAAAAGTGTTAATTGTCCGGTCAAATGGCAGCAATAACCCAATTATTTCTGACTTCGTAACGGGTCTACGCCAGCCACACGACATTGTGTTTCATAAGATTGACAACACCACATACATTTATATCTCTGAGACTCATCAAATTAACCGCTTCATCTACAACTTTGGAGACCGAATTGCAAAAAATCGGCAAATCGTTATAACTGGTTTACCAGATAACAGCACATCGGAACTCAAAGGCGCTTATGGTCACGAACTGAAAAATATCGCACTTGATGTCAATCACAAACTGTATGTGTCGATCGCCTCTACATGCAATGCCTGCACGGCAGATACTGTCAGCAACCCAAAGCGCGGCGCGATTTACCAGTACAACGCTGATGGAACCAATCGGCGGCTTTTTGCCCAAGGTTTACGCAATGCCGAAGGATTAGCATTTTTACCTAACACAAATGACCTTTGGGTAGCTGTAAATAATCGAGACAACATCGCCTATCCCTACAACGATGGCAGTGGCAAATACGGTAAGGTTATCCAGTCTTATGTGGACAACCACCCACCGGACGAGTTGACGAAAGTCCGAGATGGCGGTAACTACGGTTGGCCATTTTGCAACCCCAATCCTGACACGGCAAATGGCTTCAACAATATGCCCTTTGATCGCGACTATCAGTTCAATCCTGATGGACATATTTATTGCAATGCATTGGACAGGATTAGCAAGGGTATCCTAGCCCATTCGGCTCCCTTGGGACTAACCTTCTTACAAAATACCAACTTTCCTAGCTTGTACTCAAATGGGGTAGTGGTGGGGCTGCATGGTTCATGGAATCGGGATAAGAAAACGGGCTACAAAATAGCTTACTTTCCCTGGAATAGTACGACAAAGACTCTAGGGGACGAGATAGATTTAGTCAGCGATTGGCTAGTTCCAGCAACGCAGGAAGTCTGGGGGCGACCGGTGGATATGGCAGTCGATCAGCAAGGTAATTTGTTAATTTCGGATGACCAGAGCGGTACCATATACAAGCTCTCATACACGCCGTCAGTACAGGTCAAGTAACACCAAATTTTCTTTGCAAATTTGGGATGCTCCTCTGCCCCAGCTAAACTAACCACTCACCTTACTGTCCTCCAATCAACTGAAAACCGCGATGTCTACGACGGGCTACGCCAACGCAATTTTCCCACTGCACGTTCACTTTCGCTATAACTATGAGCAGTGGCTAGTTCGTCTAAGGGATATATGCAATCAATCACCACACGAATTTTACCCGCTTCGATCAATTCTTTAAGATAAACCAAATCTTGAGTGCTGGGTTTCTCAAAGATAAATTTAGCTTTTTGACCAGGAAGGAACGCTGTTAAGACCCTCTCTAAGAAAACTTCAGGGCTAGGTACTGTGGTGATATAAATTCCGTTGGGTTGGAGGACTTTTTTAGTTTGTGAGAGCGATATATTCATAGCGAACGTCTTGCTAAGGTTCCCATTCCAGATATTCCTCAACGGTCATTTTTGACGGCTGTTGGAGGATGGCTATCATAACTAAGATTTTTCACGCTTGGTTTGATTGTAGCTAAGTAGTATCAGCAACAAAGAGCGATGCCCTACGACCGACAACTCTACTAGAGGCTACGCCAACGCCTTTGCCTTTGCGCTAAAGCCATTTAAAGTCCCAGATTTATCACGGTATCTGGAAAACCCCACTTCTATTTCTTCCTCCTAAAAGGAGAAAAACTTTAAATTTTCGCCCTTAGAGCATGGGGAAGGGGGTTAGGGGGTTAGGTTTTTCGCCAAGGTTTGTAGTGAGCAATCAAGAAAATTCATAGCGATCGCTCAATCATGTTAGATTATAGTTTGTTGTTTCTTTCAAACACAAAATCTGAGAGTTCCCTACCCATCTCCTGATTGTGGGAATGAAAAAAAAGAACTGAAAAGTTAAACCTTTTGAAAAATATGTGCAGCAATACATCTATTTACCCAAGCCTGTATAGCTTGCCAGATAATATTTATAACCACAATTGAATATCATTCCCAAAGCAAAAATTAAAAAAAGATGAAGTGCATTTTTACCCTCAAAAAAATGATATGTTAGATACAGAATTGAATTTCGCACGTTTCTGGAGTAGAACGATATAAATTACTCCAGTTTTCACCCTCAAACCCCTGGTATTTATTGCTTTTAACGGAATTTGAGGGCAATCTGAGTACACATTAAAATAATCCAAACCCGGTTGCAAGTAGATTAAATTCCTTGCTGGAATAGGATTTTGGCTGAGTACAAATAAATCCTGAACCCCTGTCCATAAACACTAGAACCCCAACCAAAAAATACTAGAACCCCTACCTGAAAAAAAATTTTTTAATTCTTGTAATGCTTGAAGAATTAGGGTTTTTATTATTTGAGTACAAGCGTAATAAATCCAATAAATTCTATCCTAGATAGACGCATCGTCTGGCTAGGAGACGGCTGATATAACTCTTATATCGCCAATCACTTAACGCTCCAACACAAAACGAAGCAATGAGTGAGTGGAGGGATGACATAGCACCATGCCTAAAGTGAATAGAAGTCGCGGCTGTAAGCACAAATTCTACCCAAGAACCGAACATTGACACACACCAGCCGAACATCAAATATCTATCGCCTGCCCTACTTGAAAACAAGTCGTCCGAACCTAAGGGTTTGCAGGCAGTGTGGAAGACGCGACTTCAATTCCTGGGCATGAAAGAGTAGCAACAGCATCTCCCACAGTGGCAGCCAAGTCCACCGACCTTTTGCAAAACTCAATGACATCACCGTCTACACGACTCCTCAACTCTACCGCCACGGAATCGACAACCCAAGCAAAATCAGGTGGTTGCGGCTGCGACAGCAACACCAGCGCCACCGTGGAAAGGGACGAAAAGCTCCAAGAACGCATTGCTAAACATCCCTGCTACAGCGAAGACGCTCATCACCACTACGCGCGGATGCACGTTGCAGTTGCTCCAGCCTGCAACATTCAATGCAACTATTGCAACCGTAAATATGATTGCGCTAACGAAAGCCGTCCTGGAGTAGTTAGCGAATTGCTAACACCAGAACAAGCAGCACACAAAGCTTTGGTCATTGGCGGCAAGATTCCCCAAATGACAGTTGTGGGAATTGCCGGCCCTGGCGACCCACTGGCGAACCCAGATAAGACTTTCCGCACATTTGAGTTGATTGCAGAGCAAGCACCAGATATCAAGCTATGCTTATCAACCAATGGTTTAATGCTACCTGACTACGTTGATCGCATTAAAGAATTAAATATAGATCACGTTACGATCACCATAAACGCGGTAGATCCAGAGATCGGTGCTAAGATTTATCCTTGGGTTCACTACAAGCGCAAGCGTTACAGAGGTCTTGAAGGCGCGACAATTCTCCACGAAAGACAGATGGAAGGATTGCAAGCCCTTAAAGATGCTGACATCTTGTGCAAAGTTAACTCCGTGATGATTCCCGGAATTAATGACCAGCACTTAGTCGAAGTGAATCGAGTCATTCGTGAAAAAGGTGCATTCTTGCACAACATCATGCCATTGATTTCTGCACCAGAACATGGCACACACTTTGGTTTAACCGGTCAACGCGGCCCCACACCCAAAGAACTCAAAGAAGTTCAAGACAATTGCTCCGGTAACATGAAAATGATGCGTCACTGTCGCCAGTGCCGCGCCGATGCAGTCGGATTATTGGGAGAAGACCGCAGCCAGGAATTTTCCAAAGAGAAATTCTTAGAAATGACTCCAGAATATGACATGGAGAAACGCCAAGAAGTTCACGACGGTATTGAGAAGTTTAAAGAAGAACTTAAAGTTGCTAAAGACAAGGCGCTAGTCGGTAAGAAATTTGCCAACAATCCCAAAGTCCTAGTTGCAGTAGCAACCAAAGGCGGCGGATTGGTTAACCAGCACTTCGGTCATGCCAAAGAATTCCAAATTTACGAAGTGGATGGTAATGAAGTTCGCTTTGTCGGTCATCGCAAAATTGACCAATACTGCCAAGGTGGATACGGCGAGGAAGCTACTTTTGAGCATATTATGAAAGCGATCGCAGATTGCAAAGCAGTTTTAGCCTCCAAGATTGGTAACAGTCCTCAAGAAAAATTGCAAAAAGCTGGAATACAGACTGTTGAAGCTTACGACGTGATTGAGAAGGTTGCTTTGGAGTTTTACGAGCAATACGTTAAGGAATTAGGGAATAAGGAATAGGGACTGGGGATTAGGGACTGGGGACTGGGAATTAAGAAAGAATTTTCCCAATACCCAGTACCCAATACCTAGTACCCAATACCCAATCCCTAATCCCCAAAAAAGGAGAATAATAATGGCTTACAAAATTATTACTAGCCAGTGTATTTCCTGCAATCTCTGTCTATCGGGATGTCCCACAAATGCAGTTAAAGTGGTTGACGGACAGCACTGGATTGACCCTGAACTTTGTACAAATTGTATTGGTAGCATTCATACCGTGCCTCAGTGTAAAGCTGGTTGTCCTACATGCGACGGTTGCGTTAAGCAGCCTAGCGATTATTGGGAAGGCTGGTTTGCCGATTACAACCGCGTAGTTGCTAAATTAACAAATAAACAAGATTACTGGGAACGTTGGTTTAACAGCTATTCCCAGAAATACTCCGAACAGTTGCAAAAGCGTCAGCCCCAAACAATGGGAGCAGAAGCTTTAATAAATCGTAATTCGTAATTGAAAACAACAATGCAAAATAACTGCATCTATCTCGATAATAATGCCACCACTAAGGTAGACTCAGAAGTTATAGAGGTAATGCTACCTTACCTGACAGACTTTTACGGCAATCCCTCTAGTATGCATACCTTTGGTGGGCAAGTCGGTAAAGCACTGAAAACAGCAAGAGAACAACTTGCAGCCATCCTGGGAGCCGATCAGTCAGAAATTGTCTACACAAGTTGTGGAACTGAGGGAGATAACGCCGCGATTCGAGCCGCGCTATTGGCGCACCCAGAAAAGCGACACATCGTTACCACCCAAGTTGAACATCCGGCAGTACTTAATGTCTGCAAACAATTAGAAACCCAAGGTTACAGTGTTACCTATCTTTCAGTAAATCATCAAGGGCAGCTGGATCTAGATGAACTAGAAGCTTCCTTGACGGGTAACACCGCCCTGGTGACAATTATGTATGCTAATAACGAAACCGGCACGATTTTCCCGATTGAGCAGATTGGGTTGCGGGTGAAAGAATATGGCGCTATCTTCCATGTAGATGCGGTGCAAGTAGTGGGAAAAATCCCCTTGAATATGAAGACTAGCACTGTGGATATGTTAACCGTGTCTGGTCATAAGCTGCACGGACCTAAAGGAATTGGTGCTTTGTATATCCGGCGCGGGGTTCGGTTCCGTCCCTTCATACTTGGGGGACACCAAGAACGCGGACGTAGGGCGGGAACAGAGAATGTTCCGGGAATTATTGCCTTGGGCAAAGCTGCGGAACTTGAACTGTTACACTTAGAAGAAGCAAACAAAAGAGAAACAAGGCTGCGCGATCGCCTCGAACAAACTTTACTCGCTACAATTCCTGATTGTGTAGTAAATGGTGACCCTACGCAGAGATTGCCCAACACCACCAATATCGGCTTCAAGTATATTGAAGGTGAAGCTATCTTACTATTGTTGAATAAATACGGTATCTGTGCCTCATCCGGTTCTGCTTGTACATCCGGTTCACTCGAACCTTCCCACGTCCTTCGGGCTATGGGCTTACCCTACACAACTTTGCACGGTTCCATCCGCTTCAGCCTTTGTCGCTACACCACTGAAGCAGAAATCGATCAAGTGATAGAGGTAATGCCCAGTATTGTGGAACGTTTACGCGCCCTGTCACCCTTCAAAAATGATGATGCAGGTTGGCTGCAAGAACAAGAGCAAGCACTGGCACATCGTTAGGAACTGGGGACTGGGGACTAGGGAATGAATTTTCCCGGTACTCAATACCCAACCCAGTACCTCAATCTAAAATCCAAAATCTAAAATCTAAAATTCATTATGTGGGACTACACCGATAAAGTATTAGAACTGTTTTACGATCCCAAAAATCAGGGAGCAATCGAAGAAACGAGCGAACCTGGGGTTAAGCTTGCAATGGGAGAAATCGGTAGCATTGCTTGCGGTGATGCTCTGAGACTACACCTGAAAGTGGAAGTAGAATCTGATAAGATCCTAGATGCTCGTTTTCAAACCTTTGGCTGTACTAGTGCGATCGCATCTTCTAGTGCATTAACCGAAATGGTCAAAGGTTTAACCTTAGATGAAGCACTGAAAGTGTCCAACAGAGACATTGCAGATTACCTGGGTGGTTTACCAGAAGCAAAGATGCATTGCTCTGTCATGGGACAAGAAGCGCTAGAAGCCGCTATCTATAATTATCGTGGCATTCCTCTAGCTACCCATGATGATGATGATGAAGGCGCGTTAGTTTGCAGTTGCTTTGGGATCAGCGAGGCCAAAATTCGCCGCGTCGTTCTAGAAAATAATCTCACTGGTGCCGAAGAGGTAACAAATTATGTGAAAGCTGGTGGGGGATGCGGTTCCTGTTTGGCAAACATTGATGATATTATTAAATCAGTGCAACAGGAATTCGCCGCACCTGATCTCAACAACTATGGCGTAAAAGTTGCCACAGAAATTGTTACGTCCAAAGAGCGATCGCTAACTAACGTGCAAAAAATTGCTCTAATTCAAAAAGTTCTCGATGAAGAAGTCAGACCCGTACTCATCGCTGACGGGGGAGATGTAGAACTCTATGATGTAGAAGGCGATCGCGTTAAAGTTGTATTGCAAGGTGCTTGCGGTTCCTGTTCAAGTAGTACAGCAACCCTAAAAATTGCGATCGAAGCCAGATTACAAGAGCGTGTCAGCAAGAGCCTTGTAGTCGAAGCAGTTTAGGAATTGCTGTAGGACTTAACGAACTCTACAAATACGCCCTAATATGCATTCAGCCAGGAATAGAAAGTAGGATTTGAATCGAATCATTGTCTCCACTCAATGCTTCATACCAATTCGCCAAAAGAAAGTAACACATTCAAATCTAACTTTCTTAATTACGAATTACGTAGACACCCGAAGGATTGCTTCCCCCAGGGGATTACGAATTACGAATTGGTATCAGTCCTACCACTATTACGGCTAACAGCATATAGGCAAAGAGATTAAGCGCCTAAAAAGCAAATTTCATCATCTAACTCGCTTCAAAGGAACAGGATATGAGCACATTGTACGACAAACTTGGCGGACAACCAGCTATTGAACAAATAGTAGATGAACTCCACAAACGTATTGCCACAGACAGCATCCTCAACCCATTTTTTGCTGGTACAGATATGGTTAAGCAACGTAATCATCTAGTTGCTTTCTTATCTCAGATTTTTGAGGGGCCAAAGCAATACAACGGTCGTCCAATGGACAAAACACACGCTGGAATGAATTTACAGCAACAACACTTCGATGAGATCGCAAAACTCTTGAGTGAATCAATGGCTGTACGTGGAGAGTCGCCAGAAGACACCACAGCTGCCCTAGAGCGCGTCTCAAATTTTAAGGACGCTATTTTGAACAAGTAGTAGGACTTATGCATTGATTGTTGACAAATAGCAACATCAAGTCCTATTTAGTTTTTCTAGCTGAAACACATTATGACGTATTTGTAAATTGCATAAGCTCTTAGTCATTAGTCCAGATAAATGATTAATGACTAACAGAAAAGTCTGATCGCCGGAAACCGGCGCTCAGAACTTCCGGGATAAAAGAAAAGAAAAAAACAAACAAAAATTTAACGAGGAAATAGATGTACTTGCTTTCAATAATTTTAGCTGTGGAGCGATCGCCCCCAGCAGGCACTTATGCCAATGCTACCAACGATGCTCTACACGTGCTCACTACTGTCGCTCAACAGGTGTGAACGCAACAGATAAAGGCAAAGACCCACCAACCAACCAATTGCAGGGAAATACGAACAATGACTGACGAAAACATTAGACAGATAGCTTTCTACGGTAAAGGCGGTATCGGTAAATCTACCACCTCCCAAAACACCTTGGCAGCTATGGCAGAAATGGGTCAACGCATCCTCATCGTCGGTTGTGACCCTAAAGCTGACTCTACCCGCTTGATGCTGCATAGCAAAGCTCAAACAACCGTTCTTCACCTCGCTGCTGAACGTGGTGCAGTAGAAGATATCGAACTCGAAGAAGTGATGCTCAACGGTTTCCGCAACGTTCGTTGCGTAGAATCTGGTGGTCCAGAACCCGGTGTAGGTTGTGCAGGTCGTGGGATCATCACCGCCATCAACTTCTTAGAAGAAAACGGTGCTTACCAAGACCTAGACTTCGTATCTTACGACGTATTAGGTGACGTTGTTTGCGGTGGTTTTGCTATGCCTATCCGTGAAGGTAAAGCACAAGAAATCTACATCGTGACATCAGGTGAAATGATGGCGATGTATGCTGCTAACAACATCGCTCGTGGTGTTCTTAAGTATGCTCACACAGGTGGCGTGCGTTTGGGTGGTTTGATTTGTAACAGCCGTAAAACTGACCGGGAACACGAACTCATCGAAACCTTGGCAAAACGGTTGAACACCCAAATGATTCACTTCGTACCCCGTGACAACATTGTTCAACACGCAGAATTACGCCGCATGACTGTTAACGAGTACGCACCTGAAAGCAACCAAGCTAACGAATATCGGACATTGGCTACCAAGATCATCAACAACAAAAATCTGGCTATTCCTACACCTATCGAAATGGAAGAACTAGAAGACTTGTTGATTGAATTCGGTATTCTCGAAAGCGAGGAAAATGCTGCCAAGTTGGTTGGTAAGACTGCTGAAGAAGCTCCTGTAGCATAAGTCGCTGCTAAGAAATAATGCTCTAGCACAAGGAAAAAGGAAGAATTCCATATCTTACCTTTTACCTTTGACCCTCTCCCTTTATCTCCCCCCTAACCTTAGAGGGGACTCCTAGTCCCCCTATGCCTGATCCTTACGAATCACAAAGGTTAAGTATGACACCTCCAGAAAATCAAAACATCATCCAAGAAAGAAAAGAACTAATTAAAGAAGTTCTCAGTGCTTATCCTGAAAAAGCTGCTAAAAAGCGGGAAAAACACTTAAACGTATACGAAGAAGGTAAGTCCGATTGCGGCGTTAAGTCTAACATCAAATCCCTGCCTGGCGTCATGACCGCTCGTGGTTGTGCTTACGCCGGTTCTAAGGGTGTGGTCTGGGGTCCTATTAAGGACATGATCCACATCAGCCACGGGCCTGTAGGTTGCGGTTACTGGTCTTGGTCTGGTCGTCGTAACTACTACCTTGGCACCACAGGTATTGACACCTTTGGTACCATGCACTTTACCTCTGACTTCCAAGAACGAGATATCGTCTTCGGTGGTGACAAGAAACTCGTCAAGCTAATCGAAGAACTTGATGTACTTTTCCCCCTCAACCGTGGTGTTTCCATTCAATCTGAATGTCCCATCGGTCTAATTGGGGATGACATCGAAGCTGTTGCTCGAAAGACATCGAAAGCAATTGGCAAACCAGTTGTACCTGTGCGTTGTGAAGGCTTCCGGGGTGTTTCCCAATCTTTGGGACACCACATTGCTAACGACATGGTTCGTGACTGGGTGTTTACCAGATCAGACCAAGCTAAGAAAGACGGTACACTTCAGTTTGAAGGTACTCCTTATGACGTAGCGATTATTGGTGACTATAACATCGGTGGTGATGCTTGGGCGAGCCGCATCCTGTTAGAAGAACTCGGCTTGCGCGTAGTCGCTCAGTGGTCAGGTGATGGCACCATCAACGAAATGTTGATGACCCCCAATGTGAAGATGAACCTCATCCACTGCTATCGGTCGATGAACTACATCAGCCGTCACATGGAAGAAGCTTACGGTATTCCCTGTACGAATTGTGATTTAATATGTTCTGATACCAGGATTTAGTCCACGTCTAACTTTGCTTAGTTTAAACATTGTTCTAAATGGACTAAATTTTAAGACACATTTAAGACACAATGAAAAGCAAGGCACAGGACGTTTTTGAGGATTTCACTCCGCCAGCATCTACCGATGGCAGCTATTTAGGAACGCAGAAACAAATGAAGGCTACTCGGCAGCATCTGGAACGCAAATTTGATAAAGGTTTGGCAGACACTAGGGCCCGCCTAAAAGCCGCTAAGGTGAAAGTGGGTTTGGTCGTGGCACGGGACACTATTCAATTGCAAGCATCCCTACCAATCAAGCCGGGCGATCGCGATATCAAGGGAACTGGTTTTAAGCAGTACAAGATTTCACTAAACATCCCTGCAAGCTTGGACGGGTTGAGAACCGCAGAGGAAGAGGCAAACGAACTAGGCAAGCTGATGGCCCGGAAACAGTTTGAATGGACTGATAAATATCTGGGTAAAACAGCTAGAGACGCTAACAGATCCCAAACACTTGGTGATGTTTTAGAAGAATTTGAAACTGAGTATTTCAAAACACACAAATTAACAGAAAAAAGTAAGCACACCTTTTTCTATTACAAGGATTATTTACGGCGATTGATTGGGTTAGATACTTTATTAACTCAATCGGAGGTTGATGAAAAACTTGCAGGCTTGACTGGGGATTCTGCCAAATACAGCGCTGTTAAATCGTTGAAAGTTTTAAAATCAACTCTTAATTTAACTAGTTTCACCCTCGAACAATTTAAAGCTACACAACCCAAAAGTCAGGCTAGGGACATCCCCAGTAATGAAGATATCGTCAAACATCATGAATCTTTTCATCAGTACTCATTGACTAGGAGCTTGACGATTAAAAAGAGTTGCTTAGACAGTTGGAAGATGTGGGAATGGGTGTATGGAATGCTTGCTACTTATGGACTACGCCCAAGAGAACTGTTTGTAAACCCTGAGATTGATTGGTGGTTGAGTCCTGAAAATAAAGATAATACATGGAAGGTTCACCCAGACACTAAAACTGGTTACAGGGAAGCCTTACCGCTACATCCTGAATGGGTTTACTTGTTTGATTTAAAAAATCCAGAGCCTTTGGAACTGTTAAAAGCTCAAACTGATGACAGAACTAGTTTTACAGATATCAACACTATTCGAGTTAATTGTTCATCATGGTTTAGGCGTGTAAATATTCCGTTTACGCCTTATGACTTACGTCATGCTTGGGCAATTCGAGCGCATATTATGGGCATTCCAATTAAAGCTGCTGCTGACAATTTGGGGCATTCTGTAGAGATTCACACTGAGATTTATCAGAAGTGGTTCAGCTTGGAGAACCGGAAGAAGGTAATTAAGCAGGCAGTAGATAAAAAAGATAGCATCGATACGTTGAAGGAAGAGAATGCACGACTAAGGGCTGAGGTGGAATATCTCAGGCAAGCTTTGGCACGGCATCAAATTAATGAGGTACTGTCTAATTAACTCACAACAGAATAGGGTTTATTAACAGAGGTGCATCTCTATCTATTTAGCTTTGAAACTATTAAATTAGTACTGCTGCCTTTTGGGGCAATGTATTAGAATAAATGCCTAAATTTTAGTAATTTCTGTTAAAAATGGTACTGAGAAAATTGTCTATAGTTGCTAAAAACGGTATCCAGAGCGGTTTTTAGCCGTCTACAGTTTTGTCTACAACTGTAGGCAGTGTAGACGCACTGCAACCGCACTTGTCACCGTTGATCGAGGCACATAAAGCGCTCATATCACCGTTGATCGTGGCACATAAAGCGCTCATATCATTGTTGATCGTGGCACTGTAGACACACTGCAACCGCACTTGTCACCGTTGATCGAGGCATATAAAGCGCTCATATCACCCACGTGTTAGCTCTTTAATAAAGGCTTGAATTGCTTTCCCGGCTGGTGATTGCCTACCCATTTTCAGCTTGGCAAGAGCGCGATCGCGGGCTGCTTCATAGTCCGGCTGCGCGAAATTACCTGTTGTCTGTAACTGTTGCCTGAGTTGCTGGTTTTCCCACTCCAGGCTTTTGACTTGGGACTGTAACTGGTCGATGGTTTCACTGTTCGCTACAGTTGACTCAATGTTGCTTGGCTGCCCGGTAGCGGCGCTATTCTCCTCTCCTACCGGGCTTTCGATTTTCCCCGCAGTTCCTCCAGTTGCGATCGCACTTCACTAAAACTCTCTTCTAGTTGCGATCGCACTTCACCCAAGCTTGCTGCTAGATTTTTTTCTATATGTTCATCTATCAATACTTTCACTTTGTCTAGGCTTTCTTCTATACGTTTATCTATCAGTACTTCAACCTTGTCTAAACCAGCATGATTACCAGACGTAGAGGGAATCTGGTTATTATCTAGACAATCATTTACGACCTGAAGAAGAACAGCCGAAGCTGTGGAGTTATTACTTGTTGCTAGTGCTTTGAACAATTCCCACTTTTCAGGCTCAATCCGAAAAGTGGCCAGTATTTTATCTGCCATTTTATCTAGACCGTTGTCTATAGTTATTTGAGTCTATCTTAAATCTATATGTTTGTCTATTAATGCCTTGACTTTCATCTAGAGATGTATCTATACTGTGTCTATTAGGAATCATTCAGGGTCGTAGCGAGTAAATCGTAGCGTCGTTTCGCTCCCCTAGTACCCACATGGGATAGATAAATGAAGTCAGCGCTTGAATGCGCCCCGGCAAGAGAGTCTGTAACCTCTCCCCCACCGGCACGACTTCCCCCAATCGTTCAGTTTGAAGACCCACGATTAAGAGGCAATACAAATTATGCAACAAGCGCAGACCGACAGCAATAGCGCTGCACAAGCTTTTAGTGCGAATAAAAGTGATGAATCTCTGCTTGAGATGATGACACACGCTCTGGATGAATGGAACCTGATTCGGTATTATCAGCAGCTTTTAGAATTTGAAAACATTGATTCCGATGAATCTATCGCACTGCTTACCGATTGCTACTTAAAGCTTTCAGAACCACATCGAGATGAGTTGGAACTAACCTTAAAGGCTATCCACAAGTTGGTTAGCACTATCTCAAAAGGTTAGCGAATGCTTATTTTACCAAAAGGTACTTGAGACTGGGAGTTAGAGCCGATGTATTAATAAAAATGCCTTGGCAGGGGTAATCGTCATCGAGGCGATCGCCCCAAGGATCATAAAACCTGAAGCCTTGCAAACAAACATTTTCAGACTAACGAGGAATTTATATGTCACCAATAGAGCAGTTTGCTAAATTGTTGCAAGACGCACGGCGAGACGACGGCTATATCAATGCGACCGAATGGTGCAAGCGTTTTGAGTATCGACTTGATAGCTGGAAGCGGTTGCCAATGTAACTTCCGGTTTTGACTTCCAACTTCCACCAACTAGCGAATGAAGTTGTAAGTTGAAGTTGGAAGTTGCCGCAACGTGCAGCGGCAAGAGCAGCCGTTGCCGATTGTGTACAAAATTGATGTCAAATTAATTCTTCTATTTTCAGGTTCCATTTTGCAAAACCAGAAATAAAATCTATTTTTCCTACCCAGCGAGAAGCTAGTCTGCAACTGATTGAACGGAGTAGGTAGCCTTCTTCTCTAAATCCTTGCGGCACTGGTAGTTCATATACTGTTGCATCTTCCAAAACTGGAATATAAATTTTCTGTGACTTGGTAGAGTCAGGATAAATAAATTGAAGATAAGCACCACTGCGTATCCTTAGAGATTCCCAGCCAGCTACATCCGTTACTGTTGTTGTGACGCGAAAAGTATCTGAAGTAACTTCTACTGGAAATATTTGCCAAACATCAGTTACTTCCATCTCTCCAAGTGATGACCATGAAATAGGCATAGCGCACCAAAGCTTAAACAGAAACTCTTGCTAGCGTCGTGTATTGATTGCCATATCCAATTACCAGTTCTGCACGCCCTCTTGTGCCGATAATTTTATCTGTTTCAGTAGGGGTATTTAGTTTGGCGTAGAAAGCTGTAATTGTACTTGCCAAATTAGGTGTAGCACCCTCTGCAACGAATGGAATTTGATGATGAGACTGTCCATTTTTCTCATCGTAAAATTTTACCCATCGTCCGTGCATCTCATTAGCAGCAACTACAACAGCAGTATCGTCTCCATAATACCAGCGAACTTTTACAATCGGAATTTTATTGCCTCTTGTAATTTCTACAATTGTCGAATTAGCTGGAGGTACTGTTACTAATCCAGCAGCAGTAGCTCCACCCCATAAAGTTAAAGTGCCGTTAGCAACTTTCAATTTTAAGAAACGGGTAGGTTCTAAAGGATCACGATAATAAACTTGTGTGTAATCTACATCAAGTTTAGGAGTGTAAGCTTTGGGGTTAGCTGTACGATGGGCCAATCTTGCAGCTGCTTGAGCGCGTTTAATCTTTGCTAATTCTTCTAGTTCAACGGCACTTTTCCGACGAGACATAGTTTTTAACCCTAGTTTTTACTTTTTAACCATAGCAAGGGTTTTGGGCTTTCTTTTTTCCCGGAGATATATTATATGTGCTACATTTTTTTAGAGTTTGTATTTTTACAAGCGAATTGTATCTGCAAGTCGTGTTTGCCAAAAATATTGGTTGTGCGTTATCGATAACCAACGGCAATCAAAGGATAAACATACTGAAGTCACGCATTTATCAAATGTTTCCAAATGCGTGATTTCAGGCTTTACCAATGATTATTTGCGTTTTGCGAAGATTTCCTATACTACTTATTTTTGAGAATTAGTTAATTTTTTCCTCATGCTACCAATAATTTAGAGCGCAGCAGCAAGTTACTGCGTTGCATCTGAGTGCATACTGCACAGCAGTTCTCTTGAGCATCAAATTTTTGCAACGGTAGAGTGTCAGCGGCGCGGATCTTGCGACCGCACAAAGTAAACCAAGTCGCTTCACCAGGCTTCTCGTTGTCCATGAGGTGCAGCACTCCGTTTTCGCTTATCCGTCTTCCTAGTACATCCATGTCTATTACACTCGTGTTTGAGTCAATTGTATAAAATTTAACCTTACCTTGCAAATGTTGCACTACTGTTGCATCCCGCCTCTTTACTCCAGTAAGCCACAATTTGCAAATCAAATTACCGTTTCACTAGAGTTTTAGATGTTTAAATCACAAGCTTTAAGACAAAAATAAGCCACATAAAACGCAGACTTGCAAAACCATTGATATACAAGAGTTTTAGGCTTTAGCCTACCGTATTCCCTGGTTAGAATACAACTTCTTCGGCCCCACCAAGATTGCTGAATCTTTACGGGAAATCGCTTCCAAGTTTGACGAGACAATCCAAGCAAACGCTGAGAAAGTCATCGCCAAGTATCAGCCCACAATGGATACGATTCTTGAAAAGTATCGCCCACGTTTGGATGGTAAGACCGTTGCCATCATGGTTGGTGGTCTACGTCCTCGCCACGTTGTCCCAGCTTTCCAAGACTTGGGTATGAAGATGATTGGTACAGGTTATGAGTTCGCTCATAATGACGACTACAAACGTACCACTGGCTACATCGAAAACGGCACCATCGTTTATGACGACGTTACTGCTTACGAATTCGAGGAATTTATCAAAGCGCTCAAGCCTGACCTCGTAGCTTCTGGTGTGAAAGAGAAGTACGTCTTCCAAAAGATGGGTCTTCCTTTCCGTCAAATGCACTCTTGGGATTACTCCGAACTTAGCGATGCCTTCGGCGGGCTGCGCCAACGCACTTCAAAGTCAAGTCAGGCAAGTTTTTTACTATAGCAGTAGAAAAAAGAATCAATTTTTAGCCTAAATACGAGTTTTAGGATTATTCGGTAACAATCTTTTGTGATGCTTTAGATAATATAACTCTTATTGAGTCTGATTTTGAAATTTGAAACGCATTTTGCTCAAGGAAAAACTGTAAGTTAAAAGACTATTTGTGATGACAATTTTTTAGACTAAATGGGGCGATCGCTTCACTCCATAAAAAATAATTGTTTGGGTTATTTGAGATAACGCACATTTTTACAGAAGAGATGCGATCACTGTCACTGTTCTATTATCTGTCTGACGTTTAAACAAATACTTTTTTTGCAGTTTTTCCACAGCTATTCACAAATATGCCATCAAAAGTGCCTCCAACAACACCTCCGACTAGAGGCAGCATTTTCATAATATTGATTACGCCCTTTTCACCAGCCTTAGTGATTAGTCGGAAACCGATCTTTTTATTGATTTCAATCATAACCTTACCAGGTATCTGCTTGATCAAATTTTGACATACCTTTGTGCCAATCGTGATGCCTGCGGTTTTCAGAATTTCCTCGCCTGCTTCACCGATTAGACATAAAAGAACCATTGTTCTCACTTGTTCAGAGTAGATATCATAACCTCGAAGGTGAGCTATTGCAGCGGCGGTATTTGCTCCAAGGGCATAAGACGCAGCTAAACCCACCGGAATGGTAATAGGCATTGCTGCAATACCACCTAGTCCGGTAATAAAACCCGTGCCAGTAGCATACGTAGTTCTCCATGCAATAACTGAATTAATAGCATCTTCAATACTAGCCGCTTTGCTCAAGTGGTCTGCTGCAACTTGCTCCGCAGATGGCAAAACCTCTAACCCGTTAATCCCAGCATCAGCTATCCACTCAAGAGTTGCTTTTATAGGTTGTTATCATCGCCTGCGTTAGCTGAAACCATACAATTTAAGTTTTATAAATTATTTCATCTTTTCTATCTCAAGTTTTTGTAATAAGACCTCCGCAATATCTCCATATCACCATAAATTTATAAATAAGTTTAGCCAGTAGGGTGCGTTGTCGTTCGCGCAACGCACCACATCAATTATGGGCATCCTAAAAACAAATGTCATCTCCTTATGTCCATGCCCAATTACCGCAGACTCCATATTTCTGGAGCCACTTACTTCATCACCCAAGTTACCTACCAACGACAACCCTGGCTTTGCTCTGATATTGGACGTACTGCTGTTCGTGCTGCCCTTGGACATGTCCGAAAAAATTACCCTTTTTCCATTGATGCATTTGTTCTTTTGCCCGATCATTTTCATACTTTATGGACTCTGCCTGCGGGAGATAGTAATCTATCGATACGAATGCTTTTGATCAAACGCTTTGTGACCAAATACTACGGGCATCAGCTAGGGCTTGATGTTGGTATCTCCCGTTCACGAGAAAAGCGAAAAGAAAGGAACTTATGGCAACGCCGTTTCTGGGAGCATCTAATTAGAGATGATGTTGATTTTGCTAATCATTGTGACTACATTCACTATAATCCTGTACGGCATCAACTCTGTGAATCACCCCAGCAATGGGCTTTTTCGAGTTTTCATCGTTTTATCCAGCAGAACATTTACCCGTTAGATTGGGGTAGCGGTGGTGAGGTTCAAGTTGTGTCTGATATTTGGGATGTTTGAGATGATTGATGGTGCGTTGCGCTTTGCGACAACGCACCCTACTAGTTTAATGGCGATCGCTTTCACTCGACAATAAACTAGGCGATCGCATTAAACTGTTAATACCTCAATTAACAATCCGGGTACTTTGCCCAAATCCCGATGATTGCACGTTACTAAAGTTACTAAAACTAATTTACGAGATAGTGCGTAGGCGTAGCCCGTCGTAGACATCGCACTAAATAATCTTCGGTTTCGTAGAGCCAGTTTAATGGCGATCGCCCCAAATCGACAAACAGCCATTGCATATTCATACTGGGTGAAGTTAAGCGATCGCCTCTAACTCAGGAATATACTCAGTTTCGTAGTTTTCAATTAAAACACCAATAACTTCCATTAGAGACGCGAGTGGATGTGTCTCGTCTTCACCAACTTGATCGATGAGACAATCAAGGATCTCAACTAAACGTTCATATTCCTCTTCTGTGTGAGGAACAAAAACGTTTTCGGCAATGCATGACCAAGCAGTGATGGTTTGCTCGAGGTTGAAACTTTGCATTATTCTTTCCACTTTCCTTTATCCCACATTCTGCACTTCGTTTAATAATTAAGTGTATCTTTATAGCGAATTGGTATCAAAAGTAGATCCATTCAATTGTAAGAATAAAGTGTTACACAAATTCACTACTGAATTTCTGAACAATTGTCTGTATAATTGCCAAAATAGCTCCGACGTTATCCAAGTAATATCTTTGCTTATCAAGCAAAGCCACTTTTTGGGAAAGTTGAAGAAACTGCCATACTTCTCCTGTTGTCACGCATCCATACACAGGTATTTCTGTTTGTCCAGATGAACGATTGAATAAATCCGCCGCCACCATTTGCGCGATGCACTGTCCTAATCCAGCTTCAACATCATTTTTCTTCGCTTCCACAACAGTGAGAATTGGCGATCGCAACGGTGGTAAAGGTGGAGCTATTGCTAAAATAAAATCACATTCCCCAATTAAACCCTGTGCAGGATCAACGTCAAGTCTTTGTCCAGAGAAAATAGCCAAGCTATCTTGGCTGAGATCCCGACAGGTTAGTAAAATTGGTACAATAATAAATTCGCTCCGAGCCTTTTCACTAATCAGAGCTAATTGGGTGCGCTTTCCTAAAGTTTCATTTAACCACGAAGGAATAGAAAGAGGTACAAGCTTGGGAAACAGATCGGCTTCTTGGGTGGTGATTCCTAAAATAGCCGCAGCTTTTTCTAGAGTAAAGTCGCTGTACGCCATAGTTTTGCACTGCTTTGAGTATATGACGTTTTTAATAAAAGGGAATTGTTTTTATTTTACCCCTGTTGTAGAGTTGTCTAAGGATTCTGTGTGAAATGCTCCCGAAGTTCTCCGTCGTAGACATCGCTATGACGAGCTATTCGGCGTCGCTCCAACTCCACAACATGCCACTGCATATTTAGAGATGATGTGTGCGATGCACAAGAAGTAGACATCGCTGTGGATGGCGAATGCGATCCTCACATAACAGATTCTGAAGCTACTTGATAATGCAGCTTGATTGGAAACTTATCTACGAACCCACCTTTGTGTAATGCTACTGTGCAAAAACAGGAAGACCCGCCACCGATGCCATTTGAGATATATTATTGATGTATTGTGTTTTTTAACGCTACAAGGAGACTCAAGCTTCTTGGCATATTTAATAGACCTCTTACAAAAGTCAAAAAATCAGGAATGTCATTTTGAGCGGAACGCAGTGCAGAGAATAATCTTACAAGATGTTTAGCTGCGCTCAATATGACAATTTAAATTTATGCAAGAGGTCTAATCATTAGCGAGAAGCTGCAACACAACAGTAATGCTTAATACACTTGAGGGACAAAGAACTGCTCATTGCGGGGGGCGCGAACATAATTCTCACCTAAAGGTCTAGATGGAAGCTCTAAGGGAGGAGGCGTCATATCTTCGTAAGGAACTTTGCTCAACAAATGATGAATGCAGTTGAGCCGCGCCCGTTTTTTATCATCCGCTTCAATTGTAAACCAGGGGGCTTCTGGAATATTCGTGTACGCAAACATGGTATCTTTTGCTTTGGAAAATTCTACCCAGCGATTACGTGATTCCAAATCCATCAGGCTGAGTTTCCAACGCCTTGCTGGATCACGACTGCGAGAGAGAAAGCGTTGCTCTTGTTCTTCATCGCTGACGGAGAACCAATACTTGATTAAAACAATGCCTGAACGTACCAGCATTCGTTCAAATTCCGGGCAAGATTGCATGAATTCTTGATATTCTGCTTCAGTACAAAAATCCATCACCCGTTCAACTCCGGCTCGGTTGTACCAACTGCGATCGAACAGGACAATTTCGCCTGCTGCCGGAAGATGTTGCACGTAGCGCTGAAAATACCACTGAGTTTTCTCACGATCAGAGGGGGTTCCCAAGGCAATTACACGACAGCCACGAGGATTGAGTGGGCCGGCAATGCGTTTAATTACTCCTCCTTTGCCGGCAGCATCGCGCCCTTCAAATATTACGACAACCCGATAGCCAACATGCTTAATCCAGTATTGCATTTTGACTAACTCAATCTGGAGTTGCTCTAGTTCAGTTTCAAAAGTCTTTTTGGAAATTTTTTTGGCAATAGCTTCAGTGCTAACTTCAAAAATCCCTTTTGATTTTTTAGATTTTTTCTTGTCTTTTGCCTTTGCTAGATTTTCTATCAAATCTGTAGTGGGTTGAGCTAGACCATTATTTTCCTGGTTTTTAATTTCATCAATTGACATCGCAGTTACTCCATGCCATTGAATTGGCATAATTGCTTATCTATCAAGTATATATTTTATTGAGTGTAAATATATACTTTTGCAAGTATTACTAGACTTAAAATGTAAAATTTTTATCCATCTTTTGTTATAGTCAATTTCAATTTTTAGTTTAATGGCACAATGCAGCAAGAGCCATCGAAAAGCGATCGCTCGCCGGACGAACCTTTTAGCTATTTATTTCTTATAGTTGTTTGATCCTTTCTATCAACAGACGAACTTGAACAGGTTTGTTACGAAACCAGTCTGTTGACCAAATGCGGTGAATTTTCCAACCAAGTTTTTCAAGCACTTCTTGTCTGAGGCGATCGCAATCTCTTGCAGTTGGTGAACTATGGTAAGATGCGCCATCACACTCAATCCCCAGTAAAAATTCTCCTTGATGATTGTTATTGACTACAGCCAAGTCAATCCGGTATCCTGGGCATCCAACTTGGGTGCGGATATTTTAACAAATCGCGCCCAGGATTTCCCATCAACAGCTTAAGCTTTTTGGGGAATCCTGGGCGCTCAGGGATTGGGTATTGAGTAATTATGTTTAACTACTTAATTTATTATTCTTTGGGAATCCCGAAATGTGCCCTCAAATCAAGGTAAGGCATTCTATTACTTTTACTTAAAGGGGGCGCACCAGCCTGTCGCCAAGCCAAGATATTATTTAGCGCCTGGACACCATCTTCACTGGGTTTGAGTGTCAATATCAACCTTTCACAGCGACCATTGACTTGATTTGCAGTGCAAAGCACATTTTGCCCGTTCATTTTGCCGACAGTAATAAACTTCAAATCTCTGTCGCGGCGATAAGTTTCCAAGCGGTGGCTCACGTCTTGACAGCGCGTCAATTTATTGTAGCCAGCGTCTCTGAAGTAATTAGAAGTCCAGCGAATCCAAGGTTCACTAACACCTTTAAAATTTGTGTACACCGTCACGGGTTTGTTTCCTGAGGTGTCACAATAAAATCCTGGCCTACTTTCGGCTTGACTTGGCTGATTGATAGTTGCAGTCGCACCGAGGGCGATCGCACCTGCAACCAAAAGATTTGTTAATGATGCCAATTTCATGAGTAACTCTCAAATCTTGAGTAAAAAGTTTTTATTTGCCTCCCATTTGACACTCTCCCGACTAAAAGTAGGGAGATGATAAGAAGATTTCCCTTCTTATATCCCAATTGCTTGGGGTTTTAAGTGTTTTTATTTGTATACATAATGAGCCGTAACCCACTTGCGACCATGATTTGTTTTTTCCCAATGTGCAGGAATGAAAACTTTCTTTTTCGCTGGTGGTGCATAACGCCTAACTTGTGGTGTTTTTTTCGCTATTATTTGAGTAGGTAAATTATGACCGTGGGGATTAACAATAACCTGTAATGCTGATGCTTGTGAAGGGATAGAAGTAACAGCAAATGGTAAAAGAAGGGCTGCACCAGCAAAAATTCGTTTGATATTCATCACTAAATCTCCTTTTATAAACTGCATGATTAAAGTTCAGTAAACCTTAATCTGGTTAATGTCTCATGTTTATAAGCATAGGAGTTAAAACAGCTATACACTAGTGATAAAAGTCACTAGTGTAATCATGACTTAAGTAATCTCTAATGTCAGGTTTTAAGGTTTGAATCACGAATGAATCTTTTCCTGTCAATGCCATATATTGCTGAAGGGTAGATAAAAATGGCTATGATGCTTATTGAATAAGCCTCATAGCTGAATGGCACTAAGAAAAGCAAAAACTTACCACTTATTTATACTAATTCTTAACTAAATATTGTCTGACTTAAGTCGCAACATATCACGTATAAAAATCACCAGTTTTGGATAGATATGAATTATCCCTACTACCTTGTAGTTCAGTCTGGGAAAGCCAAACCAGTCATTGGATCACTGATATATAACCCTAATGTGAGACTACGCATCACTTCATCCCAAATGGGTATTAGCGGCTCTGCTTGATCTACCCAATAATCGAATGTAATCAAGCACTGAACATTCGACCCCAAACCAATGCAAGTCCGCGAAAAAGCTTCCCGTGGTTCTTCCTGAGTGTCAATAAACTTCATCTCTGTCCAGACAATCCTGGCGGTTTGGCGCTTGATGGTAAAGATTTCTCCCTTGGCAATGACGTTGCGACTGTCGTCTTCCATGATTTTCTTCAATGTGGATTTTAGCGGAAACTGGCTCCAGTCATTGGGTGGCAGACGATTAAAAGATACTTCCAGACAGCAATCATCGTTGGGCGGTTTTTTATCGAGGAACTTGAAGGATTTTTCTTGTGGCTCAAAAACCCAATTCTGGGGAACATTGAAGCGAACAGCGCCTCGATCTGCGACAAAAATTTTGTAGCCTGATGGAGATTCCCAGCGATGGTCAGGTTTTAATTCAAGCGTTTCTTTAATCCACTGGAGATTGCTTTTTTTACGCTTTGCCATAGTGTTTTTGCTTTCTCTGTTGAAGTCTACGACGGGCTACGCCTACGCTCACTTTGTTAATATTATCAAATTGCTTGAGATCATGGTGCATTGCGGCCTTGCAACAATGTATTTAATAAATATAAAAATTTAAGATACCGTACTCTGTGTACTGTCGTTTGTATGGAGGTTGTAAACCTAGCACAATGTCTTGCTTTGAGACTCCCATTGCAACTAACTCCTCAGCCGGATTTTGATCAGTCAAATTCTGCTGAAGCCAAATTTTACCATCTCTAATATCAAAATGCATAATGCATCCATAAATACGGTTAGACCCTTGCCAGCCAACATTCATCCACTGATAATGATCTCGCTCTGTATCAAGAATAAGTTGAACTTCTACTTCATGATCTGATTTATCATCATTAGCATAATGAGTCAGTAATGTTTGAATATATTCTCTATATTTTGCTATTTTGTCCATTGCACAATCTATGATGTAGCGTTACCGATTGTGCGATCGCTTTAGTTGGATCGTAGGTGATCACGCACTTTGTTGATTGTATCAAGTTACTAGTTAGTAAGTTGCGTTGTTGCAAGACGCACTTTACAAGAGGGATGCGATCGCACGAAGCTGGTATCGATCCTTTAAAATCAATAAGGGCTGGCGGTGGGGCGCACAATGATTTCGCTAACATCAACGTCGTCAGGTTGTTCGATCGCAAATGCGATCGCTCTAGCAATAGCTTCTGGTGGAATAGCAATCTTCCGGAAATCCTGCATCCCCCGACGCGCCTCGCTATCCGAAATACTATCCGCCAGTTCTGACTCCGTTACTCCAGGGGAAATCACTGTTACCCGGATGTCGCTGACTTCCTGGCGCAGTCCCTCGGAAATAGCACCCACTGCAAACTTCGTCGCACAGTAAACGGCTGCGGTGGGGCTTACTGCATGTCCACCGATTGATGATATGTTGATGAACTGACCAAATCCCTGTTCCTTCATAATTGGCAATCCAGCAGCAATACCATGCAGGACACCTCGAATGTTTACGTCGATCATCCGATTCCATTCGTCAACCTTAAGGGCTTCCAGTTTTGAAAGCGGCATGACGCCTGCATTGTTCACAATTACGTCGATGTGGCCAAATGTCTTTTGAGCGAATCCGACAAATTCCTCCATGTCATTGCGTTGCGTGACATCCAATTGCTTATAGTGCGCTGAACCACCCTCGTTGCTAATTGCCGTCACAAGAGTTTCCAGGCGATCGGTGCGACGCGCACCTAAGACGACATGTGCGCCTCTGCTAGCGAGTAAGCGGGCGCTAGCTTCACCGATGCCACTGCTTGCACCCGTAATTAAAACGACTTTATTCTTAATTTCTGACATGCGTAATCTTTTTTATTGTTTAGGTTACGGAAATTGCCCATATATTACCCTAATTGAGACGGTAGTTTTTGAATGTAAAAAATATTAAGCTTAATCTTGCAAATCAGTTTAAGCGTTTGTTTAATAGACTTGTCGCTTAATAAGGTAGAGTAACGATTAGCAACTGGAATGAGACAGAAAAATGCTAGACATCAATCGGGTGTTGAAAGAAGAC
>NZ_JBALDG010000090.1:0-40244 GCF_036917195.1 Nostoc sp.
ACTCCAAAGTCGTGTTGAGGTACTCCAAAGTCGTGTTGAGGTACTCCAAAGTCGTGTTGAGGTACTCCAAAGTCGTGTTGAGGTACTCCAAAGTCATGTTGGAGTACTTCAAACTTTGTCGCACCGCAATCAAGTACAGAGGTGCGACACATTTTTATTTTTTAGACAAAACCTACGCAGTATTGCATCAAAATTGCTGCCATTCCCAGAAGCCATAATTACCGAGGCGACTTGTCGGCATACATCGCTAATACTGGGAGAAACCAAGCTAAGGGTAGAATCAAGGCGGAGAGTCATAACAGCTAATTATAGATGCAAAAAAAATATACTAAGTCGTGGTTGGATAATGATACAGTAGCCGCGTGGATTTTTCTCACACCAGCACTAATTTTGCTGGGCGTTTTTATCATTTGGCCGATCGCCTATTTGTTCTACCTCAGTTTCACCGCTGGTAGTTTCACTTTAAAAGGTATTTATTGGATAGGCTTAAAAAACTATTGGCGCTTGCTAGTCAACCCCGACTTCTGGCAAGTTCTGGTTAACACCTTTTATTTTACTGTTGCTACGATCATTCCCAGTTTAGTTATCTCCTTGGGATTGGCAGTGCTATTAAACCGCTCCATTCCCTTGCGGGGCATCCTGCGAAGTGCCTATTTTCTACCTTCAATTATCTCACTTGTGGCAGCAGGTTTGGGATTTCGCTGGCTGTTTCAAACATCAGGGCCAGTTAACGGACTTTTAGATTTTTTTGGCATTCCAGCCATACCCTGGCTAGGAGAGACATTTTGGGCTATGCCGATACTTATTTTAATGAGTATTTGGAAACAACTAGGTTTCAATATGGTGGTTTTTTTAGCAGGGTTGCAAGCAATTCCTCCCAGTCGTTATGAAGCAGCAGATTTGGATGGAGCAAATGCTTGGCAACAATTTTGGTATGTTACTCTGCCTGGATTGCGCCCGACTGTGATATTTGCAATCATCACTACTGCGATTTTTACATTGCGGAGTTTTGAGCAAGTTTATGTGATGACTGGCGGTGGCCCACTGAATTCGACTAATTTGCTAGTTTACTACATTTACCAAGAGGCTTTTGGTCAGTTTGATTTTGGTTATGCAGCAGCAGCCGCGACGGTTTTATTAGCAGTGACGCTGGTACTAGTTTATTTGCAACTGCAAACTTGGGGAGAGGAGTAGAGGTTATCAACCTAATTCATAATTAAACAAGATTTGTAACCAGTGCTTCTGCAAATATTTAGAGTTCCAGTTGGGGTTTTGGCGTAAGCGCTCAGTCGAACGGTTTAAATCCCTTCACATAAGATAATTATGAATTTTTACTTCTTATATAGGCTGCGATATTCCCAAGGATTAACAAATTTAGTATCACTCCAAATGCCAAGCCGTTGCTGCTTCGCTTCAACTTCGGCTTGTTGAACTAAGTTTTTACTAGGACACTTGTTTAAATAGGGACGATACACTTTTGCTAACCCTTCTTGCAACAATACCTGTTGTACAAAAGTGCCATTTTTTAACCTGACTTCGGCAATTTTGCGTCCATAGCGATCGCTATCTGTGATATTCAATGTCACGCGATCGTCTCCTTGTTGCACCAGTTGTTGCACTCGTTGTTGGGCTTTTACACCCCAAGTAAATTGATTGCGATCGCTAATGCGTTTACTCTGCTTTTCTTTGTTAGTATGAGCTATTTCTGGCGCATCTAGACAGGCAAAGCGCACGGTAAAATTTTTGCCATCAGCATCTTTAACTACTATAGTATCTCCATCACTCACTCGCTCAACTGGTTCTCCAGAAGTACTGACAAAGCGATCGCAGCCGATCAAACCCAAAATCATGATAGTTGCATAAAGCCAAAATCGCACTGGTTTAGTTAATTTCTCCATCCAAACTTACCTGCATTACCTCTGTGGGATGATATTAGCAAAATGAAAAGATATATTTGTTAACTATTGACCAAGCCCCGTTGGGGCGGGAGTAGGGAGTAGGGAGTAGGGAAAAAATAGCCCCAACAAGAGCGTGGGATACAAGCCCCGAATGAAAGACGATTGCATTGGTCGGGGTTTCAGAGCCACGACCAATGCTGTCTTCCCTACTCTCTACTCTCTACTCCCTACTCCCTTCTTCATGACATACTGCTACAGGAAATTCACAATTCCAAATAGTGATGTCCGCCAAAATACCTATAGGTTTGTAGAGAAAGGGTGGATGAGGAGAGGAGCAAATTCCTAGATTATAGTTCACTATAAGAATTGTAACCTTCCAATTGTCAGCGGGAATTCCTGATGAACTTCTTGACTCACATTCTGCATCTAGCTGGTTCAGGTGTCTTTGCCTATTACTCTGCTGCTCAAATTCGTGATTTGAAAACCCGTCCCAACATTCTTGCGGGGTTTCAGTTGGCGGAATCTGGCTCTGTGCCGTTTTTAACTGCACTTGGCGATCGCGCAGCTGCTGAAGGCGATACATGGCTAGCCCAAAAACTAGCAAAACATGCATCAGATGAAACTAGGCATGGTAAAATTTTTGCCCACGCCTTACAACAGTTGGATAAACAAGTTATAGATTTCAAGCGTCAACCTCAAACTCCATCCACAAAAAAATCACAGCAGCGTAGTCCCTTTTTCGCAGCATTCTTTGAGGGCTACCCTCAAGAACAGTTCAAACCTGCTGTGATTGATTGGGATGTGTTTATGGCTAGCACATACATTCTGGAGTTAGATGCTAGCAAAGACTTTAAGCGAATGGCGAAAGTATTACCTGATAACGAGCCAACTGCTCGAAACTTGAAGTTAGGAATGCTAAGTATTGCCGAAGATGAAACTGGACATGCTGCTTATCTCTACGAAGCGATGATGCGACGGATGTCTGCTACTAGAGTACAAGAACTTGTAGATATGTGGCGAACCCGCAAGGTAAACGCCATGTTGGCAATGGTTGGCGGTATCCTCCAGCGCAACGGTGAAACGCGATCACTAGTCCAGGATAGTGCGCCATCGGAAATCGATTCTGAGTTGGTAGCTACGTAATTATAGATATCTTGAGTACCTGATGATCAACTACCCCTGGCTCAATCTTTCGTTAGCCAGGGGTTTCTATATTCATTAGCATAACCTGAGATTTTTGAAGCTTCTTAGCTCCAAGTTGCTCCAAACTTCTAGTTTTTTGGCGTATTTTGCTAAAGCTTGGGACTTATAATCTAAAACTTCTCAGACATCCTCTAAGAGCGATAAACTTGATCAACGGTTCCTACAAGGAGAGTAACCTAGCTGGCGCGATCGCCTTTATATCGAACATTTCTATTAATGCCGAATATTAATTGTTTCTCTCCTGCTTGAAGGCTACCGTGTATACACAAGTCTGAAACAGTTTACTTATCTGGGTAAAAGCTACGGTTATTACCCCTCCCTAACCCTCCCCGATGCATTGGGGAGGGAACTAGATTTCCTGTTTCCCCCTAATAAACGGGGGGATTAAGGGGGGTAATTCGACTTGTGTATACACCGTGCTGAGGTTGAATTGCCTATTCGGATTTTGAAGTAATTGAGGTTCTTAAGTATTCTTAAAGGAATTAAGAAAAATCAGCAACCACTAGTTATGGAAGACCTAAAACAAGCAATAATCAGATAACTAGCGGTACTACCCAGTAAATCTAAGTCAGGTTCTTCCTACAAAAAAACTATGAAAGCTGAAGCAGAAAACCATCGCAGGCTGACTTGTGAAGTAGAAACTACCCTAAAGGTGATTGGCGGACGCTGGAAAGTTTTGATTATTAGAGAATTAATGACTGGCGTCAAACGGTTTGGTGAGTTGCAACGGGCTTTACCTGGAGTTACGCAAAAGATGCTGACCCAGCAACTTAGAGAAATGGAGGAAGACGGCATTATTCATCGAGAAGTTTATCCTCAAATTCCGCCTAAGGTGGAATATTCACTGACGCCTTTAGGAGAAACTTTACAACCAATTCTCTATGCTATGCATGAATGGGCTATTCAACATTCAGCTCAAACAAATCACCATCAATATTGAATTGTTTATTCATCGTTACGTAAATATTCAATCGCTGCCTCTAATTTTGAGGAGTAACTTCCAGCAAACCTTTCAAACCAAAGTCCTTCAGACGAAAGTGGATCTACTTTAGCTAACCATTCTTTTGCCTGCACTTGCAAAGCCTCTAGTTGTTTGGCTTTGAGTTGTTCTTGTCGAACTCGTTCCTGTTCTAATTCTTGCTGTCTTTTTAACTCAATAGCAGCATCCTGCTGGGCAAAATCAGCCTGAACTTCTGCCAAAAGGTTATCTATGAAAGATGCCGACTTTGGCGATGGTGGGATAAAGGATTTGGCTGTGGCTGATTTTGACTGCTGCTGTTGAGGTTGTACTTCTTTGTATTCAGTTTGGAGTTCAGCTAACAGCTTATCAATGGAATCCATTTTTGTAATTCCTATAAATGGTATAGCTAGTCATTAATGGCATTTAGCAGCACTTCCGACAGACTCAAATCTTCCATATCTTCCATAGTAATTGTGTCACAGATATCAAACTTAGCACCAGCACTTTGGAGTTCATCGTCTAAGACTTTGAGAAAACGGGTAGCTTGTGGATCTGTGCCGACTTGAATGAAGGAAATTGCTAATTCTTCATCTCGATCGATACGGCGAGAAGCTTCAATAATCACTTTCATAACTGCTTTGCGATCGTCCGGCTCACCATCAGTAACCACTAAAATTGTTTCACCATTTGGCTTTGTTTGACCGGCTGTTTTGCGTTGTAAGTAATCATCAGTTGCGTGTTTTAACACACCTGCTAAGTCAGTTGTACCAGAGGGATCATTTTCTCTAAAAATTTGCGCTACTATGTTTGATGTCACATTTTCGTATCGTTTAAATTTACCAGAAAATACATAGATAGTGATGCCATCTGGGTCAAATTGCTCACACTTACTTGCTAAAGCTAAAGTAGATTCCTGTGCTGCAACCCATCTACTTCTACCACCCTTTTGATCTTGGGTTGCCATGCTGCCACTTTTGTCGATAATTAAGGTATAGTCACGATTTTCTAGCATTATTCAATTCTCCAGTTAAGAGTCAATCAATTTTGGATTTGAGATTTTAGATTAACCGCTAACCTATAGCTAGGTATTGGGAAAGTAATTTGGGATTTAGGATTTTTTCCTAGTTGAAACTAGTTGCTCTTAAACCAAGTTTAAATTTTGAATTCTTCAATCCAAAATTTAAAATTTAAAATCTAAAATTGCTTATTGGACTATGGGTGAGCAACATATTAGTCAGTGATTGCGTTCGTCAATACATCTACAAGGCTCATTTCTTCTAAGTCGTCTAAAGTGACGGTATCGCAAATATCAAATTTAGCGCCGACACTTTGCAACTGGTCATCCAAAGCTTTCAGAAACTTAGTTGCTTGGGCATCTGAACCTACTTGAATGATCGAAATTCCTAATTCTTCATCACGTTCCATCTGGCGAGTAGCATGAATGATGACTTCAAACACAGCTTTGCGATCGTCTGGTTCACCATCGGTAATGACTAAAATTGTCTCTCCGTTTGGCTTGCTTTTACCGGCAGCTTTACGTTGAAAGTAATTATTTAAGGCATCCTGAAGTACAGCTGCTAAATTTGTCGTCCCAGAAGGGTCATTTTCGAGAAATATCTGTGCGACTTTGGCTGAGGTGACATCATCGTAGCGTTTAAATCTACCGGAAAATAAGTAGACGGTGATCCCATCGGGGTCAAACTGTTCGGCCTTTCTTGCCAAAGCCAGAGTAGACTCTTGGGCTATCTCCCATCTGCTTCTACCACCCACTTGATCGGGTGTGGACATACTACCGCTTTTGTCAATGATTAATGTATAGTCGCGATCGCTCATCATAATATTCCGATGATTGTTACCCTGTAATTCTAGTCTAACTCCGTTTTTTTACTAGTAAGCAAGGCTTTTAAGCTTTTGTATCAATTCTGCTATTAAAAAAAACCACGCCACAGATGATGAATGCGTCTTTGTTCCCGCAGAGAATAAAATCTTCCTAGTCCTCAGCCTCCAATCCCCTGAAAATACCAAAAGTTAGACATTGCTTTGCTTGTTGCATCCATATTTAGTGTGGGAATAATAAATACTACTCATCTTGACACACGGAGCTAAATAAACCTGAATTCGACAAACCTCTCGCTGCCTTGAATTTTCGTTCAAGTCTTTCCCTCTCCGACTCAGAGAGGGGCGATTTTAGATAGTAAAACTAGAGAAAGGTTTCTTTATTGCTTAATTTTAGAGATAAATTCTGGTATGAACCATCCTAGATTTTTAGATAACCCGGCAGAAAAACAAAACACACAGCAGCAAAACTTTTCGCCGACATTTCTGCATCAGATGATCAATGCTATATCTGACCCAATTTTTGTCAAAGACCGTCAACATCGCTGGGTATTACTTAACGATACCTACTGTCATTTCGTAGGTCATAGCCGAGAAGAATTAATTGGCAAGTCAGACTATGATTTTTTTCCTCAAGCAGAAGCTGATGTGTTCCGGCAACAAGATGAACTGGTTTTCACCACAAATATTACTAATGAGAACCAGGATCTTTTTACCGATGCTCAGGGTATAACCCATCTCATCTCTACAAAAAAGTCTTGCTTTGAGGATGAGACTGGTAATAAATTTCTGGTGGGTAGTATTCGAGACATAATTTTACAGAATGAAGCCGGAAAAGTTCTGGGTGTGACTGGCACACTGCGCGATCCCCAGCAAGCATCAGACCTACATCGCACTAATGCTGTGCTGCAAGCTCAACAAGAAGCTTCCATCGACGGAATTCTGATTATTGATGAAAATCGTAAAGTTGCATCATTCAATCAGAAATTCTCCAAGTTATGGCAAATTCCTGCGGCACTGCTCGAGACAGGCGACGATCGCCAACTCCTGGGATGGGTAGTAGACCAACTACTCAATCCAGACGAATTTTTGGCTAAGGTGGAGTATCTTTACCAGCATCCAGAGGAAAGCAGCCGTGATGAAATTTTCCTGAAGTTTGGAAAGATTTTTGACCGCTATTCTGCACCCGTGCGTAAACACCAAGGAGCTTGTGGTGAGACATCACCTTTAGAAGACTATTACGGTAGAATTTGGTATTTTCGCGACATTACCGAATACAAGCAAGCAGAGGCAGAACTTAGGGCTTCACAGCAAAGACTGGCATTGCTGATTGAACAAACACCTTTAGCAATTATTGAATGGAATACCAACTTTCAGGTTGAGACATGGAATCGGGCAGCAGAAAGAATCTTTGGATACACCACAGAGGAAATCCTGGGGAATTATTTTGAGATCATAGTACCTGAAAACGCCAAGAAGCACGTAAATGAGATTCTCACTGCCCTGTTAACACAACGAGGAGGGAGTTTTAGTGTCAACGATAACGTCACTAAAGATGGCAGGACAATAGTCTGTGAGTGGTATAACAACCCGTTAGTGACTACTGATGGCCAAGTGATTGGCGTTGCCTCAATGGTGTTAGACATCACAGAACGCAAACGAGCAGAAGAGGAACAGCAAAAATTTGTAGCGTTGATTGAAAACAGCAGCGACTTTATTGGCATTGCTTCAATGGAAGGGCAAATTCTCTATATGAACCCTGCCGGACTGAAGATGGTGGGACTTAGTAGCCTGGAAGCAGCCAAAACCAAATCCTTGGTTGATTGTTATTCACCAGAAGCTTTTGCAGAGTTTCAGCAACAGATTACTCCTTTGATATTTCAACATGGTTTCTGGCAAGGGGAGTTTCGCTATAGGCATTTTCAAACGGGCATAGAAATTCCCACTGATTGCAGCCTGTTTCTGGTTAAACATCCTGAAACAGGAGAGCCTTTCTGTCGGGTAGCTGTTATTAGGGACATCACAGAACGTAGACAAGCCAAGGAAGCCCTGCTAAAGTCGGAAGCGCAATTACGACAACAAGCTCAAGACCTCAAGAAAGCATTCCGCCAACTTCAACACACCCAGACTCACTTAATTCAAAGTGAAAAGATGTCCAGCTTAGGTCAACTAGTCGCAGGAGTGGCACACGAAATCAACAACCCGGTCAATTTTATCTATGGCAACCTCAACCCTGCCAAGGAATACACCCAAGATTTACTTTCACTATTGCAACTCTACCAAAGTCATTATCCGCAACCTGTGCCAGAAATTGAGGATTTTGCAGAACTAATTGAACTGGACTTTTTGAAATCAGATTTGCCACAAATAATCAGCTCGATGAAAGTTGGGGCAGACCGCATTCGAGAGATTGTGCTTTCCCTGCGAACTTTTTCGCGCTTAGATGAAGCCGAAATGAAAGCTGTTGATATCCATGAGGGAATCGACAGTACTCTGATGATTTTGCAAAGCCGCCTCAAGGGTAATAACCAACGTCCGACAATTGAAATAATCAAAGAATACGGCAAACTACCGCTGGTTCAATGTTACGCTGGGCAGCTAAACCAAGTATTCATGAATATTTTGACAAATGCGATCGATGCTTTAGAAGAGAGAGTGGGGGGCAGGGGAGTAGGGGGAAATAACCAATGTCCAATGCCCAATTCCCAATCCCTAATTCCGATAATTCGCATTTGCACCCAACTACTGGAGCCAAATCAGGTAACAATTAGGATTACCGACAATGGATTGGGAATACCAGAAGATGTTAAGAAACAACTATTTGACCCCTTCTTTACTACCAAGACCGTTGGTAAAGGCATGGGGATGGGACTTGCCATTAGCTACCAGATCATTACAGAAAGACATGGCGGTTCCTTAAAATGTATTTCGCAGCCAGGACAAGGCGCTGAGTTTGTGATTAAGATTCCCCGGATTCAGAATACGTCAACATAATTCGTAATTTTAAGAGCTTTCTTACCATACCGTGAGTAAAAAACAAAGTATTTCCGCTACCAACACCACTTCCTTTCTGGAAGTAGTAATTACGAATTACTCTCTCCTCGTCATTATGAATTATGAATTAGTAGTTATCTAAATACCTCCACTTCTTCAGGAACCTTCATTTGGTCGAGAATTCCCCAGATTTCCTGTAACATCGGCTCTAACCCGGTGCGAGTAACTGCTGAAATCACAAAAACTGGGGCGTAGGAGAGATGATTAAGTTGGGTAGCTAACGTCTCCAAATCGACAGTTTCCCGATCAACTGCATCAATTTTGTTCAGCGCCAAAATTTGCGGGCGTTCTGCTAAACCCCGTCCATAGGCTTGTAATTCTTGCTTAATTGTGTTAAAGTCTCGAACCACATCATCACTAGTAGCATCAATTAAGTGAAGTAATACCCGCGTGCGCTCAATATGGCGCAAGAAATCATGTCCCAGCCCTGCTCCTTGAGCTGCTCCCTCAATTAGTCCGGGAATGTCGGCGAAAACAGTACCATCGCCAGTAGGTTTTTGCACTACACCCAAATTTGGGATGAGGGTAGTGAAGGGGTAGTCTGCGATTTTTGGACGTGCAGCTGATAAAGATGAAATTAAAGTGGATTTACCAGCATTTGGTAAGCCAATAATCCCCACTTCAGCCAAAAGTTTTAACTCCAGACGCAGCTGCTTTATTTCCCCTGGTAATCCTGGGAGGGCGTATTCTGGGGCGCGGTTACGGTTACTCAAGAAATGCTGATTTCCCAAGCCGCCTTTACCACCTTGGGCAATCCGCAAAGTCTGCTTAGGCTCAGTTAAATCCCCCAGCAATTCGCTAGTTTCAGCATCATAAATGGTTGTACCACAGGGAACTTCGATGATCAAATCTTTTCCTGCTGCTCCAGTGCAGTTATTTGGGCCACCACGAGTCCCTTTTTCTGCCTGAAAGCGATGGTTGTATCTGAAGTCTAGCAAGGTTTGCAGGTTTTCATCGGCAACGAAAAATACCGAACCGCCTCGTCCCCCATTACCACCAGAGGGGCCACCAGTCGGCACGTACTTCTCACGCCGGAAAGCGACTATACCATCGCCGCCTTTACCAGCTTCAACTTCAATTTCTGCTTGGTCGATAAATTGCATACTTAAATAATAGTGAGAAGTGAGGAGTTAACAATTAGGAGTTAAAATTATAACTTCTCACTTCTTACTCTAACTAAATATATGGTGAAACATCTTCACCACATTTATCTGCCAGATAGGAGAGGGCGCGGAAACGTAAGCCCACCAGTTGCTCATATAACGGGTTAACTTTACACATCGGTGGGATGTGGACAATCTTACGTCCAAATAGGGTGACATCCCGCTCAAAGGGACACTGAGAGGGAATCATTTTACACAAAAAGCGGGCTACTCTTGGGTCTTGGATATCTAGCCGATCAAGCCAGTCGCGCAGGGGATGTAATGCATTAATTTGACGCTTTGTAAGTCTAGGGCTGGGGATAGTGGAAGTGATTTGCAGTGGCTGTTCTAGAGTGTGGCGAAGGGCTTCAAGTAAATTCTCTGGCTGTTCTAAGGATTGGCAGAACTGTTGCAAAACCTGATCTTCGCTGGGAGAATAAGTACCATCTGCGATCGCTACCATTATCGCTGTCCTTAAGAAATTTTCCGCTGCTGGTGTACCTTTACCCAACACTGGGGCTAATTCCTCTGGCGTAATTATCTCTAGTGAGTCCCATTTAATCCCAAGAGCTAATTCATCTTTGGTGATGCTGGCAATTAATTCCTGTTCTTGAGGATCAAAATTACCATCTGCCCAAGCAATGGTGAGCAGTCCACGCAACCAAGCGGCAATCTGTTCGCTGCTGTAGGGGGATCGAACGGTACTTGTCATAAACTCACGTCTGGTAGCTTTACCTCAGTCACTACTAAGCTAGCCTACCCAGTGACTATAAAGATGGTAGGGACAGCAGAGAAAAATCAAGAAAGTGCGATCGCACCACCAATGCCAAGAGCAAACGCCTTGTGTATAAAGGCGTAAACCAGAGAAATTTCCAAATCGCAACAATCCATCTTAAGGTAAAATCCGTCTGAGAGTAATCTTGAGAATTTTTATAATTAAATTTATGAATCAAATTAAAGTGATTATCGGTATTATACAAGAATTGTGACTAATTCTCCTCTGGATACAATGAAGCAGACGCCATCGCACCATATATAATCCCTAATTTTATGCTGATAGGAGTAAAGTCACTATTGCTAAATAGTCGTATATATTCTCTTCTTTATATCAATTAGCACTAATTAGATTAGGTTGAACAAATTTTAGATTTTGGATTTAAAATCCTGTTGGGTAAAAACGTTTTAGCAGCCCTCGCCATTTTAAATATGGAAACCCAATTTAAGTGAGTCCAAATCATTGTAATTAAGGTAGATTTATAATGTTTTTATTTGGCATTGAGCATGAAGTTGCTTTCCTTAACAAAGAAGGAAAGTTTGCTGATTTTTCCCACACAGAATTTGCTGATTTCAATCAAATTATTGAAAGGCTACCTACATACCCCAGCGACTATCCTCAACTACGCATCGGCGATGCTGGTATTAAGATAAAGAGATGGTACATTGAGGGATTTGAAAGATTTGCAGATTCCGACAAGGTGATAGACTGTCATGCTAAAGGTATCGAAATTAGAACAACTATACATTCTGATATTCAAGGCGCTATTACTGAATTATCAGAAAGTTTTGACTTGCTACATGAAGTTGCTGCTAACTTTGGTTTCTCACCTGTTTTGGTCAGTTTTAATCCCTACAATCTGGTTTTTGAGCCTCAACCCCCATTAAACGATTATGAAATCAAACAGCTAGAGGCTTATCCTGACGAACAAACTGCTAATATTCACATGGTGACATACGGTCCAGATTTAAATATTTCAGTGGCAGATTTGTCTACTGAAGGTGTGATTGATATTGGCAAAAAGTTAACTTATTACAGTCCTTATATCGTCCCTTTTAGTTATAGTTCCCCTTTTTATAACGGAGGTTTATGGGATGGGTTATCGGTACGAACGTTTATCAGAACCGGAAAAAGACCAGCAGCTCTAGTTTTTATTGAAAAACAGGAACAACTGATTAATAGCATACCTTCATTGACAAAAATCGCCCGCATTCCAGCTGAAGTGGGACGCATCGAATTTAAGGCTTGTGATAGTTGTGATGATTTTTTAATCTATGCAGCTTTGCTGACATTATTGAAAGGTTTGGTATTAGATAAAACTTTGCTGGGTAGAGCAACTGTACCCGATGCAGCGTTACATCAACTTTCTGCAAAAGAAGCGTTTGACAACGAGGATATTTTTGGAAATGCGACAAAAGTCTTACAAGCAGCCGAAGTCGCCTTGGGAGATGATCCAGATGTTCATTATTTAAGGCCGTTAAAAGTGCTGCTGGCGAAGCGAAAAACAAGATCCCATGAATTAATAAAAATGTTCCATCACGTAAGTTCAATAGAAGAGGTAATAAGGCAGACTTATTAACTTTAGAGGAAATTGGGAATGGGGACTCTTAGAGGATGTTTGAAAAGTTATTCAGGTTGTCTGCAATTGGTAAAAGTTGCGTCAAGCAAAGCTTGTGCTGCTGATTTACTCACTTGCCAATGTTCATTACTTAAAGCTATTTATAATGCTGAAATTGCTTGATAATTTTCCTGATTTTTCACAAGGTAGACAAAACCAACACTCATCATATCTCATGTAGGCTTTGCCTGTTTATGGATTTTTTGCCAACCATCCAAAGAACAAACTTCAATACAGTTTGTGCTTTCTAAACATTTCGATTCATGAACGAGAACAGGAACATCTATTCTTTGATTGATTAAAGCCATAAAATTAATCCATTCTTTTGTACTTAAACTGTTAAGCGGTAAAACAAATGGGGTAAACTTGCGTGGATAATCTCACGCTCGTATTGAAACCCCAACTTTTCCATAACTCTTTGTGACGCTTGGTTAGTCGTGAGAGTAAAGCAAACTATCTCTGGCAACTTCAGTAGTTCAAAACCAATTTTCAATATTTCCTCACCCATTTCTGTCGCTAACCCCTTTGCCCAGAATTTAGCTATTAGAGCGTAAGCTAATTCTACTTCATTATTACCTTCTACATCAGTATTCCGAAGTCCTGCACGACCAACAAACTGATTATTAATTTTGTCTCGAAATACCCATAATCCGAATCCATAACGCTGCCAATGATTCAAGTTATTTAGAATAAAAAGCCGTGTTTCTTCATCAGAACGAACACCGCCTAAAGTTGCCATAACTTGCGCGTCTTGATGCATCCGATGAAGTTCATTCAAATGTTTAAATCTCAGACGTTCAGCAAACAGGCGGTGGGTAGTAAATGTATCAATTTGCATATTTTTCACTAAATCAATTTTTTATGAAAAGTGAATGATTGTTTGACATTGGTATAGCCCAAGAACCTGTACACAGGATGACTGCTTTAGCTTGAATGATAATATAATCTCTGTTTCTGACATTAAATCTCACCGCACCAATAGCACGTCCTTCTTTGAATAACACACGGGTTGCCATAAATCCCTAAATTGGCTGTGTAAATTTGTGTAACATAAGTACTTTTTATCGATATTTTGCCAAAAATCCGGTAAAGTTAGCGATTTACCGGATTTAATCTGTTAAAATATTCACATTAATAAGCAGTAAACCCAAGATCCTGCAAAAGTCTTTCTACTGGGAAGCATCCCAAATGTGTAATTTATATCAAACCCAAGGAATTGTGATTGCGATCGCAACCTAGTGTAGTGAAGCAATCGCCATATACTACGAAACGCTACGCGAACACTACGCTGTCATTCGCAATTACAAACATGTTCTGGCAAAATTGGGATGTTCTTTTCTACGGGAGCATCCCAATTATGCTTAACTCTTTTCCCTCATTCCCAGCCCCTCTCTTATGTTTGGGATTTGGGGTTAGGAGATGAGAGCTATCAAGGTTTTCGCACATTTGGGATGCTCCCTTTTCTACTGATTGCATAAAGTCAAGCTGACTGAACATAAATAGTAGAGCCATTCACCTGCCAAAACTAGATTAAGTCGATATACCTAGAGACTGATTCTATTGTAACTAAAGATATAGGAAATTTCATTCTAGAGATTGATGCAGGCGTTAGCCTTTTCAAAGTAAAAGTAAAAATAAGGAGCCTTCAGAGAAGAATGTCAATGTAAAATGTAATGATTTTGCTAAAGAATTAAGGTGGTATTTGTTTATTATCCCTTATTAATTCGACGCATAAATACAAAGACAGTTCCTTCGTCAGGTTCGTTTTTAAAGAACTTCAAGATTGAAGCGTAGCTTGCTAGTTTTATTATTGCTCAAATTTGCCAAAGAAGGTAATGAGCTTCCGCTCTTTCAGTAAAAGTTCTGCGTTTTTAAAGCTGTTATCGAGGATTTCAAATGAAGATTATTGCTTCTGTTTTATCTCTCTTAAGTCCAGTACGTTTTCTCGTTGTGGCTTTTACTTGCGCCTTACTATTGTTATCTAGTGCTTTTCCTGCTTTTGCGATCGATAGTTACCAAAGTGACCCGACCGAAGCTACTACACAATTGCTTGACATTCAGCGCAAAACTGACGAAGCCGCTAAAAAACCACCAGCTGGATTAGAAGAGACTCAACAAAACTCCAATAATGGAGGACTAAATGAGGTTCAGGGAAAAGCTGATATTGACAAACAAAAGCGTCCGGAAAATTCCCAGAGTGCAACCACAGCGGAAACAAATGTAAAGAATTTCTTGGATAAGATTACAGGTAAGTAACAGATTTAATACTTTTTTTGGTAATTTTTTGGTAGTAATGGGTGATTGCATAAAAACAGTGACCCATTACTAATTAGTGATCTAAAGCTGGCAACTTTAATTAACTATAAAACTTATGTTCAGCTTGAGCATTTTTTTTTGGGAAAAGTACATTTAGATAGTTTGGATTATAGATGTGTTAATTTATAATTATTTATTATATTTAATATTTTTATGAAAGTTCGCTAATTACTAAAATATTAGCTTTATACTACCCATTTAGACATAAGTATAATTATGGATGTGATAATTAATTTCAAATCCTAATATTTCCTTTGGTTGATGTGGATTATCTCGGAAATTTGGTAGATTAATAAATAAGTTTGCTTAGGGATGGAAAACAATGCGTGCGATAAACATTGGTTTGACAGAAGAACAGCGTCAAGGTGTAATTAATCTGTTGAATCAAGATTTGGCAGATGCCTATCTACTACTGGTGAAAACCAAAAAGTACCACTGGGATGTCGTCGGTCCTCAGTTCCGCTCTTTGCATCAGCTTTGGGAAGAACACTACCAAAAGCTAACTCTAAATATTGATGCAGTGGCAGAGCGGGTTCGTGCTTTGGGCGGTTATCCGGTTGGCTCATTGGAAGGATTTCTCAAGATTGCTTCCCTCAAGGAACATGCTGGTAGTGTTCCCACAGCAACAGGGATGGTAGCTAATTTAGTGGAAGATCACGAGCAGGTTATTCGGAATTTAAGGGATCATGTGGATCAGTCTGGTGAAAAGTTCCACGATCAGGGAACTGCTGACTTTCTAACTGGACTGTTAGAACAGCATGAGGAAATAGCTTGGATGCTGCGTTCATTTATTGAAGGCGAAGCACTAGACGCAGATGGTAGACAGCCAGCAGCAGGGGCTAAGACTCCTGTTGGTGTGTAGCTCATAACGTCATCACTTGAGGATGGCTGTCTGTGAAACCAGTTAAGGGAGGAATGATTCCTCCCTTAATTGGTGTGAAAGGGTTAATCTGGCTGCATCTACCTCTTCACCATATTTATTGCAAAAATAACATAATACAAGGACTATTTAAGTGCCAGAAGTATCTAAAGCAGAACGTACTATCTCTGCTGTATTTAAAGAACAGAAGCAAATTGATGATGTGATTCGACGTTTACTAGACAGGGGTGTGCCTAGAGATCATATTTCGGTCATGGGGAGAAACTTCCAGTCAGAAACTAGAATTGCTGGCTTTATTACAAAAAAGGATGTGATTCTGGGAGGTTTGAGAACAGGGGCAGTTTTTGGTTCCTTGTTTGGTTCCTTTCTCAGCTTGCTCACGGGTGTGGGCGTACTATTTATTCCCTTTGTCGGCCCAATCGTGGCAGCAGGGCCTATTGGTGCAGTGCTGTTGGGGGCTGCCAGTGGAGCGATCGCAGGTAGTGCCGGGGCTGGTCTAGTATCGGTTCTAACTACTTTAGGGATGCCAGAAGATAAAGCGGCTGTCTACCAAACCCGCTTACAAGCTGGCGACTTTTTAGTGATGGCAGAAGTTGGGAGCAATCGCGCTGGCGAATTTCAATTGCTGCTTGAAAGTGCTGGTGCTGAAGAAATTCACACAATTGAAAAAACCTTTGCTCGCCCTTGTCCTGGACAATGCAACAGCCCACAAGATTTGTCTCCTGAGGTTCGCGCTCATCTTTCTGATCAAGCTCAGAGTACATTCATTGAGCGTTATAACACTGTTTTCAATGAGAAAAATGACGAGTTCACAGCTGAACAAGCTGCTTGGGAGTCTGTTCATCAGCAATATGATGAAGATGAAAATGGTGTTTGGTCAAAAGCTAAGGTTAAAGCTTAAGGATTTCCAAGAAATAAATTATCCAATCTTATCGGGTGGCTATCTTGCCAACCTTTAATTAAGGGCGGGCGAGACTTCGGCGTGAGCGCTCAGTCGAACGCTGCCCACCCTACAATCAATTGTATTAGTCCGCGTTTATCTGCGGTTTTAAATCTTCACTAGTACCCTACGGCGTAAATAGAGCAACCATTTAAAATCCATAAAGAGCTTATTCCATAATACTTTTGACTTTTGAACGCCAGTTGCTAAGAAAGCGGGAACGCTAAGAGCGAACAAGTCGGCAGAGCCGCCCAACGCACTGGCTCCTTTTGATTTTTGACTTCCGCCTTGTGGTACTAGGGCAATTTATAGCTACCAACACGCAGGTTTAACTGACCTTGGCGCGGGTTTTGGCTGAACACAAATGCACCTTCTTCCCTTTCACCATTAGATAAAAAGTCGATCTGTTGCTCTCCTGTTTCTGTAACTTTGCCGTTAATCAGTAACTCAGCCATAATCTGAACTGACTCTGCTGTATCTCCTCCGGTGTTCACAACTTCAAAAGGAACATAAAACTGGCCACCAATTTCCCGAATTGTTTCTTTTTTGGTAACAGAAAGGATGGGAGGTCGATTCTTTTCGTTCAGCCAAGTGTAGCCAACCAGGCTCACAATGATTGCTAGGATAAGTGAAGCAACGCTGAATGTTACCCACTCTGCAATAGAGCGTGGTTGCTGTTCTGTTTTAGTCATATTGCTAACCTCCCGGCTGCACCGCCAATAGTTGCAGGTAATCCCAGCATTAATGTGTGATCTAACCACATTGTCCAAGGGTCGTTAAAAGTTAACTTTTGAAAGAACCACAGCATGAAAGCGCCTGCTAGCAGTGACACTAAATAAGACATGATGGTTTCGCTTGATGGTCGTTGGAAAATTCCCTTTTGCTGTTTACGCTTTTGCTGGTTAGAAAAGCCTGCCTGAAATACAATGCCATAAGAGATCAGCAAAGATGTGGCGATCATTGCCAATTGCCAAGGTGGCGAGGCTGCGGCTGCTAGCATCGGAATTTCATCTGTTGGAGCAATGTTAAATGCAATTATAGTTGCACCAATCAGGGTTCCACCCACATCGGCGAAGGTAGCCTGTAACTCATCTTCTTTATTATTGGTTGTGCTGTTTACCTGATCGGTTGCTTGTCCTTCTGCACTGCCATTTCTGGTATCTCCCAAAAGCTGGTTGGCTAATCCTACACCGAGAGTAAAGGGCACACTTTCAAAGATGATTTTCCCTAAAGATTCCTTTAAGGAAGTTTCTAGTGTTAATTCTCGCAATAGTAGCAGCACAAAGGCAGAGCAAGCTAGTCCGATCGCGATCGCTTCTACGGTATCCATTACGGCTTGATGATCTAGCCAGCTATATCTGCGTTTCCGAAAGCCTTCTGTCTGATTGAGCAAGTAAACCACAATAAACATCAATGCGATCGCCATCATCATCAGTTGTGGTTTTGCCAGTGATCCAATCCACCAAACCTCCATTGTGTACAGTAAAGGTATGCCAAATAAAAAACCTCCACAAGCACCCCGAATGATGTCATTAATTGCACTCATCCAGACATTTTTCTGACGTTTTGTTGCCACTCCTTTACTTCCCTTTTATTGAAAATTTGTTTTAACTTATACTAATTCTCTATGAAGATGCATATAGCAGTCCTAAATCATTGGTGAAAATTTAAATCCCCGACAGACAACTTTTACGAAGTCGGGGATCTAGACACCGCAAGTTTTCATCATGTATATCTTATTTATGATATATTCATATTTTTTTACGTTGCGTGCTCCTTTGATACTCCGTATCTGTCTTAAGATAATATAATCTCTCAAACTATTCTATCGGTTGATGGAAGTAAAAAATAATTTGCTATTGTTAGTTTATGTAATAGCTTAATCAACTACAAGCTGGAAATAAAAACCATGAGTACCGAAAAAAGAGTAGAAGCTACTGCAAAAAATATTGAAGGAAAAATCCAAGAGGTTGTGGGTGAAGTAACCGGTAATCCACAAGATAAAGCTGAAGGACAAGCAAAGCAAGCTGAAGCCCAAGCTACTCACACTGTAGAAAACATTAAAGACGAACTTAAAAAAGCTATAGACTAATTTAGTTTGAACACTGCAAATACTAATATTAGCGATGATTCATTACTGATAGTCTAAGATTAATTACTCCACTAACTTTTAGGAAGTGGAGTTTTTTTGTTTGCGTAAAATCTGCAAAGGTGAATTATTGACAAATTGCCTCTAACCATGATTTTGCTAGTAATTCAACTATGGCGAGCTCGTAGCCTACGGGTTCGCTCTTAGCGTTCTCGCAGAGTAGCCGCTACGCGTCTATGTATGCAATACACTTTGATTTCTCTCCTTTTAGGCAACGGTGTACACACAAGTATGACCTAGCATAGGTTTCAATTCTAGTAGTTTCGTAGGGTGCGTTATGGACACGTCGAAATAACAAATGAGTTCGCCGAAATAACAAATGAGTTCGCCGAAATAACAAATGAGTTCGCCGAAATAACAAATGAGTTCGCCGAAATAACAAATGAGTTGGCTAGCAAGAACCGCAGGCATCGCCATGATTACAACAATTTAGCTTTGACGCGGGAGCGTAACACACCCTTCTCCTATCAGAGACGCTACGCGTAGCAAGATCCCGAAGGGTACGGGTGACGCTTCTGCGTAGTTAACGCTCGTCCTGGGACTTTCTTGCAGAGCATCGAACACATTTAATCGGATGGCAGTTATTAATGCTTGACTTACTCCCATACCTAGCATCCCCAAGAGCAAAAATTGCAATTCCTTTCGGCTCTGGAGTGCGATCGCCTCCAAAATATTTTCCGCCTTGATTGTCAACTTCATCTGGAATTACCTTGTTATTTATTAATTTATTAGGAAATTTTTATTTATACCACAAATGCCGATAGCCGCAAAGCAATCACTTTATGCTTGCTTTGTGACACAGCCCTTTAATAGCTTCAGGTAACTTAGTTATGTAAAATTATAACTAGCTTAGGTGTTCATGGCGTATCCCGTGTAAATGGGCTATCACCCAAGCCAGACAGCGATTAGAAGCAAAAATAAAATACTAGTTTTATACAAGTATTAAACTTCAATAAAAATTAATATTCTTTCTGTCAATTAGATTGCACTTTGTTGGGTAAGTCTGAGCTACACGGGCACAGAGGCGCTAGCGGCGTGGCTTCCTTTGAAGTACGTTTAAGATAAGAAAATATCAAGAATTATTGGGAGGAATCAATCGTCATGACTGTTATTGTTGCTAAGTGGACGATTGACGAATATCACCGGATGATTGATGCTGGCATTTTGAGCGATCGCAAAGTTGAACTACTTAAGGGAGAAATTGTCGAAATGTCGCCGGAAGGAGAACCCCATGCTTATTGTAGTCATGAATCGGCAGAGTATCTAACGGATTTGTTAGGTAAGCGTGCCACAATACGTCAAGCCAAGCCTATCACCTTACCCAACGACTCGGAACCAGAACCAGATATTGCCATTGTCCAACGTTTAGGACGCGAGTATCGAGAGCATCATCCCTATCCAGAAAATATTTTCTGGTTGATTGAGTATGCTAACTCCAGTTTAGAAAAAGATTTAGAGATAAAAAGCAAAATCTACGCCGAAGCAGGTATTTTAGAGTATTGGGTTGTTAATCTCAAAAAGCTACACTTAGTGGTGTTTCGAGAAATCTTAGACGGAGAGTATACAACAAAACTAACATTAACTGCGGGAACAATTCAACCGCTACCATTTCCAGATATTTCTGTTGCAGTGGAACAGATTATTAATAATTAAACTAATTAAAATTAAAAATCAAAATACAGCAATGTTAAGAAAGATCCGGGTAATGTGATAGGTTTGGGAGAAGGGGAAACGCTGTTCGCGTTCGCCAACGGCATGGCAACTCTTAGAGACGCTCCGAGTCATCTCCCAAAGGGAGACAGTCAAGGGCGAACGAGCGTCACGAGCGTCACAGCCCGCCCTTAGACATCGCCTGTAATATTGGATGGTGCGCCATCATCACCAATATTACAAATACTTCTGCAACAATAACCCTAACTTTTCCTTCGTCGCCGCTGGTGCTTTATCCAACTGAGTCAAAATCGCATACTGCAACGCCGAATGCGCCTCACTCGGCGGTGGATTTTCACTCAAGCGCCGCACAGTTTCTTGAATCACCTTTTGAGCATTTACAGCATTCCGCAGCAAATTGCCAAGCACCATCTCCACTGTCACACTATCGTGATCTGGATACCAACAATCGTAATCTGTCACCAGTGCTAAGGTTGCATAGGCAATTTCGGCTTCCCTAGCCAACTTCGCCTCTGGTAAATTCGTCATCCCAATGATTGTTGCACCCCAACTGCGGTAAAGATTCGATTCTGCCTTAGTGGAAAAAGCTGGCCCTTCCATGCATACATAAGTACCGCCGCGATGCAGAGTAACTTGTGGTAAATTCAGAGATGCGATCGCATCTGCCAACACAACAGCCAAGTTCTTACATATCGGATCGCCAAAGGCAATGTGAGCAACAATTCCCTCACCGAAAAACGTTGAAATTCGATTTTTAGTTCTGTCAATAAACTGATCTGGCACCACCATATCTAATGGTTTCGCCTCTTCCTTCAAGGAACCTACAGCACTAGCTGAGATTAAATACTCCACGCCCAATTGCTTCATCGCATAGATATTAGCACGAAACGGTAACTCAGACGGTAAAAGCGTGTGATTGCGACCATGACGCGCCAAAAAAGCTACTCGTGTACCATCCAAAGTCCCCAAAATCAAAGCATCAGATGGTGAACCAAAAGGAGTCTCGACTCGCACCTCTTCTAAATCTTTGAGCGCATCCATTTTATACAGACCGCTACCACCAATAATCCCAATATTAGCCTGAGGCATGATTCTGAACCTGTTCCTTGGTGATCTGCTAAGTTATTTTATCGAAAACGGAAGTAGTAGAGAAACCAAGAAACTAAACGATTACATTTTGTGCCGCTAACACTATTGAATTATTATCGATTAATTATTGGTTGACGCTAATTGAAGCGTGGAATAAGGAAAGTAGGTATTTTATTGAGTGGATTGTCACAGATATGGTAAAGGCTGACGACATTGACCGAGCCGCAGAGTTCGTTGACTTAGTTCGGGTTTTGACGCGCTGGCTGTTTAAGTGGGATACAATCTGGTCGGATGCTACAGAAAAGCTATCTGCTGCTCAGCAAACAGAAAATTGGTTAAAGCGGGTTCTAGAAATATCGGGTAGAGAACCTGAATCAGTGAGCGCTTGACTTCCAGGTTTCAGCAATCAAATTTATGATAATTTTTGAAGATTAATGGTTATGATTAGTCCTTAAGTTAATTATCACCATAGGGTGTAATCGATGCTTAATGTATACAAATATTAAGTAGACGCACTCCTGAGCAGGGAGAGAAAGTAAGGGTTATACTTTTGGGAAAAGGCTTATTTTAACCCCTGTTTTTAACATTTTCAAAAATCAATGGCTCTCAATTTTCGCTTTGCAGTAGTCAGCGACTTACACCTGGCACTTCCCCACACAATCTGGGATCATCCCAGCAGATTTCATCTGGTAGAAGTCAGTATCTCGGCGTTTGAAAGTGTACTAGAACATTTAACACAACTCGATTTAGATTTTCTCTTGTTGCCAGGAGATTTAACCCAGCACGGCGAACCAGAGAACCACGCTTGGTTGCAACAACGGTTAGCCCAACTACCTTTTCCCGTCTATGTTGTTCCTGGTAATCATGACGTTCCTGTGCTGTTGGCTGATCAGCAATCAATCGCTTTTGCTGATTTTCCCTACTATTATATGAAGTTTGGCTATGACGATCCACAGCAGATTTACTACATTCGTCAGTTGCTGCCTGGAGTTAAGCTAATTGGACTCAATTCTAACTCCTTTAATGACCAGGGAGAGCAGGTGGGGTGTTTGGATACCAAACAGCTACGGTGGTTAGAAGAGGTGCTAGCGGCGTCTGGTAATGAATTAGTTCTGGTGATGGTGCATCATAATGTGGTCGAACATTTGCCCAATCAATCGAGCCATCCACTGGCAAATCGCTATATGTTAGCAAATTCAGCAGAACTGTTGCAGTTACTTAGGCGCTACGGAGTCAAGCTAGTATTTACTGGGCATTTGCATGTTCAGGATATTGCTTACTCAGATGGAGTATATGATATTACCACTGGCTCTTTAGTTAGCTATCCTCACCCTTACCGGGTGCTAGAGTTTCATCGGGATCACCAAGGTAAAGAATCGTTGCAAATTTTATCCCATCGGGTAGAGTCAGTGCCTGAGTTCCCCGACTTGCAACAGTCATCGCGGCAGTGGATGGGCGATCGCTCTTTCCCCTTCCTAGTCAAGCTACTAACTCACTCTCCATTAAACTTACCATTATCACAGGCAAAAGAATTAGCTCCTAGTTTGCGAGACTTCTGGTCAACTATTGCTGATGGGGATGCAGTATTAGATTACCCTGATTTTCCGCTAGAAGTGCGCCGCTATATTCAGACCTATAATGCATCACAGCCCAACCCAGGTATGGCTACTAGTGGAATTCCCCTGATTGATAATAACAGCACACTTTTGCTGGGTTAGAAGTGATGAGTAGCCTCTTTCCATCAGCCCCCGTACCATCACGCTGACTGGACTTTGTTTGACAAATCATTCAAAGATTGCACCCAGTATTTATCTATTCTTGTGTGTTCCTTTTGAGATAGCGATCGCTCCTGCCATAATTCTCCGATCAAAAGTCACCTTGGCAGGGCTACTCCTAACTCCTGTACAGACGCGATTAATCGCGTCTCTAATTACCGATATCTTCATTCCAAAGTTCCGGGTTAGTTTGAATAAACTCACTCATTATTTGTTCGCATTCGTCAAGATTTAGATCAATTACTTCCACACCGTGAGATATCATAAATTCTTTGGCACCAGGAAAAGTTCTGGATTCACCAACAATGACTTTTTTAATGCCAAATTGTACCACTGCCCCAGCGCACAGATAACACGGCATTAAAGTTGAATAGAGTGTTGTACCTCTGTAACTGCCAACTCTCCCAGCATTGCGGAGACAATCGATTTCAGCGTGAGTAACAGGATCGGCCTCTTGCACGCGTTTATTGTGTCCTCTGCCGAGAATTTTGCCATCCTTGACCAGAACCGAACCAATGGGAATTCCACCTTCTTGTCTGCCTTGTTTTGCTTCTTGAATTGCTGCTTCCATAAACTCATTCATATTAATTCTCCTTTTATGTCAAAACAACTAGTATTAATGGATCACGATGGCGGTGTAGATGATTATCTAGCAACTATGCTGCTGTTGACAATGGATCATATTGAACTCCTCGGTGTAGTCGTTACTCCAGCAGATTGTTATGTCCAACCAGCTGTTAGCGCCACACGTAAAATTCTCGATTTGATGGGATTTTCTCATATCCCGGTAGCAGAAAGCACTGTGCGCGGTATCAATCCATTTCCTACTCTCTATCGCCGTGATTCGTTTATCGTTGACCATCTCCCCATTCTCAATCAAAGCGAAACCATCACTACGTCTTTGGTTGCCGAAACAGGTCAAGATTTTATGATCAAGGTGTTACGTAACGCATCAAGCCCCGTAACGTTGATGGTAACTGGGCCTTTGACGACGGTTGCAGTGGCTTTGGACAAAGCACCAGACATTGAAGCCAAGATTCACAAAATTGTTTGGATGGGGGGTGCGTTGAATGTCGGTGGTAATGTAGAAAAAAGTTTAGAAGCAGGACAAGATGGTTCCGCCGAATGGAATGTTTATTGGGATGCAATTTCAGCAGCACGGGTATGGCAAACGCAAATTGAAATTATTATGTGTCCTTTGGATTTAACTAATAATGTCCCAGTCACATCAGAATTAGTACAAAAAATGGGGCGACAACGCCACTATCCCATCTCTGATTTAGCTGGACAATGTTATGCACTAGTTATCCCCCAAGATTATTATTTCTGGGATGTCTTAGCAACAGCTTATCTGGGACACCCGGAATTTTATCAATTGCGCGAATGGGAAACGGAAATTATCACCACTGGTCTGAGTCAGGGGCGGACTAAAGTAGTTCCTGGTGGTCGTAAAATTTATGCAATGGATAAAGTAGATAAAGAGGCTTTTTATGGTTATATTTTGCAGCAATGGGCAATATAAAAAACTAAAAATTAGAAATTAAATTTCAAGGCTGACTGTATTAAGACTCTTTCTTAAACTGCTAGCTGTAAATCGAATTTTGAATTAATTTCGTAGCTTGCATTAATACCGTTTAATGGCAAAAGCCAGTGGTGGCTAATAATACTTGCGAATCCCACCAGGGGCTTTCATCCGTTCGCTGCGTTGTTAGCCTGATTACCACTGATTACCAATCTTGGAAACATGTAGCTCAACTCTAACTATATCTAGGAATTACCTTCAGTATCAAGATTTAAAACTTCACTATGAACACCGGTTGATACTCGACTATAGAGATTGGATAAGGACTGACGTAATCTCTTCTTACGAGAATCGCTGCTAACTCGTTTTGCAATGTAGACATTGAGTCTATTTTGGTGACGGTTTGACCCCATATCTAAAGAATTTCCTTCAAGCTGAATAGTTTCTTCTGAAGCAGGATAGAGAACGTCTGCAAATGCATCTATGATGCGACGACAAGTAGTTAGTCCTTGGCTCACCGCTTCAGTATCTCCTTCACGGAGTCGATCATAAACATAGGGAAGCTTGTTCAGAACATCACCACAGTTTTCAGCGATTTTGGCATCAATTTCTCGCTTGTATGATTCAAAGATGTCCTCCGCTAGCCCACTAAAAGCCTTCTCATAATACACACCTGAGACAAATTCATAAAGTAAAGAAATCACCTTACTCTTGATAGCACTATGTATCTGAATCTGTTGAACAATATTTGACATGCGTTGAGTAAAGTTACTAATTATTGGAGCAGAAGTCACTGAATCTGGAAGATGCATATATTTCAATTGCACCTCCAAAGCTTGCATGGCAGATTCCTGTTGAGCTAATGGTCCCCAATAGTCGGTTTTCTTTTCATAATCAATCCAACATCCGCTTCTAGCCATAAATCTAAGGGAGAGTTCGTCACGAGAGTTATAGCCTTTCAGCTCATACTCTAACCAACGCTGAACTTGTTCAGAATCGACAAGACGAGCAAGACGTGTAGCTTTTAGCAGTAATGCTTCACCGGATAATCTGTTGAGTTCAATGTCGTCCAGCAATTCCTGAGCAAGTATAAATATATGTTCACTTCTATTTTGTTTTTGGGGTTTCATGCCAATTTAACCCTAAACCATTTTTCCCAATCTACTTACTCTAAACTTTAATCTATCAGAGTTGAGTATACATTACGAAAACTTGGAGAAATAGTTTTAAGTACTAACCCTACTGAGAACTTAGCAGGCTAACTGGTTATGATACAAAAATTTTCTTAATATGTATCTCCTTAAATGAGAAAAAATCAGGGTTGCAAGCGTTTTGTGTTATACTATACATAATTTTTCTAAATAATACTTATAACCTGATATTATACGTATTTTTTTACGTATATTCATTTAGTACTATGAAGACATATAATTTTCGGTATATCTCTCCCTGATATTTAAAAAAATTCTGGATAGCATCGGGATCAGGACATTATACAGAAACTCTGTGAATATCATTACTTTGGAAAAACGCCTAGAAAAGTTGCTGTAAAAGGTTCAGAATGTGATTTGTCTCAAGCATTTTTCTTAAGTAACAGGAAAAAGCTACACTGATTATTAATTAAGTGAGAAAATTTAAACCTAAGAAAAGAGCCGCAACAGTTCCTGCAACAGAAATTTCTCCTTGAATAATTTTTTCTAAAACTGATTCGACAGAAATGAATACGACTTCAATCTCTTCTGTAATATCTAAGTTTTGCTCTCCAACTTTGGTCACATTTTCTGCTAAAAATAAATGTATTTGATTGGTATCTTTACTCGGCTTATCGTATAGAGTTCCTATTTTCCTAAATTCTTGGGGAATATAACCAGTCTCTTCTGTCAGTTCTCTAATTGCTGCTACTTCAGCACTCTCTTTTGTGGGGTCGAAATTCCCTGCTGGCAGTTCTAAGAAAAATTCACCTATTGCATGTCTGTATTGTCGGACAAAAATTATCTCTTTGCTATTAGTAATAGGTAAAACCATCGCAACGTCTGGTTTAATACTGACAAAATAATCATCTATAATTTTCCCATTGGGCAATTCTATTTCATCTTGCCTTACCTGACACCAGTAATTATCTAAAACCATTTTTGATTTTAAAGTTTTCCATTTTTTTAAGTTGGTCATAAATTAAGTAAGAAATAATATGTATGTATAAAAAATTTGTAATGAATGTAAAAAAGTATAACAAATGCATCCCATAATCTAAACTTTGAACTTACACTGGCTTTCCTAACAGCATAGTATGCAGCAAAAGTATGCAAATAAATGTAAATTTATTTACAGTAAACAAGAGATTTCCGTTGACTATTAGTCGAGGTACAACGGCACAGACAACGAATGTATGGGTGAGGATCTCGCATGATGGGATCGAAGGCTGGGGGGAAGCATCGCCATTCGGTGTGGGTAATCATCGGCAATCAACTGATGCAATTAAAGACGGTTTAGAGCAAGTTGTGCCACTGTTGCAAGCATTCAGCCCCTTACAGCGGCAGCAAATTGAGCAAGTGTTAATACAAACTCAAGTTCCTTCTGCTGCTAGAGCAGCCTTAGATATAGCAATGCACGACTGGTTGGGTAAGCGCGTGGGATTACCTTTGTGGCAAATTTGGGGACTTGATCGCAACACCATAGTACCGACTTCAGTCACAATTGGGATTAATTCGCCTGAAGATGCTAGAGCTAGAGCGCGAGACTGGTTACAATTTACTGATGTCCGCCTTTTTAAGGTGAAGCTAGGTAGTCCAGATGGCATAGATGCAGATAAAAAAATGCTATTAGCAGTGCGAGAAGAAGCACCATTACCAGAATTATTTGTTGATGCTAACGGGGGTTGGAGTTTAGAAGATGCGATCGCGATGTGCAATTGGCTGGCTAATTTAGGTATAAAGTATGTAGAACAGCCATTGCTACGCGGACAGGAAAAAAGTTTAGCAAACCTCAAAGAACACTCTCCCATGCCCATCTTTGTCGATGAAAGTTGCTTCACAAGCTCCGATATTCCCCATTTGGCAAACTACGTGGATGGTATTAATATCAAACTGATGAAATCAGGAGGACTAACCGAGGCAATGCGAATGGTACATACAGCGCGAGCCTATGGGTTGCAAGTGATGTTTGGTTGCTATTCTGACAGTTCGCTAGCTAATACAGCAGCATTACAGCTAGCGCCACTAGCTGATTATTTAGATTTAGACAGTCACCTTAATTTAATCGATGATCCCTTTACGGGTGCATTGCTAAAAGAAGGGAAAGTTTTGCCAAACGATTTACCAGGTTTGGGGGTACAACACAGTGCGATTACCACTTAATCAACGAGTAGCTATCTTGCTGCATGAGGGAATTAGCGGATATCACGGCAAAACAGGGCTAGCAATTTTACGTTACAGTGAAGCCCCAATCGTAGCCGTAATCGATCGCGAATGTGCTGGCAAATCCCTACCAGAATTAACAGGTATCAAGCGTGATGTACCAATTGTGGCATCGGTAGCCGCAGCCCTTGAGTACAAGCCAGAAGTCTTGGTAATAGGCATTGCCCCAGGAGGTGGCGCTGTACCAGATGATTACTGGCTGGAAATCAAAGACGCTCTACAAGCTGGGATGTCGTTGGTGAATGGTTTACATACACCAATGGCAAGCATCCCAGAATTAAATGCACTGCTCAAACCAGGGCAACTAATTTGGGATGTCCGCAAAGAGCCGCCTAACATAAGTGTTGCTAGTGGGATAGCTCGCACCCTCCCGTGTCAGAGGGTGTTGACAGTCGGAACCGACATGGCGATCGGTAAAATGTCAACCAGCCTAGAGTTACATTGGGCATCAAAACAACGGGGCTGGAGTTCTAAATTCCTCGCCACTGGTCAAACTGGGGTAATGTTAGAAGGGGACGGCGTGGCTTTAGATGCCGTGCGGGTAGACTTTGCCGCTGGTGCTGTGGAACAGATAGTCATGCGCTATGGCAAAAACCACGACATCCTGCACATTGAAGGACAAGGTTCACTGCTACATCCTGGTTCAACAGCAACTCTACCCCTAATCCGTGGTTCGCAACCAACTCAACTGGTGTTAGTACATCGGGCGGGACAAGTTCATGTACGTAATCATCCCCATGTAGTAATTCCACCTTTACCAAAGGTAATTCAGCTTTATGAAACTGTTGCTAGTGCTGGTGGTACTTTTGGAAGTGTTCCTGTAGTGGGTATAGCCCTTAACACAGCCCATCTAGATGAGTCTGCGGCTGAGGAAAGCATCGCTCAAACAATAGCAGAAACTGGGCTACCTTGCACCGATGTAGTCCGTTTTGATGCCAATGTGCTTTTGGATGCAGTGATGAAGAATTAGATGTAGATTTTACTTGATCCAAAAATGATTGCAACAGATGGAGTGCTAAATGTGATTACCAGTAGAGACGCGAAATCGCCGTGCTAATGTGTCTCTACTCTTTTATACCATTTTGGAATTTAGATTTTGCAATTTAAAAAATTGCGTAAACGTATAGGGGTGAGTCAATAGATATGGCGCTTTCGTTGGCTGGGGCAGCTTCGCCTAAATCCCCCATCCATGATAAGTAACTTTTATATAAGTCATAAATATTTTTTTGTCAAGTCATATTGACCTTTTGTAACAATATTGTTAAATTTAGTTACATAAGTAAACAAAAAAGAGAAAAAACTATGTACACCACCACCAATGAAGACGGCATTCTGAATAACTACGCAGCTGAACCCAAGATACACTACGCCGAATATCCAGCAATTTGGGAACAACGTAAATACGTTTTACAGGGTCTTTTTGCAACTTTAATTGTCACTACTTTAGTTTTGGTTGGTTTTAGCGTTAGTTAAGATTTTTCGATTTTGGTATCGCTGTATCTCATCGTCATTCGTACTTCTCTCTCAAACCTTGGTTAGTTTCGCCGAGGTTTTTTGTGTTTTACTACTGTGCGATTGTATCTCAAACTGCGATCGCCCATAAAATAAAGACAAATCAATAAAAAGGGGTGTTTATGGCAACCCAACTTGGTGAAGCTAAATCTTCAACAGAACTGATAATCTCTTGGGAAGCGTTGCCGGCAGATTTTCAGTTAGAGGATGAACCCGTGGAAAATACAGGTCAGCCACTATTAGCTGGTGCTTTGCGCGAAAGCCTTGAGATAAGTGGTTTCATCCAACCCCAGATGTTAATCGCCTCAAATTTTGGACTTTGTGCGACGATAAACGGTCAGTTTGTGGCGAAAGCACCTGACTGGGTTTATGTGCCATCGGTAAATGAAGTTTTAGGAGAACGCAAAAGCTACACACCCAATTTAGAGGGTGATATTCCAGCAATTGTAATGGAATTTCTATCTGACAGTGAGGGTGGAGAATACTCTTTTAAGCGAACCTATCCACCAGGAAAATGGTTTTTTAACGAGCAGATTCTTCAAGTCCCAATTTACGTGATTTTTGACCCAAATGGCGGTTTATTAGAATTTTATCAACTCGAAAACAGGCGCTACGAGTTGCAGCAACTTGACGAAAATGGCCGTCATTGGATTGATTCAATGGGTTTATTTTTGGGAACTTGGCAAGGAACAAAAGAAGCTAGAACCGGTTACTGGTTGCGCTGGTGGGATAAGACAGGTAATTTGTTACCTTGGGCAGTAAAACAAATTGAACAGGAACGTCAACGCGCCGAGCAGGAACGTCAGCAAAAAGAACGGCTAATTGCCTACTTACAATCTCAAGGTATCGATCCAAATAATTTGCCTTAGCATATATAGACAAAGTTTTCAAGTAGCTGGGTTACTCAGTTTAAGCAAATAAGTGCTAAGGTGCGATCGCTTTATCTGTATTTTGCTAATTCCTCTTACTGCCGACTGCGAAAACCCTGTCTTCCATTAACTTGGTCAAAGAGGACATCGTATTTATCAAAAAATGCGATGCCAGTATTTACAAATGTAGCAAGTTCTGATTGTGGCGAGATACTCAAATTCCAGCGATTAAATCCGTCGCGGGTTCCTGGTGTCAGGCTGTAATCAAAAATGCTATTAATTGCTAGTTTCAGAGCATTTGCTGAACGTAATACTCCTGGTTTGAGTTTACCTGCTGTGGAAGCTGACTTGAATTCAGTCCAACCATTAATAGTTCCGGTATCAGTGAGCATTTTGCCATTACAAAGATTTTTAGCAGAACTCCCAGCAATAGTTAAACAAACTTTGCTCAGTTGAGAGTCCCATCTGTTACCGGGTACACCATTAATTTCGCTTTGTTTACTCCAAGCAGCCATTTTGAAACCTGCTTGATTATTGGCAGTCAAACCGAGAATTAAACTACCATTGTTGTTACTACCACCATTTCCAATCACAATAAATCCGTTACTCAGATTGCCTGGTAATTTTCTCAACGGATTATAGGGAAGTGACTTTTCAAAATAGTTGACGCCGATAATACCAGAAAATGGCACACCACTCTTTGCTGAACAATTGGGCTTTTGGGCAGTACATTGGCGACTAGTAACAATCTGCACCGGAACGGGTTCTGCTGCGGGAAGCAAACCAAACCGAACATTAGTATAAACTAATTCTCCCTCCAGGATAGTACCATCACTTAATACCTCCTTGATATTTTGTCCCGTTCTGCGGATTGGAGCATTACCTAAAAACTCTTTGGGAACTCGCAGCCCTGCTGAACCTGTATCTAATAAGATACGCTTTGGCTGACCACCTGCGATCGCCATTTCTAGAAAATAGCCGCGAACACGTTGACCAAGGGAAGGTTTTGGATATAAAGGTAGGGATATGGTATCAAAAGTTGGCTTGCGGGGTATATTTTGAGAGATGTCGCGCAACGCTGGGTTTGGGAAAAGAGCCGCAAATGCTGACTGGCGTTGTGCTACTGGTTCAGATGCGATATCCCAAAGGCTTTCGTAGTAGAAAAAGCCGATACCTAAACCGCGTTGTTGCACTGCTTCTACCTGGGATTGAATTTGTGATATGGAAACTGGACGATTTCGTAACCCCGCCATAATACCGATACCAGTTGGGATGACTTGTTTTGTTTCTAAAATTTCTGGGCGGGTAATTTGAGCAATAAAACTTTCCAAATCATTACGGTACACTTGCATGACTAACTCATCGACAATACCCAACCGTACCCAGTTGAGCCAGTCTTGCAGTTGCAGCTTGTAGGCGAAATCATAATAATTAGGAGCAACTGAGAAGATAGCATTCGGTTTTCGCGCTTTCACGGTTTGCTGGAGGTCTACGATGAATGCCGTGATTTTATCTGCCCGCCATTTTATCCATGCTTGGGCTTGGGGATTAGGTGGAGGAGGATTCCCAGTTTCTTGAGTATATAGACTAATTGTGTACTTATCGTAACCAAAATCCACAGGTAAACTCGTATTATCGTCAAATTGAACGCCATCAGCATCGTATTGAGTAATGACTTCCATCACGAGTTCGGTGAAAAACTTTTGCACTTCCGGGTGAAACGGATTCAACCACGCTACTTCACCCGCAGCACTAATTGAAGTTTGAGTCCCATCCGGCTTTTGTGTCAGCCAATCTGGATGCTGGGATGCGAGTTCCGAAGTTAGGGGAACCATGAAACCAAATTCAAACCAGGGTATTGCTAGTAGCCCTTCTCTGCGGGCTTGGCTGATAATGTCTGCAATCACATCTTGTCCATCTGTTCCCTTAAAGAAGAAGGGGATACCCATTTTTTGCATGATGGCACTGGGATATTGTGTATAACCATCGTTCCACACTACTGGATAAACAGTGTTAAAGTTTAACTGCCGCAGTTGGCTCATAGCTGCTTGCACCTGTGAGCGATTTCGGAAAATGTTAAAATCATTACCACTTAGCCACACCCCCCGAATTTCCTGACGAGGTTGAGGAGGTAGTTGGGCAACAGCAGGGGCAAAGCTGTTAAGTAGCAATACAGCAACAAACGATATCAGACATAATAATGGCAGCAGACGCTTCCTTAAAAGCCACCAACCTTGACGAATAAAAGGCGATGTTTGGCGACAAGCCCTTTGGGTTCGCAGTCGCCTGCGGAGGGAAAACGCCAGATGCTTCAACGGGGGGAACCCCCGCAACGCACTGGCTCCCCTCCCGCAGCGCTGTCTCACCGCAACTCTATCAGACGCTTTGCGTAGCTTACTCCTATGTTGAAGTAAGCGTCTACGCACAGGGTTAAATAGTAAGTTAGTTAGAGTAGCATTAATTTTTATGCTTTTTTCCCAAAACTGAGTTGTCATTACTGCTGCTTACTAAATGAGGTTAATTGGTTATATTTCATTCCATATCAACGTTAAATTGCTACACCAGGAAAACTGATACAGTAATTTAGCTACAAGATAGTTGACGCAGTTATAGAGTTAGTAGTGCCAAATATAAATGTTTCAAATGTAACCTGTAATAAATTCTCGTTGCTCTCTAAAACTTGAGCAAAGTTAACCCTTATAAAAATAGGCAAACTGACGCCACAGTGTTCTAGCGTGGGCTACGCCTACGCCTGGTAGATTTTTGGTATAGCACCATTCCTCTTATTCAAATTAAGTCACAATGATAATAGGCAATCATAGAGGGTACTGTTATGTTTCGTTTAACTCAAATTGTTCGGAACTTGTTCCTTCGTCTTCAAGGCTTGTTTGGTGTTTTATTCCAAAGTTTTTCCAATTTCGTCGGAAATTTATTTGGTTTTTTTGCCAAACTGTTCGGATTTACTAAGTCTGATTATTTCTTGGAATCTGATCAGGTGCAAGGCATAAAGCAAGCTTCTGCAAAAGAGCCAATTGAAACGAATCAGGATAACACTGCTAAAATTCCTACCACTAACCGCCGTCGTCCTAATGCCAAACTTGACGACTACTTCCTCAACATGGCTCGTGATGTGAAAAAGAACTAATAAAAGCCATCAATTGGAGGGTAATCCTAGTAAAGTGTAGACCCAAAGCGGCTTGTCGTTAGACATCGCCGTAGGCGATCGCTTTGTCTGGGTAAGAGCATCTCAATTAGGCTGGATACAAGGACTCAGAAGAGTCTAATATATGCTGACTCTTCTCGCTGTTTGCTTCTGAAAACATAATCATGTCTCTAAACCCGCTTGTCAACAGCATTTGATATGCGCTTACTCTAATCGCTTTTCGCCATCACACTTCCAATTTTTCCTCTCAGAAATTTTATATATTCTCTAATACTTTGTCAAGCTAGCTTTTAGGGTTCATAGTAAGCACTTTAGCGCTTGGAAAATAATGACTAAAGTCTTTACTAGGAACTTGCTTAACCATCAATTTCAAATTGACAGACTACTATAAACTAAGCACAATTTTAGTTACTTTGTGCCTAACTCTTGCATTTATTGATGGCGCATGAGCATTCTATTTAGTTTGTTGAAAAACTTTCGTCTACACGGGTATAGCGTGAGGGCAATTTTCTGAAAAATCATCTAGCCACAATTAACGGATTTCTATGTGCGTAGGCGTAGGCCGCCCCAGGCATCGCACCTTTAATAAGAATAATATCCAATTTGAGGCTAGACAAGAGCTAAAGATATTTTTGATATTGAATGTTTTCTTGATTTTTAACTTACTAAATCAACTAAAGCGTTGCTCCGAAAGCGGACTATAGATGAAACTGAGCAGCCACGATAATTCTCAGAAGTGAATACTGATAGTGTGATATTAGCTTCACCAGGATCTAATATGCGTTTTACCTTGCAGGTTTGCATTTTGTTGTTGCAGTAAGCAATAATGCGATCGCCAGCCTTGACATCTAACGCTTGAATTTTCAATTAATACCAACCTCGCCCAAGAATTTGTTTAGCTAAAGGAAAAATATATTACTATATTTTCCTTGCTCAACAATTGCAGTGTTTCTTAGTATAACACAAAAATCAAGGTCATTAATATTATCAATTTTCTTTTGATAATGTCAAGTTTCTTTATGCTCAAAACTCTATTAAATGCTGAATTTTTAGGAAATAACGATCCAATCCCAACCTTCGCGCAGGGTATAGTACAATACGGAATAAATCCAGCTACCATCTCAATGAACAAGATTTGGGGCAATAATCCCTTGTTAAAGGTAGGCAAACTGACGCCACAGTCTACTAGGTGGGAACCCTCATCTTCAAAATCCAGATGGGATAATGCTTTGCTTTAACTTCTTTGCAGAAGACAGGAAACGTCTTTAGTCTAAAAACCAAGCAAAGCCTGCCTACGCAGACTTTGCTTGAGTAGCCCCAGACTTTAGTCTATGGGCGCTTTCATATTTTTGCAGGAGATTGAATAACTAATTTCAATCAACGTCTTTAACTGTTCTCTTCACTGCGTTTCCTGCATCCTCAGCCCCACGCTGAACATTTTTACCAGCATCCTCAGCCCCACGCTGAACATTTTTTGTCACGTCATCAGCAGCATTCTGGGTATTGCCCTTAATATTTTCAATTCCTCGCTGAGTTCCCTTAACAACACCTTTGCGAACTTCTTCAGCTGAACTGCCGATATCTTCACCCAGGTTCTTCACTCGTTCACCAAGGGGTGTACCTTCCTTGTAATTTCGGCCATATTCCCCTGGACTGTTAACCCCTTTCTCGTCAACATTCCTTTGAGCATTTTTTGCCATCGCATCACCTCTGTCATTCGCTGCCTTTTCATCTTTTGCTCTAGGATCTACATCACTAAAGTTATTTATTCCACCAGCAGGAGAAGAGAGAGGATAATCTTTTGTGGGATCATATCGTTTGGAATAAGGTGATTGAGCCTCAGGCTTTGGTGGCTGTGTTGCTGTTCCTGGATCACCACAAGCTTGTGTCAGAAATAAGAACATTCCTGCTAAAAAAACAGTTAAAACTTTCAAGGGACGAATGTTTTTCAGCCAATTCATTGCTTTTTTCATACTTCTAACTCCTGGGATTTTCGTGACTAAGTTAAACTTCAATCAAGATAGCATTTGGATTGATTTAAAATGCCAAACATTAAGACAAAATAAGGGTTCTATCTGCCTAATGCTGGATTTTTTTGTAATTCAGGTCTTGTACCGGCATCTGATTTATTCAAAAAGCCGGAAGCTTCTTCAACAGCCTCTTTTACAGTCTCAAGACGATCTTTAACCCGTTCGCCTACATTTGATTCATTCTGAATCAAACCACCTGGTTCAGGTTGTTGGAAGTCTTTATCTGTGATGATTGGCAGTTCTGCTTCTCTGTTGACTCGATCCGCTGGTGTCTCGCCACTAGGATAAAGTATCTGGGATTCTCTATTTGTAGCAATCAACAATTGTGAACTTGATTGTAAGCTAGCTTCGTCACGTCCCTGATGGGCTTTTGGATTTGTTATTTTCGGATCGGTGGACATTTGGTTGTTGGTATAATTGTCTCCACCATTCTTATAAGGATTGTTTGCTCCGCCAGCTTGCACAGCAGGATTTTGTGGATTTGCACCTTGAGCATTTGCCCCACTACAAGCAGTGCTAACTATTAATAATAGTCCAGCGAAAAAGATAGTTAATATCTGGCGCAATCTTATTTTTTTCAAGAATACTCTCACAGTGTTCATGTAATCCTCCTTACCAAAATATTAATCAGCTAATAGTTTACTGAACCATTGGATTGGTCAGCAAATTGTGCTTGTCTTGGTTTGCTCACTTTCGATAACCTCTATTAAGGATATGAATAATAAAATTAACTTTACCTCTAGCGCAGGCCACATTTTAATTAGTAATAATAGAATATTTTTATCTAACTATAGAGAGATATAAAATAAAGTAATATAATTTTCGTAAAAAAAACTACATCAACCTGTTTAATCCTTCAAAAGCTTTAGATAAGTAGCTGATGTACTGTAATAGTTGAGGTATTCAGCCCTTGTTGCTCTAACTGTTAAATTACTAAATTCATGAAGCAATTTTTACGCTGGATAATTTTGGGCGGAACGCTGTTTTTTTTAAGCAAAGCTCTGAAGGATAATTGGATTGAAGTGATTGCTATCCGCATTGATGGGGTAGGATGGGCAATTATGGCGATCGCAACAGGCGTCACTTTACTGGCACATACTTGGGCTGGCTGGATCTGGACTTGGATTCTGCAAGAGTTAAATCAACCTGTATCATCTCCCCAATTCATCCAAGTTTACCTAAAAACGAACATAGCTAAGTATTTGCCAGGTAATATCTGGCATCACTACGGGCGAATTATGGCAGCAAAAAATGCCAATATTTCTGCTGGTGCAGCTACCTTAAGCGTTTTGCTGGAACCGCTACTGATGCTAGCGGCTGCTTTAATCATCATTGTCCTATGCAGTAGCCAATTTGCAGCAGCTAATACTACCCTTGTTCTGCAAATATTACAATTGCTGAGTTTAGCTGTAGTCCTTTGTGCGATTCATCCTTGGTTTTTAAACCCACTTATTCGCTTTTTATACAGATTGAAAGCAAAAAAGTCTGCTGCTACCACTGAGCCAACTGTTCCCTTCAGTCTTAAAAGCTACCCTTTACGACCTTTGTTAGGAGAATTGGGCTTTATGGGACTACGTGGAACTGGGTTTATATTAACTATGTTCGCCCTGGGTTCATTGAGTGTGAATCAAATTCCTTTGTTGTTAGGGGCTTTTAGTTGCGCTTGGTTGTTAGGGTTTATCATTCCGGGGGCGCCTGGTGGGTTAGGTGTGTTTGAAGCGACTGCATATGAACTTTTACGACACCACTTTCCAGCCGCCTTAGTATTTAGTGCGATCGCTCTATATCGCCTCATCAGTATTTTAGCTGAAACTGCCGGTGCTGCTTTGGCTTGGTTAGACGAACGCCTTGCTAAATCATGAATCAGGCGACACTCATTTGTGTCTATCTACCTTCATCTGTGAAAATACACGATAATCATCCAGATTCAACTGGAAATTACTGCTTTGATCTTCTTCTTTCATCTTAATCAAGTTGTATTCTACGTTTTCTGCATAAATTGCAAACGTAATATTAAAAATCTCGATAAAATTGATTATCCACTTGCATTCATCTTCAGGATATTTTTCGTAATAACGAATTAGATGAGCAATCCTAAGTTCTAAATGCCTGCGGGAATTTCTAGAAATCAAAATAGTTTTTAGCAGTATAATCACCAATGTTAGAGAGTGACCTGGAGTAACCAATAATATAAATAATGACGAAGGTTCTTTACCATTTTCTGTCGTCAAACAATCAATCACTCGATTACAGGTTCTCAGGAATAATTCTTTAGTGATAATTTCTTGATTATAATTTTCCTTCCATAAGGATAACTTCTCTGCAAACTGCTGCCGCAAATTCCCGACTAATTCTTGATTATCTCCAGAAAAAAAGAGATATTTATCTATACTTTTTTTAAATTCTTTAAGAGTTTGATTTTGAGTTTGTTTGATAAATATATTGGCAATATTTTCATGGCTAAATATACCCTTTTTTAAAACAATTGTTTTTATTAAATGCAGAACATTATCTCCCAAAACACTGGGATTTTTGTAGCGGGCTGTGGTTGAGACAGCAGATTGAGAACGAGCAATATACATTGCTAGTTCAAACTTATATTTGTCTTTTATCTGTCTATAAAGCCTTCTAGCAGCCTCTTGTTGCTCTCGGCAATTATTCTCATTAACAGATTGATCAATTAATAAATAAGAAGTGTAGCGATTAGCCCAATGACCTTTAGATAATTCCTCATGTTTAGTAGCAAATAATTTTATTTCTTGGTAATCTTTGCTGGATATAAAATTTTTGAGCCAGCTTTTACGGATATTTCTCCCTAGAAAATCATTGGTATCTAATTTCCGACTTTCATGAACAAATATATTAACTAATTTTTGGATATATTTGTCTTTTCTATTGGTTTTCCAATTATTAATTATTATGTAGATACACCGCTTAAGTGTATTACAGTACTCTTTTTCATTATTATCTAAAAAAATGCTGTATATCCCAGGTATTGAATGGGAATACTGTGAATCAACACCGTCTATAAATAAACCTTTGAATTCCCGTAAAACATCATCTGGCGGCAATTTTTTGGCAATTTCGACGAAGAAGCTATAAACCTCCTCTTGTGCAATTTGCACATTTAGCTGTTTAGAGTTAGACGTAACATAATCGGGATCTTGCTGACTAATTGATAAACTATTAGCGCTCATTCCAGTTATCAGGACAAAAAAGCTTCCTGTTCATATTATTACCAGCTTAACCTTGGTGAACAGTAGCATCAATCTATTCTTAAGAGATTCAGTAATCTTTTTACACAAATTTGATAAACTCGGACTATAAATAAAGTATTAAACATAAATTGTTTAATAATTCATCAAGGAGTTAAGTGAAATTACTTAGTCTTAATAATCAGAGCCAATACAAAAGTATATGGGCGAGTTGATCTACCATTAAATACAACCCGCCCATACCTTATATAGGTGTGACTTTACCCATAACTTTGCCGCTACTGGAACCATAACTTTGCCGTCAACAACACTAGAACCCTCATTCTTGCGTCAGCGAATTTTGGATGAAATTGACAGTTTGGAACCATAACTTTGCCGTCAGTCCAAATTGGAAGGATAAGCTTGCCGTGAGTCCAATCAAGGATAGAAAGCAGGAAAGTGCCGGATTTTTTTAGAATGCAGCAGAAGCGGTTTATGCTGGTATGGGATAGAAACTTTCGGCTATCCATCTGTTCTGAGTAATTACTGGAGTATTAGAAGATCCTCCTAACCAGTGAGAAAATTGAGAATAATAGCCTAAACTGGATTGCCACTCTCACCAAAGTAGTTGGCGATGACAATGAGGACAACTTTGCACAAGAGGATGTTGATGTATTAAACCAACTCTGACATCTTTAAATTTTTCTCGAAATTCCCGTTTATGGCAGCCATATCACTTCACAGTGAGGAATATGTAGACTTGACGTTTAAGTTAAGAGGCGCACCGATTCCTCTTGATAATGGTTATGTTGTCTATAGTGCTTTGTCGAGTATTTGTCCTAGCCTTCACGAACTAAAGTCTATTGGGATTCATCCGATTGCTGGAATACCGACCAGGAACAATTTGCTTGAACTCACTGCTCAATCTCGTCTAAAAATTCGGATTTATCATCAACAAATTCCTTTAATTTATCCTTATTTAGCGGGTCAAGCTTTTCATTTAGGTCAAAATTTTTATCAACTAGATATTCCTGACTACAAATCGGTAATTTCTTCAGAAAGTGTCTATTCAAGATTAGTAGTAATTAAAGGGTTCCAAGACTCTAATAACTTTATTGAAGCTGTTCAACGGCAACTAGATAATACCAAGTTGCAATAGATAGTATTATTTAAGGGAAGTAAAATCGGTGTACAGCGATGCCTCGTACTCGGATTAAGATCATTCCTCACCTGG
>NZ_JBALDG010000091.1:0-17180 GCF_036917195.1 Nostoc sp.
ATGGAATTTCTACTTGATGGCTGCATAAATTGCCAGAGTGAAATCCACAATAGCATTTCATAATTTTTTATTCTTATTTAGCGACAAGTCTATTAGTTTCAACGAAGCCAAAAGGCGCATAGAACGAGTGTAAGTCAGGTGATCTATTTCATACTAATTCTGTATGAAGATGCGCCATATATGACGAACGAACCGCAAAGAACGCAAAGAACGCAAAGGACACAAAGAAAGAAATAAATAAACAAATAAGAAGCCAAGAAAATTTGGCGTAGCCTCACAAAGAAATGGTATCATGACTTACGCACAGGTAATAGAAAATCGTAGACGCAAAGCGGCTTGCCACAGGCTACCACAGAGGACGCAGAGAAGCCAGTGCGCCCTTGCGGTTAAGAGACTTGTCCCTTGCGCGTCTCCCCTTCTCACATTGGGAGAGGCTAACGCCTGCCGTAGGATGCCCAAAGGGCTGTAGGGAGAAGCAACTGGCGCGACACGGAAGAATAAGAGTTTGAGAGGTTTTTTGCGTAAGTCCTATATCTGTTCGGTTTCTTGCAAGACAAAATGTATAGTTAGGTGGATGAATCAACCCGCGACTCATAACATAATTATCATTTAGGACTGCTATAAATTTGATAATTGGTAGTGGTTTTGCCACAATTACCAATTACCAATTAGCTACTTTTAATTATCATGTAGTGCTATTTAGATTTAGCCTCCAAGTTTTCTAAACGGCTTCTTAATTCCTGGTTTTGTTGTTTGAGTTGGTCGAAATCTTCACGCAATTGACGCAGGGTTTTTTCTGAACCAATATTCTTTTGCACTTTAGAAATTTCTTCTTCAACATAGCGAAGTACACGCCCATCGACTGCTTGTTCAGCTAGCGATCGCAAAATCCTGACTGCTTTGGGTGTTTCCATTTGTCCTAATGCTGCTGCTACCGCCACTTGCGTTAAAAAGAAGGTTTCTTTAGCTAGTTCTGTTAATTTTTCTAAAATTCGTTCCAAATTAACCGGATTCTGACCTACAGAAATCTTTCCTAAAGCGCGAATTGTGGCTAAACGTAGAGATTGTGGTACACCAAGTTTGGTGTATTCGATTAGCAGATTTAAGGCTGTTTCCGAAGTTTTGAATTCAGCTAAACCAGTAATGGCCCCACTCCGCACAACTTCATTCCAACCCGCCTTTTCTTCTAAAACCGATTTCAACAGCTTTAATACCTTGTCTTCCTTGGGTTTTTCTTCCAAGTTTGCCGATGCGATCGCCCCGATAACATAAGAAGCTGTTGCTTCCACGTAATAACTGGGATCGCCCTTTTGCACTAACCCTCTCACAGCTTTATAGCTTTCAGCAGTTTTGAATTGAGTAAGTGCTTCTACTACAGCTCGTCGCACATAAGCATTTTTATCTTTTAACCCAGCAATTAAGCCATCAAAGGCTTGATCTAAATTGATTTGGGCTAGTTGTTTTGCTACTTCCACACGCACACCCCACAATGGGTCATTTTTTAGCGATGCAGACAGTGCTTTGATTGCTTCTAGCCCACCTTTTTTCGCCAAAGCTGCTGCTGCATAACTACGCGAAATCGGGTCGGGATCAAATTCTAACTGTGCTTTTAACTCCGCGATTGGATATTCCAATGCTACTGTTTTTAAGTAATTATTTCCAACATCAAAGTTGATAAATTGGGGCTTATTCTCTAGGGGAAAGTAGAAGCTTTGTTCGCGTTCATTTACCCGGACGGTGAAAGTTTTGAGTGCTGAGAATGAAGTGCTGAGTTTTCCATTACTCCTGACTTCTTCCTGCTGGGTATAGCCAAAACCAATAGGTATTTTTAAATCAAACAAATCTTTACTGCCATTTGTACCTTCAGCAGCTTGGGTTTGAGTTACTGTAATTTTTGCTAAATTAGCATCCCCATCCCAAGAGTAAGCTACTTTAAAATCGGGATGACCACCACGATAAACGTATTGGTCAAAGAGGAATAAAAGATTACGTCCGGTTGCTTTTTCAATTGCCCTAAGTAAGTCTACTGTTTCTACGGTTTTATGAGCATTATCTTGGACAAATGTTTGGATTGCATGCCAAAATAATTCATCTCCCAACTGGGCCCGAATCATGTGATAGACACAAGATCCTTTTTCGTAGATGTGGCGATCGTAAAGTTCAATAGCTTCTCGGTAAACGTGCGTTACCATTGGACGGCGATAACGGCTGCTATCTTCACTTAAGTAACGACGAGCTTCTAATAAACGATAGTAAGCTGCTTCTTCTAGACTATATTCCTGTTCTGTCCACATCACCTCAGAGTAAGAAGCCATCCCTTCTTTAATCCAAGCATGAGACCAATGCTTAATCACCACCAAATCACCAAACCACTGGTGCGCGAGTTCGTGAACGACTAAAGCTTCAGTGTTGCGGTTATCTAAGGCAGCGCGTTCATCTAGCAAGCATCTATCTGTTAACAGTGTTGTGGAGGTATTTTCCATACCGCCAAAGATGAAGTCATCGACGCAAACTTGGGCGTATTTTGGAAAAGGATATGGATAACCATACTTTTGGCTCAAAAATTCGATCATGCGGGGAGTTTTTCCCATGCTGCGTTTAGCATCTTCCTCCCGTCCCTTTTCTACGTAGTAGGTAACTGGTTTACCATTCCACTCATCCTGAATTTCGGCAAAGTCACCTATTGCCAAAGTCATTAAATAGGTAGGATGAACTTGTTGCTGTGACCAATGGTAGATTTTGTAATCACCATCTTCTGTAGTGTTAATCAATTCGCCGTTAGAAATCGCCACGAGAGGGTTGGGAACGCGGACACGAATTTCCGAAGTAGACAGTTGTCCTGGATAGTCAAAGCAGGGGAACCAAAAGCGAGAGTCTTCGTCTTCTCCCTGAGTCCAAACTTGAGTAGGTTTGTTTGGGTAATGCTTATCTGGTTGAATAAAATAAATACCGCGTTGCGGTTTTGTCACCGAGTAGGTGATCGCAATCAGCAAGCGTTTACCAATCTGGGTCGCCTCAGAAAGTTGGATGGAAAGCTGTACCCCATCGTAGTCAAAATTTTGTGCCACCTCGTCCACCTGCACAGACTCGATATTCAGGTTGACAGCATCCAAAGTCAGACGATCAATGCCATTACGGATTGGTAAGAGGCGAATGCTACAACTGCCCTGATAGCTTTGCTTGGGAATATCCAAGCTGATATCGAGAAAAATATGCTCTACCTGTCCGGGGCGATCGGGGTTGTAGTGTGGTCTTGCTCCCGGTAACTCAAAAGGTTTGTGTGCGTTATTATCTGTATCAAAATAGAACTTCGACATTGATCCTTACTGACCTTGTAATCCTGAAAAGTCTGGCTTGGCTGGATGTAGTTAAGCAAAAAGCGGTGTCTATATTTCCCAAATCAATTGAGGACTCCCCTTTGCGATTGGGGAATTGAAATTAATCTCACCCGAATTTCCGAACGTCGGCTGCCGATCCTTGAACTTTTTTCCATATCCCTCCCGCATCTACTTTTGCTGATGTTTTGCACTTTTTTGTCATCGAGTCAAGAGTCTCTTACACCTCGATAGATTCTCATTAAGTACAAATACTCCTAATTATTCTTATAACTTAGGATAGCTTGCCTCTGTTGAACAGGCTATTTTGTTTGAAATGAACAGCATATCATTTGCGGATTCGCTCCTCATCCCATTGAAGTATTTTTGAGAGTAATTTTAGACCGCTAACTTATAGGACTACTAATTTTATCAGTAAATACCGATCAATGAGCGGAAATTATTAATAAATCCGAAAACTCTACAATGACACTTGTATAAATCTCGGTGACAATCTGAGCAAAAGAGGATAATAAAATGCCCGAAAGTAAATCAAAGCTTTTCATTCCTGCTATTGGCGCTGCTGTAGTTGTAGCAGGAAGTATAGCGGCTTATACGTATTTTAAAGGCCCATCAGGAGGTAGCTCAGACGCTCTAGGCAGTGCTAAAGTAGTACCTTCAACAGCGTTGATGGCAACTTATATTACTACTGACTCTCAAGGTTGGGCAAAGTTACAGCAGTTTGGCACTCCAGAAGCACAAAAGTTAGTGGCAAAAAGTCTGGAAGATTTCAATAAGCAAATATTCAGTGGCAGTAACGTTTCTTATGAAAAAGACATAAAGCCTTGGGCTGGTAGTGTAATGATTGCTGTACTGCCACCAAATCCTGTGAAATCGGCACAGTTAAACGTGCCCTCTGGAGCACCTAATGTACCAACAAATTTACAGCAGGAACCAAATATCCTGATGGTGGTGGGAATTAAGGATAAACTCAGTGCCTTGAATTTTGCTAATAAATTGAAGTCAGAAAAAGGGGTAAAATTCCAGGAATCTGACTACCAAGGTCAAAAAATTATCGAAACTACAGAAAATGGCAAGCCGACATATAGCGTAGCTTTAAATAATAGTCACTTGGTATTAGCCCCCCAAAAGCAAGCTGTAGAAAAAGCAATTGACACCTTTAAGGGACAGTCTTCTTTTGCCAGTAAAGAAGGTGCCAGCACCATTCTCAACAAAGGAGTGGATGTCAAAAACAGCCTCGCCCAAATTTATGTACCAGACTATGCAGGGATGGTACAGCAATTAGCAGCCGCAAGTCCGCAGGCAAAGCAGTTACCTCCACAAGCCTTGGCGCAACTGAAGCAGATAAAATCTGTGGTGGCGGGTGTTGGTGTTGATGATGCGGGAGTGCGGGTAAAAGTGATCGCCAATTTAGATCCGCAACTAAATAAATTTCAGTATCAATCAAGTCCGGGAAATATAGTGGGGCAATTTCCCACTGATACCTTTGCTCTGGTTAGCGGAAACGGCATCAGCCGTAGCTGGGAAGCGCTAGTAGAACAGTCAAAAGATTATCCAGAAATGAAGCAAGCTTTGGAACAAGTGCGAGGACAACTTAAATTTGTCAATATAGACCTGGATAAGGATATTTTTGGTTGGATGAATGGGGAATTCGCCTTTGGTGCGATTCCATCTAATCAAGGGGTGTTAGCAACTGTTGGTTTTGGAGGTGCTTTAGTATTTGACACTAGCGATCGCAAAACTGCCGAAGCCACCTTAACAAAATTGGATACTCTTGCCAAAAACCAACAAATCAACGTCGCCAACAGAAATATCGGTGGGAAAGACGTAACTGAATGGCAAATTCCCCGACAGGGAGCTTTATTGGCACATGGTTGGCTGGATCAAGATACTGTATTTGTAGCTCTTGGTGGCCCAATTGCTGACGCAGTTGCTGATCGCAAGAATCTATCTCTCGACAATGGCGATGTCTTCAAAGCCGTTACTGGTTCTTTGCAAAGGCCCAATGGTGGTTATTTATACCTGGATATGGATAAAACTAAAACTGTGCCCCTAATCAATAGTTTTGTATCGTCTAACGCCGATACCATTACCATCCTGAATTCGATTCGTGGTATTGGTTTTACTGCTATTAGTCCTGATAAATCTACTAGTGAATTAGAAATGTTGTTAGCTCTCAAGCCTACTGCAAAGTAGGGCATTGGGCATGGGGCATTGGGTATTGGGTATTGGACATTAGGTATTGATTATTCTCCTCTGCTCCCCTGCTCCCCTGCTCCCTTATCCCTCCAATCCCCACTTACAAAACTTGATTATTCCGAGTTTCCAAGGTTTGGTTGAGTCTATCCAACGCGCCAGTCAATCTTTCTTGAGCTACAAGGTTAGGATCTGGCAAGGGTTCATCGGCGACTTCTTCTTTTCTCTTGAATTTTTGTAAGGCTCGAATTGCTACAAATAAAACTAAAGCAATGATTACAAAGTCAACTATTGCGCCAAGAAAGTGACCAATCTTGATTCCTGGACTAATAGTGATTGTTCTCCAGTCTTTGCCAGTAAAACTAACCAAGGGATTAATCAATGGCATGATCACATCTTCAACAAAGGAAGTAACAATCTTGCCAAAAGCACCACCAATGATGACAGCGATCGCCAAGTCAACTACATTGCCTTTAAGGGCAAAATCTTGAAAATCTTTTAAAAAGCCACTTGCTCTTCTTCTTGCTCTGGCCATATTTGACTCCAATAAGCTTAACTTACTGTTATAAATGGCACTCAGCTTTTTGCTATCCCTGTTGAGACAAATGTTGCTAAGTATCAAAATTTTACCAGTCTTGAATAAAATTCCAAAATGTAAACTAGCATAATTCTCATTTTCTCAGAACTTTGCTACTCTCCAAATGTCAACCTTCTATAATATTTGTTGCTTGGGGCAAGCCAAAGGAGGCAGACTGCCGTTATACAATTCAATTCATTTCTAGACTCCCGTCCAGCAAGTATGTCATAAGTAAAAAAAGCTGTTAAACGCAAATTAATTTATGACCGCTGCTGTAGATACTACTCCTGGCTTCGCTTCCCGCTTGGTAAATGGGGTACTGGCAATCAAGCCTTTAGCTAACCTAGCCAAGCATCAAGCTAGACAAATGATGATTAAACGTGCCGAAAGAATTGGCGTGCCTTGGACGCAAGAAGTCGAGACACTACAGGCGCGTGATTGGAAGGCTGATCTAGCTCAAGTAGAAAATCCTCAGCTTTCCTACCCAGAATACTACTTGCGGCCATTCCATGCCTACGAAGGTGGAGACCTCAGTTGGAAAGCCGCTTGGGAACTAGAAGTTGCTGCTCGTACTGTCCATGCCGGAATTTGGCAGGATGCTGGAGCCGAAGGAGATGCTAAACTGCGCCAAAGTTACCACGATATCCTTAAAGCCCAAATTCCCAATCAACCTCAAGACATCCTAGACTTGGCGTGTGCTGTAGGTTTGAGTACCTTTGCCATGCAAGAAATTTATCCCCATGCCAAAATCACAGGCTTGGACTTATCTCCCTACTTCTTAGCTGTTGCCAATTACCGCGCTGGGCAACGTCAAGCTAAAATTAATTGGCTTCATGCCCAAGCTGAATCTACTGGGCTACCAGATGCCTCATTTGATTTAGTCTCAATTTTCTTGATGTGCCACGAATTACCCCAGTCAGCAACCCGACAAATTTTTGCTGAAATGCGGCGCGTGCTGCGTCCAGGTGGCTACTTGGCAATCATGGACATGAATCCCAAATCTGAAGTTTACAAGAAAATGCCAGCCTACATTTTGACGTTGCTCAAAAGTACTGAACCGTATTTAGATGAATATTTTGCTTTGGACATTGAGCAAACTATTGTTGAGGCGGGTTTCCAAACTCCCACTATCACCAACAATACCCACCGTCACCGTACAGTGATCGCTCAGGTGAGTGGTTGATTTTTCTCTACTGCTGTGGGCAGCGATACCACCGTTGCTGCTGTTAGGCTACTACTATTGTCGGGTGCCATTTGCCCCACCTCTGTCAAGGTTGCTGATGTTCTTTATCATCGGGGCAATATCTGGTATCTTAGCCCTTAGCCTCGAATGGATTTTTGAAATTGTAGCCAACAAGGTTGGGGACTGGCATCAGGTTAAGCGATGTCTGGCGACAAGCCGCTGCGCGTCTACGCTTTTTGGTATAGCCTTGCGGCAGATCGTGGAAGTAGGCCCAATTGAAGAAGGCTGTAAGTTGGTAGCGGTTGTTGTCCCAACCTGCTATCTGCAACGCAGGTATCGATTACTTCACTCTACCGTTTTGCTATTTACTGTAGCGGTTGCCCTCGGATTCACTGCCGAAGAGAATTGGATTTACCTTTTCCACGATACTGCATCAATTATTGACCGGACTATAGGTACACCAGTCCACGCCATGTTCTCTGCACCTTGGGCATATGCCTTAGGAATCTATATTTCCTCCCACACTCGGTTAAATCGAGACAAAAAGTTGATTTTTCAGACTTGGCTAAATTCTGTAATCTGTCATGCGCTAGTTAATGTCCTATCTAGTGCTTGGCGTTACTCACTACCCCTGCGTTTTCTTAGCTATGGTTTATTTCCATTTCTATTGTGGATGTTTTGGCGACTGGAACAATTGCTGGGAAAAGTACAAGGTAAACCTGTAATTATCCTGATTTCAGACCGTACACCCCAGCGCCGTTACTGGCAGAGGAGTTTAGTGCTGTTTGCCCTCATCCTGGGTGGAAATGCTATTTTTGGGCTGTTTCTCTTAGCCAGGATTTTAAGTCCCTTGAGTCCGTCAAAGCTTTTTGATGCTGATATTTTGTGGTTTATATTTAGTCGCTTTTTACTAAATCTCTTTTTTGGAGTTTTAGCCTGGGGCATTTATCGCTATTTGCGACATTCCGCCCGGCGGCGGTATTTTTAAAATATGATTTAGAAAAATGCTAGGGGGTTTCTATGCAAACAACTCCAGTGCGTTGGACGACTGCTGACCTAGAGCTATTCGCTAGCAATTCTCGTTCCGAGACACTTCGTGAACGCAGAAATCGCTATGAGATTATTGATGGAGAATTATTTGTGACTAAAGCGCCTAACTGGGATCATTAATCGAGTTGTGGCAAGATTGTTACAGTTCTTAACAATTGGTCAGATGAAACTGGTCTGGGGTAAAGCTGCGTAGATACAAAGCAGCTTGTCGTCAGACATCGCCCCTGGAATTATTTTCTCCGATGCTGACAATGTGATTCCTGATGTGGTGGGGGCAAGTCATGAACAGCTAAACCCGGAGAGCATCCCACTTTTTATTTAGTGAGCAAAGATTAATCGATTAAGGTAGGCACAACGGTGAGCAATAACTTGAGGGACGTTCTCGATTTTCCATTGTGCGCCAGAAATTTTAGTCCGACGGTCAATTTGTTTAACAGTAGATTTAATGGCACCAGAGCCAATAGAACAAATTTGCTCAGCTTGGTAATACTGGTAATTAACGATGCGGTGTCGATGTTTCTCAAGGTAAATACAGAAATTCTCAGCTTGTTTAAGTTTGCAGTTAGCAAAGGTTGCGATGCCTTCGGCGGGCTACGCCTACGCGTCATCAACATTCCCTTTCCAGAGAAACTCCTTGACGGTATGTATCCTTTGCATAGAACCACCAACTTTATAGAGATTTTCCATTAAATGAAACCAATCAAGTATTTCGCGTCGCTGTACTTCGGGTTGGAATTTGCGGATAATGTTCCAAATTCCGTCGTGTCCGTCCCCAATACATGTGAGAGTCGAAGCCAATGGTTGGTTGTTAACCCAATCAATTACGAGATTATTTTCCTGGAATGAGGCAGCGATTGCCTGCAATTCGTGTAAGCGGACAGCTTTATAACCTTTCCAGTCACATGGTTTTCCAATCGGTGTGCGGATGCGGATATTTCCACCATCGACACTTAACTCCTCAACCGTTGATTGTACTTCTGGAAATTCAAACTTTTGACTATGTACCAGTCGCTGTTGCACACTCTTTGATACTTCTATCCCAGTTGCATATTTTACATCTTCTGCTGCACGTTGGTACGATACCGTTCGCGAAGCGTCTCGTAGAGAAGCACTCGCTCTTAAACAACATGCCTCTAAATATGGGCTTAATTGGCTATGTGGTCTGAGTTATAGCTTTTGTGCTTCAGAACTTGTAACTGCTAGTTTTCCAATAATACTTTTTATTTCTCGTCTGTGTCCTGTGTTTTCTCCTGTAACATTTTCGATAAAAAAACACCTACTTTTGGCATTACATGTTCCTGCATTTGACTGCGTACTACTTCTTCAATTTTCCCTAAGCTTGTTAGTTTCTCAATGGGAGCGTCTTTGTAGAGTATTTTAGCGTAGGCGTAGCCCGCCGCAGGCATCGCACGAGCGTGTTCGATTAAAAGTTGGTTTTCTTCTTCAGTCATGACGGCTTCCAGAAACACGAGCGCGTAGATTATTTCTTTACCTTCTCATACTTTATTTACCTTTTTATAAATAATAAAAAGTGGGACGCTCCCTAAACCCGTGCTAATACTGGCTGATTCACGGCTGCACTGACTGAATCTGATTCTGACTCAGTACAGTAGATTTCGCAGGAGTTATTGGAACTTTCAATCAGTTTCACTTTGTAAAGTTTAGCTCCCAATTCCTGAATATGCGATCGCAATAAATTACCAATGTAAAGTGCGATATTCTCAGCAGTTGGGACAACTTCGGCAAAATAAGGAATGTCTTTGTTTAAAAAGGTGTGATCGAATGGCTCGACCACATAATCTTCTATTACTTGGTTCAATGCCCCTAAATCGACAATCATGCCGGTGCGTGGGTCAATTTTCCCTTTGACAGTAACTTCTAGATGATAGTTGTGTCCGTGACCGTGGGGACGGGCGCACTTACCATAAATCTCAGTGTTTTCTTCGTTACTGAGGTTAGGGTGAGCTAGCCGATGGGCGGCGCTAAAGTGAGTACTGATGGTGAGGTAGGCTTCCATTGCGTTTCCCATATAATCTGCCCAAAGTTCAGGATGTTCAAACAACTGCACACGGACTAAAGGCAAGTGGGGTGCTAGTCGCTGCCAGATAATCCGTGCAATATTCTCAGTGGTGGGCAGAGTTTGTTGAAATTCTGCCCATACATCGTTGAGATAAGAGAAGTCCAATTGACTGGTAACTTCCCCTGTGATTACGTGTTTCACATCGGACAAGTTCAGCACCATGCCATATTCATTCAATTCCCCGGCTAGGGAGATGAATAAGACATAGTTATGCCCGTGTCCCGGAAATCTAGAGCAAGCACCAAATTTATCAATATTCTCGGCTTCACTCAGTTCTGGCAACCAATAACGATGACTTGCCGAAAACTGGGCACGGCGATTAACAATCCATTGCATGAGTACACTATGAACAGAATTTAAAATTTTTTAATCTTTTTCTGTTTCCAGCATAAACTAATTCCTAAGTTCTGTGTCATTTGTCATCCAGCGAAATTGACCCATGCCCAATGCCCAATGACTATGTAACAGATGCTTGCGCTTCACAGTGTAATCCCGTAGCTATGCGGAATAGTTCTTGACCTGTGTGTAAATAACGCTCATCGTAGTTCAAAGGAAAGTAACCTAATTCTTCAAGTCCATCTGCTACTTGATCGAGGCTGTAATAGAGGTGAGCTGCTGTTCTTGCTAGACTAGGCGGATTCGGCAGGGAGCGAAAAGTAGTTTGTGCCTGCTTGAGGTGATCTCGACAGGTTTTTAAATATTCTTGAAATTCATCTAACAACTCATCATCAAAGGGATCAGCGGCTAATTGATCCATTTGTTCTTCTAACGAATAAAGAATGTTACAAAGCAAGCGATTTACTGGTTGGTAAACTTGGCGCAGCCATTCCTCAACTTGTTCGTCAACATCCCGTCCAGTTTTTCGTCTTGTCTGGTAATGCTGTTGGGCTGATGCTGTACGCTGTTGGCGATCGCTATTTAATTTTTGGGAGTCATCTTGCAGTTGTTGGTCATAATTACGGCGATTTTGGTTATCGCCTAAGACCTCATAGGCTGCATTGATGCGGATAATCTGCTCGTTATCGGCTGTTTCCTGATTACTGTCAGGATGAAACAACTTAACCAAGCGGCGATAAGCTTGCTTAATCTCCGCAAGGCTTGCACTTGGACTAACTTTGAGAGTTTCGTAATGGTTAGAAACGTGCTTATAATTGACCATTAATTCAATTTATCGTTAACTGACGCTAGCGGCTAATCTTGCCTCCAAGTCTTGGAACAACGGTGTACTCAAATACCTCTCACCAAAACTGGGCTGAATCATCACAATTAAACGTCCCTTATTTTCTTGACGTTGGGCAACGCGAATTGCTGCACATAAAGCGGCTCCACTGGAAATACCAGATAGTAGCCCTTCTTCTTTTGCCAAACGCCGACTATAAGCGATCGCTTCTTCATCGGTGACGGTAATCACTTCATCAATCAATTTTATCTTTAGCACTTGGGGAATAAACCCAGCGCCAATTCCTTGGATTTTGTGTGGTCTTGGCCGTCCCCCAGATAAAACTGGGCTATTAGCTGGTTCAACTGCGATCGCCTTAGAAGTAGGCTTGCGTGCTTTAATCACTTCTGCTACACCACTGATCGTACCACCTGTGCCGATCCCTGCCACGATCATATCTACTTGTCCATCGGTATCTTCCCAGATTTCCTCTGCTGTGGTTTCCCGATGCACTTTTGCATTGGCTGGATTGCGGAACTGTTGCAACATATAGGTATTTGGTGTAGTATTAACCATTTGCTGCGCTCGCCCAATTGCCCCACTCATGCCTTCCATTCCTGGTGTTAGTTCCAGTTCTGCTCCATAGGCCCGCAACATTGCCCGACGCTCCCCACTCATCGTCTCTGGCATTGTCAAAATTAATCGATAACCCTTGGCTGCTGCTGCCATTGCTAGGGCAATTCCTGTGTTTCCAGAGGTGGGTTCTACCAATACTGTCTTCCCAGGAGTAATCAGCCCCTCTTCCTCGGCGGCGTTAATCATACTCACCCCAATCCGGTCTTTGACTGATGCCGATGGGTTCATACTTTCCAGTTTCACCACAATTTCAGCAACACATCCTTCTGTTCGGGGAATGCGGTTCAAGTGCACTAGGGGTGTACGACCAACCAGTTCTGTAATGTTACGAGCTATTCGCATATATTTAGTCCTTAGTTATTACTTATTACTTATTAAGTTAAGTGGGTATGAATAATTAAAGGTTTCCGCATAGCTTGCTTCACCGTAGGGGTACGCCAACGGCATGGCAAATCTTAGAGAAGCTGCGCCAACGCTTAGAGCGAGTCTTCTCACATTGGGAGAAGGGTAAGCGGCTCCAGCCCTATTTTCTAGGGAGAGAGCCGCTTCCTGCGAGCTAATTTAATTATATTTACATTGCGTAATATAGGTTGATTTATTCTTGCCTACTTACTTAGTTATTAGTCAAGAGTCAAAAGTCATTTGTTGATCACTAATGACTCTTGACTAAATGTAGTACATGATATCCAACTGCCGGCGGGAATCTCGTTTTTCACAAAGATCCTGGAGCGTATATTTTTGCAACACTGAATTTGCCGCGCGACTTGCTTCTTGCCAAATTTCTTCTATAACCGAACTGTCTAGCGTTTTGAGATTAACGTTTTCTTCACAAGTCTGCACCTCTAACCCTTCTAAACATTCCAAAATCTCAAAAAGGATGATTTTCCGGGGTTCTCGTGTTAATAGATAGCCACCTTTTGATCCGCGCTGACTCTTGACTATACCCCCACGCCTCAAGGTTGCTAGTAGCTGTTCCAGATAGCGATCGGGTATGTTTTGTTGTGCTGCAATGTGTCGAATTTGCAGCGGTTCGCCGCTTTCGTAATGAGCGGCTATCTCTAATAAGGCTAGAATTGCGTATTCCGATTTACACGATAGTTCCACAAGCAGCAATAAGTTAGGGTTAGGAGTTAGGAGTCATTCAATTTGGATTTTAGATTGAAGGAAAAATCTAAAATCCAAAATTCAAAATCTAAAATTGGCAGAGTTAGGATATTAGGCAATATGTAACTGCCAACCTCTATTAGAAAAGTTCGCTCAAAAAAAGTTACTCACGCCGTAAGTTAGAACTTTTTAATTCTTAACTCACAGCTCTTAACTTTTTTAGTATACTCCGGTTACCTACTGGGGTTTATTGCTGCTCCCGACAACAAAAAGCCCCGCCTGATGGCGGGGCTCAATAGAGTTCAAAATTCTTAGTGGATAGTCAGCACTTTAGAAGGTGAAAGTTGTTCTGAGTGTACCGATAAACGCATCATCGTTATCGCTGTTTTGACCAGGAGAGGTCAACCAGATTACACCAGGGGTAACTGAGACATTATCTGACACGCGATACTTGTAGAAGCCTTCAAAGTGATAGGGTTTATCATTACCAGCAAAACCTGGTCGGTTAAAGGAATAAGGTTCGACACCAGCAAAAAGACCTAAAACGTTACCTTTTTTACCGAAATCAGGTAAGGCTACCCCAACACCATAGCTCCAAGCGTCAAAATCATCATTTGCACCAAAGCCGGTGATATCGTGGTAAGAAATGAAGCCACTAATTGACAGTTTGTCGCTGGGTCTAAAGGCAGCCTCCACACCATAAGAATTAGTTGAAGATGCATCTGTAGTACTTAGAATATTAGCTTGTCCAGTACCTACTTGAATATCTCCAAAAGTTCCATCTGACGTGGAACCTGAGTTGAACAAGAAACCACCTGCGCCACTATATCCGTGAACATAGGTAGCAGCTAAAGCCAAGCGATCGCCAACACTAAAGTTCAACTGTCCTAAAGCAGCATAGTCACCCTCGGCCAGACCTGAACCAAGAATAGGAGTATTAGCTTCTGATGCCAAGTAACCCGCAGTGATTGAGCTATTTCCCAGAATGCCGCCACCTTTACCAAGGGGTAGATTGAGTGCTATACCTGCACCGCCACCAATCCGATAGATAGGACTTTCAGAAGCAAAGGTAGACAAAGCACCATTACCGCCATCAGTAGTATCAAAAAAGTAAGGGTTATTGACAGCGGCATAATGGCTATGCCGTCCGCCACTGGCTGCAAGGTAAACTTGGGCTGGACCTATGGGAACTTCATAGGTCAAGCGGTCTATGTCGACACTATTGTTACCAGTGCTACTGACTTCAAACGTTTGTGTGCCTTCAGCAGTGTTGATCGGATTACCAGCGTTATCCCTTAGTGAAAAAGCTTGTGCATTACCAGCAGCGAGACGAGTATGTAAAACGTCTCTACCTGTGAAGCTGGTTTGTAAGTCTAAACGTACCCGATCTTGGAAGACAGTATTGTTGTTGTCACCAGTGTTACCTCCAAACGCATCACTAACGGCAAAAACGGCTTCACCGACTAATTTTGTGGTAGTGGAGAACTGATTAGCTTCTAATTCAGCAGTTCGCGCTTCTAGGGAATCGACACGACCGCGTAGGGTTGCCAATTCGGCAGAAAATTCTTCTTGCAACCGTTGCAAAGTCGCTAAATCTTGTTTGGTCACCAAGTCAGCTGTTGCTGTGGCAATCAATTCGTTAACCCGATCCAAACAGGCATTCAAACCAGCGGCAAATTCATAACGGGTCAAAGCACGGTTACCGCGATAAGTAGAATTTGGGTAACCTGCAATACAACCATAGCGCTCAACCAAGGACTGCAATGCTTGGAATGCCCAGTCAGTGGGTTGTACGTCGGAAAATTGAGAAACCGATGTTACTTGAGACTGAGAGTTATTTTGGTTGCCTTCATTGCTGTAGCGATTAACTTGATCTATGGTTGTTTGAGCCAATATTTCTGGCTGTTGGGCTACTTCCGTTACACCCGGTTGTTTGGCTGGTGATACTTCAGTGGCTGTGGTTGGAGCCGCAATTGCTGTTGTCGAAACTAACAATGTTGCTCCTAAAACTGCTGGGCTAACCACTAAGGATTTCCACAAGAGATTAGACATCTTTTCTTTACTCCTCACACCTTGTTTAGATAATTGTATTCGTTGCACTTAAAATCTCAAAAATGTGACATATCATTGAAACCTGTGCATGAGGCATAGTTGCCACTACTACAATTTTAGTTTTTGCAAAGCTAATAAACGATTAACTTAGGGTTAAAAACTTATGTGATTAACTTATGCAAAAACATATGTTTATATCATAACATTATAAAACATCTGATCTAGATGGCAAGATTGGACTGATCGGCTTAATAACTGTCACACATACTTATCTAAATATCTAGGCAGGGAGTAGGGTTTAGGGAATTTGCTCCTTACTTGGCTAAATTGCTCAAAGCTTTAGACACTTAGCAGCTTATCAGCAAAAATAACTTCTTGTACTTAGCGCTAGTAGACAATAGAACACCAGTTAAAACACACTAGCTTGGCTATACAAACGAAGTTTGCTTGTCTGGTATTGTGTGATCACAAACACCAGCTTAGGAATCAAGGGTTTTGAAACCCGCGCCCTCGAAAGGAAAACCCGTAGTTATACTTTTAAAGCTTGCTAAACGCTGAGTCTGGCGTTGCCGTGATTTCCAGTTTCCTAGTGCAAGATAGCAGAAAAATCACTTAGTTGATTTGGGAAATCGCCCGCGCTAAATCAAAGTCTGTCTGCGTCAGCCCGCCTGTATCATGTGTTGTCAGGGTAATCTTCACTTTGTTGTAGGAAATTTCTATATCTGGATGATGTCCTGCTGACTCAGCCGGCTCCACCAGCTTATTGACAAACTCAATTGCTTGGATAAAATCCTTGAATCTGCGAGTAGTCTGCAATTTTGAGTTTTCAACAGTCCAACCTGACGAAACCTTTGCATTTTCTTGAATTTCCGCCTCAGTGAGTAGTTGTGCCATATGAAAAAATTCCTATATATATCTATTACATCTTGCATCTTATGAAGGCAAACCCCTTTTATTCTCCACACAGAAAGTATGGGACGATAAACTAGGGCATAATGCGTGTATGTATATTTAAATCAAACTTAGTAGATAGACACTATTACTCACATCTGGTCAGTTGCCAAGGTTTGAGCCAAAATATTTTTCTTTTTAAGAAAACTTAAACGCGTTGGCTTTGCCCGCCGCAGGCATCGCCATCTAAGTTTTCAAAAGCGACCTTTGATAGAACAAAAATCACCTATAAAAAACTATCCGCTCTGACTTAGATCAGGTGATCTAAATCAGAGCGGTCTAGCGGGTCTTCAGGTTGCAACCAGACTGCCGGAAGGAACTCCGAGCTTGCCTAGCTACTTGAGCTAACTTAGTCTCTCAAGATGACTAAGGCTAACTTTTAGAGAACAGCTCCGGCACACAGCCGGCTAACTGCAACCTGATGACCCATGCATTTACTACTTTCTATCATGGGCATCACCTCCTTGTTGCCTAAACGGTCTTAGTCTCAAAAGGGCAGAGCATTTGCTCCGGGTTTATAACCTTCATCTAATATAACACATAAATTTAGAAATATTAACCATATAAAAAAATCCCCCACCAATAAGCGGGAGATGACTGGAGAATGGGGAATATTGACACATTCTTAGCTTAGGCCAAGGAGATTATTTAATCTGGGTGGTGTCAATTCTTAGCAACCACAATTTCAGATCATGAGCAGCTTTTAATACTTAGAGAGCATTACCGCGAGGTAGAACTTCCTCAGGGAATACAAATTGTTCATGGGGTTGATCTTGAGGAGCCATCCAAGCGCGGATACCCTCATTCAGCAAAATATTTTTGGTATAGAAGGTTTCAAACTCTGGGTCTTCCGCCGC
>NZ_JBALDG010000092.1:0-74143 GCF_036917195.1 Nostoc sp.
GGTCGTTTCTTTCATCAGGCTTTTATAACGTAAAAGCTAATCTAGTTAAGCATTATACCTTTTTTTGTCTTTTACTTTTGTTTAAGTCCCGTTAGGAACGATTTTGAGGGAACAGGTAAGCGATCGCAGCGTAACCCGAAATACTGACTAAACTAACCAAAAAAGCAGCCATAACAAAAGTAGACATACAGAATTCTACCCAAATGCCAAATTAACGTTATATTCTATACAATTTCAAAATCTCCACACCCATCAAAAAATAAGATTTTGGATTAATCCGCTAAGGCTTTGGCTTGCTCCTCCCTAACCCTTCTTAAAAAGGAGAGAATTAGAGCCAGCCTTTTTAAGGGAGTTTGGGGGATCTTCCTGGGCAAAATATCACCAACACCAAGCGGATTGAATTTTGGATACTTTTAAACTAGCAATTGCGTATGACACAGCCGTGACTACCCTGTGTCAATCCCTTGTATCTCAAGCATTTTCACTCAATCTTAAGCCAAAGGCAGAAAAAACCGAAACGTACTGCCAATTCCCAACTCGCTTTCTACCTGAATCTGACCGCCTTGTAGTTCAATCAAACGACGGGAAATAGTTAAGCCGATACCAGTGCCTCCCGAATGGCGATCGCGCGATTGGTCAGCTCGCCAGAAGCGCTCAAATACATGGGGCAAATTTTCTGGAACGATACCAATACCTGTATCGATAACCGCAATCCAGAGAAGAGAAGCTTCAGTCCCAGCCCGAATGGTAATTGAACCTTCGTTAGTATAACGTACTGCATTACCTAGCAGATTAACCAACACCTGTTCTGTACGGTCAATATCCGCCAATACAGGAGGCAGCACAGATGGACATTCCAAAAGCAGAACTGGCCCATCTTCTAACAGCTGGTCACTAAATTTCTCCACTAATGACTCTAACAACGGACGCAGATTTACCCGTTGTATATTAATTGGCAAATAACCAGCTTCTGCCTTAGAGAGTTCTTGTAAATCGTTCACCAAGCGCTCTAAACGCTTAGTTTCTCTAGCTAAACGCCGATAAATCTCAGGAGACGCTTCAATTTCCCCATCAGCCAGTTCTTCCAAGTAACCACGGACAACTGTTAACGGTGTCCGTAGTTCATGAGTCATGTCTCCAATCACTTCTCGCCGCCGCACTTCCACCCCTTCTAAACTGGCTGCCATCCGGTTGAAACTAGCACCAAGCCCATTAAGTTCTGGAATGTCAGACATCGGTAGTCGTGCATCCATCTGACCAGCAGCAAATTTTTGGGTGATTTGTTCCATCTCTGTCAACCGCTGCATAATCCGTCTAGACACCCAGTAACTTAATCCTCCAGCAGCGGTAGTCCCAACTAAAACTGACCAAATTGTGCTTCGCTGCCAAGCAAGTTCAAATCCTGTAACCAATTCAGTCCGGACATCGATTAAGTCGAACCCCTGATTTTCTAATCGTTCCAAATGCAAGACAAACAAGCGGGGGGAAGAGATTTTGCTGATACTTACCAAACTAGCTACCCCCACGATCATTACTACTAAGTGGGAGAAAAATAGCCGCCCTCTCAGCCCCATCTTCATAGTATTTACGCTACCAGGGGATCTTCAAATTTATAGCCCACCCCAACAACAGTTTTAATAAAAGTCGGAGTTGCCGGATCAGGCTCAATCTTTTTTCGCAACCGAGCTACATGAGTATCTACCACTCGTTCATCGCCAAAAAAATTATCTCCCCAAAGTTTATCAATTAATTGAGTGCGGTTCCAAACTCTACCAGGATTACTGACAAAGGTAGTTAGCAAGTTAAATTCTAGGGTAGTTAAATCCAAAATTTCAACCTCCTGAGAATTTATCTGACGACTGGCAGTGCGCTGGTCTACATCTACAATAAAGTGTTGGGTACGATTGACTTGATGTTGTCCCCCTTGGCGGAGGCTACGCCGCAATAGTGCCCGCACCCTAGCTACCAATTCTCTGGGGCTAAAGGGTTTTATCATATAATCATCAGCACCAGTAGACAGACCAATGACGCGATCAATTTCCTCACCCTTAGCCGTGAGCATCAAAATGTAAGGATCTTTTGCACCTGGTTTCTGGCGAATTCTGGCACAAACTTCCAACCCATCCAAACCAGGAATCATTAAATCTAGAATGATTAAATCAGGTGGTTGCTCCTGAAACATCCGTAAAGCATTCATGCCATCGCGGCTAATGCGACAAAAAAATCCTTCTTTTTCTAAAGATAGTTCGATTAAATGAGCAATTTCTGGTTCATCTTCAACTATTAAAATATCCATTTCAATTAACAAGACTTCGGGTAGACAAGGGGCAAAATCCCTTGTTCAAAATAAGCATTTGAGGACTGGGACGGGTGTGGATGGGGATTCAAGCCCCACCCAACCTGATAAACCTTCTAGAGGCTTGCAATAACTCAGTAGAGATTTCGATAGATTTGAAATCAGGTTTTAAAGGTTTGAATTTGACGGCGTGCGATAACTATAGCCAAGATTAGAATCTTTTTGAATGTGTGCTTTAATACTATCGAGGTCAATGAAGCAGTCAGCAACATCAATCAAGCTTTCACTAGTGGTCGTTTGCAAACTGACCACTTCCACCCGAACCCCCATTCTGCTGACAGCGTTCACAGCATATGCTAAATCTCCATCCCCACTGACTAAAACCGCAGTATCATAGTAAGGAGCTAAAGTTATCATGTCTACAGCAATTTCTACGTTCAGATTTGATTTCTTTAAATTCTCTGCTGGCACAATGAGTTCTTTTGCCACTACACGATAGCCATTACGACGCATCCACAATAGAAAACCCTGTTGCTTTTCATTGTTAATATCAACCCCAGTATAAAAGAAAGCACGCAATAGTCTTGAACCGTTGGTTAAACGACAAAGTAATTTAACGTAGTCAATTTCTATGCCCAGTTGTAAAGCTGTATGAAATAGACTTAAACCATCAATAAAAATAGCAACTCGACCACGATTCAAGCTATTGATAATCAAACTATCAGGTGCAGTATCTTGCATCTTGGTATCTTTACTTTTGACAACAGTATCGCTCAAATTTTGTCCTTGCCAATGTGGTTTAGCTTTGAGTACTTTAGGTTCCTTAAATTCATTTGTTTGTTTGCTAAAATTAGTTATAATCATTGATACCTCTGATTTTAAAGCTTGAAAGAGTTTTGGGTAAATTGTCTATAGTATAGTCTGTGCTGATTTATAACCCTAGCAGGTAATGATCTTAAGTCACTACATGCAGATAAACTTAACTGACGCTAAACAGAATCAAAAGTACACAGCCCAAGGATTTTTCACTGTGCTCAGGGTTGGTTTAACGAAACATTGCATCTGCCCACAGATATGTTAATCTTTACCCACTGAGACAGCAAGAGTTTGGAGAAAATAAATCTTCCTGTAAGGGTAGGGCAAGAATCCGCGAACGTCATCTATCTATTTTATTTTACCGTAGGCTAAGGAAGCTCAAATACTGACAAGAGCTAGAAGCATTAATAATGTAATATGCGATCGCCCTTCAAAAGGTAAGTTGTCTTAAGGTATTTAGGTAATCTTTAATGCAATTATTATAAAAGTTTATCTTAATCAGGGAATGCTCAACGGTCAATAGTCAGAAAACACTGACGAAAATACAAGATTCCCGACTTCTTTAAAGAAGTCGGGAATCTGAGTCTTAGCCTTTAGCTAACTTATTATTGGATGTATAGTAAACTTTACTACCAGTATCAGGGACAAAATGGCAGCTGATACATGAATTCCATAATGACTTCCAAATTGGTTCTTCCGATTTGTGGAAATACTCACCCATCACCGGTTTTATTGCCTCAGTTGCCTTCAGCAAATTGTAGTGAGGGATGTTAAGGAATATATGGTGAGCAACATGAGTACCGATATCATGATGGATATGATTGATCAAACCATAATTACGGTCAATGCTAGAAATCGCACCTTTCAAGAAAGTCCAATCTTCTCCACGATACCAGGGAAGGTCTGGCTCAGTATGGTGCAAGAATGTTACCAAATCTAGCCAAATTATAAACACAAGGTAGGGCACAGCGTAATATTTCAGCAACCACATCCAACCCCATTGGTAGGTCAGAAAACCCAACAAACCTACCATGCCAATCAAAAGTACAGTACTAGTAATGACATCCAATTTTTCCGATGGTTTGAAAAGCGAACTACTAGGCAGAAAGTGTGAGCCTTCCTTATTAGGAGAACGCTTAAATAGATACACAGGATAAGCCAATAGAAAAATATAATATCGGACTATCTTTTGTGCTAAAGGCATCTCCTTGTATTCTGATTCTGTCACAGGATACCAGCTTTCATCGTTATCGATATTGCCAGTATTTTTGTGATGGGTTCTGTGGCTAATCCGCCAACCATGATAAGGAACAAGTATTGGTATGTGAGAAAGATGTCCAATCAAATCATTGAGCCATTTATGCTTAGAAAAAGATTGGTGTCCGCAGTCATGTCCGACTACAAACAAAGCCCAAAACATCGTTCCTTGCATTAACCAAAAAATTGGGAAGAAAAGCCAAGAATCCAGGGAATGAGCAACTGCATAAAGCAGACCGATAATCAAGATATCACGAAAGAAGTAATAAAGTGATTTTATCACATTGGGCTGAAAGCATTCAGCAGGAATTGCAGCTTTTAAATTCTGAAGAGTGAAAGGTAATTTAGTTGTATCCTCAGATATTTCGCAGGCAGGAGGAATGTTGAACGTGATGATATTTGATTGCACTGGATTCTTTTGATTGGATAGAAATCGGAACTTTATTTGAGACAATATAATCTCACTTCTAGGATGCCCACGAAACTAGCGATCGCTAACACACAAGAGGATAATTCTGGCAATTTACCTAAAATTTTAGTCAGTAAAGAATTGCCAAATTCTATTTAAACACAGCATAATAAACGCTCTCGTTAGTGCAAGAGCGTGAGTGTAATCACAGCGAGCGCTATTTATCGCTCTATATAATATTCGTTGAAAGTCTTATAGCCAACATCAGTTGTGTACAGTTGACACTGGTCTGTAATCTGCTTCATTAAAGGCCAAGAAAACTGACACTCATCATGCAGATAAGTCCCCCAATTTTCTTTGATGCTGCTGTAAGCTAGCCGCAAATTATAAGAAGGAATCGCAGTGGAAATATGATGAGGGACATGAACATTGATATCATGGCACAGAATTTCTATCCAACGCGGATAATCACAATGGATAGTGCCAAATAGCTGTGCTAGACCCTCGTTCCACTTGTTCGCTGTTACAAAAGGAACATCTGCGGCAGTATGGTGAACAATAGTAAAAGTACTCATCCAAAAATGGTAAACCATCCAGGGCACTAGCCAAAACTTGACAAATCCCCAGATACCAGTTGTGGCGATAAGAATCGGGAAAGCGATCGCTGCAAACACAACTACTACAGCCACAGAAAGCTTGATACTCGATTGGTCTTTAGTTTTAAAGTTCCGCCAATCAAAATGCACAACTGCCCAATGTCCAATGGAACCTACCCACCAGAAGCGTTTACGCATGAACAGTTCAAAAGCAGACTGGCGGGTTTTATCCCAATTTTCAAACACTTCTGGTCTGATTGGATGCCAAGCATTGTCCTCATCCAGTTTATTGGTATGAGTATGGTGATGATTATGCTTAATGCGCCAACTGTGAAAAGGATAAATTAACGGCATCATGAAGAAATGCCCCACCAAATCATTTACCCAACGACGTTTGGCAAAAGACCTGTGACCACAATCATGAGCAATTACAAAAAAACCTGTTAAAGCAGTACCCGTAAAAATCCAAGCTAGGGGCAAAAGAAACCAAGGAGTGATAATCAAGCTGTAATAGCCCAAGGCAACTGCCAAGACACTGATTATTACTTGTGTCCAAGCTTTGCGACGGTTCTGCTGAAAACATTCCCGTGGCAGGGTTTTGACAATATCTTTGAGCCTTAGATCGGAATTACCAGGCTCGTCACTTAGTTTCTGGCTGTTAATTATTGATGTAGTCATGAACACCTGAAAAACAACAAACTCCTCCACCAAGTCACCAAAAAGCAACTTGCCGCAAAATTTCTTAACATTAGCGCTTCGGATTATAGCAACCTAACCGACACAAGCGCACCCGTAATATAGACTTTTGAAAAGTGAGGAGTTATCAGTGATAAGTTATGAGTTTAAATTCTTAACTCACGCCTGATGTGAATTAGAAACGCTCCTTGTTCCATAAGGATTTGTGGGTCTCAAAATTATGGTTTGAGAAAAATCGACGGCAACATAAAGAATTTCGACACCTGATTCACATTAAACGTAACTCCTAACTCCTGTACAGACGCGATTAATCGCGTCTCTACTCCTAACCAGCTTTTGTTGGGGCCAATTTCACATTAGTAGCCAGACCAACTGCTTGTAGCAATTGAACAGTCATCCAAGTTAAATCGATTTCCCACCATTCCAGCCCATGACGAGCTGAGTATTGAAAGGCATGATGGTTATTGTGCCAGCCTTCACCGAAAACTAGTACGGCTACCCACCAGCAATTAGTCGATCTATCACCAGAATCATAACTGCGATAGCCAAATTTATGAGTAGCGCTGTTCACCAACCAAGTGCAGTGGTAAACCCAGACAATGCGAACAAAAATTCCCCAAATAACGAAAGGCCAGCCACCCAGAAGCAAAAGCAATACACCTAGAGCAACCTGGATCAAAATGAAATATTTTTCTAAAAACTGATAAACTGGGTCTTCGGCAATGTCTTTGGTGAAACGAGGAACTTGAGCGTGAGCCGGACAATAATGAATCAGCCAATCCATGTGGCTCCACCAGAAGCCTTTATTAGAATCATGGGGGTCAGAGTCCGTATCAGAGTTTAAATGATGAATCCGATGTGTTCCTATCCACTCAATTGGGCCTCCTTGACAAGAGAGTGTGCCGAAGAAAACCAGGAGATACTCTAGCCACTTGGGAGTTTGAAAACTGCGGTGGGTAACAAGGCGGTGAAATCCGAGAGTAACGCCTAAACCACCAGTCACCCAGTACAGTAACAAACCCACACCAACTGCTGTCCAGCTAAAGTTACCAGGAACAAAGGCAAACAAAGCGCCGATGTGCAGTCCAATGAAAAATAGGGTATTGACCCAGTTAATTTGAGGTTTTGTTGAGGTAGCAATTGTCATGCAGTAACCTGAATTTGAATTTTCCAGCCTAGTCTGTGCGATCTAAAAATCCGCATATCTATAATTTTTTTTGAACGAGGAACTGATGAACAGCTTAGAACAGCTGCGGCAAGCAGAACAGGCACTATTAGAAATTTTTTCTGGAATTGACACTCAGGTCAAGCATAATCTAAAACGAGTGCTGGATGCGTTTCGTAATCACCGTGTAGGGACACACCACTTTGCTGGTGTAAGTGGTTATGGTCACGATGATTTAGGACGAGAAACTTTAGATAAAGTTTTTGCCGAAGTCATGGGTGCTCAAGCTGCGGCGGTGCGAGTGCAGTTTGTTTCGGGAACTCATGCGATCGCCTGTGCTTTGTTTGGTGTGCTCCGTCCTGGAGATGAAATGTTAGCAGTGGTTGGTTCTCCTTACGATACGCTTGAAGAAGTCATTGGTTTACGGGGTCAAGGTCAAGGCTCCCTTATTGAGTTTGGCATAAATTACCGCCAATTGGAGCTAACCCCCGAAGGAACTATAGATTGGCAAGCTTTAAGTAGTAGCGTGGCTGAAAACACTCGTTTAGTGTTAATTCAGCGTTCTTGTGGCTATTCTTGGCGTCCTAGTTTATCAATTGCCGATATTGAAAAAATCGTCCACTTAGTCAAACAGCAAAATCCTAACACCGTTTGCTTTGTGGATAATTGCTACGGCGAATTTATTGAAACCAGGGAACCTACAGCGGTAGGTGCTGATTTAATCGCAGGGTCATTGATTAAAAATCCTGGTGGTACCATTGTCAGCACTGGCGGTTATGTCGCCGGTCGCGCCGACTTAGTAGAAGCAGCCGCCTGTCGCCTCACTGCTCCCGGTATCGGTAGTTATGGTGGTGCTACTTTTGACCAAAATCGCCTGTTGTTCCAAGGACTATTTCTAGCTCCGCAAATGGTCGCAGAAGCGATGAAAGGGACTTACTTGACTGGTTATGTATTTGACAAACTCGGTTATCCAGTGAATCCTGCACCCCTGGCTCCTCGTGGGGATGTAATTCAGGCAATTAAACTCGGTTCTGCTGAAAAGCTAATTGCCTTCTGTAAAGCGATACAACAGCATTCTCCTATAGGTTCCTACTTAGACCCTGTTCCAGATGAAATGCCGGGATACGAGAGCCAGGTAGTCATGGCTGGGGGGACATTTATTGAAGGGAGTACCTTGGAATTATCAGCAGATGGGCCAATGCGATCGCCGTATGTGGTTTATTGCCAGGGGGGGACTCATTGGACTCATGTGGCGATCGCATTAGAGGCTGCGATTAATGCAGTAGGAAGTGCTGGCAAGAAATTATAGCATATATTACGCAGCGCATGAGGTTTATTGATTGAGAAATTAATCAAAGGTGATGCCTGCGGCGGGCTACGCCAACGCATTTGCTATTTCGGTGTACGCATTTGTTATTTCGGTGTACGCATTTGCTATTTCGGTGTACGCATTTGCTATTTCGGTGTACGCATTTGCTATTTCGGTGTACGCATTTGTTATTTCGGTGTACGCATTTGCTATTTCGGTGTACGCATTTGCTATTTCGGTGTACGCATTTGTTATTTCGGTGTACGCATTTGTTATTTCGGCGACTGCATTTGCTATTTCGGTGTACGCATTTGTTATTTCGGTGTACGCATTTGTTATTTCGGCGTACGCATTTGTTATTTCGGTGTACGCATTTGCTATTTCAGCGTACGCATTGTTCTTAATCTATCAAACTACCAAATAAGTGCTAGCTAGCTGATACATGTTCAACTGGCAAAAATCCCCCCAACCCTCCTTTGCAAAGGAAATTAGGGGGTTCAAGTGTTATTAAAATAGATGTAAATGCAACTTCATGCCAATGATTGGTCACCAATGATCGTTGTCAGTTTTAGTTTACTGTATCGCTTTACTAAGCTAGATAGCGAGTCAAAGTAAGCCTTGCGATGGCGCAAGCGCCCGCCGTAGGCGATCGGCTGACATTTTGTGCAATTCTTTCTTAGCTGCAAAGCACAGTAAAAAGGGGAACAACATTTTTGTTCCCCTGCGAAGGCTCTATATTCCATGCAATTGAAAACGGCTATAAATTTTTAGCGATCGCAAAATTTCAGATAATTGCAAACAAATTAGTTTTCGTCTCGCCCGTGAACTTCAGCGGGTGGACTGGTTGCCTCAACAGCAGTAAATGCTTCTAAAATTTTATAGGTGTGGCTGGCTCCTTTGGGTACTACCCAAGAACTCCCAGGCTCCAGCAAAATCGTTTGCCCTTCAATATGCAATTCTGCACGACCAGTGATTACATAACCAACAGTTTCATATTCTCGCGCTGTTGGCTCTTTAGCTTCATTCGGTTGCTCATTCTCCCACAGGCGCATGGAAATGGTTTTGCCAGATGCAAGATATTTCTGACCAAGTTGACCTTTTGGGGAATGGGTAGAATCTACTTTGATAACGGTTTTATCAGATGTATCAGACATATTTTTTGCCTCTTTTAGTTTTAAGTTTGATTATTTTACCAGTGCGAACTGCTTGGTAAATGAGCTGCATTAGCCCAACACTGAACTTGTAGCGATGTAGGCGTTGAAAAGATGCAAATCATAACTAAAAATTGCCGTGTAAGTAATTTTAAAAATGGCATCACGCGAGTTAATAAATTTTGGGTAGGTAACTGTTTCTACCTACGCATTGTTTGCTCCATGCCAGCAAACTTATCATAATTATTTAGTCCTTCATTATGATTTCGGCTGGTTAATATTAAGATAAATACTCGATTTATCCTAATACTGAGACGCAATAATTATCACGTCTCAGTAACTACTCAAATCTTATTCAACAATCTACGAGTCAAAAATTTAGACTCAAAATTCGCTACAAGTCTAGCTTCTCTATCTCAGCTTTTTGCTAGAAGGATTTTGGTAATAACCTTCTTTCTCTCCAGTCAATGGCTCAACTGTTTTTTCAACTTTATTTTCTGTAGACTTAAGAAACTCTTTTGTAGCTCTAGGAGTTTTTTCATCCAAGTTTAGCTTTTCACGGATAGTATCAGCAGCGTTTTTTAAGGGATTTTGAGAATTTGTTGTTTGGTTCTCGTTTCTAATTTCACCTTGCTCATTTGGGATTACTTTATAATAAGTACCCTCTGGAGTTTGAACATCAGCTTGTGCTATGTTAGGGTAGCTAAAAGCTTGACCCAAGAGAAACATAAATCCTACTAGAAAAACTACAAGGATTTGGGAGATCCGAATATTCCGCAGCCAGGAAATTACTCGATTCATAAAAAGCCTCAATTACATTATGTTAGGTGGACAATTTAAAACGCTGAATGACTATTTCCCATTCATAATTTAAGAACAACTTTGATTTAGTTATCCTTTTTTTGTTGAAAAATTTGGTAGCCATGGGGTGCTTCCTCTAAAGGCGATTGATGGGTAACAACCAAGGATAGATCAAGTTTTCCATCCCAAATCATCTGCAATCAAAAATATATTATTTTTGATATATTTTTGTCTATGCATTTGTCCCATCCTAAAGATTAGTCCTTTATTCAAGCCTGCACCAAATGGTATTTTATCAACAAAAGCACCATTAACACTCATAATTGAAAAAGTCCTGCCTTTACGACAGGCCACTATCATTTCCCGCAGAACGTGGGAACGATCAGTTTCCAATCTGAGCTTTTGTTTTGTCTGGTCGTAGAAGTCTGCTAAACCAACGGCATCAATGCAAGCATTGGGGCCACGGCCACCAGTCGTCTCTTTCAACGTTTCGCCAGCATTAACTTTTTTGTAGTTAATCACTTCTGCTTTGGCAAACTTTTTCGCCATTTCTAGGCGTTGGGGAAAGCGATCAATAGGGATCACTTTTTTGGCTCCCATGATGTAGGCACTAATCATCTGGCGTCATTCATTGGGCAAATAATTACTTGCGTCCACTTGTTTGACCTTCAGTGGTGGCAATTTCGCCTGCTTCCATTAGCATCTTGAAGCGACCCAATTCATCACCAATTTGCTGTTTTGGTTCCTCACCAAAAAGTTTAGCTACGGTAGCTCCCAATGCTCCACCTGGTGGGTTATACTCCAAAACAACCTTCACTTCCGTGCCGCGATCTGATACTTGTTTGAAGCGGACAAAACCAGAATTATCAACATCGGCACCTTCTATAGAAGCCCAAGAAATAAATTCATTTTCCCGGTCTTCGAGAATTTCTGCATCCCATTCCACACTGTTACCCAAGGGCGCATTCGCAACCCAATGAGAACGTTTTTTGTCATTCACCTTGACAGATTTGAGATGCTTCATAAATGTGGGCAAATTCTCCAAGTTGTGCCAAAAGCGATACAATTCTTCTGCCGATTTATTAATTGTTACCGTCTTTTCAATTTTGATGGGTTCGTTTATACCTATTGCTTCCTGTGCTTGCTGGATTGTGCTTTGTTTAGTTGCACCTTGATAGATTAAACCGCCACCGGCTAAAGCCGTCAGCACTCCCCGCAATGAACCTTGCTTTAAACCCATCAGCACCATAGCACCGCCACCGAGAAGAGATCCCCAACGCTCTACTTCACTAGCTTCAGGCTGGTTTGTACTTGGTTTATCCCCTGAGGTCGAAGTCACTTTTTTATCTCCATTACAGTCAATTAACTATAGAGGTGCAAATACTCTCTTGTTTCTACCTCTGTGTTCTTCTCTACGAGACGCTATGCGAATTGGTAAGCCCTACGGGTTCCCCAGTTCCTTTATACTGGGGAACCCGTTTACCGGACTGACTCACCACTTTGTGTCTACGTTCAAAAAACCTTAGATTGACACAGCAGCCCCTGTTGTCGGCTTAGGAGGCTGAATTTGATCGGTTATCCGCGCCCGATATAGTTCTACCAATTGCTGTTCGTATTTCGATAAATCTTGGTAAATTTCTTTGAAAATAGCAGTTACTGCTGGGTCGGTGTACATTACACACAAATTGCCAATATCGCCAATACCAGTTTGCACATCTCCTAAAGCAGAACGTAACTGATATATGTCATCACTTCCTGTCAAGGCAGTTTTCACCTTGGCATACTGATTAGCAATATTTGCCCCTAAAGAGGGTTTTTCACCCAATTGTTGAAGATAAATTTCCAGCTTTTTAATCTGGCGCTGTTTACTAGCAATGACTTCTTGAAAGACTGATTTTACTTGGCTATCTGATTCCTTTTGTAAGTAGTTCTCAAATGTTTCTAGCGAATAACGTTCACCAGTAAGGGCAGTATTTAAACCTTTGCTGATATCACCTTTAGTTGAGCCACCCCAAGCATCAGCCAGCTTCCACCATTCAGCACTTGTGTCTTTCTCATTAGGTAATGCAGCATCTTTGCCACCATAACCCAAACGGCTTAAAATAGCTGTGGTAAAAATTGGCAAGTCTCCGGGTTCACGAGATGTAATCAAATTCCCATCAACTACCACCGACTCATCTAGATAATTTGCGCCAGCGTTAATTATATCCTTGGTAATAGCGCTAAAGCCGGTAACTTGCTTACCTTTGAGCAAATCGCCTTCAATCAAAACTTGTGGCCCGTGGCAAACCGCAGCTACCAATTTTCCTTGTTGGATAGCCTCTTGTACAAAGCGGACTGTGTTAGGGTTGCGCCGCATTTTATCGGGAGCCATCCCACCAGGAATCACTACTGCATCGTATTCGGCTGCGATCGCTTCTGTGGTCGTACCATCAGCTTGTATGCTAAGTTTGCCCTGTTTACCCAAATATTTTTCATTCATTCGGGAACCGAGGACTACTACCTCCATTCCTGCTTGTTTTAGTCCATTATAAGGAACTGTAAATTCTGCATCCTCTACTGCTTGTTCAATAAGGATGGCAACTTTTTTATTAGCGGAATAATTGTTATGGTCAGTCATAGATGGTGTTTCCTGCTTGTTTCTAGTATTTAACTAACTACAATGTTCATCGATTAGGACAATTAAACATCCAAGATTTTTCCCTGAAAAAATTTGCTGCTAGTTCCCGTGCTTCGTCACCTGCTATCTGTTTTTTAAGGGTTTCTAGTGTGGCACGAGTAGCAGATTCTGCCTCTTGAGGATCATCTGATTGGTCAAGGCTTTATACATCTGTAATCAACTCGTCATATTTCACTGCTACCTCCGCTGATCAAAATTATTGAATGTCTTGTGGTTTTGCATTCAGGTAATTAAAAGCATGAAGACTAAATTCAAATGGCTAAACTTAAATTTTTATTTTTCCTCTAATTAATAAAAAAATAGTTATGAGTGAGAAGTTGGCTCATGAATAATTTCGGTTTGATAACCCCTAACTCATAACTAAAAACTTCAACTACAAGTTGCTTAACCATGATTTCATATTTCCAATCCTATGGTGCGATCGCTAGTTTAGCTTCGTTCCAAGGGGATAGATTATTTTATTTCTAAAGCTATACATCTCTAGTAATACAAATTATTGACAGGAAAGCGTTATTGTGAGAAAGCAGAAAACGGCTAACATCATGGCAGAAAAAAATCATAATGACGAAATTAAAACCAATGATTTGCCGCAGGAAATTACCGAATCCTACGGCACTGGTGTGAAAGACTTGCCAGGATACAATATTGGTGGGCGCTCCATGCAGGACGAAAGGCGCGAGTATACAGAAACTAGTCCTGAACTCACTGGTGGCGATGTTGATGCTTATTGGCAAGATGCAGATGCAGTTGGGGATGAAGCTGTTGGTGGTAGTACTTCCACTCCTGATAAAAATGTAACTGAGGAGCTAGAAGCAGCAGTGGGGCTAGAAATGGATGACTCTGAGTTTCTCCATACCAACGATATTTTAGAAGACCGTGACGGCGATCGCTGGGAGTTAGATCCAAAGTCTTCTGAAGATTATCAAGATCGGCGAGAGTAAGCTCTATAAAAGCAGAAGCCGTATTTCTTCTGTATATTCACAAATTGCATGTCGCTAAATCGGGCAGTGCTTTTCTAAGCACTGTCACAATAAAACTAACATCTATCTACCGACATACCTGGTGAAAATCTCTCAATTTTGTAGTATTCCAATTGTCAACTCTTCACCTTGCCTAAGGCAAGCATTATTTCGGCTTTTCTAGGGTGTTTATCTAACTATAATGCTTTTAATGCAGGACTACAGCCCGATTTATATTCTATTTATAATTGTTATTCTTTATGATTCCAATACATCTGTCTTCAGTAGGTTAAAAGTGCAGATGTACATTTGATAACTTTGCTAGTAACATTGATGAATTACAACTGGAGTTAATAATGACATCTACCCAAACAGGCGATCCAACTATTCGTGAGCATGTTCAAGCTTGGCAACAGTTGGGTGTGGATCAACAACTGGCTTTATTTTGGTTTGTTTACAAAGAAATGGGTGGCTCAATTACGCCAGCTGCAGCTGGTGCTAGTACTGTTTCCCCAGAAATTGCTGAAGGTTTGTTTAATCAAGTTAAGGAATTATCTCACGAACAACAATTACAAGTTCAGCGTGACTTGATTAATAAAGCGGATACCGAAATTTCTCGTGAATATGGCTCTTTGGGTGATACCACTAAGCTACTGTTTTGGTATCGATTATCTCAAGGTATGGATAGTGGTACTATCATTCCTGTACCTTCTGATTATGAACTTCCCTCAGAATCTAAAGCATTGTTTGGCAAAATTCAAGGATTAGAGTATGAGCAACAGATTACTCTTTTCCGTGATTATGTTTCGCCAATGGGTGCTGAACCAAAAGCAGGGGCTGGAATTTAGCACTTTTGAAATTTTTAGGATACTTGAGGCTACCTTTTTAGTCTCCGGATGACGATAAATATGCTTGCCTTATACCTTCTGAAAAAGCAACAGAAGTATTAGATTTAGTTTACACACTGAACATTGAAGATTTAATGACTTTCTTCAAAGGGGTGCTGTAACAGTTTTGAGTTAGTAATCGGAGGTGGGGCTACGCCTCACCTTTATTTTTTCAAGTTAGGAAACACTTGCATTTTTAAGTTGATTGTTCTGGTATATTCTCCCAAACAGAGGAAAAACGTAGATCAGAACTTTAACAGATTTTTATTAACTGATATTACTGGTGCTTTTGATGAACCACTGAATATCGCTAATTTAGCGAAAGCGATCGCCTCGTTTGGTGGTAAGCATACAACAATCTGCAAGTCACTTTAGATAGAGATATAACTGTGGGGAATCGTACCTTCAAAAAAGGCGATATCCTCATACCTGACTAGATATTCCCCCAGGTTCTCTTTTTCCTTTAAGAGTTATTAGCCGCATCAATTATGTAAAAAGTTCTCATTTGCCCGCTTCACTTTTGCAATCCAATTCTTGTAGATATTCAAAATTTCTGAGTAGGGAACCGTGGTTTCAGAAAGAAGTTGCAAGAATGACGGGTAAAAGTATTTAGGAAATAGTTGATGCAAAATTTGAGCAGATCGCAATCTGATAAAAAACTCTAAAAATAACAGTTTACCGGATAATGGATAGGCATTGTCACTTAGCTCGACTAAGGCATGAGCATCTGGCTTTCGACGTAGAGAAAATTGCGCGATCGCTTTCGCAATATCATCAGAATATTCATCCAATAACTTATCAAAGAAAGCTACATCCTCAAAGGAAGCATTGCAACCTTGACCCAGCGAAGGAGAGGTGGCGTGAGCTGCATCACCAATCAGTAGCACACTATCACCATGATGATAACGATTACAACGAATTGTTATAATGCTTGAGATGGGTCGATTTAAAAATGCTTCGGCTTCCGATTCTGGTAAAATCTGAGCAATTTCTGGAAACTGCTCGCTAAAGAATTGGGATACTTCCTCTGTAGTAGAAAAATTTGCAACTGGGTTATTCTCTCTGGGAAAGTTAACGGTTCCATTCAGCGAACCGTCTATACGATGCACCAGTATGGCTGCGATTCCGTCATCCCCTCTCCAATTATGAATGTAGCCTGGTTTGAGGGATGTTACATTCACAGGTAAAAAGATAGATTTGTAAGCTAAGGGAACATATTTTTGCTCCACCTCAAATTCATCTTTTGAGAGAAATTGCTCTCTCACTTGCGATCGCGCTCCATCTGCACCAATTAATAAGTCATAATTAACGGTGACATTTGTTGTCTCATCTGCATTGCCAACGTTTGAAAATATTACTGTTTTTGTCTCAAAATCAACCATATTGCATTGATTTTCAAAATAAATCTTGAGGCGATCACTATTATATTTTGCGGTCAGTGTTTCCAATAATATGATAATTAGTTGGATCCGATCAAGAATATAAATAGGTTGATTTCGAGGTATTAATTGCGTTTTTCCATTTTTCTGATGATTTAGGGAGCCAGTACTCTCAATACTTGCAGATTTGAGGATTTCTAGAAGTCCTTTAATATTGCTGAGTGCAGTAATTCCTCGCTGATTAATAACAAGCGGAAATGTTCTAGATTTTGACAGGGAAATTGAGCGCGGATCGTTACGTCGTTCATAAATTTCCACCTGATAGTCCTGATCACGTTGCAACAAATAGTGAGCCAGAAGAACTCCACTGGGACCAGCACCTACAATTACAACTTTCTTAGCCATTTTCAATCCTCGTTTACTAAACTGTTGATAGAAAAATCGGGCTATTTGCTAATTTCAATGTTAATTTCCAGATTTTACTTCTGAATCCTGTACTGACGCGATTAACCGTGTCTGCTGAATTCTAAGTTATATTGTAAATCACTGTTTGATAACGACCCAAAGCTATCAAAGGAAAGTATTGTTGATACATATGATATTTGAGATAAAAATGGCAGGGGAAACCAGTACCTGTAAAATCTGCCTCAAACCAAGTACCATCGGGCTGTTGAGTTGCCACTAGGTAGCCAATTCCCCGCTCAATGGCCTCAAGAGCTAATTTACCAGTTGCTTCACCTGCCAAGAGACCAATTAAAGCCCAAGCAGTTTGAGATGCAGTACTATTTCCTTTTCCTTTGAGACTGGGATCATCATAGCTACGGCAAGTCTCACCCCAACCACCATCTAGGTTTTGACATCCAACTAACCAAGCTGCTCCCCGTTCTATACTGAGTTTATGCCTTTGAGGGTCAATCAAGGCCAAGGCTGATAAAACGCCACTGGTACCGTAGATATAATTTACACCCCAACGACCAAACCAACAGCCTTCGGTTTCTTGTTCGCGCAGAAGATAACTAAGCGATCGCTCTAAATTATAACTATCAATTGACAGGTTACAAGCACCAAGCATTTCTACAACTCTAGCCGTAACATCTGCGGTGTTTGGATCAATCATGGCTTTCAAGTCGCCATAGGGGATGGAATTGAGCCAATTTTGGTCGTTGTCCAAATCAAAAGCAGCCCACCCACCTGGTTTACATTGCATAGATGCAATCCAATCTAAGGCACGAGCGATCGCAGCCTGCTTAATTTTTTCATTAGGGAGTTTTGCTACATGTAGTGCCATCACCACAACAGCCGAGTCGTCTACATCAGGATAAAAGCGATTGTCAAATTCAAAAGCCCAAGCCCCTGGTTTTCCCTGGCGATTTTTGACAGCCCAATCTCCGTAATCCAAAATTTGTTTTTGCAATAACCATTCTCCAGCCTTTACCACAGCCGGATGATCTGGTGCAAAGCCAGATTCTACTAAGGCCCGCATCGCCCAAGCGGTATCCCAGACGGGTGAAATACAGGGCTGTATCCGGTAGCTATTCTCTGTTTCAATCGCAAAGTTATCAATTGCTTGCAAACCTCGTTCCACAATCGGGTCGTTTGGGTGATAATCCAGACACCGCAAAGCCAGCATTGAATTCAGCATCGCCGGAATAATGCCGCCCCAGTCGCCTGTAGCTTCTTGCCGCTCTAAAATCCACTTTTCGGCAGCTTTGATGCTTTCTTGGCGCAAGGGTACTAAATTCAGGCTTTCTGCCAACTTGAACCCATGATCAAGTGTGAGGAATAAATCTGTCCAATCGCCACTCTGGGGTAATTCCCACCGGACTTGATCAATACCTTCAACGTATAGCTGATCTAGGTTGATAGTTGGGTTGGTGATAAAAACAGGTTTGCGATCGCATACAATCAGTAATGGTACTGTACTGGAACGTGCCCAGCTAGACATCTCATAGATATTGACGGGGAAAGCTTTTGGCAACAGCATCACCCAAGGTGGTAGCGAGGGAATACCGCGCCAGTTGTAGCAGCCAATCAAGGCTAGGTGCAGCTTGGTAAAAATCCGAGTTTTGCTGATACCACCCCGTTGGAGAATAAAGGCTTGCGCCCGAATCATCGCCGGATCGGTTGCTGGTACACCTAGCAGTCTTAGTGCCATGTAGGCTTCAACCGAAGTGCTAAGTTCTCCGCCATCACCGTAGTAAAGTTCCCAGCCGCCATGCTGCCGTTGCTGTTGACGTAAGTAGGCTTCAACTTTGTGTAACGGTCTTGCTTGGTCTGTTCCCCAAATTTTATGGAGGAGGACGACTTCAGCAGTAATGGTGACATTAGATTCTAACTCTGCCCACCAGTAACCTGCCAGATTTTGAATCGAAAGCAAATATTGTTGACTGGCTGCGATCGCTTCTGCGACTTGATTGACTTTTACCCTGTCTTGTGTTTGCATCAAATACTATTTAACCTCAACACTCAACACTAGTTATGAACACGACAATACGATGAAAAAATTTTTTTCCTCTATTTCAGTAGACATAGTATTCTGTCTGAGTTACTGAGAATTTGCAATAGCTCATGGGTGTAATTGTATTAGGATTGATGCTGTTATCCTTGACAATTTGGTTGGGATTACTGTGTTTTTGGGGACAATTTTGGCGGACAGACCAGCAATTAGAGGTTAGAGAAACTCAGCTACAGTCGTTACCTATGGTTTGTGCGGTGGTTCCAGCCCGTAACGAAGCTGAATTACTACCAACCACATTGCGATCGCTCCTACTCCAAGATTATCCTGGTTCTTTAAAGGTGTTTTTGGTAGACGATCGCAGTACAGATGGGACAGCAAATTTTGCCGAAGGAGTTGCACACACTCTAGGTAAACCTGAGCAATTGCATATTATCTCTGGCGAATCACTGCCTCCTGGTTGGTCGGGCAAACTTTGGGCAGTTGAGCAAGGTATAAACAGCGCGAGTTTATTTGCACCTGACTATTTTTTGCTGACCGACGCAGATATCGAACATGATCCTGGTAATCTCCGCCGACTGGTTGCGAAAGCTGTCCAAGAAGATTTAGACCTGGTTTCGGTAATTGTGCGACTCAGGTGTGAAAGCTTTTGGGAAAAACTTTTGATTCCAGCTTTCGTCTTTTTCTTCCAAAAACTCTATCCCTTCCGCTGGGTTAATAATCTAAATAATCCCACAGCCGCCGCTGCTGGGGGATCTATTCTGATCGCCCGTGAAGCTTTAGAGCGAATCGGTGGTATTCAAGTGATTCGCCAAGCTTTAATTGACGATTGCGCCCTTGCTAACGCCGTTAAACAGATTGGAAGACAAAGTAATTCTTCTTTCTCCCCTGCCTCCCCTGGCCGGATCTGGCTAGGATTGAGTATATTGACTCAGAGTGTACGTCCTTATAACTCGCTGGGGACGATTTGGGATATGGTTGCCCGTAGTGCCTATGCCCAACTGAATTATTCTCCATTAGTACTAGTGGGAACTTTGGTGGGAATGATCTTGATTTATCTAGTTCCACCTGTGTGTGTAATTCTGGGTGCAGTTTGGGGCAATTGGGCGATCGCACTTACAGGTTTATTAGGATGGTTTTTAATGACCTTGGCTTACTACCCGACAATCCGCTTTTATAAATGTTCTCCCTGGTTAGCATTGAGCTTACCTGCGATCGCTTTTCTCTATACCCTGATGACTCTAGACTCAGCACTCCGTCACTGGCAAGGGCGCGGCGGCGCTTGGAAAGGAAGAGTCTACCCAAACCCAGATAATTTATAGTTGGAATAAAATTAAATTTCAAAATCGGTAGTGGTAATCTAAAATTAAAGTAAGCCTAAAGTGGTTGATTAAAAGAATTATGACAACCGCAACACCAACAAATAATCCTGTTATTGTCCCCAAAAAGCTGCCTTTTCTGGAGTCAATTTGTTGGCAGACTGCCGATGTGTATCGGTTCACTTTAGAAGAAATGCTGAGTCGCTACGAGCGTGGTTGGCAATATCACAACCTATTTAATAATCTTGAAGGTGAAGAACTCAATTTTATTAAAGAACTTGCCAAACGCTATAAATCCTGGTTGCAAGTTTGTTTATGACCTTCAGGTTTGAACAGCATAATCAAATTCTCACAGTTCTTGAATCCTTAGATTCGGACATACTTAGAAAGGGTTCTGCTTACTTCGGTGGCGGAACCCTTCTTGCATTTGAGTTTGATGAATATCGCTGGAGTAAGGACGTTGATTTTATCGCTTCCGTTGGTACAGAAGGCTACAAATACCTGCGTACAGTGATATTTGAGGGTGGGCATGAAGCATTATTTCAGGATTTAAGTAAAATTAAAGTTGGACGTAGCACAACTGACCAATATGGAATTCGGATGATAGTTTTTGTGGATGATGTGCCGATTAAAACGGAAATTATTGCCGAAACTCGTTTTCAACTAGACCCACCAAGATATCCAAACTGGTCACTCGTTCCCTGCTTAAGCTTCAATGACTGTTTTACCTCTAAGCTGCTGTCAAATTCTGACCGTTACGCAGATGACAGCGTTGAGGCAAGAGATTTAATTGATCTAGCAATTCTCAGGCTGCAATCTCCAATCCCAAAAGCATCAATTGAGAAGGCTGAAAAAGCCTATGAGGTTATGCGCCCTTTAGAAAAAGCGATCAAACGCTTTCAGGAAAGACCAGATTACAGAGAGAAATGCTTTCTCAGTCTACAAGTTGATCAAGCTCAGATACCCAAAATTATCGACGGTATTGATTTACTCTCTACAGATTTAGGTTTATCTCGCACTCCAAGGGTTTTTCGAGAACAACATGATATCTTTGCTAATTTAGAAACACGAATTAAAAAACAAGAAGATTCTTAAAGAGTGTTCTAATAAATAAATGATCCAAAGTCTGTCATTGCTTAGGTGGAGCCTACGCAATGACAATTGGGCATTTTTTTACTTGGATTACACAGGTTATAGCCAATGTCCCTAGATTCTTGAGGCTGTTTGTTTAGTACTGGCGGGTTCAACAGGTAATGGTTGAGCGGCTTTCAACACCGCATCCAGCAACCCTGGAAACAGCATCTCTAAATCTTCATGCCGCAAGATGTTAATGTGCTGTGTCCCTTCTTTACGTGTAAAGACTATCCCCGACTCCCGCAAAATCTTAAAGTGATTGGACATCGTAGACTTAGCGATCGCAAAATCAAACCTGGCACAGCATTGTTCCCCCTCAGTCGCCAGCAGCCGCACAATCTCTAGCCGCACTGGATCGCCCAATGCATATAACACTCCCGGTAAAGAAATATTTTTTTTATCTGGATGATAAAGAAATCTCATAGTTGCATTATCTCATCAGGTGGCATATATTTTTATAATTCGATATTATCGAATTATAGAATTAATTAGGAAGGCAATTTATGTCATCCATTACCAATGTCACAGAAGCCACATTCAAGCAAGAAGTCTTGGAAAGTGAAATTCCGGTGTTAGTGGACTTTTGGGCACCGTGGTGCGGTCCTTGCCGGATGGTGGGTCCAGTCGTCGATCAAGTCGCTGCTGAATACGAAGGACAGGTGAAATTTGTGAAGCTGAACACAGATCAAAATCCTACTGTCGCCAGCCACTATGGAATTCGCAGCATTCCGACGCTGATGGTTTTTAAAGCAGGTCGGCAGGTTGATACTGTCGTAGGGGCAGTTCCAAAAACCACCTTGAATAAGACCTTAGCACAGCATCTTTAATTTAAGTTAAGGGGAGTAGTAGGGAGTAGGGGGAACAGAGGGGAAGTTGCACTAAGCTTTCCCCAGGAGCTTCTTGTGCCCAATCACTCCCCACTCCCTACTCCCAATTCCTGAATTGTGTTTCAACTAATGGGGAAAGAGCGAAATGGACTTGAAATTGCATGGTAAATCCGCACTGGTGAGTGGTTCAACCGCAGGTATTGGTTTGGCGATCGCCCTTGGGTTAGCTCAAGAGGGTGCATCAGTGATTGTCAACGGTCGGTCTGAAGAACGAGTAGCCCAGGCGATCGACAAAATTAAGCAAAGTACACCTGATGCGAAAGTTTCTGGTGTTGTTGCTGACGCAGGCACTGCATCAGGGGTAGAGCAACTCTTTCAAAAAGTTCCTCACGTTGATATCCTGATTAACAATGTGGGTATTTATGGGCCAAAAACTTTCTTTGATATTACTGATGAAGACTGGTTAAAAATACTTGAGGTTAACGTCCTCAGCGGAGTCCGTTTGAGTCGGCAATATCTGCAAAAGCAGCTAGAGCAAAACTGGGGGCGGATAATTTTTATCTCCAGCGAATCTGCTATTCAAATCCCAGTAGAAATGATTCACTACGGTACAACTAAGACAGCGCAGCTTGCCATTGCACGAGGTCTAGCAGAAATCACTGTCGGGACTGGAGTCACGGTAAACTCTGTCCTACCAGGGCCAACCCGCTCAGAAGGAGTTGAGGACTATATTTCCCAGCTAGGACAGGAACGCAGTATTAGTCCAGGGGAAGTTGAGGCTGAGTTTTTCCAAAATGTGCGCCCAACTTCCCTAATCAAACGCTTTGCAAGTAATGAAGAAGTAGCAGCGATCGTAGTTTACCTTTCTAGTCCTGTAGCTTCAGCAACTAATGGTGCAGCTTTGCGGGTAGATGGTGGCGTTATTCGCTCGATTGTTTAGTTAATGCGCTTTGTTATAAAGCTGTGGACTGGGAGGAGCAGGGGAGTGGAGTTTAAAGACTCGTCAGCGAGTATTAAAGACTCATTAACGGAGTTCAAAGACTCATTCACGAGTATCAAAGACTCGTCCGCGAGTATAAAAGACTCATTCACGAGTATCAAAGACTCATTCACGGGTATTGAAGATAGGACTTACGCACAAGCAACGGAAAATCGAACCACAGAGGACGCAGAGGACACGGAGGAATAAGAGTTTGAGAGGTTTTTTGCATAAGTCCTAAAAGACTCATTCACGGGTATCAAAGACTCGTTCACGAGTATCAAAGATTCATTCACGGGTATCAAAGACTCATCCCCAATGCCCAATCCTCACTAATTTGGAGATACAACCAATGACTACTGATATCAACTTATTCTCTTCTTACCAATTAGGGAATCTGGAACTACCTAACCGGATAGTAATGGCACCTTTAACCCGAAACAGGGCAGGTAAAGGAAACGTACCATACCAACTGAATGCTACTTACTACACCCAACGTGCTTCCGCCGGACTGATTATTGCTGAAGCAACACAGGTAACTCCTGAAGGACAGGGCTATCCCGCTACACCAGGAATTCATTCACCAGAACAGGTGGAGGGATGGAAGTTAGTAACCGATGCTGTGCATCAGCATGGAGGGAGAATTTTTCTGCAATTATGGCACGTAGGCAGGATTTCCCATCCTGACTTACAACCGAATGGAGCTTTACCTGTGGCACCTTCTGCCATTGCTGCTAAAGGTGAAGCCTTAACTTATGAGGGGCCAAAACCCTTTGTTACTCCCCGTGCTTTAGAAACTTCGGAAATACCGCAGATAGTAGAACAGTACCGTCAAGGAGCAGCAAATGCTCTAGCGGCTGGGTTTGATGGCGTGGAAATTCACGCAGCTAATGGTTATCTAATAGATCAGTTTCTCCGCGATCGCACCAATCAACGTACAGATAAATATGGGGGTTCGATTGAGAATCGTGCCCGATTCCTGTTAGAGGTGACAGAGGCAATAACTAGTGTGTGGGATTCTAACCGAGTCGGGGTACGTTTATCTCCTAGTGGGGCTTATAACGATATGCATGACTCGAATCCCCTGGAGACATTCGGTTATGCGGCTCAAGCGTTAAACCAGTTTAATTTGGCATATCTGCATATTTTTGAGGCAATAGAGGCAGATATTAGACATGGCGCGATAATTGTACCCACCAGTCATATCCGCGATCGCTTTACAGGTACACTTATCGTCAATGGTGGTTATACCCGTGAAAAAGGCGATGCTGTACTGGCAAACAAAGCAGCAGATTTAGTTGCCTTTGGCACATTATTTATATCAAATCCAGATTTACCTCGACGCTTCGCTTTAAATGCACCACTAAATCAAGCAGATCAAGCAAGCTTTTATGGTGGCGATGAACACGGATATACAGACTATCCATTTTGGTCAGCTGCTAACGAGCAGGCGGTCAATGCCTAATTCTTCTCATCTGAATAATTAAAACCCACTTTCCGCACTCTAAAGTATCAAATCAAACTGAGGAGTTTTAGATTTTTCCAAGATACAACAAAATGGTTGTGTAAATTGGTTGTCAACTATGAAAGATACTTTAGAAGAAACGGAAATCAAAGAACGCGTTAACGATTGGCTAGCTGCGTTTAGTGCAGGCAATAAACCATTTGATTTTTCTGTCCTAGACAATCTCTACTGGCAAGATGAACAATTCCTCGCTTTCGATACCCTCTCACCGCAGACCACTCGAATTCAAGGATGGCAATCGTATGAGGAGATATGGAAGCCCTTCATGGCAGCACTAGCACAGTGGCAAGTTAAATCAGCTGGGGATATTCAGATATTTACAGGTGATAACATTACCGTCTCGGCTCTGATTTTTGAGAGTACAGCAACCACCATAGCGAATGAGGCGGTTAAAATTACGGCTCATGCGACGCTTGTATGGGAAAAGCGACAGGGACAATGGCGCATTATCCACGAGCACATCTCTAACCCGGTTAACATTACCAATTAGAGAGGAACACATTACATTGCCCTGCTCTTCTAACACTCTTAATCACTCTCAGCAGAGTAAAATCTCAAACCCTCTCATAACTCAACTATCAGGAGAATTTCATGATTTCCATTACTCAAACCCAAGCTTTAGATGTACCCAGTGCGATCGCTAAACGTCGTGCCATCAAAACTTTTAAAACAGACCCCATCGCCCCAGAACTGCTCAAGCAACTGGTAGAGTTAACCGTGGCTGCACCCAGCAGCTATAATCTCCAGGACTGGCAAATTATTCTTGTGCAAGATGAAGCACAAAAGGCAGCACTGTCAGTAGCATCTTTTAATCAACAGCAAATTGTTCAAGCACCTGTAACCTTTGTCTTCGCCGCCGATCCTAACGCAGGCGAACAAAACTTGGCCCCAATTATAGAGCGGGGACTCGAAACTGGGGCATGGAATGAAGGTACGGTAAACTACTTTAAAACCGCCGTCCCCCAATTTCAAGCTGGGCTAGGCAACAAGCGACGCGAATATGCCATCAAAGATGCCATGATTGCCGCTACCCATTTGGTGTTAGCAGCAGAAAGTCTGGGATTATCCACTTGTTTTATGAACGGTTGGACTGAGGATCAGGTAAAGGAAGTGATTGGGGCTGGGGATAATCCAGATTTAGCGATCGCTGTTTTAGTTCCTGTTGGCTATGCAGCCGAACCACGCTTAAATCCAGGTCGTTTGCCATTCTCCTTCAATGTTTCTGTAGGCAGAATTGGTAATCCTTATGCAGGGTAGCTTTCCCTAAATTGGGCATTGGCATTGGGCATTGGGGATGAGTCTTTAATACTCGTGAATGAGTCTTTTATACTCGCCGATGAGTCTTTGAACTCCGTGAACGAGTCTTTGATACTCGCTGACGAGTCTTTGATACTCGCTGACGAGTCTTTGATACTCGTGAATGAGTCTTTGATACTCGTGAATGAGTCTTTGATACTCGCGGACGAGTCTTTGAACTCCGTGAACGAGTCTTTGATACTCGCGGACGAGTCTTTAATACTCGCGGACGAGTCTTTGATACTCGCGGACGAGTCTTTGATACTCGCGGACAAGTCTTTGATACTCGTAAATGAGTCTTTAATACTCGCTGACGAGTCTTTGATACTCGCAGACGAGTCTTTGAACTCCACCCCCTGCCCCCTGCCCCCTGCTCCCCCTGCTCCCCCTGCCCCCTGCTCCCCACTCCCATTTCCCACCATGTCCTTAGCCTCCTTCCTAGCGCGTCGTTCCTTTCACTATGGCTGGCTCGTCGCGGGTTTAACATTCCTAGCCTTGTTGGTTGCAGCCGGAATTCGCTCTGCTCCGGGAGTCTTTATAGTGCCTCTCGAACAGGAGTTCGGCTGGAGTAGAGCTACTATATCTTTGGCAATCTCCATTAACTTAGTACTCTACGGATTAATTGGCCCTTTTGCTGCGACAGTCATGGAGCGGATCGGCATTCGCCGGATGATGGTGTTCTCACTTGCTATCATTGCTCTCGGTGTCGGTTTAACCACTTTGATGTCAGCATCTTGGCAGCTAGTCTTGCTGTGGGGTGTAGTTGTCGGTTCTGGTAGCGGAGTTATCGCCCTGGTTTTGGGTGCTATTGTCGTCAATCGCTGGTTTTTTGAAAAGCGGGGTCTGGTTCTCGGCATCCTAACCGCCAGTACAGCTACCGGGCAACTGGTATTTCTGCCCATGCTGGCCTCAGTAAGCGATCGCTTTGGGTGGCGAATAGCCGCTCTTGTTCTCACTGGTGCAGCACTTCTAATTATTCCAGCGATCGCAGCCTTTATGCGCGATCGTCCGGCAGATGTCGGTTTGCGGACCTTTGGCGACAACAGCGAAACGGTGGAAGTCTCACAGCCTAGAGTGAACTCCATCACCTCCACCCTCAATGCCCTGTGGCGGGGAATGCGTAATCGAGACTTCTGGCTGTTATTTGGTAGCTTTTTTATCTGCGGTGCTAGCACAAATGGGTTAATTGGTACTCATCTAATTCCCGCTTGTATTGACCACGGTATCCCTGAAGTCAAAGCTGCTGGTCTTTTGGCAATCATGGGACTATTCGATTTTTTTGGAACTACTATGTCCGGTTGGCTATCTGACCGCTGGAACAATCGCTACTTATTGTGCTGGTACTACGGACTGCGGGGTTTGTCTTTGATTTTCTTACCCTTCAGTTTCGACTTTTCCTTCTATGGACTTTCCATTTTCGCTGTCTTCTATGGACTTGATTGGATTGCCACCATACCACCTACAGTACGTCTTGTTGCTAACGTCTTCGGTAAAGAAAATGTCGGCGTGATATTCGGCTGGATTGTCGCAGGACATCAGCTCGGTGCAGCCACAGCAGCATTCGGAGCCGGGGTATTGAGAACCTGGACGGGTAGTTATTTACAAGCGTTTATTTTATCAGGCGTTCTCTGTCTGATTGCCGCAGTTTGTGTATTGCAAATTGGTCAAAGTCCGACTAAGGGCAATTCACAGTTATCTTCAGTCACGCTCAATTCTTAATCTATAGCGCTTATCCTCTCCAAAAAAGGAGAGAGGTCAAAGTATATTGCATACAAATGAGCGATCGCACTAAAATTCTACTTTTTGAGAAACACAGCCAGACCAGTAGAGTTCCATGCTCTCACAAAAGTTTTATCTTTATAATTTATCTCTTGCTGTTGCACCTGTTTACTTTTTTTGGTTTCCATATGGATAACACCACAAGGTTCAAAGTCTTTATAGGGTGCCTGTTTTTCTTTGACTACTGAGATATTCGTGACATTAATATGTTCTATATGAAAATCTTTCCCCTTTGTTTGCTGCATTAACACCCAAAACGGATATTCCCAAGGATCGTTTGCTAAAACCAGACCGATTTTAGAGCAGCTTTTTGTGTTTAAAAACTCAACTGCTTCAGTGTAAGGATCTTTAAAATATGGTCGATTGCTAAAGTACTGCTCAATTCTGCTAACTGTAAAAATGTTATTAGAATCAATAATTGGTCTGTACCTATTATAAAAAATCCACGGAGATGATGAAAATATCAAAATCAAGGCCAGAAAAATTGCCATTCTCCGTTGCAGAATCTTAGATAATATTAAACCAATAAATGGAGATGTTAGTACGAATAGCGGTAAATGGAGCCGACTATTCCAAGGTTGCCATTTGAGCAAATAACAAAAAATTAAAAACGTTGCAATAGTAGCGAAAATATAAATTCTTAAATAACTTTGTTTTCGGAAATCTTTCCTTATTAAAAAAACACTAATGCATAATAAGAGCAATAAAAAATGTACTAAATTACCAGCACTGTTTTCATTCCCAGTTAATCCCAGGGTAGACCAACCTCCTGGGACAAAAAAGTTACCAGCGAATGTTGTCCTTTTATCATTAGCATCTAGACCAAGAAATATATGTATTATTTCAATGATCTTATGTGCTTTTCCATTCCAGAAGCCTATTGGAGTTCCTATATGTAAAGCTGCATTCCTTAATATATTAGAAAGCATTACATTAATGCCAAGCACTTCATTTTTATATGCACTTGGTTCGCCAAGAGGAGAACCAAATAAATTATAATTGCGTAAATAATGACTAATATTCAAAGATAAAGCCACAAAACCGACTATTAAACCTGGCTTCCATACTTTGAACTTAAAATATTTTATATGTGAAAAAACTACCCAAAGCAAGAAGGGAAATACATAAAAATAAGCTGTAGCCTTAGTCAAAATAGCTAGTCCTAGACTACTACCAAGGTAAAAATAATCAGTCAAATTCGTTGTTTTACCTTTTTGCACAATTAATAGCACATAGTATGCAAGACAAACTATCCAAAAGGCAACGACATAATCGTTTTGAGTGCTCGAAGCTTGCAAAATTCCCATAGGAATTGTTGCAGTTGTGACAGTAGCCAAAAGTTGACCCAGTAAATCAGCTCCTAATTGCTGGGCAATTAATGAGACTCCTACCATACACCCAATCATACTGAACCATTGCACAAGATTAGCAAAATAATCACTACCACTTAAAATTTGAAAATGCATAATTGCAAATTCTGACCAAGGATTTTGATATAACTGTGGTGTATAACTTGTTGGATAATGCTCAACAGTATGATTTTGTATCCAATGAACAATACGGCTCATATGGTAGTCCATAGAGTCCCAGTTGTTTGTTGGTGCTATGAGCGCAATTAAACCAACTATTCCTACTACAAAAAACGCACCCACTAATAAATAAATTAGAAAATTTGGAAAAGGATAATTTGAAAGATAGTATTTTAAATTAAATTTATTTTTAGAAAAACTAAAATAAGTAGCAACTAATCCAATGTCTAGAAATAACCAAAACCCTGACAAAAATCCATAATTTATCAGATGAAATAAGCTGAGTAATTCAGTTATTAGAGTTATTGTTACCCCCAAAATAATAGAAGATGACAATAATGAGCTACGGAGAGATTTTCGGTGAGAGCTAAATATTAAAAATAAAAATACATAAAATATTGTCGGTAAAAAAATTAACATTAATTATCTCCCAGTTGTTTAAAGTATAAACTGAATAATCACTTGTTACTAAAAATCAAAAATTTTAGCTTCTCTGGTAAATATTAAATTATTTTCTAAGCTTTTTGCTGTTATGTAAGCATAAATAAGTAGGTCGGCACGATAAAACTCATGTGTATTCAACTTTTTCAAATCTATAAAATTACTTATTTTTAAGCTTTTTGGTAATTTCAACGTCACATTAGTTGATTTTTATAACGCCGATTTACTTAGTTATTTATAATTATATCATACTAATTTACCTAAAGTTATTAGAATATTTACGTAATTTTAATCGTAAAAAAACATTTATTTAAGTAATTTTGTTGATGATATTAGCCTTGTAAAAATAGCAAGATTATATTGTCTCACTAAAGAATTCGATACTAATAGAATATTCTCCATAAATTTGTCCAGATCCTCTTTGTTTAATTAAGGCTTAACTAATGAACAATAATCAATCTAATTCATTTTTAGCAGTTCCTTCTGGAACTTTAAAAATCTTAAATCTACCACCTAGTGCTACTGATAAAAATACTCATTACCCCTGGTTGTCTTTAATAATTCCGACTTATAATGAAGCGGCAAATATTGAGAAAATTATCAACTTGCTTAGTCAGATGTTAGATGAATATATACCTGATAAATATGAGTTAATTGTAGTAGACGATAATAGCCCAGATGGTACTTGGAAAATAGCGCAGTCATTAATGGTGCAATATCCTCAACTGCGTGTGATGCGTCGCCAAAATGAACGAGGATTATCTTCTGCGGTAATTCGTGGTTGGCAAATAGCAAAGGGAAGTATTTTGGGGGTTATTGACGCAGATTTGCAGCATCCACCCCATATACTGTTGCAATTGTTACATTCTATAGAAGAAAATTCAGATTTAGCTATTGCTAGTCGCCACGTCGAAGGAGGTGGAGTAAGTAGTTGGAGTTTTGCCAGACGTTTTTTATCTCGTGGTGCTCAACTATTAGGATTAATTATCTTACCAAAAGTATTGGGTAGAGTTTCTGATCCGATGAGTGGTTATTTTATGGTGCGCCGAGAGTGTATTGCAGGTGCAACAATGAATCCAGTTGGATATAAGATTCTTTTAGAAGTGATTGGTAGGGGTAAAGTAGGTAAGATTTCTGAAGTTGGTTATGTGTTTTCTGAACGCAAAGAAGGTGAAAGTAAAGTTACATGGAAGCAGTATGTAGAATATATTCACCATTTATTACGATTGCGTCTTTCTACAGGAAATTTAGAACGTTTCACTCAAAAGTTCCCCATAGGTCGTTTTATACGTTTTGGTTTAGTGGGACTGAGTGGGGTTTTTGTAGATATGGCGCTTCTTTATTTATTAAGTGACCCTTCTACACTTGCTTTACCTTTGACACGTAGTAAGATTATTGCTGGGGAAATAGCTATTTTTAATAATTTCTTCTGGAATGATGCTTGGACTTTTGCTGATGTAATGATACAGCAAAAACAAGGGGGTCAACGCCTAAAGCGGTTTTTAAAATTCAATATTATTTGCCTTGCCGGATTGGGATTAAACGTGTTGATATTAAATATTGTGTTTAATTTAATCATTCATAACCGATATACTGCTAACTTAATTGCGATCGCAGTTGCGACTATGTGGAATTTTTGGGTAAATCTAAAGCTGAGTTGGCGAGTAACACAGGTGAAGTAAGTAGATTTGGGATGCTCCCTGAGCGATCGCTATATAAACGTCTTAATCGTTTATTCTAACAAGGAGAATTAAATTTATGGCAACAACAGCTTTAATTGTCGGTGCAGGTAGTGGACTGAGCGCTTCTTTAGCCCGCCTATTTGCCAAAGAAGGATTCACCGTTGCTTTAGCGGCTCGTCAAATTGAAAAACTCACTCAATTGAGTAGTGAAATTGGCACAGTTAGTTTCGCTGCTGATGTCTCAAAGCCAAATGAAGTAGAACAGTTATTTATTGATGTTGAAAATAAAGTCGGTTCCCCGAATATTGTCGTTTACAATCCCAGTTTTCGGGTGCGGGGGCCTCTTGTTGATTTAGACCCTGGTGAGGTGGCAAAAACCTTAGATGTAACTGCCTATGGTGGCTTTCTTGTGGCCCAAGCTGCTACCAAAAGGTTTTTGCAGCTTGGTGGTGGTGCTATATTTTTTACTGGAGCCTCAGCCAGTATCAAGGGTTATCCTCTGTCTGCTCCCTTTGCAATGGGTAAATTTGCACTGCGCGGTTTGGCTCAGAGTATTGCTAGAGAATTAGCACCGAAAAATATCCATGTGGCGCATTTCGTGATTGATGGTGGAATCCGCTCAACAGACCGCCCAGATCCAGCAGATAATCCTGATAGTACCCTTGACCCGGATGCGATCGCTCAAACTTATCTCAGTATTCTCCGCCAACCCCGCAGTGCTTGGACATGGGAAATAGAACTACGTCCGTGGGTAGAGAACTTCTAGCCTAGACAATTGTTAAAAAGATAGTTTTGCAGGTATGAGAATTGATTTTGGTGCAACTGCTACTGATTATGCAAAACACCGCGCTGGCTTTCCCAGTTCATTATTTAACAAACTGTCTGAATATGGTATAGGTTTACCAGGGCAGAACATTGTTGACCTTGGCACAGGAACAGGAACACTAGCGCGGGGCTTTGCGGATAGAGGTGCTTATGTGATTGGCATAGACCGATCAGCATCACTTTTAGAACAAGCGAGCCAGTTAAGCGAATCTGCCCAACTCCAAGTAGATTATCGAGTCGCAACTGCGGAAAATACCGAGTTACCAGACTCAAGTGCGGATGTGGTAACAGCTGGACAGTGTTGGCATTGGTTTGACCGTTTGCGTGTCGTCCAGGAAATTATTCGCATATTGAGAAGAAATGGCTTGATTGCGATCGCTCATTTTGATTGGATACCCTTAAAAGGTAATGTAGTTGAAGCAACAGAACAACTGATTAAGGCTCATAATCCCGCGTGGAATCTGGACGGCGGTAATGGATTGTATCCCCTGTGGTTACAAGACATTGGCGAAGGAGGATTCCGAGAAATCCGCACATTTTCTTATGATGTATTTGTACCTTATACACAGGAAGATTGGCGGGGGCGAATTCGGGCTAGTGCTGGTGTGGGAGCCAGCTTGACACCAGAAAAGGTAGAAGTATTTGACCAAGAATTGGCAACATTACTTGAAGCAAAATATCCCACACCAATTCTTCAGGTTCACCACAGAGTTTGGGCAGCGATCGCAAAATCACCGCAATATACAACATTTCATTAATTCGTAGCGAATTCTCTGCGCCCTTTTGCGTTTAAATTTCAACCCTCAATATAAGGAAAATTAACCATGATTGATCTTTATTATTGGCCAACTCCAAACGGTCATAAAATCACAATTTTTTTGGAAGAAGTCGGCTTACCATATACCATAAATCCTGTGAATATTGGGGCTGGGGAGCAATTTAAGCCGGAATTTCTGAAGATTTCTCCTAACAATCGGATGCCTGCGATCATTGACCACGAACCAGCCGATGGAGGTGCGCCAATTTCAGTATTTGAGTCTGGTGCAATCTTGCTATATTTAGCAGAAAAAACTGGGAAATTAATCCCCCAAGATTTACGCCAACGCACTAAAGTTTTAGAATGGTTATTCTGGCAAATGGCAGGGCTGGGGCCAATGGCGGGACAAAATCATCACTTTAGCGCCTATGCTCCCGAAAAGATTGAATATGCCATTAACCGCTACGTGAATGAGACGGGACGCTTATATGCAGTGCTGAATAAGCAATTAGCAGATAAAGAATTTGTGGCTGGCGATTATTCTATCGCCGATATTGCTGCTTATCCCTGGATTGTGCCCTATGAACGCCAAAACCAAAACCTAGAGGATTTTCCTCACCTCAAGCGCTGGTTTGAGACAATTAAAGCCCGTCCGGCAACAATTCGCGCCTATGAGAAAGCTGAGGCATTGCAAACTCAAGCGCTTGATCCAGATAAATCACGAGATATGTTATTTAACCAGTCGGCGAAGACTATTCAGCCTTGAGCCTTTTGAATTATCTTGTGAGTGTGGCGTGTACTAAGTCAGCTCTAACCCTAGATCATCGGTTGCTATATGAGCAAAGATTTCTCACTATCTTCCTTTCCTCAATTAGAAACAGAAAGGCTCCTTCTGCGTGAAACAACGTTGCAGGATGCTGAGGCGATCTTTGCTGTCTTTTGTGATCCAGGCGTGACTCAGTTTCATGATCTTGATAGCTTCACTTCTATTAAAGAAGCGATCGCAGTCATTGAACGTAGAGCCAAGCGGCTTGAGCGAGGAGATGGAATTCGCTGGGGAATTGCTCGTAAGCAAGACAACGTTTTGATTGGTTCTTGTGGGTTCCACGTAAACCCACAAGAACACTCTGCTGAAGTCGGTTATGAGCTTGCTAGTACCTTTTGGAAACAAGGTATCATGACTGAGGCGGTGGGTAGTATCTTGCAATTTGGGTTTGAGAAAATGGATTTGCGTTTTATTGTTGGCCAAGTCATGGTGGACAACATAGCTTCTAAAAAGTTGCTAGAAAAGTTAGGTTTTCACAGTCAAGGTGTACTGAAACAGTATGGCTTCTTCAAAGGGCAGTTTCACGATCTGGAGCAATTTGTGCTTCAAAAATAAAAAACTGAGTGAGTAACTTAGCAATGGATACAGCTGATGTTGAGTCTAGTTTTTCAGATTGGGTTTGCTGACTTGCGCCTGTAATTTTCTTTCTACTTTAAACGGTGTTTGATGATAGTTGTTAGGTTCATATTCTGGTGTTACTTTCCAATCATATCGTTGCAGCAAGGTTGTCAAAAAAATCTTCATTTCCATCTTGGCAAACTCCATTCCAATACATATATGTTCACCACCACCAAAACCAATTAAAGCAAAGGAGTCTTTTTTATCTTCTTCACGGGGAGGGGCAAAGCGTTCTGGATCAAAACTTTCTGGGTTAGTATAAATCTCGCTCATGCGATGCGTTAATCCTTGAGCAACAATTACCACCCAACCAGGAGGAATGCGGTAACCTGCGTATTCAATTTCCTTGACAACTCCCCGAAACAGTACTACACCTGCGGGGTTGTAAAGTCGTTCTATTTCTTTTAAAAAATAAGTAATTTGATTAAGTTGCTTGAGGTGTCCCAAGTTCAAAGGTTCATCTCCTACAACTTCTGCCAGTTCTTGGCGGAGTATCTCACGCCATTGCGGACGCGCTGCCAATTCAACCATTGCCCACGTTAAGGATGTAGCAGTAGTGAAATGCGCTGCATTTAATAAGTGTATCAGTTCGTCTATGATCTGCGATTGAGCTAAAGCATTTCCCTCTTCATCTACTGCTGCCAAAAACAATCCTAATACCTCACAAGACTCCTGCAAGTTGCCTTGAAGTTTGCGCTTACTGATAATCTTTTGTAAGAAAGCTTTAAGTTGACGACGGGCATTTTGGGAACGACCATATTTTGTGAACGGTATATCTAACCGCAATAGTGCCAATGCTCCCTGCGTCAAAGTGTTATACAACTGTTCGACTTGCTCAACTTCGCTTTGTAGTTGAACACCTAATAATAGCCGAATCCCAATTCGCAATGCTAACTGATTAAATTCATTTTTGATGGAAATTGGACTGCCTTCTATCCAGTTTTCTAGGTACTTGTTAACTTCAGTTTGCATGATGTCAAAATAGTTTGCAATAGCTTTTCCATGAAATGCTGGAGCCATTAAGCGACGAGTGCGGCGATGTTCTTCGCCATCCTGAAGCATCATTGGTTGCCCGAAAATATGCTCCATAGCCAGTTTCCATCCTAAGTAGGAAGATAGATGATCGGCTTTTTCTTGCAAAATTAGTCGATTTGCTTCTGTCCCTACCAAAACTGCATATTTCTTTCCTAAAATGCTGGTTTTAAAAATGGGCCCGTAGCGTTGGTAGTTCTTCGTCAGCCCCCATCCTTGGGTAGCAAATAATCGGAGAGTTTCACCTAAAATGGGTAGCCCAAAGCTACCGGGCATTTCCTCGGCTGGTTTTAGTTGTGTCATTTTTTGGATTATGGACTGAAAGTGTGGTGATAACTATTGAGTCTAGCTTTAACAAGATCATGCTGTCTCACGCAATCTTCCGAAAACTAGCGTTATCTTCCGAAAAATTCAATATAGCTTCTTAAATGCTTGAGGAGTGATGCCGATATATTTGCGAAAAACCTTGGCGAAATGACTTTGACTTTGAAATCCTACTAATTGGGAGATTTGTATAACTGATAATTCTCGCTTTGCAAGTAAATACTTTGCTCTTTCAACTCGGCATTTAGTGACATATTGGTGAGGTGCTATTCCCATTGATTGCTTAAACAAGCTAGCAAAATAATGCGGACTTATCTGTGCGATCGCAGCAATTTCTGCAAGGGACAAGTTTTGGTCTAAGTTATCGTTGATATAGGCAATCGCTTCTTTTAATTGATGTTTTGGTAATCCACCTGTGTATTCTCGAATCAGGAATTTTTGCGTTGAGTAACGTTTCAATAAATGCACCGCTAACAGATTTGCCGCTGACTCTATATACAGATAACTATCAAATCCACTAGTTTCTATTTCTTGCTTGAGTGTCAGTCCAATTTGTTGAATCAGTGGATCGTGGGTTTGCAGTTGTTGGACAATTTCAACTGCATCAGGATTTACTGACTCGTAGGCAACACGAGTAATCATCGCTGGTTCAAGACCGACGTGAATAAACCCTAATTCCTGTTCAAATTGTACTGCTGGAGAAATTTGGTGAGCAGGAAAGATACCCACATCAGTTGTTGTATAGAATTTACTTTGCCAGCGTCCGTTAATTTTTAATTTTGCCTCAAACTCTCTAGTGTAAATGGTAATAATGTGCTGAAAAGGCGATGTCTCAGGGAGTTGATAGTTCGACTGGCGATGATAGGCAAAATAAAAACCATTCCAACCGGCGGCTGGGCTGACGATAATTAAAGGTTTGGGAAGGAATTGTTTTAGCTTGTCTGGTTGGGCGGCATTAATTCTAAAAGGCTGCTCTATTTGCATGACGACTCGCACGCTTTTTTTCTAAATATAAATTACTGAAGAACGGAAAGTAAAAGAGTTACTGTTCAGTAACTCTCTTACTTCCTCAGCCCTTGCCCTTCTGCAAAAAGTCTATTCTAGAAGTGCGAAAACTCAAATTACAGGAGAACATAGCAGTGGGCAGGTTAGCAAAGGATACAGCAGGGAAGACACCTGTCTCATTAGGATTGTTAGGCGCTGCTGCCTTCATGGTGGTTGCTGATGCAAGGGTAATTGACCCTCTGCTGCACATTATTGCCGACGAGTTCAAAGTTGGTGTTGGCAGCGCTGCGATAATTATCTCGGCATACACAATTCCCTACGGGTTATTTCAGTTAGTTTATGGCCCACTAGGCGATCGCATCGGCAAACTTAAGGTAATTACGGTAGCATTGGCAGCATTTGCTGTGGGTACTGCTGTTTGTGCCTTTGTGTCAAATATCGTCTTACTTACCTTGCTGCGGTTTCTCACAGGGATGGCTGCTGCTGGGGTGATTCCCGTTACCCTAGCTTATATTGGTGACAACTTTCCTTATGAAAAACGCCAAGCTGCGATCGGCAAGTATCTAAGTGCCCTGATGCTAGGTCAAATTCTCGGTGGTAGTTTGGGCGGCATCTTTGGGGAATATATCAGCTGGCGTGACATCTTTCTCATATTTGGCATCGTCTCCCTTGCCATTGCTGGACTTTTATGGCGTGAGACGCGCCACCTGGGCGATGTTCAACGTCCCCAAGGTCGGATAGGTAAAATAACATTTCGACCTTATTACCAACTATTGACCCAACCGATCGCCCGGACTGTAATTATAGGGGTGTTTGTGGAAGGCTTTTGCGTCTTTGGGGCATTTGCTTACATCGGCGCATTTTTGCGCGATCGCTATAGTCTAAGTTATCTAACGATCGGGTTTATGCTCAGTGGTTTTGGATTGGGTGGACTGATTTACAGTCGCTCAGTTAAATGGTTAGTCAAGCGACTGGGTGAAATTGGTTTAATAGGGGTGGGAGGAGGCTTAATGTGTATCAGCTTCTTAGCGATCGCATTGTTCCATAACTGGATGCTTTTTATCCCCTTGAATATTTTAATGGGATTGGGCTTTTATATGATGCACAGCACCCTCCAGACTCAAGCCACTGAGCTAACACCTGAAGCACGAGGCACAGCCGTTTCGCTGTTCGCCTTCAACCTGTTTGTCGGCCAGGGCATCGGCGCGGCAGTATTTGGTAGGATTGTGGATAACTTCGATTACATTTATTGTTTTCTTGTGGTTGGTGTAGCGATCGCTCTGCTCTCTGTTTGGTTAGTCAAGCAGAAGCAAAACAGCGATGAAAGCTAAGTACAGCATTTGATTAATTCGTAGCGAATTCAAGAAAGGTAATACCCTGCAATGCTAATGCGTTGGCTGACAATGCTAATGCGTCGGCTGACAATGCTAATGCGTCGGCTGACAATGCCAATGCATCGGCTTACAATGCTAATGCGTCGGCTGACAATGCCAATGTCATCTCCTGCATTAATTGTTTGACCTTTACCAATCCTGTTAGAATGCATCGATGTCAAAAAAGCAACATCTCTTAAACAAAAAACCTGGTTGGTCTTTGGATGAGCGAGATCCAAAGTTCATAGAATTTTTGATGCCCCTAATAGGCTTTTTCTATCACTACTATTTCCGAGTTCAAACTAGTGGCTGGGATAATATTCAACCCCAAGAAAAAGTCCTATTTGTCGGTTCCCATAATGGGGGACTGGCGGCACCCGATATGACGATGGTGATGTATGACTGGTTTCGACGATTTGGTGTTGAGCAACCCGTTTATGGTTTGATGCATCCCAAAGTTTGGCAGGTTAGCCCACCACTAGCGCAACTGGTCGTCAAAGCTGGAGCAATCATCGCTCATCCAAAAATGGCTTACGCTGCCTTGCACTCTGGAGCTAGTGTGCTAGTTTATCCAGGGGGAGGCGAAGATCTCTTCCGACCGCATTATTTACGTGACAAAATCCACTTTGCGGGGCGGCAAGGATTTATCAAGTTAGCGTTGCGGGAAAATGTGCCGATTGTGCCTGTGATTTCCTGGGGTGCTCACGATACGCTGATTGTGCTAGCTGACTACTACAAAATTGTACAGCAACTCCATGAATGGGGAATGCCTTGGCTGTTTGGGATTGATCCGGAAGTTTTTCCGATCTATCTTGGACTGCCTTGGGGATTAGCAATTGGCCCGTTGCCTAACATTCCATTACCTGTGACCATCTACACGCGGGTTTGTCCGCCAATTGTATTTGAACGCTACGGCCCTAAAGCAGCTAGCGATCGCCATTATGTCAATGAATGTTATGAATTAGTTGTTAGTCAGATGCAGCAAGAGTTAGATAACTTAGTGAAGCTAACTGCTAACTCCTAAAGGTATTGAGTAGAATTGGCACGGACAACTTCTAACTAACTTGATTTCAGATGAGTAAGGACAGCACGAGAATTATCCGGCCAATGGTGATCAGCGCAAAAATTATTTACTGCGTTTTTCAATTAATTGAACTACACCACTCCCCATCCTAAAAGTGATCCATAAACAATACCTTCGCCAAAAATAGAAGCTGAAGTAATTGAAAATTTTCAGTTTTACTGTGTAACTTTATAGTACTATTGAATTAAACACATTCAATTTTATAAAATCCAATGAAAAATAAACGTTAATTCTGATATAGCAATCCTAAATCATTTGTGAGAAAGTAAAAGACTGAAAAGTCTATAAATACATAATTTTCATCTCCATATTTTCTCACGATTCAATTCGGATTGCTATAATATAAGTGAAAAATTTCTTAATTCATTTAATTTTTATATAATTATGCTAAATGTGAATGATTATAATTCCACGAGAAAAAACCAAATATTGTTAGGCCTTGCCATAATTTTGTCGTTAATATTATGTGGAGAATTAGCAATTAGAGCTTATTCTTTTGATATTGAAGCTTTAACTAATTACACAGGTAAATATTTACCTGATTTTTCTAGCCGTTTTGATAAAGTAAGAACAGGTATAGAATACCTTGGTTTAAATGTTATATATATTGTTTGGTTAATCATAAATAGAAATAAAAACAAAAAAAGAGATATAACTTTTAGAAAAATACTTAGAAATAGTTCATTTTTTTTATTTATCGCCTTCATAAGTTATCCAATAACTACTGATATTAATTTATATGTGCATTATGGTTTGATGGACTTAAATGGAATTAACCCTTTTATTAATGCTGCAAGCACATTTACCTCAAAGTTGTCTTCATTTCTTGTCTGGAAACAGACTTCAACTTATGGGCCTGTATCTCAATTATTTTTTATTATTTCCGCTGCTTTCGTTGCAATTACTCCTAGTTTGGGAATTTATGTATTTAAATTAATATGTCTTTTATTCCATATATTAAATACTTACTTAATCTGGGGGCAATTAAAAAACTCTCCTCAGAAAATCAATGTAACAATTGCATATTTAGTTAGCCCAGTTTTGCTGTTTGAGCAGGTTACAAATGCACATATTGATGTCTTAATTTCTACAATTTTAATTACTTTAATAATCTGCCTAAAAAACCATAATTATATAGCTGCCACTATTACAGTTTGGATTGGTTTTTTAATTAAAACATTACCAATTATTTGGTTGCCTTTAATTTTTGTTTATTTGATTAAGCAACAACGGTGGAAAAGTTTATTCAGTGCTATTTGTATCTCTGTAGTTATAGTTTTTGCAGTTGATATTATAGCTTTACATACAGTCGAGGCTTGGAAAAGCCTTTTAAATCCTGGGGTTGAAAACAAAGTAAATGGTTCCTTATATGCTTTGCTTACGCAAGTACTACATTTTAAATTTATAAATTTTTCTCTAAGTTTTAAACAGACTATATTCTCGATATTTAAACCTATAATATTTTTTCCATTTCTAGTTGCTTATTTTGTTGTTATGCTAAAACCATATTTGAAAAAAAATTATTCTGAAACTAATCTTAGTATAAATATTGGATGGATTACCTTAATATTATTTCTGTTTGCTGCTCCTTGGTATTGCTCTTGGTATTCGTCTGTGCTGCTGGCAGTCGTAGCTTTAAACATACATTCAAAAAGATTTGTGATTACTAGTATAGTATTTAGTACTACAAGTACTGTTGCTTACTATCTAATACAAGGTTTCCCACCTTTCAATGTTGTAACGGTTATACCAACTTTAGCATTAATTATATTTTGGTTTAGGCGTGATATCCAAGCTCAAAAAAGAATGGTGGCAAACTGAATCAAAAAATCATTTAATTGCAAATTAATATAATATTGAACAAATGAATCATTTACATGAGATGCTGGTTGATTAATTATTGACTATATCGCCTATGGTGCTGGTACTGAGGTTAATATGGAAGCATCCCACTTTGGCAAAAATATATTAACCAAAGTTGTGGGTTATCTTGGGTTATTAAGCAAAATTGCATTTATTCAAGTTTAGGTAGGAGGAAAAATTGCAGCCAAACAAAGGGTGCGATCGCCATCGCAAGCCTTGTTCAAGTATGAACTAGCTAGCCATCACAAACGAACAAGAGTTTCAGAGAGTTCTTCCGTAAGTCCCAAGCAAGTGAGGAGTTTTGAGTGATGAGTTAGAAGTTTTGAATCTTTAACTCATCACTCATAACTCCTAACTCATAACTGTTTTGCTAGCCACCACTGACTGGTGGAATCAGCACGACTTCATCCCCATCTTGTAGTAGGGTATCTGGTTCGACAAATATTAAATTAATCCCAAAGCGGGTGATGTCACGCCATTGGGAGAGTTCGGGGTGTTCAGATATGAGGCGATCGCATACTGCTTTGACTGGCATACTATTGGGAAATTCTAGTACAAGTTCCGAAACCCTAAAGGCTTCTTGATAAGCAGCAAACAATTTGACGGTAACGGTGATTGCAGATTTAGACATACAATATGCTTTGGCAGTACTAGCAAGTAGTTTAATACTTGACAAGCACCCTAAACTATTGAGCTTTATTATACATTACTAAGTAGATGATTTTACAAGTTCATAGCGAAAAATGTGGATATAGGCACAGCACAAGAACTTGCATTACAGGAACTACTGATGGAACGCTCAAAAATAATTGCCATTTTTACAGGTGCAATTTCGGTTATTTTAGCGATCGCCTACCTCATCCTAGTTCAAATGCTAGACTCCCACGACATGAAACCCGCCTCCATCAGTTGAATACAGGGCATTGCAATGCCCTGTATTCAACCCAAGTTTGAAAATGGCTGTCAATAATTTACCATCGTTCCACTATAAACAGCTCATTTGATGATATACCAAATACCGTTATTATTTTGACGTAAAATCGAGTACCTTTGCCCAATAAATTCCAGCATTTTTGGAAAACTTTCTTTGATTATAGCCTGGGGTTTATAATCAATAAAAATATAAGGAGGCTTTGATGAATCTAACTGCTCTAGAAGTGTTGGCCATTGTTCAGGCAGAAAATATTCAAGTGCCCAACCACGTAGTATTGTTGCTTGAGTCCGACCAGAGAAGTAGTAAATAGATGGATCACCAGCTACATAAATCTCACCAGGAAGACTTCCTGGTTGAGAGATTAAGTTAGCCTCTGAACGAAGGGATGCATATTTTTTTCTTAAGACAGTCTGATATTTAAATCGTGTATCTTCAGTTAAAGCAAAGTTATTATTAACTAGAGTAATACTCTTTTTTGTCAGAGTGGATGATAAGGGGAAGAACAATAAAAATATGAGTAGAATTGTCGGAAGTGAGGAACTTAATTGTTTTAAAGAATCCCATAATATATCTAATCCTTTAGTTGCTAAAATACCTATGGGTACAAACAACAGTAAATAATGGTATTCCCACAATGCTGTATATTGAATACCAATAATACCTAAACCAAAAATACACCAAATAACTAGTAGCAAAGTCAATATATTCTTAAACTTATACAATGATAAATATACTGCAACAATAGCCAGTAACACTAAAGGGTAAAAATTCTGTAAGAACCATTTGATTCCTGAAATTAAATCAATTTTATCCAATGCAGAATTAGTATTAGCAATAATCCGAGGTGGATCTATAAAAAATGTCTGATACACTATTGAAAAGCTATTAAGCCAGACAAAGTAGCTGGCAAAAACTAAAAGAGGAAATATAATTCCTATACAAATTGGCAGACAAATATCAATAATAGTTTGTTGAATGCCATGTCGCTTTATTAATATAGAATACATCAGTATAGTTAGCCAAAACGAAAGCAAGATAAGCAGAAATACGAATTTAAATAGGAGGACAATTCCACCAATGAAGCCTGAGATTAAAAGCAGGAAAAATCTTTGCTTTCCTTCATATTTAAAAGAGTTAAAAGTCAGCCAAAGGCAAAGGAATAAAGGAAAACCAATCAGTGCTTCTACTTGAGTAAGGTGCCAAGCACCTGAAACAATATAGTAAACGCCAACCGTTAACAAAGGTACTAGACTTGCGATTATTTGATGCTGAAAATAGCTTTTTAGAGTCAGCAGCAATATTATCGAAAAAAGCACCATGTAAATAAGTTCAAAGACATGAATGCCAATCTCATTAAAACCAAACAAATTTCCTGCCAAAAAATAAAAGTAGAAAATCCCCGGTTGCTTAATATCCCAAAAATCACGATAGAGTACCTTTCCCTGTTGCATCTCTAAAGCACCTAGCCTAAAGAATGCTTGATCTCCGTCAAATGGAAAAGGTAAATGTACAAGACCAATCATGACAATAACAATCACAACTAAAAAGTCAATTTTAGTTAATTTAGCAATCCTAATCATGAATTTTTTAATTTAAATATAAGTAAATATACCGCAGTAGTTAATATCCTAACAAGATAATAGTTACTATGTAGCTTCTTTGTTATTGATAATGTTTAGAAACTGTAAAGATACTATAATGGTAAATAGCTATGAGTTTCTTGGTACTTAACTGTAATCTTAACTTTATTATGTTCTTTCACACCTTTTAGTGTTTGCAAATGTTTACAGTGTAAGCAAAACTCCATATTCATATATTGCTTCAATAAGTAAGTAGGCACGAAAAAACTAAACTATGTAAATATAAATAAATCGAATGCATTTACTGAGATGACTTAAATACAACCGCTCATTTGAGTATATTCCTAACTTGTGAGCAAGACGAACTTTGTGTTTTACTTTAAAACAGCAGACAAACACAGGGAGTTAAAGACCAAGCAGCAATAATCGGCTAAACGTAGATGCTGGTATTAATTCGCAAAGTACATAAGTTTTATCAGCAAGTAGATGCATCATTAGCAGAACGTCTAAACCGTTGCTTTGAGCAACCGCGAGTATATCGGTAAGTGTGTATCTCAAGTATTAATGTGGATATAGACACTGCACAATAACTTGCATTACAGGAAATACTGATGGATCGTTCAAAATTAGTTGCCATTATTACAGGTGTGATTTCGATCGTTTTAGCGATCGCCTACCTGATCTTAGTCCAACTGCTGGACTACCGGGACATGAAACCCGCTCCCATCAGCCAATTTGACCAAACGCCTGCAATTATTTCTAATTGTTGGCAGATTGACAAAATTGCCAAAGTGTAAATTACATTTAGCTGACTATAGAGACGCAAGGGACTTGCGTCTCTTATGATTTATGTCAATAAATAAAAACTAATGATGACTATTGATTAATACCACAGTCAATTCATAGATAAAAAATAATAGTTATTATTCATTAGTCAAATAGTTGATTGGATAAGAAATAATTAGAGTTCTTATTGGAAATTTATTTAATTAATTAATTCCATTTTGACAAATATAACGGTAAGCTATTTTTAATCAAAATAAAGCAAAGATAAATTTGCATTATCTGCGACGCCGATAGCGTACCCCTATGGGGATCTTGCTAGCAAGAGCGTCTCCAAGAGTTACTCTCTTCGAGTCTTCTCCCTATAGCCCTTTGGGCATCCTACGGCAGGCGCTAGCCTCTCACGAATGGGATTCGGGGAGACGATGCCGCGCAACGAGCGTCATAGCCCGTCGTAGACATCCCTGGGTTAACTGGGATCAACACAAGTTGATTCAAAACCCCAAATTTTTGATCACAATATAGAGGTAAGTTGATGGCTCAGTTTCTACTTGAGACTGTTTGGCTAGTTCCGTGCTATGCCTTAATAGGTGGCTTGTTAGCCGTGCCTTGGTCGCCAGGGATCATTCGGAAAACCGGGCCAAGACCGGCGGGTTATGTAAACTTGGTGATGACATTTTTGGCATTTGTACATAGTGCGATCGCCTTACAAGCAACTTGGAATCAGCCAGCCCAAGAAGTGTTTATTCCTTGGTTATCTACGGCTGGTTTAGATTTGACAATTGCTTTGGAAATATCCTCGGTGAGTGTCGGTGCTTTAGTTGTGATTACTGGCTTGAATTTGCTGGCGCAGACTTATGCGATCGGCTACATGGAAATGGATTGGGGTTGGGGACGCTTCTATTCTTTGTTGGGATTATTTGAAGCGGGATTATGTGCCCTTGCTCTATGTAATAACTTGTTTTTCAGTTATATCATTCTGGAAATCCTCACTTTAGGAACCTACCTACTAGTCGGCTTATGGTTTAGCCAGCCGTTGGTAGTCTCAGGTGCAAGAGATGCTTTCTTAACCAAGCGGGTGGGAGACTTATTCTTGCTGGTGGGCGTATTGGCATTATGGCCTTTAGCTGGAACTTGGAATTATACAGAACTAGCCCAATGGGCGACTACTGCGAACGTCAACCCGACAGCAATCACATTAGTGGGTTTAGCTTTAATTGCTGGACCGATGGGCAAATGTGCCCAATTTCCCCTGCATTTATGGTTAGATGAAGCGATGGAAGGCCCTGTTCCCAGTACAATTTTGCGGAACTCGGTAGTAGTCGCTAGTGGTGCGTGGGTGCTGATTAAACTGCAACCTGTCTTAAGCCTGTCGCCGATAGTTTCCTCGGCGATGGTGGGAATTGGTGCGGTGACAGCCGTGGGTGCTTCTTTAATTGCGATCGCCCAAATTGACCTAAAACGCTGTCAATCCTATTCTGTCAGTGCATACATGGGCTTAGTGTTCATTGCTGTGGGAGTGCAACAAGACGAAGCAGCGCTGTCGTTAGTCCTTAGCAATGCTATATCCGCAGCATTGTTGGTGATGAGTACTGGCGGAATTATCTGGAATAGCATCACCCAAGACGTAACCCAACTTGGTGGACTGTGGACACGCCGCCCAATTTCCGCAATCGCCTTTATCGTTGGAAGTTTGGGGTTAATTGGTTTTCCACCATTGGGTGGCTTTTGGGCGCTGATCGAATTAGCAGATAAGTTGTGGGAAACTCAACCTTGGTTAGTGGGAGTATTAATAGCTGTAAATGCTTTGACAGCTGTGAGTTTGACGAGAGAATTCGCTTTAATTTTTGGCGGTAAAGCTAGACAAATGGCCCAGCGATCGCCTGAAGCTCACTGGCCAATGACTCTGCCGATGGTAATCTTACTTGGCTTAAACCTACATCTTCCTTTAGTGTTGCAAAACTTATCACTTTTACCAGATTGGGCAAACCTAAATAAAGATGTCGCACTACTTTTAATGTGGTCGAGTATTTTTGGTTGCATTATCACTGCTGTGATTTATTTAAGCAATATTCCCAAACCGATTCGTTTGCCTTGGAAAGGTTTACAAGATTTAATCGCATACGACTTTTACACTCCCAAACTCTATCGGATAACAATTATTTTCAGCGTTGCCAAAATTTCTCAACTTGCTGATATGATTGACCGCTTTGTAGTCGATGGCATTGTTAATTTAGTTGGTTTATTTTCGCTATTAGGTGGTGAAAGTCTCAAATACAGCACCTCTGGACAAACCCAATTTTATGCATTCACTGTTCTTCTAGGAGTGAGTCTTTTAGGAATGTGGGTAACTTGGCCATTTTGGGGAGTACAGTTTTTAAATTTTGTTTTTCAAATCTCGACACTTAGGTAGCAATAACTATCCTACGAAAAGTTAACAGTTTAATATTGTGAGGATAATTCCATGAGCATACGACATCCACGGATAAATCTTTCCAGAAGGAGTTTATTCAAGTTTGGTGCAGGTGCGATCGGTACAGGTGTATTGACAGCAGGACTTGGCTCAAATTTACTTGCAGCCGAAAAAAAACCAGTAGAAGAAGATATTACGCCCGATAAAGCACTGCAAGAGTTATTAGATGGAAATGAAAGGTTTGCCAAAAGAAAACGTCGTAATCCTGACCAAAGCTATTCACGTTTAGTCGAGGTTGCTAAAGGTCAAAAGCCTTTCGCTTCTATTCTCGGTTGTGCTGATTCACGAGTGCCTTCAGAGATTGTTTTTGACCAAGGACTTGGAGATTTATTTGTTTGCCGGATAGCTGGTAATATTGCCACAACACAGCAAATTGGTAGTCTATAATTTGGCAGCTTAGTATTAGGCACCAAAGTCATCATGGTAGTAGGGCATGAAAGATGTGGTGCGGTACAAGCGGCGATTAAAGGTGCTCCAGTACCTGGAAATATTGGAAGTTTGCTTGAAGCAATTAAGCCAAGTGTGGAAAGCTCAAAAAATAAATCAGGAGATATGGTAGAAAATGTTTGTAAAGCAAATATTTTGGCACAAATTAAAAGATTGCAATCATCGTCAGTTTTATCTGAGTTAATCAAAGCTGAGAAGCTGAAAATAGTCGGTGGCTATTACGATTTAGATACTGGAGAAATTAGTATAGTAAGTTAGTTTTTTTGTCCTTTGTCATTAGTCACTTGTACTGAGCGCAGTCGTAAAGCCTGCGGTGTAGCTACGCTTAGGGCGCAGCTTCTCTAAGAGTTGTATTGGTCATTGGCTAAAAGTAAATCATAAAAGACAAAAGGCAAATAACCAAAAATAAAGGATAAGTATACCATGTTAAGTGTCTTGATTTGGCTCCCGATTTTCGCTGCTGTTCTCATAGCAATATTACCTGTAAATATCCCTACTCATCGCATTCGTTTGACAGCATTAATTTTTTCTGTGATAGTTTTCCTCTGGAACCTTTTGCTCCTGCTGAAATTTGATATCAGTAATCCGGGGATGCAATTTGAAGAATATCTTCCCTGGAATGAAACTCTCGGTTTGAGTTATCAATTAGGTGTTGATGGGCTTTCTATATTGATGTTGGTCTTAAATAGCCTGCTGACGTGGATTGCTATTTACAGCAGTAGTAAAGAAACTGAACGCCCCCGCCTGTTCTACTCCATGATTTTATTAGTTAGTGGAGGAGTTACAGGTGCTTTTTTAGCAGAGAATTTGCTGCTATTCTTCTTATTTTACGAACTAGAATTAATCCCTTTCTACTTACTAATTTCCATTTGGGGAGGAGAAAAACGGGGTTATGCTGGGATTAAATTCCTGATTTATACTGCCGTATCGGGAGCATTAATTCTGGCAACATTCTTGGGTATGGTGTGGCTGAGTGGTTCTACCAATTTTGCTTTTGATGCAGTCTCTACAGAAAATCTGTCAACAGCAAAGCAAATCCTTTTACTAGCAGGGATAGTATTGGGTTTTGGGATTAAAATTCCCTTAGTTCCCTTCCATACTTGGCTACCTGATGCTTACGTTGAGGCTTCAGCACCAATTGCCATTCTTCTCGGTGGTGTGTTGGCAAAGCTGGGAACCTATGGACTGCTGCGATTTGGGTTGGGTATGTTTCCCCATGCTTGGAGTATTATTGCACCGACTCTGGCAATTTGGGGAGCAGTCAGCGCTATCTATGGAGCAGTAATTGCGATCGCTCAAAAAGATATCAAGCGCATGGTAGCATACAGTTCCGTCGGTCACATGGGCTATATCTTGCTAGCTGGTGCCGCTAGTACTCCCCTAGCACTTGTTGGTGCAGTAGCCCAAATGTTTAGCCACGGCATTATCCTGGCGATTCTCTTCCATTTGGTGGGAGTCGTAGAAGCCAAAGTCGGTACCCGCGAGTTAGATAAACTCAATGGTTTGATGAGTCCTATACGCGGCTTACCTCTAATTAGTGCCTTACTAGTTTTAAGTGGCATGGCTAGTGCAGGTATTCCCGGTTTAACAGGATTTATCGCCGAATTTATCGTCTTTCAAGGCAGCTTTTCTGCCTTTCCCATCTCGACAATTTTGTGTGTAGTAGCTAGTGGATTAACCGCAGTTTATTTCGTCATCCTCCTCAACCGCACTTGTTTTGGCAGACTCGATAATTTAGCCTACTATCCCAAAGTCCTATGGTCTGAGAAAATACCAGCTTTAATTTTGGCAGCTTTTATCATCTTTTTGGGAATACAACCCACTTGGTTAGTGCGTTGGAGTGAATCTACAACTACAGCAATGGTGGCTGTAATTCCCTCCTTGGAAAAAACCGTAATCTCTGAAGTACCAAATAATTGAAAGTTGGAATTTCAACGCAGAGTTTGGGAATTTTATTCGCTATTAATTTACGCAATTTAGCAAATACCATCACTATGACAGCAATTAAAACACCCACTAAATTACCTCCTTCCAAGCATGAATTTGCAGAAGTAATTCATCGCTTAGAAGCAGGCGGTGCAATGTTACCTGATACCCCAGAAAACTTGATGCAAATCATCGGTTTATACAAAGCTTATGCTGTGCCGATGGACTTTTACTGGCGTGACCTACTTTATATTGCTGAACGCGAATTTTTAAACCCGCTTCCCTTGTTTAAATACTTTTTACCCAAAGAGTATTTAGAACTTCATAATCATTACGCTGGCGATGATGCCGATTTGCGAATTTGGCGCGGTGAAGCTACTGCACATCCAGAACTTTTGGCATTTATTGATAAGGGTGAAACTTTCAAAATGCCAAAGTTGTTGCACCACTTATTCCACGATCGCATTAACATGGAATTTGCTGAAGCTTGTATGCGGGCGATGTTGTGGCACAGAGGGATGGGTGGACAATTTGACCCTTACCTAGATTCTGAAGAATACAAAGCCAACGCCGACAGGGCAATTAAAGCTTACTTCCAAGGGAACCCCGTAATGCTGGGACTTTACAAGCTGTTCCCCGATATGTTTTTAGAACAGTGTCGCCAGATGTCATACTACGCTAATCTGGGCTTATTCTGGGAAGTCATGGCCCCAGTATTCTTTGAAATGTCCGATCGCTATGACGAAGGCAGCATTAGCAGCGTCCCAGAGGCGATGAGTTTCTTAGTTAATGGTATATTTGCGATCGCAGGTCGTCCCATTTACCATCATGTTTATATTCGTGGCGAATGCTACGAAATTGTTCCCAAATCCAAGGGCTTCATGTGGCTATATGAAGCAGCATTACCTTATGTAGAAGCTGTTTTTTACCGCACCGCACCCTTCCGAGGCACAAAATCTTATAATGCTCAAGCGCGTCAAGTACCGGAAGACCAGAAAGACTTTCACTATGGCATTCTTTACGCTGATGTATTTCCAGTGGGTACTGCTGGCATTCCTCCCACATTACTAATGCAAGACATGTTGCATTTTTTGCCACCATATCTTGTTGATTATTACAGCCAATATTGCCGGGGTGAAGAAGATATGTTGATTCAGTTGGGAGTTAGTTTTCAACGGTCAATGTACTGTGTTACTTCTGCGGTAATCCAAGCCTTGCGAACTGCACTTTTATATCCTTTAGATGACCAAAATCCCAAGCATTTACAAGCCAATCGAGATTTTTTTGAGATGCAGCTAAATCGCTTTACTCGATCCGACTACAATATTCGTGATGCTGCTCGTTTGGGAAGTATTCAAAAGCAAGATTATAGATAAACCTCATCTATGTTGAGAACCGTAGTTTTTGCCCTTACCCTAAATCCCTCTCCCACTTGGGAGAGGGACTTCTTTCCGGCTCCCCTTCTCCCAAATTTGGGAGAAGGGGCTGGGGGATGAGGGTTTTTTCTTTTCATACGGAAAGAACTACAGTTTTCAAGGTGGACGCAGTTTAATATCAAGTCTGGATAATCGGAACTGATTTGATGCTGAGTGCGATCGCCTTTCAATACTGGGGAGTAAGAAAAGATAAAGTCAGTAGATCACAAACTTGACGCGAAAGAGCGATCGCTGGTGATAATCAATGCCCTAGTCTCAAACCTTTTTCCATAAGCATCTGAGGTTCGATATTCTCAACTTTAGGTATCGCTTCTAATTGAGGAATCTTGGCGATCGCATCAGCAATATTACCTGATTGGACACGCAACCAAGCGGCGTGAGGTGCATAGTCAAGACTTTGCGCTACTTCATAACCTGCTTGATTAATTACTTCGCGCTGGGACTCCACATCAACCCCTTCAGCAAAGCGGATGAAAACCAGTCCAGTTGGTACTGCCAAAGAACCATTAGGTTGTAGTGTGTAAATTGGGCTTAGTGTCCCTTGTTCTGATTGATTGGGTTCGCCTGGAAAAACTGCGTAGGCGTAGCCCGTCGTAGACATCGCACCATCGTTAAGGTGTAAAACTGCTCCTGATGCCACGGTCTTTGGTTGATTGTAATGTATTGCATAGTACCCAGGCTTACGAGTGTAGGATACAGCAGTGCGACCGCTGCCAACGCGAATTTGTTCAGGATACTCAGAAAAGTAATCTTTTTGAAATCTCACTTCAGCAATCAAGGGTAAAGAGTACACCTGTAGAAAATACTCAGCCGAAAAGTAAAACATCTTTCTCAAGTTCTAATGATGTTATAACGTTTTTCAGTGGTAAGTAGTTGGGCGAAATTAAATCTAAATAGGACTTACGCAAAAACCTTCTCAAACTATCATTTCTCCGTGACCTCTGCGTCCTCTGTGGTTCGTTTTCCGTTACCTGTGCATAAGTCCTGATAAAATGTCATTGCGTTGGCGTAAGCCTAACTGTAGGGTACGTAACGTAGTGGAGTGTTCGCGTAGCGTCTCTAAGAGTTGTAATCGCAAAGACTAATAGGACTTACGCACGGGTCATGAAAAAACGAACCACAGAGACACAGAGTACACGGAGGAATGAGAGTTTGAGAGGTTTTTTGCGTAAGTCATAACTAAAATTGCAACTCTTAAAGACGCTACCGCGAACACTTCGTACCCTACGGGAAAGCTGCGCCAACGCGATGACGAATTATCTTATATTTATTTAAATGCATCTAATTTATGGAATACAAATCTTTCATTGGGATGCAAGCTATACACCCCTATTGATAGTAAAGATTTTTAAAACAACCTGACTTTTAATCCCTCTTGTTTGGAAAGAAGAATTGAAAGCTTGGATGAACTCAGTACAGCATTTCATTAATTCGTAGCAAATTAAATTTGGCAATAACCCTACAATGCCAATGCGTCGGCTTACAATGCCAATGCATCAGCTTACAATGCCAATGCATCAGCTTACAATGCCAATGCATCAGCTTACAATGCCAATGCGTCAGCTTACAATGCCAATGCATCTGCTTACAATGCCAATGCATCAGCTTACAATGCCAATGCGTCAGCTTACAATGCCAATGCATCTGCTTACATTGTTAATGCGTCAGCTTACAATGCCAATGCATCGGCTTGCATTGAAAACGCTACCCGCGCACACTGCGTGTAACAAGCTTTAAAAGTTGGGCATAATAAGGTTTGCCAATGCCCAACGCCCCATGACGCCAGTCGCCTCAAGTCGGGAAACCCGCCCACGGCGCTGGCTCCCCAATGCCCAATAGACATTCAATATCCCAGGAGATTAAACTATGGTTCAGGTTCGCTATGGTGGACAGAACGGTCAACACTATGAACTTGCTATCAGTAACGAACACGTTGTAGTGCGTACCGAAAGCCGCACTACTCTTGTCGGTGCAAGACCATTTGAAGTCGCACCTGTATCACCCACAGCTCGCAATATCCTCAATCAATTCGAGTTAGTAACGCGGTTTCGGCAAGCGGGTGTAGAAATTCTGCGATCAAAAGTTCCGACTCAGGGTGTCGGTTTGCGCGATCACGCCCGTGAAATTCTCAACAAAGAGTCTCAAGTCCAATTTGCCGGACGTGTCCTTCTCGATCCAGTATCCAAACAACTTGTAGTCTACACTGAAAACCTCTTCGTTAAATTTGATAACGAAGAAGAGTCAAGGGTTTGCCAAGAAGTATTGGGACGTTACGGCTTAACAATTAAACGCCAACTTGAATATGCACGAAATGCTTACTTTGTCAGTGCTCCAGCAAATACTGGTATAGCCATCTTTGACATCGCCGAGAGACTTCTGAATGAGGAATCAGTAGAACTGTGCCATCCTGAACTAGCACGTGAATCACGCCAACGTCAGGTTTTCCCGCAGCAGTGGCACTTAAAGCAAACAACAATTAATAATAAAGTAATTAACGCCCATGCCAACGTTGAGGCAGCTTGGAAGTTAAGCGATGGCACAGGGACGATTATTGCAATTATCGACGACGGTGTGGATCTCGATCATGAAGAGTTCCGTTCCTCTGGAAAGATTGTTGCCCCGCGTGATGTCACACGTAAAACTAACAATCCCAGACCGGGAAACGACAATAACCACGGCACAGCCTGTGCTGGAGTAGCTTGTGCAAACGGCAACTTTGGTGCATCTGGTGTGGCACCAGGTGCAAAGCTGATGCCGATTCGTTTAGCTTCGGCGCTAGGGTCACAAGACGAAGCAGATGCTTTTATTTGGGCGGCTCAAAATGGTGCTGATGTCATTTCTTGTAGCTGGGGACCAGCAGATGGGACTTGGTTTGAGCCAAACGATCCTGTACACAACCAAAAAGTACCTCTACCTGACTCCACACGACTTGCTATGGATTTTGCAATCAATAAAGGACGCAACGGCAAGGGATGTGTAATTTTATTTGCGGCTGGCAATGGTAACGAAAGCGTGGATAATGACGGCTACGCCAGCTACCAAAAGGTGATTGCTGTGGCAGCTTGTAACGACTTTGGCACGAGAAGCGCTTACAGCGACTTTGGTCAGGCGGTCTGGTGTGCCTTCCCCAGCAACAATGGTGATAGTTCTCAAACCCCTGGCATTTGGACAACCGATCGCTCTGGTGTAGTTGGCTATAATTCAGTTAATCGGAATTTGGGTGACGCCGGAGGTAACTACACGAACGACTTCGGCGGTACTTCCAGTTCCTGTCCAGGTGCAGCTGGTGTAGTAGCCCTGATTATTGCCAGAAATCCAAATCTGCGCTGGGACGAAGTGCGAGATATTATTAAACGCTCCAGCGATCGCATTGATCCAGCTAAAGGTAAATATGATGCCAATGGTCGTAGCCCCTTCTACGGTTACGGTCGAATCAATGCTTTCAAAGCTGTGGAATTGGCCAAGCCGGCTCAAACATCGCCCATTAGCATATTCAAGGCAGTGCAAGATATCCCAATTAACGACTTGCAAACATCAACATTGTCCTTGGCGATCGCTAATACCAGCCTGATGAAATCCATCAAAGTTAATGTAGACATCGAGCATACTTATATTGGTGACCTTGTAGTTACTCTCCTTCCCCCGGTGCAAATAGGCATACTTCCGATAATTCTGCACGATCGCCAGGGCGGAGCTACAGATAATATCAAAACAACCTATGACGAAGTAAATACCCTGAAACTTGCTGCCTTTAAGGGTAAAAGTCCCCAAGGAACCTGGACTCTTCAAGTTGCAGATAAAGCTGAGACAGATACAGGAAAGATTCGCAGCTTGACCATTGAAATTGGATTTTAAGCTAATAAGCTTGGCTTAAGGATAATTGTAGGCTGGGTAGAGCGATCGCGAAACCCAACCTTGTATTTTCAGAGAAGCAAAACTTTAAGAATTCCCTTGCTTACATTTTGTTTCTTACATAAGCTTTGTAACCCAACCAATATCTCTTCTCTCAACAGTCAGCTGCATTAACTTCTTAGCTGTCACACCACCCATAGTTGAGTAAAACGTTCAGCTGTCCATCCAACAATATCTGATACCTGGCCATCACCAATTTCTACGATCCGCTTAGTACCATCTCTACGCTCTATTACATCCACACAGAAAAACTGACTTCTAATCCGCTTGGCACACTCACAAACAATCTCTGGAACTTCTTCATCTGGTAAAGCGGCAAAAGGTTTACCAGATACGACAAAGTAACGCCTCTCGGTTTCAGACACAAAATCTTCAATCCGGCGGACACAAATACCTCCCTCAATACTGCCCCGAAACCTCTGCATTTGGGCAACCACTGTTTCGATTTCTGAAGGTTTATCAATCATCGAACCAACTGAGGTTTTAAGAGATTTAACATAATCTTTGATAAAAAATCCATTCCAACCAAGTCGATTCAACTCACTCTCTAAATCATCATCAACGGAATAAAATTTAGTCTCTGGAGTTAAATCAGTAATCAGGGGATACCACTTTGTCAGATAGTGTGTAGCTAGATACTCAGCCTTAGAAGTTAAGACACTTGCCCCTGTACTCTCTACAACACTAACTAATAACTCATAATCCGAGGGCGAGAGCATCCAACCCCGATAGACCACTTTTGAATCAGGAGTGGGAACTGGGATAATCTTTGATGAACCAGATCCCAGCGACTCCAAAGAAATAACGGAAGTTGCAAACCCAGCATTTTGCATACAAGCAACCTGCTCTAAGTATGCTGCATCCGCTTTCTTAGGATTGAAGTAATCACTAGGAAAAAGAAATCTCACAATATTTAGATTTAATCTACAGCTAATTACTAATTATAATGGGACTCCCAAAAAATCAAGTCACCAGTAAATCATTAGGACTTACGCACTATACAAATTGAGCATCATGTGTCTAACGGAATTTGGTCGTTTCAGGAAGTAGAATTGACCACATGGTAAGGGCGGGGTTACCCCGCCCCTACGGTCATATTGTGGTCTACCCAAATGAAAGAAAGCGGATAATTTATTTTTTGGAAGTCCTTACTTAAATAGGAATTTTCAAAATGTTTTCCAAAATATTAACTGTTTCAAATACAGCCCTGTTATTAAGGGTGTTGAGATTAGCCCGGTAGTGAGAATAGTTTTCTGGTTGGATTAGCTTTTCGACAGCCCGCTCGATGTTGTGAAAATTAGAAATTACAATCCCGACTTGTTTATCCGTAATCCATTCACAGCAGTATTTTTCCTGAATCATAGTTAAGGCATTGCCTTCTGTAATCACGGGCAACTTCATCGCCATAGCTTCGCTGAGGCTACCCGGTCCTGGCTTACCAATAAAAAAATCTGCAAGATGCATATAGTAAGCAATGTCTTCAGTAAAGGTAGTGACAAACCGCTTCTGAAAACCTTGACTTTGACGGAGTGCTGAAACTAACTCTTCATTGCGTCCGCAAATAAAAATGAGTTGGAGCTTGTCTTGAAAACATTCGAGACGCTTGGCAATTTCGAGTATAACCTTAGAGCCATAACCGCCAAACAGAACTAATCCAGTGGGTAAATCTGGATCTAGATCCAAGCGTTGTCTTTCGCTTCGGCGATCGACAGTAATGGGGTCGTAGAACCGAGGATTAATTACCAATCCTGATGTGCGAAAGATTCGCTTTTCCTGATACCCGAACGTGCGCGCTTGTTCGACTGCCTGTTCAGTAGGACAGATTAGGAATTGCTCCTGTGGTTCTATCCAGTAGTGAGGAGGAGAATCCGCAAAATCCGTAAGAATAGTGACGAAGGGTGTTGTAGGCCTTGCTTTTTGTAAGCTTTCTCGGAGTATTTGGTTAAAAAATGGAATGCACGATACTACTAAATCCGGCTGATTCTTCCGCCAGTGACTTTCAAACATAGCTATCAGCTCGGAAGAATTTTGACGAATGTTTGACTTTGTCAAAGTCCGAAGTAATGGAAATAATGGAAAGAGGAATGTCCAGCCTTTTTTTAGTATCAGGTTGTAAATCTCACTTCCAGTCAAACGACCAATGATGATATCAAAAATATTTGTATTTGTACGCTCTATAGTTCCAATTTTTTCAATGTTGACTAGCCTGGGTTGCCAGTTCGGCTGTTGCTTCTCAATGACTTGGGACAAAGCAGTTGCAGTGCTGCGGTGTCCCCCACCAGCATCATAGAAAATCAAATCTATTCTTTTCATTCAGTGACCTCCTCAAAAATGACTTTGGCAAAGCCGCCCCACATATCTACACTGACTTCTGTCAATGCGTAAGTCCTAATCATAATGATAATCATCACGTAACGCACCACCTCAAATTTTAGGTGCGTTAAGACATTCGTCCTAACGCACCCTACAAAACTATTTAAACCACAATTCCCTACAGCGTGTTCTATCCTATATCTCATCCATCTGAAAACCGCTACAAGTATTCAACCGGACTCGATATGCCAATCTGTTAGCTTTGGGTAACAGCCTCTTTCGCCAAGAACTTTTCTAATTCGGTCAGCGCATCAGCATCAACTTTAGTTTGCATTGGGCAGAACTTAGGCCCACACATCGAACAAAACTCAGCAGTTTTATAGATATCTGCTGGTAGAGTTTCATCGTGATATTCCTTAGCTCTTTCTGGATCGAGTGATAATTCAAACTGACGGTTCCAATCGAAGTTGTAACGCGCCTTTGAAAGTTCATCGTCTCTGTCCCTTGCACCAAGGCGATGTCTAGCAATATCAGCCGCATGAGCTGCTATTTTATACGCAATCAACCCATTTCTAACATCTTCAGCATTTGGTAGACCCAAATGTTCTTTGGGTGTTACATAGCACAGCATTGCAGTTCCGTACCATCCAGCCATCGCTGCTCCAATGGCTGAAGTGATATGGTCATAACCGGGAGCAATGTCTGTCACCAATGGCCCCAACACATAGAAAGGTGCTTCAGAACACTCTTCCATCTGTTTACGGACGTTGAACTCAATTTGATCCATTGGCACGTGTCCAGGGCCTTCCACCATCACCTGGACATCATCTTCCCAGGCTTTGCGAGTTAGCTGTCCAAGGGTTTTCAATTCAGCTAATTGTGCTTCATCTGAGGCATCATGGGTGCAGCCAGGACGCAGTGAATCTCCTAAACTAAAGGAGACATCGTATTTTTTGAAAATCTCAATAATGTCTTGGAAGTGGGTATAAAGCGGGTTTTGTTTGTGGTGATGCAGCATCCACCGCGCTAAAATACCGCCACCGCGAGAGACAATACCAGTGATGCGGCTTCTCACCAAAGGCAAATGCTCAATCAAAATCCCAGCGTGGATTGTTTGATAGTCTACTCCCTGCTGGGCGTGCTTTTCAATGATATGGAGAAAGTCATCAGCAGTCAGGTTTTCGATTGTACCGTGGACACTTTCTAAAGCTTGGTAAACCGGTACCGTACCAATGGGAACAGGCGAAGCCTTGATAATGGCGGTACGAATTTCATCTAAATTACCACCGCCTGTGGATAAATCCATCACGGTATCAGCACCGTACTTCACTGACAGATTCAGCTTATCAACTTCTTCCTGAAGATTAGAAGAGTTAGGCGAAGCGCCGATATTAGCATTTACCTTACATTTGGAGGCGATGCCAATAGCCATCGGCTCTAAGTTAGTGTGATTAATATTAGCCGGGATAATCATTCGCCCCCGCGCCACTTCCTCACGAATGAGATCCGCAGGGAGATTTTCCCGTTGGGCGACGTAGTGCATTTCTTCGGTGATAACACCTTGGCGGGCGTAGTGCATTTGAGATACATTACTTTGCCCACGTCGTTTAGCAACCCATTCTGTCCGCATGTTGTATATTCCTCAATAAACAGCTTCCCTCCGCTGGTATTACCCAGACTCAGGTGTTAAGGGTGTGATCTCAGCCTGGTTATGTAGGCACCCCTAGCATGGATGTAGTGTACCACCTTCGTTATGGTTGCGAGCAAGAGGGTTAACAATTCCTTGAGGTATGGGGGGTGGTGAAGAGCGATATCGTCTCAATATCTTTGAATTGACTTGTAATAAAACAAATTTTATAAGGCTCCATAAGTTAAATAAAAACTAGAAAACTCAGTGGTTTTTAAATATGTAAATAACTTTTGTCTTATTTCTTGATCAAGGTCTCTATCTTTACCTGTACATCTACTTATAACGCTTATTGCTACGGCTTTAAATGATTTTTTTAATGCTTCTTCAAAATCTGATTCTCTGCTTTCAATAATATTATTAATTTGATCAACAAATGCTTTAACACTTTGCTCCTTAAATTGCTTTTCGTCATGAATATTTAGCAAACAACACATAGAAAATACGATTAGATAAGGTTTATATCCTTTTTCATCCACATAAAATCTATTAAATATTTGTCCAATTTTACCTTTAGAGTCTTGAAGATTAGTTTCGGAAGGGTACTCCTCTTTAAGTTTATCAAAAACTTTATTAGCTGCCGTTAAAATATTACCAATTATACTTACTAAAGATTTTTTATCATCCAATGAAGGATAAGCATTACCAAGCTCATCAAACTTGATAGAAGCATAATCTGATATAAAAATGTTGCGAGGTATATAACTAAATAAACCAATAAATAAATATCTTAAATCTGAATAAAAAACACGACTATAGCATATTGCCGATGCAATTGATGGAACAGATGTTGAAGTTTCGTGTTCATTAATTTTTACTCCAATTTCAGCAAGACTCATTTTTACTAGTTGAGGTCTAAGATACTCAGATAATTCTAAATTAATTTTTTCAATCTTATTTTGTGTATTAGCTGTTTTAGCTACTTTCGATGAATTCTCTAAATCAGCAACAACAATTTTAACAGGAACAAAACAATCTCCTGAAGGTTGAGCTTCAACAATGCACATTGTTGTCTGGCAACCATTGATAATTCCAGCATTTTCTAAAATTAAATTCTCATTTTTGTATTCTAGAGAACTAGCCTTAAAGGTAATTCCATTATTTCTTTCTAGCATTTTATCTGGTTCATTACTGGCTGTTTTAAAAATTTCATTATTAATATCTAAAGCTGAATTGCGAGCATCCAAACCTAAAAAATCTCTAACATTTTCAAAGAAAATTCCTTGACCACACTCACTATAAATTTTTATTAAATCTTCTGCACTTATAATTCCCATGTGTACATTATGATAATTTACAAATTTTTCATGAACCTTAAACAAAACTCTTTGTGGAATTGCATATTCTTTTCTATATGCTTCTAAAAAAAGTTTATATAATAATTGACCATCAATTATTTCAATTCGATTAGAATCAGCTAAGTTTTGATAAAAGTTAACCGATGGTCTACCTGAGTTTTTATATAATCCTAGTATATTTTTAGTAATTGAAAGGGTTGCTATACAATAAATAACGCTTGCTTTAGATTCAGAATTACCTATTTGATTAACTTCTGATAAATCAAAAATACTTAATTGTTTTGTATCTTTGTTAGTTGGAAAATGAGATTGCTCATAGCTCGAAAATTTTCCTATTATGTTATCTAAATCATCTTTGCCGCGAATATGCAATTTGCATTGACAGTAAACTTTTTGTTTGTTGGTTTCTGGATCAAACCAAAAAACGTCAACTCCTTCATCATGGGTTTGTTTAGTGTTAAGCTCCGGCTTAAATCCTAAAAATTTTTCCTGGGTACTTAAAATATCTTTTGAAAATTTGGCAAACTCAGCTCCTTTTGTAGGATTTGAAAGCTTCGTATATAAGCCTTCAATATGTTGCATAAATTCAACATATGATTCTAAGAACAATGGTAAATTGACAGAATAGTTAGTCATACCTATTTTATCCAAATTATTTAATACTCTAACAAAGATATGGTTAGATATCCTAAAAACAGTGATCGCACCCCTCACATCCTTCAAGCAAAAGCTTTTAACCACCAGTTACTATGGGGCGATCGCCTTAACTTTGTACGGTTAGCTCATCCAAAAATTACGCCTGTGGACTGTTGTAGCCGTCTATCTTAGTTGAAGCGGAAAATAAACAGCAATATTCAGCATTGCACAAAAAAAAGATGAAAAAAGAGGGCTTATGTGGTTTAGCTTATTGTCTTCGACAACAACAACTCAAAAGCTACAAACAGCCCATATTCGGCATCCTAGCACTGTGACAATGCCTGCTACTGCATCCTCTGCGCTAATGGAACCGAATTCGGATTTGATACGAACTAGACAACAACGAAATTGATTGCGCTTAGTGACAATCCACTGCTGAGTTGCGCGAATTGTACCTGAGTAAAAGCACCACCGCTACCATCTTGGTCAAAGGACAGTGCGCCTGTAATATTGTCGTAAATAAATCGTTGAGCGATCGCACTCGCACCTGATCCGATGGTAAACTGACTAGCCGAAAGTGTACCTACTGTTAGAGAGCCGCCGAAACCAGCAGCTGATACCTGAATAACTTCACCAGTTGTATTGAAGTCATTAAGACTATCAATGCCTTCACTATAATTATTGAACGCAAAAGTATCAGTCCCATCTCCCCCGTACAGAGCATCATTGCCTCTCCCTCCTGTCAGGAGATCGTTGCCATTATACCCATAGAGCACATCGCCGTTATTACCCCCCACAATCTTGTCAGCGTAAGTTGTACCACTGATATTTAATTGTTCAACATTCTTATACCTAACTCGATTTGTGCCAGCCGTAATCGAGCCTTGGTTAGTGGTTGCATTGAAAGTCGAGGTGATTCCTTTGGTAGCATAGCTACTGTAATTGACTTCCAAATAATCCGAACCCGTACCCCCATTTACCGTTTGAGTCACTAAAACAGAGGGGGCGGTAGATGGGGCACTCAAATAGAAAGAGTCATCGCCATCACCCCCATTCAGGGTGTTAGCACCCTTGACTCCATAGGTGTAAAAGGCATCGTTACCATCGCCTCCATTCAAAATGTTATTGCCAGACGAGTAGGAAACATCGAGGTAATCGTTACCTGCACCCCCACTAATAGTGTCATTGCCAGAAGTGCCTCCGTTGAGTACATCTTCACTATTGCCTCCAACAATATTGTCAGTGTAGGCTGTACCAGTGATATTTAATCGTTCGATATTCTTGTAGCTAACTCTATTCGTGCCAGATGTAATCGAGCCTTGGTTAGTGGTTGCATTGAAAGTCGAGGTGATTCCCTCGGTAGTATCACTACTGTAATTGACTTCCAAATAATCCGAACCCATACCCCCATCTACTTTTTGAGTTACTAAAAAAGAAGGAGCGGTAGATGGGGCCCTGAAATAGAAGGAGTCATCGCCATCCCCCCCATTCAGGGTGTTAGCACCACTGACTCCATAGGCGTAAAATTTATCAGAGCCAGTTCCGCCTAAAACAATATTTTTGCCAAAACTATCCTGAATCGAAAATTCGTCATTTCCCGTATCCCCACAGAGGGTGTTATTCCCAAAAGAAGAAGAAACATCTAGATAATCATTCTCACTTCCACCCTTGAGGATATTGTTGCCAGTGGTAGCTGTAGCATAAATTTGATCACTCTCAGAACCGCCATCTAAGAAGTTTTTCCCAGAAGAATTAGAAACATCTAAATAATCATCCCCACTTCCTCCCTTGAGGGTATTGTTACCAGTGGTAGCTGTAGCGTAAAGTTTATCATTGTCAGAGCCGCCGTCTAAGAGATTTTTTCCAGAAGAATTGCTAATATGGAGGACATCATCGCCCTCGAAACCATAGAGGTTATCATTCCTCCCCAAGCCATTAAAGATGTCATTAGCGTTAGTACCATTGATAATTGCCATAACTTCTATCTACCTAAATCAATTTTTCAGGAACTTGAGATATTAACCTGTGAGTATTGCTGTTTTAAGGCACAAAAATTTAGCCGAAAGTTGACGCTTTCGGTATAGTTTTTGCCAAATTTAAAAACACTAATTTTTCAGTCCATTTCAGCTTTTTGACTGGCTTATAAGCATTATCCAGCTAACCTGTTACATAAATATTTAGTTAATTTAATTACTATAACCTTTATTTTTTTAAGGGTCACTACTTAGGCTAGTATTTTTTCCTACTTCACCTTACTTATCTATTTTTGTAGTTTTTAGCATAGCTATTTACGTATTATTTACAGTGAAGCTTGCTTAAAAATCGGGAACTTGTGAGATACGATGAAATAGCGATAGTTAATCAAAACGCAGATTCAGACCTTGATATTTTACGTTTTCTCTTTTTGCAAAGGTATTTTTAATAGAAATTGTTTTTTAGCTGTAGCTGTGTGATACTTGCGTTGAAATTCATAAAATCCTATATCTTTGCGCGATTCTCTTGGGGCGATCGCATTAAATAATGCCCCACAATACCCGAACAAGGGGCTTAAGCCCCATGTCTTACCAAGTGTTGCTATACATTCCTGTTAGCTAAGTACAGATATTTCAGTGAGTAGGCACAGCTACTTTCGCGTGTTTATTAACATAGTCCACAAATAATTGCTTCAGCCTGGGACTAACACCAGCGTGTTCAAAGAATCCAAAACCCAGATTCTTAGCTCTTGTTAAGGTTTCCTCTGGTGTTAATCCCTCGTGGATAGCGATACTCAATAGCGCGATTCCAGTTGATCGCATCCCGGCTGCACAATGCACAACTGCTGGTTTAGGGATTTGTTCTAGGATCATAAGAATTTTAGTAATCGCCTCTTCATTCAAATTTTTTAAATCCACCTTGAGTGGAACATTCGTATAATGCAGCCCCAATGCTTCCGCTACTTTTTGCTCATCCTGGGAAAATCCTAGTTCATCAGGCGATCGCAGATTTAGAACGGACTTAAAACCTTCTTGGATAGCTTGCTCAAGCTGTTTTGGTATGACTTGTCCTGTGGTTGTCAAATTTTCGTTAATCTGTATGGCGTTGATCACATTCACTCCTTTTGATTTTCTGATGTCTTCTGGCTTGGTAAATACTGTGATAAGCAAGCTTTGAGAATATATTCAAGTAAACACGGCAAAACTAGCCAAATATCAAACGATATTGCTTGATTACTTCAAAATTTGTCTTTTGAAGTTGGTTATTTTATTGCTTTATCCATAATAAACGTATTGTCGATAGACTTACCGTACTTTAAATCTAATTATACGTTTTGTCGATAGTATTATAGGTGTTTATATTTCGGGAGTTATACTATTGAGCTTGGGTGAGCAATTGGCTGAAGATTTTTGGGAAATAGTATAACTAGATACATTATAATTTTGCTTAAGCATCGGCATCTTGAGTATTTTTAACGAGGACATAAATAGTGACTGTAACTGAACAAGTTTCTTCTCTATCCATTGGAATAGTATTGTTCCCAAATGTGACGCAGTTAGATTTCACGGGTCCCTACGAAGTTTTTGCCAAATTGCCAAACACGCAATTATATCTGCTGGCCCAAACACTCGAACCAATTCAAAGCGATTGCGGCCTTACCTTTCTACCGGACACAACCTTTGCTCAAGCTCCAGCCTTAGATGTGTTATTTGTGCCAGGAGGCCCAGGTATCAATGCCAAGATGGAAGATCCAAAGTTTCTTGACTTTCTCAAAACCCAAGCCAAACAAGCCCGCTACATTACATCTGTCTGCACTGGTTCTCTGCTGCTGGCGGCGGCTGGTTTGCTTCAGGGCTATCGCGCCACTACTCACTGGCGATCGCTGGATTTGCTTGAGATGTTGGGAGTTGAGACAGTTTCAGAAAGAGTTGTCATTGATCGCAATCGAATTACAGGCGGCGGTGTGACAGCTGGCATTGATTTTGGGCTGGCTTTAGCAGCTGAGTTATTTGGGGAAGCAATCGCTCAAGCAATTCAACTAGGGATTGAATATAATCCCCAACCCCCTTTTAACAGTGGTTCTCCCCAAACTGCCCCTGCGGCTGTACTTGCTCAGGTTACAGCTGCGAGTCAAAATGTTCAGGAAATCAGAGGGCAGATTGTCCAGCGAGTTGTAACTCAATTGCAAACTGCTAATATCAATAAAGCAGTTGAGAATTTGGCTAGTTGATGTGTTGCGATGTCTATGACGGGCAAAGCTGGGGCAACTAAAATTTCTCATAACCAAACTTGATAACTTTGGATCAGTGAATGTCAGCCCTGAACCTATCGAGCGCTAAGGAAATATCTCTTCGACCTGCTAAGGAAACAGATGCGTGGGTGCTGAGTGCAATTCATATTGCTGCTATCAAAGCTCTGCCTGCAACTTTCTACACAAAAAAAGAACTTTTAGCTTGGCGTAATAACTGCGACAAGCCCGATGATTCAAATATCTTGAAGAGGATGAAAGTGGAAACTTTTTGGGTTGCGATCGAGGGAGATGTTGTTATAGGTTTCGCTAGTTTTATTGTTGATGAACTCATCAGGCTGTATGTCCATCCTAAATATCAAGGTAAAAGCATCGGGCGTGCTTTAGTTCAACATTTTTGCGATCAAGCAGCTGATCAAGGCATAGATAAGGTAATTACAACTGCTAGCCTTTATGCTGAAGGGTTTTATTTACGACTCGGATTTACTGCCATCCAAAGAGCACCTCATTATTTAAGAAGTGGGCTAGTTGTGCCAGTTATTAAAATGAGTAAAGCATTAGCTACTATCACAATATGATGAAATTGATTGAAGTTAGAGCCGATTGTGAGTTTGTTTTTTTGATAAAGTTCCATTAGTTTCAGAAAAACATCTCGTATTTCTGAAATTTGGGATTGTAAAATAGTTATATGATTATATATTTTAAAAACTCATAGTTAATCTTAATAAGACTTTAGTATCGAATATGACAACTTTTATTATTACTCTTTTCTCCCAAGTTGTAACCACTTTTTTTATATAACCTACGATGTAAGTAAGTACTTGCCAGCATAAATGAATAAAACCATCCGTTCATCAACTCTCACCCGTAGACGTTTGATAGAAGCTGCCTCGCAGGTATTTGCCAGTTTAGGTGTTCAAGGAGCAACTACCCGTGAAATAGCTCGTGTTGCTGGTGTGAATGAGGTGACTTTATTTCGCCACTTTGCTAGCAAAGAACAACTTCTGGGAGCAGTAATCGAAAATGCCTTTGTACTCCAGACAGAAGCCCTTGCACACCCCGAAGCGTGGACGCAGGATCTAAAAATTGATTTAACACAGTATGCCCATCTTTACAATAGTATGCTAGAGGCACAGGAGGACTTAATTCGTACCTTCCTTGGAGAAGCCAAACGTCATCCAGAGGCAGCCAAACAAGTGATTCAAGAAGCTGCCAAGCCTTTAGGAGAAAAACTGATAGCTTACCTGCAATCGAGTCAGAGACGAGGCATCGTCAGAGCAGACCTTGATCCATTTCCAGCAGTCGATATGTTTACAGGAATGCTGTTAGCTGGAATGCTATGCCGCAGTACAAAATTCAATCAAGGCAGCTATAGCTGTGAGGACTATATCGAAACCTGTGTAGATATTTTTGTGCGCGGTATCATTGCCACTCCCCTCTCAGTTTTCAATCCGGCTGTAATAACGTGAGTTATTTTCAGGGGTGGGTAGAACCTGGAAACGAGGTTTTAAAAGTGTTTATTGCTTAAATTGACACCAATGAGCATTGCTGTCCTCCTACAAGTGGTCTGTATTCCAGGCAATTGAGAACCGCTATATGCCTGTTTGCTTGCTCAAAATACCAAAATGAATACGCGATGTACTGAAATGAGAAAGCAATCTGCCGTTTGCTTGCTGAATCTACCGAAATGAGAAAGCAATCAAGCATTTTGAGAAATCAATATGCCTTTTCGCTTGCTGAATCTACTCAAATGAGAAAGTAATCAAGCATTTTGAGAAAGCAATATGCCTTTTTGCTTGCTGAATCTACTCAAATGAGAAAGTAATCAAGCATTTTGAAAAAGCAATCAAGCATTTTGAAGTCGGGAATCTGACTTAACTTCATCTATCCTTACAACCTGCTTGTAAAATTGAATATGATACATCAAGACTTTTAGGCGAATGGCACTAAGAAAAGCCGAAACACTCCATGTCGTACCCCTACGGGAATCTTGCTAGCAAGAGCGTCTTGTAGAGAAGTGCGGGCTATTCGGCCTTGCTGTTTCCCTAGATTTATGCTAAATGTCCAAATAAACCAATATAGAGGATTTAGCCAAGGCAAATTAAGAAAAATTAATGGTAACAGGAAGCTTTCCAGAGGGGCAAGCGATCGCCTTTCTTGCAAGGGAATAACTCGTAGCGGCATAGCTACTTTTGGGAGGTTAAGCTAAATAACCGTACAGATAGCAGGTTAACGATCTCACTCACGATTTTTTCTGGACTCTCAAGCTTGATTAGAAATCGATCAAAGCCAGCATTCAAAGCCTTGTGACTTGAAACTTCCCGTGTATAAGAAGTGATAGCGATTGCTGGTAACTGCCGGATTAATGAGCTTGAATGCCCCCGAATTTGCTTAATCAACCAGTTTCCATCATTATAAGGCAACTTTACATTGCATAGCAGAATATCAGGATGAAACGATTCGAGCATGGCGAGGGCTGCTTCTGCGTTGATCAAAGCCATTACCTCTGCACCTGCTGTTTCCAGAATGAAGATGAGCAACTCTGTAATATCAGGCTCATCTTCTACCAGCAAGATCCGGATTTTAACAAGCCGCTGGAGCGAGTTGAACTCACTTTCTCGATTGCTCGTTTGATCTGTCGCCATGCCGTCTTTTTATTTGCTGATTTAGTTTCCCTCCTCTATTGCAACGTATAGAGCAGAATAAGGCTTCAGGGTAATTGAAAGTTTATCAGATTTGAAAACCCCTCATATATATGAAGGGTTTGTAACATCACTCTACGGGAAGTATTTTACACAATTCTTGGAACAAGAGATTTACTACTTTACTCATGAGCTTACCTTGGATGTGCTTACCACCTAAGAGTTTCTCACCTTGCTCACTGACATTAGCTTTGAGTGAGTCACGGTAATTGGTTAATTCCTTGGTCAGTTCGTTCTCTGGTAGCCTTCCGGTTTCCACGCCTGTTAGAACGTACTGCCACAGGCTGATCCGGCACAGTGAGGAACCACTGGGTTTTTCAACAAGTCCGTCTCCTGACTGTTCCAGAACAGTGCCCATCCCTAACCTCATTTTGAAAGTGTCGCGGCTGCGGTTGCGTTTGATTCGTTTCGTCTCACCAGCTAATCGCTTGACAGTAGTTTCTCTATTTTTGCGATCGCCTCCGGCGCGCGGGACGCGATCGCGATCCCGTTCCGTTTTCTTCACCTCACGAACCTCGTACTCAATCACGGGTTTGCCATTTACACCTAGGAACGACTCGAATGGGTAGATCCTGGTGAGCAGTCGCGATCGCACTCTCAACCCAAAACCGAACTTGTTAAACACGCTCATGTAAGGCTTGAATTCTGGAAAAGAAAGCATTTCACTGATTCTTGCCTCTAGGCGCTGCTCATAGAGCGAGATATCGCACATCCAATCAGCGTGAAGTTCCAAAATGGGGTCAATCTTAATTCCATAGTCCTGGGCAATCGATTTTTTGTAGCGATTATCCATTCGGGTTTTTCCGGCGGGAGAAATTTCAGGACTACCTGCCAGCCATCCCCAAAGTGGTGGTAGTAATCCCGGTTTAGTAGATGCGCTCTTGGTGTGCGCCACTTCTGGGAATTGCCAAGCCAGAAGCTGTCTGGCATAATTCACAATTGGCGATTGCACCCGGTTGAGATGTTCCAGTTGCTGGCAGAGGTCGCGGAGTTCATCAATGGGTTCGGGGCGGTGCATGAGGAAATACCTCATGTTTAATTCCCCAGTTTCCAGCCGGTGATCTGGATCGTGACCGTAAGCGGCCATTGCTAAAGCGTCGGCGGGGTCACTTTTATTCGGGAGGTTTTTACCTCCCCGGTAACGCCGTAACTCGACGTGACCAACCCAGAGAATTTTGATTTCTAATTTTTTGAGGATGGATGCCCACAGTCTTGAATAGTGGTTTCCGGTTGGTTCTAGGACTGCATAATCTGGCTTGATTTCTGCTAGATAATCAGCAAAGTCAAAAGCAGATTTCTGCTTCTTCCTAGTATCAGGATTGGAGTAAAAAGCCGGATATAAGCTTGATGCTTTATTCCTGGTTTTATTCCAATATCCCTGTAATCCCCCTTTGGGATATTGTGTTAAAATATGGCAAGTTACGCTTGATTTACTAACATCAATTCCCAAAATAGTTGATTCTATTGTCATGGTTCTGTGTTGCTTTTGGTAGTTTTCAAGGACTGGCATCCTTTGATTAGCCCGAACTTAATAGCGCACGAATCACCCTAACGCCCCACACGCTTAGGGGCGCGATTCAGGAGTAAACGCATTCGGGGAATTAATCAGAGAATTGCCGCGCATGAAGCCTTGTACGCCTCAATGAGAGGCGCACTTCAATCTGAACGCCGTATTTTCTCTGATTAACTTGCGGATGCTTTGGACACAATCCGCGACGGTGGCAACGATGCCACCGTTTCGGCTACTGTGTCAGATAGCCTCATCAGGCGGGGTGATGTTGGTGAAATTGGCAATATTGCCGTGAATTTCTGTTAAAAATTTAAGCAAGTCATCCCGTGTAAAATTTGTCAGTTCTAGCTTGAAATCAAAAGTTTCAGTACTGAGGTCATAAGAGTTCCTGAATAACTCGCACTTGACTTTTACTTGTTTATTACTCATCCTCGTCACTCCAAATAGTCCTCATCATCATCACCTAAATAGTAAAGGGGTATTTCTCCCCATTCATCGAGCCAAAAATCATCCTCATCCAAAAATTCCCGCCCACATAATTGAGGTGGTCTACCAGGGTAGAGAATGGTCGCTACACACTGAGCAAATAAAACGGGATACCCGCATTCTGGATTTTTTATATCGGTGTAACAATGGCAATTGTTAATGTATTCATAGCCATGACTTACCCATGACAAACGGAAGAATTCATAGTGCCAGCGTTCTTTATCTCCCCAATCTTGAGGGCGAGAAAATTTTGCAATTGGTTCTTCTGCTTCAGTTCCGTCATCATTCATGCCGTAAATAGTCACAGCATTATGAGTTTCACGAATTTCTAGTTTAGGTTTCGGATCAACTGTATTCATGATTTCCTCTGACAGTTACACCGCTTGTTAATTAAATTGGTGGCATTTTCCCAAGCTTTGATCAGCGCTATAGCATCTTCACCGAAGAATATTTGTTTATCGCCGTTAAGCCATGTCACCGCTGCTACACGCTTAGGCAAGTCTTCAAACTGGATTTGACGCACAAGGGATAAGTTGATCCAACCTTCTGATGGTAATTTGCAACTAAACACGGATGGGGTGTTGACTATGGTGTGCATTTTGGTAAAGTAAATTTGGTATGTGTATGTGGCGATCGCACGAATGCGAGCTGTAACTCTTTCTTGCGATCGCTAAAAAATTCTCAGTTAAAAATAATTACGGACATCACTGTCTTTGCTGGTTGCTGGTGATGTCCCCGGATCAAAAGGGATATCGTCTGGATCTGGCTCCTCCACCCCAGTCAAATTGTCTTTTTCGCTTTTAAGTCGTGCTATTTCCCTGTTAAGCTCTCCAATTTCTTTTCTGAGGTCTTTGGCTTCAATTGCTAGCTCTGCTTGTTCGCTGATTTTGCGCTCCACTTGTTCCATCAGGTGTGAGGTTTCCGCGTCTGCATTATCTCCAGGATGCAGTTCTGCAAACATTTCCAAACTTTTGGATTCGTAGTTGCGTAAATTCAAAACACGCCGATAGGTAACAGTTTTGATTTCCATATTATTTGTGGTATTTTTGACTTGGTAAATTGTCCACGTTTGAAGTGTCTGAATCATTCAAAGGCGATCGCGTTTCTTTTTTACGCGATCGCAATTGAATTAGCCTGAGATTCCAAACTCTGTGAGTCGATTGCGAAAAACTACTTCAACTGGACCGGTGAAAAGAGTTTTGGCAATCCTTTGATACCCCTCGGCATCGCAACGACGCCGAAATTGAGATAAAACAACCCAGTTACAGGTTGAAACCTCTCTTAAAACAACCCAATCAAAAAGCTGCTGTTGATAAGTCATAGGTAAATGCTGTTGCTAAATTATGTTGGGTAGTTCTCTTTGAGAAACTGGTGCAATTGTTCATCAGAAAACTGATGAAACTTTTGTTTACCTTGGTCGATGTATTTCATTCGGTGTTCGATTGCAGGAACTCCTGTATGTTTTGCTAATTCCTCGGTGACGAGTGCATAAGCGACAACCAAATATGATATAAAGTCATGGGAAAGTAATACATCAGATTTGTGTTGTTTAACCTGCATAAATGTCCTTGTCCATTTCCTCTGAGTTATCATCGCCGACGACGATCTTGACAATGTTGCTTTCAAACTTCAAATCAAAAAGAACTAATGGGAAATCATCGACGATATCTCTTATGACTATCGGCGAGTCAACCGGGAAGCTTTGTAACTTTTCAATTAGTTTTTGAACTGTAATTTTCATGTTGTTTTAACTTTGATGACAAAAAACCAGTCAACCAATCAGTGATTGACTGGTTTCAATGGAACGATTAACTTTTGGCTCATATAAATGAAAGTTATTTCATAGGCAGATTCCTCCTACAAAAACGATTAAACTTGAGGGCGCGGTGATGAAGAGTTAGCCGTGCCCTTAATAATTAGGCGGCCATTCTGATCACGCTCGATCACTAAGTCTGCACGGGGTGCAAGTGGTAAATTTCGGATTTTGCACCGGGGCGGTTTTTTAGCCGACGGTGGTAATTCTGATGGCAACAATTCTTCATGGAAATCTTCCTCGACGGCACGCGCCAAGCCAGGATGGGAACGATAAATCATCCCGTGGGCATTGTCAAGCAGTTCGGTTAGGGTTTTAACCTGGGTCAATAGCTGCTCAATCTCTTTTTCTAGTTGGCGAATCCGTTTTTTTCGTGTTACATACTTTCCTTTGGTTTGAGTCATATAAAAAAGTGCGAGCGCTCGCAAGGGTTTGCGCGTTTTTCAAAGAAACTGTGAGGAATTGCACAACCACACGGTGGAATGCAATTTCGCGATCGTGCATCTGTGCGTAAGCCATTACCTACACGCCAGCCTCTACGGGATTTTCACCCAGGTCTTAATTTCCACAGCCCACCGTGTCACCACGTCGGCATGTAGCCCTTGGTAATGTGGAATGCCCTACTAAGGTCGTTTACAGATTGGGGCCCCCATACAAATGCACGTCACCAGCTTTTATCTAAGCCGCGACTTGTATAGACAAACACCTGGCATCTCTACTCGCTCACTTAACCTCTTTCCAGACACTGGTAGCCTGAAACACTCTTCATCAGCTTTCAACGGCTATTACACAAAGTGCTAATTTTCCCGGATTTGGCATTTGCTACTGAGATGAGACACTTTAGGTGAAACCAGCCTAAATACCTGTCCCTTACCGAGTCAGTTAGATCGGACTGGTTTCGTGTTGTCTTTCAAGTCTCATTATGAGACCTCAAGCTGAGTATGTCAACTAGAGGCATCAAAATGAGATATATATGGTTACAATGGAATCAAGAAGCCGAAAGCAAAAACAGGAGAGTGATTCACCCTTGGACACTCTGAGGATAGAACGAACCCAACTAACTCAGGATGAGCTGGCAATGCGTTGCGGTATTCCACGAGCGACTTATCAGCGCTGGATATCGGGTAAAACTGAAGCGAGGCTCACCATGTCTCAATTAAAAAACTTATGCCGCGAGCTAAACATAGATCGCATTGATGAGTTACCAAGCGACTTTGGCCCACCAAAGCGATAGCTAAATCCGAAATCTAAAAAAACACGCAGCAGTGCTAGTTGTAGCACTGCTGCGCTGACGAAATCACCAACCTAATTATGACGGAATCCGACGACGGAGCGGCCCCCAGGCAGCTGACCTTGTTCGCGGTGGAGTCGATCGCAACGGCTCCCCCCCTTCCCCCTAGTTACGATTTTTACTGGGATGAGATATCCGATCGCGATCGCGAACGCTGGAATCCTGCACACTTCACAGAAGCACCACGTATTGTAGACGACGGCGGTCAAGTTTCTCTTTTTTACGATCATAGCGATGAGCCACCAGATCCAGACGATTACGAAAACCTCGATGCTTATGAGCAAGCCTGGAATCAGTGGGAGTCAGCCCATGTCCTGGAACAGGACACAGACTCAAGCCAATTAATCAGTAGTCACTCGCACAAAATCGGCGGCGACCGCCGCATGATTGTTCTGGAACGTGATACCACAAATCCTGTTCCAGAACAAAAAACCCCACCAGACGAGGCATATACCGATGTTCCAGAACACATTTTAGCTGTTCCAGAACATGTTCACTGGCTAGAAACTTACTGCCCTTCTAACCGCAAAGATAATCATTATTACCGCTATTGCTGGAAGACCGGCACCAAGATTAAGCATCGGCACATCAGCGGGGGGAATGTGCGATCGCGATTGGCAAAGTTCAGGAAGCAGCAAGTGGAGATTGCGATCGCTTCGGGGCGATCGCCAAGTGAGATTGATTTGTTGATTCACTCCTGGCGCGATTTAAGAGTTAGAAGTTATGAGTAAAAATCCACATCTTAGCGATACAGATGTTTTCGAGAGTCTGGATAAAATCTTTCCTGATACCTATGAAAATCGGCTAATTGGTTTAATTGAAGCTTGCAAAATGATTCAAAATGACCTGAAACTTGGACACATTGATGATGCTCTTATAATTTTAGAATTTGCTCTAGCTGATGCCCAAAAGCCTATGCCCAATGCCCAATAAAGAAAATTATGCTGGCAGCTTTTAGGCTGCTAGCATAAGACTACAATTTTTAGCGTAGCGAAAACCTTCTCTCTTGAAGAGGGTTTATTCCCCGTCCTCGGACTCGTCTTTACCAATGGTGATAATCACCCCATCAGAGCCAGCTTCGTAGCCAACGATGACATATGCCAGATCCTCAACATCTTGGAAAGAAACTGGCGCATCTTGTGGAAGGTTTTGCAATTCTTGAATCAGGTCTTGAACTGTGATTTGTTTGGTTGCAGTAGGCATATTTTTCTCCGATTTAAAAAAGGCGATCGCGCTAACCCATTGATGAAAGTGCGATCGCATGTCATTTTTGAAGTTTAGATTTTCAGCTTATCCGCCTAGATGCGGTTTGTCATAGATTCGGGTAGATTCGGTCAACTTCATCCCATGCCTGGTTAGCTAAACACTCCAGCGCCATAGCCAACAGTAGCGGATCGTCATACTCCCCATGCTGCAAGCGCTCGAAAAATATCTCAATTTGCAGGAATAGGAGTAAGGCGTTCATAAAGTTGCGATCGCCGCGCGAACTTCATCAATATCAACTTCCAAATAAGGGTCAAGCCCTTTGTTATCGCGGTGTCCGGTGATTTTTCTAATCACCGCTTTGTCAACGCCATTTTTCCGTAGTCGATTTACCAGACTCCGGCGGGCACTGTGAGT
>NZ_JBALDG010000093.1:0-140366 GCF_036917195.1 Nostoc sp.
ATTTGTTATTTCGGCGAACTCATTTGTTATTTCGGCGAACTCATTTGTTATTTTGGCGAACTCATTTGTTATTTCGGCGAACTCATTTGTTATTTCGGCGAACTCATTTGTTATTTTGGCGAACTCATTTGTTATTTTGGCGAACTCATTTGTTATTTCGGCGAACTCATTTGTTATTTCGGCGAGCGCATTTCTTATTTTGGCATCTCCATAACGCACCCTACGAAACAACCAAAAGAGTTGAAACCTATGCTGGTCATACTTGTGTGTACACCGTAGTCTCTGACCCGTCGAACTCACGTTTTACTCAAATGGATACCAGATAATTTAAATTTTTCTCATCCCTTGGGTCAAGCCTAATTGCAGATTGCTACTAAACTGGCTCTCTAGCTACTCCCAGTAACCCCAAAAATCTTGATGCGCGACGCTACAACTAAGCTTTTTTTGAGCAATCATCTGTTGTTTTTCAAGCAACCAGGTATTTAACTCATCCTGCAAAGTTGCTTCTTCAATAATTTCTGGAATCGATTCTTCCATAAACCCTAAGATGAACTCAATAAAGACAGGATCGCTGTTACTGATTTCCCACGGACTTTCTCCTTGTAATACCTTCATCCCAATACCCTTCATTGCTTCCCACATAAAGGAACCGCACTCAGGGCCCATCCCCCTGCCGAAGTATTGATGGCGCTGCATATGCTGATGGTAGTATTTAATAAAGTCCGAATCGTTATCGGTTTGAGGAATAAAATTCATGCCAGTATAGTTAATACTAGCTAGCATCGGCAATTGATACTTTTTTAAACATTCGAGTAGTGTCTGAAACTGCTTTTCGCTAAACAAATCGAACACTGCATTGGCGACAGCTAAGTCGAAAGTATTTAAGTCTATGAGATTTTCCAGATCCAAAATAGAGCCGACAATTCTATGGATGGTAATTTTATGAACTTGATTTGTCAAGACCAATCTGGAGTTTTGCAATTGTGACTCATATCCATTTTCCTGCGCCCAGACGATTAGCTTATCAAGGGCGATTTCCAAAAGTTCCTGATTTTGTTCGACTAGAAACCACTCCTGCTCCTGGGAAATTTTGCTAAAGTAGTAGCGGCAGTTAGCTCCTGTACCTGCTCCAAAATCAATAATTTTGAGCTTTTTTTGCCTTTTGAGATATTCTTGGCAGCTTGTTTCCACATTTAAGTTACGCGCTTTAGCATCATAGGAAATACGATGTTCTAGCCATTGAGCTAATTTTTGGTTTTTATTCATTGTCACTTGTTAAATGCTTGTAAAAAATCCCGATAAGTTTTATCCCAAGAATTAAAGGATAGGTTAGCGATGTGAGCCAAAGCATTTGTCTGTAACTGAGTGAGTTCATTAGGCACTGTAAGCAGCCTTGTGAGTGCTTTGAAAAACTGCTCCTGCTTACCTGGCTCAATTAGTATGCCATTGCTACCATCCTCAATCCAGTCAACAATTGCTCCCGTTGCATAAGCTAATACGGGTAGTCCGTGAACAACTGCTTCAGCGGTAGCCATAGAGTAACTCTCATAGGTAGATGGGGAGAGATAAAGAGCGCATTGGGGGAACAAGTCAAACATAGCCTGTTGCGGAAGGTAGCCATGTAAAATGATCCAATCTTGAAGACGCGATCGCTCTATTATCTCAAGAATCTCCTCTGTGTAACTGGCGTTCTGTTCGCAGTCACCAATCAAATGCAGGCGAAAATTTTTCACCTGCATCTGAGCTAACATTTGTACTAAATCGAGTTGTCCTTTGCCTTGAGAAAATGTTCCTACTGTAATCAGATTTATCGGCTCTTGTTCAGAAAGTTTCTTGGGATGAGACAAACGGGACACTTGAACCTTTTCTATCCCTGGAAAAGCTACTGTAATCTTATCTTTTTCTATGCCCTGATTTGAGAGATAATCTCGCATTTGTAAGCTGGGAACAATAATCCCATTCACAGCTTTTAACCATAGTTTCTCGCTAGTCCAGAGGGCATCCTTTTCCTGATTTGAGTAGTAGATATTCCTCGACTCAAGATAGTGAAGCATCAGGTAAATCTGCTGGAAATAAAGAGTAAATTTTTCAACAGAAGCTTTGAATTCAGGAATTGTTAAGTAGAGTCCATCAAGCACAAAGGTGCAGCTAGAAGGCAAAGCATTGAAACGCTCAATCAGCTCGCTAACGGGGCTATTTAAGGCGTAAAAAAATCCCTTGCCTTTGGCTGACTGCTCTAGGCGTTTGACAATTTCTAAATTGTAAATCGAGCCTCCTGATACATGACTCAATTGAGGTTGAATAAAATGGATTATGCTTGCTTCATACCTCAGCTTCATAGCTTCCCCAAGCAATATGACTTTCCTCCAGAGTAACTTTGAGAGAGCCTTGGAAAAAAGAATTGACCTGTTTGCTAATTTGCTGGTGAATATAAAAAGCCATGTGTTCTGTTGTTGTATTTATCCCCTTAAATTGTTCAAGAGTATCCAGATTTTGGTAATTTAATGGTTCTAGAACTTCTTTGAGAATTGCGATCGCCTGACCGATATCAATTACTAAACCATCTTTATCCAACTGAGGTACTTTGAATTCAGCCGTGACTATATAGCTTGCTCCGTGTAGCTTTTGAGCGGGGCCAAAAATTTCCCCTTGGAAGCTATGGGCAATCATAATGTGGTCTTTTACTGCAACAGAAAACATGATTTTTAATACTCAATTAATGGCGAAACTGGATGCACTTGACGCTGATATAACTGTGACATAAATTGTGGCAAGTCTCTAAAAGAAATCACAGGTTCCAAGAGAATATCTACGGCTGCATCTGCGAGCAAGCTCAAAACCCGTTCTTTGCGCTGGCGATAGTCAATCAGCTTTCGCATCGGTCTGGCGATCGCGGAAACTTGAGAAGCGATAATTTGTTTGCGTTGGTAATGAAAGGAACCCCCTAATTGCAAGGAAACCGATTGTGTTCCGTACCAACTCAGTTCGATACAGCGACCTTCAAAAGCTAGAGCATTAATCGCACTTTGAAGTCCAGAAGAAGAAGCACTGGTATGGAAAACGATATTGTAATCGCCTTCTTTGTAGTCGGTCGTTAAACGGGAATTTTGCAGCCAAGGTAGTTGTTCTAAGTATTCAATTCGCTGCTTATCTTGTTCTAAAAAGTCTGCTGCAATACCATACTCTTTGCTGAGGACAAAGCTAATCAGAATACCGATAATGCCTGCACCAACAATTAGAATGCGATCGCCCTGACTAACTTCGGCATCCCAGACCGCATTTAAGGCTGTTTCCGTGTTAGGAATTAAAGTCGCCCGTTTGCTAGGTAACCAATCTGGTAACTCTAAAGCATCAGAACTCTCGACGACGACTCTCGATTGGTGGGGATGCATGACAAAAAATCGTTTCCCCTGATTGTCACCTTCATCAGCTTGACCAACAAGACTGTAACCGTACTTTAAAGGCAAGGCAAAACTGCCTTCCATATACCAACAACGCATCGTTTCCCAGCACTCTTGGGGGACTTTTGCTAGACCTACCAGCCGCTCTGTACCCGGACTAATCCCAGTGTAGAGCGTGTCCAAAAATAGAGGATCTTTAAGGGACGGCGTGACTGAGGTTTCTCTAATTTCACCCTTGCTTGGAGAGACTAACCAGTAGGCATAAGCTGAAGAATTTGTAGACATCTTTAAAGCTGTTGTACATTTTAATTGCGTAGTCTTAAGCAAAAGCACAAACAATTCATCTCTCTGACTTCCTGATCAGCCTCAACGAGCAAATTAAATGCGTGACTGCTTATCTTGGAGCAATTCCACCAGAATTTCTCCATCGAGATCGAAGTGTTTCATTTTAAAGCGGAGTCCTTCGTCGATCGAGCCTATAACTGGAAGGGTGAAACTCGACCGTCCAGAACCCAAAATTAAAGGAGAAAAATGGAGATGCAGTAGCTCTATGCAATCAGCTTGTAAGAAATAGGATACGGTTTGCCCCCCACCTTCCAAAAAAATAGTTGAAATGCCATTTTCATATAAAACCTTTAAAATTTCCGAGGGAGCTAAAACGTGTCTTTCTTGAGAATCTTTTGTTGCAGATATAGGAAGCTCCAAAATTTTTTCTTTGGCTGTTTGTGTTAGTACTCGATGCTGCTTTTCTTGAGGACATAACACAATCACTCTTTCATGAAGCGCCATCATGTGCAAATCATCAACCCTCAAATCGTTTTGACCTTCTATAATCACAGGAGTTGGATGCTTGCCAGTTACTAAACGAACCGTTAACTTAGGGTTGTCGAGTGTTGCCGTTACTGCTCCTACCATGACGGCATCATGAAGAGCACGCAGACGATGAGCATGTTTCAAGTTAGCCTCGTTACTGAGCCACTGAGAGTTTCCATTGACTGCTGCAATTTTGCCGTCAAGAGATTGTGCCAAGTGAGCCATTAGAAAGGGACGCTTTTCTAAGTAAGCTTCTCTTTGAGCAACTAAGAGCCTTATATATAAGGAAAAAGTTTGCCATCCATTGTTGCTCCACATTCCTTTAAAACATTGGGCATCTTGCACGATATCGCTTTTAAAAGGGGAGCCGCTTTTGAATACGATGGCAGATTGTACTTGAGAAAATAGTTGATTTGCGAAATTCAAGTTTTGACAGAAATCATTTGGAAAATCGATAATAATTAAGAAATCACTTTCTGGAATATTAGGGATCTTTTTGTTATAAAGTTTTTGGAAACTCCACGGACTTTTTGCATTACCAAAAAAAGCCCAATATTCATTAAGTTGGGGAGGTTCATTTTTCATGACCTCCTTGCATTCTAGCAATGCTGACCAAATATCTTCTAAATATTCATCAATTTTCAATGCATTTATTGCTAGAGATTGTCGGTGTTTTACTTTTAGAAGATGCCCCAACTTCTTTGCCTTAGTCGTCAAATAATTTAAATTGTAGTCATTGGGTTCAATCGCTAAAGGAATACGTTCGACTACCTCAATACCGTAGTTTTGTAAACGAGCAATTTTGCGAGGATTATTAGTAATCAAGCGAATTTGATTCACCCCTAAATTCTTAAGTATTTGCGCCGCCATGCTGTAGTCACGGAGGTCAGCAGAGAATCCCAGACGTTCATTTGCTTCGACTGTATCCAATCCCAAATCTTGCAAAGAATAAGCTTTCACCTTATTCAACAGACCAATACCTCTTCCCTCTTGCGCCAAATAAATTATCACCCCTTGACCTGCTTTATCAATCATCCTCAGTGCTATTTGCAACTGCATTCCACAATCACAGCGCAGAGAACCCAAGGCATCCCCCGTTAAGCATTCTGAGTGTATTCTTACCATTACCGAGTTGTCGAACTTTGTCGGTTCACCCTTGACGATCGCAACGTTTTCTGAGTTGTCCAGAGTATTACGGTAGCCATAAATTTTGAACTGACCAAATTCGCTGGGTAATTTGGCGATCGCTACAGTTTCTGCAAATGCACTTTCGGTAATTGGTTTTAGGTCGCTCATAATTTCTGACAATATTTTGGTGTTTAGATTAACTAGCTGGAGTGCTACATTGCATTGAGCAGCACATCAACTTCTTAATTTACCATTCCACTCATTTCTGACAACACAACCCCCTATTTTGCATCCTCACTACTGGCAATCTTGTTGGCAATTACTAGACAAAATACGCAATTCAAGTCACTGCTGATAATAGCAGAATAGAACCCCAATACCAAATTAGAAGCATTACGGCTAAGAGGATGTTTTAAAAGTATCTTTTGCTCTCATTGTTAACACTGCATAGTATCTCAGCACATGGCTAAAATATTGATTTTTTGTCGGAGTTAACCCAGTCAGAACGTAAAATTTATACCTTCTTGGACTTTTAAAACATCCTCTAAAGACAGAACACCTGCTAGGCATAATTCCTGACAAGCGATCCGCCTAGCTTGATCTATATTCTTCGCCCCAAAAGCTTCGGCTACCAGAGCTCCTCCTGCTGTGAGAATACCATATTCCATAGATAAGCAAAAAGATTAACGAGATTTTTTTTAATGACCAAAACTTGCATATTATCTCATTATTTGTGTATAAATTCTCAAATTTTATCTGTCATATTTATTCATATGACAGGTTGTCATATCTGTACAAGATGTCGATATGATGTCACTTGTTAGATAAATGAGAGAGACACAGCAGGGTCTCTGACTGTAATTTAATAATATTTGAATAGTGAACTCACGCAATGTGCAACTTATTCTTAGAACCCTGCTTCCATCCCGCTCTCTCACTTTTGAGAGGCTTGGATTCTTACTCCCCAACCCTTGTAGCGTTGGGGTTGGGGGTTAGGTTTGAGAAAGAGTTGCACACGGCGTGAACTCTCATTTTGATAACAATCCCATTTGAAGAACGCACAACTTAAAATATCCCCACGGATGAATCTAGGGGCTTGTAATCTCACTTTTGTAAAGATTTAACTCACTCATGGTTATGAAACGTTTATCTCAGTTTCTGTATAAGCTGCTGCTCACGATTTTAGTAGGCATTTTCATCTCTATAAGCACGTTTCCAGCGAAAGTAATAGCTTTTGATTTGAGGAATACTCCTCCGCAATATCGAGAGCAAGCGCGACAGCAAGAAGCGCAATTTGGTAAACCAAGGCTAGGTGCCCCAAGACCAGGTGGACCACAAGGCGAGGCCCCCCCACAGCCGCGAAATTGTCCCAATACTAATCAGCCGGTAGACTTCCAAAAAAATCTGGGTCTGGACTACATAGACAGCAACAGCAATCATGTATTAAATGCAACCTTAAATGTTATTAATCCAGAGTCTTTCACCCTCGGAAACGTAACTTTCAAAAGCAGCTATCAAGCAACATACAGCGACGAAGCGGGGTTCCAGACGGACTCAAACAACCAGAGGATTGCTCTCTACCAAACCGAGGACAAACCAGCCTACATGCCACCAGTCTTACGGGTATCACCTGGTGATACTATCAAGCTAAAGCTGAACAATAATTTGACTGGTCAATGGACTGGAAGCGCTCCGCAAGATACTAATTTTCATTATCATGGTTTCAACGTACCGGCAACCGAATATGCTGACGATGTACTCACCCACATTCGTCCTGCACAAAGCGACCCAATGGACTTCGTGATCCCGGAGAATCATCAACCTGGGCTGTTCTGGTATCACCCGCATGTCCACGATGATAGCGACTCACAGGTTAGTAGTGGCATGTCAGGTGGGATTATTATTAAAGGCATTGAGAACTATTACCCCATTATTAATGGAATTCCCCTGAAGCCAGATAAGCCTAACTTTGTCAAGGAGATTGCTAAGGACATTGAGCAACCCTATGACACGACTATTAAGGGAATTCTCCCGCAGCTTAAGCCTAGTCTCACTGAGAGAGTGCTTTTGTTTAAGGATTTACAGCTTAAGGAGCAGCTTAAAACTGACCCGCCAAACACCTACGCCTGCTACACCCTCAACGGTTTAGTCAACCCCAACATTACTATTAGACCGGGAGAGGTTCAGTTCTGGCGCATTGGCAATATTGGCGCAGACAATTACATAAATCTGTCGCTACAAAAGTCAACAGGTGATACAAGTCCTTTGTACATATTGGCACGCGACGGCAACATTGTGAATCCGCCGTTTTTACAAAAAGAGCCGATTCTGCTAGCACCTGGTAATCGAGTTGAGGTACTAGTAATTGGACCTCCATCGGGACAAAAGTACAATCTAGTCTCAACCGAGGTTTTGAACACAGACACAATACCACCAAAAAAAGGTGATCCTCCAAAAGCTCCTAGTTCGGCAACCTTTGCAGCGAATCCCACAGTAGCAACAGTTTCATCTGAGGGTGAGCAAGTAAACTACGATGTTGGTGCTTTAGAAGAATACATACTGAGCCAAAAACCACAAGATAAGTTCGATGATTTACCAAGTATTGATCAGCTAGCCAAGATGTCGATACCCGCGATCCACCAACGTACATTCACGTTCACGCAAGATTTTACTAATAAGAATAAAGCGGCGAGAGGGGGAGAGTTTTATATCAACGATAATATATACGATGAGAATCAGTTTGATACAGTCGTCCGGCTGGGTGATATTGAAGAATGGACTCTTGTAAATGCAACACCAATTCATCATGCCTTCCATATCCACCAACTCGATTTTTTGGTTACTGAGGTCAATGGTAAAAGCCAACTTACATCGAACTATGCACAGGGGTATCAGGATGTAGTCGATCTCCCACCTTGTGCCACAGCAAAGGATAATAATGATAGTTGTGACTCTAACACAGTAACCAAAACTGTGGTGCGTATTCCCTTTACAAACAAGATCATTGCTGCCGAATTCGATGGCGATCAAGATTACAATCTAGACACAGACAACTCCATATACAAAAATGGCCAATTCGTCGGTGGCCAATTCGTCTATCACTGCCATCTCCTGTATCATGAAGATCATGGAATGATGCAGAATATTCTGGTCTTACCACCTCTTCCTCTTCCTGGTATACTACCTCAGTAAAGTGGAAAGTGCAGCTTCAGTTGCTAGATACAAGATTAGTCAAAATCTTGTGGGGTGGGCAGAGATGCCCACCTAAATTTACTACAAAAGTGAATTTTTTTGCTTAAGTCTTGGAAATTTGTAAAAACCTTCTTATCTATATCCAAAAGTTTTATTATAAAATCGGAGAAAAAGTTTCTGAAAGTTGGCAAACAATTAAATATGAAATACTTTTTCGTAAGCAAGAAGCTGTGAATGCGCTAAACATTTTGGTAATTGCATTATCATACATCTATTTTATTGACTACCTAGTTTAACACCCTTTTAGCATTAATATTTGAGCTTTATTTTTGCACAATTATAATCACATAAACGTTACAGGTATGACATCACCATCACCTCAAGACAAATATAATTCTAAATCGCAGATTGCCGATACAGATTACGAAGAAAAAATCCGTCAAAGTTTTGCTTATTACTCAGATAAATGGGATAATGAAAATTTAACTTATCACTATCAAATTAAAAGACAGTGGTTATTAAATACTATCCATGAATTTTATTCAAAAACACAACAAAAAAATTTTAATCTAAAAATATTAGATGCTGGATGTGGCAACGGTCTGTATCTAATAGATATTGTAGAAGCTTTGGAAAATATTTATAGTGTAGAAGGTGTAGGTGTTGATATAACTGAAGAAATGATTGATATATCTCGAAAAAGATCACTAAATTTAAAAGGTAAATATGAATGGATTAAAATGGATTTGGAAAATGATGATTATAAATCTAAACTCGGAAAAGACCAATTTGATATCATTATAATGAACGGAGTCGTATGTTATTTTAAAAATATACCTAAAGCGCTGAAATCTCTAAAAAACCTTTTAAAAAAAGATGGAAAACTTATTATTATCCATCACAATCCCAATAATTTGACTAATCTTGTTCTGAGAATTCAAAGTCTATTAGAATCTGAATTTATCTGGTTTAGAAATCCTTCAGAAAAAGAAATCACAACTTACGCTGAAACAGAAGGCTATTTATTAAATAAATCTCAAGTTTTACCTTGTGGAGGTATACCGTATTTATTTTATAGTCTAGGTAAGATATTTTGGGATGGTTACGGTTTAGTCTTTACCCTAAAATAGGATTGTTTAATTAATCTTGATATTTTTAAAACATCACTCAATCACTCACTTATATGAATATTGAAGTAGAAATATACTATATTTAAGCATCGCTCTAGAATTAGTAAAGATTAATCCTGTTTCCGAAGATATAGCTAGTAAGTTCTTTGAGCATTTTCTTTAAATTGCGGATGCCATGAATCAAATTGGCGAAATGGAAGTTAGTTTGTGGCATTCCTTCAACGGTGGGAATCTCCCCAATGGACTGGTTCCCATGAGCGACTGGCGTGGGTTGGGGAGCCACTCTAGGGACAAATATCACTAACACCAAAGATATTGAATTAAAACAGACAAATAAATTAAAGACTGCGATTATTCTCTAAAATATACTATCTCTATTAAAGAGCAAGATTAACTTTCAGCCCTGCATTCAAACAAGAGTATAAAGTTAAGGCAGATAGGATTATAAAATTTCAGGTAATTCTCAGCATAAATTAATTTAATTACTAGTAAATGCATTTATATTATTATTAGATAAAAATTTAGATAATTGAGAAAGCGATGAAATAAAAATATTTAGCAATCTTCTTGAAATCGCTGCCTTTTTCACTGTAGGTATACAACAGAGGTAAGTTCAAATCAGCTATAACTAAAGATGTAGCGGTTGAAAGTAACTTTACATTTAGCAGTCTGATTTTATTGATCAAGCCTTCTTAAACACCTAAAACGCAACCAGAACAGTGAAGCAAATCATAAAAGGTTGGATAAATATAGACCCATTTTCCTTACAGTCACGCCTCACGCTTGGTATTGCAGCATTTTCAGCTTTGGTATTAGGTAGCCTCGCTACATGGACTAGTTGGAAAATGCAGCAAATTTTAGTTGATAGTCATAAGTATAATATAGAGCAAATCGCCAAGCGCTTGCCACAAGATGTGCAAATTTATAGTGAAATGATGCAACCTGAAACTGGATTGCAAAAGGCTATTAATAATTTGGCAAATACCAACACATTATTATGGCTAAAAAGTCCTGATAATAAAATTTTAGTAAAATCTGCCACTTTAAATTTGTTATCTGATACTACGGTAGCTGAGTTAATGTCCCTGACTAAGATGCCGATTAAACCACAAGTTTACAAAGTAAACCAAAGCTACTTTGTTTTATGCGGTAGTTCTGTGCAAGTGCAGGGTAAGTTGCTCGGTGAGTTATTTGTAGTCAAAGATATTACCCGCGAACAGAGAATGTTTGTAGTAATGGTGCAGAGTTTAGGTATTACTAGTGTTTTAGCAATTATTGTTTTAACTGCTGCGATCGCATTTTATATTAAGCGTTCTCTGCAACCTCTGCGCCAGCTAAATCAAATGGCTTCTGTGATTTCCGCTGAAGATTTAGGACAAGCACAACTATATCTTGATAATGCACCCAGTGAAGTTAAAGAATTAGCTAAAACTTTAACTATGCTGTTATCGCGTCTTTCCCAATCATGGGAACAAGAGCGAGAATTTGTGAGTAACGTTTCTCACGAATTACGTACACCCTTGACAATTGTACATGGTTACTTGCAAAGCGTCTTGCGAAGGCAGAATAACTTAACCCAAACCCAACAAGAAGCTTTAGAAACTGCTGCATCGGAAGCTGATCGCACTATCCGTCTACTACAAGATTTACTTGATTTAGCACGAGCAGATAGCGGTTACTTATATTTTCAAATGAAATCTTATGTGCTGAATGACTTAGTTGAAGAAGTTGTCATGATGGCAGAAATTTATAGCGATCGCATAATTACAATTGAGTCAAAAGTTTATCCAATTGAAATAAAAACAGACTACAGTCGCCTAAAACAAGTATTATTAAATTTGATTGATAATGCTGTTAAGTATTCTGAGGCTGATACACCCATAATTTTAAAATTGAATCAACTTCAAGACAAGGCGATTATTCAAGTTTGTGACAGAGGTTATGGGATTCCTTTGCAACAGCAAGCACGGATATTTGAGAGATTTTACCGCGTAGATGAATCCCGCTCTCATACTACTGGGGGTTGTGGTTTGGGTTTATCTATTGTCAAGACACTTGTAGAAGGTATGGGGGGTAGTGTAAGTGTGCAATCAAAGTTAGGGGAAGGGAGTATATTTACAATCAGTTTACCTACATATAAGAGTTCCATCTGACTTGGTAGAGAAATTCTTAGGTTTTGCAGTATTAAATGATTTGGTTGCAGACATAGTGCAAATGACAGATAAATTTAAGCATCGGGCAATCAATTTGGAAGTTGTTCCGTTTCCTGTGAGAATAAAGGCAGAGTGGAATCGACTCATACAGCTATTAAGCCATTTAATTAGTAATGCAGTTAAATACTCGCATGTGGGTGATCTAGTTACCTTGCAACTCACTCAGACTAGTGGTTGGGCAATCATTCAAGTTAGCGACAAGGGTGATGGCATTCTCTTGTCGCAGCAGTCCCGCATTTTTGAACCCTTGTACCAAGTTGACCCTTCCTGCGCTCGTGCGACTGGGAAACCAGGCTTAGGTTTATCTATTGTGAAACACCTAGCCGAAGGTATGGGAGGCAAAGTTGCCATCCTTTCAGAGCCAAGCCAGGTTATGGTAGCACTTTTATTCTCACATTACCTGCTTTAGGAGCAAAAATATGACAGCACATATCCTTTTGGTGGAAGATGAAGTCAAACTGGCGCGATTTGTAGAATTAGAACTTTGTAGCGAAGGATATCAGGTAAGTGTAGCCCATGATGGTATTGCTGGTTTAACCCTGGCGCGAGACTCATCGCCAGATTTAGCGATTCTGGATTGGATGCTACCAGGGCTGACAGGTTTGGAAATTTGCCGCCGTTTGCGAACAACAGGCAGTACAATACCAGTGATTTTGTTGACAGCAAAAGATGAAGTGAGCGATCGCGTCGCAGGTTTAGATGCGGGAGCCGATGATTATGTAGTTAAGCCCTTCAGCATTGAAGAACTACTAGCTAGAATTCGCGCTCATCTCCGCCGCACACAAGAAACAGACGAGGATTTGTTGCAATTTGAAGATTTAAGCTTAAATCGCCGCACCCGTGAAGTTTTTCGGGTGAAACGAAGCATTGAGTTAACAGCAAAAGAGTTTGACTTATTAGAATATCTCCTCTCACATCCCCGTCAGGTGTTTACTAGAGACCAAATTCTAGAAAAGGTTTGGGGTTATGACTTCATGGGTGATTCTAATATTATTGAGGTTTATATTCGTTATTTGCGACTAAAGTTGGAAGAAAATAATGAAAAGCGTTTGATTCATACAGTCCGTGGCGTAGGTTATGCACTACGGGAACAATCGCAATGACTTAGTGATTTCGACAATGCTATTAATACTCAGTTTCGCGTGAAATACCGCGCATAGAATAACTTATACGGTTTTTCTGGTTACAAAACTGAATATGAAAGGAATATTCCCAACGAACTTGTGACTCGTGACTACAACCGTTTTACTTTAGCTTTATGCAAGCTCAAAATTCATGACGAAACTTTACGCTTTCGTGTCAACGTTGATATTGAAGTTGTAGCAACTCGTTCTTTGGGAATACGTTCTGCAAAGCAAACAAACTATTAGCTGGCAGGGTACAATGCACAAGCCTAATAAAATTTAGGAAGATTTTTTCCCATCTGAAACCATTTGCGAGAGAATATAAGCTGCAAAATCTAGTAACTGATCCAGTAAAAAGCCAATGATACCGATGTAGAGGATCACCTGGATTATGTAATCGGCATTGCCAGCTTTATAAGCATTCCAGAGGGTAAAACCAAGTCCTTTTGGCCCTGTTAACATTTCTGTAGCAATAACTATAAACCAGGCTACCCAAATGCTAACTTTCAAGGCATGAAATATATGAAATATAGCTACTCGAAAGTTATTGTTCTGTCTATGAAAATGTTGCATACCTATTGCCGTATTAATAATCATCGTCCAGAGAGTTCCCAGAAAAACTACTATAATAGCAGCTGATTCTTTCTCTGGAAGTGCTATTAAGGCAAGAGGTAATAAGGCTATAGGAGGGATACTATGTGGTATCTGAAATATCAGCCTAAATAGCTGATAAATCATGCTATTGATGCCGATTAAATAACCGATGAAACTACCCAATACAACGGCTGGAATATAACCCACAAATAGCCGTTGTAGGCTAGCTAAAATGTCTAAAAACATATTATTTTTCTGCCTCAGTTCTTATGGCAAACATTTGGGAAATACTGCGGCAACAACACAAAATAGCGAATAGAAAAGTGATTTTAATTGCACTTCCTCTTTTCTCATACCAATTATGTATGAAGATGCACCTATAAAACTTACACAAAACAACACCCTGTAGAGTCAATTAATGAATTGCCCCTACGTGAATAAAGCACAACCTTACATAGAATTGGTATGACGACAAGATTTCCTAGATCCTCTCCTCCTTGGCTGTTACTCAAAAAAATTAGGTGTTTTTACGATGTGATAGTAGTAGTACACAGAAAAGGTAAAACTTGGCTTTACTAAACCTTATCAGAAAAAAAAATCATGATTAGTAAATTAAATACAATTTCCAGATTTAACTTGTTTGATGATTGAGCTAAGTGTGAACATGTAAAATTTGTAATAGCAAATAACTTGCAAAACTTGTTATTAATAATACAGCTAATAAATATAATCAGAAGTATAAAGGATGAAATTTATTATTTATTTTTCATCCTTTCCAGTTTAGCCTTTGCGATTATTTCCCTAGATTCCGCTTGATTTGGTCTAACTCATCTTGAGTTTCCCAGCGACGAAACTTATCTTCTAAGTCATCAAACCCACCAGAATAACTGCTAGTTTGATTTGACCAGCCATTAGTTTCCAAACGTTGGTGAGTTTGCGCTTTAGCATGGGCTGTCTGTGCAACGGCAGCTTTAGCTTGCACCTCCTGTCGCCGCTGCTGAATTTTTCGCAGTAGTTCCTGAGATTGGTTAATGCGTTCTTTCAGCCCTTGCATATGTCCCCAGCGCTGATTTCCTTCGCGCAATAGGGCTGCTTCTCGCTCACCCGCCGCAGCTGCCAAATCCTCTCTGGCAGCGTTTTTGGCTTTTTGAACACGGATATGCCAACGCTGAATTTCTTGAGCGGTGGACAAAATTTCTTCTTGCGATCGCTTCTCTTGTAATTGTAAATCTGCAATCAGCTTTAATGTGTCTTCCTCTTGCTCACGCAGCTGTTCTAGCAGCGCCTCTAACTCCAAATGTGGATTGTTACGCAAGAATTCTTCTAAACGGTTTTCTAAAAACCGACTCAAATCATCAAATAAGCCCACTGCTAGAACTCCAGAGATTAGGTGCGTGACTATTTTATTGTAGTAATTATTCTCGTGGGCGGAATCTAAATTTTAATAGTTACCGTCATCAAGGATGTGGGATCAGACAGCAGCGTGAGCAGCTTTGCTCAGTGCTAGAGAACTCAATATCGTTACTGCGGCTGAATTTGAGAGCAATTACCCTGCGGGTTCTCCGTTCGTGGAGCGTCTCGTAGAGAAAAAGTACGCTTCATTCACAATGACTTGTAACGATTTTGGTAAATTTTTGCATTGGGATGTTCCCAAATATCTTCAGAGTTAATCTCCTCTTGAACAAGTTATGATTTTATACTTGAAGCTCTATTCCATCAGGTTTTATTCTATGCATCTTCATAGAGAATTGGTATAAGTTAAACCATGTCCAAACACCTCCTCTACTTTCAGGGTAAACATCCAGTACATCTGTTCATGTACCATACCCTAATACCAATTTGTAATATCTTACGGGAAGCCGCACTTTGTGCGTCTGCGTAATTGAAAAAGTTAGATTACATCAGGCTGGGTTTCCACCATTTGTATCTGTAGTCTTATTTTGAAGAATTGATGTAACATATGTGCAAAAAAAGTCAGTTTTAAGGACGATAAAATTGCGACTAAAAACAAATTTTGAGCAATGTGGGATTATACGCTGTTTTGCGGCAGTACTGCTTTTCGGTCAAGTGTGGCTACATTTACTCCAAGGAAAAACGTACTACCGCAAGATTCTGCAACATATGGTAACTGCTGGGCCAAGTTGTATCTCTCCAGTTCTCCTTGTCAGCTATTTTGCAGGAATGATTTTTACTATTCAAATAACGAGGGAATTAGCCCGATTTGGGGCTGTCGATGCTGTGGGAGGTGCTTTTGCCTTAGCTTTTTGTAGAGAATTGGCTCCAATTTTGACCGCTAGTATTATGGCGGGACAAGTCGGTTCTGCTTTTGCAGCAGAAATAGGTGCAATGCAAGTCACAGAGCAAATTGATGCACTTTATATGCTCAAAACTGATCCAATTGATTATCTAGTACTTCCTAGAATAATTGCTTGTAGTTTAATGGTGCCTTTGATGACGATTTTGGCTTTAGTTACAGGCATCATCGGCGGAGTTTTTGCTGCATCACAGTTTTACAAAATTATTCCAGAAACATTTTTAGAATCAGTCAGAAATTTTTTAGAACCGTCAGATTTGTTTATTATTTTACTAAAAGGGTTTATTTTTGGTGTACTGGTTGCTGTCATTGGCTGTAGTTGGGGTTTAACTACTAAAGGAGGAGCCAAAGAAGTAGGAGAATCTGCAACAAAAGCAGTTGTTACTAGTTGGGTGTCAATTTTTATCATGGATTTTTTCCTCTCTCTAGTGCTGTTTGAACAGCCTGCATTTTGAACCCAAGTAAGTATTGAACAAGATTCCCGACTTTTTTAAGAAGTCGGGAATCTCAGCTAAAAAGAACTCTTTAGGTAAGCAATATCGATTCTAAAGCGATACCAAACAGCCTGCCACATGCATCGCTAGCTTTTTTGGGTATACTTCATAACGTTAGTGGAATTTGAGAATATATTAACTTGTAAGTTAACGCACCCAAAGCTAAACCTCCCAATGAAAAGATAGACGCAGCAGAAAAGGCTAGCCCTTCCCTAAGACCAGCTTTTTGAAAGTCTATCCTGACTAATATAGTCGCTGAAATGATGAGTAAGGTATGAAGAAATACCCAAAACCAGGCAATCATAATAAAAAACAAGAAAGCTGCTAAGACGGCAATGCCGAAAGACCTAGTATTTGATTTAAGCAAAATACTATAGTAATATGTCATTTTCGGCCAAGGAGCGGTCAACGTTACTATTAAAAGCAAGATAGCAACTACAGTTACCGGCCACACAAACAGAGGAGCATGTGTTTCAGATATTACCCAGCCCAAAGTACTGTAACTAAGCAGTACTAACGCCAGGGATACCCAAGGAACTCTTTTCAAAATTGACATGGGTTGGTATTCCTAGTACAGGGTGAAGGTGTTATTCCATTACTGAATGTTATAACTCACCGTTCGCACCCATGAACCTACCCCACTATTCTAAAAAACCCTACTTCTGTTCGTAAAATAGACCTCTTGCATAAATGCTTAAATTGTCATGTTGAGCAAAGCGAAACATCTGGTGAGATTCTTCTCTCCACTGTGTTTTGCTCAGAATGACATTCCTGATTTTTTGACTTTTGCAAGAGGTCTAATGTGCTTGAAAACCTTAATTTTTCATTTTCAGTTCTCAATAAGCTTAAGCTTTTTACCACAAATATTATTAGTGGGATAGGTTCATCGGATTTAACTAAGAATAATTATCTACCAAGCCGCTATAAATATCAGGTGACAGACTGAGCAAACTAATAATTTCTTATTGTAAGTGAATTCCTTACCAAGCGAGGGAACTGAAGAAAGTGATCCTCTTACTAATTAAGGCAGATTCTTATAACTATTGACTAATAGCTAAACAATCATTTTCTGCCCACCAAACGTAGATGGGCGTGTCGCGGTCTGGTAAAGTGCCAAAAGTATTAGGTTGCAACACATTTATGTTAATGCCATTTGTTAATTCCACAACATAATTAACGTGTGTGCCCAAATACATAACATTGACAAGTCGTCCTTCAAAGGAGTTGGCTGGCAAATTGGGTGGATAAAGCGAAAGCTGTATTTTTTCTGGGCGCACACTCACTACCACCGCTTGTGATAATTCAGATGGTGTATCTTCAGCGCGGCTAATGACAATTGAAAGTCCCGTTTTCGTCGAAATTTGCACATTAGAGGAGTCTATCGCTACGATTTCACCGCTGAATAAATTAGTATCGCCAATAAAATCAGCAACAAAGGATGTCTGGGGACGTTCATAAATTTGGCTGGGAGTGCCAACTTGTTCAATTTTGCCTTGGTTCATCACGGCAATGCGATCGCTCAAAGACAATGCTTCTTCCTGGTCGTGTGTCACCATCACAAAGGTCAATCCCAAGTCTTTGTGTAAATTTGATAACTCAATCTGCATTTCCTTACGTAGTTTAAAATCTAACGCCCCTAAAGGTTCATCCAGTAATACGACCGTGGGACGGTTGACTAGGGCCCTTGCTAAAGCAACTCGCTGCTGTTGACCACCAGAAAGTTGATTGGGAAAGCGCGATCGCAAACTTTCCATTTTCACCAGTTTTAAAGCTTCTTCGACTCTAGCTTCAATTTGCGATTTGCGTATTTTTTTTAACCTCAATCCAAAGGCGATGTTATCCCAGACATTCAAGTGGTTAAATAGAGCGTAACTTTGAAATACAGTATTGACGGGTCGGCGGTAAGGCGGCACATTAGTCATAGACTGACCCTGAATCAATACCTTGCCAGCGTCAGCGATTTCAAACCCAGCAATTAAGCGTAGTGTTGTTGTTTTACCACAACCGGAGGGGCCTAAAATACTAAAAAATTCTCCTTGTCTAACATCCAAGTCGATTCCATTTACGGCTGGTTCTTGGTTAAAAAACTTGAAGACATTACGCAGTTCAACATCAAGTGGCTGAAAAGTTGTTATCCCCCTCTGATTCTGCATGACAATTTGAGCCATAATCCTTAGTAGAATGCCGTGATCTTACGTGATGTCAATAGTCTATTGGGCAGACTAGATTTGACACTTTGGTTTATTGTATCCGCCAAAAACAATTGTTCAGGAATGAATATACTCGCCCGATTCTTTCGTACCCATTACTGGGGATAAGTTTAGGGTAATTGTATACAGATAATACCGCTCTTGGAATCATTCTTTGTCTTATGTCTTTATTCCCATTAATTGGCAGCAAAAAAGATACCCGTACAGTTGGACGTGGTTTCCAATCAATATTTTTAATTGTATTTACCCTATTAATGACCGCTGGGATTGAGGCTCGTTTGGCATATTTGCAAATTGTTGAAGGCCCAAAACTCCGGGAACGAGCCGAAGCGAACCGAATTCGGATGATTCTTAAACAACCAGAACGGGGCAATATTTTTGACCGAAATGGCAAACTTTTAGCCAGTACTCGCTATCCTAGCTCTGTATATTTGTGGCCGATGGCACATACTAAGCCTTCTTGGTCAGTAGTAGGTCCCCGTTTAGCGCAAATTCTCAACATCCCGCAAGACGAGATGGAAAAGAAATTAGAACTAGCAGGTGCTAATTCTTCTTCGCTGATCCGCATTGCTCGTGATCTAAATGAAGCACAAATCACGGCATTAAAGGAGTATAAAAATGAACTACCAGAAGTGGAAATTAATCGAGATTCTGTGCGTTATTACCCTCACGGCAAAGAATTAGCACATGTACTCGGTTATACACGGGAGTTGACCGCCGACCAGTTAAAGGACAAGAAGCAGGAAGGCTATCGACTGGGAGATGTAATCGGTCAAATGGGGGTGGAAAAGGCCTATGAGAAAACTCTGCGGGGCGAATGGGGCGGTCAGCAGGTGGAAGTAGATGGTGCGGGTAGACCAATCCGGGTTTTGGGGGAGAAACAGGCAAAAGCTGGTAACGATTTGCACCTGACCATAGATTTGGATGTGCAAAAGGCAGCAGAAAAAGCTTTGGGAAATCACCGAGGCGCGATCGCAGCACTTGACCCGAATAACGGTGCTGTTTTAGCACTGGTATCTTACCCCACCTTTGACCCAAACATCTTCTCCAAACAAAAACTTTCCCAGAAAGATTGGGAAAGCGTGCAAGGTAAAGACCATCCCTTGATTAATCGGGCCCTGAGTGCCTTTCCACCTGCTAGTACCTTCAAAATTGTCACTACGACAGCCGGACTCGAATCAGGTCAATTCTCTCCTGACTCAGTATTACAGACCTTTGGTTCCCTGACTGTTGGTGGGGTAACTTTTGGTGAGTGGAACCACGCCGGATTTGGCCCATTGGGATTTCCCAGAGCGATCGCTATGAGTAGTGATACTTTTTTCTATCAAGTTGGCAGAAAAGTTGGTGGCCCAACTTTAATCCAATGGAGTCGCAAATACGGGTTTGGTCAAAAAACTGGCATTGAATTTCCCAACGAAGAATCAAAAGGCTTGGTTCCAGATGAAACATGGAAGCAGAAAGTTTTGAAAACGCCTTGGAGTGTAGGTGACACCATTAATATGTCAATTGGTCAGGGCGCTTTGCAAGTGACACCCCTGCAATCAGCGATTATGTTTTCTGTTCCTGCTAATGGTGGGTATCGAGTTCAGCCGCATTTGCTCAAAGACAACGAAGAAGCAAAAAGTTGGCGAGAATCTTTAAATATGAAGCCGGAAACCATCAAAGTTCTCCGTGAGGGACTGCGGAAGGTGGTGAGTGAGGGTACAGGTAAGCGCTTGGACGTGCCGACAATTGCCCCAGCGTCTGGGAAGAGTGGCACTGCTGAAGCTGGTATTAATCGCCCAAATCATACTTGGTTTGGTGCTTATGCCCCCAGTAATAAGCCGGAAATTGTGGTTGTGGCCTTTGGGGAAAATACTGGCGAACATGGCGGTACTGTTTGTGGGCCGATGGTTTTACAAGTGCTGGAAGCTTATTTTCAGCATAAGTATCCAGGTAAGTATCAAAAACCTCAGCTTGAGCCATCAGAAGTTAAAACTCAGAGTTCAGGACATGTGACTGGAGACTAAAAGAAGCAGGACTTACGCGCGGGTCATGAGAGAACGAATCACAGAGACACAGAGAAGCCAGTGCGCCCTTGCGGTTCCCCGACTTGTTCGCGCAGCGTCTCCGACAGGAGAAGCAACTGGCGCGACACGGAGGAATGAGAGTTTGAGAGGTTTTTTGCGTAAGTCCTAAGAAGGAAGAATTAAAAATACATTTTGAATTTGAAATTATTTTGTCTCGCCATCGCCAAACAAAAATGAGGTGAATCGTGATTGACGACTATATTCGAGCCACAATGACTAAAAACCAGATTCCTGGACTTTCTGTTGCAGTGCTACAAGAAGGTGAACCTGTTTTCGTCAAGGGCTATGGACTGGCGAATCTTGAACACTCTGTTGCAGCGACTGAACACACAGTTTATGAAATTGCGTCTGTCGGTAAAACTTTCACCGCTACAGTCATAATGATGCTGGTGGAGCAAGGGATAATTTCGCTAAAAGAAGCGATCGCAGACTATCTCGATCATCTACCCCTAACGTGGCAAAATGTCACAATCGGGCATATTCTGTCTCATCAGTCTGGAATTCCTAGCTATACCGATGCCCCAAACTACTGGGAAATTACCCATCTTGATTTATCTAAATCTAAAATTTTGGCTCTAGTTACTCACTTACCCCTCAAGTTCCAACCAGGTGAGTTTAGCGCCTATGACAACACAGGCTACTATCTACTGGGTTTGATCCTAGAAAAGGTAACTGGGCAATGTTATGGAGATTTGGTGCGCGATCGCATTTTTGCTCCTTTGGGAATGAATGCAACTGTGATGAATGATCCCAAAGACATAGTGCCACACCGGGCTGCTGGCTATCGGTTGCCAAATAGCAAGCTTGTTAACAAACCTTATTACAGTCCCTCAGTCACCTATTCTGCTGGAGGTCAACTTTCTAATGTAGAAGATATGGTGAAGTGGGAACAGGCGCTTTGTGGTGCAACTCTACTAAAGCAATCAACCCTTGATAAAATGTGGACTCCTCATTTTCCCAATCAGGGCGATGATTGGGAAAAGTTGAGATGTGTTGCAGGTTTAGGTTGGTGGGTATTGAATTATGAAAATCGCCGAGTAGTTGGTCATAATGGTTCAATTTTAGGATTCGCAAGTAATATTACCCGCTTTATTGATGACAAAATTACCGTGATTTTACTTTGTAATCTAGATAAAATTTCCCGACCAGATGCGATCGCTAAGGATATCGCTGGATATTATTGTCCACCTCTTAAGGAGGTGGTGCTTCAGCCTCCATTAGGAGAGAGGGCGTAAAACTAATAACTCCTGTCTCTTTACTCTTGTCTCCTATATCTTATGGCGATATCTTAGCAGGTTTCAAATTTCTGGCTTTGTAAAACATTTCTAAGCTATCGCGATCGCCTACAAAACGCCAGTGCCAAGGCTCATAACTCACACCTTGAATATTATCTTTAGGAAATGACATTTCAAAGCTGAAACGTGCTGCATTTGCTTGCAGCCATTGATAAGCCTTGGTCTTGTCAAAGTTAGTTTGGAGATTAGTTGCTGGTACTGCTCCATCTCCAACATCCACAGCATAACCTGTGTGATGTTCGCTATGACCAGGAGGAGCGCTGAGAGCAGCTCGTACTGCTGGCGTCTGATTTCGCTGGGCACCGACAGCAAAAAACAACTGCTCCTGATCTTTGACTGAGCGAAAGCCAGAAATTGGTACTAAAATTACACCTGCACTCCGCGCTGCTACTACCATCTCCTCAAACTTTTGGGCAGCAGCTTTTCGCATTCTAATGCCCCTATTTGTGGAGATGGTTACTAGTTCTGACTCAGGGGCTTCTGGGTATAGAAAATGCCCTAACACAGTATTGACATTACCAGATTCTGTAGTCGGTGTGGGTGCAGAACTAGTGGGCGAGGGTTGAGAATCGGCAGTTTTTTTAGGTGCAGTAACGAAAAACAAAAAACCGCTAATTAAAGCCAGCAGGACAAATCCTGTTATTCCCCCAATCAGCATAATTCGGGGTTGCAACCAAATTTTAGGTGTTGCATCAGGGGTATCGCGTACAGCCACTGGAATATCATCACCAAGGTCATTCGATGAGTTTTGCGGTTTTCCAGAAAACCCAGCCTTATTCAAGGGTAAACTCCTGTTTTTGTGGGATAACCATAACAGATTTTGCACTGGACAAAAGTAGACGGAACAGGTAGCATTTTACATCTGTGGTTTTTAGGCGCAATCTTGACAAACCTTTTAGAACTATACGTCAAGCTGGGAGGATTAGTCCTGGTAGGTTTTATTCTGGGACGCAAACTACCTGTGACAGTTCCTACTCGTTTAGGACAGTTTCTTTTTTGGGTGGGAGTACCCATAAGCATAGTATCCTTTTTGCGTCAATCTAGCTTGTCGGAGCAAATTTGGATTGCACCTGCGATCGCTTACCTAGCCATTTTACTAGGAGCATTTTTAGCTTGGTTAGGGATTAAAGGACAAGCCTATTTTAGAAGTACCGTCCCTCAACAATCGACTCAAGCTAGCTTGATATTAGCAGCAATGTTGGGTAATACAGGTTATCTTGGCTTTCCCATTACCTTAGCAATGGTAGGTAAGGAATACTTTGCTTGGGCACTATTTTACGATTTGCTAGGTTCATTCCCAGGAGCTTATGGCTTGGGTGTGTTATTAGCAGCGCGTTTTGGCGGTGGTATTCATAATCATTGGCAGATTGCTAGGCCCATCTTAATTAATCCTGCCCTGTGGGGTTTCGGATTTGGCTTGCTATTTCGAGAAGTAACAATTCCCACAATAGTCGAATTCTGCCTAGAGAAATTTGCTTGGACTAGTGTAACTTTATCTCTGGTGTTAATTGGAATGCGACTGGCGCTGCTCAAATCTTGGCGTAGCCTACCACAAGCAGGGATGAGCTTGGGAATCAAAATGCTGCTAGTTCCCTTAATATTGGGCAGCATCTTACCACTGTTTGGATTAACTGGGCCCATAGCAAAGATAATCGTACTACAAATGGCTATGCCTCCAGCCTTTGCCACACTGGTAATTGCTGAGATATTCAATCTTGATCGCGATCTGGCTGTTACTGCCTTAGCTGCTGGGGCTATAGTATTGCTGGTTACTCTCCCAGTTTGGCTGTGGCTGTTTTGATTTTGGATTTATGCGCTGTGAGGCGATCGCTTAAAACCCCAGTAAAAACGTATCTTATCGTTCTAATTTAAGCTCTTCCTTCTCTTACTTTGCGTTCTTTGAGTCCTTGGCGGTAGCCTGCGGCAAGCCGCTTTGCGTCTACATAAAAAAAATTGACTTTGACAAATAGTTTTAGCCTTAACCCAAGCGTATTGCTCTATAGGTAAGTTATTTCCGCACGATTCCTTAGCATTAGGGACTGACAAAAAATAAATTATCCAAAATTATTTGTACATTTGTAGGGGATCTTGGCCTTGCGCCCTGGAGATGGGATGTTTTTTTAACTGCAAGTCCCTTATTAGAGCGTGGCGAAGGAATTGACCTATATCAGTTAAACTTCTACTGGATGTTGCCCATAATATGGCAAAGCCTCTGACCAATTAGGACGCTTGCCCTCTTGCCAATCGAGATTAGCTAGTTCCAAAATACTTGTCACCGTCGCTGCTAACCCAGATTGGGCTTGAATTAACTGATAATTAGTGTTCCAATTCGCTAAAGTTTCCTGCCATGTTTCTGGTGTAAACACTCTATCAGACAAACACACTCTTAGTTTAGAAGCATCTGACTCAAACTGATAAATAGCAGCAAAAATTTGACCTCGTTGGGCTGGCATTTCCACAGCAAGAGTTTTTGGATTTTGACTTTTGCCTACTTTTGACCAAGCTACCGCAGCCAAAGTTGAAATCGCAAAAACAGGAATATCTAACTGTTGCCCTAAAGTCCGAGCAGTGACAACGCCAATCCTAGTTCCTGTAAAGCCGCCAGGGCCTTTTGCAACTGCGATAAAGGATAAATCTGCCCAAGTTTGCGGTTTGATAAAATCAATTAAATATTGATGTATTAAGCTAGATAAATCACGCCCCAAATTCCAAACTTGAGAGCGAGTTTCACCAGCAAAATTACTAATTACCAAACCCAATTCGGGAGTGGTGGTGTGTAGTGCCAAGGCATACTTATTTATTGCAAGATGTTTTTGTTCCGTTATCAAAGTTACTTAAAATATCTATTTTTATAGAGTTAACGTGATTTATTCAAGCATATAACATAGTGGTTCTTAATTGAATAGACTATACTTCTTTTCTTGTGCTATGGACAGAAGTCTCAGAGCAAACCTTTGGCTGTTTCAGCAAAATCAGAACGCGATGGCGCAAGCGCCCGCCGTAGGCGATCGCAAATATTTGCTTGCTGTTCACTGTCTCTGTACAATTGTTGCTAGGATCGGGGATTTGGATTACCACCTTGCTGTCTCAGTAGATAATCTAAAACTCGGTCAATTCGCTCCAAGGCAGCACCCGTAGTGAGTTGAAACTCCTGAAACTGAGATTTTTGTTCCTCAAAGTTTCGGTCAAGCTTTAGCATGAGTGCTTCTAATCGCTCAGTTCGTGCCTTTGTTTCCTCTATCTCAGCGCCTCTCTTTGTAAATAGACGTTGCGTGTGAGTGATAAAACTATCAACCTGATCAGAAAGTTGGTCAACCTTTCCCCCTACCTGGTCAACACGTGCCCCTAGTTGATCGAGGTGAGATTGAGTACGGTCTTGTTTTATGGTCAACTCATCAAGCCGCCTGTTTGCTGATTCTGCATAGCTAGCAGTAGACACTAGCAATCGTTTAACAGTTTCGAGTTCATCTTCTACATAGTCTAGTCGCTGTGCATTGGTCATGCTGTTTTCTCTCAGCTGGCTTCTTTATCTTCTGCGATCGCTTGACTGACACCTCCTTCCTATATCATGAATTCGGAATCGTTGATGGACAAAATCTCATTACAGCACATCTGTCGTAAGGGCACAGCAATGCTGTGCCCCTACCCCGTGGTCTATTTACCTGAAAATAGCTGTAAAATATACCAATCATTTTCTATCAAGTCGGCACTAATTCACCAGGACGCAACTTCGACCATTTACCGGTTTCCCGTTTAAAGCTCAGACAACCAACAACATCCCATTCCATTTCAATTACATCCTCTTTAGTCCGAATGTTGACATTGATAGAAGGTTCATTCGGATCAAAATTTGGTGTTTCGGTCAAGTGAGGCTGTTGGTGCTGCCCTTCTACGGCATGATAGGTCAAACAGCGGTCTACATAGTGGCAGTTAACGCAAATACACATAATAGAACCAACTCCAGGGGCCTTTATTGTTAATCTAACTTAAGTGCAACTGTTATTCATGAGTTGCTGGGTTGATTTTTATTACAATGCACGAATCAGTTCTTTCTACCCTAGCTCCCAAAAATTGGCCTTTTAGCTTGGAATTCCTACCACAACCCGCTTACATGGTAGGTGGTGCTGTCCGAGATGCGATCCTTGGCAGAACTCGCGAATATCTGGATCTAGATTTTGTTATCCCATCTAAGGCGGTAAAGGTAGCGAGAGCGATCGCTCGTCATTACAAAGCTGGTTTTGTGTTACTCGATGCAGAACGACAAATTGCCCGTGTGGTTTTTCCCCACGCCACAGCTGACTTTGCCCAACAGGAAGGAAATAGTTTAGAAGTTGATTTACACAGACGGGATTTTACAGTAAATGCGATCGCCTATAATCCCCATACACAAGAAATTATCGATCCTCTACAAGGTTATGTAGACTTACAACAGGGCATTTTGCGAATGGTATCACCCGCGAACTTAGAAGATGACCCTTTGCGGTTAATGCGAGGTTATCGCCAAGCCGCCCAATTAGGTTTTACTATTGAGCCAGCTACCCAAGCCGCAATTCGTTCTTTGGCATCACATATCAGCAAAGTTGCAGCTGAACGAGTTAGGGTAGAAATTAGCTATCTGCTGGCAAATTCTCAGGGTACTCTTTGGATTACAAGTGCTTGGGAAGATGGGTTACTTGCCCCTTTCTTCAAAAATGCCACCCGTGAAAGCTTGATCAAACTAGCAGCAGTTGACAACGCAGCTGCCTTACTCACCCAAAATTGGCAACAACTAGGGGCACAACTGCAAGAGTATGTCCGCGATAGTAGCAAAACCACTTGGTTAGGTATTGCCAAACTTGCTTGTCTTGTCAACCCAAATCCAGAATTAGCAGAAATAGAGCTACAGAAACTAACTTATAGTCGTGCTGAAATCCGGGGTATAACCACTGCACTGAAATTGTTACCGCAGTTTCAAGTAGTCGATATGTCCTTGCGAGAACAATACTTTTTGTTCCATGACGCAGATATTGTGTTTCCCGCTACGGCAGTGCTAGCTGTAGCATTTGATAATTTGGTAGAGGCGATGTCTGGTGACAACCCACTACAGGCAGAAGTTGCTACAACTTTGGAAACCAAAGCAATAGGCTGCCTTGTTTGGGCACCTTTAATCAACCGCTACCTGAACCCTGATGATCTGGTCGCTCATCCCATTCCACTAGTGAGCGGGAAGGAGTTGATTATAGCATTAGATATTCCAGCTTCGCCAATCATCGGTCAACTGTTGACAGAAATTGGCGTAGCACAAGCTGAGGGGAAAGTTTCAACGCCAACAGAGGCGATCGCATTTGCACGTCAGTTAGTTGAGGGGCTGTAATATTGAGTTTCCGAGTCAATAGTAGATATTCATGGAATAGCCTGAGAAAATTATTAATATTGGATCTAAAATTAGTGGATTAATGTGATGTATTTGCGATGAATTTGTCTGCAACAATTCCCAAATTTTACGAATGTAAAAGTTGTTAATCAACGATTCGTACAGTGTCAGGTTAATTACTCCATTGTTGCTCATTTGCTCATGGGTAATTAGCTTATTTTATGTCAAATAAGCGATTGCCTGCATCTCCCAACCCAGGAATAATATAGCCATGTTCATCCAAATAGTTATCAATGGTGGCGGTATACAGCGGCACATCAGGATGTAGAGCACAAAAACGCTCGATACTTTCTGGTGCAGCGAGTTAGCAGACAGGTGCAGATACCTGAGTCAAACACGTCCGAAGCGTTGCATTAATCATGAAGCCGCACAGCTACAGCTTTGTTGAGATTGGCGATCGCAGCGATCTCACCGAGTATATACACTGTTACGCCCCCAATTGGCGGCAAAAATCCCTCCAAATCCAAACGTGTCACCAATTCTGGAAGCATCCCCCCAGTTTGTTCAAATAAAGCGCGACCCAACTGTGCTTCTGCAATGCCAAAGTGCTTGACAATTCCTGGTAAATCCCAAATCGGTATAGTCATTATTTTTTTAGGGATGTTTTGATCAGCTATTACTCACTAGGGATCTGTCAACTACCTCTAATCAGTTTTGATTTTTATGACTCTAAATGTCGAGTGTGGTATTAGTCGTATTGCTGAATATAATAAATCATACATAAATTTCATAATTAACAATTAACCCATGCAAATTTAAAGATGACTTTAAAAATGATTTAATGGAGATATTTTGTGAGAAAGTTAATACAAAGGTATATTCACTGATCTCAAATTTATGGATTCTTTATCTATCAATTCCTTACTTGAAGAGTTGAAAAACCCGGATGCTACAGTTCGCGACAAGGCAACCAGAAAAATCTGGCGGATCTGGTTTCAGCAAAAGGGAATTTATGGGCTGGAAATAATTGACCGCAGTCAAAAGTTACTAGATGCAGGTGAATTTACTGCAGCCGAAACAACGCTGACCGCACTAATCAAAGAGGAGCCAGATTTTGCCGAAGCCTGGAATCGTCGTGGTTTTCTCTATTACAGTATTGGTGATTATCAAAAATCTCTAGCAGATTGTCAGATGGTTGTGCAGATAAATCCGATACATTTTGGAGCGCTTCACGGCATGGGCTTGTGTTATGCGGCACTAGGTGAGTATGGTGAAGCGATCAAAGCTTTTCAACAGGCTCTAGAAATTCAGCCCTATTCGCTAGTGAATCAAAAGTTGATTCTAGAATGTACATTTAGATTCAGCTACAACCGTAAATAGGAGAGAACATTACCCTGTTTTATGAATCAGTCATCACCCTCATCAACAGCAATTCATCGCCTTAGTTGCCGCAATTTTATTCAATACGGTTCTATCTAGATTAGTAGTAGCGTCATTGCTGCTTATAGTAATAGCAACCAACCGTCAACTAGCAATTCTCGGTTGGATAAAGTTATATTTGGCACTAAATGGATGGTACAAGCACAACACGGCGGATTTTACCAGGCGATGTCTACGATGGTCACTGACTTGTACTGAGCGCAGTCGTTGGCGCAGCCTCTCGCAGAGAAGTAGCTTTGTCGTACCACTTCGTGGAAGCAAGCTAGCAAGAGCGTCTCCAAGAGTTGTGCGGGCTGCGCCAACGCCACTGATATTTACAAAGACTATGGTTCAGATGTAACTATCAAAATGGGTAATCCCCAGGTTCTCAGTAGTACTTAATTGTTGATGGGGGGTGCGGTAGATTTCTTTATGGGTTATGGCATGGCTGCCGTGAACACCATAGCACAAGGTATTCCCAAAATCACAGTTGCAGCAATTTTCTAGAAAGACCCTTGGTGTCTTATTGCACATCCCAACTCAGCAATTGAAACCCTTGCAGACCTCAAAGGCAAACCAATTTATGTCTTTGCTTCTGCTAAGATTACCTATTGGCCTTTACTCGAAGCAAAGTATGGTTTTACCAAAGCTCACAAGTGTCCTTACAACTTTAATCTTGCTGCTTTTCTGATTGACAAAAACTCAGCCCAACAAGGTTATATTACATCTGACTCCTGTCTTTTCATAAAGATTAGCAGCATAGTCTTCTACATTTTTATTTATAGTTTCAGTAGTTATAAATATGTAATTATCAATTTTATATCCAGTTTGTTCTACTCCTCGTGTAATTTTTTGAATGGCATTATTGATGTCATTTATAGTAATACGTTTCATTTTCATCTCGTAGCTAGTTGCTGAATTGTTACTATTTATGATCCTGATTTCAATATCACCTAAAGAAGCAGTTTGTTTATCAGCTGCATTGTGGCTTTCAAGCGGTAAACATGGTTCTCCTAAATGTTCTGAGGCTGAATGATAAGTCGCAGGTACTGGTAGAGCAAAATCAGGCATTGCTTACCGGATTTTAATCTCCAGCTACAACTTATAAATTCCTCGGATGTTTGCAGCATTATTTCTCATAACCGGGTTGGGTGTACTAATTTTTGTCGGCTTGAATGCCTTATCTGACTTTATATTAAGTAAGTGGCATGAAAGCGCTGTTAAAATTTAAAGAAATAGTTGACCCCTATGGGTTGATGAATCCCGGTAAAAGCAAAGTTCTTCAATTCCAAATTCAAAATTAGGAAACTACAAAAACACTATCAGAACTTTATGTGTATATTTGTGTAACCTCCCTCTGAAAACCTAGCTACTAGGCGTCTATAATTTGTGGTTTGATTTCAAAAGCCGTGGGGAAAACCCAAAATCCACCATTCCAAAATCACCCATGATTGAAATTGACGGTTCCTACGGAGAGGGAGGCGGACAAGTTCTTCGCACTTCCTTAAGTCTAGCGGCCATCACTGGCCAACCGATAAGGATTGCAGGCATTCGCGGTGGACGCAAAAAGCCAGGATTAGCACCACAACACTTAACGGCAGTTCGGGCTGCGGCGAGAATTTGTAATGCCCAACTACGGGGTGATGCTTTGGGTTCAATGCTGCTGGAATTCATCCCAGGTAGTGCTGTGCAAGCTGGAACTTATACCTTTGATGTTAGTAAAGCACAACAAGGTGGTTCAGCGGGTGCGATCGCTCTAGTTTTACAGACAATTCTTTTACCTTTGGCACTAGCAACTGGCAATTCTCAGGTAACACTAAAGGGTGGAACTCATGTAAACTTTAGCCCGACAGTGACGTACATCGAGCAAGTTTATCTGCCGATATTGCAACGCATGGGTGTAGAAGCCCAAGTCAAGTTAGGCGCTTGGGGGTGGTTTCCCCAAGGTGGAGGAGAGGTACAGTTGCAGGTGAATGGCGGTAGTCAACTCGGCGGGATCGACTTGTTGGAACGGGGCGATTTACAACAGGTGCGGGGACTAGCAGTGGTGACGGAATTGCCTTCCCATATTCCGCAACGGATGGCGAATCGTGCCGAGAATTTGTTACGCGAGGCCCATTTGAAAGTTACTGTACACGCCTTGCGAGAAAGAGGTGTGGCACCTGGGGCGGGTATTTTTTTAACTGCTGAATATCAAAACAGTTTGAGTGGCTTTGGTGGGTTTGGGCGTTTGCGGTTGTCGGCGGAGACAGTTGCAGAGATTGCTTGTCAGCAACTGCTTGAGTTTCATCAAACTGGCGCAGCAGTGGATGAACATTTAGCAGATCAATTATTATTGGCAGCTGCTTTAGCGTCACAGGGAAGCCAGTATCGAGTAGCTGAGGTGAGTAGACATTTGACGACGAATGCGGCGGTAATTGAACAGTTTGGGCTGGCGCAGATAACAGTAGATGAAGCTCTTAAAATAGTGTCAGTAAAGAGTTTGACTAGATGAAAAAAGTGTTTATTACTTTAGTAGTGCTATATGGTAGAGTATTATAAATTATTATTCAATTCAAAATAAATTTTGTAATCTTTTCTGTTAAAGATAAAGTCAATATAAGGAAGGAAAAATCTTTATCAGGACAACCAAATGTTAAACTAAAAAAAGGAGAAAAGCTATTCATCCTGAAAGTAGAGTGTTTAGGAAAAATTAATAAGAATTCGTCTTATATTCAATTGAGAGCGCAAGTTCGTAAATGTAACTTAACTTGCAATAAATAGTACTAAAATAGGTGAAATACGTTGCAGTACTAACACTTTGCCTCTATCCCCGATGACAAAATCACGCGTGGATATAAAGCTACATAGAAATTTGCCTCATTTCCAAGAGTGGGAATGAGGCAAAAGTATTTTTATAAGCAAAGACAGAAAACTTTTGATAGTTTATCTAGCAGCATTTGCAATCAAACTTGTAAAGTCGGATTTGTCGCAATAATAAGCAACTGACCAATTTACCAAGCGACTGCAAGTATAGTTGAGACTAAGTTCAGTTATTCCTGATACTTGCTATTTACTTAACACAACTCAACAGTATTGAAGTAAGTGTTAAAAAACATGCTAAGAAATTTATTGGTGACACTTATGGAATTGGAACAAAACCATGATTAATGAGCAAGAAATAGAAAAGCTGTGGCAAGCCTTCAAGGTATTAGACGTAGACGGCAACGGAGCGATCTCAACCGAGGAACTAGGGGAGGTAATGCGATCGCTTGGGCAAAATCCCACGGAAACGGGGCTGCGTGACTTAATCAAAGAGATTGACGTTGACTTGTCAGGCACTATCGACTTTGAAGAATTTAAAACGCTGATGATCGCTAAGGTAGGCGATCGCCAAAGTCGCCTCAAGTTAGCCTTCAGTGCCTTTGATGAGAATGGTAGCGGTCAGATTACTGCCGTAGAATTGCGGACAGTGATGAGTCAATTTGGGCTGACAGACGCTGAGTTGAAGGATATGTTACAGGAAGTAGATCATGATGGCGATGCCTCAATAGACTTTAATGAATTCTGTCAGCTAGTACCCGACGAATCAGAGAGCAAAACTGGCTATCAAGACTCACCGATTTCCCTTGACAGTTCACTGAAGACATCAGCTGCCACCACCACCCAGCCGACTCTACAAGAAGCAACCAGCAACACGACTCCTGAGTTGGCACAGCTAAGAGAACAGTTAGCGCAACACCCACACTCACCGAATCAGAAAAAAAGCGGTACGTCCCGCTTGCAAATGCAGATTGGTCTATTTCGTCTGCTTCAAGGAGCAGCCTACCGCAGTTTCCGTGAGAGTTTCTCCGCCAACCACGAAACTCACTTGCGGGTAAAAAACTTGCCATACAGAATTACTGACTTTGTGGAGTTTGTCAAGCAGGCGATCGCGCTCTACAAAGGATTAGGTGTGGTGGAAGAGGCTTGCTACCCCGTGCTGGATGCAGTGGTTGAATCAGTTGCGGATGAATATGCCCGATTGCAGGAGCGGATCAAAGACTGGAAAACAGTGGCAAAGACACCAGAAATGTTGGCAGAACAGAAAGCGATTTTAGAGGCGCGGAGTAAATTTACCAATGTCAAAGAAAAGTTTGCTGCCGGAGTCGAGTTTGCAATTACCATCAAAAAGAAGAGTCTTAGCTTGGGTGACATCGTAGAAGGTGTGCTGGCTATTAACGAACTCAATCGCCTCAGGGGAATAGAACTGAATGAAGAAATGGCTCCACCACCAGCTAAATCTGCGGGAAATCCAAAAGACTATTTGAACAAGTGGAACCGCGTCATCCTGAGGCAGGCAACCGAGGCAGTGGATGGTGCAATGATGCCAGTAGCATACTGGTATGAAGATTTCATGCCGAAGTTGTTAGCGGCGTTTAGTGTCTCTACAGCAGCAGATATCCAAAGCAACACCGTACCCGACGAGGCGGCTTTGGATGAGTGGTACCAGTCTACAAAAAACTCAGGAGAATTTAACCGCTATGGGGAGGATGTTGCAGAGAACTTTCCCCATTGCACCCCAAAACAGAAACTGATACTCAAACAAGCATGGCGGTTAACGCATCACTACCTGAATGGAGTGCAGAAACGGCGCGAACGCCTAGAATTTGGGCGGGAGTCAGGCGCACTCTCGCAGTATGTATCATTCATTGATGTCTATCTAAATCGGACTGAAATCAAGGATTCCCAGATGCGCGTCAGCTTCCCGTACTACATCGGCCCAGCAGTGTGGCGCTTCTTTCACACCACGGCTGAGATTGTGTGTACCAAGACCGATGTACAGCAAAAAGCTCTGGTAGCAATCTTCAAAGACTTCTTCCAACTGTTTGCCACCATGTACCCCTGTCCCTACTGCCGCCACCACCTGAATATGTACGTTGTGCAAAATAAGGAGGTGGATATGTATCCTGTGGAGTACCTTGTACTTGGGCGCGATTTAAACCTTACCGACTTTGAGGTGTCACTGGAGGCAAAGTTATCCACCGTAGTAGATGGTTCATCCCTGCGTTTATTCTTCTGGAAGTTACATAACACCGTTTCTTCCTCTATTGCTCGCTCAGAGGAGTGGTATCACAAGGATGAGAAGGCGTTCTACACCACCCGTTTTTGGCCCAGCCTTGACTCTGAGTTAGCAAGAGCCAATGCACTCAGATACAGCAGTATAGAAACTGCTCGCATCTACAACATCTACGGAATGCTCAAGCCATTGGCACGCCTGACAGGTGTAAAAACGGAATTGCCAAAGCTGCTGGAGAAGGGCGATGAGAATAACCTCAAGGAAGCATGTATAGTTGCACAGAAGCACATTAAGGATTTAGATGAGGCTGTGATCAGCGGACAGTTTCTGCAAGAGACATACTACTTTGAGCCTAGCCTTGTGGATAAAGCTCCACTCTTCACCCCTGAAGAAGAAGAGTTTGCGCGAACCGGTATGTTTACAGAAACCACTTAAATATTAGACATCTGTTGAAAAAGAATGTAGAGACGCGTTAGCGCAGGGGAACATTAGCGTAGCAGGGCAAAGCCCAGTACAATTTCGCGTCTCTATAAGGATTTTAGAATTTTGAATTTTGAATTTTGAATTGTTAACTCTCCTTCTTCTCTTGCCGTTCTTTGAGTTTCAGCATGATCTCTGCGTGCATCTCACGGGTAATTGGGTAAAAATACGTTAAAACTAAGCCAAGAATCAAACAAACTGTAGGTATAGGCCCAACAGCAATGCGAATAGCAAACAGTGCCGATTCTGGTTGCGTGGGTGGTAGACTTCCGGCTACAGATTCTTTGAAACCAGCTATTTGCAAAGCATTTCCCACCAAAAATAGCCCAAAAGCTAAACCAAATTTTTGTAGCAAAACCATGAAGCCATAAAAAATACCTTCTCTGCGTTGTCCGGTTTGGAGTTCATCTAATTCAATCACATCTGGAATCATCGACCAGGGAATTAAATAAGCTGTGGAGACACCAACACCCGCCATCACAGCCATCACATACATCAAACTTATTTGACCAGGTTGTAAGAAAAATAGTCCGGCGGCGGCTATTATCCATAAACTCATTCCCAGAAAATAAACAAGTTTTTTGCCGAGTTTTTTACTCAGCGCCCCCCAGACAAATAGCATCAGCAGGGCTGTTCCTTGGACTGCAATCAGCACTGTGGGCACATCTGATTCTTTGAGTTTCATCCAATCGACTACAAAATAGGGAATAATGCTGGCTGTAATCTGCACACCTAGCCAAGAAAAAAGATATATACCAATAACAAATAAAAAAGGTCGGTTGCTGAAGACAATTTTTAGCTGTTCGCCGAAGGAGACAGATGCAGGTTCTTCGGCTAGGATGCGTTTAGCCTCAAAAGCAAGGATGCGATCGCGGACTCCAAAAACGCACCAATATAATCCTAAAATCGAAATTACCGTACAAATTGCCGCTAAAACAAGATATCGTTGTTGGCGATCGGCAATCTGCGAAAAAACAATTTGCGTTAAAATCAACGACAGAATACTGCCACCAATAGAAAATGTAAAACGATAGCTGTTAAGGCTGGTGCGTTCGTCGTAATCTTGAGTTAGTTCTGGAGTCATTGCCGTATAAGGCAAATTCACAACCGTGAAAAAGGACTGAGATATCACTGCAATCGCTACGTAATACCAGAACAGCGGCCAAATGTTATTACTCTGATTTGCCCTAAATTGCGGTACAATCCACTGCAAGAAAAAGAAAATACCAAAGGGAATAGCCCCATAAAACATCCAAGGAAGACGACGGCCCCAACGACGAGATTTTGTTTTATCACTCAAGAACCCAACAAGCGGATCATTTATGCCATCCCAGATTTTGCCAATCATCAAAATAGTACCAGCTAAACCCGCAGGGATACCAGCGACACTGGTAAAAAAAAGCAGCAGATAAAAGACGGAGATACTTGCAGTAACTGCTGGGCCAAAATCCCCTGCACCGTAAGCTAGTTTTGTTTTTAAGTCGAGTTTTTCAATGAGAATATCTCGTTGGGCATCGCCATCAGCAGCAGAATCATTCATAAAACTTTGCACTCATACTAAAATAAAAAGTCTGCGACGCCGAATAGACTATCGTAGACATCGCCTTCAATACTAGCTATCTACCACTCCCCTGATACTTATGCCAGACCTTTATGTTTGTTGGTCAGATTATCACCAAAAAATTGAACAACTGGCTATTCAGATTTATCAATCCGGTTGGGAATTTAACCAAATAATCTGTCTTGCTAGAGGAGGACTACGAGTTGGAGATATTCTCTCCCGTATATACCAGCAGCCGCTGGCAATTTTAGCAACTTCATCTTACAGTGGCACTGGTAAGCAAGGAAGAAGTGATTTAATTTTCTCCCGCTACTTAACGATGACTGCCGAAAAGTTAGGTTCGCGCATTCTCCTAGTAGATGATTTGGTAGACTCTGGCATCACACTTCAACAGACTATACCTTGGCTGAAGCAAAATACTGATTTCCCGATTGAGGAAATTCGCACTGCCGTTCTTTGGTATAAAGCCTGTTCAGTTATAGCACCCGATTATTATGTTGATTATCTGCCTGACAACCCTTGGATTCATCAACCTTTTGAACACTACGAGCAGATGAACCCCGCAGAACTTGCGGCTAAGATAAGTCAACTGTGTTGATTAATACCTACACAAAATTAATTTCACACTCACATTCCTTAAGGGACTGACAAAAAATAAATTATCTAAAATTATTTGTACATTTGTAGGGGATCTTGGCCAAGATCCCCTACAAAGAGATGTTTTTTAACTGGAATAGGACTTATGCACTGTACAAATTAACCATAATATGTAGTAGGTAAAATGTCCGTTTCAGACGCTGATCGCAAAATAGAAAAAGCTGACATATTTACTGCGTTCGGTATTAGACATGCCTGAAAAGTTCAAATTTAATATAGTACATATGTATGTATGATGTGTAAGTTTTATGGAAGTCCCTAACGTCCAATTTTTCCCAAATGGCACGGTGAATCTAACTAGCACACTGTAGCGGAATACCTACTTTTAACAAGGGATTTTGCCTCCTGTCTTGAGATGGTGGCTGGATTTACGTCGTGCTGTACTAGCACATTGGTAGCAATTTAGATTATAGCGATCGCTTGCGCTAGCACTATCAACATCAACATTGGTTTTAAAATGAAAAATCCGTGCTGGTATTATGAAAAACTTCCAAACTTTTCCCTCAGGAAGTAGCAGGGGCGGATAATTTGTCGTAATATCTGTGATATAGGAATAAAAAGTGAGAATCCAGGGGTGAAAATGAATAAAAGGGTTTTATCCCCCATTTCTCACAAGTACTGCGATGTTTACGACCTACGCCTACGCCTTGCTCAGAAGTCCTGCCCAGACTATGTTTCAGCCCTTTTTGATAGGGAAATATTTTCATGCAGTGTGAAACGCCTGAATTTAGATTTTATAACACTTTGGCAATAGGAGTGATAAATCCGGGTTTATACCCCCTATTAGAGCAGAGTATAAATCCTTTAATTAAAAAATGAGGAATCAGAATTTATTCTGAATTCTGATTCCTCATTTTTTAATTTTTCGTGATAATAAAAATTGAAGATATGTTAAGAAACTTGAGTGAACTGGGACAGGGAATGATCAGGCAATATTTCTTAGAGGCAAAGTAGTGTAATGACCAATGAGGAAGTGGAGCAAATATGTTTAGATGATATTTTGATCACTGAAGAGTTGTCTCTTCGAGTACCCAGAACTACTGACCTCAAAGAAGAGAACGATGCACTTCATACCCTAGCACGGCAACTAGTTGAGCAGCCTCAAATTCTGCTCAAAAAGCTTGTAAAAATTACCACTAAACTGTGTCGGGCAGAATCAGCAGGTGTTAGCTTACTTGAGGTGACTCCGGGCGGGGAAGATATCTGCCGCTGGTTTGCACTAGCCGGGATGTTAGAAGCGTATGAACAAACTGCCATTCTTTACACCTGTAGTTACTGCGGCATCTGCCTAGAACGTCAAACTCCCCTGCTTTATTCCTATCCAGAACGGTATTTCACCTACTTGCAAGAGTTTAAGCCAACAATCGTCGAGTGCTTGGTGGTTCCTTTATTGATTGCTAATCAACCACTGGGCACGATTTGGATTATATCCCACGATCAGCATCGGCAGTTTGATGGAGAAGACTTGCGGTTGATGAAAAGCCTCGCAAATTTTACTGCCGCCGCTCTTTACAGTAGCAACGCCCGTCAAGCAGCGGAAGAATCTGCACGGCGTGAGCAAGCTGCTCGGGCCGTTAGTGAAGCGGCACAAAAAGCAGCTGAACAAGCCAATCGTCTCAAAGATGAGTTCCTCGCAGTTCTATCTCACGAACTGCGTTCCCCCCTCAACCCGATTTTGGGTTGGTCAAAACTCCTGCAAACCCGCAAATTTGATGAAGAAAAGACGGCTTATGCCCTAGCAACTATTGAGCGCAATGCCAAGTTGCAGTCTCAGCTAATGGAAGATTTACTGGATGTTTCCCGCATTCTTCAAAGCAAACTCAGCTTAAAAATCTCCTCTGTTAACCTGTCCGCCGTTATTGAAGTAGCCCTTGATACTGTGCGTCTAGCGGCTCAAGCCAAGTCAGTTCAACTGAAGACGAAATTTGAACCGAATATAGGGCAAGTTTTGGGCGATCCCAATCGCTTGCAGCAAGTCTTCTGGAATTTGCTGTCTAACGCCGTTAAGTTCACACCGTCCGAGGGCCAAGTGGAAATACGACTTGAGCGCGTGGGTACACAAGCACAAATCCAAGTAAGTGACACGGGTAAGGGCATTGACCCAGAATTTCTGCCTCACGTGTTTGATTACTTCCGTCAAGCTGACAATACCACAACAAGAACCTTTGGCGGCTTAGGGCTTGGTCTAGCGATCGTTCGTCAAATCGTTGAACTACACGGTGGAACAGTCCAAGCAGAAAGTGAGGGAGACGAGAAAGGTGCCACCTTTACTGTGTTGTTACCTATCAAGAGTGTCGAGCCTCAAACAAGTGAAGACAAAGGTTTGCCTGAGGCTTCCCCTGATCTTCTGGGGGTAAATGTGCTAGTTGTGGACGATGAAGTTGACACCCGCAACCTAATAGTTTTCATCCTTCAACAGTATGGTGCCTCTGTGCGTGCCTTCGCCTCAGCTTCGCAAGCACTAAACGCCTTGGCAGTTGAGAAGCCAGATATTCTCTTAAGTGATATTGGGATGCCAGAAATGGATGGCTATATGCTGATTCGGCAAATTCGATCGCTACCGCCTGAGCAAGGGGGAGAGATTCTAGCGATCGCACTGACAGCCTATGCTGGAGAGGTTAACCAGCAACAAATTCTCCAAGCAGGATACCAAAAACATTTAACAAAGCCAATAGAACCAGGCAAATTAGCGATGGTAATTGCTAGCCTAGTTAAATAATAAATAATTATTCTGATAAGTAGAGAGTATCAGTTGGCTACAAATTCCAATTTTAGAAACCAAAAAGATCAGTTATTGACTGAAGGCAAAGAAGCAATGCTTGCTCGCATGGCGAACCGCATCCGGCAATCGTTGAACCTCCAAGAGATTTTGGATGCAACTGTGATCGAACTGCGAGCATTTTTGCAAACCGACCGGACTAAGGTCTACCGCTTTGATTACGACGGACATGGGCAAGTCGTTGCGGAAGCGAGTGCCCCCAATCGTCTGCCTTCTTTGCTGGGATTACACTATCCAACTGATGACATTCCGCCCCAAGCGCGGGCCTTGTTTATCAGAGCACGTACCCGTTCCATCGTCAATGTCAGCGAGCAGCGGATTATCCTGAACTCGCTGCCGATTCCCAAAACGACGGCAATCGGGGACTTGACCGTTAAAGAAGTGCAAGAGCAACCCCTTGAAGATATTTTAAGCCGACCGATAGACCCCTGCCATGTGGACTATCTCACCCAGATGGGTGTGCAATCTTCTCTGGTGGTGCCTATAATTTATCAACAGGAACTTTGGGGGCTGTTGATCTCTCATCATGCCGAACCCAAAGAAATTACATCTGAGGATTTGCAGGTCGTTCAAATGCTTGCTGACCAGGTTTCACTGGCAATTACCCAGGCGATTTTGCTGAGTCAGATACAGGAGCAGCAGCAGCGCGAAGCGATCATCAATCAGATTGCCGCTCTGCTGCATGCCCCTTTGGCCCCTGACGAGATTTTACATAACGTTTTGGAACAAGCAGTGAAAGCTTCTGGCAGTTCTGGAGGGAGGTTGTACCTCACTTCCTCGGATGAGGCTTTACCAGCCCATGTTTATACTTACGGAAATCAGCCGACCCCATCCGAGTTTGAGCAACCAGACTCACTAGAAAATCATCCTTTCTGGCAAGAAGTAGGGGTAGCTCCTGCTCCCATCGACACTGACTTAACCCAAGACAATAAACCTGCCCAGCGAGCGGTAATTAATCTTCAGCAAGAACCGCATTTGAACCAACTGATTGAATCCTTCCAGACCACACCGATTCGGGGTTTGATTGTTCAACCGTTGTATTATGGTAAAGAATTCCTGGGGTATCTGACGTTCTTTCGTGACCAAATCGGCACAAAAAATCTTTGGGCTGGCTTTGAGGAAGCCGATGAGCGCCAAGAGCGACCCCGCCAGTCAATGGCTCAATGGCAGGCGCTCAAACAAGATAAAGCTTACCTCTGGAGCATCGAAGAGATGGAATTCATCCAGTCTTTGAACATTCACCTATCGCTGGCTGTGCTCCAAAACCGCCTCTATGAGCGCGAACAGCAGCAGCGTCTGGTAGTTGAGATGCATAACGAAGCTCTCTCTCATGCCCGAACTGCCGCTGAAGAGGTGAGTCGCCTCAAGAGCAACTTCTTGGCTTCTACCAGCCACGAACTGCGAACCCCTCTGGCCTCGACCTTAAACTATTTAAAGTTGCTCAAAGAGCGCCTTTATGAAGACGAAGAGGAGTTGCGCCAATATATAAACGGTGCTTACCAATCGACGCGAAATCTCGTTACCATCATTAACGATCTGCTTGACATTGCCAAGATTGAAGACGGAGGCATAGCCTTAGATTTGGAGACAGTTTATCTGCAACAACTTTTACAAGAGCAATGTTTCCTCTCTGGTGCCGAAAGCCGTTACAAGGCAATTCCTCTGACACTCCACTGTGAAATTGAGACTGTTTTCGCCGACAAGATCAAAGTCCGCCAGGTGATGACGAACTTGCTGGATAACGCCTTCAAATTCACAGATCAGGGTCAAATCCATGTTCGGGCTGTCGTCGATAGTACTGGGACAATGGCTCAAATCTCGGTGCGCGACACGGGTATCGGCATTGAGATGGAAAACTCAGAGCAACTGTTTTCCCCATTTGTGCAAGCTGATGGTTCTGCCCAGCGCTCCTACGGGGGCACCGGCTTAGGGCTGACTATCTGCAAGCGATTGGTGGAACTGATGGGTGGTAATATCTGGCTTGAAAGCCCTGGACTAGGGCAGGGAAACACGGTAACGTTTACCCTGCCCCTAAACGTACCGAGTCAGCTTACAGGTGACAGCATTGAATATCCTACTGGTTGAAGATAATCAACTTCTAGCTCAGGGAACTGCTAAACTAATCGAACGCTTGGGTGGTCATCAGGTGTTTATTACTGCCGAACCAAAAGAGATATTCCGACAATGCGAAGCAGGCGCAGTCGAACTGGTGATTATGGATATCAATTTGCCGGGAGCTTGGTGGCAAGGACAAAAAGTCGATGGCTCCATCCTGTCGCGCTATTTGAAGGCACAGTGGAAACAGATACCAATTATCTTAGTAACAGCTTATACCATGCCCGTTGATCAACATCTCCTGTTGTCCCAATCTGGGGCCGACAGTTGCTATAGCAAACCCATCACTGACTACGATGCCTTTTTGGATATGATTACTCTACTGGGTGAAAGGAGGAATTGAATTCCAATGTACAAGGTGGCGATTTTGGACGATGACGAACACTGGTGTCGGATCGTCCAACGTTTTCTTAAGGAAGAATATGCTGTAGCAGCTTACAAGTCTGTGTCTAGTTTCTTGTGGGAGTTAGAGGAACTAAACCAGTACGATATCTTTCTGGTCGATTTTGTGCTGCATACGGCTCGGCATGAGCTAAATACAGATGGCATGGAAATCGTTACCGCTCTCAAGCGCCGCTTGCCTCGTTCTCCTGTGGTCATCCTCGTCACGGCTTACATGAGCATGAATGAGTTAGAGCTGTATGGCAAACAAATGTGTCCAGAAGCAGACGGATTTTTTGCCAAGGATGCGGGACTAGAAATATTGGCTCACCAAATGAAGCAACTGCTCATACCAGGTAAAACTGAGGACAGTTAGGAAAAAGTATTTAGGATTTTCGGACTTTCGCTTGCCCTAAATTGAGCTAAAGAGGAGTTTTAAGCGATCGCATCACAGTGCATCAATCCAAAATCAAATAGATGACTTAGTAAGACTCTGCGATCGCACTCCAACAGACTATACCTTGGCTCAAGCAAAATAGTGATTTCCCCATTGAGGAAATTTGCACTACCGTTCTTTGCTGTAAAGCCTGTTCAGTTATAGCACCTGATTATTACCTAAATCTCATAGAGGTTTTTGAAGAAATTCAGCAAATCGTAAATGGTATCACTCAAAATAATCCCACTCCAACTCAAACAGAGAAACAAATCATTGTTGCAGAAGCAGTGAAGCAGGTAAAGCAGAACCCAACTTTGATGCAACGCTTAAAAGCCGGAGGAAAAGCATTTATATTTGAGGGACTTCAAAAAGTTTCAGATATGTGGTGGGTCAGCCCATTGGTAAAAGCAATCGAGGCTGGGGTGAAGGGAGAATAGACCTCTTGCATAAGTCGAATAGACCCCCCTTAATTCCCCCTTATAAAGGGGGGAAACTTGAAATCTTGCGCCCTCCCCTTTACAAGGGGAGGGGTGATTCAAGGATTTTTGCAAAAGGTCTAATAAACTAAGTTGAGAAAATAAAGCGATCGCCTTTCAATCTCCATCATCCAACCTCAAACCCTCAAGTTTCAAGCTCAGAACTCGAAAGTTGCACCTCAGAACCCGAAGTTTCGACCTCAGAACTTCAACATCCGAGCAAAAAGCCTGAAACTTCCCCTTCTGAACTCCAAGCTTCGACCTCAGAACTCGAACATCCGAGCAAAAAGCCTGAAACTTCCCCTTCTGAACTCCAAGCTTCACCCTCATCACAGCAAGTTTGACCCTCTGAACACGAAACTTGGATTTCAGAAGGTCAAACATCCCCTTCAGAACTTGAACATTTGGCTTCAGAGGTTAAAGAGTTGAGCTAGAAGTTTTGAATTTGAGTTACAAGACCCAAGATATCCCAGCAGGTAGAGGAATTGTCAACCTTGATCGTTATCTTGCACCGGATTTGGTGATTGAGATTGCTAAAACATCCCTACTGGATGACTTGGGTACAAAGCGATCGCTCTATGAAGAATTGGGTATTGCTGAATACTGGGTAGTTGATGTACAAAATTCCCAAATCATCGCCTATGCGATCGCAGAGCAGGGTAGTAAACGTATTCAGGAATCACAGGTATTTCCTGGGATCGCTATTTTAGAGGAGGCTTTACGCCGTAGCCGTGAAATCAATCAAGGCTTCTCTGCTAGAGGCTACGCCAACACCAATGCGTCTACGCTCTATGAAGAGTTGGGTGTTGTTGAATAGACCTCTAAAAGTCCCTAACACCCCAAAGTATCGGGGAAGGGAGACAAAGCGTAGCTTTGGCAGAGTGGGGTTCTTATTTTTGATTTATGCAAGAGGTTTAATATTGGGTAGTGGATGTCCAAAATGCCCAAATCATCGCTTATGCGATCGCAGATCAAGGCAGTAAAGGCATACGTGAATCTTTAAATGAGAGAAGAAATCAAGGCACAAAAACTATGACTAAAGTCATACAGAGATGATGACTTTTTCCACTAATGATTTTTTATTTAACGTTTTAAACTTGAGGCAATACAGCAATTCTATCTATTTGTAAAACAAGCAATGCCTCTTATATTCTTATGAAAACTTTCCTTAATCACGAAGGAAAACCACTGATGCATAAGACCTTACTATGAACGGTAAGGTTGTGAAGCAAAGAGGATATAGGGGTAAACGATCACAAATTATTTAGGAAAGTTGTCACAAATAAACCAAACATAAACAAGTAAGAGAATTGATCATGAAACGTATCTTCGTTGGCACACTACTTGCTCTACCACTCGCAATTGCCTCATTATCATCACAGGCATCGGCAGCAGAGGTTATTGTCAGACCTGCGGCTCATAGACCCATTGTCGTTGCTAGATCCTATTGGAAAACAGTTTATGTTAGGGGGCATTGGGAAAGAATACACGGTCGTCGGCACTGGGTTCCGGCTCATACTGTGCGTGTACGAAGAGGTTAATATATTATCCTACCTATAGGATTCATATTTGATTTTTGAAATACATGTAGGGGAGCCAGTGCGTTGCGGAGGTTCCCTCCGTTGTAGCAACTGGCGTTGCGTTAGCAAAGTGTAACGCACCTCCCAAAGTGTTTGGTGCGTTACGCTTGTCAGAATTCCAAATTGCTGATCCCCGACTTTTCAAAAAAGTCGGGGATCATGTTTATGCACATTTGATTCAGGATTGCTATTTGATGCAGAGACGCAATTTGACTTGTATCTCTACAATGTCTTTCCATGAGTTTTATTCTGCGTTCACAAATTCTAAATACCCATTGCTAAGTTCTTTCACCGCCAAGTCATAAAGTTGTTTACCGTGTTCTGGCGTTGCTAAAGCCGGATTTGATCCCATGCGTCCATCTGGATAACGCACTCGAAAGTCAGCTGCGCTATAAATCCTGTATCCGCTTGCAACTTCGGGTGAAAGGGGCGCTTGCTTTATCGCCTCTGGATAAACGTACTGAGTAAGGGCTACTTCACTTGGCGTTGCATGAGAACCTTCTTGATCCCCATATAATTCTTTAGCTAGCTTATATACAGAACCGCACATAAACCAGTTTGCCACTTGACATTGCACCTGTTGAGCATTGTTAATCTGTAAATCTTCTAAATGGGCGTAAGTTTCGGAGAAAGCCGCTTTCAGGGTGGCGATGTTACCACCATGTCCGTTGATAAAGTAGAACTTGGTAAAACCAGCTTTGGCTAAACAAGTCACATAATCTCGCACTACTTGAATTAAAGTGCTGGGGCGCAGGCTGATTGTGCCAGGAAAGGAAGTATGATGCAGTGCCATGCCCACATTGATTGTAGGGCCAACGATCGCCCCAGTTGCATCACCTACACCAGCTGCGATCGCTTCTGCACAAATAGCATCAGTACCAATTAACCCGGTTGGCCCATGTTGTTCTGTGGAACCAATAGGGAAAATTATTCCCTTTGACTGCTGTAAATAAGCTTCAATTTCTTGCCAAGTACTTAAATGCAGTAACATTTTTGATTATTTACCTCAATAAAATTGCGGTGGAGCGAAACCTTTTTTTGCTACACAGCATTTTTTGTAACTAAACTCCCACTAACACGATTATGAACTGCCAAGATTAAGAGTGGTGGCGATCGCTATCATCAGATCCCCGACTTCGTAAAAGTTGTCGGGGATCAATGGCTTTCACATTTTTAGTTATCAACCACTAACCTGGCAAGAATTTTCTGCCAAATTTGGAGGAAATGAAACTATTTATTTTTAGGAATATTGTTTAGGGGATGGAGTCGCAACGAGTTTCGAGCGATATGGATATAAGCAATTTATGGATTCTACCACTTTATCCTACGACACTCGCTGCGAACCTCCATATAGTAAAAATCTAAATTAAGTTATGAGATGTTGTGAAGCGTTGGTCTTTGGGATCACCAAGTAGATAAAGGGGATCACTCTTGTCTATTGATTAATCAAAGTAATAATGTTTTTTCACATTGCTTGTAATTTCCCATATGCAGGACATGCCAGGAGGAAAAATCACCAAATCACCTTTCCCCATTTCCACTGGTTGTCCACCATTAGGAGTAACAACTACCTCATCTTGCAAAAAGTAGCAAGTTTATTGAGAATCATAAGTCCAAGGGAATTTGGAAACTTCCTTTTTCCAAATTTCCCATTTAGAAACACCCAATTCATTGAGGCGTTCTTGTGTAGGTTGATGCTCAATTTTAATTTCCATATTGTGTTTTCTCTAGTTATCAGCAGTAGGATTGAATATCCTCTCCACACTGATCTACTAGATAACACAAGGCCCGAAAACGCAAGTAGACAAGTTCGTTATAAAGCGGATTGAGTTTGCACATTGGCGGAATATGGCCTATTGTGCGACCAAAAAGCATGATATCACGCTCGAATGGACACTGGGCAGGAATCAGTTTAGCAATAAATCTGGCTAATTTCCGATTCTGAATCTCAAATTTGTCCAGCGATTGACGTAATGGTTGCAGTAAATCTAATTTAGGTAAAGCAAATTGCTTTTTACGGACTGTTTGATCCTTTTCTTCTAAAGGGTTAATAAAACCAGGCAGAAAAATACGTCGATTTTTTGTTTTAAGCATAGTCGTAGGCAAGGTTTTCCTAGTGTAGATAAGCTATTTGCAGATTGGGAATATTACTATGTAATCTGTCTGGTCAATTTGCATTTTGCTTGTAAATTGGAAAGTAAAGTAAGCACAATGCAAAGAATTTACATGCATCTTTGGGGGGAAATCGTTTAACTAATTGTTATTTAAACCCACCAAATCAGGAAGAACTGTCCCGTTAAATACAAAATAACAAAGAAAATATAAACATGGCATTTTTTTAACTTATGGATTGCTTATCTTGGATATAGCAATTTTATATCTTAAATAGAAATGCCTGGTTCTGAAACTGCCTAGTATCTAAAGATGGACTTTGGGGGAAAAGAACAGAGTTTATCTCTTACTCTATATAGACTTCACTAGGATTAGCCTTTGATATTTGGCGATTTTAGACTATTAAATATTTAATAATCTGTCCAATATATTACATTAGCTAACCTATATATTATCTAATAAGTAGCAAAGAAATCCTTTGATAAGTCCAAGCAAATATACTTAGAAAGTATAGCATTTCTCAAAAATATTTGCAAAAAATGCATTGGTTATCAGGGCGTACAGCAGTATGCCCCTACTGATATATATCAGGTATTTCCTGAAATGGTATAATTATGAAAATCTTATTTCTTAAAATATCTCAAGCCGTAACGAGCTTGATATTTGCTGATATAATCTACATTCTGTTGCTCTAATTTTGACAACAATTTAGGTGGAAATGCTTTTGGTAAATATATAGGACGATACCAAGGTTGGTTATTAAAGTAATCTTGTAATTCAGAAATATTAAAACGGCGACCGTGACTGGCAAAAATCGAATTTCGCATAATATCTAGTTCAAAACCGTCTTTACCATCCAAATCTGCATCAGTTACAAGTCTTTGGGAAAGCCAGAAATAAGTGTTGACAGTGCTAGTATCAACTGGCGGTATTGATGTAGTTGGGGTAGGTGTAGATTGAGTAGGAAATGGGGTCGTTGGGATCAATTTGGGAGTTTCTATGACGGGGCTTGTGACAGTTGAGGGTGTTTGTGAAGGTAACACCGTTTTGTCTGCTGTAGATTGAGAAGATTTTGTTAATACCTGGCTAATAATCACAGATGCACCAATTAACCCACCTGCGATTAAACTGCCGATAAGGATATTATTCTGACTATTACCTTGAGGGTTAGGCTGTGGTTTGACAGGCACTGTCTGAGGTGGCGGTGCAGAGACTATAGTCGGTTGAGTCAAGAGGGGTTGCGTCGGTGGAATAGGATTTGCTATGCTCTGCAAAGTATCCAGCATTGCTCTGGCTGTGGGGTAGCGATCGCGCGGATGATAAGCGATCGCTTTATCGATCACTCCTGCGATGATTGGGCTAAGATGACTGGCATACTGTCGCCAGACAATTTCACCCGTCTGGGAATCCGTTTCTAGTTGTTGGGCTTGTCTACCAGTCAACAAATAAATTACCGTCATTCCTAAACTGTATAAATCACTAGAAAAAACTGGTCTACCTGCGGCTTGTTCACTCGGCATATAGCCTGGTGTACCAATCACAATCGAACTGGTAGGATTGCCTTGAGAATTCACCACTGTTCCCATTGATTCCCGTACAGCACCAAAATCAATCAGCACCGGTTTACCATCCCGATGACGCACAATGATGTTATCCGGTTTGATATCGCGGTGAACGATATGCTTAGAGTGAACGTAATCCAGGACGGGTAATAAATTCATGAATAATTCCTGGACAGCACCTTCACTAAATAGCCCCTGCTTCTGGACTTTTCCAGTTAGGGTATCGCCTTCAATCCACTCTTGAACTAAGTAAAATTGTCCGCCTGAGGAGAAGTAGGCATACAATGCTGGAATTTGGTCATTTGCGCCACCGAGTTCTTCTAAAATAGCTGCTTCCCGTTGAAACCTCTCTTGCACTATCTGGTAAATTTGGGGATTATTGTGAATCGGTCTTAGCTGTTTAACCACACAACGCCGCTTTGAAGGCATATAGGTATCTTCTGCTAAATAGGTTTCACCAAACCCACCAGCACCCAGTGTACGGATAACTTGATAGCGATCGTTCAGCAGCTGTATTGTCATCAAAGATTACAAGCGAGATTTATAAGATAGTTTTCCCCAAAACTACATCATTTCAAATCTAGTAAACCTTCTTCTTTCAATTTAGGATTGAAGCGAATTTGCATTTGCAAACCACGCACTTCTAGCAATTGCGTTGAAATTTCTGCTTCTACTCTCCGTGCCACATTTTTAATAATTTTTATTTGTGCTAATTCATCATTAGCTGGATTTTGATATTTTGCCTGTTCTTCAGGTGTCATTATCACTTTCACATCAATGGGATGAGTCCATTTTTCCTTGTGATCCCCATTTCCCCAAGGTACACTGCCATTTTCAGCAATCCAAGCATTTTCAGTATTTTCTAAAATTGTGCGACTAGGGCGTTCAATAGTTTGAACTTTTACCCAATAACAATGCTGTGGCTGACGGACTAAATGCTGCTTGAGGCTTAGATAAACATCACGGGAGTATCCTACAAATTGGAGTACTTTTTCTTGGTCAAAAATAGCATATACCCCGATTTTACTCTGAAATTGTTCGGGTAATTGACCGTGATCGTCAATGTAAGGAATGTATTCCAGGGTTGCCAAAGAAGAAAGATTCGTTTCAAGAGCCATACATCAAATATCAAACTTACTATTTGCCTTCAGAATTGAGAATTGCTAATTAGGGAAAAATTATCTTGATAATTACTCATTACCCAATTTTTGGTAAATTGCACAAAGGCGACTGGGTTTAAAAATCTTAGCACTAAACATGAAATTTGGTGGAACGTTGATGATGGCATACTCATCAGATTCATGATACTTTTCAAATTCTGCTGGCATTCCTTTAGTGGTAGTTAAGCTGTAAGGAACTGGTTGGAAAAGTAATTCTGTAAATTTTACTTGTTCACACTGTAACTGTTGACGAATTTGGTTTAAGAAAGCAACGCTTGTCAATAAATTGAATAGAGTTTCTTGAGCTTGTGCTTCAAGAGTGAAACTGCCATCAAAGTTTTGGACGATTTTAAGGGGCATTTTCTGTATAATTAGTTATTAACGACTAAGTGATGATAGAGAATAGGCAACATGTTACACATGGTTATCCAAAAGTGCTGGACAATGGAGCCTACCTTTTTATGCAGATGAGCTTTGTGAAAAATCACCGCTTTAAGATCAGCCTATTGGATTATGGGATTTCTGTCAGCCACGGAGGGAAGCTGGCATGATTAAGAATCGTGAACTTTAGCAGATTTTCAGGAATAGGTGATTTCTGCTTAACGCTGTGCTGACAAACATCAGATATTATATTTAGAAATATTAATATCAAATATATAACTAGGTGCAAGGAAAATCATTTCTTCAGTATGGAGTAAAATCAAAGAAACAATAGTATAATCCCAAAGGACTGCCTACAGCGGCCTGCACCTACGCACTTACCATACCAGCCTCCACCCTCCCTAAAAACAATTCTCACACAATAAAATAAGTGGATAATCATGATATAAATCACAACTATCCACTTCAAAGTTTACTAAATCTGGGTTACTAGAAAAAACTCAATTAGATTATTGAAACTAGGCAAACTTCAAACCAATTAACGTGACTCAGTTCCCTGATTGGGGCTACCTGCTACAGAATCGTTTTCTGGTGCTTCTGGTGTAGCAGAGGGTTTACCATCAGTCTTTTCAGCATCGCCAGTTTTGCGGGTACTTTCGTCAACGGTGGTTTGGTAACCTCCAGAAGCAGTAGGCGTAGTTTCTGGATTATTAGATTTTTGTTCTTCAGCCATGATTACATTCCTAATCATTTATTCTTGGCATTATCTTAAGAAAATTCGGGGTTTGAGTGCATCTATCTAGAATCTAGTTATGGCTGATTTCACCTCTATCGGAAGTATTGTTTAGTACTACTCAGGTATGCTAACAAAAATCCATAAATATAGAATTTGTTAACCTTAGAACGCTTGCTGTCGTTAAGGGAGAACTTGGAACGGGTTTGATGTCCAAGATGCTTTTGAAATTGCTTTATTGATAGTTGGCAGGAAATAGCAAATGATCTGAGTGAATAATATGGTGTGATGATTGTGATACAAACTAGCAAAGTGTAATTAATGAACCAGAGCAATCTATCGTTACCATCTGGATGTGTCCTTCGCAAGGCAACCTCTGGGGATCAGTGGTCGATTCGATTGCTGGTATTCTCAGCGAAACTCGACCCAACCCAATTAAATTGGCAGCAATTTTGGGTAATTGAATGCGATGCCTACGGCGGGCAAAGCCTACGCAATCTGGTAGCTTGTGGACAGCTTCGTAATTTCTCAGGGGCACAAGAACTTGGTAGTTTGGTCGTTGCATCAGCTTGGAGAGGTTGCGGTTTGGGCACTTTGCTAACGCAGCATTTGATTAATACAGCAACACAACCACTTTATCTTGAATGTTTGGGTGAACGATTGGCGCAGTTTTACAGTCGCTTTGACTTTGTACCAATATGTTTTGAAGACTTGCCACAATTTCCCAGGACAAGAGGCTTGTCTACGCTCAAGGGTAAATATAGATTTTCGCAATTAGCTAAAAAGCTGCTCAAAGTTCCTGTGGTGTTTATGGAATATCGAGATCAGTTAAGGCTTGATCCTCCCTAATCCTCCTTAAAAAGGAGAGAATTAGAGCAAGCCTTTTTAACGGGAGAAAGTTATCTGATTTTGGATTTTGGATTTTGGATTGTGAAAGAGTTGCTGGTAATCGCTTTGAGCGCCCCATCTGTCGCAATCATTGTTCAAATTGGTGTTATCCATCAATCCAAGGGAGGTTTTGTAAAAATCGTTAGTAAGACAGGCCCTAGTAAATAGTGGTGATTCAAACACAATAACCCAGCACAGAAGCCAAGAAGTTGACGTTGATTAGGGCTGTAGAGTCTAATTCCCCGGGGAGAGACTGGCAATAATTGAGGTTCTGACTCTTTTTTGGAGGTAATGTCAACCAAGTAAAAGCGTCCACCGGGAGAAAGTACCCGTGCTATTTCACTAACTACTTGTTTAGGTTCCAAATAGTGCAAAAAGCTGATAGTGCTGAAAACAGCATCAAATTGACCATCAGCAAAGGGAAGAGACTCTGCTTTCCCCTCGATATAAATTAAACGTGGACGGTGGCAGTTACTCTGTCTTGCTACCCGCAACATATTAGCAGATAAATCCAATCCGGTGGCTTGCAGATCGGGAAACTGAGTAGCAAGGCGTTCAAGTAAGCGTCCAGTACCACAGCCGATATCAAGTACATTTGCTGACTCTGGTAAATCGACATACTCCAGTAACCGTTTGTGAACGGCTCGATAAAACACTGAAGGAAAGAGCCAGTCGTAACTTGATGCCCATAGGTCAAAAAGTAGCTTTTTGTTACTGAAAAAGTCATCAGTCATTAGTTTTCGCAGCTTCCCTGAAGCTTGATGCTTTTTTAGGGTAAGTTTAGCTGCGCCTCCAAGAAGTTGGTTATAGCTTTGCAGTGCAGCAATATCTAGCCTAGCCTTTGGCACATTACCATTTCACAAAATTCTGTTAAAAATACGTTGCGAGGGGCGTACAGATGTCAGCCCCTTCTCTGCGAGACGCTACGCGAACGGGGAAGTCAAAAGTCAAAAGTCAAAAGTCAAAATTCATGGGTGTCAACTTAACGTCAAAGCCTTTCTACAACAAGCTTTTAGAGATTGTCTCGTTAAGAGTGGGAATGCCTAATGGGGGGCTGCCGCCTCAAGACTTGCGGCTCTGCCGCAATTGAAGAGCATTTCCAGCCTCTGGCTGGAAACGAGGTTTTAAAAGGGTTTGCGCTTAGGGACTTCCAGTTAAAAAAAACATCCCATCGTAGGGGCGCAAGGCCAAGATCCCCTACAAATGTACAAATAATTTTGGATAATTTATTTTTTGTCAGTCCCTTAAGTTGACACCAATGTACAGATGTAAGTCCCTACAGCCAATTCATTTGTTGCAAAAATTTTTGGGGACGGTATAAATCATCCGGAATTTTGGCAATTGAATGTGTAGTTAACAGTGTGCCTAGAGACTTATTCTATCTCTGTAGAGAACCAAAGAACGAGCAATCACTGCATAAAACTATAGAACCTAACCGTATGTATTTATAGAGGTTCAAATACAACAAACTCAATCTAATTTGAAATTATCAAGGTGAACAATTATGACAAGCTTTATTCAAGTCTGGTTACACAATGATCTACTGCACCCAGTCCGCGAGTGGTTGGAAACGATAAAAATTCATAACTCCAAATTGGCTCATTTCCTGTGCAAAGCTATTCCTGCTCAGTGTCCCTTTGAGCGAGACATCACAATGTTTGGTCGGAAGCTATTTCACATTCCTCCGATGTGTAAATTAAATCCCCTATACGAAGAAGTAGTTGGTTTGCGTTTTAAAGCGCTCTGTTATCTCGCCGATGAATGCGGTGAAGATGTCACAGCCTATTGCTAATAGCTAGTTGGATCGTTCTTTGATCAAGCAGCCATCGGGAATTGCAGACATACGGTTGTTACTTACTCAGATTTATACTAAGCTAAGTACACCTAATTTAGATGTTTGGCTATTAAGTAGCTGGCACCTCACTAAAGTGTTTCCAAACCGTATTATTGCTTACCGTACCCTGCTGAAATCATTAACATGATTATGACGCACATCTTACTGGTTGAAGATGAAGTCAAACTGGCACGATTTGTCGAATTGGAGCTAAGTTATGAAGGTTATCAAGTTAGCGTCGCCTACGATGGATTAACTGCACTCACCGCAGCGCGTGAGTTACATCTAGATTTAGTAATTTTAGACTGGATGTTGCCGGGTTTGTCGGGGTTGGAAATTTGCCGTCGCCTACGAAATATTGGTGATCAAGTGCCGATAATCTTATTAACCGTCAAAGATGAAGTGAGCGATCGCATTGCAGGTTTAGACGCTGGTGCTGATGATTACCTGGTTAAACCCTTCGGTGTTGATGAATTATTAGCCAGAGTCGGCGCTCACCTGCGAAGAAGCCACCAAGCAGACAAAGCAGATGTTTTAGAATTTGAAGACCTAAGTTTAAATCGTCGCACGCGCCAAGTGTACCGAGATCAGCGGTTAATTGAGTTAACTGCTAAGGAATTTGATTTACTAGAATATTTACTGGCCCATCCACGACAGGTAATTACCTGCGATCGCATTTTAGAGGAAGTCTGGAGTTACCACTTCATGGGCGATGCTAACATCATCGAACTTCACATGCGCTACCTGCGTCTGAAACTTGAGGCCAATAACGAAAAGTGCCTTATTCAAACTGTGAGTGGTGTCGGCTACACATTGCGTGATTGAATTGAGCATTGGGATTAGTCAATAATCAATAGTTCTTCTTTCCCTGTTTCACTTGCTTCTTTTCTAGTCCCCAGTGTTAAATTTAGACTAACGCAGATGCCCCAAAGTCTCTGAATATATAAAGATTTAAGGTTTTTGGCAATCTCAGCAAAAACTCATCCAACTTAGAGTTAATTATATTAGGATGCACAAAGTGCTGTATGTTGCTGGCACTATAGTGGTCGTTGCTGTTAATTTATAAACCCAAAAATGTTGTTAATTAGTCTATTTATCGCCACGCTCTTTTTAGCATATTCCAATGGTGCAAATGATAATTTTAAAGGGGTAGCAACGCTGTTTGGTAGCCGAACTAGCAGCTATCAAACAGCAATTTTGTGGGCAACTTTTACAACTTTGTCTGGTGCAGGAACTGCGACTTTGTTGGCAAGTACACTAATTAAAAACTTCTCTGGAAAAGGACTAGTGCCTGATGCGATCGCTAACACCCCAGAGTTTCATATAGCAATAGCGATCGCTGCTGGTTTAACTGTGCTGATTGCTACCCTCATCGGGTTTCCCATTTCCACAACTCACAGTTTAATAGGTGCACTGGTTGGTGCTGGATTAGTTGCGATTGGACTCAAAGTTAATTTTGCAGCTTTGGGAACTTCCTTTATTTTGCCTCTATTACTCAGTCCAATCATTGCTATTCCTTTGGGAGCAGGAATTTACAGCTTATCTAGCTATATCAATTCTAAATGGAACCTACCAGTTAGTCAGAAAATGATTGATATTTGTCATTTTATCAGTGCTGGAATTGTCAGTTTTACTAGAGGATTAAATGATACTCCCAAGATTTTCTCACTCATTCTAATTATTGAGTATTTTTCGATTCAGGGAGGAATGATCACGATAGCGATCGCAATGGCACTTGGCGGTTTACTCAACTCCCAAAAAGTTGCAGTAACCATAAGTGAAAAGATTACCTCAATGAATCATCCTCAAGGTTTATCAGCAAATATAGTGACTGGAGTTTTAGTTATTGCAGCTAGTCGCTTTGGGCTTCCAGTTTCCACCACTCATGTTTCTGTTGGTTCAATTTTTGGTGTGGGGTTGATTGGCAAAAAAAACAATATGCGTGTTTTTTATCAGATATTATTATCGTGGATTTTAACTTTACCTACTGCTGCAATTATTAGTGCAATAACCTACAGATTATTGCAAGGATAGAAAAAATTAATATATTTCTGCTATGTTTAATTTGACCATTTATTTTGAAGATAGATTTGCTGATTTATCAGAAGAATTTGCTAAATACCAAGTAATAGTCGTGGCTTCCCTGCCCTGCTACCTAGCAGATAATGTTAATAAAATGCACGGTACTGGTGTTTTTGATAGTTCAGTTAAAGTTTTGTAGTGACTTAACCAACTTGGCTATGGTAAAGACCAAAATTAAATTTTGGACTTAGTATTTAATCCCCAGTTACCTACGGGTGAAAATTTTCCTTTGCTGCCGAACAGACTAACCTAAAACGAGATTACAAAATGTTCTTATAAGAACATTTTAATATTGTATTTAATAACCTCTTCGCCATTACCAACCTACCAGTTGGTAGAACCAAAATGCATTCAGAATCTAGAAAACTGTACATCAGCTATTTGCAGTTTTTAGAGTCACATTTTAATCCCAGCACAATTGAACATTTAATAGCGATGAACTTTCAATTGACTATCTAGGCAATGTATATGATTGTGACTTTAACCAAATGATGAATTTGCCTGCGACAAATCGCAATGGTGAAACCTTGATAGTTAGCAAACTTTTAGAAGCTGGCAGTTTAGACCTGATTAGTGAGATAGAAACTACTGCTGATTGCTATGGTTGTACTGGTGGCTGTGGTTCTAGTTGTAGTGGTGCTTTGCTCTAAGGTCGCTAAAAAAAGTCTGTTACCAAAATTGTTACGAGTGCGTTGTTGTTGGGCAGCTAATTTATCATGATATATAGTTAAACTCCTCACACCACATTGTAAACCGTCAAACACCAAGTTTCGCGGTTTTTTCCTTTTTAGGAGCTTGTTTTCATACATTGCGCTGTGAGATAAGGGATGAGGGTGCGATCGCAGTTTTCCCTAAAACATAACTCTGTATCCACCCTCTTGCGCTAAAGTTGCAAATGAACGTGCATTTAAAGCCAGGAGGAAAGAGTTGTGAAAGCAGTCTTGATGACAGCAGCTGGCAGTCCGGAAATTCTGCAAGTACAGGAAGTGCCAAACCCTGCTGTTCCTGTAGGTAATACTGAACTTTTAGTGCGTTTGGTGGCGGCTGGCATTAACCCTATTGACACTAAACTTCGTAGCCGAGGCAGTTTCTACCCCGATCGCCTGCCGACAATTTTAGGATGTGATGGTGCCGGTATTGTCGAAGCAGTTGGTGCTAACGTTCAGCGTTTTCGCCCAGGCGATGAGGTATATTTTTGCTATGGCGGCTTGGGCGCACACCAAGGCAATTATACTGAATATACCGTTGTGGATGAGCGGTTTGTGGCACGTAAACCCCCGTCTATCTCCTTTGCGGAAGCAGCAGCAGCGCCTTTGGTGTTAATCACCGCTTGGGAAGCTTTATACGAACGGGGACGATTGGAACCTGGGGAACAAGTTTTGATTCATGGGGGTGCTGGTGGTGTCGGTCATGTAGCAATTCAATTGGCGAAACTCAAAGGTGCTACTGTTTCCACCACAGTCAGTTCTGAGGAAAAGGCTAATTTCGTCAAAGAACTCGGTGCAGATCATGTAATTTTTTACAAACAAACAGACTTTGTGCAAGCGGTATTAGATTGGACTGGCGGCAAAGGCGTAGACTTGGCTTTTGATACCGTAGGCGGCGAAACCTTTCACAAAACTTTCCCCGCAGTGCGAGTGTATGGCGATATTGTGACGATTCTCGAACCAGATGCTAATACTGTTTGGAAAACTGCTAGAACTCGCAACCTCCGCATTGGTTTAGAATTCATGTTGGCACCAGCGTTGCTAGGATTGGAAGAGAGTCTCCAGCATCATGCAGAAATTCTCGAACAATGTGCCACCTGGATCGATGAAGGCAAGTTAAAAATCCACGTTAGTCACAAGTTTCCTTTGAAAGAAGCGGCTAAAGTCCACCAATTACTTGAAAGCGGTTCTGTGACGGGTAAAATTGTTCTACTGATTAGCGACGAATGATCGAGCAACTTGAATAAATTATTTTTTAAAGGCATAGGCACGCAGTGGTTAAACGCAGAGGTACACAGAGGGGTTTCTCTGCGCTCCTTTGCGCTTTCTTTTGCCTTCCTTTGCGTTTATATTAATTCTTCTCTTTTTCCCTCTAAGGAGTTGCGATCGCATTCATCGCCTTTGGTCGCGATCGCCCTTCCTATGTCTCTACCAGGTTGACTTACAGCAAGAATTGACGGGAATTGATGCTATCTGCGCCAAGCTATTCTCATAGAGATGGTTTGCGATCGCACTACAAAGTTAAGTTAATGCTTCGGCCGCCTTGTTAATGCATTGGCTTACATTATTAATGTGTCGGCCGCCTTGTTAATGCATTGGCTTACATTATTAATGTGTCGGCCGCCTTATTAATGTAATGGCTTGCATTGTTAATGTATTGGCTTGCATTGTTAATGCATCGGCCGCCTTGTTAATGTATTGGCTTGCATTGTTAATGCATCGGTTTGCATAAATTAACCTACTCTTTCTCTAATTTTATCCAGCCAGCTTATCAGGCTATGTTGGCGCAGCAACAAGCTGAAACCGAAAAACTAGCTTTATACTGTGCTGCTGTCGATGCTGCTCGATTAGCAGAATGGGAATTTTACAACGATTATCCTGGCATTTCACCAGTTTCAAGATTCTGTTTCATTGCAGTACCTATGGCATGAACAGTTGACTCTGTACTTTGTAACAACTCATGTGCAACATTATTCTGGTCAGAATGACTGCGATTTTGGCTAAGTTTGTATTTGCCTTCCAATCGCGTCACGGTTATCTCAAAGCCAATAATGCCGTTCATCATTCCCTCGCGAAAGTTATCAGATAAACTATGCCATTGAGATTTATACTCAGAGTCATAGGTGTTAATCATCTCCTCAATCATCTTATCCATCAATTCTGGCGAATCACTGAGGGTAATAACTTGGGGCACACCATAGGCGTGTACAGCGATGTAGTTCCACGTCGGTACACTCTCTTGCTTCTCATACAAAGATGGCGAGATATAAGCATGGGGGCCACTGAAGACAGCAAGTGCCTCGTCTCCCCCAAAGACTTGCCATTGAGGATTTGGTTTAGCAAGATGACCCGATAACTTAACCACATTATTTTGCACTGTGACAACCAGTGGAATATGTGAGGCAACAGGGACATGATTCACAATAGACACCAATGTAGCAAAACTATTGGCACGCATGAAAGCGACAAGTTTCTCAATGTCATCTTCTCGAAAAGCATTTGGGATGTACATGATGCTTTAACCTCACTCTCATTCATTTGGACATAATAACGAGAGATGTCGTAGTTTTTTAGGGTCTAATGACTTTTTAGATGCGTTTGATAAAATCTTGATGGAACAGCATATATAGCAATTCTCGTTTGGATGCAATACATGGTAGGGGCACAGCAATGCTGTGCCCCTACGAGTGGTCTGTATTCCATGCAATTGAGAACCGCTATAAAGGAAATTTCTCGGCTGAAAGTGCTAGCTTAAGCGTCAGGTAGAAGACTTGCTGGAGGGTTGCGTCATACCCATCTGGCGTAACTTGTGCATATAAAAAGACATAACCGCAGATGCTTAATTGTATGTTAGTAGTTATTACTTCTTAAATCAGAAAACACGCTCAACTCCCTGGCTCACCGATATGCGTCTCTGAATGAAACACACGTTGGGGGCGCACATCTGCGCCCCCACAAGTTAATTATTTACAAGCCTTTATTTAAGTTCCCAACTAAACTTTTGCTTCCAAAGACTTGAGTAACTCGGTATTCACACCCGACTCACGAGTCAGAGCAATTTTGCCAGTGCGGGCGATTTCTCTCAAACCAAATTTTTGCAACACCTGCACGATCGCTACCATTTTACCTGGATCTCCCACAACTTCTAAGGTGAGAGAATCTTCCGCCACATCCACGACTCGCGCCCGGAAAATCTGAGACAGTTCGATCACTTCTGAGCGATTGCTGCTAGTAGCATTCACCTTTAAGAGCATCAATTCCCGCTCTACGCAAGGAGTTTCGGTAATATCCTGTACCTTAAGCACATTGACTAACTTGTACAGTTGCTTGGTGAGTTGCTCAAGAATGCGATCGTCACCAGGTATAACCATCGTAATTCGGGAGACTCCTCCTTGTTCAGCAGGGCCAACAGCAAGGCTTTCAATATTAAAGCCGCGACGGGCGAATAAACTAGAAATGCGGGAAAGAACACCCGCCTCATCTTCAACGAGAACTGAAAGAGTATGTTTCATCTTCGCCAACAGAGGCTAGAACAGGATTTGAGTAACGTAACACTAGTACCGTTTGGTAGAATTCACTCATTCAAAATTCAAAATTCCTTAAGTTATAAACTCTTGACATTTTGTAAAATGTATGTTTTTTTCTACGGTAACGTACTACTGCACTAATTGTCAGTGTGACCTTTTATTGTAAACTCAATAGCTGCACTCATTGTATTCTCTAGAGAGAAATTGGGCAGAAATCATTCTGCAAGGAGGAATTTTATTGAATGCATCTCTTTTGATTGGTAGATGCGGTATTTTTGTAGAGCTTTTATACTCAGGTTTAATAAGCCTCTAATAGGAGAAAAGTTTTTATGGGTTGGTTACAAAGATTATTTGGAATGGAAAAACCTCAAAATGCCGAAGTAAATCCTATTCCGCAGTCAATAGCGGCAGATCCTAGTACTAGTGTTGCTTCTACTGATACGCAATCAATCCCCCCAGAACGTTTAGGATTAAGCGGCGAATACGACCAAAGTGGCTTGGCAAAGCGGGTAGCGTTGGCATTTGATCAAGACCCCCAACTTGATGACGTTGATACCCTTTGGGTTGCTCAAACAGGTAGCACTGTAGTATTGAAAGGTAAAGTTCCCAGTCAAGAAATTCTCAACAAGATGATTTCTGTAGCTAATTCTGTGAATGGCGCTACAGATGTTGACACTAACCAAGCCACGATTGGCTAGGTGTTAAGCAATTCAAAATTCGATAGTGGCAAAGGTACTGGCTGGCGCGATCGCTCCCATTGCATAACATTTAGGAAGTAAGCAACGGTTGGCGATCGCTAACCGATCTCTCAATCCAATCTAAAATAGCTTGGTTGACTTGTTCTGGACATTCATCATGGGGACAATGACCTACATCTGGTAAATTCAGCACTTCCAATCTTTCGTTGTACTGGGCGAATTGGTTGGCCAGGGTTGGGGGAACAAACCGATCCTTTTGTCCCCAAATTAACAGCATCGGAATTGTTAAGGTTGGTAACACTGCCTTGACACTGGGACTAAAGTTAATTCCAATGGCAGCTTTGAATAAAGCACTAAAAGCCCTCGCCGAACCTTTGTCTTGGGGAGGCTCTGCTAAAATTTCTATAAGTTCATCGGTAATCGCCTCTGGTTTAGCGTAGGCAAGACCTGCCCAGCGACGCAGCACCCCTGGACGACGCACAAAGTCAAATACAGGTTTTAGAATCAACGGCGAAGCGACAATATTTTTAATTGCTCTGACGACTGGTTGCAGCACAGAAGGAATTGCTTCTTGCTCTAGTGAAGGGTCGGGTAAACTCATCATCACCATACCTAGCACCATGTCGGGGTGGGTGGCGGCGGCGGCCATGGAAATTAGTGAACCGTTGGAATTGCCCACCAAAATCGCTGGTTGACGGATAAATGTTTTCCAAAAGTCGTAAACCTGCTCTACCCAGAGTTCGATGCTGTAATTAGCTGCGGCTTTTTCAGAAGCGCCAAAACCCAGCATATCAATGGCGTAAACTGTGTGATGCTCACCCAACACCTCTAAATTATGTCGCCAATGACCAATGGAAGCGCCAAAGCCATGTAACAGAATCAGAGGTGTTGTCTTGTGGGTATTTTGGGCAGGGCGAATGTAAGTATAGCGAGTTTGCCAGCCCCGCCAAACCCAATCCCTTTGATTACCAACCCGCTCTTGCCAGTGTAGTGTAGTGGTCACAGTCTCCTCTAATTCATCAGTGTGAAAATCCCATTATAAAACTTTGATTTTTCACCGAAGAGGCTCTTGAGCAGGGAGCAATAAGCAAGGGAGGGCTAGTTCTGCCACAAATCACTCTTACGATAGCAATCGTCATGATATCAATTAAATTGTGTCGTTTAGTGCGGTCAATTCATAGGTCTTCTATTCCCAAAAAATGGTCAGCAATCGTGATTTTTGGTTTGAGCTTCATAGAGGGGAGAATAAGAATGTAATTCTTCTTTAGAGCAACTGTTACAATACCATGTTCTTTGACAAGCAGCCGGCGTTACGTTCCGAGTAGCTCAGGCACGAAGATGTCCTCGCACGTCAGCCGCCGCTTCGAGAGACCTTGTTCAAAGAAATAGCGCAAGAAAGTGTCAATCGTCTTGCGATTCGCTTCGACGCCGTACGGCCACCAATCATCAGGGAACAGGCGGCGGTTTTCCTCGAAGAGTGGAGTAAACCACGGTATCATAAGGTTCCCGTGTTGCTCCATTAGGCCTTTCCGATACTGCTCCATCGCAACGTCTTTCGCGTCGCAAAAGCCTCGGTAGATGGCCTTTACGAGAGCCGGATGCTGCGTGAGAAGCTCTTTGCGAACTATGATCGTGTGCATGATCGGGAAGATGCCGGTACGTCGGTAGTACGCGCGTTCGACCGACTCGTAGTCGGGAAACAGTCGCGCGACTTGCGGTGAGTTATTCAGCACGCACTGCGGCGCAACGGCCGAGATGAACGCGTCGATCTCTCCCGCTTCGAGCATCGGCCCCAACGCTTTGCCTTCTGGCACCGGCATTACGTCGACGTTCGCAGGATGCCGTTGCGGGATGAAATCAAATGGTGGCATGTACCAATCAGAGGCGCCGATGATCCAGCGGCACTGGTCCGGCGTCACGCCGTACTCGTCCGAGAGAATCCCCTTTGGCCACACGCCCGCATCGTGGCCGTAAATCCCGAATTCGCCGATGGTCTTGCCTGCGAGGTCTTCCGGCTTTTCGATGCCACTCGACGTGTTGATGAAGATCGCCGAATGTCGGAAATTACGATTTGGAAACACCGGAAGCGCGATGAACGGCGGATCATCGAGGTCGAGGGTGCGTAGATAGAACGTCAATCCCAGTTCCGAGACGTCAAATGCGCGCTGCCGCACCATGCGCTCGAAAATGTCCGAGACAATGCGGGCGCTCTCGAAGCTGGCATCGACGCCATCGATCTTTACGGTGCCATCGAACAACGCACGCGTGTGGTCGTAGTTAGAGCAGCCAATTTTAAGCTTGAGATCGCTCATTGCACAGGTTCCTCCAGAATGCAGTCTTTCGTTTCAGATCATAGCGCCGCTATGCGGCGAACGCCGACGCACAGATGGTCCCAGTTGTCGGATGCGATTTTCTCCCGGTCGGCATCGCTCAACGATCTCCTCCTCTAGAAAGCGGCGATCGCCGAGCAGGTAGGCTACCAATCGGAAGCAGCGTTTAGTAAGGCATTCAAACGACAAAATAGACAATCTCCAGGAGAATATCGCAAGAGTAAACACTGAAAATAAATTCAGTTGAGTTAGTTGCTGAGTTATTGACACTTGATCTTAATAAACGCAAGTATTATCAGCAAGGTGAGAGAGCTATGAGGCTCAAGGGAAACGCATGTTATTTCCTAATAAAAATTATCGCCTAAAAAAATCTCCCCGAATCCTGAATTCAATTAATTGAAAAACGTTTTAAATCTTGTAAAACTGCGGCGGCTGATTGATAGCGATCGCTAAAATGATAATAAACCATCTTATCTAAAATTGCTGCTAATTCTTCGCTGACTGGCGCTGTTTGCCGCCACATGACATTCCCTGTTTCTAAATCTGGGTGGAGTTCTTGCGGTGGTATCCCAGTTATGGCTTGAATGCCAATCATTCCTAAAGCGTAAATGTCACTGCATAAGCGGGGATGACCGGCAAATTGTTCTGGAGGTGCATAACCCCGCGTCCCGATGGCTACTGTCGCTAATTCGGTTTGCTCACTATTTGGCGGTTGCATCAATTTGACAGCACCAAAGTCAATCAACACCAGCCGATTATCTTGAGCGCATCTAATAATATTAGTCGGTTTGAGATCACGATGAATCACTCGATGCTGGTGAATAAATTCTAAAACTTCTAAAACTTGTTTGAGCATCTCTATCACAAATGATTCGTTCTGTACATTCTGCACAGGTGGTAATTCTTCGCTTAGGGTATGTCCCTCGATATATTCTTGAATTAAATAGAATTCGTCGTCATCTTCAAAATAAGCAAGTAGTTCGGGAATCTGATCATGTTTACCCAAAGATTCTAATATTTCAGCTTCACTATTAAACAACCTGCGAGCAATTTGCAAAAATCGTGTATCTTGACGGGCTGGCATTAACTTTTTCACTACACAAGTGGGATTGCCGGGCCGTTGAGTATCCTGTGCTAAATAAGTACGACCAAATCCACCTGCACCAAGAACTTGAGAGATTTTGTAGCGTCCATTCAAAAGTAAATCACCAGATTTTATTTTTGGTGAATCAATTGGGGGAGGAAAGTCAAGATAGGAGTCGGGAAATGCTGTTTTATCTTCTAAGAGTACATTTAATTGGGCGATCGCTTCTTGTTGTTTTTCAACTTGCAGAATAATCACCTGAGTTTGCCGCTGATTTTGGAAGCTAGTATAAGCAATCACACAGATACTACTAATTACTAAGGCAAGAGCAGAAGGTATTAATGGCACCCATCCAGCTTGAAAAAACAAAGCGATGCAGATTACTATTAAGCCAAGTAGAGTTGTCCCGTCCACCACTAGCAACAGCAACGGATTTTGCCACCGCCATGCTATAGTTCCACCTAAGAGCGACCAGCCCCACACCCAAATAAGTTGCGCCCAGTCTGGCCAATACCAAATTAGAGGTCGCCCATCCAACACTGTACTGATGAGTTGACTTGCTATTTGTGCATGAATAAACAGAGCAGGCATTCTGGCTGGTTGATCTGGCAAAGCACTGTAGGGTGTATAAAAGCTACCTGAAGAAAGATTAGCTGCTGTGGTGCCAATAATTACAAGACGGTCTTTGACTAAATTGGGGTTGACTTGGCCACTGAGGACTTGTGTGAGAGTTACTTGGTTGGCGAGGCTGTTGGGGTGATGATAATTTAATAATATTTGATAGCCATTTGCATCCAGATGTTGGTAGCCACCAGAATTAGCTTGTAAACGCGGGAAGAGGGTTTTACCTAATTGAAATTCTCCTTTATTTGTAAATTGGTATTCAATGCCTTGTTTTTCCAGATAATTAATTGCTATTTGCGCCCCAAATGCAAATGATGTTGTACATTTCTTGTCTGTAGAGTTAGCAAATAACAAACTGCGGCGGAGAATTTGGTCGTTTTCATTGTCAGCAACTACATCACTAAACCCAACATTATCTATAGGAAAATTAGGTGGCGGTGGTATTTCATCTCTACCCAAGCTGCTGAACAAACAGGTGCTGATGATATTATCTTGATTTTGCTCCTTAGCTGCCAAATTGTTGTCTTCTGGTTGGAAAAGATATAAACCAACAATTCGCGGTTGATAAGACTCAATTTTATCTAATAGCTGATTTATGGTATGATCTGATAGAGTCCGTTTCTCTGGTTTGAGATCCTCGTCAGTGATTTTTACCAGCAAAATCCGCTGATCAGGTGCTTCTTTCGGACGCGATCGCAACATTTGGTCATAAACTATTAACTCCCAAGACTGCAACCATTTCAGTTCCCGAACTCCCCATATAAAGGCGGTAACTCCTACACTGGTAACCAAAATAATTTGCAACCAGCTTTTGCTCTTGGAAGTTTTATGGGAATCCTCAACTTTGGCAAAGAAGACACGAAGTTTTTCTAATAGTCCACTGATCACGGCGTTGCGACGGTAGCCTGAATTAGGTAGATGTTGCAGGCACAGAAGTTAATTTTCTGACTCTAGGTGAAAAGCTAATTAATCTGAGCTTCTCTATTAATGTAGCAATTTACTTGCTGCTTAGATACCTTGGTATATTCCTACTCTTAGCTACGTGCAGCCTCACCCACATAATCGGCTATGACGCTTGTGATGCTCGTGACGCTCGTGACGCTCTAAGCGAAGCCATGCCGTTGGCGTTGGCGCAGCCTCTCGTACCCTTACAGGGAAGCAAGCTACGCGTAGCGTCTCCCCTTCTCCCAAAGGGAGAGGCTAGCGCCAAGGGAGAAGAGAAGGCTTTACGCTGCGCTATCGCCCTTGGCGTCTCCCTTTGGGAGATGACTCGCCAAGGGCGTCGTGCTATTGCGGCTAATCATCTGTTTGAGCATCTTCAACAGGACTGGCAATTGGGAAAGAAATAGGATTAGTAGATGGAGTTAATGAATCTAACTGGGGTTGTTCGAGTGATGCTTCGATGCTTGAATCATCGAAATAGGAGCCGAATATTTTATCATAGTTAGAAGCAACAGCTAAAAAAGCACCACCCAAAATATAGATAGGTAATGGCAGATTAAATTCTTGCAACCAGTCAAACAGTTCTGCCAAGGCAAACAGCACCAAAAAGCAGGCAAGCCAAACCTTCATATTTTCATTCTCTGGATTGAAACAACTCTATTACTAGCTTAAATAGCTTGCATAAGGGACTGACAAAAAATAAATTATCCAAATTATTTGTACATTTGTAGGGGATCTTGGCCAAGATCCTCTACTTACAACCTCTATAACTGTAGATAGATGCAGTCAGAGTAATCGCAGATGCTATATTCCAGTATCTGGTAGAAAAATAAAAATATATTTACCTTATGCCTGCAATCGAACAGTTAAGGATTGCACAGTTGTTTGAAAGATTCGGCAGTGTCTCAAAGTTTCACAGGTAAAACTGGCAACGATTTTAGGGGTTTCGTTCCACACTACAAACTGATGGGAAAACGGACGGACACGACCTTCCCCACTAGCTATAAAAGAAATTGAAAAGCTACTATACCAGATAGAAGAACCCGGTGAGGCGCTTTTAGCCAAATACTTTCAAAAATGAGGAGCAGAGACTGTGACTGCTGATGTTCCAGCAACTATCACCCAAGACGTTGAACAGCTCTTAGCTAGGATCAGCGATGCTTTTATCAGATTGGATCGTGAATGGCGCTACACCTATGTTAATGACAAGCTAGCTGAACTAGCTGGGATCAATCAGGAAGACTTCTTAGGCAAGAGTATTTGGGAGTTTCCTGACAAAGTTAATAGCCTACTCTACACTGAACTGCACCGCGCTATTGCCGAACAAGTTCTAGTAAATTTTGAGTATTTCTATCCAAAATGGGATCGCTGGTTGGAAAACCGCGTCTATCCCTCAGAAACTGGCGTATCAATCTTAATTACAGATATTACTGAGCGCAAACGCAGCCAACAGCTTCTAACTGTACAGTATGCGATCGCTCACCTCCTTGCTGAGGCAACCACGCTTGTGAATGCGGTTCCAGCTATTCTCCAATCCCTTTGTGAAAGTTTAGGATGGCAAGCTGGGATAATTTGGAGTGGAGACGATGAAGCTAATGTTCTGCACCGCATGAGTAGTTGGTATTCATCTGACTTGGAGAAAGAACCATTCAACCAGCAGACAATTGCTTTTAATGAAGGTTTACCCGGTCAAGTTTGGGCAAGTGGTCAACCTGTTTGGATTTCAGAAGCCCAAGACGAGAATTTTTTTGCCGCCGCTATCGGATTTCCGATTCGGCTGGGTAATAAAATCTTAGGTGTGATTGAATTTTTCAGCGACCAAATTTCACCGCCTGACACCAATTTACTCCAAATGATCAGTGCGATCGCTACTCAAATTGGTCAGTTCATCGAGCAGAAGCAAACCGAGTCGTTACTGCAAGAAAGCGAGGAAAAATATCGCCAGATTTTTGAAACCCCAGGTGTATTGATTGGCGAGGAAGACTTTACCATTGTTAAAGATTTAATTGATCACCTGAAAGCTGAAGAGGTTACAGATTTGCGGCAAGATTTGAGCGAACAGCAAGCTGCGCTGCGCGATAGTGAAGCACGCTACCGTTCACTGGCAGAAGCTAGCGCATCGATAGTCTGGAGGGCGGCACCTTGGGGCAACGTTGTTGACGAGATTCCTACCTGGGAGGCGTTCACAGGGCAAAGTCCCGAAGAATACAAAGGATGGGGTTGGGTTGAGGCACTGCACCCAGAAGATCGTTCCTCGATGGTGGCAATTTGGAAACAGGCATTTCCTACACGTAGTGTTGCAGTTGCCGAGTATCGTGTTCTGCGACATGACGGCGAATACCGTTACATGAATATACGCGGTGTGCCTATACTCGACGACACAGGCGAAATCCGCGAATGGGTAGGAATGTGCTTGGATATTACCGAACGCAAGCAGGCTGAGGCAGACCGTGAGCAACTGCTGGTGCTACTGAAAACAGAGCAGACTCGCTTGCTTAAAGCTAACGTTCTGCTTGATACCCTCTTCAATAACGCACCTATAGGTATTGGCTTATGGGATGAGAAATTAAGATACGTTCGATTGAATGACGCTTTAGCTGAGATTAATGGTTTTCCCCAAGAGGCGCATATCGGTAAGACCGTCGCCCAACTGCTACCTGGAATAGATTCTGCGGTGATGGAAGCTTTCCGCCATGTGATCGAGACAGGAGAATCTATTGCCCAAGAGACTAGTGGGGAGACACCCGCCGCGCCTGGAAAGCAGCGGTATTGGTCGGGAAATTATTATCCGATTAAACTACCCGATGAAATTACTTGGGTGGGCGCAATCTGCCAAGAAATCACCGATCGCAAGTTTGCCGAAGCAGAGTGCGAACAGCTATTTGAGCGGGAGCAAGTGGCTCGTGTTGAGGCTGAGGACGCCAAAGAGCAAGTTACCCAAATTTTGGAGAGGATCACTGACGGCTTTCTGGCCTTTGACAGTGAGTGGCGCTTCACCTACCTCAATCATGAAGCAAGCAGAAATCTGGGGCGTTCCTGCGAGGATCTGCTCGGAAAAAATTTGTGGTCAGAATTCCCAGAACTGGCTGCTACTAGCTTTGGTCAGCTTTATCAAAGGGCAGTTGCTCTAGGAATGCCGCTTGAGCTTGAAGATTATTACCCACCCTTGGATGCATGGTTTGCGGTTCGCGCCTATCCTTCACCCACAGGGTTATCACTTTATTTCCGTAATATTAATGTCCGCAAACTCTCAGAGGCAAAACTGGGCGAGAGTGAGGCATGTTTTCGGCTGCTGGCTGAGAATTCAACTGATATTATTTCACGCCATACAGTAAATGGAACTCTTCTGTACATTTCACCAGCTTGCTACACAGTACTAGGGTATCAACCAGAGGAATTAGTCGGTCGTCTCAGCTATCATTTAGTTCACCCTGACGATCTGGCACAGATTGTGAAGAATTACCCAGTCAATGCCAATTTACCAGATATTTGTACTATTACTCACCAGGGTCGTCACAAAGACGGACACTATATCTGGTTGGAAACAACTCTTCGAGCTATTCGCGATCGCCAAACTAAAGAAATTTTAGAGATGCAGACGTCTTCGCGAGATATTACTGAGCGCAAGCAGGTGGAGGAGCAGCAGCGTTTTCTAGCTGAGGCTAGTGGGATTTTGGCTGCATCATTGGACTATGAGACAACCTTAGCCAGTTTGGCGCGTTTAGCAGTGCCTGAAATAGCTGATTGGTGCTTAGTTGATATTATTTCTAAGAATCAATCAGTCCGCCGTGTAGCAGCAGTTCATGCCAATTCAGGGAAACAAGAATTGGTAGAACAGTTACAAAATTATCCGCCTGATTTGGTACAAACAGAAGGTGTTGCTGAGGTAATACGGACAGGCAAGTCACAAATTACTCATTTTCGTGAGGAACAGATGCAAGTGCCAACCCACAACGCCGCTCACCGAAAAATCTTGCAAGAACTAAATCCGACATCTGGTATGAGTGTACCGCTGATAGTTCGGGGACGAGTGCTGGGAGCTATGACTTTGGTATCTTCTTCAGGTCGTCGCTATGACACCAAAAGCCAGATGTTAGCTGAGGAGTTAGCTTGTCGGGCGGCGATCGCTGTTGATAATGCCCGACTCTACAAAGAAGCACAGCAATCTCAACAGGCGGCTTTACAGGCAGCATCTCGCACTGCCCGTCTGCAAGCTCTTACCGCTGCACTTTCTGAATCTCTAACTTTGGCACAGGTCGCTGAAGTAATTGTAGAGCAAGGTATGGCAGCTTTGGCAGCTAGTTCTGCTTTAGTAGCATTACTGACTAAAAGCGGCACTGAATTAGAAATTGTCCGGGCTGTAGGTTATCAAGAGGAAACGCTAGATTCATGGCGTCGATTCTCTATTAATGCATCTGCGCCACTGGCAGAAGCAGTCCGAACCAAAAAGCCGATCTGGCAAGAGTCAACAACAACAAGGGTGGCTCGTTACTCACATCTGGCTCAGGAGTATGCTCGGTACAACTACGGAGCTTGGATTTCGATTCCATTGATCATCGAGGGACGAGCCATAGGTGGAATATCTCTAGCTTTTGCCGAAATTCAGGAGTTTAACCAGGATGACCATACCTTTATCCTTGCACTAGCACAGCAGTGCGCTCAAGCGATGGAACGTGCCCGTCTATACGAGGCAGAGCAAACTGCACGGGAAGCAGCAGAAAACGCCAACCGGATTAAAGACGAGTTTCTGGCAGTCCTTTCTCATGAGTTGCGATCGCCACTCAACCCAATTTTAGGATGGTCAAAGCTACTCCAAACCAAAAAACTTGATGAAAAGACAATCCCTCAAGCGCTGAAGACTATTGAGCGAAATGCTAAGTTACAGGCTCAACTGATTGAAGACTTGTTAGATATTTCCCGGATATTACAAGGTAAACTTAGCCTGAATATCTATCCAGTTGACCTAACATCTGTGATTTCGGCAGCAATGGAGACAGTGCGGCTATCGGCAGAAGCTAAGTCAATTCAAATGCATATCAGCCTAGAACCAAATTTGGGACAAGTTTTAGGTGACTCTAACCGATTACAGCAAATCGTCTGGAACTTGCTCTCAAACGCAATTAAGTTTACACCTGTGGAAGGACGGGTGGATATCCGATTGGAAAGCGTAAAGGGTATAGGGCACAGGGCACAGGAAACAGAAAATAGTCCTATGCTAAACCCTATATTTTATGTTCAAATCACAGTCAGCGACACAGGGAAAGGCATCGATCCTGATTTCCTACCTTACGTGTTTGAATATTTTCGCCAAGAGAACAGTAGCACCACCAGAAAATTTGGTGGACTAGGATTAGGGTTAGCGATCGTCCGTCACTTAGTCGAACTGCATGGTGGGACAGTCCAGGTAGAAAGCAGGGGGGAAGATCAGGGCGCAACTTTTACAGTAAGACTACCGCTGATCCAAAATCAATCAGAGATTAAACAGGACAGTAGCGACTCAGAGCCATCCGCAAATTTGAATGGGGTGAAAATTTTAGTAGTGGACGACGATGTAGATACGCGAGAATTTATTGCCTTCTTGCTAGAGCAGTATGGAGCAAATGTGACAGCAGTACCATCAGCAGATGAAGCCCTAGCCGTTTTAACCCAATCCTTGCCAGATATACTTTTAAGCGACATTGGGATGCCAGAAGTCGATGGATGTATGTTTATGCGACAGTTAAGAACACTGCCACCAGAGCAAGGAGGGCAAATTCGGGCGATCGCACTTACTGCCTATGCTGGAGAAATTAACGCCAAGCAGGTACTAGAAGCCGGATTTGACAAGCATCTTGCCAAACCAATAGAGCCAGCCGAGTTAGTAGAAGCGATCGCCAACTTAATAGCTGAATAAACCTGCCTCTACCTTCATCTGCAAAAAGTAAAGGCTGAGAAACTCCAGTTAAAAAAATATCCCATCGTAGGGACGCAAGGCGAAGATCCCCTACAAATGTACAAATAATTTTGGATAATTTATTTTTTGTCAGTCCCTTAATTGAGCATGGCATCAATGCCTCTTGAAGTAATGAACAATGGCCCTAATTTAAACGCTTGAATCGGTCCTCGAAAACTAACAGATAGTTCGCACCCTGTGACTTTATGCTTTCTGTTGAAGAAGATCCAAGTTCTCACCAAACCGACTTGTCCCGTGGCTGAACTGAGAGCGATTGCCAAGTTGCTGACCAGATACCATAAGTTGCTTACCGTAGGCAAGTTGAAGGGGTTCCCAGCTTTTCAGCGCTTCCCTCACGTCGTGATTATAATTAACCAGAGCATCTGCCAAGGCGATCGCATTCGCGGCAGCTTTTGCTGTACTAGCGGCTGTGTGGGGACGGGGAATAAAGGCAGCATCTCCAACCAGCGCCACCCGTCCAAATGTCATTTGCGGCACTCCCAAATCTAAAATTGCCTGGACAAACGGTTCTTGGGTCGCTGCAACGAGCTTCTGAAACGGGGGAGCTAGGACGGTATTGGCATATGATCGCAATTCTTGCTCAACCGCTGAAGCTAACAGTCCAGGTGGAATGGAATAGTCCCGGCGTTTGTTATTCCGGTCTGTGAGAATGCGAGACAGTTCTGTCGCCTCATCGTAATTGACGTACCAGACCCAGTTAAAGCGGCGTTTTCCAGGCACCAAAGATTCGTGTTCACCAGGGATTATATATTGGAGAATGTGAGAATTGGGGAATTGATAAAATACAAATCGCTCGCTAAAAAGCGCAGCAGCTTCTTCCTCTAGTTCAGCTTCGTTGATTAGTCCTCGATAGGCAACATATCCGGCATACCGATATTGAACATCTGGCAGAAAATAATGTCGTACAGTCGAGTTCGACCCATCAGCACCAATTAATAAATCTGCTGTGTCACTAGTTCCGTCCGCAAAGGAGGCTGTGACCTGTTCACCCATCTGCTGGATCTGGCTCAAGTGTTTTCCGTAATGGTAATGTTCGGCTGGAAAATGTCGCCGCATAGAGCCATACAACAAATTCCAAGAAGTGAGCATTTGGCGCATCGGCATCCGTTGAGCAATGCTGCCATCTGGGTTCAAGTAATAGCGTTCATGTGCCACTACACCAAGTGCTTGAGCGTTAATGCCTGCCCTTTGAAACGCCTCAACCACATCGGGTTGGAGCACAACGCCGCCACCTCGACTATCAAGATCATGGGCAGACCGTTCATAAATATCGACCTCCCAACCGATTGCTCGCAGCATAATCCCAGTAAACAAGCCGCCGAGTGAGCCGCCGATCACAATGGCACGGTTTCCTGTAACTTTCATGGTCATTGAATCCTGGTTGAGGTTTTCCTTGTGACTAGCCTTATGCCATCTCTAGCTCATTGACTGCGGTTTGCAAGGCGGTCAAAAAGACTTCTGTACTCTGGGCACCCACGATTGTTTCTTTGCCGATTTTGATCGTCGGTACGCTGCGAATATTCCGGCTCGCGGCCTGCTGTTCTAGTGCTTTCACTTCTTGAATCCCTTGAGTCGAACTTAGAAATGCTTTGACTGAGTTAGGGTTTAGTCCGACTTCAGCCGCAAGTTTGGTGAGAGTTTCGACCTCAGTGATGTCTTGTCCTTCAGTAAAGTAAGCGTTCATAATCCGCTCAACCATTTCGGTCGCTTTGCCTTCCTGATCAGCTAACCAAGTCAAGCGATGCGCTTTAAGGGTATTCGGTGTGACCTGCATCAAGTCATAGCGAAATTCAATGCCGTCACTTTTGGTTGCCTGCACGGTTTTAGCATCTAGTGATTGTGAGTATTCCCAACTACCAAATTTGTTGGAGCGGTAGGTTTTGCGTTCCATGCCTGCTTCAGGCATGGTCGGATTTAGCTCGAACGGATACCAAACGCGCTTGATTTCAACAGAAGTCTTGAGTTGTTCAATGGCTCGATTCAGTCGTGCATCGACGACTAGACACCACGGGCAGATGAAGTCAGAGGTAATTTCAATCGTTAGAGTCATGATCGTTTTCTGAATTTAGGTTGTAGCTAAATTGCTGACACTCTAACAATATTTTCATTCATTAATAATCATAATTTTCCAATAACGTCTATCATACGGCTATCTCTAGGGTCATTGACACAGGAAGCTGGAAAGTTAGATTTTGTTGCCGCCTTTGCATATATCATGTCAATAGTTTCTTGACAAACTACTAGTAGGGACTATTATGTTCCTGGACGAAAGCGAATATGATCGGGTATATGATGGCGATCGCCCAATATTTCTAACAAAGGACCATTAACGTCAAATTTAACCATACTTACCGACGCGACCAAAATATTCACCCGATAGCGATAGCGTCCCAAATCAATTCCCAGTAAACTGCAAAGCATAATCCGAATCGTGGCTTTATGGGAAACTACTAAAACATTACCTTGGGAATGTTTTTCTTGAATTTCAGCAATTACAGTCATAGAACGGTTAGCAATATCTACCGCAGTTTCTCCACCTAGTGGTGCATTCCAAGCGGGTTCTGTCAACCATTTTACATAGTTTTCTGCGTAATTCTCTTGGACAAACAATTTACTCTTAGTTTCCCATTCGCCGTAACTACCTTCTCTAAGTCCGTCACGCAACTGCATATCCATACCGATAGCATCACAAAATGGCTTGGCAGTTGCAATTGTGCGCTTCATCGGGCTAAGATAAACAGCTTCCCACTTCAATTTTTGATAAACATCGGCAAAACTCTCTGCCATCTGCATCCCTTCTTTTGTCAACTGGGCATCAGTTTCACCGCAGAAATTACCACTTTGACTAAAAGTAGTTTCTCCATGTCGCAGTAAATATAAATTGAGTGTCATAGCTTGTATTGCGATTGGAATAAAGGAGTTTGTGCAAAAATAAAATACCATCAATCTCTCAATCGAGTATGTGACACCAGGACAAAGTAATCAACCAAAAAAGTCAATCAACCACAAATTTTTGATTTCGTTGACAAAAGTAGCGGTTTCAGCTGGTACTCTAGATTGAGCCGGGATACGGATACCGTTGGCGAATTCCCCAAACAGTTAAACTGAACCGATTGAGAACTTTCTGAGCAATTTTATCCCCAGATGCAAGATTCCCCAACTTCAGTTCATTCCGATGCTTTACTAAGGCTACTTGAAGATAACCAATGTGGTTGGCATTTGTTGGTGAAGAAATGCCGCCTCTATCTGAACCAGGACTTACACAACTGGTACAGCGCGATGCCTGCGGCGGGCTAGGCCTACGCATTTTTATAGTATTTATGTACTACACAAAGTGACACATTCAGAAAGCATTGCTAAAATTAGTAACAGTAACCGACTGTGTTAAGTATTCTTCAAATGATGAGAAAATTAATTGAGAATGCATAAAATAAATTCTGTAGTTTATGATATTTATTAAACTTAACTATTGCTAGTAACTTGTTAAGTAGTCAGATTAAACAATTGACTGGCATTGAATCATGTCGATGCCGTAAAGGTCAGATTCAAAGAAATCATGAAAGCTTCGCGCTATTTTAGTCTGGCTAAGGCTCAACGCTGTAATGTGCCACTATTATTTTGAATATTTTTTTAGTTGAGATTCCTATAATGAAAGCTAGAAATCTCTGGTTACTACTGAATCTGAGGATTTTATTGATTAGGAATGAGTTAGGAGTGAGCGAGAAATTATATAAAATTTCTTTGAGAAAAATCAAAAATTTAAATTTGATTGCGATAATACATTTAGCTATAGCAATCCTAAATGAGTCGTGAAAATCTCCGATTCCTCTCTCTGCGCTTTCTGCGCGGCAGTTGCTTCAAGTCGGGGAACCCGCCCAACGCACTGCCTTGCCTCTGTGGTTAATTTATTTTTACAAATGATTTAGGACTGCTATAACTAAAACTTGTGCATCCTCAACTGTTAAAGTTATCTAAACCACTATACGTGAATAGGGGCAATGACTGCTTCATCATCAGATAATTCGATAAGTTACCCAAGTACTCATAGTCTAGACATCACTAGGCAAGAGTATGAATATAACTATACCTATATTCCATCTATTGCTATGGTGGATCGGGTTTCTTTTGCAGAAGAGTTCACCACTAATTGGTATTTTTTATTAGCCCAGCAGTTACGAGTTCTTTTTGTGAATACCTTGATTGTCAACAGAGGAAATCAGGGTTCTGAATCGATTCGTGATGATGTCGAAAGGTTTATTTTAGAAGCCTTGGTCAAGGGAGCAATACCAGCTCAAATCAGCATTCTGGTGAGAATCCTACAAATTATCCCCCAGCTTTTGCTTAAACAGATATCTCAGGATGTTAGAGAACTTGACGATCTTTTCTTTTCTATTCTTAAAGAAAACGGACTTGTGATTCTCAGAGATACTCTAAATCAAATAATTACCCTTCTATATGAAGGACAACCCACAGGACATGCAACCAGTCTCAAGGACTACGAAAATTTGTTTGTGCTGATTGGTGTACCAGTGATCGCCAAAACTTCCCAGGAAGATGAAGTATTTGCCTACATGCGAGTAGCTGGCTACAATCCCGTGATGATCGAGCGAGTAACTAGTCCAGGCGATCGCTTCCCAGTCACAGACGAACATTACCAAGCAGTGATGGGAACTGACGATTCATTAGCAGCCGCAGGACTTGAAGGAAGGCTCTACTTAGCTGATTATAAAATTTTATCCGGTGCGATCAATGGTACATTCCCACATGAACAAAAATATGTCTATGCTCCCCTAGCACTGTTTGCCTTACCTAAAGGCTCAGACCCCACCCGTCTATTGCGTCCGATAGCCATTCAATGCGGTCAAACTCCAGGATCAGATTATCCGATCATTACCCCTAATTCCGGTAAATACGCTTGGCTTTTTGCCAAAACAGTTGTCCAAATAGCAGATGCTAACTTCCACGAACCGATTACTCACCTAGCAAGAACTCACCTGTTAGTTGGTGTTTTTGCGATCGCAACCTATCGACAACTGCCACTTACCCATCCCCTAAGAATTCTGCTGCGCCCGCATTTTGACAGTACCTTAGCAATTAACGATGCTGCCCAACGGATTCTGATTGCTCCTGGCGGTGGTGTCGATAGATTACTCTCAGCATCAATCGATAACTCCCGCGTTTTAACAGTGCTGGGGTTGCAAAGCTATGGGTTCAATAGTGCCATCTTGCCCAAGCAATTCCAACAGCGCGGTGTGGATGATCCCAACCTATTGCCTGTTTATCCTTATCGAGATGATGCACTATTAGTTTGGGATGCCATTCATCAATGGGTTTGGGACTATCTGAATTTATATTACCTCACCGATGAAGATATTCAGAAAGATACAGCCCTGCAAGCATGGGCAGCTGAAATATCAGCTTATGATGGTGGTCGTATCCCCGATTTTGGCGAGAATGGGGGCATCAAAACGCTCAATTACCTCAATGATGCCATTACGCTGATTATTTTCACCGCCAGCGCTCAACATGCTGCGGTTAATTTTCCGCAAAAAGATTTGATGGGCTACGCCGCAGCTATCCCAATGGCAGGTTATTTACCAGCTTCAACTCTCAAAAGAGAAGTTACTGAGCAAGACTACCTGAATTTGCTCCCCCCCTTAGATCAGGCGCAACGGCAATACAATTTACTCAGCTTATTGGGATCGGTATACTATAACAAGCTGGGCCAGTATCAGCAAGGATACTTTACAGACCAGAAAGTAAAACCATTGTTACAGGCATTCCAGACTAATCTTCAGCGGGTAGAAGATACGATTAAGCAACGTAATTTGCAGCGTCCAATTTATGAATATTTGCTTCCTTCTAAAATTCCTCAAAGCATCAATATCTGAATTAGGGACTGGGAACTGGTAACCAGGGAAGGGAGACAAGGAAAAAAAGGAAATAACTAATGCCCAATGTTCTATGAACAATGACCATTAAAACTCCAAAGTAAATATTATGACACTTAAAGATAAAGTCCTACAAGGTCATGACCGCCAGCTTTGGCTTGCACCTATACTAGCCAAAGTAGGTTATGACACTGCGATCGGCAAGTTTGTGCGCTTAGTTTTTTATTACATGGATGCCTCAATCATGCTCAACGCATGGCGAGACTTTCTCTACATCCGAAAGGACAATATTGGAGACAAGTATTTTGCCGTGGATCAAGCAATTATGCATTCCTCTCACTCCCAAGTGAAGGAACTAATGCAAACCCAACCACAGCTGCGGGGAAATGATTTAGGTATCATCAGAATATTAGCTCCTAGTTACCTGCTGGATAATCCTCTGAGCTTAGGAACCAACGGTAACGAACACACAGGACTGCGTGCTGTGTTCTTACAAGCCTTACCAGAACCGTCTCAACAGATAGACTTTTTAGGGTATCTAGTTGAGCAAAGCCTGTTAGAGGCTGCTAGACAGAGCAAATTACACATCGGCAACGATTTGCCAAAGATTATGCTGTCGATTTTGCACCAACTGGTTTTTCAGATATCTTTATCTGAGGAAGAAATCACAGCATCAAGTAGTTACATTAAAGGTTTAGCTCTCGCATCCTTGCCAAATTTTATTAGCAAGTATCTGCTGGCAATATTAACAGCGCCAAATATTCGGCATCGCAAGCATTTAACCAAGCGATATAAACAATCTGCCAAATGGGCATCTTACTTTGAAACAGGTGCTCAGTATCAGTTGAACGAACACCAAATCGCTAATAGCCTTTTTGATATGATTCATATTGCTGGTACTGCCGGCACAAGTGGGCTTTTAGGATCTGTTATTGGTGTTCTATGCCTGGATAATGCCCTCAGAAATGATATATTGTCAGAAGTCAATGCTGTTTGGAATGCCAAGGAAAGTTTAGACCCAGACGCTCTAGAACAGTCAACACTTCTCAATCAAGTGATTTTGGAAACAGCTCGTCTCTATCCACCTGTGCGATTTGTTAGCCAACTTACCACTGAAGCAGGTGAAGTTGAGATTGGAGAAAAAAAATGCCCATTCCAAAAAGGTACTCGCTTACTTGGCTCTATTTTTACAGCTAATCGGGATGCCAACAGATACCAAAATCCAGATGATTTTGACACAACACGGAATTTTTCAGATATCTTATCTTGGAACGGCGAAGGGCATGAGCGAGCCTGTCCTGGTAGAACCTTATCAATTGGCTTTATCAAGATTTTCTGTTTACATCTGCTCAAGAACTATCAATGGGACTCAATTACAGAAGTCAAGTGGGATTTTGAAAAAGTGACTGCTGTTACTCCTAATAGTTTAGTGCTACAAGGTTTTGCTCCACGGGTGTGAGTGAAAATGTCAGGTTTGGAGTTAGAGAATTGTCTTGGAAGCCTACACTGACTCTCGTTGAGTCAGTGTAGGAGTATGTCACGGTAATATTCATCTGTTTGGTGTATCGCCAAATTTTTAGACATCCTCTTATAAGCCTGTAATCATTTTTATTTTTTTGTGTGTATTACTTACGAAGTAGGAATTACAAATTAGTATGGCTGAATTAATCGAGAAAAAGCAACTCAATAATATTGCAACCTGGATGATTCCAATCAAACAAACAAACTTACCATCTGTCCTTAAGGGTGTATTTTTTATGGATGGTAATCCACTGCCAGATACTTGCATCACTATGTACAATTTAGAATGGGATACCCAGAAAAGAAGCTTGGATTTACCAGTCTTTGCACCGTTGCAGTGGACTTTTCATAACTCGATTGGTGGCTGGATATTACTATATTTTATTCAATGGTTTAAAGTAACTTACAAAATTCAGTTTACAGATGAAACTTTGCAGCAAGCTCAAATCATCCCTTTTTTGCTAGGAATAGAAATTTCAACATCGATTGTAAGTTTTACAATGTCTCAAGACAAAAATTCTTCCAATGGAGATATCTGGCACAGAAAGAACGTTTGGTTTGGGGGATTTTCTAGGGCTGGGGAGTATACTCTTTGCAAGGTTGTTGGTGAAGATGGTCGTTATACTCCAGCTTTTAACAATATGCTTACTAGGGTTCCAAATGAGTGTTTAGTGATTGCAAGAAACTCAAAAGACAACGCATATAGCAATCCTATTTGAGCAGGGAGGGCAAATTCGGGCGATGCCTACGGCGGTAAACTACGCACTTACTACCTATGCTGGAGAAATTAACGCTAAACAGGTACTAGGAGCCGGATTTGACAAGCTTCTTGCCAAACCAACAGAGCCAGCCGAGTTAGTAGAAGCGATCGCCAACTTAATAGCTGAATAAACCTGTCTCTACCTGTTTAGCGTTACTTAATATTCTCAGTGTGATGGCTTGATATTGTAGAGTAGGAAGAATCGCTTGTCTAATATCTATCTTACGGGGGATGACTTTTTGTTCAAAATAAAAATTAGCAACACTCTGCTGTTGGGCAATGGTAGCAAGTGTGATTCTTCTCAATCTATAACGACTACGCCGTACCACCTTTTCTACAAATGATTCGCATTCATTCAAAAATCAAGTTTTGAGGTTTAGAAAAAGTGGTTTTTTGTCAATTAGGCTTGTTCAGCATGAAGCATTTAAAAGGATTTAAGATTGGGTATTGGAAAACTCTTTCCTAGTCTCCAGTCCCTAGACTTCATATCTGATTAGTATCTATTTTTCACTTATAAGTGTTGGTGGAGTGATAGCTGCATATTCTTTAGGTGTGAGTAATGCTTCCTGAACATCAATCTTTTTAGGCAAAATTTTTTCGCTATAAAATAAATCTGCGACATTTTGTTGAGCTTTCATCAACTCTGGAGTAATTCCTTTAAGTCGATAGTTAGCGCGTCCAGAAATTCTTTCTTGAATAGGTAGATCAATTTTCAGCACGGGTGCTATTAGTTTGGCTACCTCTTTACGATTTGCTTCTGCCCATTGACCGTTTTTATCAATCTCTTCCAAGATAATCCGAAGTAATTTTGGATTTTCCCTAGCAAACTCTCGTGTTCCTACATAGTATCCTCCTGGAGTACCAATATTTGTGGCATCTCGTAGTACACGCGCACCGTAGAGTTTTTCTACCAAAGCTAAATGAGGATCGCCAGTTACCCAAACTGGAATAGTGCCTTGAATAAATGCACCACGGGCTTCAACATTGGGCATACTCAAGACTTTAATATCACTGTATTTTAAGCCCACTTCTTCTAAAGCTTTGATAATGAAATAGTGAGACGCTGAACCTTTTTGAAAGACGACTTTTTGTCCTTTGATTTGGGCTAAAGTATTAATTGGAGAACCTTTAGGAACTGCGATCGCACTCCCTTTCCCTGAAGTAGCAGTAATTCGTCTACCAGCAAGATAGACGATTCTTGCACCAGCAGCTTGGGCAAAAATGGGAGGAGTTTCTCCAACTGATCCAATATCAATTTTGCCGACATTCATCGCTTCCATGAGTTGCGGACCTTGGGCAAATTGTGCCCATTCAACTTTGACACCCAAGGGTTCTAAACGTTTTTCTAAAACTCCTGTTACTCTAACTAAATCACCAGAGCTTTGATACCCAATTCGCAGCACTTTTGTTTTAAAAGTAATGGTTTTTGTCGCTGCTGGATCTGCTTTCGGTTCAGTTGCAGTATTTGTCTTATCGCTGGTTGACGTACAACTTGTTAATGTGGTAGATAAAGCCAAAAAACCAGGCATTACAAATAATACTACTTTTTTGATTATTGGTGACTTAATTTTAACGGTATTGCTAAACATTTTTATACCTTCAGTTAAAAATAATCTCTGATTTAAAGAAAATCAAATCTTCAATAAATTAATTTCTGTTTTTGATTCCACCTATAATGTTTGAAAACTATTATTTTACGTCTAAACTTTATCTATTATTTAACTTTAATAACGTGTTTATAAATACTATTTTTATTTTTTAATAATATATATTAATATAATTTAACGCAATACAAAATTATAAAATAATTTATTCGTTTCTAATTTTTTAATATATATTTTACATGTTATTTAGCTTATTTTAGTGAAATATTTTTACCTAATAACTCAAGTTTTTCTTCTATCTGATTTATGAATTAGGGTGGATAATTTTAACTTATGATTCTGGTTTTGTAAAGACGCAATTTATTGCATCTCTACTTCAGATATAGAGACTAAAAGGGACGACTACCTGCAAGGCTAACCCGCTTTAATACCCGTCGCTCATTCGGATCGAATGCTTGACGATAATGCAAGGTAGCTTGATTATCCCAGTAGACAATATCACCTACAGACCATTTGTGTTGGTAGTAAAACTTGGGTTGATTTAGATGTTGCCTCAACTGTTCAATCAGTTTAGATCCTTCTTCAGGCTCTAACCCGACAATTTCCACTTCTGTAGCAACATCTAAGTAAAGATGCTTTTTACCACTCTCAGGATGTGTCCTAACTAGAGGATGGGGAAAGATAGGACTTATTAAGGGAATATTCTTGTCTAAACGATACAAAGAGCGGGGTGCATTCCGATCTCGCAAGAATGGGTTGTAGGTAATTAACTGTAAATCTGCAATCCGTTCTTTGGTAGTTTTGTCTAACGCCTCATAGGCCAAATTGGTATTTAACCAATAAGTATTTCCACCTTGAGAAGGTATTTCCAAAGCATAAAGAAGCGAACCACTAGATGGGGTGTGAGTCCATTTGTGGTCAGAATGGAAAGTTAGTTCTCCAGTACCGGTATAGCCACCATCGACGTTGGAAATCAAAATCACCACCGGAGTTTCTCCTGGTTTAGAAGCCAATACTGGAGTTTCATCAGATGGTACAAAGAGTGCGCCAAAGTATAAAGAAAAGTTCAAAAGCTGTTCATCAGAGAGTTGTTGCTTTTTGAAGATCAAGATATGGCGATCGCGCAGAGCTTTCTTAAGTTGTAATATTACTTCAGGTGCAATAGGTTGACTGGCATCAAGATCGGTAACTATGGCTCCCAAAGGGGCATCAATAGACTTAATTTTAACCTCTGTCAAAGTCGAGGTAGGCATAACATTTTCCTATGTTTTAGTTTCTTCTTGGCGATAACTACTTATTCGCTAACACTTCTGAGGGAGTAATTTTGGCGTACTCTTCAGGTGTCAAAAACCCGTCTCTAACATTCACCTTCTTGGGGATAAGTCCTAAGCTGTACCACTTGTCTGCAACTTCCTGTTGCTTGATAATGGTTTTCTCAGTAATTGGTACCAGCCCATAGTCATATTTATCATGCATTATTTCTAGAGTCGGTGGATCTAGCTGAGTTACAGGAGCGAGCAGTTGTGCTACTTCTTTGGGATGATCCTTAGTCCAGATTTCTTTCTTTTCTAGCTCCTCTAAAAACACTTTGATTACATCAGGATGAGCTTGATAAAATTGGCGCGAGGTTGAGTAAAAGTTGCCCGTATCCCTCAACTTACCGCCATCTGCTAAAACACGAGCGATTTTATTTTGTACATTTCTAGTACCAAATGGCTCCCAAATATACCAAGCATCCACCTTGTTCTGACTGAATGCCGCATTTGCATCTGCCGGTGCTAAAAAAACTGATTGGACATCGCTCAGTTTCAATCCCACATCTTCTAATGCCTTAACTAATAGATAGTGGCCAATGGAGGCTTTCTGGAAAGCCACTTTTTTGCCTTTTAAGTCGGTAACACTTTTAATCGGAGAGTTTACAGGAACTAAAAGTGAGATAGATTTCCCACTAGGATGTGTATTAGCTAGATAAACAAGAGGCGCTCCTGCTGCTTGGGAAAATACAGGAGGCGATTCGGCTGTAGATGCGATATCCAGTCCATTTGCATTCAGGGCTTCTAACTGTTGTGGCCCAGCCGCAAACTCAGTCCACTGCACTTTAAAACCTAGAGGCTCTAATCGCTTTTCTAAGGAACCCTGTTTTTCTAAAACTGCTAAAGCGGTAAGTTGTTTTGAACGTACAATCCGTACTACTTGTTTCTCAGTTGACTTCTCTGTAGTGCTAGATGAAACTACAGATTCAGGAGAAACTGTTGACTGTTGAGTGTTATTTTTGGCTTCACCACAACTTGATAGGGTCGTCGATAGCATTAAGCAGTAGCCCAAAGCAAATAATAAAGAACGACGTGTTGTTATCGGGCTTTTTCTAAATTCAAACTTTCCTTTTAAAGCTGGCATAGGTTGTTTTATTGATTTTCCTCTAAGTGGTCAAAACAGTGATGATTAATTGCAATGTCAAAAAGCAAAAAATATTTTTTATTAAGTTATTTAAAAATTAAAAGAAATATTTTTTATTTTTTAAACTTTATCTATGAAATTAAGAAAGAGAGTGAGTATAACCCACCCTGAAACGACTCGAGGAACTGAGAATTTAATAGTTAGGAGGCAAAAATTTAGGAAGTGGAGTGAGAAAGACCCACTCCAATGTTGTGCTAGTGGAAGATTGAAATTTGTGAATGGAACTCTGTTTTATTTGCGTGCAATTTTGCTAGTGCTTCCAAGCGACTAGAATTGTAGCTTTGAGTTCTTCTGTAAAATCTCCAGACGGCTCAACTGCTAGTAACGCTTCTCTAAGATCCTTTTCAAATGCTGGGGCGTTATCACCATAGAAAATTTTCAGAGAGAAAGCTGTAGTGTATAAGTAGCCGAGATAGCTATCGACAGTCCAAGATTTTTCAAATAATACTTCATAGGTTTTTTGACGAGCAAAAGCCGAATTGCCAATTACGACTTCATGGGGAGGATCGACTGGCTTACGAGTGCCTTGTCCTCGTAAGCCAGTTCGGCGTTCTTTACCTAACCATTTTTTCACTACTCCAACAGCAGCTTGTTTCCAAGGTAAATTGCTTTCCCAAGGATTATCACCAGTTTGAAGCAGTGCTAATCCACCATCATCAGTAAGCAATTCATAAAGGCTCTCAAGTACTAATTCACGTTCCATCCAGTGGAAGGCTCTACCAATAGTGGCTAACTTAAATTTCCCTAGACTAGCGTCGATTAACTCTGCTCCTTGTTCTAACCAAGTAATATTATTTGCTCCGACTGCTGCTGCTTGCCGTTTAGCTTCTGCAATCATGTCGGGATCGGGATCGATCGCCACAACTTCTTCAAATTTGGTTCGCAGAGGAATTGAAATTAATCCTGGCCCAGTACCCAAATCAAGGAGTCGTCCTTGACCATTGAGATTAAATATTTCAGCTAGTTTATCGAATACAATCGGTGGGTATTTGGTTCTATATTGAGCGTAGCCCTCAGCGGCTCCTTCAAATAAACTTGGGTCATAAGTAGGAAGTGTTTTTAGTTGAGTCATATCAATTTTGGATTAGTGAGTAGAGACGCGATTCATCGCGTCTTTGAGGATAAAGGTGGAGAGAGAAATAACCAATGACCTAAGAATATTGAGTGATAATGGGTAGCTGCTCGTTAAGTACCCAATCGCCGATCGCTCGCAATTTGTAATCCACAGGATCGTGCAGGGTAAAGGTTCGCAAATCTCGCCAGTAACGGTCAAATCCATATTTGGTTGCAGTGGCGCGAGTTCCCGTAACTTCAAAGATGCGGTTGGTAATATCTATACCTACACGGGTGGCTAATGCTTTGGCTGCGGAAACTGCGATTGCTACTTCTCCCCTTTCTTGATGAGTGAGTTCTACATCTTTTTCCCATGCTGCTTGCACCTTCAAGGCTGCTTGGTCAGCTAGAGCGATCGCAGCTTGAATTTCCACCCAAAAGTCACCGTAATGATGCAGAATATATGGATCTTGAGTAGCATTATCTACTCCTGATGTAATCCACGGTTTAGTAATAGTTTTAGTATATTCACGAGCAGCGGCAAAGGCTCCTTTAGTAATTCCTAGATAAACGTTGGTTTTTGTTAGCTGGGCAATAATGCCAAGAAAAGTTGAGAAGGCACTATCAGGGGGATTAGGTGGCCCCAAAATCTCATCTTTTTCTACTAGGACATTGTTAAATGTATAACTACTGCTATCAGTGCGACGTTGCCCAATATTGTCCCAATCTTGATTGGAAACTAACCCTTCTCTGTCTTTAGGAATTATAAATATAAAGGGCAACTCTACACCATCTTCCAAAGCGGAGAATACCCGATAATCTGCAACGGAAATACCCGTACCAAAGCTTTTAACACCATTAATCCGAAAATTCTCGCCTTCTGGGTTAATTTTCAGCCGAGTATCCCGCGTATTGATGGCGTTTGCCCAAAATAAGTTATTTTTAGCAGTTTCTCTATAATATTTTTCCTTTTGGGACGGCGTGCCGGAAACATGAGCTAAAGCTGTTAAATTGAGATGATTACCATATAATTGACCAATTGATCCATCTGCTTTTGATAGCTTTCTGACAATTTTTAAGGCATCAATCCAAGTTGCACCAATTCCACCATATTGCTTAGGCACAATCAGTGGTAGCAAGCCAGTCTCACGCAGTCTATTAATTTCCTCTTCTGGAATTCCGGCTTGGGCATCCCGTTCAACTGCGGATTGAGCAAGTTCCTTGGATAGAGAAGCTGCTAGGTCTATGTAGTCCTTTGGTTTTGTAATATCTAGCACCATAATCAAATCATTCTTTTAGGGATTTCCAAGAAATAAATTATCCAAATAAACGAACCACAGAGACGCAGAGAACACAGAGGGAGGAGAAATAGAAAGAATTTTTGCATCAGTTTTAGGATATTTTTTAAACTCTCATTTCTCCGTGTCCTCTGCGCCTCTGCGGTTCGTTATTTAAGAGAAATGTAGAGTGGGCAAGACCCACCCTACAAGTGAACAGAGGAAATGGAACATGGAACGTTGTAATTGTCCTTTGTCTTAGTCCTGTGTCCTTAGCAAATGACCAATGACTAATGACAGTTATTTCTTAGCCGCCAGATATTCGTTTGCGGCTTTCTCAACACCTGTACCTTTGAAGAAGTCTTGATTAAGACTGGTGTACAACTCCAAGGGATGGATTGAGAGGAAGTAGCGGAGGTCTTCTTCGGTAATGATTTCCTGTTCTGCCATTGAGTAGGCGTTGGCAGTAACGGCGGTGATATCAGGCACATCCCAGTGGCCGGAATCGGAACCTAAGAAGGCTTTAACTCTGTCCCCAAAGGGATTAGCAGCACGGTTAAATGCTTGGCTTACACGGGTATCGTCTGATTCTGTACCGAAGTAGAAATGATTCAAGAAGCGATCGCGCACATCTTCTGGCTGATCAATTCCTGCTAGTTCAAATTCGTCGAGTTCGCCTGGATCTTCTGGAGACAATAGTTGATGATGGAATCCTAAACCATCACCAATTTTATCTAAGCGTCCATCTACCAGTTCGCCACCGTAGCGAGTATATAACTCTACTAATGCTTCCTTGTCGATAATAGCAGGATTGTTATTTGACAACAAATGTTGTTTATTGCGGGTTTCCCAGTGCCAAATAATATCAGCGTATAGACTAGCACCCCAAGCTGAACCACCTTCTAAAAAGGCAAACTTTAATTGCGGGAAGCGGCGAGTAACTCCACCAAAGAACAGCGATTTGCATAATGCTTCTGCTGCAAAGGCAAAGTGATTTATGTGATTGTACTGGGCGTTGGTAACAGAACGCTGAGTTGTCCAACCTTGGCTAGAAGCGTGAGTTGTAGGTACAACTTTCAGTTCTACGCACTTAGCCCAGAATGGATCGTAATCATACTGGCTATCTAAGCCAAAGTTATCAATCCAAACCACTTCGTTAGCGACTTCTTTGCCATACTTCTCAAAGGCAGGAATTGGACGACGGACGTAACCGGGGATTTGAATCGCTTTAAGTCCCACTACATTCACTGCATATTCCAACTCTTCAATCCCTTCTTCGGGAGTGTGCAGTGGAATCGCGGCAATGGGTGTTAAGCGATCGCTATAAGGGCGGAAAATGTCAGCATGGTAGGTGTTAACTGCCCGACAAACAGCCCGCCGCATTTCTTGGTTGCCGATATTCGGGGCCAAAGTTGCCAAGTTGGGGTACACCACGGCAAAGTCTGTACCTGCTTCTTGCAAGCGCTCATGCAGCAACTTGGGTAAGCTAATGGTAGCCAAATTCAAAGTATTTTTTGTGGGACGACCCCACCAGTTAGGGCGATTGGAGCGATAAGCAAAACGTTCTTCCCAAGTTTGTTTATACCACTTAAAGCGGGAAGATCCTGGTAAATTTTCTTTGAAACGTTCGACAAGTGCAGTTCCACCAACTTGCTCTAAATAATCCAAGACTGCTGGTTCAAATTCCTGAGTATGTACATCGGTGTCAATGATCGGATAACCAAGTTTTTCCCGAATTTGAGCAGACTTGGTTTTTTGTGGACGGTCTAGAGCGATCGTCATGATATTTTATCCTCATCAAATGTTTACAGGCATTGGCAAAAACACCATAAATCGCCGTCAAGAAACAATCCTTTGTAGAGACGGCGATTTATCGCGTCTCTTACCTTTTCGTAGCCAAAAATTCATCTGCGGTTTTCTCGACAGCCGTACCTTTGAAGAAGTCACGATTTAGGCTGGTGTATAACTCCAAGGGATGAATTGACAGGAAATATTGCAAATCTTCTTCAGTGATAATCTTGCGTTCTACCATTGAATAGGTATTGGCAGCGATCGCAGTAATATCAGGTACGTCCCAGTGACCAGAATCGGAACCCAAGAATGCTTTAACGCGATCGCCATAAGGATTAGCTTTGCGGTTAAAGGCTTGAGCTACACGGGTATCATCTGATTCTGTACCGAAGTAGAAATGATTCAAGAAGCGATCGCGGATATCTTCTGGCTTGGTAACTCCCGCAACAGCGAATTCATCCAAATCACCTGGTTCTAAGGGAGATACTAAGTCAGCGTGGAAACCTAAACCACTGCCTAGCTGATCCAAACGACCATGTACTAATTCATCACCATAGCGGGTATATAATTCTAGCAGTTCTTCATAATTAACATTGGCGGGATTGTTGTTTTCCACCATATGATCTTTATTGCGGGTATCCCAGTGCCAAATCAAATCGGTGTACAAACTAGCACCCCAAGCTGAACCTCCTTCTAAAAAGGCAAACTTGAGTGTGGGGAAGCGGTGAGTTACACCACCAAAGAACAGAGATTTACATAGTGCTTCCGCAGCCGATGCAAAGTGACCAATATGATTGTATTGGTAATTGCTAATCGAACGCCGATTTATCCAGCCCATACCGGAAGAGTGGGTGGTGGGTACAACTTTAAGTTCTACGCACTTCGCCCAGAAGGGATCGTAATCATATTTGCTATCCAAGCCAAAGGTGTCAATCCAAATGGCTTCGTTGGCTACTTCTTCGCCATACTTCTCGAAAGCGGGAATCGGGCGGCGGATATGTCCGGGGATTTGAATTGCTTTGAGTCCCAGCACTTTCACCGCATATTCCAATTCTTTGATCGCCTCTTCAGGCGTATTCATGGGAATGGAAGCAATGGGTGTTAAGCGATCGCTATAAGGGCGGAAAATATCAGCGTGGTAGGTGTTAGCTGCACGGCAAACAGCCCGCCGCATTTCTTCATTACCGATGTGCGGTGCCATTGTTGCCAAGTTTGGGTACACAACGGCAAAGTCTGTACCTGCTTCTTGCAAGCGTTCGTGCAGCAACTTCGGCAAACTAACGGTAGCTAAATTTAGGGGATCATTGGTGGGACGAGTCCAGAAGGGAGGGCGGGCGGTGCGGTGAGTGCGGCGTTCTTCCCAAGATTGGTTGAACCATTTAGAGCGAGATGCACCAGGTAAGTGTTCTTGAAAACGTTGTGCGATAGCAGTTCCAGCAACTTGCTCTAAATAGTCTAAGAATGCTGGAGGAAACTCTTGGGTATGTACATCGGTGTCGATGATCGGATAACCCAGTTTTTCCCGAATTTGAGCAGACTTAGTTTTTTTTGGACGGTCTAGTGCAATAGTCATACCATGTTACCTGAATTTTCAAATGAATTGGTCAAACAATTTTGGATTTTAGATTTTGGATTGATTTGACAAATAAATTTATTAGCTCTGTACATCAAGGAATTATTGGTCACCAGGGAAGTAGGAAGCCTTTGAACTTAAGAGTTGAGCCTTTAAGCTTGAGAGTTAAGCCTTTAAGCTTAGGAGTTAAGCCTTTAAGCTTGAGAGTTAAGCCTTTAAACTTAAGAGTTAAGCCTTTAAGCTTGGGAGTTAAGCCTTTAAGCTTGAGAGTTAAGCCTTTGAGCTTGGGAGTTAAGCCTTTGATGCTAAAAATTGCGTTTTTGAAAGACTTAATTACAAAAATCTGTTTTTCTTGCTTAGAAAAGTCACTGATTTCTGCTTCCCCTACTCCCGCATCTGGGATGACAGATAAAATTAACGCTGTTGTTTGTTCACAGCCCAATCTGTTAATTTAAAATTCGACTTTGCTAAACCCTGCGAAACTAAAAAATTCTTAGTGCCTTCTAAAAGTTTCACACCCTCGGCTGGTAATGGTTCTTCTGACACCTGTTGGAGTGGGAACGATACTTTGATGATATCGACGGGATATTTAGTGGTTTGGGCGTGGTACTGATAATATTCTTCAGAATTAGCTATTAAATCCTTGGTTGCTTCTGTGAGAATTGCGTTAAATTTCTGGGGAAAATCAGGCTGTTTATCCAGAAAGCTTTCAGTCGCTACAACTAATGATGTTCCTGAAAGACCCTGATGATTCGCAGAAGAATCAATCACTGGAAACCCTTGTGATTTCAGAAAAGGCCCCAGATCACTTGAAGTTGCATAAGCTGCTACATCACCACGTTCTAAAGCTGCTTTTGCCTCAGTAGTCATCAAGTGGACAACTTTTACATCTTTGTCAATTTTAGCTTCAGCTAACAGACCCAACAGGTATCGATGCATATAAGAACCTTTTTGGGTAGCTATTTTTTGACCTTTAAGTTCAGCGAGCGATCGCGGGCCATTCTTTTTCGCAACTAGCCAGGCGGTTGTATTAAATTGGGTGATTCGCAGCAGTCGGGTTTCAACACCTCTAGCTCTCAGAACTATGGCTGGTGTATCGCCTAAAGAACCAACGTCTAATTGACCTGCGACAAGCGCCTCATTTAGATCCGGCCCGTTAGGAAATCGCGCAAAAGTAATGTTTTTAAATCCTAATTTTTGTAGCTCATGATCTAATATTCCCTTTTTCTTTGCCCAACCAAGTGGCCCTGTAGGTTCTACACTACCTACATAACCTATTCGTAGCGTAGAAATGTTGTTAGATGCAGCTACAGCACTATTAGTATTAATACCCTGAATGGATTGAGCAGATTTAGTTTCGCCTTGGCTACATGCTGTAGTTAGTAGCAGTAGGACACAAGTTAATGAGGTTGATAATTTTGAAGGAAGTTTATAGCGGTTATCGATTGGGTGAAGTACAGTTTTGACTTTTGACTTTTGAACGCCAGTTGCTTCTCCTGTCGGAGACGCTGCGCGAACAAGTCGGCAGAGCCGCCCAACGCACTGGCTCCTTTTGACTTCCCCAAAGGGGTTAGGTCTGTCTGCATACCTGTACCTTACAAAATTGAAAATGGCTATATTTTTACCGATAGAACCTGTTCCTGCTTTGAACGACAGCATGACTATTTTCTCCGCTGTACTATTTCATCTGCTTCAAAATTTGGAATGTTTGATCGACTTTTGCTGTTGAAGTACGTTTATGTCCCCAACCAATGTTTTCACGGTAACTACCCAGTAGCCCAACTTCTGCCAATTCTGCCTCGTTGACTGAAGTCTGCATGTCGCTTTCTGGTGCAACATAAAGAGCATCTACTGGACAATACAATTCGCACATATAACAGGTTTGGCAGTCACTCTGTCTGGCAATGGTTGGCGGTGCATCAGGTACACGGTCAAACACGTTGGTCGGGCAAATATTTACGCAGATATTACAATTTATACATCGCGACTCGCTGACCAACTCAATCACACTAACGCTCCTATTTTGGATGGTAACGGTAACTTTTCTGTACTCTCTAAAGGCTGAACCTTCACCCAAACTTGATCTAATCCGCCACTAATCAGGTAATGTTGCTGGTTAGCATCAAGTTCTGGATAGTCTAGATGTCTGTGCATACCACGAGTTTCTTTACGTTCAATGGCACTGCTGTACATCCATCGGGCTGTGGCTACCATCGCCGCAGCTTCTCGCGCCCGGATTAGTTCTTTATCTGACGTTACCTGGCTACTGCGGAGTTCTTGCCAAAGATGATTTAGCCTACCTAAAGACTCGGTTAAGCCTTGTTCTGTACGGAAATAGTTCTTTTCGTAGGGAAATACTTCAGCTTGGACTGCTTGAATAATTTCATTAGTTGCCATTTGAGAGCGATCGCTTCCACTTTGTAATACTACTTCTCCAACACCCTTAACATCGCGTTGAGTTTTCTGTTCTCCCAAACTGCGCGTATATTCAGCAGCCGATTTCCCAGACCAATAGCCAGAAGATATTGCCCAAGCCGCATTGTGACTACCACCACCAGTGAATCCACCACAAATCAGTTCGCGTGTGGCTGCATCTCCAGCAGCATAGAGTCCCTGTACAGAACTGCTACAACTCTCATCTACAATCCGAATTCCTCCGGTACCGCGCACAGTTCCCTCTAGGCGCAGAGTCACAGGGAAACGTTGGGTAAATGGATCAATGCCTGCACGGTCAAAGGGTAAAAAGAAGTTAGGCTGTGCTAAACGCATAGATGAGCGCATCGATTCAGCCGCTTTGTCTATGATGGCGTAAACTGGCTGTTGCAGCAATGTCTGGGCAATTACTGAACGTCTATGAGAACTTGCCCCCGGAATCACAGTCCCGTCTTCGTAGGTGAAGGTTGCCCAATTATAGAACAGGGTTTTGGTAACTGAAGAAAAGGCGGGGGAGATGCCATAAGCATTAGAAAATTCCATACCCGACATCTCAGCACCTGCTTCAGCCGCCATCAGATAACCATCCCCTGTCAGGACGTTGCATCCTAACGCTTTACTCAAGAAAGCACAGCCGCCTGTAGCAATGATCGTGGCTGGCGATCGCACTATCCATTTACTATCAGTTTGACGGTTTACACCCGTTGCACCACCAACAGCACCATCGTCATCTACCAGTAGTTCTAAGGCGGGGCTGTTGTCTAAAATCTTGACTCCTACCCGTTGAATTTGCCGCCGCATCAGCCGCATATATTCTGGCCCTTGCAGCGATCGCCGATAGGGTTTGCCTTCGTCGTCGGTGGGAAAGGGATAACCCCAGTGTGCTAACTGATTGACGTTTACATAGGTCTGATTCAGGACTCGATCCATCCAGTTGCGATCGGATAAAAACCCACCCAACGATTCCCGACTTGCCTTTGCTGTTTCCCGTGCTTCTGGATCGGGTGGCACATACCACACACCATTACCAGATGCAGCAGCGCATCCAGTCGTACCACAATATCCTTTGTCTACGAGCACAACTCTAGCTCCAGTTGATGCAGCACTCCATGCCGCCCAAGTTCCAGCTGGGCCACCTCCAATCACAAGCACATCTGCTTCTAAGTCGAGTTCAAAATCAGTTGTTAACGTCTTCAGCATTTACAATTTCCCCCCATCGATAAAGTCTTAAGCATCAAGTCTTCACCCCATCGATGCTGCAAAATAAATATTCAGGAATCTGTTTATCTATCTACTCTAGGGCTTACTAGTAGCCTTAAATTGTGGCTCCTTAAGACAGGTTGCCACCAGATTGGCATCAAGTTAAATACTTTATCTTGATAGATAAACCGTAGTTTTTAATATAACAAAGCTTTTCACAGTTTTCGACAAAAAGCAAGCTTTTTAGCAAACAAATTCAAACATAAAGTTATGTAAAATAAATTCTATTATCTATCCCAATAGCCTTGCTTTTTACGGCGTTTTGTGCAAATATCCAATGTTAGTACATAAAGTACTTAATTTCGATAGATTTACCGTTGTTTAAGAAATTTTTCCAAACAAGAGCAAGGAATCCTATTCCGGCTCAAGGCATCTACCAATGTTTTTCAGAGTTCGAGCAAGAGTGAAAGTAGCTAATAGCTAATCAGCTGTTTAGCGTCTAAAGTTTATAAATTGTCAAAAGTTTTTACCAGAAGTCTTTTAAAAAAAATTACTTTTTTGAAAGTAAATGTGTAGCGGTGAAACAGCGCTAAGTCTTTGCAACAAATGAATTAGCTCTAGGAGCGTACAGATGTATGCCCTACTTGGAAATCGAAGAAATTTCAAGAATTATATATACAGATGTTCGCTCTTGCACAAAGTCTTGTAGCTACCGAAGAAGATTGAGCAGCGGAATTTAGTTGATATTGTGTGAGGAACAAACAACCCATGTCTAAAGTCTTGTGGAATTATTTGCTAGTGATTCCTACTTTGTTCGGTGGACTTGTAGTCCTGTCTTCAGTTACACTCGCTGCTGAAGTAGAAAAGACAACACAGCCGACACAGCAATTAATACCAATTGAAAAAATTACCCCAACTACCATTACTCAAAGTACTTCACCTGAATCATCTTTTGAACCTTCTCTTAGCAGATCAAAAGTTCCAGTTTTAGCAGTCGCTAGCGATCGCATGGAGCAAGTTACATCTGTTTCGCAACTATCTGATGTTAATCCTAGAGATTGGGCCTTTCAAGCATTACAGTCTCTAGTTGAACGTTATGGTGTGATTACAGGATATCCAGATGGCACATTTAAAGGTAATCGGGCGCTGACTCGTTATGAATTTGCCGCAGGCTTAAATGCAGCCCTCGATCGCCTCAAGGAATTGATTGCTACTAGCACTGGAGAGTTGGTACGAAAGGAAGACTTGGCTACTCTGCAAAAGCTGCAAGAACAATTTGCACCTGAACTCACCGCCTTAGGTAAAAAGATAGATGCTTTAGAAACGCGTCAAGCTAAGGTAGAAGCTAATCAATTCTCTACAACTACCAAACTGGTTGGTGACGCAATATTCTTGGTAGCAGATACATTTGGCGATCGCGCCAATAATACTCCTGCTAATGATACTACAGATAACACTCAAACCTTCTTTGCTTACCGTGCCAGACTTAACTTTCAAACGAGCTTTACTGGCAAAGATCAACTAACCACTCTTTTAACAGCAGGAAATAACATTCCTAACTTGACAGCTACTACCGGAACCGCCATGACCCGTTTTACCTTTGATGGTGAGGGGAGAGCTGATACGTATCTTAGTCAGTTAACATATCGTTTCCCATTAGGCTCAAAAGCTACTGTCTGGGTAGGTACTAGAGCACTTCAACCAGCTGTGTTTAATCCCACCTTAAATGGCTCCATTGGTGGGTTAAATGGTGCTGCTTCCCGGTTTTCCGCATTCAACCCTACTGTTTACCGACCTGGTTTTGATGGTGCTGGTGCAGCTTTGGCTTATAAGTTTAGCGATCGATTGCAATTAAGCTTAGGTTACATAGCAGATGACTCTAAAGTTAATCAAGCAGTCAGCGGGAAAGGACTTTTCAATGGCACCAATGCGGCAGTTGTACAGCTAACTATATCGCCCAGTCGCCAGCTAGATATTGGTCTGACCTACACCCGTAAATACTATAGTGATAACACTACTGGTGCTGACCCTAATTTTAACGTCACTGGTGGGACAGGTAGCATTTTCGCCAGAAATCCTTTTGAACAAAACTCCACTACAACTAATAACTTCGGACTTCAATTTAACTGGAGAGCTACTCCGAGCTTGAGTTTGGGTGGTTGGTTCGGCTATACACGCGCCCACCAGAACAGAGGAGGTGATAGTGATGCGACGATCATTAATACTGCGCTCACAGTTGGTTTTCCAGACTTGCTTAAAAAAGGCAATCTGGGTGGGATTATCGTTGGAATACCACCTAAAGTCACGAGTAGTGATTATAGAAATAGGGCTGGGCTTCTTCGGGAAGATCCAAGTACCTCTTTACACTTAGAGGCTTTTTACACTTACCGGGTGAATGATAACATCACTATTACTCCAGATATTTATCTGATTACCAAACCAGAACATAACGATAATAACGATCCGATTTGGGTAGGTGCGCTCCGCACTAACTTTACTTTCTAGCCCACAAACTTTTTCTTTAAGAAATATCGATGAATATGGAAATATGGAAAGCCTAACTCATGACTAAAAGTCACGAGTGTGCGGCTTGCAAAAATCAAAACCAATGTCAATACTTGTCTACATTTTGAATAGCAGCATCTTCTAAATTACCTAGTTTGTCAGAATTCTTCGTTGACTTGGAGGATTTGTAATGTAAACCACCTACCTCAGCCAAAGTATAGAGGGGCCTAGCTTTAACTTCTTCGTAGATCCGCCCTATATATTCGCCTAAGATGCCAACACTGACTAACTGCACAGATCCCAGAAAGAAAATTGCCATCAAAATAATTGTAAACCCAGTTAAAGGCGAATGGGGCAGAAAAAGACGCCAATACAAGACTAATAAAGCCATCAAGATAGCCGCCACCGCTGCTACTAACCCCAAGTAGGTTGATAACCGCAGTGGCACTATTGAAAAGGATACTAGACCATTAATGGCAAGCGCCAAGGATTTGCTGAAAGTGTATTTAACTTCCCCAGCAAAGCGGGGGTTGCGCTGGAACCGAATTGCTGTTTGCTGAAAGCCAACCCAAGAACGCAGACCACGAATGTAGCGGTTGCGTTCTGGCATAGAATTGAGAATATCTACGATCTGCCGATCCATTAAACAAAAATCACCAGTATCAGTAGGAATCTCTACATCTGCAAGCTTTTTGAGAAGGCGATAAAAAAAGTAGGCAGTAAAACGCTTAAACCATCCTTCTTTGAGGCGTTGAGTGCGTTGAGCGTAGACGACTTGATAGCCCTGTCGCCATTTTTGAATCATATCTGGGATTAGTTCTGGTGGATCTTGTAAGTCAGCATCAAGGATGACGATAACTTGACCCCGGACAAAATTAAGACCAGCAGTGACTGCAATCTGGTGACCAAAGTTACGAGCAAAGCTCAGATAGCAAATACGCGGGTCTTTTTGATGGAGGTCTCGTAGTAATTGTAGGGAGCGATCGCGGCTACCATCATTGATTAAAATTAATTCTACAGGACCATCCATCCGATTCATTACTGCACTGAGTCTGCAGTAAAGTTCAGGAATAATTTCTTCTTCATTATAAATTGGAACAATCAATGAATACTTTGGTATCATCTATAAATCCCGTTTAATTTTTGAACAGACAAGCTGACGCACTGCTTGTTATAATAAAGGTTTGGTTCTCAGTATACCTAGCAAGACTCAAGTCAGATTATCATAATTTATTGTTCGGATTTGTGTAATCTGAAGATTCTGATTTTTTCAGGTTTTCTACAGCTTTTTTGGGAAAAGTCCGACGATGGCGATACCAAGTAGATCCTCCTACCAGTATTCCAGATAAGCCTAAGGCGAGTAGTAACGGCAAGAAATCGCCTGTATTGACTGCCTTCAGACCAGAACTACCTAGTAGTACAAAAGGTAAGACACTAGGAACAGTACCAAGTGTTGTACCTACAACATAATCTTTAAAGCTGATCGAAGTCAGTCCAGCGACAAAGTTGACCAAACCATATGGCATGATCGGTACTAGTCGGATGGCAAACATATAAAAAAGCCCTCCACGACGCACTTCAGCATCCATAGCTTGCCAGCGTCCTGCTAGTCGGTTTGCAACTGTTTTGCGTCCAATAGTCCGAGTAAAAATAAAGGCAATTATTGCTGCAATAACTGCTCCAACACTAGTCCAGAAAGTACCCAGCCAAGGGCCAAAAATTGCACCTCCAGTCAAATTAAGCACTGTTGAGGGCAAAACTAACATAGTTGCCACAACGTACAAGGCAACATAAATAATAGGTGCCCAGATTCCAGAAGATTTCAGCAATGCTTGAATTTTTGCTGGTTCAATACCGCCAATCAGATATAGTGCTACACCAGTTGCAATAATGCAACTCAATGTGAGTAATAAAATACCAGTTTTTAAGTTCCACACTAGAATACTCCTACTTTTTTTCTAACACAACCTAATTTGTTTCAATTTGCCCTTTCATTAATTTTTGAAAATCTTGCTTTTGGAAAGCAGAATAAATTAATGAATTAAAAAATAAGTGAAGTTATTCGCTACTTTAGTCAGCTAAATAATACAGCCTTCAGAATAATCGGCAAAACTCCTCTTTTATCTTTCTTCTCAGGTTTTAAAATTATAATTTTAAAACCTCTAATTTATTAGTCAAGCTAGATGGTTCAATATCAATTTTATTAGCATTTCTATCTAACATATCTAACACAATATAACCTTGGGAATATTTATCTGTTTCCAAGAAAAATCTCTTGATTTCATTTATTTTTGTTTTCCAACCTTGGAAATAACATATAAATTTATTGTTTTTATTCTCTACGAGTATTACATTTATGTATACAGGTTTGGGTTTAAAAGTAGATTTTTCTTGTGCTTTAATATCATCGTCTGTAAGAATATTTGTTTTTTCATACTTAACCTTTGTATCTTTTGACAGAAGTTGCATTTGAACCACTGCCGGAATCGTATCCCCAATTACAAAAATTGGCTTATTTATTGGCTTTAATTGTTGTAATTTGTTACCTAGTTGTTGCACTGTGTAAGAGTATTTCTTCGACATTGGAACAGGATAGGAATATTTATAGCTTATCAAAAGAGAAAATGTTAAAATTGCTGTGAGTGCTACTCCTGTATTTCTATTATTTTTTACAAAGGATTTAACTGTTGGGAAAATATCTGTTAAGAAAATTGCCATACTAATTGCTGCAACAGGAGCTAAATAAATAAAATGACGGGGTGGAGCAGCATTGGGTAGCCAAAATATGTAATTTAATAAGACTGTTGGTAAGATAAAAAATAAAGTTGAATAATTACGTTGTTTATACACCAAATAAATGCAGGAGATGACAAATATTACACAGATTAAAGGATTTAAGCCCCAAATAAAAAGTAGGTTACCACGCAAAAAATTATCAACGTATCTAACAGGATTATTCCATAATAAAAGTTGATCAAGTATTCCATTACTTTCTTGACCAGGAATCACTGGAAGTTGAGATTGCATTACTTTAAAAAGAATTATTGGAAAAACACTATATAAAATGGAAGTAGAAACAATCTTTTTAAAAGGATAGTTTTCGAGAAGAAGACAGGCTGGAATTAGAGGAAACATTAGGATTGCATCAAGCCTGAACATTAAACATAAAGCAAAAGCAGCAATAATTAGTACATCCAATAAAATTAATTTATTCCATCCTAATCTCAATGATCTTAGGAACGAACGATAACCAATCAAGGCTAATCCTATGAACATGAATAATACAGCTTCAGTCATGGGATGTCCATATTGGCTGGTTGCCCTCCAAGCTGGGATAGATATTAGTAATATATTTGCTAATAAGGCTATAGTTGTTCCCCAATACCTCTTAACTAAAAAGAAGAAAGGTATAACCATCAAAATAGCACTCAAGGCATTTATATAGTTCATAAAAGGAATTATCAAAGCCAAATTTGTTTTAAAAATTGGCCTAAAAAAATCTAATAATACAAAGTATGCAAAAGAGATATCACGACCATAAAGCATACTGCTTCCTAATGGTTTATTAGATGTGATCGAGTCAATAACACCCATTGCCATGCGGAAAGTATCTCTCTCACCAAAAGTATTTTTGTATACAATTGTTAAGTAAAATATACTAGCTAACCCTAGTAAAGCTAGAATTAATACAGGTGTATTATTTTGTTGTTTCATAACTGTTCAGTAGCAGAGTTCATTGTAACTTTACCATAGAGAGTTAAATTCAAAAATATTTTTAAGTAAAAATTGAGTTATATCAAGTAACCAGCTTTTTGAAGGTATCTGATTTACATCTTTTTTATCAGCTAAAATTTGAGAAATATAGGGCTTTTTTTGAATTAGGTGTGCTTTGGCTGCTCTTTACTCTGGATCGCATGGATGATCACAAAAAGCTTTCAACTTAACCCTCTTCTATCAAATTGGCGAGACAATAATCTATAATCCTTATAGCATAAGACTTTTACGATAAACTCTGATTTCAGCGATTCTGTTAGAAAATAAACGCTCAAATTCTTGCTCAATCTAAACTTGAAAAAGTGGCTCTTATTTTTATTTTCCTAAAGTGATTAAAGAGGGCTAATTTGACCAGCCAAATGTTTGAGAACTTTCGATAAACTGGAACACCTATAGGACTTACGCACTGTACAAATTAATCATGGTATGTATTTACCATCCATAGGTCGTTTAAGGCTTTTATTAATCGTTCTTTGATGCTAAATAGATCCGTGCCCATAGGGCACGGCATTGCTGTGCCCCTACGACAGATGTGATTTTTCAAATCATCCATATTTGGTCTTTCCTGTCAAAGCATAAGTCCTAACCTATTTTTTTAGCTGATGCCTTGTCTTGATATTGTATCCATCAATACATATCATCAGATTTTTCCTTTAACGATTTGTGTTCGGATATGATCCGTGTATTCAAACTCTACTGCTTGGTTACAGACTTCTCGCAACCATAACCTTTATTCAAGCACAGACCTTGGGAGTAGACTTTGAAGATGAAGGTCATCCGACAATATAAGTTTTTGACAAAACTTGTATTCTCCACGACAGCCATCTTTGCTCCAAAAGTGTAATGATTACCAGGATTATCCGCAAAAAAGTAAATTTTGTGGGTAGTTATTTTTTATCAATCGTTAATCTACACTGGTTTTTTAAATAATTTCCTGTAAAATACTGATTAAAAACTACGGTAATTGTGTCGAGTTATAGTAGTTTTAAGCCCTCATACCGTGACAAACATGCAAATTCTCTGGTTTATTCCTACTGGATCTCATGATGGACGCTATTTAGGCACAGATATTGGCTCTCGTGTTGCCACACCTGATTATTTGCAGCAAATTGCCCAAGCTGTGGATAATTTAGGCTACACGGGCGCATTGTTACCCACAGGGAGTTCTTGTGAAGATGCTTGGATAACTGCTGCCGCTTTTATATCTGTCACCAAGCAGATGAAATTTCTGGTGGCAATTCGCCCAGGAATTACTTCCCCAGGTGCTGCTGCACGGATGGCAGCAACATTTGACCGGATTTCTAAAGGAAGATTGTTGATTAATGTGGTTACAGGTGGAGATCCTGTGCAACTGGCTGGGGATGGCTTGCATCTCAGTCATGACGATCGCTACGATTTAACCGATGAATTTCTCACAGTTTGGCGGGGTATCGTCAGCGGAGAAACAGTCGATTTTAAAGGAAACTACCTGGATATCAAAGGTGGTAAACTCCTATTCCCACCAGTTCAAAAACCCTATCCACCCTTATGGTTTGGTGGCTCATCTGCTGCGGCGAAGCGGGTTGCTGCTAAACATATAGATGTTTACCTGACTTGGGGCGAACCTCCACAAGAACTGGCCCAAAAGATTGCTGAAGTTCGGCGATTGGCAGCTGAACAAGGTAGAACAGTAGGTTTTGGGATTCGCTTGCATGTAATTGTGCGAGAAACCGAGTCTGCGGCTTGGGATGCTGCCAATGAGCTAATTAAGTATGTGGATGAGGATGCGATCGCAAAAGCTCAGAAAAACTTGGCTAGTTCTGATTCTGAAGGACAGCAGCGCATGAGTCAACTACATAGTGGTAGTCGAAAAGCCTTAGAGATTAGTCCCAACCTGTGGACAGGAATTGGATTGGTACGGGGTGGTGCTGGTACGGCCCTAGTTGGAGATCCCGACACCGTTATCGCTAGGATGCTGGAATATCGCAATTTGGGCATAGAAACCTTTGTGTTCTCTGGATATCCCCATTTAGAAGAAGCGTATCGCACCGCTGAATTATTATTTCCCCGTCTACCTTTGCACAACGAACCTACACCGCTAACACCACCAGTCTTGAGTACTGTTAGCGAAATACTTGCCAATGAAAAATTTGCTAAACAACTAACGAGTGCTTCATGACTATGCCAATTTTAGATTTTGAATTTGGGATTTTGGATTAAGCAAAAACACCAAATTTAAAGTCTAAAATTTGATGCTTCTAGATTTATGCTTGTAGACAATCTAAAATCTAAAATCTAAAATCCAGAGTTCCATGACTACTACCTTTAAACACACCAAAAGCAACAATAATATATCCCTGAGCGAGGTGTTAGATAACCCGCAAATTGAGAAAATAGTTCCCTGGATTGTCCCCGTTTTAGTGCTAGTACTTTGGGAACTTGCTTCCAGAACTGGTTTACTCTCAACTAGAATTTTACCAGCCCCTAGTGGTGTAATCGCTACAGCGATTAAACTAGCTTCCACCGGAGAACTTTTTCACCATATAGGAATTAGTGCTGGGCGGGCGATATCTGGTTTTATAGTTGGTGGCAGCATTGGATTCGGTTTGGGATTGCTCAATGGCTTTTCCCGTGTAGCAGAAAAGTTATTAGATAGTTCCTTGCAAATGCTCAGGACTATCCCTAATTTGGCATTAATTCCGCTGGTAATTCTCTGGTTTGGTATTGGCGATCAAGCCAGATTATTTCTAGTGTCTATAGGGGTATTTTTTCCGTTATATCTTAATACATTTCATGGCATCCGCAGTGTTGACCCGGGACTGATTGAGATGGGAAAAGTCTATGGATTGAAAACACAACAACTTCTGTGGCAAATCATTTTTCCAGGAGCGTTGTCTTCGATTCTAGTTGGTGTCCGTTATTCCTTGGGGATTATGTGGCTGACACTAATTGTGGCAGAAACGATCGCGGCAGATTCTGGCCTTGGTTATATGGCAATGAATGCCCGCGAGTTTATGCAAACCGACGTTGTGGTCTTGAGTATTGTGATCTATGCGTTGCTGGGTAAATTAGCAGATGCGATCGCTAGAGGATTAGAAACAAAATTCTTGGCTTGGAACCCCAATTATCAAAAGTCATAAATGCTAAAGTTACCAAAGTCAAAAGTTGAAAATTCTGGATTTTAACTTTTGACTTAATATTCACAGGAATTACGCAAAAATGACCGAAAAGCTTAATTTATCGAACCGCCAAGACGCCTTCGCGAAGCATCTCGTTAGAGAAGAACACCAAGAGTTCGTAGAGCGTGCGTAAGTCCTAATTCATTTTGATTGTGATTTGCTTTCTTCAACGTCTCATCAAATAATTAAATGCCGATTGTTGTAAAAAAGGATGTTTTGCAAGTGAGTACTAATGTACAAGGTACACAACTAAGTATTTTGGATTTGACGAAAGTTTTCGGCAAGAAAACTGTTTTAAACTTGCTGAATTTAGAAGTTAAAGCAGGTGAGTTTGTCGCTATTGTCGGACGTAGTGGTTGCGGTAAGAGTACCTTATTGCGTCTTGTATCAGGATTGGATAAAGCGACTTCAGGCGGAATACTACTAGATGGAGAACCCTTGCGTAGACTCAGCCGCTCCGTAACAGTGATGTTTCAAGATCCCCGCTTACTGCCGTGGAAGCACGTTGTTCAGAACGTGGGGTTGGGCTTGGAAGGTAATTGGCGTGAAAAAGCTTTGTGGGCACTCGATAAAGTCGGACTTAAGGATAGAGCTGATGAGTGGCCATATGTTTTATCTGGTGGACAACGGCAACGGGTGTCATTAGCAAGAGCATTAGTTAGTCAGCCCCGTTTATTGTTGTTAGATGAACCTTTGGGAGCATTGGATGCTCTAACTCGCCAAGATATGCAGAATTTGATTGAGAACTTGTGGCAAGAGCGAAGATTTACTGCGTTTTTGGTTACTCACGATGTGGAAGAGGCTGTAGCGTTGGCAGACCGAGTGATAGTGATTGAAGAAGGGCAAATTTCTCTTGATCTGCCTGTGAGACTTTCACGCCCACGAAATAGAAGTAGCGAAGCGTTTGTCAATATCAGAGAAGTAATTCTCAAGCGAGTAATGAGCCATGAAGGTACTCAGCCAAATAACCAATTGTTGCAGTTTAGTAGTTGAGATTTAGCTTTCGTTAGTTGATTAATATAATGCTTGAGGTAGCTAGGGTAAAATAGGCTACTTCGAGATTCAAGATTGCTAATATGACAATCTTATATGATTTGTGAAAAATAATTTTTTTATAACAAACTACAGAGACGCAGAGAACGCAGAGAGAATAAAGAGAGATTTTCACGAATGATTTAGGATTGTTATGGCTGAGTATATTCTAGTGTTGAAAGAGGCTGTTATATGTCATGGTAGCATTTTTGTTTATAGGGATTTTCTCTATAATTCAAAAGAATTATCAAAATTTGTATTAGTAGCAAAAAGTACTTAATTAGACAGAAGCAATTTCTAGAAATAGTCCTGTAAATAGGAAAGAGGTAATCTACCATGAAATTGATTTTACCGCTCGAACTCGTTGCTGATATTGAGCCTCATTTACCACCTGATACAGAGGTTGTCAGTGTAGATGCTGAAGGAAATTTAGACGGGGATGCTAGCGATGCTGAAGTTTATTTCAGTTGGTTTTTATCCAGAAGTCCGACGCTGCATAAAATAATAGCAGCAGCACCTGCACTGCGTTGGCATCATGCACCAAATGCAGGGGTGAATCACATCCTGACACCAACTTATTTGTTAAGAGATATTATCCTCACAAATGCAGCCGGAGTGCATGGGATTCCGATCGCAGAATTTGTAATCACTTATATACTGGCTCATGCCAAACACCTACAGGAATTATATGCTTTACAAGCAGAACGTCACTGGAAAAGAGGTTTCGCTATCGAAGAGTTGACAGATGCAACCTTGCTAATTATTGGTGCTGGTGGTATTGGTCAAGAAATTGCCGCTCGTGCTAAACCCTTCGGCTTAAGAATTATTGGCAGTCGCCGCCATCCCCAAGAGCTACCAAATTTTGATAAAGTAGTGGGTGCTGATGAATGGCGATCACTTCTTCCAGGGGTTGATTATCTAGTTATTGCGACACCACTAACTCCAGAAACCAAAGAATTTATTGATGAATCTGTATTGCGATCGCTGCCAAAACATGCCTATCTAATTAATATTGCTCGTGGTGGCGTAGTCGATGAATCGGCATTAATAAAAGCGCTCACAGAAGGTTGGATTGCAGGTGCAGCATTAGACACAGTTAACTCAGAACCGTTACCACCAGAAAGTCCTCTGTGGTCACTTCCTAACATCTTTATCACACCTCATACTTCCGCTCATTCACCAAAAAGTAAACAACGTTCAATAGCGTTATTTATCGATAATCTGAAGCGCTACCAAGCTGGTCAGCCGTTACGAAATGTAGTAAACAAAGAAGCAGGATACTAAAAAATTAAAAATTAAAAATTAAAAATTAAAAATGAATAGGTGCTACGGCTTGGGTTGCACAATCTAAAATCGTTCGACTGAGCGAACGCGAACAGCGTCTCTAAGAGTTGCCGAAGTTCAAAATCCAAAGTCCAAAATCTAAAATCCAAAATCCAAAATTGAATGGGAGACTAGCAAATGGTGAAACTAATTTTACCCGATCATCTCATTACTGATATTGAGCCAGATCTACCATCTGATATAGATGTTGTCGAGGTTGATAGTGAAGGCAATCTTGATGGTGATGTTAGCGATGCAGAAGTTTATGTCAACGGATTTTACCTGAAAACCTCTACCCTTGACAAAGTACTAACAGCAGCACCCAAGCTGCGTTGGCAACAGTCACCGAGTGCTGGCGTAAATCACATCCTCACACCAACTTTTTTGCAAAAGGACATTATCCTTACTAATGGTGCAGGGGTTCACGCAATTCCAATTTCAGAATTTGTCCTGGGATTCATGCTTTATCACGCCAAGAATCTGCGAAAATTGCAAACTTTGCAGGATGAACACACTTGGGTAAGAGGAGTGTTTCTCGAAGAGTTGGCAGACGCGACTTTATTAATTCTCGGCACAGGAAATATCGGTCAAGCGATCGCATCTCGCGCCAAAGCCTTTGGAGTTCAAGTTTGGGGTAGTCGCCGTCATCCTGAACCTCTACCGAATTTTGACAAAGTTGTGGGTGCTGATGAATGGCGATCGCTCTTGCCGACAGCCGACTATGTAGTTATTGCTACACCACTGACTCCAGAAACCAAAGGCTTGATCGATGAAGCTGCATTGCGCTCTATGCGTCAATCTGCATACCTAATTAATATTGCTCGTGGTGCAATAGTAGATGAGACTGCATTACTTACCGCACTACGTGAGGGATGGATTGCGGGGGCTGGATTAGATACGGTTGCAACCGAACCTCTGCCGCCGGAAAGTCCCTTGTGGTCGTTGCCGAACGCCTTTATCACACCCCATTGTTCAGCCTTGTCACCACGGCTGAGAGAACGCATAGCACAACTGTTTATCGACAATCTCAAACGCTATCAAACTGGTCAACCCTTGCGGAATGTCGTAGACAAGCAAGCAGGATACTAATACCAATTCAATTAATGAATCAGACAAATCCTTTGGTAGAAACTAGTACCACAAGGCGGAATTAAAAATTAAAAATGAATACAGCATAAGGGTTTTGTTGATTTGCAATGGGTGGTTTATTTACGCCGTGCTGTACTAGTACAGTGGGCGCGTAAATCTAGCTACCATCTCAATTCAGCAGACAAGGGGCAAAATCCACTTGTTAAAGGTAGGCAAACTGACGTTTACCTGTACTAGCAATTACAACGTCTCTACAATAATCTATTCAGTCATGCGAGGTTCATGTGACTACCCGCTATAAACGTCGTCAGATACTCCGCTGGCTTGGTGCGATGACAGGCACTACTACAGCACTGATTGCAACAGCAACTAGTTGTACTAACAGTTCCACTCAAACTTCCTCCAACCCAACAGTTGATTTATCGAGGGTGACTCTCAACATTGCTAAGTTTAAGGGTGGTTGGGATCTGCAGTTGAAGTTAGCTGGACTAGATAATTTTCCCTACAAAACTCAGTTCACGGAGTTTACTGGGGGTAATCTTATGGTGCAAGCAATCAATGCCAATGCCATTGATATTGCATCATGTAGTGAGACTCCACCGATTTTTGCGATCGGGACTCAGGATGCAGTGAAGATTATTGCAGCCACTAAAGGCCCAACTATCGGACAAACTGTGCTTGTGCCAAAGAATTCTCCAGCTAAAACGATCGCAGACCTCAAAGGTAAGAAAGTTGCTTACATCAAAGCTACGACAGCCCATTACTTCTTAATCAAAATGTTAAAGGAAGTTGGTCTGACTTTGAAGGATATTGATGCGATCGCCCTCTCGATCCCCGACGGACTTTCTGCCTTCAGGAAAGGTGATCTAGATGGCTGGGCTACCTACGGTTATTCGATTCCACAAGCTAAAAAGGATGGTGCCAGAGAACTGAAGTCTGCAAAGGATATTTTGAGTGGTAACTTCATGATTGTAGGCGCTCCCAGTGCGATCACAGATCCAGGCAAAAATGCTGCGATCGCTGACTTCCTCTGTAGGATTAAAAAGTCGCAAGCTTGGCGCGAATCGAATTTGGAAACCTGGGCAAAAAGTTATGCTTCAGCCATTGGCATAGATGAAAGTATTGTCCTAGAACAAGCAAAGCAGGAAGAAAAACAACGCCATGTTCAGGTTCTCCCTACCTCCGATGAAGCGATCGCCTCACAGCAAGAGGTAGCTGACACTTTTACCGAAGCTGGTGTCCTCCCAGCTAAGGTTAGTGTGAAACCTCTGTGGGACACTACTTTTAATGATCCGATCGCTAAGTGCAGTATTTGACAAAGTACTAGGTATCGAGGCTTAGGCATTGGGTATTGCTAAAACTCTTACTCAGTCCCCAATCCTCGATCCCCAATCACTTGACTTTCAGCACCGACTTACCTAATGATTGGCAAATAACATCATTTTGCGGTGTATGGATACGGCTGCACAGAACGTCACGGTAGTGACGCTCTAAAGGATTCCTTTTTAATAGACCAGGATTACCAGTCAGTTCTAAGGCAATCTCTACAGCCCGAATCGAATTAGTTGTAGTTAGATATTTAACAGCTTGTGCCTGTAATCCTACGTTAGGTTGATACTTGTCTTTGTCGATATCTTCAGCCAAGCTATAAATCAATCTATTGTTAGCAAATAGCAGTGCTTCTATCTCACCCACGGCAGTTTGGAAGCGTGGCAGAGTTGCCAGTGGCTGTTTGAGATTAGAAGGCGATCGCTCCCAAAGATATTTAGCAAGCCAGTCTCGCGCACTAGTAGCAACACCGAGATATAAGGCACTCACTGTCAAACTACCCCAAGTGGAAATCAGTGGATCAAACGATGGTGCAGCAGATATGGGGCTGATATTCAAGGCATACTCCAAGGGAATTAATACATTCTCCAAAATGAGATCGTGGCTGCCTGTAGCTCTCATCCCCAAGTGATCCCAGGTTTCGACAATTTGCAAACCGGGCAGATCGCGCGGAACCAGAAAACTTCCAACTTGTGGTTCATCCTCAGTTGTCCGGGCCCAAACAACAAAGTAACTGAGGATGGGACTGCCCGTGGTGTATTGCTTGTGACCTGTTAAACGCCAACCCTCTGTTGTCCGTTCGGCAACTGTAGCAGGCAATCCACCTCTAGCTGGTGTCCCTAACTCAGGTTCGACACGCGCCGCATTGAGCAGGGCAATGCCTTCAATCGATTCACGACACAGCCGCTTATATACTTCTGGATGCCAGCGACGGCTACGGGCCGCATGAGCATGTTGGAGATAGTGCATTGTCAGTACTAACGCGGTCGAAGCATCGCCACGCGCTATCCCTTCAATGACTCGGCAGATAGTTGGTAGCCCCAAATCCTGACCACCTAATTCCCGGGGAATGGTGAGGCTGAGTAATCCTGCCTCATGTAAAGCTGTAAAATTCTCGAAGGGAAAGGAACCATCTTTGTCGTGTGCCCCTGCACGGGTGGCAAAGTCCTTGGCCAGAGCCTCAACCCGGTCGAAAATATTGGGAATTTCTAAGCTTTTGGCTACAAAGGTGTCTGGCACTGCTTGCTCCAAGTGTGACATAAATACTCCTTCAAAACTCACTTTACTACTACTGAATCAGAAATATTTTGCAATCAAAAGGGATTGGGGACTGGGAAAGAATTTTTTTAATCTCTAATTTTTCATCTCTTTGAATGTATCTGAATTTTTACCCCGCCTTTGAAGGACATAACTTTGCAGCCGAGGGTAAACTCAAATCTTCTGAAGATGGGCAAGACTCCATCTTGCAAAAAATTGATGTTCTTGCAAACTTGAGATGCTCCATCAGAGTTAAGCGATCGCAACTATTTGTAGCCTAAATTATGCTTTCTTTTCTTCCTCAGTTTCTGATCTCAAACTCAGGTCTTCTGGTGAACCTTAAGTATACTACTTAAAGTCGCTCGGAATTTAGTAATTAGGAAATTTTGTAAGTATGACACAAACAGCTTTCTAAGAGGATGTCTGAAAAGTTTTAGATAAGTGATCTTACAGCGTATTGCAGGTAAATGAAGTACATGGGTAGGGGCACAACATGTTGTGCCCCTACAATGATCTGTACCTTACTAAGTTGCAATCTGCTGTAATTACGCAAGTTGCTTCAACATCAAACAAATCATTGCTACATAAATAAAAGCTTCTGTTGTTTGAGGTAAAATTTCATAGTCCTTGCTCAACCTACGACACCAGTTGAACCTACCCATTAGTTCTCTCAATAAGCCAGCGTTTGGGCAGTACTACAAAACCTTTCTGTTCCTCGCGGCGCGTAACCACGCTCCACAGCCAGCGATAAATATCAATAACCCAGTTGGCAAAATCTTTACCGCGATAGCCTCCGTCCACCCAAATCCGAATCAATCGACTGACGCCATCGCCTATAGAATCCAGTTTAGGCAAAACTTGTTTTGCACCTGAAAAGTTCGCTCACGTCTGCTGCAGTAATTACCACAACTATCAGCAACCCCAAGGTATCAACAAGTATGTGTCTTACGTCCCTTAATCTTTTTTCCTAAGTCATAGCCAACTTCTTCGGATACCATTGTTGCCGTCTCAACCGATTGGCTATCCATAATTGCCTCGGATGGGGATGGTTCTCAGTTTTGGCTGACACGTACCCACAAACGCAGGCGCTCATGGATTTGTTGCCATCTGCCAACATTCTCCACTGTCGGAAATCAGTGAAAACATTGCGAACAATAGCCTAAACTATATTGCCAGTCTAACCAAAGTAGTTAATGTATCAAAGGCGGCGATGAAAAGTTAAATAGTGAAATCGGCAAGTCCCCTTAAATACCGTTAGCTCAATCTTTTATCAACTAGTTAGCTGATGATAGCTGCCTTTTGTCGTGCTGTGAACCGAAATACTCAGAGTAGGAGTAGCTGCGAACCGATCGCGTGTGCCACTCGGTGACAATAGCCTTGCGAGTAAGTGATGGATTGGGTGCAGGCATAGTGCCATGAATGATGTTTGGATCGAACAGCACTACATCGCCTTTGTTAATCGAGAACGAAACTCTTGGTAGTCCCTGTGTGAGGGAAATCGTCTTTTGACAAACCACTTTCCAAATAGCTCGGTTTTCCAAAAATGCACTCTCTGAATCATCCGGCGACGGTGAGCGAAGCAGCTCAAAAATCTCTGGGTTGCTGCCCAGAACCTCGTCATAAATACGAAGACGCTCATTGTTGTGCGTTCCAGGTATCACATAAAACATTCCGCAGTCTGGATGGATATCTTCGAGCGCACACCATGCACGACAAACTTTATCAGGTGGATCACGGAACAACATCACTGTGTCCGAGTGCGGTTCGCGGCCTCTTTCCCATAAACTTGTAGAGCCGTATTGAAGTATCGCCTCTTCTCTAAACAGGGCGTTTAAATATTCGCGAAGTGTAGGATCGTTTCTAAGATTTTTTGTGGGTTCATAGTTATCATCAAGGGCGAGTAGTTCCTCTTGAAAGGCTTTTTCGTTTTCCGATGGCTCTTTTCTCCAAGGAAATTTCTGATAAATGCCATGTCGCCGTTGAATTTCCTCACAAGCTGCTACATGAGCATCTATCAGTTCCAAAGGTAGAACTTTTTCGAGTACGACGTAACCGTGCTTACGGTAGTGGTCGATCCAAGAGCTATTAGCTTGTTCACTGTTCATGACTATACATTTAGCAAAAATTGGTTTAAAAGTTTGATTGTGATTGAGAGATAGTTAAATCTATCACTTGAGCCGGAATGAAAACTGTAAAAGATAATGCCACTTCATAAATATTTACCAACTATATTGGTAAATATACTTTTGATATATATACTTGATTATTGTGACAAAAACTTAATTAATTGTTCTCCACCAAATACTTAAACAAATCATCCAGCACAAGATTAGCAGATAAATAATAACCAATCAGCCAATATTGCCCCACTATATGAACTTTACCTTGCTTGACTACATTGAGTTTTGACCATAAAGGTTGTGCTGTCAACTGTTGAATTGCCAGCTTTGCATCGTCAGGCTGAGAAAAGTTAGAAGTGACAACAAATAAAACATCTGCATCTATCAAACTCAGAAGTTCAGGGGATATAAAGTACCAACTAGTATTACCAAATATCTTAGTAAAGTTTGGTACAGCACTCGGTTTTTGTGAGAGTGGACGGTCTAAACCAAGCTCCTGCAAGATTGAACCAGAAAATGAATTTTCAGTGCGGATAACTATTCTACCTGGAAAAATATGTACAACTGATACCTGAGTTTGTTTGAGTTTTTCGCCCATGCTTGCTTTAAATTGGGCTATTCGCGCATTGTAAAGCGCTGCTATTCGTTTTGCTTTTTGTGTTTGACCTAATGCTTCTGCTAGTTGCATAAATAATCTTTTCCAGCCTGCTACGTCTTTTGTAACTTGGTATACAACAGTTGGTGCAATATGCGACCATAAACTGTAGTTTTCTAAAAAATCGAAATCGATGCTTATTATCAAATCGGGCTTTACAGAAAGAACTTTCTCAAAGCTAGGTGGTAAGCCAATGTCTACAGCATCAGAACGCCGCCATGATGCTGGTATTTCTCTTTGAGGATAGCCAAAAAGTTTTACCCCCAAGCCAATAGCTACTTCTGTAGATTGGGGATCTAGTGAGATAATCTTTTGGGGATGCAGGGGAACTGCTGTTTCACCTATTGTATGTTTGACTATACGGACATCTGCCTGAGATGGTGATTTAGGTAAAGGGCTGTATGGGTATGAAAATAAACTGCAAGCACACAATGACAAAAGGCAAAAAACAGAAATAGTGCGGATAAGCATAACTATTCGTAGTAGTCGCTGACTATTAATTGTCAATGGTCAATGCTCAATCAAAATTTCCATCCCAATGTCAGAGTTGCAGTGAATGGACTACCATAAGTCACTGATGTGTTAGTACCACTTTCAAAATATGCAAGGTCAAATAGATTCTCGAAGTTGAGGGTTGCATCAAATTTTCCCCGACGGTAGAACAAAGCAGCATCAGTTCTAACATAACTGGGTACTTTCAAAGTATTAAGGGTATCGATAAAGCGATCGCCTACATAAAACACCCCAATACCACCTCCTAACCCTTGCAGGTTACCTTGGGGAATCGTGTATGTCGTCCAGAGACTAGCTTGATTCAATGGCACTCCAGTTTGGGCTTTGCCAACAGGGGAGGGAGTACTATTATCTTTAGTAATTCGAGGGTCGGCGTATGCATAAGAAGCAATCACATTCCAGCCTGGTAAGATTTCACCTGTGACAAATAATTCTACACCCTGAGTGTTTACCTCTCCTACGGGGATAGAATAATCAGGATTGTTAAAATCGACTGTGGGAACGTTAGATTGAGTCAGCTGAAAAAGAGCTAAGTTAGCTGAAAGTTTATCACCAAGCAAATCAGCTTTGACACCCACTTCGTATTGAGTCCCGCGCTGGGGTTTAAACAACTCATTATTAACAGTGCGACTAGTCTGGGGAATAAAAGAGCGACTATAGCTAGCATAGAGCGAAAGCGGTTTAATCGGTTGATAAACTATACCGACACGAGGACTAAATGCTTCGCTTGCTGTTGAAGTTGAAGAAGGAGAACCAAACAAGTCAAAGACAGTATAGCTTGTTTGCGATGACCAGTCATAACGACCGCCTAAAACTAGTTTCAGGTTTTCAGACAAGGCAATCAAATCCTGAGCATATACACCCAGGTTATCCACTTTGGTTCCACTTCCACTGGAATTAAGAAGTTTACCAAGTGTTGTATTCCCATAAACAGGGTTGAAAATATCAATAGAAGTGAAATCATACCTGTTTTGAACAGCATAAAACTGGTTCCAAGCATATTCTGTCCCGAAAACAACTTGATGTTCAATACTTCCAGTTTTAAATCGCCCCGCAACATGAGTATCTAAATCATAAACGTAGTAGTTGACACCTCCTGGATTAGTAAATGCATCTCGTCTTAAGGTTCTGTTGTCTGGTAATAGATCCAGGGGACGTGTTTTCAAATCGTTACTATATTTGGTAAAAATTGCTTGGAAAGCATTCTGCAAAGACCAGTTATCATTGAAGCGATGCTCTAGTCTGTAACTCAATCGAGTGTCTGAAGTGTCTTGGTCTTCTTTATCTGGTTCACCCAAAAATCGAGTTCGAGGGAGTTTACCCAAGGGATTAAAAAACAAAGTTCCTTTTGTAGGTATCCCTTGATAGTAAGCGCTACGACTAAAATCGGCATAGCTTGTATAGAATGTCAGTTTCGTGTTTGTGCCAATATTCCATGCTAGCGCCCCGGCAATCTGCGATCGCTGCTGGCTATAAAAATCAACAAAACCGTTTGAAGTTAGGTAGGAACCATTGAGGCGATACAAAACACTTTTATCGGTTGTCAGCGGCCCAGATAAATCAAGTGTGCCTTGATAAGTGTCGTAATTACCCACAGAAAAAGAAGCTGCGTAAAAAGGATCTATTAAGGGCTGCTTGGTGACTAAATTAATTGTTCCGCTTAGGTCTCCTTGTCCGTAAAGTACAGAAGCCGGACCTCGCAGCACCTCAATTCGCTCAACATTGCCAATGCTAGTTAGGTCTCTGACTCCAGCAAAATAATTTCTCAAACCGTCGGTAAGAATATTAGCAGTACCAGAGCCTCGAAGAATTAATCTGTCTGACTGAGCAAAAGTACCTCCGCCTACTACACCAACATTTCTTAACGCTTCCCCAATGGTGAGAGCGCGTTGGTCTTTGATAACTTGTTGAGGAACAACATTAATTGTCTGAGGAATGTCGCGTAGCGGTGCATTAGTTCGAGTTCCCACATTTGCATCAGTAGGGTTGTAGCCTGTATCTGGCGATCCTATCACCTCTAATTCAATTGGTGTTTGGTTTTCACTAGATGACGGTTTTTGTAGTGACGGTGCTGGTTGCTGTGCTGTGGATGTGGTACTTGTCACCCCAAACACCAAACCTTCATCACTATCAAACAACTCCACTGTTGGCGCAAGAGCTTCACCTGTCACTGTTATCCGCAGGGTGTTAGCATCAACATTAGTAACTGTAACTAATGCAATTCCCGGTGCTGGTTTCTGTTGACGAAATATATTGCCACTAATCAAACGCAACTGAGCATTAGGGATGTCTGCAACATAGGAGTTACCCTCAGTTTTTGGAGTTAGCTGCAAGCGTTGGCTGTTGACACCCGTCTGTAAAATCACCTCTAAACCCTTACTTGTACTATTGAGCTTCACTGCCGTTACTGGTATAACTTGTGCTTCGGAGGGTATAGGTAACGACTGTACTAACTTTTGGGCATTGGTAAACGAATGCTCTATTTGCTTGAAACTGCGAATTTTTCTGATAGGTACAACAGAGTTTGTGATTGTTTCTTGAGCTAATAGTTGCTGCTGATAATCTGGTATTTCTGCCGTTCTAATCGGTCGAGCGATCGCAGGCAGAATCCCTATAAGCATTCCCATTACCGAAGTAGTTAGTAATACACTCTGCCAGAAAAAATAGTTTAATCTCTGCGGCTTCATTGAAACTTCCTCACACACACTTGCTCATCTATTGCTGACTACCCGCTCTGAGTCAAGGTATAAAAGATAAGTGAAAAACCTATTACCCTTTATCCAAAACTCTGTAACAATCTCACTTCAAGATAAATGTTTCTTGAATTGGGGTTGTGACATCAGGTACATGATTGAACTTAGGTTGAATATTACCAACAAAGTTGAGAAAATCTGAAAAAGATTTTTGCTCCCAATCTCAACAAATTTTGTAGCTACACAGACAATAACTGCTTATGTAGTCACTAAAATCACGGAATCAACCTGCTTTCAATGATTTTCATCAAGTCAACTGCTATTTGATGGGAGCAAGTGCTTTGTCAGAGTATCTTTACCAAGTAGAGCACAAACTAGCCAATATTATTGGTAATATCATCGCATATAACTTACATCTCTATTTGTAAGGTAATGTATAGCACAAGCCCTTACGGTCTACGCCATTCGTGAGGAGGAAACAAAGCCATGACCGCTTCATAGTTCAACTTTTACAGCAGTTTTCATGTATTTGAACCACATCTGTCGTAAGGGCACAGCATTGCTGTGCCCCTACCGTGTGGTCTATTTACCTGAAAATAGCTGTAAAGCGGCGTTGCTAGCAAAGACCGCTTTGTAGCTACGATTTTGCGATCAATTATCCTTGCGTTGATAAAGCTCTTATGGAGAATATAGCTCTTAAAACCCAACATCTGGCCCGGATTTCTCACTACATCTCTCAAAGCCTGCGCTTGTGCTCTTGAGCAGGGGAGAGTTATTGTACAAGTTCTTTTTGCCCTCTATCCCTTCTTCCACTCAAGCTTGTGAGAAATGCGGGTGGAATATCTTTTTGCCTGAGATGGGTAGTTCTGTGGATTTATTTCATTAAAAGTTCAACAAAATAATTACGAGTTTGTCTGTGTTTTTACTCATTTTTTATATGGATTTGTTGTTTTAAAATAAGTGGAATCAGCAAATGCGTCCACCGAAATAACAATTGCGTTCACCGAAATAGCAAATGCGTTCACCGAAATAGCAAATGCGTTCACCGAAATAACAATTGCGTTCACCGAAATAGCAATTGCGTTCGCCAAAATAACAAATGCGTTCACCGAAATAGCAAATGCGTTCACCGAAATAACAATTGCGTTCGCCAAAATAACAATTGCTTTCGCTGAAATAGCAAATGCGTTCACCGAAATAACAATTGCGTTCGCCAAAATAACAATTGCGTTGGCGTACCCCGCCGCAGGCATCGCATCCATCCTCTTTTTACCTGAAACTGGCAGTGGGCGATCGCAAAATCAGTATATTGTCTGTTCACAAGTAAAAAACACTCATCCACGAGGTTCTTTCATTGTCAGAAACACATCATTTGTGATGAAATTGTACGTTTTTCTGGAATTTAGGGCGTTGGTGTTGAATTTATCTCATGATAAAGTTGCATCTCATACCATTACCCCTTTAAATGAAACACGACGTGAAATTGGAGTGTAAAGCTATTAAACTTAAAAGGGCAGAGTAAGTTGGCTTCTTTCTCTACACCTGGAAAATTAGAAGCATAAGCTTGCCGTTGCAGCAAAGTTATGGGTAAAGTTACACAAATAATTAGTCACTGTACAATTAAAATGGACGTAACTGGATTCGAACCAGTGACCTCTACGATGTCAACGTAGCGCTCTAACCAACTGAGCTATACGTCCTTAACCACACGATTTATAAGCATACCATACATTTACCTAATATGCCAAAAGAAAAGGCGCAAATTAGGCAAACTCTGTAATTTGAGCCAGAAGTGAATAAGCAGGGGAGCAGGGAAAAAGTAATATCTGTCTGCCATCGTTGATGGGCGATCGCTCCTGAGCAATTTTTGGTAATATCCTTTTCCTAGATGGCCCTAGTGTATGATCGATAAGGTTATTCGGTTCTGGTGGGGAGCAGCTACCAGAGGTAACGGGGAAAGTTCGGTGCAAATCCGGCGCTTGGGAGCAACTGTGAACCAATTTGAGATGTAATCTAAAATCCCAAATTGAGTGAGTCAGGATGCCCGCCGGAATAGATTTATCAGTTCCATATATCTGCGAGGTACAGATGACTACTATTGAAAATATTTCCCCAACTAGTCCCTTGGGTGTTGCTGACCATACTTTATTTGTTTGCAAAACTTGTGCTAGCGTTTGGCAAGATGGAAAACGCTTAGGTGAAAGTGGCGGTCAAAAACTTCTACACCAACTTCAGCAGCTTGCACAAGATTGGGACTTACGAGATCAATTCCCAATTCAAGAAGTTGAATGCATGAGTGCTTGTAATCGTTCCTGTGTAGTTGCTTTTGCTGCCAAAGGCAAATTAACATATTTATTTGGTGATTTAGCCGTCGATAGTAGTGCATCTGCGGTACTAGAATGTGCTAGTCAATACTATGTCAAAGCAGATGGTTTACTGCCTTGGTCAGAGCGTCCAGAAGCTCTGAAGAAGGGCATTTTGGCAAAGATTCCACCTTTATCTCAATGATCCGCGTTTTGATTCTGGGTGGGACGGGAGATGCCGCAGAACTAGCTGCCAGAGTGGCGACTATCCAAGGCTTAGAAGCAATCACGTCTCTAGCTGGTCGCACCCGTGAACCATCAGTTCCATTGGGCGATTTACGGGTTGGAGGCTTCGGTGGTGTGGCTGGATTAGCTACCTATCTGCGAGTAATGCAAATCGACTTATTAATTGATGCGACTCATCCTTTTGCTACTCAGATATCCTTGAATGCGGCAGATGCAGCAACCAAAGTCGGAGTACCCCGTCTGATGTTAATCCGCCCGCCTTGGGAAAAAGCAAGTGACGATCGCTGGATTGAAGTTGACAGCATTGAAGCCGCCGCCGCATCTGTAGCAAACCAAGCACAGCGCGTATTTTTGACAGTCGGGAGGCAAGAACTCACCGCCTTTGCTCACTGCGAGAAAATTTGGTTTCTGATGCGAATGATTGACCCTCCTACCGATGATGCTTTAGTGCCACCGGGAGTGATATTATGCGATCGCGGACCCTTTACCCTTAATAATGAAAGGCAAATCCTGATTGATCACAAGATTGATACCATAGTGAGTAAAAATAGCGGTGGCGATGCAACAAAGCCCAAGATTATTGCAGCACGAGAATTGGGCGTGAAGGTTGTTATGGTAAATCGTCCAGCCATACCGCCAGGTGAGCAGGTTACTGATGTTGATGGTGCTTTGGCATGGCTATTTGACCGAATAATTCATAATTCATAATTAAAGACACTGTACAGCAGCCCACACGCGCATCAAAAATTTAGTGGTTAACAAGACAATGGAAAGTACAGGAACTACCACTGATTGTAAGGGACTATGGTTTCTGGCCAAAGTAACGTAAAGCGATCGCCTCACGCAAGCTTTCGCCTGCTTGTTCACACATCCCTTATTTCATTAAATTCATTCTCGATGACGCGGACGGTGAGTTATAAGACTTTTTATGACTTAATCAGACAAAACACTTTTAATTTCCTTTCAAACACCTAACTATTAATATCTTTTTCATGCTGTGTTTATTGAAAAAACAGCTTAATTTAGATTCATGGTTAAACAACAGGTTCTGAACACGGCGAGCACAAAATCAAATGGCTAAGGCTCTATAGAAAATAATAAATAATATTTATTTTCATCAAATTCTAAGCTACTACATTCCAGTAAATATCGATTTAAATCGAATATTTACATCTGTGCAAACCATAACTTAATCTGAACTTGACCGCATTACAATCAACACCTAAAGGACAAAAAAATGGCACTTTTCAATCTTGGTACACTCGGTAGCACTCCTGTTGTTAAAAATAACTTTGATTTAACTACATCCGATCCCACAGATGTCTTTCAGTTCCAAATCACCAATGCCAGCAACATCAACCTGTCTTTGACAGATATCAGCGCTGGCGATGATGCCGACATCGCATTGTTTCGAGATGCTAACAATAACGGTGTACTAGATAGTTTTGACAGACAAGCTGGACTTGTTTCCACTCGGGCACTCAACCAAGATGACGCAATTAACTTTAAAACTAGCTCAGGTACTTTTTTTGCTGAAGTATCTCGCTTTGCTAGTAGTTCAGGCGATGTCAGTTACGATTTAGCCTTGTCTGCAACTAAACCTTCTGGAACTATTCCAGTTTCAGCCAGTTCCAGCAACCTTCTACCTAAGGAATTTGTAGTTGGTGACTTGTTAGCGGTAGGTAACGTCACTCGTACAGGTAACGTCAATAACCAGAACACTACCGATGTTTATAGCTTCTCTTTGGCAAGATTTCAGAGGGTTGACATTAGATTAGACGGATTAAGCAGCGATGCTGATATCCGAGTGATTCGAGACTCTAACAACAATCGTATCGTCGATGCAGGTGAGGAAATTGCCAGCTCTAGTAGGGGAGGTATTACTCCAGAACAGCTCCTCGTTGATGGACATGGTGACTACTTCTTGCAGGTCACTGAATTCACTGGTAGCACTAATTACAATGTGACTTTTAACTCGACGATCATCCCTGCTTAGGTTTAGGCATTAGCAGTGGTAAGCGGTACTTGAAAGTATTGTCTGGTAATGCTTTCAAGGGTATGCAAATCATGCAAGCAGCAGATAATCATACCTGAACTTTGCTGCTTTTATTTCCTACTCTAGATAAAAAAATTACATCAAACTGATTTTTGATTACGTGAACGGGGAGTTAGGGACTTCCAAAAAATAAAATATACAGTCTATAATAATGATAATCATTACAATGGAAGAGAGAGGCTGCCGTAGGCAGCCTCTCTCTTCCCCTTTTTGTAGTAAATTCGGGAATGATCCGATTTTTGGGTAAAAAAGGTGTCTATACAATTAACGGATTCACTCGTAACATTGCTCAAGGAAACCGCACACCAATTAAAAGGAGCAGCCAAACGTAAATTCATAACACAAACTAGTTGTAGCATTAAAATAATGATTATCATTTTTACTAACTGTATATTTTATTCTCTAGAAGTCCCTTATAAGACTTTTTATGACTTAATCAGACAAAACACTTTTAATTTCCTTTTAAACACCTAACTATTAATGTCTTTTTCATGCTGTGCTTATTGGAAAAACAGTTTAATTTAGATTCATGGTTAAACAACAGGTTCTGAACGCGGCAAGCACAAAACCAAACAGCTAAAGTTTGAATGTAAACAATACAATTTTATTCCCTTGTTTGCATAAAATCATCAGCTATTGCAGTTAAGTAAATGTCGGTTCAAATTAAAGATTTACATCTTTAAAAACCACAATTAACCAGAATTTGACCAAAACACAATCAATATTTTAAGGAGAAAAAAATGACTACTCGAGACCTTGGTTCATTAGGTAGCGCCCCTCGTTCCTTTAATACCTTCAATCTAAATTCAGTTGAACCCACAGATGTCTTTAAGTTCTCAATCGGCAGCACCAGAAACATCAACTTGTCTCTTAACAACATTAGCACTGGTGATGATGCCGACCTGAGACTGTTTCGGGACGTTAACGGTAATGGTATATTAGACGCTACTGACCGAGCCAGTGGACTTGTTAGCAGTTCCGCTAGGGGAAGCAACCAAGATGACGCGATTAACGTTAGAGCCAACGCAGGTACTTATTTTGCCGAAGTATCTCGCTTTGCTCCAGGTAGTTCGGGTGATGTTTCTTATGATTTAGACTTGTCTGCAACTACACCCACTTCGACAGCTGATTACAGCAACCTTCTGCCAAGGGAATTTGTACTTGGTAACCTGTCAGCTGATGTCACCCGTTCTGGTAACATCAGTAACACTAACACCGCAGATGTTTACAGCTTTTCTTTGGGATTATTTCGGGGTGTCAACATTAGCTTGACTGGACTTAGCGCTGATGCTGACATCCGACTTATTCGGGACTCTAATAACAATCGCATCGTCGATGCAGGAGATGAAGTTACACGTTCTGCTAGGGCTGGTACTACGTCAGAGTTGATTTCAAACATTACCCAATCTGGTGACTACTTCTTGCAGGTGAATCAATTCTCTGGCAGTACTGCCTACACTGCGACTTTCGACCAGTTCAGCACCCCTTTTGCTTAAGTTTAGGCATCGGTAGTGATGAGTAGTACTTGAAAGCATTGTACGGCAATGCTTTCAAGGGTATGCAAATCATGCAAGCGGCAGAGAATCATACCTGAACTTTGCCGCTTTTATTCCCCACTCTAGATAAAAAAATTACATCAGACTTAACTAAATAACTATCTGGTGATTACTTCCTACCAGTCGATCAATTCAAAGGTAGGACTAATTACACTTTGACTTTTGACCACTTCACCACCACTGAAACTTAAGTTTAGGCATCAGTAGTGATGAGTGGTACTTGAAAGAATTGTACGGCAATGCTTTCAAGGGTATGCAAATCATGCAAGCGGCAGAGAGTTATACCTAAATACCGCTTCATTGCAAAAATTATAGCTGCACTCATCAAATATTTCAACAAAATAGTATTCAATTATGACGATAGCTTTACAAATAGGCGATGTCTATAACGGGCGTAGCAGCAGCACTGCTTTACCTACAGAAATTATTTCCTTCTTGGCTAGTTACAACCTGATTCCGCAATTGTTATCTCAGACCATTATTGAATCTGCGATGTCTACGACGGGCTACGCCAACGCACCCATCACCTGCACACAAGCAGAAACATCTCATGCTCTAGAGCAATTTTATCAGCAATGGGATTTGACAACCAAGCAAAAAATCCAAGATTGGTGCTTACGTTACGGTCTGACTCAAGAACAATTAGAACTTTTGGCAACCAGAAAGCTGAGAGTAGAAAAGTTCAAGCAAGTAACTTGGGGACATCAACTAGAATCTTACTTTCTCAAATACAAAAGACATTTTGATAAAGTCATTTATTCTTTAATTCGGACTGAAAATAGAGGAACTGCCAACGAGCTATTCTTCCGAATTACAGAAGGAGAACAGTCATTTGCTGAACTAGCGCATGAATATTCTCAAGGCCCAGAAGCTGATACAAATGGCATTATTGGCCCAGTAGAACTTGGTACTATCACCCCCAATTTTGCTCAGTTACTTTGCACAAGTCAAGTGGGTATAGTTCAAGCACCCGTTCCCTTTGGAGAATCATGGGTGATTGTTCGTGTGGAAAAGTTTATCACTGCCCAGTTGGACGATTTTATGCGTCAACGATTGTTGCAAGAAAATTTTGAAACTTGGTTTAAACAGCAACTGAATCAACTCTCACCAGAAGAAAAAACCTGGATGGGAATCAACACCAAACCAGCACAGGTTAACGAAGCTGCATAGGGTAAAGGGAGGAACTGCATACTCCTACGGAGAAGTAAGCTACGCGCAGTGTCTCGCAGAGAAGAAAGAAGGAATAAAAATTAAAATACGGTGCAAGATGATGACAAATACAACGGTTGATATTCAAGAATTTATTGCTGATTTGTTTCCTTTCAATTATCTATCACCAAACGTTTTAGAAAATTTGCTCAACAAGGTGCAATTCTTCCGCTACCGGATCGGTCAGGTAATAGTAGCACGGGAAGCTATGCCCGATCAAATTAGCATTATTTACCAAGGACAAGCGCGTTTATTAAGCTACAATTCCCAAGCACAAAATCCGGCGACACTGAAGTTACTCTCACCAGGAGAGGTTTTGGGTTGGGTAAGTCATGTGCGGGGTATTGCATCTGAAACTGCGATCGCTTCTACTGAAGTTATCACCCTCAATCTACCTATTGCTGGTTTTCTAGCGTTACTCAAACAGGAAGAGGCTTTTGTCCAAGCGTTGCAAAATAAAATTACTCTTTTAGAAGTGTATGAACTGCTCACCGAAGAACTCAGCCGTCGCGCGGATGGGAGCAAAAATTTAATTAAGCTTGCCCAGACTGCAACTGAAGTTGCTATCATCCGAATAATCCCTGCACGCAAAGTCTTTCGCCAGCAGTTGGACTCAGAATTTTTGTGGTTAGTCAGCAGTAATTTTGATCCTGAGTTCCCTGTGGGGAGTCGCTTAGAGTTAGATGAACTCAACCCCAAGCTGAAATTTAATACAAATATGCGTCTGGTGGGATTACCCAAGTCAATACTTGGAGAAAATCTCGCCCCCACACCAAAAACATTCTTACCCGCAGAGATTCCCTACGCCTCAGAAATTACTTTCACAGAAGAACCAGCAGCTAAGGGTAAACAAAAGAAGTATCCTTATATCCGGGGTAGAGGGCCGCTGGATGCTTCCCTAGCTTGCTTCCAGATGTTGAGCCAATACTTTAATATTTCCTGGCGCAGAGATACACTGCAACGGGTGTTGACAAAGCAGCAAGAACACAAAGGTAGTATATCTCTGCAATTTTGCGCCGCCGCCGCCGAGTTGATGGGGTTGACAACACAGATGGTGAAAGTTCCCGCCACCACAGTCGGCCGCTTGCAACTACCAGTTATGATTGCTTGGCAAGATAGTTTTGCCATCATCTATAAAAATAGCAATCAAGAGTTGCTGATTGCTGTTCCAGAGATGGGACTACTGCGCTACAAATTACGAGACTTTGCGGAAAACTGGGGGGCTGAAGGAGAGGTACTACTGCTACAAACCACCAAAAATACTCCCAAAGCGCGGTTTAGTTTGAGTTGGTTTGTACCCTCACTGCGGCGCTACCGCAAAGTCCTAATTGAAGTACTGATTGCTTCCATTGTTATCCAAGTGTTTGGGTTGGTAAATCCTCTCGCCACGCAGGTGATTATTGACAAAGTACTGGTTGGTAACAGTCCTGATACCTTGGAAGTTTTCGGCATCTTTTTGCTAGTAGTGGCGGTAATCGAAGCAATACTCACCAGTGTCCGCACTCATTTATTTACAGATACCACCAACCGAATTGACCTTACCCTTGGTTCTGAGGTGATTAATCACCTGTTGCGTCTGCCATTATCTTACTTTGAACGCCGTCCTGTAGGGGAATTGGCAACGCGAATTCACGAACTGGAAAACATCCGCTCTTTCTTAACTGGTACAGCTCTAACTGTGGTGATGGATGCGGTGTTTTCTGTAGTTTATATTGTGGTGATGGCGATTTACAGCCCAGTGCTGACCTTAGTTGCTTTGGCAACAGTGCCGTTGTTTGGTTTGCTCAACTTGATGGTATCACCTTTAATGCGGCGACAATTGCAAGAGAAAGCAGAATGCAATGCCGAGACGCAATCTTATTTAGTGGAAGTGATGGGGGGAATGCAGACAGTCAAGGCGCAAAATTTAGAAATGCGATCGCGTTGGCAATGGCAAGAACGCTATGCTCGTTACATCAGCGCTGGTTTCAAAACAGTCTCTACCCAAACTACCGCCAGTTCTGTTAGCAGTTTTCTCAACAAGTTTTCTAGTATGTTAGTGCTGTGGGTGGGAGCTTTTCTCGTCCTGAATCAGCAACTCACTTTAGGACAACTCATTGCTTTCCGCATCCTGGCTGGTTATGTCACCAGTCCCTTGTTACGCCTGATGCAACTTTGGCAGAACTTCCAAGAAACCGCTCTATCTCTGCAACGCCTTGCTGATATTTTAGACACTCCCCAAGAAACAGAAATCGGCAACTGTCAAAATATCCTGATGCCCAGTATTCAAGGTAGTGTCCGCTTTGAAAATCTCAGCTTCGGTTTCCGCGAACACGGGCCATTGCAACTGTCCAATATTAACTTAGATTTTCCTGCTGGCTCCTTCGTGGGAATTGTTGGTCAAAGCGGTTCCGGTAAAAGCACACTGCTAAAATTATTACCCAGACTTTACGAACCCAAGTCCGGCAAAATCTTGATTGATGGCTACGATATCAGTAAAGTAGAACTCTATTCCTTACGTCGTCAAATTGGTATGGTGTTACAAGATACTTTACTATTCGATGGCACAGTCCGCGAAAATATTGCCTTGGGATATCCTGATGCTAGCGATGAAGAAATTATTACCGCTGCCAAGGTAGCATTTGCCCACGACTTTATTATGTCTTTACCCAGTGGCTATAACACCCGTGTGGGCGAACGAGGTTCAGGACTGTCCGGGGGACAACGCCAACGAGTAGCGATCGCTCGTACTGTTCTGCAAAATCCGCAATTACTGATCCTTGATGAAGCTACCAGTGCGCTGGACTACAATGCTGAAGCCCAAGTCTGCGGTAATTTAGCGAGAGCTTTCCAAGATAAAACAGTGTTTTTCATTACTCATCGCCTCAGCACAATTCGCAATGCCGATGTCATTTTGATGATGGATCAAGGTGCTGTGGTAGAACAGGGAACTCATGAACAATTGATGGCGCTCAAAGGTTATTACTACTGTTTGTATCAACAACAAGAAGCAAAAGTTTAGTCATTAGTCATTTGTCAGCAGTAAATATTATTGCTTCAACTTTAAATAATGAAACTTCAAGCTTAAAACTCGACACTTCAGCCCCAGAACTCGCAAGTTGAGCCTTTTTACTTGAATGTTGAGCCTTTGAACTCGAAAGTTGCACCTTTTTGCTTGAACGTTGAACCTTTGAACTCGAAAGTTGCACCTTTTTACTTGAACGTTGAGCCTTTGAACTCGGAAGTTGCACCTTTTTACTTGAACGTTGAGCCTTTGAACTCGGAAGTTGAGCTTCTAAACCAATACAGTTCAGTTAAGCATTTCTCTCTTCTCTCTGTGTTCTCTGCGCCTCTGCGGTTCGTTAAAAAAAATTGACTTTAGACAAAGAGGTATAGCCTTAACCCAAGCGTATTAGCTTCTGAACTCGAAACTTTAATCTTAGTACTCCAGGACTTACGCACAAGTAACAGAAAATCGAACCACAGAGAACGCAGAGAACACGGAGAAAGAAATAAGAGTCATAGAGATTTTTTGCGTAAGTCCTGTACTCCTAACTCAGCACTCAACAATCAATACTCCCTAATCCCCCATTCCCCAATGAATATTCAATATAAATTTGATCAACCAGTACTTTTACAACAGACTTCTACTTGGTCACGAGCGATCGCCTGGAGTATTGTTGGAGTTAGCACCTTCACAGTAATTTGGGCCTCGGTGTTTCAAATTGAAGAATCAATTCATGCTACAGGCAAGCTAGAACCACAGGGTGCAGTGAAAGAAATTCAAGCTCCAATCAATGGTGTTGTCAAGGAGATTCTAGTCAAAGATGGTCAGCGAGTCAAAAAAGGTGAAACACTCGTTAGCCTGGAAAAAACTACTTCTGAGGCGGAGCTAACTTCATTAAAACAAAGTCGCGCGGCTCAGTTGCTTGCCAAACAGGCGCTAGAGCAAGAAAACGAATTTTACCACCGTCAGCTTCAAGGGAAAATATCAATACAAGAAGTGGCACAGCAAACTGCTCTGTTGAAAATTAAACCAGAACTAGCCTTGTTGACCAAGAGCCGAGCAGCCATTATTGCGGAAAACCAGTTGTACCGGACACAGTTAAATGGTGTGACTGCTGGAAGTCCTCTCACAAGAGAGCAACAATTACGCTTGCAAAATCGCCAAATAGAATTAAAATCACGTTTAGCCACAGCTAATTTAGAAACGGGACAGACACAACAGCAATTTTTCCAGACTCAAGCGCAGTTAGCTAGTGCAAAAGAGTTGCTGACAATAAATCAACAAATTCTCCATAAGTTTGAACCTCTAGCGCAGCAGGGGGCAATCTCCCAAGTACAATACTTGAAACAGCAACAAGATGTCAGCACCAAACAATCTGAAGTGATCCGATTGAATAGGGAACAGCAGCGATTACAATTAGCGATCGCCCAATCGAATGAAAAATTCCGCAATACTGCGGCACTGTCTCAAGAAGACTTACTAGCCAAAATTACAGATAATGACAAAAACATTGCCCAAATTGATAGCCAATTAACCAAGGTAATTGTAGATAATCAGAAACGCATCTATGAAATTAATGGTCAGATTGGTGAAATTGATAGTAAGTTAATTCAAGCACAACAAACCCTGAAATATCAGAAAATTATTGCACCTGTAGATGGAACTGTCTTTGAACTCAAAGCCAAAACAGCAGGATTTGTAGTTAATTCCAGCGAACCGCTCTTAAAACTCGTTCCTAGCGATAACTTAATTGCTAACGTATACATCACCAACCGCGACATCGGCTTTGTCAAAGAAGGGCAACAAGTCGATGTGAGAATTGATTCCTTTCCCTTCCAAGAGTATGGCGATATCAAAGGCGAACTAGTTGAGATTGGCTCTGATGCCTTACCTCCAGACCAAGTTTATAATTTCTGGCGTTTTTCCGCAAAAGTCCGCCTACATGGGCAGAAGTTACTGATTAATCAGCGTCAAATTCCATTGCAATCAGGGATGTCCATTAATGCTAATGTGAAATTACGTCACCGCACCATTATGAGTATCTTCACCGATTTCTTAGTGCAAAAGACTGAAAGCTTAAAGTCTCTCCGCTGAACAAAATCGTTTTTTACAGCAGTTTTCAAGCATGAAACCCAGCATCCCATAAGTATGTGCGATCGCCTATTTCTGAAGGGCCTGTTGAAAAGTCTTTATCGCCTCTACGTGATTCACCATATTGATGCAACGTAACAACAAATCTAGATCGATTCCTTTCACCTCTTCACTACTAGAAACCTTTTCATAGTGAAGTGTATTCCCTTTTCCCTGCAGATGATAGACTTCTAGGACACCATCTTCCCAAAACCACACTTCCTTGATCTTCAACCGCTTGTATGCGTCCAGTTTGTTGATGCCGCCACTGGAAAACACCACCTCGATCGCCAGATCGGGTAGCATCCGACTAGGAGAAAGTTTATAAGATTTATCTGCCTCTGACTTGACGGCGACTGTTTCACTTTCCAGAGTCATTGAGCCAGTTGGAGTAAAATCAAACCCTGCCATGAGCAGATAAAGCTCTAACAAAGCACCGATCCTTTCTTTAACAGTTTCCTGGGGTTCTCCAGGCATTCGTCGTATCTCCAGAACTCCATCCAGAAAAGAGAGCCGATATCCTGGACGGTCTAACAATTGCTCAACTGCTTTGAACTCTCTCCAGGTCATTCCCTTAAACAGAAAAGGTGATTCTTTTTTCGGTGTTGCGTAGACGCTTTGCGGCTTGTCGTCAGACATCGTTGCTGGGGTCATTTGAGTCTCCAGTTTGTTTCCAGATTAGAAATAATCAGGTTTGGAGGGCTATCGTTTCATTATTCTACCTGCACTGAGGTAAAGTGCTTGTTTTGTCCTTACCTTTCTAGCTTCCGGCCAACCATATACCACAAACCCACGGCATAGGGAATGTAATTGAGTTCTGTAAAACCTGCTTTGGCAAACTCGTACTCGAAGTTGAAATGGATAAAGTCATCCAACCACGGTTCTTGAAAAGAAGCGCTCAGGGCGTATTCACCACGATAGGTGTCAGCGTATAGTACCCAACCTCCGGGTTTGGTGATCCGGTACATCTCCTTAAGAATCTTAGGCGTCCACTCTTTAGGCGTCTCGTGGAAGAGTAGTGATGACGTGACAAGATCAAAGGAGTTGTCAGGGTAACCAGTGTTACGGGCGTCCACCTGCTCAAACTCAGCCCGCTCACTAAATCCAGCCTTGTTAAACTTGTGCTGACTAATCACCAGCATATAAGGCGAAACATCAGTAACGCGAAAAGTGGCCTGGGGAAACCGCCGTGCTAGAGCCAGCGCTCCATCAGCCGTACCTGCACCAAGCTCTAGCACTGTCTCAATTTGAGCGTCTTCAGGAATTAGTTCAGCCATTTTCTCGCGCAATTGCTGGCAACTAACATTGTGGCTGAGGGGAATAATCGCATCCATAGCAGCATCCCAACCTAAGCACGATTCAGGGTTGGTGTAGGAATCGCTTATCCCATGAATGGGAGCGTGGATGTAGTCAGGGTAATATTCATGGTCGGTACGGTAGCCTTTGAGTTCCTCTGCCCAATTAATTGAGGCATATTCCTGCATTACTGAGGGCATCGCTGCGGTAATGCGTCGAATTACCTCAGTTCGATAGGCTTGTTTTTTCTCTGCGTTCCATCTCGGCATAAATGAACATCTCCTACTTACACTCGTTGCTAGCGTTTCTCGACTCCAACCTGGGAACGAGAAATAAACTGCAAATACAATATAGTCTAGCCTCAATTGGGATGAGATCCATAGGATGCTTGGCAGACTGTTAATCGTGAAGATGATGCCACGTATAAGTTGCCTGTTATTTTGTTCAGCTGGGAAATGTCAAAATTTCAAGTTACTCTGCGATCGCTTTCTTCTGTTGTAGGAATAGAAAGCAGGTATTTGAAAACAGGTCGCAGCCAATGACCGTAATATACCTTACTTAAGATTTACTTTATACATAGCCTCTAAGTTCTAATTTTTTGACATTCGCTTATATCTGAGAATGGCAGATGGAAATGAAGTTAACTGTTTAAATTTAAGTAAATAACCAAAAAAGGATGAAAAATTCCGCTAAAGTCTTATTTAAAACAAACTTTATTCTTTTTACAAATGAATATAGAAGAAGCATTAGCAATTTTAGATACATTTCTTGAACATGGCTTAAGTGATATTCAGGAAATAGTATTTCGTAAAGCTTGGGAAGGACAAACTTATCCAGATATCGCCGAAAGCTGTGGTTATGATGCCAATTATATAAAAGATGTTGGTTCTAAGTTATGGAAGTTACTTTCACAGGCTTTCGGGGAGGAGGTGACAAAAAGTAATTTTCGGTCAGTATTGAGACGGCAATCGCAAAGTAGCGTTTTGTCAGAAAAACTACAAAGTGTGCCAGTAGTCTTGAAACAGTCTCAGCAAACAATCACAGCGAAAGATGGGATATCAGCGTCTTCTTTGGTGATAGAAAAGCAAGACGAGAGAAAAACCCCAGTTTTTAATCCCGACTTCTTAGAAAATCCTGGTGGCTCAGTGCCGCTCAATTCCTTTTTTTACATAGAGCGTCCGCCAATTGAAGAACGCACTTATGCCGAAATCAATAAACCTGGAAGCCTAATCAGAATCAAAGCCCCCAGCAAAATGGGAAAAACATCCCTAATGCACAGAATTCTTACTCATGCTAAACAGACTGGGGTACACACCGTACAGATCGGTTTACAAAGAGCAGATAGTCAAGTTTTCACTAGCTTGGAAAAATTCTTACGATGGTTTTGTGCTAACGTCAGTCGGCAGTTGAACCTAGAGATCAGACTGGATGATTATTGGGATGAAGATATTGGCAGTAAAGTTAGCTGCACATTGTATTTACAGGAGTATTTGCTGGAGAAAATCGACGCTCCGGTAGTCTTAGCTTTGGATGAAGTGAATCGGATTTTCGAGTATCCACAAATCTCTAGCGACTTTCTCCCGCTACTGCGCTCCTGGTATGAAGATGCTTCCGAATTAGAAATCTGGCAAAAACTCCGACTAGTAGTAGTTCATGCCACTGAAGCTTATATCCCCTTAGATATTAATCAATCCCCTTTCAATGTAGGACTACCGATTAAGTTACCAGAATTTAGTTTAGAGCAGATGCAGGAATTGGCAGTGCGTCATGGATTGGATTGGGCCAAAGGTGAGAAAGGATTGCAAAAGCTGGCTCCTTTACTAGCGATGATTGGTGGTCATCCCTATCTAGCTCGTCTGGCTCTTTATAACTTGGGACATCAAGCAGTAACCTTAGAGCAGCTACTAAAAGAGGCTCCCACAATTGCCGGCATTTATAGCAACTATTTACGGCATCATCTCGCAAATCTCCAAGAACATCCAGAACTCGCGACAGCACTCAAACGGGTAGTTACCTCTCCAACAAGTGTGCAATTAGAAGCGATCGCTGCCTATAAATTAGAAAGTATGGGTCTGGTAAAACTTGAAGGAAATCAAGCAGTGTCTAGCTGTGAGTTATATCAGCTGTATTTCCGAGAGCAATTAACCTAAACGTTATGAATAAGTACGAATATCAAATTGGCGGCAGTCTCAAAGTCGATGCTCCTAGCTATGTTGAACGGCAGGCTGACTTTGAACTTTATAATGCTCTAATTAAAGGTGAATTTTGTTATGTATTTAGTTCCCGACAGATGGGTAAGTCTAGCTTGCGATTACAGACAAGGCATCGATTAGAACAAGCAGGCTACAGTTGTGCTTCTATCGATATGACTCGGATTGGCAACGGCAACATTACGCCTGCTCAGTGGTATAAGGGCATAGTGGTTGACTTATTAAGGAGCTTCAATCTCTTTAGCAAAGTTAATTTAAAAGTCTGGTGGTCGGAGCGAGAAGATTTATCTGCGTTACAGCGATTGAGCCAATTTGTTGAAGACATTTTGTTAGTTGAACTCAAAACTGAAAAAATATTTATTTTTATTGATGAAATTGATAGTGTTTTAGGTCTTAATTTCCCTGTCGTCGATTTTTTTACTCTAATTCGCTCTTGTTACAATCAACGAGCAGAAAATCCAGAATATAACCGCCTAACTTGGGCACTCTTCGGAGTCGCAACGCCTTCCGATTTGATTACTGATCGAAACTGTACCCCATTTAATATAGGTAAATCTATTGAACTGCACGGCTTTAACTTATCGGAAGTTCAGCCATTAGCAGCAGGTTTAGAAAAAAAAGTAGCTAATCCAATGGCAGTTATCAAAGAAATTTTGGCTTGGACAAATGGTCAGCCATTTCTCACTCAAAAGCTCTGTCAGATAGTGGTACAAGAAAGAAACTCTGGAAGCAAGGATATTCAAGAGCAGAGATGTCTAGAAGTTGATGAGCGTTATAAATTGGATAATCATTTACCGATTATTAATCAACATCTGATAAATTTTTATTACCAATTTCCATTGTTAATTTTAGAAAAACTAGTGCAAACGCATATTATAGAGAAATGGGAAGCGAAAGATGATCCAGAGCATTTAAAAACAATCCGCGATCGCCTGCTAAGAAATGAGCAGCGTGCTGGAGGTTTGCTGGGACTGTACCAGCAAGTTTTACAAGGGATTCAGATAGCTTGTGATGATGGAGAGGAGCAAATAGAACTACTATTGTCGGGATTGGTAACTAAGCAGCAAGGACAACTAGTAGTAAAGAACCGCATTTATGAAGAGGTTTTCAACCAAACTTGGGTAGAAAAACAATTAGCAAAATTGCGACCCTACTCACAAGTATTGAATGCTTGGGTAGCCTCAGAACACCGTGATAATTCACGACTATTACGCGGGAGAGCCTTACTTGAAGCTCTAGCTTGGTCACAAGGCAAAAGCTTGAGTGATTTGGATTATCAGTTTTTAGCAGCTAGCCAAGAGTTTGATCGGCGACAAGTTGAGACATTGCTAGAAGCAGAACGAACTAAAGAAGTTAAAGCTAGACTGCTTCAAGAGCAAAAAGCAGCTAGATTTCAAAGATTATTTTTCATCGGCGCATTCGGTTGGGCATTGATAGTTGTTTTAGGGTTGGGGATGGTGACTTTCGAGTATAAAAAGCACTGCCCAGCGATCTCAAAGCAATTACTAGATCAACTATGGACTAAACGCAATATTAGTAAATAGTAAGATATAGCAACCTGAATCATTTATGAAAAAGAAGATCCCTGACTTGATAAAAGTTGTTGGAAATCTGCGGTTTTAAATTCTCACAAATCAAATAGAATTCCTATAGTAGGCACTAGTACATAAATATTGCTGATCTTTGAACTCTAGATAACTAAAAGTTATTTTTACATGTAGATTTCGACCATCTTGAGTTCGGTGAATAGATTCAAAGCTAGAAGAATCTTTTTCTTTAAGTTCTTGCCATTGTGAGTGCCAAGTTTCTGCGGGAAAATTTGGATCAATATCGTGAACAGTCATGGTTAGCAATTGTTCGCGAGAATAACCCAAAACATGGCAAGCTGCTTCATTTACATAAACAAGCTGGGCATTCAAATTCACAAAAAAAATCGGATCTTTAAACCTGTCTAAATAAAATTGGCTTAACCGCAGTGCTGATTCTGCTTTTTGGCGATCGCTAATTTCCTGTTGCAAGAGTACATTTTGCTCAGTAAGTTGCTTTTGTAGCTTTCGGATAGTCAAATTATTTTCTACACGGGCAAAAACCTCTTCTTCACTAAAAGGTTTGGTAATATAATCCACCCCGCCGACTGCAAAAGCTTTAACTTTGTCAAATACTTCATCTAAAGCGCTAATAAAAATCACCGGAATATCGCGGGTTTTTTCCGAAGCTTTCAAGTGTTGACAAACTTCATAGCCATTCATTTCTGGCATCATGATATCAAGCAAAATTAAATCCGGCGGCGCAGCTTGTGCTGTTTTCAAAGCTGTTGATCCATTAATCACTCTCCGAATTTCATACCCAACCTGAGTTAGCATGGCAGATAAAAGTCGTAGATTGTCGGGTGTATCATCTACAACAAGAATATTTGCTTTTGGTAACTGAACTTGATTGTTATCCATATTTATTAGAACTGATTTATAAAACTAAATATTAATAAGTATCAAAAAGAAGAAGCTATTATCTGGATGTTGTTAGTCATTTGGTTGAGAATATTTAGTGTGAGCGTTCCCTGGCTCATTAGTTGTAGAATTTTTAATATCTTCTACCGCTTCTTGTACCTCTGGCAAAATTTGTTTTGCATCCTCTATGATTTCTTTTACTTCTGGTGCATTAGTTCTTACAAAATTAGTTGCTTGATGAATATCTTCTCTAGATTGCTGAACATCTTCTCTAATTTTTTCTGCACTTTTTTGTAGACCAAAGCTTCCTCCAACTCGTTCGACGATATCATTATCCAAGCGTTCACTAAAACCGACTAGAAATGCAATTGAAAAGTAAAAATAATAATTATATTGTGATGTTTTATTTGAGCTATCACTTTGTTTTGAGGTATTACTTTGTATAGAAGGAAAATTTATAATACCGGAGCCAAGGAGTGCAAAAACGAAGATGCCAAATGCTGTCCCAATCAAGGGCTTGGCAAAACCAACTAGAATAGGAGTAACTGAGCCTACGTATTCGTCTTTGTATTTATAGTCTTGCAGTCGAATTAAGATACTAACTATACTGCCAAAAGCTCCAGATAAGGCAACCATGATGACTAACAGATACTGATTCTGATCGAGCTGAGGTTTTATAGGTGATTTTGGAATATTTTCGTTAGTTATAGATAAATTATCACTGGAATTTGCTGTAGGTGTAGGACTAGGACTTGATCCTACAGGAGTATTTTGATAAAGAGCATCTAAGTGGTATGCTAAAAAATTTACAATCCCAAAGGAAACTGGAATTGCAATCATATATACTGGTATTGCCATTGCCAGACCAATAAGAACTTTGGTTGGTGTAGGCAATTCTCGAACAGAACGCTTGAAAAGATTACCTATCCAACCTAAAGGCTTTTTGCTGTTCAGAAAATACTCAATGCTATATCTGATATTTTTTGCTAAAGTTATTTTTTCTGTCTTCTTCTTTATCAGAAAATCCAAAGCTAAATTAACTGCATAAACCTTTGATTGGAGAGGAATACATTCAGCCAGACTCTGACGTTTGCTTGTTTTAATTACTGAAATGTATTCTCCAAAGCGTTGTAATAAAACAATTTGTTTTGCAAGTTCATCTTGAATCTGCTCATTTCTTAAATCTAATTCTGGTAATTGTAGTTGATTATTTACCTTGATAATGAGGTCATTAATATCTTGTTCTAGCTTATTAAGAAGATTCTGGGATTGTTCATGGCTATGTTTATTAATCATTAATTTATCCTCTTTTTTTTAGCAATTATGTAATTAATTTATATCAATTTAATTAAATAGATATTGAAGTTTTTAAACTTTAGTATTTACTCAGTTCCAAAACTTGACTTTGACAAAAAGTTATAACTTTAACTAAACTGTATTGATTTATATCGTCACGGTATGACTTATCCTCAATCGTCTCACCTCTTAAGATTCACTTTATAAATCATTTCTTATGGTTGTGTTAAATCAATAACTTTATCAATCCGAAAGTTATTAACCCAATTAGACAGAGTGTTTGCCAAAAGAGCAGATTCTTCAGGAATTTGCTCAAGCAAGCTGAAAATCAGCTTTTCATCAGTACACAGTGCCGCTTGGTGTAGCTGTGTCACCCACTCAGTGGGCATCTGAGCCAGCATCTCTTCTAATGATAAAAGTTTCAGGTCTGAATTTTCGGCAAATTCATCTTTTTGAAGGGGTTCTTGTTGATATACATAACGCACCCCCAGATATTTAGACATCATATTCAAGATTACTTCCTCTCGGAAAGGCTTACGCACAAAATCGTTACAGCCTGTCGATAGAACTACAAAGCGTTCCTCGTCAAAAGCACTAGCAGTTAGAGCAATGATCACAGTAGCTTGACCCTTTAAATGTGCTTTGATTTGTTTAGTGGCTTCATAGCCATCCATCACCGGCATCCGCATATCCATCCAAATCAAGTGCGGTTCCCAGGTTTCCCAAAGGGCTACCCCTTCTTGACCATTTTCAGCCTGACGCACCTCGAAGCCAAGGGATACCAGCATCCTGACTAGGAGTTGGCGATTTTCCCATTTATCTTCAACTACTAAGATTCGGTATTTTGGTTGATTCGGCTCTAAACCAATTACTCGTCGTTTTAACTGTTGAATCGGAGCTTCAGCTACTTCTGCTAGGCTAATCTGGAGATCAAAAGAAAAAATCGTTCCTTGATCTAAAGTACTGCTAACAGTAATATTTCCTCCCATTAGATGTACAAATTGTTGGCTAATGGTTAGACCCAAACCTGTACCTTGCTGAGATTTTCGACCCGCTTTTGTTTGGACAAAGGGCTTAAACAACTTTTCAATTTCACTAGGTTCAATGCCAGGGCCGGTGTCTTCGACTTCAAAATGAAGCCAGAAGAATGAGGGCTGGGAATTTTTTATTGCTTGTGCCCCTTCTTGCTGCTGTAGTTTACTTTCTTCCTTTATCCTAACTCGCAAACTAGCGCCGCCTTCTTGAGTGAATTTAATAGCATTACCAAGGAGGTTTATTAAGACTTGACGTAATTTACTTTCATCTGTATACACATATTTAGGAACTTCAGGTCTTTGCTCAAACATCAACTGTAAACCTTTAGATTCCGCTTTTATTTTAAACATCTCTTCAAGTGAATCGAGTAGAGTGTACAAGTCAAAGCTGTTGTTATTCAGTGTTGTTAAACCCGCCTCAATTTTAGACATTGACAACACATCATTAATCAAGGTCAGCAAATGCTCTCCACTGCGACTAATAATTTCTAAATGTTCCAATTGAGAAGAATTCATAGAAGAATCGCGGGTCATTAGCTGAGTAAAACCAAGGATGCTATTAAGAGGAGTACGGAGTTCGTGACTCATGTTTGCAAGAAATTCGCTTTTGGCACGGTTGGCAGTTTCGGCTTCTTTAGCTTTTATCTCCAATCTATGGCTGTAATTCTCTAATTGTTCGCCAGAGATTTTTAACTGCCGCGTTAGCCAAGACACTCCAATCAATAGAAATCCCATTGATAATAATCCCACTAACATAATCGTCCCTGCCAATCGGCGAGCCGAGGCAAAGGCTTCTTCCTGGTTCATTTCTACTATTAAGGCAAGGTCTTGGTCATTGAGCCAGTGATATACCCCAATTACTAGCACTCCGGCATAGTTTGGATAAAGTCCTTGGTCACTAATTCCACTCATTGCTGCATCAATACCTTGGCTGCTAACTCCTTTAGAAAAATCCGGTGTTTTATCTTTCTCTTTAGAAATAAAAGCATTTTTGGTTACTAAAGAACCAACCAAATAAGTTTCACCACTATTACCTAAGCCTGTACGTTCTCGGACAATCTGATCTATTCGGTCTAAATTTAAATCAGCTAAGAGAACACCTTGGCGTACCTTGGCTGCATCACGTAGAGGTGTTGCAAAAGTAACTGATGGCTTGCGAGTAATAGGTGAGACATAGAAAATGGGGGCAAAGGAATCTCCTGCCTGAATCTGTTCAATATAGGTGATGTTAGCTGAAATTTCATATTGACCTTCACGCTGCTTATTAGTAGATAAAATAATCCGATTACTCCGATCAATAATATAAATTTCTCCAAGACTTGGCTTGATTTTAGCCATATTTGCAATATAATCTGAGAGAACTTTGTAAGCGTTACGATAATTTGCATCGGAGGCTTTAGAATTTAAAAGGATTTGAAAATTATTTTGTCCCTCTTGAAACTGAGTGACTAGGAGAAAATCTCGTTGTTGGTCTTCAAACCAACGGGTAATTTCTTCCTCTTTAAGAGTGGCAGCAGCACTGAGTTTTTCAAAAGCAGCTTGCTTCAATGCGTCCCTCGCATTGATGAAAGCAAATCCTCCCACTACACCTACAGTTACCAAGGATAGGAATAAGAAGGAACTGGCAACTTTAGTAGTTAAGTGCTGATTCCATAACTTCATATATTTCTTCTTTTAACAAAGTTTGGGGGTTTTATTCCCCTGCTTGTTGTAGCAGCACGAATTGAATGCCTAATTAAAATCCCCGTTACAAAACCTAATTGCTCTCTTCTGGTGCATCCGCTTTGCGTAGCTTGCTTCCCCGTAGGGGTACGCAGCGTAAAACCTTAGGCATAGCAACTGTTAGAGACGCTCTTGCGTTCGCTTAGAGGGAGACCTTGAGCATAATTGCGAATTGGCTTAAAGATATTTCTATTTTTACTATTGATACAGACAGGTTACTCCTTTAGTTAATATAAATAATTATTGATTAAGTAGGTCGGCAGAATAAAACCAAACTATTTTAACAAAAATGAACGAGGCTAAAACCCTCTTCTCTCCTGCTTTATCCCAACGACAAATATTTACGCCCACCTACTTACCATTGAGCAAAAATTTGCTTTATCTGCTTAATTGCCTCATTAGTTGCTTGCTCTGGAGAAATTTTATCTTCAATTATTCGATTAAGAGCTTTTCCCCAGATATTCTCCTCTAAAACTACGCTGTATGCTGGGTTTTGCACATAAGAAAACAGCCGCGTTGAACCCTCTGTCACTGTCTTAACCGCAGTTGAAACGTGTGGGTCGGTTGGGTCTTTCCAATATGGGTCTTGCCAAAGTGTCTTTATGATTGGTAAATTACAGCCTCCAGCAGCTTTAAGATACTTATTTATCACCTCTGATTGAATAAGATATGCAAGAAAATCCAAAGCTTTTTTCTGTTGCTGGGAATCAGCAAACAAAACTGCTTGCCTAAGTGTGAGTATATAACGCATCGGCTTGCCGTTCGGTTTATTGGGAAATTTTAAGATGCCAAGCTTATGACGATAGGTGTTGGGATCTTGGCGGACAGAGCAAGGAATTGAGAGTGTGTTGTTAGGAGTCATCACTACCAGACGGTTGAGCAAGCTGCGATTATTATCTGGATTTAACCAATTGAGTGCATCTGGTGGCACATAACCTTGTTGATAAAATTTGGCATACCAGTCTAAAGCCTGGACAATTTTTTGTCTGACCTTTTGGTCATCGATCAGGAGTTTACCCTTGGAGTCGAGAATTTGCACATCGTATGCTTCTAAAATATGCTCAAAAAAGATATAGGTATCAGAAGCTCCAGTAGAGAAAGGAAAACCTAACCCATAAATATCCTGTTTTTGCTGTTTCGCCCGGAGATTCTTCTGCGCTTGTTTCCAAAACTCCCAAAAACCATCCCAATCTTTGGGGATATCCCTTTCACTGCGACCTATTTGCTCTAGCAAGTCGCGCCAATAAAAGATGTGAACCGTTGACTGATTAATTGGAACTGCATAGTAGCTTCGCTTTTTTGCAGCATTATTATAATAATTAACAGCTTGTAGAGCATACTCAGGATAAAGATTCTTGACTGGCTCAATTACATTCGTTACATCCGCCAGTTTTCCTTCCCAAGCCAAATGCGGATTCAACACTCTCTCTGCGCCGGAACTCATCATGATATCGGGTGGATTACCCACCTGAATGAACCTACGCGCTTTCTGCGGTAATTCATCGCCGATATAGAAGGAAAGCTTGACTTTATTACCAGTTTGTTTTTCCCAGTTGCTCACCAACTCCTGGATTGCTTCATCCTCATCGACAGTAAATCCTTTATCCCACCAAATTTTTAAAACTGTGTTGTCAGTAGAGGAATGGGTTGCTGAAGATTGTTTTAATTTAGAGATGTTAGTACAAGCAATAATTATCAAGCTGAGTGTCAATACGATCAACACATATTTGCGATAAAGGTGATATTGGGGCTGATTCTGAGAGCTTTTAGCAATTTGATTAGCTTTTGTTTTAAATGTCATGTTTGTAAAAGCTCACTGCCATTGGTCAAAAATTTGCTTAATCCGTGCGATCGCCTGATCGGCTGCTTGCTCTGGGGAAATTTGCTCTACAACAATTCGATTCAGAGCCTTACCCCAGACATTATCTTTCAAAACTAGGCTATAGGCTGGGTTTTGGACAATATAAAATGGGCGCGTTGAACCTTTAATTAATGTCTTAGCAGCAGTTGAAATGTGTGGATCGGCTGGGTTTGTCCAAAAAGAGTCTTTCCAATTTGGCGTCATTACTGGTAGATACCGACCTCCAGCAGCTTTAATGTAGTTTCCTATCGTTGATGGTTGAATTAAGTACCTGAAAAATTCCTTGGCTGTCTTCTGGTTTTCAGACTCAGCAAACAAAATTGCGGCATTAACTGCGACTAAATAACGCATTGGCTGGCCATTAGGTTTGTTGGGAAACGGTATAGTGCCAAGCTGATGACGATAAATCTCAGGATTTTGGCGCACAGCCGCCGGAATTGAAAGAGTGGTGTTGGGTGTCATCACCACAGCGTGGTTGAGCAAGCTGCGGTTATTATCTGGATTTAACCAATTGACTGCATCCGGTGGAACGTAGTTTTGCTGGTAGAATTTGGTATACCAATCTAAGCTTTTAACAATTGAGCCTCGCACGTTGGGGTCATCAAGACGAAGTTGACCTTTAGAGTCTAAAATTTGAACATTGTATGCTTCTAAAATCTGCTCAAATATGTAGTATGTATCCGCAGAAGCAACAGAGTAAGGAAAACCTAAGCCGTAAATTTTTGGTTTTTGATTCTGTTTTTGCTGTGCTTGTAAGTCATCTTGCACTTGTTTCCAGAATTCCCAAAAAGCATCCCAATCTTTAGGGATATCTTTTTGACTCCGACCGACTTGCTTTAATAAATCGCGCCAATAGTGAATATGAATTGTTAACTGATTAATTGGGACTGCATAATAGCTGCGACTTTTAGCAACGTTATTATAAAAATGAACAGCTTCTAATACAGTATCAGAATAAAGACTTTTGACTGGCTCAAGAACATCTGAAACATCTGCCAGTTTACCATCCCACGCCAGGTGCGGTATCAACTCCCTCTCAGCACTGCTACTCATTACGATGTCAGGCTGATTATGCGCCTGAAGTGCCCTGTTAGTCTTCTCAGATAGTTCATCGTTAGTGTAAAAAGTCAGCTTGACTTTTTTACCACTTTGTTTTTCCCAGTTGCTAATCAGCAGCTTGAGCGCTTCATCCTCTTCTAAATTAGAACCTTTATCCCACCAAATCCTTAAATCTGTACTTTGATTGGATAACTTATTGACTGAGGAAGGGGATGATTGATATGTGTTGGTGCAAGCAACAATTATCAAGCAGAGGATCAATGCTATGAGTGCATAGCGACGGTTGGTTCGTCTTGGCACTACGGTAAAAGTTTCCTTAGCTCTCTGCTGATTCTTAAAGACTTTAGTAATTTGACTGGCTTTTTTTTTGGATACCACACTTATAGAGCTTATATTTTAACTGTGTAGATATACCCAATTTAATGCCTTTTGTCGCTAACTTGAAACCTAACTGCCATTGCCACTGGTAAGTTATGTCTGATGCATCTATAGCATTTACGTGTCAACCCCTTTAAAAGGGAGGCTTTAAGAGTTCCCTCCTTTTTAAGCTACAGTGTACACACAAGTCGGAAAAACTTCATTCACCAAAGATTTGCGGTGAAGCAGCGCTCTTGGTAGAGTTTCCCGGAGCAGGCGACTGCTGTTAGCGCAGCGTTAGCGACACAGGAGCGTCACCTGTACCCGTAGCGTCGACCATAGGAGAAGGGTGCGTTACGCTCCCGCGTCAAAGCTAAATTGTTGCAATCATGGCAATGCCTGCGGTTCTTGCTAGCCAACGCAAAAGTTATTTCGGGGAACTCATTTGTTATTCCGGGGAACTCATTTGTTATTTCGGGGAACTCATTTGTTATTTCGGGGAACTCATTTGTTATTTCGGGGAACTCATTTGTTATTTTGGCGAACGCATTTGTTATTTCGGCGAACTCATTTGTTATTTCGGCGAACTCATTTGTTATTTCGGGGAACTCATTTGTTATTTTGGCGAACTCATTTGTTATTTTGGCGAACTCATTTGTTATTTTGGCGAACTCATTTGTTATTTTGGCGAACTCATTTGTTATTTTGGCGAACTCATTTG
>NZ_JBALDG010000094.1:0-84228 GCF_036917195.1 Nostoc sp.
CGACAAGTTAAATATCTAAATAATAATCACCGAACAAGATCATCGATTTATCAAAAGGTTGGTCAAACCAGGAATGGGATTTGCATCGTTCAATATGGCTTTGGCGTTCTCTAAGGGGATATGAAACAATGAACATGATTCGCAAAGGACAAGTTAAAGGAGTTGAAAAAACAGACATCGCTGCTCAAGTGAAATTTGCTGCTCAAATTTTCGGAGTAGCTTGATAACTGGTTCTGATTTATACAGAGCTTTCGTCCTTTGCAGATTTTTGCAACACAACCGCACGAAATTACAACGGGAGATTCTGCTTCTCTTGAATCTCCCCACTTACTGGCGGACGCTTGTGGATCTAAATCCACAAGTACAGTTTCCTTACCTTTGATGGCTGCGGCAACCTCAAGATGGATACTTAGCGAAGTTTTGCCCACACCGCCTTTTTCTGCGACAGGCGATGAAGGCGAGGCAGAATCAGGATTAATTACAATTAGATATGGTTATTCTAGAGATCGCTGACCAGATTTGAAACAATTTATTCTCGACTTGATGTGTAGTGGAGATGGAGATATTCCCTTATATCAAAGAGTTGCAGATGGGAACGAAGTCGATTCTGCTATGTTCCGCACACTGCTCGCCGATTTCCACAAACAATGGCAAATCAACGCTTTATTTGTTGCGGATGCAGCTCTTGACACTGAAGATAATTTGCAGCAGATACAGGAATTACGGCGTTGCAGAATAGAAATATGAATTAGGGCGATCGCTATGAAATGTCCAAGGTGTGAATCAACTCACATTCGTAGGAATGGGCGTCAACGTGGTAAACACGCATCACATATGTGTCAACTGTAAACGTCAGTTGAGCAAATCTTATGATCCCAAAGGATACACGGAAGATATTAAAAGTGAATGCCTAGAAATGTATGTCAATGGTTCTGGGTTCCGGGCGATAGAAAGAGTTAAAAAAGTACATCATACTACTGTTATAAATTGGGTGAGGCAAGCGGCTAGCACTTTAGCAAATACACCTTACAGAAGTGAAATACTGGAAGTAACACAAATCGATGAACTAGAAACTTTTGTTGGCTCAAAAAAAACACTCATTGGCTGTGGACAGCTGTAAATCACAGTATTCCAGGAATTATAGCTTGGGTTTTAGGCGACAGGAGTTCGGAAACTTTTAAACATTTGTGGTTGATAATAAGATGTTGGCAGTCTGATTTTTACGTTACTGATGGTTATCCTGTTTATCCTTGTTTTATCAGCAATGAAGATCACATCGTTAGTCAAACATATATGACTTGAGTTGAGGGAGAGAATAGTCGCTTAAGACCAAAGGCGGAGCGTCTCCGGCTCCGCATTATCTGGCTCGACTACATCGGAAAACTTTTTGTGACTCTAAATCCGAGGAAATGCTTAAACATTCAATTCATTTAGTAATACATTATCTCAAGTATGGCTCAATGGCGCTACGGGCGCATAGCACCCGTAAGCTTGAGGCGATCGCTTGATTCATATTTTGGTTCAGCAACGCCCAGATTTCCAATCTTAGTACACGTCACCGCAAAAAGGGGTCAGAAATAAAAACTGTGATGCTACTAGACACGTTTAATTCAAAAAACGAATTCCGTACCTCATTTATGGTGGGCTGTACTTAATGAGGAACGATGTTCGATTCTACAGTTTTTTTGGTGCTCCAAGTCGTAAATATTATCTCCTTTGCTGATTAACCTGCAGAATGTGGGCTATTAGCCTTCTTCTCAGATTTTTCCAGATTGCAATATTTCTTAATGACGGTCATGCGATCGCTCGGAGAATAACACTTACAAAATTGTGAGTCAAAAAAAATACGCACAAGAGCGGAAGTAGAAACTTCCTTCAAAAGAAAAAGTGGTCAGCCATGTTGAACTGACCACCAGATGGTCAATGCTGATAAAAGGAAAAAAAGTACCAGATTGACCATGCCATTTGATAAGCAATCGGATCTGGCAATCCCTGCCACAGCTTTAGCCCGGTAGGGGTGATCGTTAGCAGCCTTTGGCGCTGATCGTCGGCGGCTGGCGTTTGCTCTATGAAGCCTTTGCGGACCAGGGCGCTCACGACTTCGCTTAGCGTCGGCTTCTCCACTTGCAACATGTTCAAGAAGTCGCGCTGCACCGTCGGCCCGTTATTGGCCAACTGCCAAAGGACATACCACTGCGTCGATCCGAGGTCGTGCGGACGCAAGGTTGCTTCCATGACGGCGCGACTGGCGAGGTAGTACCTCTTAACCCATGCCGCGGCAGAGTTGTGCTTCAAGTGATCCAAGTAAATCCTCCATGTCGTTCGGCACCTAACTACATTAGTTCGCCAACGAACTAATGTCAAGCGGAAGTTGACATCCTGGGCCGCTCTCTCTCGTGCTGTCGCAAAAAAGGTCGTTTTTGGGACAGTTGATTCATGCATCGGTTACGTCAAATCATCTTCATCCGGCTAGTTGCAATTAATGTGGCCCCAGTTGGATGATTGAGGTCTGGTTGCAGCTAATGCGGTCTCAGTTGTATTTAATGTGGTTCCAAGCGCCGCTTTGGTTGCAATTAATCTGGTCTCAAAATTGTCTTGATTGCGGGTCGGAGTAATTATGATTGCGGTTCGCTACACCTAAAGGTTTACCTGCTTTGCCTGCGGCGGCTTTTTAGGTTCGTCGAACTCACGTCTTTTCATTCTTTATTTTTTGTTTAAGTCCCCTTGACTGAGGTATACTTTAAAGCCTGACTTGAAGAGCTGCTGATTTAAGGATTGCCGTGTTGCTCAGGCTGTACGTAAACGCTCAATATATCTCATGGGTGGGGCACCAAACATTCGGGAATATTCGCGGCTGAACTGTGAAGTACTTTCATACCCGACTTGATAAGCAGCTTGAGCTGCATCAGCGTTTTCAGCAAGCATCATCTGCCGCGCTGCCAGGAGTCTTAATTGTTTTTGATATTGGAGCGGACTCATGGAGGTGACAGCCTTGAAGTGGCGATGGAACGATGCAGCAGAGATATTTGCTTGCTCTGCCAACTTTTCAATCTCCAGTGGCTCAGTAAAGTTTATTCTGAGTTGTTTGACGACTTCAGCAATCCGCTGCATATTGCTGCCAGCAGTGGCAATCTGACGCACCGCTTCGCATTGTTCCCCTGTGAGCAAACGGTAATAAATCTCGCGGACGATCATCGGGGCGAGAAACGGAATATCCTGTGGTGTATCTAGCAGCTTTGTTAGTCGAATCGCGCAATCGATCAACAATGGATCAGCATCACTGATGAACCAGCCTTTTACTGATTCTTTCTTACATTTGTGCAAATTTGTTTGAGCAATAATCTCACAGAGTTGAGCGGGATCTAGCTTCAGCTTAAATCCAAGAAAAGGCTTATCGGGTGTTGCCCCGATCACACATCCACTCAGCGGCAAGTCTACTGATACAAGCAGATACTGAGCGACGGTGTACTGATAGGTTTCCTCATTCAATAACACTTCTTTTGTGCCCTGCACCATAATGGCGAGCAGCGGTTCGCTGACACCGCTTACCACAGCAGTAGGTCACATTCTCGCATGAAGATTAAAGGATTGATCGCTGTAGCATAGGCACCATTACCTCTGCTGTCTGTGTACCGAGCGACCAGTGCCGCCAGTTCTTCACATTTCTCGATAGCAAAGCGCTGCTGCGTTGACGAAGCCTCTGTGTGAGGAGAAGCGCAGACCGCTACTTTGTGATTCTGTGTCTTAATCGTCATGCTGAATTTCTGCCTAATGTACCGTTCTCCTGCACTCATTATAGGAAAAATTTCTTGTTGCCAAGCTCTGACTTGAGAAGATTAGGCAATCATCTGCAAGGTTTGTGCATTTAAAACCCTGGTTCTTGCTCATAGGATGAAACTATCCAAATACGTCAATAAGAGGATAAGGTCATGACAAATGACAAGAAAATTTGGTTGATTACTGGAGTTTCCCGTGGTCTTGGCAAGGCGCTTGCCCGAGCGGTGCTAGATCGAGGTGACATCGTGATTGGCACGACGCGCAACGGCAAAACAAATCTCAGTGGCGATGCCAACAGCCTGCATCTGCTTAAACTTGAATTAACCGATCCGGTACAGATTAAGCAAACAATAGAAGTGGCTTATCAGTTACAGGACTTACGTAACTGGCTAGGACTTACGCAACTGGCACAGTGCGATCGCCATTTTATAGTATTTACGTACTATATAGAAAGTAGCGTATCCAGAGGAGATTGGTGAAATGAGTAATAGTAATCAACTGTGTAAATTGTTGTTCAAATTATGAGAATATCAGTAGAGGATGCTGCCAATTAAATGCACTGCCTGTATGAGATTTAGGAAACTTAACTATTGCCAATACTTGTTGAGTAGTCAAATTAATTACACTGTTAACTTTTTTAGCAAAGCATTTAGAACAGATTAGTCACGATCAAATTAACCGTTATCTCAAGAATGAAAAATTAACGCCACGTTTGCTTTGGGATAATCTCAAAGATATCATTGAAGTAAATGCTCAAGCATATCTAGTTTTTGATGATACAGTAATTGATAAAAGAACCGCCACAGAAATAGAGACAAGTAAACGACAATATAGTGGTAACGAACATAGAGTCATTCAAGGGATTGGGTTAATAAACTGGTCAAACAATCTATCAAATTAAGCATGGGTTGTTATCAAATTATTTAGTTGAGCAACTAAAACGTCCTACTGTTCCCATGTTTATCGCATAGTTGCTTGGCGCTCGGCGCGGTGTAGCCGCGCCATTGCTTGTGACAGTTGCGTAAATCCTGTATTAATGCGATCACTACTAAGCTTCATTCTTTTACCACATCTGATTTGGCACAAGTTGATATTGATACTTGGATCGAATTACGCTCTTAATTGCAAAAACACCACAAAGCCAGAATTGAACAGTATCGATTTCGCAGAAACTCCAAGGGTTACTTGGCTAATTTAGAGAGTCGTCTTCTCTAGTAAGTTTTTCCACGCTAGGACTGCCTTCTCATCAGTAACAGTGGATAGCGTCGTGTGAACATTTGTAATGAAACGAGGGCAAAAAGAATAAGTGCCTGCTAGAATCTAACCCATTTCAACACTTTTGGGTCTTTATCATAGCGGTAGGTAAAGCCGTCCCTAGTAGTGAGAGACTCATCTTTACTTGCTTTACTTCTAATAGTTTTAATAGAATAAGAAGTTAATTCAGTCATTTCTTTATGAGAAAGTCCTTCAATTGTAGTTTTTTTAGTCAATATTTCTGATTGATTTTCGGATTCATTATTAGGCAAAGTGTCTATAGTAATGCGAGTATTTTCAGTAGAGTTATGGGTAATTGTTTTTTGATTTTGATAATCTTGCACGGTCAAAAGTTGCCAACTGGAATCTTGTGAAAGTTCCAGAACCCATTGATGATAATTAAATAAACTTTCCCTATGCCCAACACTGATAAATGTTGTTTTCGTCTCTTGTAACTGCTGATATAAACTTCCTTCATTTTTCAAATCCAAAGCACTTGTTGCTTCATCTAATATGGTGAACCTTGGATGAGTTACTAACAGGCGTGCGAAAGCGAGGCGTTGTTGCTCTCCCAGCGATAATATGTTTTCCCAAGGAACTTCAGTATCAAAACCTTCAACTCGACTTAACAAGTTTTGCAGGTTTACTTGTTGTAAAACATTTTTGAGTTCTGCGTCGGTCATTTGACGATTAGTTTTAGGATAGAGTAACTGTTGCCGCAAAGTTCCCAAAATGATGTAAGGACGTTGGGGCAAAAATAAGACTTCTTCTAGAGGAGGTCGCACTAGACGACCCGTTCCCGCATTCCACAAACCAGCGATCGCTCTCAATAGAGAACTTTTACCTCGACCACTAGGCCCAACAATCAATAAACCTTCTCCTGGTTGAACAGACAGTGACAAATCTTCAACAATCACCTGTTCATAGTTGGGCGTTTGTAAAGTGACATTCTCAAAAGCGAGATGATTTTCTTCTATTGTTTTAATAATACTGACATTTTCGGGTTGTTTAGTTACTTCTTCTAAAGCATCTGAAAACTCAGATAAACGTTCAACATAACTGGAAAATCGTCCTGAATTCCCAAATTCTCTAATTAATGTTGCCATAGCTGAGGCAAACTGATTACAAGCTATACTAGCTTGGACAACTTCTCCGAAATCAGCTTGACCGCTCATATATAAAGGTGCGAGTACCAGATATGGGAATATTTGAATAGCAGACTTATATGCTCCGTCAAAAAGTTCCTGATTGTTCTCCCAATTAATCTTGCGTTCGACATTTCTCAAGAGATTACTAAATCTTCGTTGAATTATATTGGATTCTTGGTTTTCTCCTTGAAAAAAAGCTATTGATTCAGCGTGATTACGAACATGAGTCAGACAATAATTGTATTCTGCCTTCAGTTCTAATTCCTCTTGATTAATTTTACTCAATTGTTGACCTAAGTAAATAGCAATCAAATTACCTACAATCGTATAAATAACCAGAACAATCGCAATAAATTGGGAAATTGACCAAAGAATAACTAAAAAAGTTGTCATTTCCAGGACTTTCTCTAGAAAAGTAGCTGAAAAACTCAGAGCATTACTGGTAATGGGTTCGATTTCTTGGGATATTCGTTGATCTGGGTTATCAACATCAGATCTAAAGTTGATTCTATAATAGGCACGATTGCTCAAATATTTTGATAATGTGTGATTATTTAACCATTTGTACCAATCAAGAGCAATTTTTTTTCTGACAAATTTAGAAAATCCGCTTAAAAGTGTTACGCAGACAAGAGCAGCGCCGAAAACTACTATCGTCTTAATAAAGTTAGGATAATCTTTCTCTTCAATAACATCTGTTATGTAGCGAGTAACGAAGCTATTAAAGGCAGTTACACCCACCAGCGCGATTATTAATAAAATCAGGAGAATGAGCATCCCCCATATACGAATCACGTCTGAAAATACTCTTTCCCCAGACTCTGTTGGATACCAGTAAGGCTGAACGATCGCTCTTACATTATCCCAAAATTTATTAAAAGTGGATGGAGAAGGATTGTTTTTTAAGGAGCGATCATGAGAAACTTTAGTTGGCATATTCTAAAACAAACTAAACATCTTTTTTTGAGTAAAACACAGAAAAATTAAACTATTAACGAATACACAATTTGACATATATCATAAACATTGAATCTAGACACAAAAATTTTGCAATTTATGAACTCAATTAATAATTACCTATTTAAAAAAATCAAATAATATTTGGAAAATAGTAGAGCTTTTAAATCAACCATCACTATGCAACGCCAAATTTAGGATACCAAAGAAACTGCGTCATTCTTGCTAGAAGGTGTATCAGCAGCCATCGCAACTGCATTATTAACATTAGGGAGTTCATCTTCTACAAACCGTAGGCGAGGGTACAAGTAGGCAATAGAGGTTTCTAAAATGGTCAAGACTCCCATAATCATTAGTAGAAGTCCCATCCCACGACCCGATCCAACACCGATGATTTGTCCGATGCTTCGTGCCAAAAAACCATCAGTAGCCATTAAGGGTTCAAAAACCTTCTCGGCTAAAGGCCCAATTGTGATGTAGCCTAGAGGTAAAGCGGCTGCTTCAATCGCTCCTTTGATTGCAAAAACTCTACCTTGTATACTAGGTTCTACTTTATTTTGCATGACAGCTTGCGTAGAACTGGAAACGATCGGTTGTGTCAGGGAGAATAAAAAGATGCTAACAGTGAAGATGACAAGAGAGGGTTGCAAACCGGCGACGAGAAGAAATACACCATTCAAAAGCATACATCCGTATATCGGATAAATGTTGCGTTCTAGTCCTCCCCAGATGCTCATGAGCAAGCCGCCTACTAAAAGAGCAATGCCAAATAGGGAAAGAATAGTTCCCAGAACGCTTATTGAAGCGAAATTTAACACTAAAGGTATGGTGATAACATTAATACCTCCCACAAAATAAAGGCTGGAAGCTGAGAATAAGACTAGTCCCAGTAGTCCTGGTCGAGTGGTCAAATATTTAAATCCATAAGTTGCTTCACTCAGAAATGAACTTTTTGCAGTTGCAACATTACTCATGTTGACTTGGGGGAATCTCACGAGCATCAAGGAGACAACAGCAATAAACACAGCCATTACGTGAAACAAAATAATCCCTTGGAAATTGATAATGCTTAGTAGAACACCTCCAAGAGTTGGTGCAATGATTATGGAAATCCCAAACATCAGACTCATCAGACCGTTAGCACGATTGAGGTGCTGTTTTGGCACTAGTAAGACTGTGGATGCTGTATAAGCAGGTGTGTGAAAAGCCATGAAAATAGCAGTGAAGGTATTAGCTAGGTAAATGTGCCATACTTCCAACTGACCTATGACAAATAAAACGCCGATCGCGATCGTTCCCAAACACGCCAAGACATCAGCTATAATCATTGTCTTTCGGCGATCCCACCTATCTACCAGAGGCCCAGCGATCGGGGAAATTAAGATTAGCGGTAGAGTATTGAACAGGGAGACTAAAGCAAACTGGGTCACTGAACCAGTGCGGTTGTAAACCCAGATATCTAAGGCAAATGCAGTAGTACTATAACCAATCAAGGCGATCAACTGTCCTATCCACACAATCATAAACAGTTGCATTTCCCGCAAAACAGTCAGTCTTGTTTTTTCCATAATCTGTACGTCTGACATAATAATCTGCTATTTTCTAGCTTTTTGCTGTCCCAATCGGATCTTTGAATAATTAACTGTTATGTATACCTACATCGCACGGCATTGATAATTATGCCGCTGAAATAGTAAGGAAAGGTCATTCAGGCGGCATTCAGGATTATTAATTAGCAGTTCAAGCAATATTAAAAACTGAGTTACTGCACGGCTAACAGTACTAGCATCAAATAAATCGATTTTGTAACACCATTTCCCTTTAATGCTTCCTAATGTTGTTTGTTGAAGATAAATATCCCAATCAAATTCTGCTGTATTAGTTTCAATTGACCAGGAACGAACAGTCAAATTTGTCAGTTTTAAATCTGATGGAGGCAAAAAGTTAAACATCACTTGATATAGCAAAGAGTGGTTTGGTTCTCCTTTCGGCTGTAGTGCTTCTACTAACTTCACGAAGGGGATTTGTTGGCGATCGCTAGCTGCTAAAAAACATCCACGCACCTGATACAGCAACTCGCTCAAACTTGGATTGCCCCTAATATATGTACGTATTGGAAGCGTGTTAATAAAGCATCCAATAAGTCCTTTAGTTTCCATTTGCTGGCGATTAGCAAAAGGAGTTCCCACGATAATATCGGACTGTCCGGTGTAATAGAACAGCAGTATTTTGAAGGCTGTTAGCAGAGTCACAAATAGAGTTACATTGTGCTGTTGGCTCAAATTTTTAAGAGCATACGTTAGGCTTTTAGGGATGATGAAAGTTTGACTTGCACCTTTAAAAGTTCGGACTGGTAAGCGCGGGCGATCCGTAGGTAGCTCTAATAAAAGTGTGCTATTACCTAGTTGCTGCTTCCAGTAGTTAAGGTTAGACACGAAAGCAGGACGAGCAATCCACTGCTGTTGCCAATCGGCAAAGTCAGCATATTTGATGGGCAAATCGGGAAGTGGTGAGGGCTGACCGTGACAAAATGCTTCATATAATTTTGTTAGCTCCTGTAAAAACACATTTACAGACCAACCATCAAAAACTAAATGATGGATAGTTACTATGAGTAAATGCTCGGCATCAGATAGCCGCAGCAGCTTGATGCGTAACAACGGGCTTTGTTCTAGATCGAAAGGCTGGTTTTTTTCCTCATTCACAAATCTTTGAGCCAGAGCCTTGCGCTCAGTTTTAGATTCAGAAAGTTTTCGCAAGTCTACCACCGAAAATGGCAATATGGGCTGTTGAGCAATTTTCTGAACCACTTCCCTATCGGCGATGGGCTTCTCTCCGAAATGCTCCGCAAACGCCTCGCTGGAAGCGATTGCAAAAGTAGTTCGCAAAGCTTCGTGACGACGGACAATTTCCACGAGGCTTTGCACCAGGGCATTTACGTTGAGTAAACCTGTCAGGCGATAAGCCAGGGGAATATTGTAGACGGGAATACCCGGATGCAATTGAGCTAATATCCAAAACTCAAGTTGAGTCAAAGAGATTGGCAACTCTTTTGTGTTTCGAGATACTGGTTTGAGAGATGGAGTTATGAGTACCAAATCGTTTTGGCGGTATTCCGAAATTTGCCGATCTAGCTCGACTACTGTCGGGTAATCAAACAGACAGCTTATAGGTAACTCCAATTTGAAGGTTTCTCGCAACCGAGCAATGACTTGCATTGCTGATAAAGAATGCCCTCCTAATGCAAAAAAGTTGTCATGGATACCAACTTGTTCCAGCCCTAAAACATCGCTCCAGATTTCTGCCAGAACCTCTTCAGTTGCAGTACGGGGTGGGATCAAGTCTGTAGAGATGTTACGTGTTTCCCTAGTCGTAGGTGCTGGTAAAGCGCGGCGGTCTGTTTTGCCACTGCTGGTTAGAGGTAGAGCATCCAGCAACTTTACAAAAGCAGAAGGTAGCATATATTCGGGTAGCTTTTGTTTGAGATAACAAAGCAGTTCACTGGTGTCTAGGTGCTGTTTGGGGACAATGTAAGCGACTAGGCGCTTGCTTCCTGGTTGGTCAACTCTTGCGATCGCTACTGCTTCTTTTATCTGCGGGTGTGCGACGAGTACGGTTTCAATTTCTCCCAGTTCAATGCGAAAACCCCGCACCTTCACTTGATTGTCAATTCTACCGAGAAATTCGATGTTGCCATCAGCTAAATATCGAGCCCGATCGCCTGTTTTATACAAACGATTTCCATCCTTAACAATGAATTTCTCAGCTGTTAAATCTGGGGAATTAATGTAACTTCTGGCGATCGCAACGCCGCCAATATACAGTTCTCCGGGAACTCCAATTGGTAATGGTTGCAGACAGCGGTCAAGGATGTAGATTTGCGTATTTGCGATCGGGCGACCAATGGGTGGAAGTGGCGACCAACTGCTGGCAGCATCTTTTAATGTAAAACTTGTTACTACATGGCTCTCTGTTGGCCCATACTGATTTTGCAGCGTACAACCAGGAAGCTCCCTAAAAAAGTTGACTAAATCAGGAGTAATATGCAACTGTTCTCCTGCCGTCATAATCTGGCGTAAAGATGCAGGATAGGATTTAGAAATAGAGGCAGCATTGGCTAACTGCTGAAGGGCGACGAAGGGCAAAAACAGTCTTTCTACCTTTTCTTGGGCAATTAATTGTAATAATACGAATCCATCCTTCTGTACTTCTTCGGGAATTAAAACTAAGGTTCCGCCGCTACACCAGGTAGAGAAGATTTCTTGAAAAGAGACATCGAAACTGATAGAAGCAAATTGCAAAGTTTTGGCACAGCTTAAAGCACTTTCGTTGATTTGCCAATATAAAAGGTTCGCTAGAGAACGGTGACTCATGGCTACACCTTTGGGTTTGCCGATTGAGCCGGAAGTATAAATGACATAAGCCAAGTTCTCTGGTGTCACTCCACTAACAGGATTTTCCTGACTGTTTTGGTAGAAAATCTCCGATGTATTTAAGCAAACTACTGTTAAAGAAGTCGGAAGTAGAATTTTGTAATGGGGATTTAGATCCATGTTCTGCTCTGCTCCACAGCAGGTCATTTCCCCCTGCCTCTTAGTTGATGAATCTGTCAGCAATACCGATGCTTGAGAATCGCTCAAAATATAAGTCAAGCGTTCTTGGGGCGATCGCGGATCTAAGGGTAGGTAAGTACCACCAGCTTTGAGGATTGCCAAAAGTCCTACAACCATCGATAAAGAACGCTCAACGCAAATCCCTATACGCACTTCTGGTTTTACACCAAGTTTTTGGAGATGGTGTGCTAACTTATTAGCCTGACAATTTAACTGCTGGTAAGTCAGTTGTTGAGACTGGAACGAGACTGCTACTGCATCCGGTGTTCGTTCCACCTGTTCTTCAAACAACTGAGCGATACATTTATTGGGATAATCTGTTTGGGTATCATTCCATACTAAGAGTTGGCGCTGCTCGCTAGCAGTTAGCATGGGTATCTCTCCTACTCTCTGCTCGATATTAGTGACCATACCCTCTAACAAAGTTACAAGATGCCCCATCATCCGGTTAATCGTTTCCCCGTAAAAGCGGCTACCATCATAAAGAATGCGTAGAGATAATTCTTGTCCTGGTACAGCGATGACTGTGAGCGAATAATTTGTTTGTTCAATGACTCGCCGTTTAGTAATTTGGATGCTGCTACCTGGATTTGATAAAGACGTATCTTGTGGGTAGTTCTCAAACACCACAATACTTTCAAACAAAGGTAATTCTAGGGGAATTTCACTAATAGCCTGAATTTCTACTAACGGACACCAAGAATACTGCGATCGCTCTACCTGTTGAGTCTGCAATTCCCTCAGCCATTGCCATAAAGGAGTTGCTGTTGGTACTTTCACCCTGACTGGTAGAGTATTAATGAATAGTCCCACCATAGATTCTACCCCCGAGAATGTGGGAGGACGACCAGACACAGTTACGCCAAATACTAGCTCAGACTCATCGATGTAGCGACTAAGTAAAATTGCCCAAGCTGCTTGGACGAAAGTTGAAAGTGTCAGATGATACTGCTGTGCCTGGGATTGTAAAGTAGCAGTTATCGTTGCTGATAAACAGCGCTGGTGTTCGTGGTAAGTTTTTAACTGGAGAGAATGTTTCACCTCACCCCGATTTAGTTGCAAACGGGTAGGGCTAGTAAAGCCATGAAGTTGTTGCTGCCAAAATGTTTCTGCTGCTTTTAAATCTTGTTGCTGTAACCAATTAATATAATCTCGGTAAGGACGGGGAGTATTTAAATATAAGTATTCGCCTTTAACTAAAGCATTATAAAAAGCAAAGACTTCTTTGCAGAGAATTGGCCAACTCCAGCCATCAATTAGCAAGTGATGAAAGCTCCAGACAAATTCGTAAGTATCATCAGCAACTCGAATTAAGGTAAACCGCATGAGTGGAGCTTTGTCAAGAACAAAGCCTTGAACTCGATCTGTTTGTAAGAAAGCTTCTAGGCGCTCTTGTTGTTCTTTTGCAGATAAGGAACGCCAATCATAGTTCTGCCAAGGCAACTCTACTTGCTTACATACTACTTGGAGAGGCTTTTCTTGCTTTTCCCAAACCACAAGGGTACGCAAAACTGGGTGACGCTTCAATACTCGCACACAAGCCTGCTGAAGCAGTGTAATATCTAAATTGCCAGAGAGCGTGAGACAGAACTGCTCAAGATATACTCCTGATTTTGGCTCCTGCAGAGTATGAAAAAGCATACCCTGTTGCATAGGAGAAAGAGGGTAAATAGATTCAATATTTTTATTTTTAATTATTTGCAGTTTGCTCATATAAAATTATTATTTGATTTTTGAAAAGATAGGTAAAGGTCTTTCTAAATTTTTATTATTCTTTATCTAAAGTATTATTTTATACATTAAAATTATGAAATAAAATTTATTTATATGTTATGACTAATACTTAACTTTTGAACAAAACTCAGTACAACTTTATTCTTTCTTTTTTGTTCCCTATTCTCTCTGTCTACGAGTGATTCTCCGAATCAAATCCGATTCCTATAACTAGGAATAATCGCCAAATAATACTCCATCTTTTTGTCCTAAATACTTGTAAGCTATCTGACTATTTAATTCTTTAAATTTTTTCATAATATCTTCTTTTTCTTCAGGTGAGAGAAGCACATTATCAATTAAAAATTTTGGCAGCCTTGATACTAATTTACATATTGTTTTGTTATTGGATAAGAAGCTCAAGAAATCTTGATATTTTGACCAATAACTATCATCTAACTTTATAAACTTAGCTAAAATTGTTTCATTCAAATTATTTATAAGCAAAAGTATCTTGATTATTTTTCCTGAAGGAGACACATTTATTTTTGCACTATAGTCAACTTGATAATCACTTTTATTGTTGAATTGATTAATGACTCTTAAAAAATCAGCAAAAATATGATCTTTGGTATTTGATTTTGCAAAACGTCGAACAATCATATTGTCATATCCAAATATATCTGCCCAATTCTCTAATATTTGATAATAGTTAAAGATATATTGATATTCATTAAAAAACTCTTTAATTCCTACGCTACATGCTCCTAGTTTAACCATATAACAGTAAGAGGATTCTAAAAATTCATCTTGCTTTCTTAGATATATTACTACCTTAATTTCGTATTCTTTTAACAAATTTTTTATTTTTGCAAGCGTTTCAGGTTGATAAAAGATTTTAAAAGAAGTAAGAGCTTCTGTGGAAATTATCACATTTTTAGGGTTAATAGAGTCTATTTCTGTTTTCAGTTCTTTCCAAATTGACATTGAAAGTATATTATCCTTGTCTTCCAAACTCATTAAACAATGGGCTAAAGTATTATGGCAGTAACGGTTAACTATTTCTTTAGCATTATGTTTTATACCAGACGTAGGATACAAGTAACCGTTTTCTAAAAATTTATCTCTATTATTAAACAATGCTTTTTGTAAGCAAGTTGTTCCAGTCTTGGGCATTCCAATGTGTAAGTAAATTGTTGTCATATCTCTTTAATAAATGGCAGTAATTTAAAAAGTATTTTTTGGTAAAAAGTAAGCGATCGCACATTAAAACTGAAAGTAGACAAAAGGTTGAGGATTGATTGCTGTCAGCCGAAATATTGCTGAAACTAACACCCCAAAGCAAACAGCAAAACTCCAACTAGGAATTTTACGCCACCAATCAGCAAACCAACCCTTATAAGCCGCCCAGTGGAGCATAATTAAAGGTACAAAAGTCCATGCAATTTGGAGATTTAGGTTTTCAGAGCCAAGAGAAGTCAAGAATAAAAATGATTTTTCTATTTGTATAGCGCTGCTAAGATCGTTACTCCGAAAGAAGATGGCAGAGGCACAAAACCAATACATTGTTAAGGGGATACTTAGTATCTTTCTCAATGGTAGCAATCCTTTATAGAGAGCAATCCGAGATAACCATTCCTTGTTAACAACTAAGGCGATTCCATTTAATCCACCCCAAATTACAAAATGCCAAGCAGCTCCATGCCAAAGTCCTGATAGAAGCATCAAAATGAGAAGATTTTTATACCCAAATAGTTCTGTGCGTTCAGCCTTTGGTCGCTTTCTCATTAAAGGAATATAAACATAGTCTCGCAACCAACTGTAGAGGGTAATATGCCAGCGTTGCCACAACTCAGTGATATTACTGGAAAGGTAGGGGAAATTAAAGTTCAGAGGTAGTTTGTATCCAAGTAAATCGGCAGAAGCGATCGCCATATCTGAATAACCAGAAAAGTCGCAGTATATCTGGATGACGAAAGAAATAACAGCAATCCAACAACTCAAGAAAGTATAATTTTCTGGATTTGTGAAATACTGTTCTATTAAAGGAGAAAGATTATCCGAAATGCAAGCTTTCTTGAAATACCCTACGAAAAAAAGCATTAAACACCCCCGAAAATCAACCTCGCTTAAGCTTTTTGGGGTTAGTAGTTGGGGCAAAAAAGTAGATGCACGGACGATAGGCCCCGCAACCAGTTGAGGGAAAAAAGTTACAAATAGAGAAAAATCCCAAAAATTTCTCACAGGTTTGAGTTTACCTAAATAGATATCAAGGGAATAACTCAGAGTTTGAAACGTGTAAAAACTAATACCTGCTGGCAGAATAATGTTAAGGGTTGTCAGGCTTATAGGTAAACCCAAAAAACTTAATAAGTTTGCAGCAGACTCAGTGAAAAAGTTATAGTACTTAAAAAACCCTAATATTCCTAAATTTGCTACTAAACTAAGTATCAACCATGCTTGACGCTGCTGCTGATTCTGTGGCTTATTCAGCAAGGCATCCCAATTCCAAGAATTTGGAGTTCTTGCTTGTTCTACTACCTCTTTGGTGGGAATTTCCTGTCCTAGTAAATCACTAACCTGTGGTCTAGATAGCATTAAACCGACAAAGTAATCAATAACTGTCGATAACAAGAGCAAAAAAAGGAAGCGCCAATCCCAAGCACTATAAAAGATATAACTACAGATTAGCAACCACAACTTACGATGATTGTGTTTCTGCAAAGCCCAATAGATGCAGAAAACAATCAGGAAGAAAAATACAAACCGAAACTCTGTGAATACCATCTTTATTTACATTGAGCTAATGATTATGTGATATAAACTAGCTATTAAAATTCTACCTAGTTGCAACTTTCTGCCCGGAATTATTTAAATACTCAGTAAATCTTGATGCCAGTAAAAGTGTGAATTCTTGAGCGCCTTGGTGATTGAGATGTGCGCTATCAATTCTACGATTTAATTCATACAAATTAGTAAAACTATTGACATCATTAAAAGCAAGTAAAGTATCTATATATCCTAAATCGTATGCTTTGTAAAGAGCAGAGTAGTTAGAATCAGCCTCTAGAATTGGAGGAATAAAAAATATAGCTTCAAGTTTATTGTTATTAATTTGCTGCTGTTTTTCAATTTGGGAAGAAATATTTTCCATCATTTTCACTCCATATATTGTGGATGTCTTCTTAAATGTGTTTTCTGAATTTAAATTTGCTAATTTTGTTTGTTCACTTTTGAGATTTTTTAGATAAGTATCCAAACCATTTGTTCGGAATAGAGTTTGCCATTTTTCAGCTTTATTTTGCCAATCTATTGCGTAATATCCAGATTCTTGTAATAGTCTATCCTCGGATACTTTTGCTAATGGATCTGCATTTGATAAATCTAAATTTAATATTCTTTCTTGCCAGAAAGTAGAAAGCTGACCAAGACCTAGCCATCGATAGATAAAGCTTTGAAAGTTAGCGTATATATATGGAACTTTTACTTGCCAGTTATCGATTGATGATTCCCAAATTAATTGAAAATTTTCTACGGTTTTACGAGGAGTATGCCAGTATATCTCCTGAGCAGAAGTAGAACCAAAGTTGGTAAATAAGTCAACTGAACAGTCTAGAAATATCCACTTTAAGTTTGCTGGCTTTAAATCTAGAATTTTTTGTAAGTAAAAATCTAGTTCTGATACGTTTGCGCCTGCGATACCAAAGTTGAAAGATTTGACAGTCTTACCCTCTTTTGTCATGTATTCATCAAATACTTTCGGGACTACGCCAAAGTAAGTAGTACTTGGTCCCAGAAAGATAGCGTTGTAATCATTTTTATGTTCAGTAAAATATTGCCATTTAACGCTAATTTCACCAAGATTTTGGATAGTCTTAGAATAGGGTAGAACTGTATTTAATAATCCCGAAGAAAAAAATATAGTAATTAGAAAAATTAAACTATACCTAAACATTACAAGTGATTTTAACATAATTTTTTCTTAAATATCTACAACTACATCTATATCTGTCTTTGTTAATTGCCAGTTCATCTTCAGGTTGAGCCAGAAATTCCAAAGTGTCACACAAGCGATCGCTACCAATTTAGCTATGTATTCATTCACTTGGAATTGATAAAATAGCCAATTTACAATTAAGCTATTGAAAATAAGCCCAACTAAACAAATGAGATTAAATTTGACAAAACGTTGTAACTTTTGACTGATTTTTTGTTGGAAAGACACATCACCAAATGTCCATAAATCATTCAATATAAAATTATTAATAATTGCTATTTCTGTGGAAAGCATTGCACTCATAGTTAACGCCAAACATAATGAGCTATGTAAAAAATAGAATGCCCCCAAGTCTACAAATACTCCACTCAAACCAACTACCGCAAAGCGAATAAACCGACTAAAAAGCGCCGAATGAAGATAAAAGTAGACTTTATCTGTCAGAATAATAATATTAAAATAGTCAAGATACTGCTTCATTCAGTTTCTACTCTCTTAATGTTTTTTATCGAGTTGCCAAAACCCTTCAAGTGGGTAGACTAACTTCAGTGAATTAGTCTTATCCTTTTCAAGTTGATGAGCTAAACTATTTCCCAGATCGTCAACAAAAAAAATAGATTTATAATCTTTAGCCATTATTGGTAACTGGTCATTTTGGATTGTAACTAAGCTAACGTTTGGCTCTAACTTATGACTTAAGGTGAGGATAACTCCCAAGTTATAATCATTTTTATTACTTATCAATAAAATATTATTATTAGATTGATTAATACGTTGACTCATTGCTAGCAAATTCTTGCCACCTATTTGTGGCCACCAAGTTTCAGACTGAAAAAATCTAACATCAGAAACTAGCCCAGAGATGAGTAAACCTACCACAATGACTTGCCAAAGGTTTTTCTGCCAGTTTTTCGCCAAGAAAAGATGGAAAGCTAAAATATATGCTACAGCAATTTGGATGCTGAGGTATAACGGTAACTGATAGCGAAAATGAATAGAGCGAATTCCGCCAAAAATTAGGTCGTAAAAAAGCAACGTTAACCCTGGAAATCCCCCTAATAAAGCAATAAATAAACTAGTATTATTTGAGAGATAATTTATAAAATAATTAATAATATAAATTATTAAAACTAAACTAGTTATTATCGTAGGAATACTATAAAGTAAAGAGCTTTCCGCAGGTAAATTTTTGACCCAAGCATCATCAGAAGCCAAATTAAAATCAAAAAATATTCTGCTAATCCGACTGAGCCAAATCCCAATTAAGTCGAAAGGACTATCTGTTTTAAATGCGATCCATGACAAGAGATTTGTTGCTGTATGAATCTGGGTAATGATTACCATTAACCAGGGTAAAAACATCAAGCAAGCTGCTATGGAACTCAGTAAATAATTACGCAGAGTTTTGTTGAAGCGAAACTGTTGCCTAATAACCACATATATGCAATGAGCGATCACAACCATTGCTGTTAATAGATGGGTGTAAAATCCCAAGGCTAGAGTGAGAGTATATACAGCCCAACTCAAGTAACTTTCTCGGCGAATAGCTCGTAATAAAGCAGCACTTGATACTAGAATCGTCACCATCCATAAACCGTATTCTCGTGCATCTTGGGCAAAGAAAATCTGCAACGGAGAAATCGCCATTACAGCCATTCCCACCCACCCAACTAGTGCTGATTCAAACAACTCTAAACACAGCCAATACACACTAGGAAACACCAACAGACTAATTACTGCTGATAAACTCCTAACTGCCGCAGGGAAATCCCCAAAGACTTGCGCCCATAATCTCACCATCACATAATATAAAGGTGGATGTTGTGGGTCTGAAGTTATTAAGTAGCGAACTGTATCAGCCACAGTTCGATCTGGGTTAATGTGTTGATATTTGTCTAAAGTGATAACAGGAATTACGCCTTCATTATTGCTCCAATTGCTAAAAATTTCTTGCTTAACCTCGGCTAGCGTATGACCAGATATTGCCAGCGATGTCGCAAATTCGTCATACCAATACACTTTTTGTCCCAAATGGGTAAAGCGAAAGAAAATACCTAACCCAATCAGGCTAATTACCAAAATTTTTAACCAAGTTGGAGGTTTTGACTTTGCTAGCAATTGTAATTTGTCCATTTATTATCTCTAGTCCGTAGCTATCCTTTTGGCTGCTTGAAATATTCATGGGCAAGAATTGGTGGATACTTGGGTACTTCATCTATATCTAAGCAAGTCTGAATGGAATTAATTAGAGCATCATAATTGGGGCCTGTAAAAAAGGCGCATGAGTACCTTTGTTTAGCACTGTGAGATTGAGTTGGGACTATAACTCGATGTCGTGTGGCGCAAAATTTATCGTTTGTCCATCGCTGCATTAAATCTGCAACCAATACTATAATTGCGTCAGGAATGAAGGGCGCTACAACCCATTCTCCAGCATTTGTATATACTTCTAACCCTTCAGAATCTTGAAATAAAAATGTGAGAGTACCTATGTCAGTATGTTCTACAAGATAAACTTTTCCTAGTTCTGGAGGCTGATATATAGATGGGTAGTGATGCAAAACTATGCCGTGGTTTTGCTCTGAATATAAATTTGTAAAATAATCTTCTGGAATTCTCAGAGAAATAGCCAAAGCTTGGAATACTCTCAAAGCAGTTTCGTGACAACCAGCGAAAACTTCCATCATCACTTCATGAAACTGAGTGGGATTTTTAGGCCATTTATTCGGTTCAAAGAAAGGATCTTCAATCCCACAAACTTCATCGGAAGTAATTTCTTTGCCAAAATGAAACCCTTCAGTCATTAGTTCATTGGCGTTGTGTTTATCTTCACTTTTTTTAAAATTATGATATCCGCGAAGATTACGGTCTGGAAAGAAAGATACTTGTTCTTTTTCATGCTCCGGTAGTGCAAAAAAGCACTCGGTTTGTGAAAAGACTTGAGCGATTAGAGTATTAGGAATACCATAATTTTTGAGATAGAAACATCCGACCTTATGAATAGCAAGAGAAATTTGTGCAGCGACAGCTTCTTTTGCGGTTGAGTCACCTATAATAAAAGCATTGAAATCAATGATAGGAATTTGCATACAAACGATATCCTCTTTAGTTAATTTCAGTCAGTTTCAGGTCGTAAGAGTTCCAAAATGTTCCTATTAGAGCAGAGTGTTCAATACCTTGGATACGATTTCGTACTGCCACCATTGAGAAAGGGTTAACTAGATAAATAAATGGCAGATACTCCTGAGTAATTTGTTGAGTTTCTACGTACATAGCTTTACGCTTTGCTTCATCCACTTCGGAGGCTGCCTGAATGTATAAATTACCAATTTTTCGTTCCCAATCTGCAACCTGTCGCCCTATTATCGGCATTTGTCCTGTTTGGGATTGTTGATTAAAAAAGTGCCAACTAGTTTCAGGCAACCAAACATTAGCCCAATCATTCGGTTCTTGACCGACAGCAACTTCAAGTACTTGACACTCCCAATCGAAAGTTTGAGTTAGTTTGTTGATAAAAATGCTAGTAGCAACAGGATTGAAATCAACAGTTATGCCAAGATCACTCAAATTTTGTTTGATGAGTACTCCCATTGCCTGCAATATATTATTGTTAGCATTCGTCATGAGGCTAAAGCGCACAAGGTTTCCTTGCTTGTCTAATAACTGACCTTGATTATTGTATTTAAACCCTGTTTTTAGCAGTAATTCTTTTGCTTTTTTAAGATTGTATTCATAGACCTTTAAACCTGCTTGGACGGGTAAATAATACTTGCTCTGTACAGCAATCGGCGAATTTTGCAGTTGACCCAATCCCTTATAGATATTGTTGAGTATTTGTTGGCGATTAATTACATAGGCAACTGCTTGCCTAAATTCCACTGTATTAAACCAACTAGACTTGATGGGATCTACCAGTGGTTGACCATTTCTACTACCTTTATTGAGATTAAAAGTAATGGCAGTTGATCCTATAAAAAGACCGCCATTATAAATAGTAAAGTTTCCTCTAGTTTCTTCATGTTTTAATAATGAAAAATAATTGGTATTAACGTTGATGTAATCCAATCCTCCAGAACGGAATTGGATTAAAGAAGTATCTTGACTAGGAATAATTTGCCCAATCACACGCTCGATATAAGGTTGCGAATTGCCTTGAGCATCTTTACGCCAGTAATAAGGATTTTTTCGGAAAATTATTCGCTGGCTGGGAGTATAAGATTCTATTGTATAAGGGCCGTTGACAATAATATTTTCTGGTGGAGTATCAATCCCCCAAGTAGACATAAATTTAGGTCTACCTTCCTGGTCTTTTATTTTGACTGTTTCCCGAAAAACATGGGCTGGTAAAATTTCCAGTTTTGTAGCCCGAATAAATGGAGCAAATGGTTCAGGTAATGTAAATTCAACTCGCAAATCATCAAGTTTCCGCACAGTAGGAAAGGTACGATTCTTGCCAATTAGGAAGAAGTCTTTAGCATAAGTAGGAATGGCTGGATTCTTATAAATTTCATTGTAAGTAAAAACCACATCTTCAGCAGTTAGTGGCTTTCCATCTGACCATTTTAACCCTTTTCTGAGGATGTAAATTATTTGTTTTTTATCTGGAGAAGTTTGCCAAGATTCAGCTAGACTAGGTTCAATTTCTCCCCGTCGATTTTCTTTTACTAGTCCCTCATAAGTATAGTTTAAAGTATAAGCTGATTCTACGATTAAAGCTGGATTAAAAGTTGTAGGTTCAATTGGGAAAGAGAAAATAACTTGAGATATTGATGTTGCTTTGATTTTTAAGTTAGTTTGATGATAGATAATTATTGTGATCGCAGTTACAAAAGCCAGCAAAATTACTAGCCAGTGATGGCGAATTAAAGTATACTTTTTATTATTTTTTAATAACTTATAATTCAACATCGTAAAACCACTCCGCAATTTATTCTTGACTAGGTTGAGATAACAACCTATGGGCATCTTCTAATAAAGCTGGTATTTTGTCAGTATGGGGGCTATGACGCAGACAATCACTTAGATCAAATTGTCTAACTTTTTCTGCTGTCACGCCAGGGAACCAAGGATCAGCATTATTTAAGTGGTTGTAACGCCTTGTGGCATATTCAAACATATCAAAAGCGATCGCTAAATTTCGCAACCACAAAATAACTGGAATATTAATCTCGCCAGGAGTTTCTTTATAGGCAGGTAAACCAGTGTGCCAGCTAGAATACCAATCTTTTCCGAGTGTAGCGATCGCTGCTTTTTCTAAACGGTTTAAAATTGGCGGTAAAATTTCATCCGCTTTATCTAAAAGTTCTATAACCTTCAAGTGTTCGTCAAAATCTGATGGTCTAGATGCGCCTAAGCTGAGAGTATGTACTTGAGGATGGCTCAAACAAAACAGATCGTTAAACACCATCGGACTGAGAGGATGGCACAAGTCTAATAACTTTTGTGGAGGCTTATAGAGCATACCACCTTTGTCTGATGGGCTAATAATAAACACTCCCATGTCATGATGTGTGGCTGCTTCAATGGCGGGCCAATTGAATTGATTAATGTAGTACCAATGTAAATTTATATAGTCAAATTGATTGGTTTGAATGATTTTAATAATTAAGTCTGTCGCAGCGTGAGTAGAAAAGCCAATAAACTTTACCTTACCCTCAGCTTGCAATTGCCGCGCTACATCAAGACAACCATTAGGACGAATGCTATCCTCAAGGTGTTGGTAATTATTAATGCCATGTAGTGTTAATAATTCAATGTAATCTAGCTTTAATAAAGCTAAAGATTTCTCACACAAACTGCGGAAGTCTTCAGAGTCCGATGTCGGAGTAACCTTAGTCTGCACAATAAGTTTTTCTCTAGGTAACTTAGGTAAAATCGCTCCTAATTGCATCTCAGAAGTTCCATACATTCGAGCCGTTTCGATGTGATTGATGCCAACTTCTAAAGAACGGCGAATAGTGGTTTCTAGATTCTGTTGATTTTCATTGGGAATTTTTTCTTGAGTAAGTTCCTCATATTCAGTATAGGCGTAGCGCATTCCGCCGCAGGAAAATATTGGCATTGGCAATTCTGTACGCCCAAATCTACGATACTGCATCATAAATGTATTTTGATTAGAGCGATTCATTAATGACTTTTTGCCGAAATCAAGCCCCGCATTATTTTTAGATGAAACATCAAGTATGATTTTTCAAGATGCTGAAGGTGATGTTGAATTAACTCATGTATCTTGGAGTAGTTACACGGTGGCATACTTGGGTAGAGATGATGCTCTACATGGTAATTATTATTCCAGTAATAAAACCTAACGACCGGGTTAGAAATCATTGTTCGTGTATCATTCCATAGGTTGTGATTTAAGTCAGACTCACAGCCATAGTGATCTGTAATGCTGAAAATAAAACCGAATGGAGAAGCAAAAGATATTAATGGTATCCAGTAACCAAAGAACAAAATCCCAGGAAAAATTACGGTCAATCCTCCCATTAATACAACCCAACCCAATAGTAGCCAATTATTTTGTAAGACAAATTGGCGTTGTTCTGGTGTTTTAAAATAGCTTAAATAAAAGCTAGTTGGTAAGGATGATTCCTCTTGTATATGTGTTTTTAAAGAGTCTAAATATAAATCTTTGGTCACTAACCACCAATTCTTGCATACTGCAAGAGGATAAAAATATGTCAAAGCAAGAAGATAGGTCTTAATATTAGGAAAGGTTTGCCATGCTGAGGTATCTCCTACGATTTTACTTTTTATTTTTGCTTCTCGATGATGTCCAATATGGATATATTTGTGAAATGAAAAGTTCATCAATAATACTAATGATAAGAAAGTCCCCACGAATCGGTTAGTATTTTTTGACTTATACAAACTATAGTGAGAGCAATAATGTATTGCCGCAAAAAAACAGACAAATAAAAATCCTTGAACAAACCAGATTAATAACCACACTGCCCAGTTATTCAACCAGAACCCAGTAGCTACAAGGATGAAATATGTACTAATGACAACAAATGTTTGAACAATCGGTCTAAATGTAGGAATCTCATGCAATATACGAAGTTCTTCGTTAGATATTTGAGTAACTTCACTAATACTATATCTGGCATTCTCAATTATTTGATTATTCTTTGTAATTTCCATGTTGTTCACCTCTACGTTGACAATAACAATTGAAAAACTAGATATCAACCTATTAACTGTTTAATTGATATTGGATGGCTTCTGCTAGCTGAACTACAGTAGGTTTCTCAAACAGGTAGATCAACGGCAGTTCGACTTGCAAATTTGACTGTAGTTTGCATATAACTTCAAGAGTTTGAGAAGAATGTCCTCCCAGTTCAAAAAAGTTATCTTGAGTGCTAATCTGCTCTAGTCCTAAAATTTCTTTCCAGAGAGTTAACACAACTTCTTCGATAGGATTTTGTGGAGTAAGAAAGTCCTTCGATATTGGGAGTGCAACAGTTTGAGTGGGCAAACTTGGTGGTTCAGATATTAAGATAAGTTCAGCCAGACGTTGGTTATAATTGGTCGTTATTTTTTCCAGCAAGGTCTGAAAATTCTCGACCATCTGGGTAATAGTGGCAGGTTCAAATAAATTGGTTCTGTATACGAGCAAACCTTCAATACCTGTTGATGTTTCTTCGAGTGTTAACTCTAAATCAAACTCTGCGGTATCCTTTGTATCTCTGGCAATAAACTGCTCCTTCAAAATGAGATTTGAAAATTCTAAATTATCCTCTGGAGTATTTTGAAAGACAAACATTACTTGATTTAGTAATGTGTAACTGGGATCTCTGACTGGCTGGAGTTTTTCTATTAGCTTGATCAGGGGCATTTCTTGATGAGCATAAACACCCAAAGCTACCTCACGCACTCGCCCAAGTAGTTCCCGAAAACTGGGATTTTCTCCTAAGTTGGTACAAAATGGCAGTAAATTGACAAAGAAACCAATCAGTCCCTCAGTTTCTACTCTGGTGCGATTGGCAAGGGCGCTGCTGACAATAATCTCTTCCTGTCTTGTATAAGAGAAGAGTAATGTCTGGAATGCTGCCAACAAGGTCATAAATAAGGTTACGCCTTCCTGTTGACTCAGTACCTTGAGCGCATCGGTTAATTTTTTGGAGAGAACTACCGATTGACCTGCACTTTTAAAGGTTCGCGCTGGTGGGCGGGGATAATCAGTTGGTAGCTGCAATATCGGTGGACTAATACCTAAGTGCTTTTGCCAAAACTGAAGCTGAGATTCTAAAACTTCTCCTTGTAACCACTGCCTCTGCCATTGAGCAAAGTCGGTGTATTTGATCGGTAACTCAGTCAGAGGAGACGGCTTACCTTCACAGAAGGCTTCGTAAAGGGCTGCCAGTTCTTGGGTTAGGACACTAAAAGACCAACCATCAGCTACAATATGGTGTGTGACAGCAACGAACAAATACTCATGTTCGTCTAAGCGCCAAAGCTTGCTTCGCAATAAAGGGCCTCGTGCCAAATTGAAAGGATGCTTAATTTCCTTTTCAGCCTCTTGTATGGCTTGAGTTTCGCGTTCAGTTGCGGGGAGGTGTCGGAGATCAATTACGGAAAAGTCAAAGACAGGCTCGTTGACAACAGCATAAACGACTTGTCCATTTTTTACCTGAAAAGTCGATCGCAATGTCTCATGTCGCCAGACAATTTCCCTTAAACTCTCTGATAATGCTTTCTCGTTAAGCGCACCTGTGATGCGATAAACCAAAGGCAAGTTATAAATGGAACTGTCTGGATAGAATTGGTCAAAAAACCACAACTCTAGCTGTGTTAAAGAAATTGGTATTGGCTCGTCTTGCGAGGGCAACCGTTTTAAAGATAACTCCTGCCGTTCTGGTGCGCTCGCTGTGGCGATTTTTTGGGCTAAAGGTGCGATCGCAGGAGACTCAAACAAACTCAAAAGGGGTAACTCTATCCCAAACGCTTTACGCGTTAAAGCAATAACCTGAGTTGCCAGTAAAGAATGTCCCCCCAAATCAAAGAAGTTGTCATAAATGCCAACTTGTTCTAACCCTAAAACATCTCTCCAAATACCAGCCAAAATTTCTTCGGTGGGAGTACGCGGCTCAACAAAAGTCTGACTTAACTCCGGTCGGCTGGTTGTCGGTTCTGGTAGAGCGCGACGGTTTACCTTACCATTGGGTGTTAAGGGGAACGATTCCATTTCTACAAAAGTCGATGGAATCATATAATCTGGCAGTTGCTCAGTCAAAAAAGTCCGTAGTTGTTCGACTGTTACTGACTCTCCCGAAATTGGGACAAAGTAAGCAACTAAATATTTTTCCCTGGCACTCTCCCCGTGCACTTTCGCTACTGCTTGGTTAATTTGAGGATGCCTGCTCAGAACGGCTTCAACTTCTCCAAGTTCAACACGAAAGCCCCGGACTTTTACCAAATCATCTATCCGTCCCAGAAACTCGATATTCCCATCTGGTAAGTATTGAGCTAAGTCACCAGTTTTATAGAGGCGCGAGTTAGCATCGTTACTAAAAGGATTTGGGAGAAATTTTTGATTGGTCAAATCTGCACGGTTGAGGTAGCCATGAGCCAAACCATCACCACTCACGTAGAGTTCCCCAGGCACACCAATCGGCACGGGTTGGAAATTGCCGTCTAACAGATAAACTTGCACATTGACAGCAGCTTTACCAATCGGCGGATAAATCGGCCATTCATCTGGCTTTTGGCTAAAAGTATAAGCTGTAACTAAGTCTGCTTCCGTAGGGCCATAGAAATTGTAGAGTGTACAATTTTCCAGACGCTTAAACAGCTTAATCATCGGCTGAGTAATTTGGAGTTGTTCGCCACAAGCGATCGCTTCTTGAATATTGTTAAATAAATGTTCTTGATCTCCGTATATTTTTGCTAATTGCTGCCAAAGGCTAACTGGCAGAAAAACTTTCCCAACGGGGTTGTTAGCAAGTAAGTGAATTAACTTATCTAAATCTTTGCGATCGCATTCAGGAATGATATACAGCGTCCCTCCGAAGCCCCACGCCACGGATATTTCGTGATAGCTGACATCAAAACTGAGGGAGGCAAACTGAAGCACACCAATACCTGTGGCCATTTTTGCCTGATGGTGTTCTATTAAATTAGTGAGCGATCGATGGGGAACAATTGTACCTTTAGGAGTGCCGGTAGAGCCAGAGGTATATATAATGTAGGCTAAATTATCAGCTGCTACTTCAACTTGTGGATTGTTCTCAGATTCTTTGGCGATTTCGTCCCCATCTTCATCTAACACAATCAGACGATGAGCAAAGTTGCCATCAAGTAATGACTTGCAACGTGTTTGAGTTAAGATGACTGGTGCTTGAGAATCGTTGAGCATGAAGGCTAAACGTTCTGGCGGATAGGTAGGATCGAGGGGAACGCAAACTCCCCCAGCCTTGAGAGTTCCTAAGATGGCGATCATCGCGGCTAGCGTTCGCTCTACACAAATACCCACTGGGACATCTGGTTTCACACCCAAGCGTTGCAAGTAGCGGGCAATTTTATTGGCTTGCTGATTCAACTCTTCATAAGTCAATTGTTGGTTGTCATATACCACCGCCAAGGCTTGGGGTGTTTTTTTTACTTGCTCCTCAAATAACTGATGGATGCAACGATTGATGGGATGCGCTGCTGAGGTAGCATTCCACTGGACTAAAAGTAAATCTTGCTCTGCTGGAGTTAGTAACGATAACTCTCCTGGGGTGCGATGAGGATTGACGGTAATTCCTTCCAACAGAGTTAGGAAATGACCAGCCATGCGATCGATAATCTTTGCATCAAAGCGATCACGATCGTAGTAAATTTTTACAGTCATTTCCTCGCCAGGAATTGCCAGCAGTGTGAGAGGATAATTAGTTTGTCCCCTGTCTTGTAGCTCCCTGATGCTCAAGTTTCCAGGAAGTTGCTGCAACGTTACATTTACAGGATAGTTTTCAAATACAACAAGGCTTTCAAACAAAAGTTGAGTACGAGGAATTTTACTTACGCCTTGAATATCTACGAGTGGGGTGTATGAATACTGCTCCCGTTCTATATATTCTTGTTGCAACAACCGCAACCAGGTTAACAAATCGGTTGTATCAGTGATTTTTACCCGTGCTGGCAGAGTATTAATGAACAACCCCACCATCGACTCCACACCAGATAAAGCAGGAGGCCGACCAGATACAGTAGTGCCAAAAACCACGTCAGACTCGCCACTGTAGCGACTTAGTAACAACCCCCAAGCAGCTTGTACTAAGGTGGCAAGTGTCAGATGATGTTGTTGGGCAAAAGATTTTAAGGTAGTTGTCGTCTCAGCTGATAAATGTTGCGATCGCACTTCAATATTTTGTTGTTGGTGAGAACTCTGTCCAATTGCTCGCTCAACTATCAAAGGCGTAGGTACAGTAAAACCCTCAAGATTTTTTTGCCAAAACGCCTTTGCACCAGTCAAATCTTGCTGCTGCAACCAGTTAATATAATCCCGGTAAGGGCGACTGGAGGCTATATATAACTGTTGACCATTTTGAATTGACTCATATAAAGCAAACAATTCTTTAACAATAATCGGCCAACTCCAACCATCAACTAATAAATGATGAAAGCTCCAAACAAACTCATAAGTTTCATCAGCTACTCGAATTAAGGCAAAGCGCATTAATGGAGCTTTGTCAAGTTCAAAACCTTGTTTTCTATCTGAGTCTAAGAAAGAATTGAGACGTATTTCTTGCTCCTGCTGAGGAAACATCCGCCAGTCTAAATTAGACCAAGGCAAATTCACTGCTTTTCGCACCACCTGAACTGATTGTTTGCGATTCTTCCAAACAAAAAGAGTCCGCAAAGCTGAATGTCGCTCTACCAAAAGCTGCCAAGTTTGTTTAAATATACCTGGATCTAAATTGCCATGCAGAGTTAATTGAAACTGTTCAAAATAGATTGTTGATTCTGGCTCATAGAGAGTATGAAAGAGTATTCCCTGCTGCGTAGGCGAAAGGGGATAGATAGACTCAATATCTTTACTATTACTTTGTTTTTGTGCAACTATCATTGTTTTATCTCTTTAAAAAAGAGGGCATCTCCAATAACTTATAAAATATTCTCTTTCTTTGCTTTGTGTACTTTGCGTACTTGGCGGTTCCTTAAAAAAAGTAATTATCACAAATCAAATAAAACCTATAAATTTAAAACTTACCAAATCCCTTAAAAAGCAGATGTTGACAATCCGCCATCTACTGGAATACTAACACCCGTAATATAGCTAGCACATTCTGAGGCTAAAAAAGCAACCAAATTAGCAACTTCACTAGATAAACCACGACGACCAAGAGGAATCATCTTATTCGTTCCTTCGATGATTGAATCAACTGTCCGGTCTTCCTGTTGTGCGAATATTTCTAAGTATTCTCTATGCCTTGGAGTATCGATCAAGCCAGGATTGACACAGGTAACTAAAACATTCCACTTAGCAACTTGCGTCGCAACAGTTTTAGTAAAGTTAATTAATGCAGCATTTGCCACACCCGATTTAACCAGACGACTAGAAGGTTCTTTTCCTGATGTTCCAACAATATTTATAACGCGCCCCCATTGCTGATTTTTCATCGTCGGTAGCACTAAATTAGTCATGCGAATATAACCCATTAACTTGCCTTCAAAGACAGTTGACCAATCTTCATCAGATAGATTTTCTACTGGTTCATTAGAAAATGTAGCCCCTTCTGAATTATTGACCAAGATATCAATTTTGCCAAATTGAGTGAGAGCTTCTTCAACTAATTTTTGAGAATCACTTGAATTTTGAACATCAGCACAAATAGGAATAAGTTTTAATTGTGAATCAACCAAACTTTGATAAGCTTGTTCTAATCGTTCGGAATTTCTTCCACAAATTATTAACTGACAACCTTCTGATGCTAGCTTTTGGACAACGCTATAACCTATGCCAGCACTTGCTCCTGTCACTAAAGCTACTTTTTTCGTTAATCCTAAATCCATGATGAATATTCCTTTAGGAAGCAGTGAATGCTGTATTATACAAAGTATCTTTGGCAGATAAAACAGAGCGATTTTTAATCAAAATTTCAATTAAAGATACTATTTCGTCAGAAAAATTATATCCTCCATAAAAAACATCAGTAGGAGCATAATAAACACTACCATATTCTAACTTTTGCTGTTGCTCTGCTACTGCGATCGCCAATTTACCATTCAGGACTATTCCCATTGTTTCACTAGCAGATTGGCGAATTGGTATTATCCCTTTTGGAGGAATTTTGGTAATGAAAATATCAAACCATGGACCAACTACAGATTGACAATCGAAACCTGTAAATTTATATTGAGTGGGTAAGACTTCTAAAATAGCTTCCTCAGCTTCTTTAGAATTAGTGATGCGTTTCACATCAAATGCTAGTGCTGTTTCCTGAAAAGGGTTTATGGAACCATGAAGAACATTGGAGCCAGCCACATAAACTTGCTTCAGGGGTTCGAGAATTTCTTTAGTACCATTAATGTTTATTTCCAAACGTCCGGCAATTTGCATTCCAATTTGACTTTCAGGATGTCGATGCAATTCAAAAGTAGCCCCTGGTGGAATAGAAGCTAATTGAACAACTGTGTCTTGACATTGAAATGCTATTAACTCTACATCAGAATTAATTTTTATGGTTTTTGGCTGAGGAAAATATTTAGACATGGTTCTCTGCTTTTTTTTTGTGAAAAATTGACCAACTCATCTCGATGTTTCCATAGATGGAAATAAATTCTAAATCGTAGGCTTTAACAGCATTCTCATTAGTAATAGCGAAGTCGGCTAAACCCTCCATTACCTGAATTGCTGAATCGCTGGTAGAAGGAGACAAATCTACTTGTATTTGTGTTTGATCTTGATAATCTGGCAATAGTTGTGTTAACAGAGGTAGAGGAGCAGGATGGGTAACAATTCTAGAGCCATTGAAAACTACCTCTGTATTTTTTTTCTTAGCCAATCCATAAACTGGAGTAGGATATATAAAAATAAAGCCTAGATCGATACTTGGCTCCATGTAAAACTCATTAATTCTATCGTAAGCATGAGGAACTAAAGCCAAATCTACCTTGTCTTGCAGCAAAGCTTCTTTAACATCTATAAAACTATCAAACAACTGAGTTGATACACTAAATTCTTCGGAGAGCAGATGATTGGTTATATGCTTGGCAGCGTAGTCACTACTAGTAGCCGTAGGCCCCAAAGTACCTATAACTAAATTTTTTGAAGGAGGGATACGGGGTTGAAATTCAATCTGAAATTCCAGCATAGTTTTTTCTAAGTAATCATCATGATATTTTTTTCTGGCAAGTCATTGATAGCTTGGTTATAGATAGCCTCCTAAAATTTAGTTTGTTTGCAGAAAACTTTGTTAAAAGAGAAACTGTGTTTCTAGATGTGGACGACTTTATTTAATTAATTTCTGCTAGTAGTTCGTCCAAAGCTTCTTGGCTAAATTTAACTTCCGGGAAATCAGAGGGAGTATAGCCACCTGCTTCAGGGGATAAGCAGTGGGTAATAATAGTTTCTAAAGCTTCTATATATTCATTAGCCAGATTTTCTACAGTGGCCCAGCTATGGAAATGCTCGCTATATTGCCACTCTAATTTCAGCCTCCCTTCAACAACTAATCCATTTACAGTTAACAAATGGCGGCGCTGTCCTTTGGGGCTGTGAATGGAACCGCTAGACTCTTGGGCATATTTCCATCCCAGGGTTGCTAATTGTGTTTGATCGAATTGACCAAAGTAGTTAAAGCTTACCTCAGCTTGGGGGAGGGCTTCTAATTGATGGCGTTCTGCGCTTGGCAGCAGCGCTTCTCTACGAGACACTCCGCGATCGCTCTCATCCGGGCTAAGATAGCGCAAGATGCCATAATCAATACCCCGGTTGGGAATCCGTCGCAGTTGCTCTTTTACCGACTTGAGAACCTCTCCGGGATCGTTGCGATCCTCAAGTTTTAACAGAACGGGGAATATACTAGTAAACCAGCCTACCGTGCGGGACAAATCCACATCCTCAAACAAGTCCTCTCGTCCATGACCTTCTAAGTCAATCAGTAGGGAGTGAGAACCCGTCCAATGAGTGAATGTCTGCACCAACGCTGTCAACAGCACGTCGTTAATTTGGGTGTTGTAGGCTCCAGGGACATCCTGTAACAAAGCGCGAGTCTGTTCTACACTCAGGTATACAGATACAATCCGACTAGAAGCGACAGTGTTATCTTGGGCAACAGCACCATAATTTAACGGTAAAGGAGCAATTGGGAACCGCATTGAGTCCAGCCAATAATTTAGCTGTGAGTGGAGTTCTTGACTGCGGGCATAATTCTGCAATCGCATTGCCCAATCTTTAAAGGAAGTTGTTTTTGCAGGTAGTTGGATACTTTTGCCAACTTCTAATTGTTTGTATGCTTTAGATAAGTCTTCTAGCAAAATCCGCCACGAAATCCCATCGACAGCCAAGTGATGGATGATAATGAGTAAACGTCCGGGAGAATTGCCTAAGTTAAACAGAACAACCCGCATCAGCGGCCCATCTGCTAAGTTCAGCGTTCTTTGTGCTTCCTCTGCCCTCTGTGCAATCGCCTTTAACTGTTCTGCTGGGGGCAAATATGATAAATCTGCAATACCCAACAATACTTCATCGCTGGCATCGCTGTTGTACTGCTGCCATTGCCCCTCCTGCTGCACAAACCGCAGGCGTAAAGCATCGTGATGGCGTAGTAACTTTTGTAGTGCCTGCTCTAATAATTCCGGTTGCAAATTTGCAGGAACTTCTAGCAGGAAGGATTGGTTAAAGTGATCGGGTTCCGGCAGATTTTGCTCAAAGAGCCAGTGCGAAATTGGTGTTAAAGGGACAAGCCCTGTAACTAAACCTTGTTCTGATTTAACCGAATTAATTATACCAGCAACAGCAGCTAATTCAGCAATTGTTTGGTGTTGAAATAATTGTTTGGGAGTAAGCTTTAGTCCAGATTGATTAGCTTTAGCGATAATTTGCATACTAATAATAGAATCTCCGCCCAATTCAAAGAAATTGTCGTGGATACCAACTTTTTTTAGGACTAAAACATCCTGCCAAATTTTTGCTAAGACTTCTTGAGTGTGGGTGTGCGGGGAGACAAAGCCAGTAGATTCATCAAACTCGAACTCCGGTACTGGTAATGCCCGACGGTCTACCTTGCCGTTGGGAGTAATCGGCAAAACTTCTAGAATTGTGAAGGATGCGGGAACCATGTAACTGGGGAGCTTTGACTTGAGAAACTGGCGTAGCTCATTACTGGTAGGCTGTGTCAATTCTGGGATGATATATGCTGCCAAACTCTTTACACCGCGTATATCTTCTCTGGCGATCGCCACAGCATCGCGTACCTGGGGGTGTTGAGTCAAAATAGCCTCAATTTCGGAAAGTTCAATGCGGAAGCCGCGAATCTTAACTTGGTTATCAATCCGGCCCAAGAATTCTATATTGCCATCGGCTTGGTAGCGAACCAAATCGCCTGTCTTATACAAGCGATCGCAATTAGTGGATTGGTCTTCTGTTTCCCCTTTGAAAGCTGCTCCCTGCCCCCTGCTTCTTTTAAAAGGATTACGAATGAAGCGTTCTACTGTCAGGTCGGGACGATGGAGATAGCCCCGTGCCAAGCTTTCACCACTGATGTACAATTCTCCAGTTACACCAATGGGTACAGGCTGTAATCGGGAATCCAGTACATAAACTTGGGTATTTGCGATCGCCCGCCCGATCGCAGGTGATAAACAGGCTTGTTGTCTTTTCGGAACAGTCCCAGAGGTTGTAACTACAGTATTTTCTGTTGGCCCGTAATTATTCACCACCTCAAAGGGATGGGAAGTCGAAGGATATTGATGAAGTTGATCTCCGCCTGTGAGCAAAGTTCGCAAAGCAGCATTCGGTGGCCAATTTAATGACAGCATTTTCTCGGCTATTGGCGTTGGTAAGAAGCTAATGGTGATTGCCTTTGATAACATCCAGTCTCGCAATTGCTCAGGGTAAAGCCGGGTTTCATCATCGGGAAAGTGAATGCTAGCTCCCGTTGTCAGATAAGGCCAGATTTCCCAACCACAAGCGTCAAACGCTACTCCAGCAACTTGTGTTACTCGGTCAAGGGACGACACTGCAAAAGCTTGTTGATGCCAAAAGACGAGATTTAACAATCCTTGATGTTCAATTTGAACTCCTTTCGGTCTGCCGGTGGAGCCAGAGGTGTAAATCACATAAGCTAGATTGCCAGTTGTCGCTGTGTGAGGTAAATTCTCTTTGCTGGTGCTGAAGTTTGCTCTGTTGCTATCCAGACAAACCACCTGCGCTTGATGTGGCGGTAGCCTTGGAACCAAATTTTCCTGGGTCAACAGCACCGATACCTGAGCATCTTCTAGCATGAAGGCCAAACGCTCTTGGGGATATGCGGGGTCAAGGGGTACATAAGCCCCACCAGCCTTGAGAATGCCCAGCAATCCTACTAGCATTAGAGGAGAACGCTCGACGCAAATTCCCACTAATACCTCTGCACCTACACCTAAAGTTTGCAGATAATGCGCCAACTGATTTGCGCGATCGTTCAACTGTTGGTATGTAAGGGACTTATCCTCATAGATCACAGCCACTGCATTTGGTGTTTTTTCTACTTGCTCTTCAAACAACTCATGGATGCATTTGCTCTTAGGATAAGGCGTATAAGTATCATTCCATTCCACTAGCAACTGATGCCGCTCTTGCTGATTCAACAGTGGTAATTCACCAATGGGTTGATTCGGATTAACAATAATCGCTGCTAACAAAGTCTGGAAATGACTTGTCATCCTCGCAATCGTATCTGGCTCAAATAGGTCGTTGTTATATTCCCACGAACCCATCAGCCCCTCTTTTGTGTCCCAAACTGCTAAGGTCAAATCAAATTGAGATGTTCCACGTTCTATAAATTGAGGAGTCATGGTCACATCAGGTAATTCTAATGTATCCAACAAGAAATTCTCTAAGACAAACACCACTTGGAATAGGGGATTGTAGCTGAGAGAACGTTCTGGTTGCAACGCTTCTACCACTTGTTCAAAGGGGACATCTTGGTGAGTGTAAGCGGATGTTGCAACTTGTCGCACTTGAGAGAGAAACTCACTAAAACTCGGATTTCCCTCGATTTGGTGACGCAGTACCAATGTATTGACGAAAAAGCCAATCAATGATTCTATTTCTTTGCGGTTGCGATTGGCAATGGGGCTACCAATGCAGATATCATCTTGACCACTGTAGCGAAACATTAAAACGACGAAAGCTGCCAGTAGTGTATGGAATAAGGTAGCTCCTGACTGTTGGCTGAAGATTTTGATTTGCTCGCTCAAATTCCGGTCAATTTGAAATTCCTGGGTAGCACCACAGAAAGTCTGAACGGCGGGACGTGGTTTGTCTGTGGGTAGTTCTAATAAGGGTGTAGCACCAGCTAACTGTTGCTTCCAGTAATTGAGTTGGTGTTTTTGAATTTCTTCGGTTAACCATTGTCGCTGCCAAACTGCAAAATTAGCATACTGGATAGGCAACTCAGGGAGGAGCAAAGGGGAATTAAGAGTAAAAGCTCGGTAGAGAAGAGACAACTCTTGGATAAATATCCCCATTGACCAGCCATCCGTGATGATATGGTGCATAATCAACACCAGCAGATGGGATTCTGACCCCAGCCGCAGTAAAGTGACCCGCAACAAAGGGCCATTATTCAAATCAAAAGGTTGGCGAGCTTCCTTTGTGACAATCTGTTGTACTTCTGATTCTTTTAAACCTTGCAAATCCAGAACTGGTATTGCCAACGCCAAGCTAGGAGAAATTACCTGCAAGGGTTTTCCATCTACTGCTGGAAATGTTGTCCGTAAAATCTCGTGGCGTTGAATGATTTCGTTGATACTTTGCCCAAGAACTGCAACGTTGAGTACGCCTTGAACGCGCAGCTGGAAACCCTCGTTATAAAATGGGCTTTGGCTCTCTAATTGATAGAGAAACCACATCCTCTGTTGGGCAAAGGATAAAGGCAACTCTCCAGAACGCTCTATAAATGGTATTGGCTCAAAGGAGGAATCTGTTGCACTCTTAGCTTCTTCTAGAAAAGCCAGGATTTCTGATTTGCGCCCTAGCAGTTTGTTTTTGAGGTCTGAGTTCATTACTCCCTTGGGAGCGCGATAGTTTAACTGATCGCCTTCCAGCCAAATTTTTATGCCTAAACTATTTAAATAAGATACAAATTCTATTATTGTCATTTATAATACCCCTCCCTCATATTCTTTTTCTGCGTCATCCATAGCTACATTCCACTTAGTGACAACAGTTTGTAGCGCCTCAAAGCTTTCTCCCAAACCAGCTACAGTCGGGGATGCAAAAAAACGATTGGGCGACAATTCAACAGAAAAAGCCTCGCGCAACCGAGAAATGACTTGGAAGGCTAGCAAAGAATTTCCTCCTAGTTGAAAGAAGTTGTCGTGAATACCGATTTGGGGTATTTTTAAAACTTCTTGCCAGGTTTGAGCTATTTGTCGTTCCATTTCGTTTCGGGGAGCGATCGCTCTACTAGTCATCCCTCTAGCCAGTAAATCTCGATTGATTTCACCACTAGCGGTGAGAGGCATTTGTGATAGTTGCACGAAGTCACAGTTAACGGTTGTTGTGAAGCGATCGCACACTGTAAAATCTGATAACTCCGGGACAGTAGAACCGTTATTTGTAGTGAAATAGGCAGTTAATTTCTGTAACCCTGGAAACTCAGAGGTAAAACGCCGAATTTTGGGATTGCTGCCATCTAAACCGACTATCAGCTGTGCTTGGTCATAATATAAACCAGTCAAAAAGGAATATAACCCTTGTTGCAGGCTCATTTCATAATAGCCTTGAGCATGGGTGATTTCTTGCCTCTGATAACCTTTGTTGATCCCTGTGTCACGCCAAATTGTCCAAGCAAAGCAATAGCTCTGCAACCCACCAGCAGAGCGCTGGTATTGATTAAAACTTTCCAAAAAGTTGTTAGCAGCAGCATAAGCAGAAATGGTGGCTCCACCAAAGAAACTCGCTAAAGACGAAAAGCTAATGAAAACCCCCTGCCCTTGCTTGTTCAACACCTGATGCAGTACCCAAGCACCTAACACTTTAGGACGTAAAATTGCAGCTAAACTCTGTGATGTTTCATCCACTAACATTTGTTCGTGATAAGTTCCCGCTAGATGAATCACCCCATCCAGCTGACTTCCCCAGTTAGCCTTTGCTTTTTCCACTACTTGTTGAACAGCTTGAAACTCGCAGATATCTACTGTCTGATAAACCACCGCTCCAAGCTGCTTTAATTCTTGATAAGCTTTAATCATGTCTGACATTGTTGCAGAGTTATTGGATGCAACATCTGTGGTTGATAGAGGAGTACGACCTACTAATAATAATTTGGTATTAAAAAACTTAATCAGATATTTAGCAATTTCAACTGCAACACCCCCAAGGCCGCCACTTATCAGATACATTCCCCCTGATTTCAAGGGAAGTTCTTGCTTTGGTTTGCCTTGCAGATTAACTTTTTCTAAACCTGCAACAAAACGCTGTCCGTTGCGGTAAGCTACCTCTTGATCTTTTGATAAAACCTGGAGTTCTTGTAAAAGATAGTTTCCATCCACCTGTATCGAATTTGGTGTCAAATCGATGTGACGACAATTTAACCAAGGTATTTCCTGGGGAATACTTTTAATTACACCGAGAACTGGAGATTTTTCATAAGCTATCTTGTCTGTTGTTTGTGTAGACTGGGTGTAGCTAGAAACAAACAATAACTGTATATCTTGAATCTGAGTTTTTGCTAGGCATTGGACAAGAAACAATAAACTATAAATTCCCTGCTCTTGGGCTTTTTCAAGAGCTTCTATGCTTTTGATTTCCCCGCTATACTCCTGATAATTCCACAGATGGATAATCTGACCGATAGTCAGGTTATCTGCCTTTATGGTCTCAAGTAATAGCTGATAATGGTCTGCGTTGCCAGGAGTTAAACAGAAGTGACTGAGACTTTTTTTAGCAAAACTATAACCGGGTGAGACACACACATAAAGTAGGTTTTGCTGTTCCAGTTGCTGACAAATAAATGTCCCTAATCCTAACTCGTCAAGGAATACTATAGTCAGACCACTTGGGGATAAAGTCTTCAAAACCTTGGCTTGCTTACCTCGCCAGACTTTTTGGTAGAACCAATCAGGAATAGTGTTGGTATTGCCTAGTAAGATGTCGAATTGCTTGAGAATTAAGTTAAACTCACCTGCATGAAAGCGATCGCGAAGTTGCGATCGCTGGATTTTACCAATCACGGTTTTGGGAATATCTTCTTTAGCTAATAAAATTAAATAATCAGGATTTAAGCCGATTTTATTCACCACTGTCTGCCGAATTTTCTTCAGTAGCTCTAACAGTTTTGGTTCTTCTGTAATCGGCGAACTAAAGAAGATGGCTAGTTTCTCTGTTGCACCATCAGCATTACAGACTGCACAAGCGGCGGTGTAGGAAACTTCAATTTCTGTAATTTCTTCAACTATTGCTTCAATTTCATGACTATAGTAGTTAGCTCCATTGATGATGATAGTTTCTTTTGCGCGACCAGTAACCACCAATTGTCTGTTAGCAATAAATCCTAAATCTCCAGTATCAAACCAGCCATATTTTAAAAAGGATTGACTATTGGCATCGTGGTTGTTGTAATATCCGGGAGAAACTGCATCACCTTTGACTTGCAAATGCCCTATGGTGTCTTCTCTTAATATAGAGTTTTGCTCGTCTACTATGCGAATGATAATTCCTGGAATGACTGAGCCTAAATCGGTAAAAACATGATGATTTGGATAGTCTATTTCTACTCGCTTAATAGTACCTTGAAATATAGATTTTTCTACTTTGTGAAACAACAAAGGTGCTTCCTTAATCGGCTGATAATATGTAATCCCCGAACCCATCTCTGCCATCCCAAAAGCTGGTCTAATTGCCGTTGCTTTGAGTCCATAAACAACTAAATTTTCTCGAAAATCCTCCACAGCTTTACTAGATACTGCTTCGCCAGCTGTAAGTAGGAATTTCACGCACGATAAGTTCCAAGTCTGTTCTGGTTCTTGTTTGAGGGAGTCATTAACTATTGCATAGGCAAAGTTAGGGGCCCAACTATGAGTAATGCGGTATTTATGAATCAAATCCAACCAGTTGAAGATGCGACCCAAGATATATTCTTTTTGTGCATAAACCAGGGTGCAACCCAATACAACACCACGGATATGCCAGTCGGAAATGCTACCAATGTGATCGAACGGCAGCCAATTCAAAATTACATCTTCTCGCTCGTGTTGATTGAGTTGGTTAGCTCCTCTGGTGCGAACAATGAGATTTTTATGAGTCAATTGAACACATTTTGGGATTCCTGTACTGCCAGAAGTGAGGTTGAAAAGAGCTACCTCATCTGGTTGACTATGGTGATATTGTTTGCTGACAGGATTGCATTTTAATACTTCAATTGTGCCTATATTTAGGCGTTCTGTTGGTAGCCATTGCGATAGTAATTCTACTTCTTGTTTGAGAGCTTCCGTAGTTAAGATGACTGGACTATCTAAGAACTGCCAAATATGACAAAGCTTATCCACCACATTGTTTAATTCTCTATAAGTCGGTGGTACTTCCATAATAACGGGTACAAAGCCTCCCAATAGGCAGCCCCAAAAAGCTGGAATAATGTCACAGCTAAGTTCTATCTGCAATATAACTTTGTTTTTTGGCTTGAGTCCCAACTTTCTCAAACCAGTAAGAATTCGCTCTGCAATTTCAAGTAACTTAGCATAAGATTGGCGTAGTTCTGTTCCATCAGGCAACAGGTAAATAATTTCTCCACTTGCAACTTGTTGCGCAGCTTTTTGTAAAACTTCGGGCAAGGTAATAGGTGCATTGCGATCGCTACGGAGAATATCGCCGTGGCTGATGGCCAGTGGCTTCGATTCTGAGAAATGTTGTTGTGTATTTGATTGGGAGTCTTTGGGAAGTGGGGTAAGGTTAGCGCTCGCGTTCTGGTGTTGCCAACCTGGGATCAAATCTGACAAATGAAGTGGGAGAATCTTCTTTCTCAACTCCTGTACCACTACCACTGCCTGTTCAATTTCGTGATGATAATTAAGTTGCTTTTCTACTCGCCCAATTAAACTTTCATCAATAACAGGAATGTTCATCAGAGCCAATTCGTCTACCTCTCCTGTAGCAGTTAAAGGTATCCCTGACACTGGTACTAAAGCTTTTGGTAATAATGCTTCACCGGCTGTTTTAGTGACAATCGGCTCTCCAGCGTTGATTATAAACTTCATTGAGGAGAAATCCCATTTCTGGCGCTCGATATCAAAAGCCTGATACCGTTCGCGCAGCGTTCCGTAGAAAACATCGCCAAGGGCATCGCATATCAGGGAAAAAGCAAAGTTAGGGGCGCAACTAATCGTAGCTTGATGTTTATCAATCAAATCCAGCCACTTGAGCGGATTTTGCACAATTAAGTCAGTGGTTACATGGATTTGTTGGCAACCCAGACTAACAGCCATGATACTGAGAGATACCAATGCATCGACGCGATCCAGAGGCATCCAGTTTAAAACGCTTTCCTGGCTGGAGAAATAGGCCATTGAAACTAAGCGAACCGTCATACTCAATATATTGTGATGATTTAGCATCACACACTTGGGTATACCAGTGCTTCCACAAGTTAACAACAAAATTGCTAAATCCTCTGGCTGACTTTGATGCAATTTGAAATCCGGTTCACACTCACGCAAGTGATCGATAGTTGCAATTTGAAAGTTTTCTAAATTTAAAAGCCGGAAAAAACCATCAATGTTGGGAGCTAAAGAAGCACTCGTCAGTACAATCGGTTTTACCAGCATTTGCCAAGCATTTTGGAGTTTGCTTGCGGTACTGTTGACTGGTTCGTAGCTAGGTGCGATAGACACTGGCACTGGCACAAAGCCCCCTAGCACACAACCCCAAAAAGCACAGATGAAATCTTGATTATCTTCTAGTTGAAAAATTACTTTATCTTGGGGCTTGAGTCCCAGCTTTCTCAACCCCGCTAAAATTCTTTGAGCATCCTGCCATAATTCCCTATAAGACTGAACTTTCTTACTACCATCAGACTGAATGTAGATGATACCTTTAGTTGAATTTTGAGCAGTTCGTTGCAGCACTTCTTGTAAAGTTTTAGAAGCCTCTTTGGAGTATTGCAGAGGTTCGCCGTGACTAATGGCTAGCTTTTTTGACAAAGATGGGTTCTTGTTTTCTATTTTTTGGCTAAATGTGTTCGCTTGTATATTTTGCTGACTATGTTCAGGAGCAATCTTCAAAGATGTTACCGGAGGCATGGCTTGAGTCTCGTCTAGCAAATCCTCCAAATGCACAGGAGGAACACTTCTAACAAACGGTTCAACAACCACTTTAACGCGCTCAATTTCTGACAATGACTCTAATTGCTCCTCTATTCGACGCATTAAGTTAAACTCAATAACTTCTAAATTAGCTAGAGCAGCTTTGTCTAACTGTCCTGTACCTGTTAGAGGGATAGTGGAAACTGGTACAAGTGCTGTAGGCATCAATTCGCTAGGCAGAATTGTTTGCAGGTGAAACAACAATTGTTCTGGTGCAAATAAACCGGATGGAACTACATAGGCTACTAGCTCGTGCTTTCGCTTTTGAGTTTGTCTCTCTATGACTACACAATCATCTACAGTTAAGCTTGATCGGATAGCAACTTCTATTTCCTTATATATAAAATTATTATTACTTGAATTTGCTAAAAATTGGCTATTATTTAACTGCATTAGTTTCTATATCCTTCTTAAATTCCGCTATTTAGGAATGGAAATTAGTGTTAATTAAAACTAAAATCTATATTTAATTTACTATTTTTCTGCAATTGTTCAAATATAGCATAGATAATATCAGCTTTATACAGAAAATGAATAGCAGTTAAAACATTTTCAGTGGACAGTTAAAACATTTTCAGTGGACAGTTAAGACAGTTAAGAAACTTAAACGAAAATTTAAGACAGTTAAGACACTTAAGCGGAAAGTTAAAAATGTTTAAAATTTAATGAATAATAATTACTGGCGGGCGTCGCATAATATAAACTCAATTCCTCAAAAGCTTGCCACAATTGTTTTATAGGAAATACTAAGGGCTTCAAATTAACTTGCGGAATGTGGGTTTTAACTATCTTCTGATTAATTTCTTAAATATCTTAAATTTCCTTGCACACACACTTAATTAATGGTATATATTTAATGGTTAAAATAATAGGACTTACCCAACTAGTAGATTAACTCAAGGTAAAAGTTGTCAAAAGTCCAGAATACAGATTTCTTGACGGTTCAGAATTGACTATTGACCATTGACAACCTCAACTCAACTAGAAATTTACTAAACGTAGCTTTAGTCCTGACAAATTTTCCCAAAGGAAAAATAACAATGTATACAAATACACTCAAAGGCTCAGATATCCAAGTATTGCCATTCTTCGCGCGCTTCTTGCAAGAGCAATCTGTAACTGAAAAGCCAGATACTACTACCCCTCCTCCTCCTCCTCCTTTCACTTTCAAGTTTCCTTCTGATTTGGAAGACCGTTAAGGGGTTGACAACTAAAAAATATTTTACATAGATGTAAGCAGGGTACACAGTGCAGTCGCAACTCCTCTGCCAGTGAGGCTCCTGCATCGTGCTGTGCTAATGCTCACGGGAAACCCTTCCAAGCGGCTCGCTCGACTTGAAGAGCGAGCCGCTTTCAAAGCTTCTCCGACTTGCTTTTTACGCCTAGTCCCCAAACGAAGACCCGGATCCCCTCGTTGTGCTAACTGGCGTCGGAAACCCTTTCGGCAGTTCCTTCTGGGGAAAACACCCAATACCGAACTGCCTTACCACACGACTGGCTTCTTTTAAGTTCAGATGCTTACGGCAAGCTATCCTCTTGGTGTCTACGGATAGCGCAAGTTGCAGTTATCAAGTAACTGAAAATTACTTCTGGGAGTGCGATCGCTTCCACATTGCTTACATATTATAGTATTGATAATATATAAGCTATCGCCTTTAGTTTTTAGATTACCTACCTTTTTAAGAACTTAAATATCAAGACAAAAACTTCTTTAGGTAAGTTAAAACACATTTAATTTGCAGATTAAAATTTTATCAATATCTTGTGGGATGGGCAACATCAGCGCCCTGATGATGCCAGTTAAACGCCGATTAGCTTATTCCTTAATATCTACCTGCTAAAAACGAAGGCAGAAAACTATTTATGCACCTGTCGCGTGACGTTGTTTTATTAATCACTCACAGTGGTGATTTCTTCACAATAGATAGAGTGGCACAAGCCTTGTCAAAAAAAGGGGTAAAACCGATTCGCCTTGACACCGATAAGTTTCCCCAACAAGTGCAATTCATAGCACACTTTAACGAATCAAAAAACTATCATACTATAGAATATGGCAATTACTCTATCAGCACAGAGCAGGTTCAAGCTGTATGGATGCGGCGCATTTGGGAACCAGAACTAAGTGCACAATTAGCTTCAAAATTCCGAGAAGCTTGTGTTAGAGAATCAAAAGCCACCTTAGATAGTTTTTGGGACAGTCTTAAAGAGGCTCATTGGGTAGACGATCTAGAGCCGATAAATTATGCAAATAATAAGCTGCGGCAACTACGGATTGCATCTGAAATAGGTTTTGTCATTCCCCAAACTCTTGTAACCAACAAAGCTGAGTCAGCACGAGAGTTTTTCCAAGAAGTCAAGGGAAAAATGGTGAGCAAATTACTAACTCCTCTTTCCCACAGTATGGAAGCTAACTCCTCATTCTTTCTTTACACCAGCATCGTCAAAGAAGAAGACTTAGAAGATGCCGAGTCACTGCGCTATTGCCCAATGGTTTTTCAAGAACAAATTCCTAAGCAACAGGAATTACGAGTGGTGTATGTGGATGGTAATGTATTTGTGGGGGCGCTAAGTGCTGATGTTTATGCAGCAGCCAAAGTTGATTGGCGTAAACCAGGTGTTGAGGTTGGCGCATGGCAACACCACCAGCTTCCTGATGCAATAGTTCGTCGTCTCAAAGCCTTTATGGGGAGATTTGGTTTGTTATTTGGAGCCTTAGATTTCATCCTTACACCATCAGGCGAATACGTCTTTTTGGAAATCAACCCTGTGGGGGAATGGGGAATGCTAGAGAAAGATTTAGACTTGCCTATTGCAAGTGTGATCGCAGATGCTCTTATTTCTGAGAAAACCGGATATAGCTTTTAGTCAGGACTTTAGCTCCAAGCTTAAACAGTAAAGTCTTGACTACAAATTATAAAAAGAAGTGCTTTAGTTAACAATTCTTTATGACTGTATTAATAGTTACGTTTAGCCAAGACAACGAAAGCATTCCGCTAGTAATCAAAGAAATTGAGGCTAGAGGAGAAAAAGCATTTCGGTTTGATACGGATAGATATCCCACCGAAGTCAAGCTAGATATTTACTCTAGTGATACAGAACGGGTAATTATTACTGATGGCGAACAAAAGCTCGATTTGAGCGAAGTTTCTTCAGTTTGGTATCGGCGGATGCGCTACGGGCAGAAAATTCCTGACTCAATGGACAAGCAATATAGAGATGCGTCAATTAACGAATGTCGCGCTACTGCCAGAGGGATGATTGCCAGCCTCCAAGGATTCCACTTTGATAAAATATCCAATGTGGAGCGGGCTAATAATAAACAACTACAGTTACAAGTCGCACGAAAACTTGAACTTCTAACTCCACGTACCCTGACTTCAAACAATCCCGAAGCAGTCAAGCAATTTGCTCAAGAATGTCAACAAGGTATAATAACCAAGATGCTTTCTTCCTTTGCTATCTATGACGATCAAGGACGAGAAAACGTTGTGTTTACCACTCCAGTTACAGCTGATGATCTGGAGAATATGGAAGGACTGCGTTTTTGCCCGATGACATTTCAAGAAAACGTGCCCAAAGCCCTGGAGTTGCGGACAACTATCGTCGGACACCGCGTATTTACTGCCGCAGTAGACTCGCAAAGCTTGTCAGGATCTACTTACGACTGGCGCAAAGAGGGACTAGCTCTGGTTAAGAATTGGCAACCTTATGATTTGCCAGAAGATATTGAGAAAAAGCTACTCAAACTAATGGCTGAGTTTGGTTTGAAGTATGGAGCGATTGATATTATTGTTACCCCCGATGGTCGGCACGTGTTTCTCGAAGTTAATCCAGTAGGGGAATTTTTTTGGATGGAGATATATTCACCACACTATCCGATTTCACAAGCGATCGCAGAAGTATTACTAACTAATAAAAGTTAGAGTATTGAGTATTGTTTATTTTTTTATCCTCTACTTTAAAGGTATTTAATTTAAAAGATATTTTTGCAGTAGCATTCTCTAGATTCAAGTAACTGCATATTTACATTTCCAAGAATTTTAAAATTTAATAGTGAATTTTCAGATTAAATTCTTTAATATCTACTACCTTATTTTTAAATTATGAATCATTTATATTCGGAGATAAAATAGTTATGACAAATATAGCAGATACACAAATAGTTTTGACATTTGATGGAGTAGATGATTATATAGATTTTGGCAGAAACGATATTGGCGGCGTTTTCGCTCAAGGGAGTTCAGCTTTTACTATTTCAGGATGGGTAAATCCTGATCAATTAACAGATAAAGCCACTGCCTATGGAACGCGGAATGTATTTTTTGCTCGTTCTTCAGAGCGATACAGCGATAATTTTGAATTCGGGATCAGTGAAGCAGGGAACCTAGATATCTTCATTGATGAAGGTGTTAGCAGGGTTATTAGAACCTTTGGTAATTCAGAATTAACTATAGGAAAGTGGCACTTTTTTGCGATTATTTTTAATAGCGGTCAAATAAAAGCATATCTTGATAAGAATGAATATAACGATTCTCTTACAGGTTCATCTTTAAATAAAGCAACAAGTTCTGTAACCCTGGGCGCAACTTTACACAAACAGGTTTATTTTAAAGGACAATTAGCAAATATTAGCGTTTGGAATTATCCATGTACTCAGGAACAAATCCAGACCCATCGTTGTGGGCTAATAGCCGGGGATGAAGAAGGATTAGTGGCTTACTGGAAATTAGATGACGGACAAGGAACAACAGTCAAAAACCAAATTGGAAAGTCTTATCAAGGAAATTTCCGTGGTAATCCTACTTGGGAGTTAGCAAAAATTCCATTTGCAACACAATCATCCAATCCAGTTCCATTTGCAGAGCCATCATCCAATCAAGAGGATATCCAAGAAGAGATCCAAATTGAGACACCAGTTATTTCCGAAGAAAATATTTCAACACTAACCACAACTCTATTAGCAGCAACAGTACCGTTAGTAAGCGACAAGGAAAACGAACCAAACGAAATTCAACAAACACAAATCAGCAGTGAAGAATCCGAGGTTATCCCAACCTTGGTAACTCTCCAGTTATATGACGAAGAAACTAAAACAGACCAAACTGAAGATTCCGTTAATGTCCAACAAGCACAAACATTAACTCAGGAGGAACCGCCAGAAACTATGAATAAAAAAGCCCAGCCCAAATATAAAATACTTTCCATTGATGGAGGCGGTATTCGGGGTATTATTCCTGCATTTATCCTAGCAGAAATTGAAAAGCGGACACAAAAACCTATATTTAGTTTGTTTGATTTAATTTCTGGCACTTCCAGCGGCGGAATTTTGGCACTGGGACTAACTAAACCCCGATTAAGTTCATCTGATGATTTGCCACTAGCTGAATATACTGCTGAGGATCTCGTACAACTATTTCTTGAGTATGGAGTAGAAATATTTTATGAGCCATTCTTTGAAAGAATACTTGGGCCAATAGAGGATATATTTCTCCAACCCAAATATCCCTCCGAAAGCAAAGAAGAAATTTTCAGGCAATATTTTGGTCACACCCTTCTAGAAAATAATCTCAAAGAAGTTTTTGTAACTAGTTATGATATCGAGCAGCGAATTCCAATATTTTTTACAAACAAATCAGAAAAAGAAGAGATAAAATCTCAAAAATTTCGGAAGTTATCTGGAGGTTTATCACTCCTAGATGCAGCATTGGCAACTACTGCAACTCCGACTTATTTTGCTCCCCATCGTATTGTAAATCCCTACAATAGTGCCAGCGTCTATACTTTAATCGATGGTGGAGTATTTGCTAATAATCCAACCCATTTAGCTATTTTAGAAGCACAAATTAATAGTAAACGGCAAGAAAAAAAAGTCCTCAGTACAGAAGATATTTTAGTAGTTTCTTTAGGTACAGGTTCGTTGACTAGTGCCTACCTTTATAAAGAAGTCAAAAATTGGGGACTCTTACAATGGGGAAGACCGCTTTTAAGTATTGCGTTTGACGGTGGTAGTGAAGTAGTATCTGGACAATTAGAACAGTTGTTTGAACTTAGCGATAAAGAAGGCAAAAGTTTTTATTATCGCTTTCAAACATTTTTAGATGAGGAACTTGAAGAGATAGACAATACCAAACTACAAAATACTCGTCAGCTACAAGTTATAGCCCATCGACTGATTTCTGAAAAAAGTCAGCAAATTGATGAACTGTGTAGTCTTTTATTGGGCTAGATCAACTTTCTTATATCTTGCACCGTTTCCCTGGTGCAAAATATAAGAAAGATTTTTAATTTCTTTTTTGAAGAAATTAGTAATCACTTGATTCGTCATGTTTTCACCTTATAAGGATTGTAGGTAAGTACAATGGATGAACTCGTCAAAAAAATTGCTGGTTTGGGCCTTCCTGGTATACTTTTCGTGATTGCAACATCTGCATCAGGGGGCAGTGTCGCCGCAGTTGTCGCTATGCTTTCATCGCTGGGCGGGCCTTTAGGCTTGTTAGGAGGTTTAGGACTGCTTGGTTTGGTAGGCATTCTAGGGGAATATATAGGAGCATTTGGGATTGAAACCATTCTCAAGTTCATTTATACAGAACGTAGCAAAACCGAATCTGTGAGATTTCTTCTCAAAGAAATTCAAGAATTACCGATTACAGATGACCTCAAACTCAAACTGAAACATCATATTAGCCCAGTAGTCATTACTGAGCCTGAACAAGGGCCTACTCCGAGAACAGTCGAAATTGTTGATGATGAACCAGTAATCTAGTGCATTTGATTTGATCCCTCATAGCCCCCTTTTTAAGGTTTAGAGGGATATAAAAATCATCACTTTCTAAAGCTAAAAATGGTCTCTGAGTCTAATTTAATTCTCAAAGGCCATTTCAAAATTAATAGTCTAACAGGACTTAAACAAAAGTTAAGAGTGAAAAAGAGTATAATGCTATCTCAACATAAGTTTCACGTTGAAAAAAGCTGATGAAAGAAACTACCCCCGCAGCCATGCCTCCATGCTTTGAAAGATGGTGTCAGCGATTTGATGATGTGTTTACTCATAAAGCTCAAAAAAGAGAGTTTAGACACTATATAGGGGGATTATTAGGTGAAAGTGAAAGAAAGAACCTGTTTCAAATCTCAGAGAATGCTGTAGGCGTGACTTACCACCGATTACACCACTTTTTAACCGAAGCACCGTGGTCTAGTGATCAGGTGAATGAGCGTCGGTTAAAGATTATGAACAAGTGTAGCCAGACGAGAATTAGTAGGGGTTTTAACTTAATAATTGATGATTCTGGTCATAGAAAGAGCGGTAATTTCACTGCTGGCGTGGGGAGACAGTATATCGGAGAAATTGGCAAAACGGATAATGGAATAGTAGTGGTAACAACACATTTATATGATGGAAAAAAAAGCTTACCGTTAGATATAGAGCTATATCAGCACGCTGATTCATTACCTGAAGGGAAACAAGACTCAGAATTTGAGAAGAAACCGGAATTAGCAATTAAATTAATAGACCAGACTTTAAACCGTGGTTATCAACCAGGAATAGTAATTGTAGATGCTGGCTACGGCAACAACACGTCCTTTTTATTAAAATTAGAAAATCGGCAATTAAAGTATTTAGGAGGATTAGCTAAAAATCGCAAAGTAATTCTCAATTTAGAAGATAATAGTCAACAAATAATTAGGCTAGATGAATTAACGGAAGCTTTACCCAAAGAGGCTTTTACAGAAATTCAACTCAACTTAGATAAAACCGAAACATTATGGGTGGTAACTAAAGAAGTAGAGATATCTGGTCTAAGTAGAAAGCGTAATATTGCTATCGTCATGAACGCTGCGACTTTCTCACAAGCTACTGATATTGACTATTTTATTCTTTGGCATCAGATGACAGGAGGCTTGAGACGCAGGTGGGCAAATAAATCTTTGAACACCTTTACTGAAGCTTTGGAAGCATTTAGAACGGCTATGTCTTATCGATTCTTCGATTGGTTGACCCTCAACCGTGACGTGTTTACCGCTTATAAAGCCAGTTTAGGCTTTATTTGGGCTTAATTTTTGTCTAAGTCCCGCTAATCAATAAGGGCTACATCTTTAAAATATGCAAACTCCATATGCACGTGAGCAAAACACAACAAATCCTTTTTCAGCGTTAACTCAATTTTGGGGAGATGTGAAAGTAGTTGCTCAACCTTATTGGTATCCAACAAAAGCAGAAGGAAGAGCATTTGCAGATGTGATTTGTTCATGGGGAATGCTCATTCTTTTAGTATTATTAATAGTTTCAGTTATAGGTATAAGTGCTGCAAATAGCTACTTGAATCGCTATGTAATTGATATTGTTATCGAAGAGAGAAACCTTGATAAATATAATAGTACTTTATGGCTGTCCTCTCTCATTGTTTTAGTGATGGTCATCTTGATAACTTTTTTGAGATATGTCAGAAAAAAAATCACTCTTGACTGGTACAAATGGTTAAATAATCATATTTTAGACAAATATTTGAGCAACCAAGCTTATTATAAAATCAATTTTCAATCTGATATAGATAATCCAGATCAACGTCTATCTCAAGAAATAGAACCTATCACTAATAGTGCTTTAAGATTTTCAAGTGCTTTACTAGAAAAAGTTTTAGAAATGGGAAGTGCTTTGATAATTCTCTGGACAGTTTCTCCACCAATCGCAATTTATCTAATTATTTATACAGTTGTTGGTAATTTAATAGCTGTTTACTTGAATCAAGCAATAAATATAGTTAATCAACAAGAACTTGCGTTTAAAGCAGACTTTGCTTATTGCTTAACTCATGTTCGCAATCACGCTGAATCAATTGCTTTTTTTCAGGGAGAAAAGGAAGAGTTAAATATAATTCAGCGGCGATTTAATAATGTTTTAGAAACTACTGAACGTAGGCTGAGTTTGGAGAAAGGTCAAGACGCTTTTGGCAGAGCATATCAGTCTGCCATCAGTGTATTTTCTATGTTTATTCTCACGCCTTTATTTATTCAGAACCAAATTGATTATGGGGAAATTAACCAAGTTAGTTTTGCTTGCTTTATGTTTTCTAATGCTCTGGGAGAGTTAATAGGTGAATTTAGTATTTCCGGGCGATTTTCTAGTTATGTTAACCGTTTAGCTGAATTCTCAGATGCTTTAGAAGCTGTTAGTAAACAACCAGATAATGTAAATACTATCAAAGTCACAGAAGAAGAACATTTAGCTTTTGAAAATGTCACTTTACAAACGCCAAATTATGAGCAGACGATTGTTGAAGAATTATCACTTTCTGTTCCGTCAAGCGGAGGGTTATTGATTGTTGGCCCTAGTGGTGGGGGTAAAAGTTCTTTATTAAGAGCGATCGCTGGTTTGTGGAACGCAGGAACTGGTCGTCTAGTGCGTCCTCCTCTAAAAGAAGTCTTATTCTTACCCCAACGACCTTATATCATTTTAGGTACTTTGCGCGAACAATTACTCTATCCGCATACAGACCGAAAGATGAGCGACAAAGAACTCGAACAAATTTTGCAACAAGTTAATTTACAACACTTACTTACCCGTGTAAAAGGCTTTGATACAGAAGTTCCTTGGGAAAATATATTGTCTTTAGGAGAACAACAACGTCTAGCTTTCGCACGACTATTAATTACTCATCCTAGTTTCACCATATTAGATGAAGCAACAAGTGCTTTGGATTTAACTAACGAAGATAATTTATATCAACAGTTAAAAGAAACTAAAACAACTTTTATCAGTGTTGGACATAGAGAAAGTTTATTTAACTATCATCAATGGGTTCTAGAGCTAAAACAAGATTCCCACTGGCAATTTATTTCTGTACAGGATTATCAGTGCCAAAAAGCAATTGTCACTGCTCCATCTGAGAACCCTCAAATTATAATAGATAGCTCCTCTGAACTCCAAATAAAACCGCAAATATCAGTAGTAATAGACACAATCGAAAAGCTCACTCATCAAGAAATTAAAACATTAACAGACTATTCTCTTAGCACTATTAGAAGCAGAGGAAGCCAAGGGAAGCCTATCACTACTAAAGATGGCGCAACTTACCGCTATGACAAAAATTCAAAAGTTTTAAAATGGGTGAGAGTTTAGCGGCTGTTGTGAGAACTGATGTGATGTTAACTAAAAACCAAAGACAATTAATTAATTATAAATTTATTACAATTTATGAAATAAGTTATCAATTACCTATTGTAAACAATTCAAAATTAAAAAAAGTTCAAAAAAGAATTACAAAATCTCAACTATTAATTAAACAAGGTACTAAGTATCATTTTTATTTGTGGGGAATAATAAAACGAAAACAGGAAATTAGCCAACAAGAAATTTTTGCTCAAACTAAATTATTAATTAAAGACTATACTCAACTAATTGATTTTTTAGAAAAATATAAAGATAATTATCAAGATTTTTTATTAAAATTTACTGATAACTGGAAAAAGTTATTTACTCAAAAATACCTAGAAATTAAAAATATAAATGCAGAAATAAATAAACTAGAAATAAAAAATCACAATAATCCCCAACTCATTGAGAAACTAAAACGGGAAAAACAAGAAAACCTCAAATCAATTTTGCTTTTGAGTAATACTAACTTTTTGATGTTAGAAAAAATTAAATTGTTAACTCAAGGAATTAAAATTTTAGGAGAAGATACTAAGAATCAAAAGCAAACTGTCCAGCAAATAGCTCAAGAGTTAAGGGTATATCAAGAAATTTACGAATATCAAATGAAAGCAAGAAAAATTCGTCAAGAAATAGCAAAAATAGCTGAGATAGTAACAAAGTTTGAAGATTATTTACAAGATTACTTTAGTCCATTTCAATCCTTAATAGACGAAGTAGTAAAACTAGATGTAAACTTTTACGCAATTGTAGGAGAAATTAAAAATTTATCAACTAGTAGTTTAAATTTCCAGTCAAGCTTATTAACCATACAAGATACTGATACAATTTCTGAAAATATTCTCAATTTATTGGTCGCAAGTTATGAAAAAGGAGATAGATTAAAAGATGCATTAGTTGAGTCTAAATTATTAAATGAACAAATTAGTAATTTTGAGTTAAATAATGATGGAATAGTTTTAGAACAAACAATTTACTTAATATCTAATTATATATCTACTCAACTTGTCGATCAAAGAAAAGTGCTAGGTATATTAGAGACAGATGTCGTTTCTAAAAATTCTGCACTTTCTATTGAAAAAACAGAATTATTAGAGCCAATTAATAACTATAGTAACTCTGTAAAAGAATTTAAAAATAGTAAAAATATTGATTATAGTGAACTCAAAACTCTACTCGCACAATTCAAGTGGAAAGAAGCTGATATTGAAACCGCTAAATTAATGCTACAAGTCATGGGAAAGAATTATTGGAATGAAGTTTATAAGGAAGATATTCTTAACTTTTCTTGTCAGGCTTTTTATAATATCGATGGACTTTGGCAACAATACAGTCATGGTTATTTCGGCTTTAGCGTACAGCAAAACATCTGGAACGAAATAGGTGCTCAAGTAGATTATGAAACAGAAAAGAGACTTGGCGATCGCTTGGGTTGGCGAAAAGAAGGAAACTGGTTAAATTACGACCAACTAACTTTTAAATTATCCCCAACGACACCGATGGGACACCTACCAGTCAAATGGCTACACTACGACCAAGATATTTTTGACATATCACCAAAATTATCTGCGGAACCCCTTTCAATGGGAGCATGGCGAGTGGGGTCATGGTTAGTTTGGCAGATGCATTTATTCTTTTCTCGAGCAAAAATGTGTAATTGAATTTTGACTTCTGAGTTCTGATTAAGAATGTAGAAGCTTCTATTGATGATATTCAGAATTTTTTAGACAAAATCTATTGAAAGATATGAAGTGTAAGAAAATTTGAGCAATTTTGATACACTTAACTGTTAATCTAAGTTAAAGGTATAATCGTAAGCAACTATCTCGCTGTACGTGCAATATTATAAAATAACTTTTTTAATTACATTTATTAAAACTTTATCGTTAATACTTCTTTCATTGTAGTAACCTAATCAATTTCAAAAGTAGATATGAATAACAGTATGAATTCTGATATAGAAATAGAAATTTTGCTTTTGGGAAAATGGCGTTTCAATACTTATTCGGAAAAAATAACTATTGAATTTAAAGATGATATGACTTATGAGCAAACTAGGGTTCAAACGCTTTTTTTCTCTAAACCTAAAGAACTCATAACAGGTAATAAATTTACCGGAGTATGGTATGTTAGCCAAAAAAAATTGTATTTAAGTGTTAAAACTATGCCAAAATCATTTTTTAACTTAAAAATTCCACTATTTTTTCAGATTTCTATTGCAGATATAGTAGCTACTATCGGTTCAATTTTTACAACGGAAAGTTATGAAGTTATTAGAATTAACAGTTCTAAATTTCTCATAAAAGATAAAGATGAATCAATTATTGGAACAAAAATAAATAATACTAGGAAGTCCTAGAGAATGTTGGCAAGCGTGAGTAGATTTGATGGCATATTTATTTGATAATACATTGCCATACCCTATGTTTCAATGAGTGTTTGTGCCACCTCAAGTTGCTAAGGCATGAAAGGCGATCGCGTTGCTCTTGGTCAGTTAATTCGAGAATTTTAATAGCAGTTACTTTAATGGTTACTGAAGCTGGATCTTCTGGAGGGGAGATATCTTCTTGAGCAAGTTTTTCTGGTGATGTATCGTCAGTTGATGAAGCAGAGTTAAATTTTTTAGCAAGATTAACCGTTACATAAAATAAATAAAATCTTGAAATGTTTGGTAAAAGGTGATTTATCTTTAAGACTCATGGGTAGTAGCTACTCAACTCTCACCCATTTCAACACTTCAGGATCTTTATCATATCGGTAGGTAAGGCCGTCTCTTGTAGTTATAGGCTCCCCTTTGCTGCCCTTACTTCTAATAGTATTGATGGAATAGTATGTTAATTCGCTCATTTCTTTATGAGAGAGTCCTTCAGTTGTAGCTTTTTGAGTTAAGATAGCTAATTTATTTTGAAATTTGTTATTAGACGAGATTTGAGCATTTTCTGGAGAATTATTGACTATCTTTTTTTCATCTCGGTAATCTTGAATGCTCACAAGTTGCCAACTAGAATCTTGTGAGAGTTCCAAAACCCATTGATGATAATCAAATAGACTTTCCCTATGCCCAACACTAATAAACGTTGTTTTTGTTTCTTGTAATTGTTGATATAAATTTCCTTCATTTTTCAAATCCAAAGCACTTGTTGCTTCATCTAATATGGTGAACCTTGGATGAGTCACTAATAAGCGTGCGAAAGCCAAACGTTGTTGTTCTCCTAGCGATAGTATGTTTTCCCAAGGAACTTCTGTATCAAAACCTTCAACTCGACTTAGTAAGTTTTGTAAGTTTACTTGTTGCAAAACATTTTTGAGTTCTGCGTCGGTCATTTGACGATTTGTATTAGGATAAAGCAACTGTTCACGTAAAGTTCCCAAGATAATGTAAGGACGTTGGGGTAAAAATAATACTTCTTCTAATGGAGGACGTACCAAACGACCAGTACCAGCATTCCACAAACCAGCGATCGCTCTTAACAAAGAACTTTTACCTCGACCACTAGGCCCGACAATTAATAAACCTTCTCCCGGCTGAACAGAAAGTGACAAATCTTCGACAATCACCTGCTCATAATTAGGTGTTTGTAAGGTAACATGCTCAAAAGCTAGTTGCCTTTCTTCTATTGTTTTAATCGTACTGACATTTTCCGGTTGTTTAGTCACTGCTTGTAGCGCATTCGACAGTTCAACTAAACGCTCAACATAACTCGAAAATCGTCCTGAAGTAGCAAATTCTCTAATTACTTCAGCCATAGCTGTAGCAAACAGATTACAAGCTAAACTGGCTTGGGCAATTTCTCCAAATTCAATTTCGCCTTTAATCTGTAAAGGCCCAAATACTATAAATGGAAATATTTGAATAATCGCTTGATATCCTCTATTAAAAATATCTTGAGTTACTTCCCAATTCATCTTGCGTTTAGCACTTTTAATAATATTATTTAATCTGCGTATTATTATATTTAATTCTTGTTTTTCTCCTCGAAAGAAAGCTATTGATTCAGCGTGATTACGAACATGATTGACGCTATAATTATAGTTCCCTTGATGTTCTAATTCTTCTTGTTTAATTTTATTTAATTCTTGACCTAAATAAACAGCAATAAAATTACCTATAACTGTATAAGCTACTAATAGAACTGCCACAAAAGGGGAAAGAAACCAGAGAATTACTAAAAAACTTATCATTTCTAGTACTTTTTCTAATAAAGTAGCTGAAAAAGAAAGAGCATCTCTTGTTAAAGGTTCTATTTCTTGGGTTATTCGTTGATCTGGATTATCAATATCGGATTTAAAGTTGATTTTATAATAGGCACGATTACTCAAATATCTATCTAAAATTCGGTCGTTTAACCATTGATACCAATCAAGAGCGATTTGTTTTCTAACAAATCTAGTAAATCCTACTAGGAGCGTTACGCAGACAAGAGCAGTACCATAAAGCCATAATGTATTAGTAAATTTATTTAAATCTTGCTCTTCAGTAATGATATCTAGCAAAAAGCGGTTAACAAAGCTATTAAACGCAGTTACACCAACGAGCATTATTATTAATAATACTAGGATAGCGAGCATCCCCCATGTACGAATTACATCTGAAAATGCTCTGGCGTTTGCCTCGGTAGGATACAAAAAAGGCCCGACGATCGCTCTGACATTGCCCCAAAAATTCTTAGCAGGTGAAGAATCATTCTTTGAGGATTTACCAATAAAAGTTGTAGTTTGCATCTGTAAAAAAAATTATTGTAATCTCTTGAACCCGATGGGTAGTCATAATTCAAGACTAGGAGAAACAAGTCATAATTGATTGTTATCCCTTATGAATTGAGAAAATGTTCTTTTGAGTCTTTAACTTGCTTGAATAGGAAATTGTGAAAATTTACAATTTCTTATTCAAAGATACCATCTTCCCATAATTCTAAGACTTCTTGAGCAGTAAAATAACGTTCTTTTTCAGTGGCAAGTGATTTGATAACAGAACGCATCCTTTCATACTGCTTTCTGGATTGAGGATTGTGTAGTTGCTTTTCAAATAGATATTGAAAATTACTAACTCCACTCCATTTGCCAAATACAACATCTATCTTGTTATAAGGAAATATCGCATAGCTTTTGGGGTCATGCAACAAAGAATTGACATGGATACCTGATTCGTGACGTTGTGCAGTTTGAGAGTAAGGGGCTGCGGGGCGAATTCCCATTTGCTCGATGTAATTAGTCACTGCCACAATCGCATCATAGTTAATCCCCTCAACTTCAATACCGAAACGGACTCGCAACCCATTTAAAACTTGCTCGATCGCCACATTTCCGGCTCGCTCCCCTAAACCACAAAATGTCCCCGATACTAAAGTTGCTCCCGCCATAAGAGACTGGAGAGTATTTTCTAAAGCCAAGCCCATATCGTTGTGATAATGTACTCCCAATGCTACATTTGCGGTAGATTGGAGCAAGTCGTTAACCCAGATATAACTCTTTTCTGGACTGAAAACCCCTACAGTATCACATAGTAGGAAGTGTTCTATATAAGGACTGCATGAGCGAATACATTGCACTAAATAGTCAAAATCGGCTCTAGAAGCATCTTCAGCCGCAAAATCTACTCTTAAACCTGCGACTTTTGTAGCATAGTGTAGATTTTCAACAATAACATCAAGAGCATTTTGACGAGCTTGACTGATAATGTGAGATGGGATACCGTCATCAATAATTTTTCCTTGAAATTCGCTCATGAGGCGAACTTGGGGATCTCGCAAAAACAATAGGCGATCAGAAACAGCAAGGAACAGAATCAGGCGCTTAACTCCGCACTCCTTCGCTTGATCTATGTATTGCTTTGCCATCATCGTATCAGCAGTAATTAGTTCATCCCATCCCTCTGAGACTAATGATTTGACTAACTCTGCTTCTTGTTCGCAAACACTTGGCATGATGCAAACTCCATCAACTCCTGTTTGAGCAATCAGACGGGCAAGTTTGTGTTTAGTTGGGTAGGAGAAGAAAATGCCTGCTTGTTGTTCTCCATCCCGTAGGGTTTCATCCGAAATTTTAATAGGAAGAGTTTGCATTTTTTATACCACTTCAAAATTAAAAAACTTAGGTTAACAATTGAGAGCAATCGCTTTGTTTGCTTCTAGCATCACCCTTTGTAGTTGTGTGGCTAATACTTTGACATTGGGTTCATAAAGCATTCTTCCATGATTTCCAGGTATATAAATCACCTTGACAGGCTTTTGAGTATAGGTTTGCCATCCCCAATCAGGTAAATCGTAATCAGAAAAAGCTTGGAGTTCTCGCACAACAATTTCATGCACTTCTTGAGCGCGGAATACAACAATCGGCGCAAAAATTGAATGCTTAGGCTGATAATTGGCGTAATTGAGTGTTAGCACTTTCATCACCTGCATGTTGGTTTTTAGTAAATCAAGACTTGAGTGTTCCGGTAGGACTTTATGTTTGTATAAATACTCTGCTGCCAAATCCCAACGGGCTTTGTCATCGCTTTTAGCAGCTAAATCAGGGTATTCCAAACCTAAAGAAACTCTTTTTAAAGCTTCAATCCGTTGGAGTAATTGCCAAATCCAATCAAGCTCTGTTCTATCAATTAAATGCTTAGGGTGAGTAACCAATCCAGAGTCTAAGATAGTCAGTAATTCTACCTTTTCACCTTGCTGTTCTAGTTGGAAAGCTATTTCAAAAGCAACAGCACAACCTGATGAGTATCCTGTTAGTATGTATGGACTTTTGGGTTGTTGTTGACGTAATACCTTAATCAGTTGACTTGCATGAAGTTCTACTGAGTTTGGGAGTGGGCTGAGTCCATCTCTCCCTGGAGTTTCTAGCCCATAAACAGGATGCTCATTTCCTAAATTGGTAGCCAAATCTTGAAAATAGAAGCCGTGTCCATTTGCACCAGGGAGACAAAATAAAGAGGTTGCATTTTCTTGAGGTTGGAGTAACAGTAAATCTGGATGGAACTGTTGCACCCCAGTATTAGAAGTATTAAAAATTTGTTCGGCTAGTTGAGCAATAGTAGGGTTCTGAAATAAACTACTCAAGGCAAGTTGTTGCCCAAAAACTTGTTGAATATTATTGAGCAATTTCACCGCCAATAAAGAATGTCCGCCTAAATCGAAAAAGTTATTATGAATTCCAATTTCTTGACGTTCGAGGACAGCAAACCATAATTGCACTAGTTTTTGTTCAACTTCGTTGCGTGGGGGTGTATATAAACTTTTAATCTCAAGATTAGGTGCAGGTAAAGCTTTACGGTCAATTTTGCCATTAGGAGTTAAAGGTAACTCATCCAATACCACGATCTGAGCAGGAATCATGTAATCAGGTAAGCGTGATTTGAGATGATTTCTTAATTCGCTAGACAAATCATTGGTGATTCCCGTTACGTATGCAATTAAACTCTGATTGGTTTCTGTTTTATATAAGGTGATAGCAGCTTCTTTAACTAATGGATGTTCTAATATAAGTGATTCAATTTCACCAAGTTCAATCCTAAAACCACGTAATTTCACCTGCTCGTCAATACGACCCAAATATTCTAGGTTGCCATCAGCATTCCATCTTGCTAAGTCACCAGTTTGATAAATTCTTTCAGTTTTACCAAATAAATCAATTTCAATAAATTTTTGGCTAGTAATTTCTGGACGGTTGAGATAACCTCTAGCTAAACCAACTCCCGCAATACACAATTCCCCTGGTATTCCTGGCGGTAACGGTTGATTCTTTGCATCTAAAATATATATATGTACATTAGGTATTGGTTTACCAATTGGTGGTTTTCTGCCATTGGGTTGACAAAGATAAATAGCCGCAGTCACAGTAGATTCTGTTGGCCCATAGCAATTATAGAAACGTTGTTCATTTCCCCACTGACTAACTAATTCAGCAGTACAAGCTTCCCCCCCAACAGTGATACATTGCAAATCAGGAAAAGTTGCCTTTGGTAAAACTGATAAAGCTGAAGGCGATAAAAAGCTGTGAGTAATTTTGTGTTGGGTTAAAAAGTTAACTAAGCTTTGACCTGGTAACAAAGTGTCTTGATGAGCTAAATATAAACAAGCACCTGCGGATAAAGCCGTTGCAATTTCACCAATAGACAAATCGAAACTAAAAGAACCAAATTGAAGCACACGGCTGTGGGTTTGAACTTGAAAAGTTTCAGTCCAACTCAAGGCGAGATTGACAATGGCTTTATGCTCAATCATCACACCCTTCGGTCGTCCTGTCGAACCAGAGGTGTAGATAACGTAAGCTAAATTATTAGGCGTACTTTGATGACTGGGATTATCCGTTAATTCTTTAGTAAATAATTCCTCATCTAAACAAATGACCTGGTATTTTAGTTCAGTTAGAGGTAATTTATCTAATAAAAAACTTTGGGTTAGCAATACTGATATCTCAGAATCTTCTAACATGAACTTAATCCGTTCTTGGGGATAATTAGGGTCAATCGGTACGTAAGCCCCACCAGCTTTAAGGATACCGAGTACACCAATAATCATTTCTAAAGAACGTTTGACAGAGATACCGATTAATGTATTTGGCTCAATAGAATAATTTTGAATTAAATAGTGAGCTAATTGATTAGCTTTTTGATTCAGTTGTTGATAAGTTAAAGTTTTAAATTCAAAAAATACAGCTTGATTCTCGGGATTCTTCTTAACTTGTTCTTCAAATAAATAAACTAAAGTTTTATCTTCAGCATAATCGGTTTGAGTTTGCTTCCAGCGTTGCAGTTGTAGCAGTTCGGCTGCTGTCATCAAAGGCAAAGTATTAATCGGTTGATTTGGATTATCAATAATTCCCTTGAGCAGAACTTCAAACTGTCCCGCCATTCGTTGGATAGTAGCTTTTTCAAAAAGGTCGGTAGCGTATTCCCAAGAGCAATTTAACTGGTTGTCATATTCCATCGCCATCAATGTTAAATCAAACTTAGCGATCGCACCCTTCACCCTCAACCATTGAATATCTAACCCTGGTAAACTCAAGTCTGGACTTTCGTTATTTTCCAGCGCAAACATTACCTGAAATAATGGGTTATAACTCATACTGCGTTCCGGTTGTAATTTTTCTACCAGAACTTCAAAGGGGATATCTTGATGAGCGTAAGCATCTAAACAAGAGGAGCGAGTTTGTTGCAGGAACTCGATAAAACTTTGCTCAGGTTTGATTTGGTTACGCAGTACCAAAGTATTGACAAAAAAGCCAATTAACCCTTCTGTTTGGCTATGGGTGCGGTTGGCAATGGGAGAACCAATACATAAATCGTTTTGGCGACTGTAACGAGATAATAGAATATTCAAAGTAGCCAACAAAGTCATAAATAGGCTTACGCCTTGCTGTTGGCTGAAATTTTTAACGGCAGCACTTAACTCTGGTGTGAGAGAATAGAGAAAGCGATCGCCTCGGTAGCTTTGCAATGCTGGACGGGGATAATCGGTAGGTAACTCTAGTAATGGGGAAGCATCACCTAGTTGATTTTTCCAGTAATTAATCTGGTTTTCTAATACTTCGCCTTGTAACCAGTTTCTTTGCCAAGCTGCATAGTCGTTGTATTGAATAGGCAAGGGAGGAAGGTTTGGGCTTTGACCTTGGGTAAAAGCAGTGTAAGCTTGCTGTAACTCACGCACAAATACCCCCATTGACCAGCCATCACTGATAATGTGGTGCATATTTATGAGCAACACACATTTTTGCTCCCTTCGGCTTACCTCGACTTCTCTACGAGACGCTACGCGAATGCTCGGCACAAGTCGCTCAGGATAAACCTGCAATTGCAGCAGTTTTGCTTTAAACAAAGGGCCAGTGCTTAAATCAAACAGTTCTTGAGCATGAGCATCTATTAAATGTTGTAAATATTGGCTCTCATCCAGGTTTCGGCAATCTTGTACAGTTAAAACTTCGATTTCGTCTAAATTAGGAAGCGCAATTTGGGGTTGTCCAGCAACGGTGGGAAAATATATCCTCAGACTCTCGTGCCGACTTAGCAAATAAGCCAAACTAGAACGCAGGGCATCAATATCTAAGTCGCCGTCTAATTGTAGAGCGATCGGCATATTATAAGTAGCTGATAACCCTTGGAATTGCGCTAATACCCAGAGGCGTTGTTGAGCAAAAGAAAGCAGCTTGGGAGAGTCAGCACTTAAAGTCGGAATTTCTTCTTTAACAGTAACTTGCGTTTTAGCTGCTTTCAAAAAGGCTAGAATCTCAGCTTTGTTGGCTTGAATTTCCTGTTTGAGTTCAGCAGTGAGGGCATTTTTGCTAGTACGAATTCGTAACTTATCATTTTCAGCCCAAATTTTGCAGCCTATATTCTGCAAACGAAGTATTAAAGAAACTATTGGCTGATTTTGTGTCATAGTCATAGTTCAATTTCCTCTTCGTCTGAATTTAAAGGTTGCATATCTGTGGTAGCGGAATTAATCCAAATGCAGCTATCTATATAACTCGCCAATTCGCTGAGAATGGGAGAGTCAAATACTTGACGTAGTGGCATTTCTACGTTGAGAGTATCGCGGATGCGGTAACACAATTGAGTAGCTAATAATGAATGTCCTCCCAAGTTGAAGAAGTTATCTTGTCGAGAAATAGATTCATATTTCAGCAGCTTTGCCCATAGTTGAGTTAGTAATTTTTCTGTCTCTGTTACAGGTAATTCAATATCTATGGCTGCAACTGCCTTATCCAGTGCAGGTAAAGCTTTACGATCTACTTTGCTATTCGGTGTTAATGGCAGTTTTTCTAAAACAACAAAATGGCTAGGAATCATATAGTCAGGTAGATTTTTTGCCAGAAAATCTCGCCATTCTTCTAATAACTCTGGAGTGACTTGATTGACGCGATATTGTAACGGTTGATTAGCGTAATATTGCCAAGGTTTCAGTCGCCAATTTTCTTTTTGATGAAATCTTGGTATTGTCTCTTGTCCAGGGATATTTCTTTGCAAAATAACATCGTAATAAACAAATCCTGTAGAACTATATTGAATAAAAGGCGTATAAGGTAAATCTTGCGTTAAAGTTCGGAATGCTTCGGGTTCTATACCTGATTGAACTTGTGAGATTGCAGCTTTTAAATCTGCAACATAACCATCTAATTGAGGAATTTTTTCTAACAATGCCATTTCTAAAGTTAGACGTGCATTCGGAATATCTTTAATCCTTAATAAATCTGGTTGCTGAGTTGTGATAATTTTCTCGATAGTTTCCAGATTTAACTCTTGTTCTTGCCAATCTAAGCATTGAGGCTCTGCAACAGGAGTGTTTGTACTATCCAAATGTAAAACCACATCATAACGAAAACGGCTCATTTCCGTATGGCTGTAACCCCGTTTCAATTGAATTTCTACGTGACTAATCCGAGGAAATTTTTGTTTGATAGCGATAAAGAAATCAGGATTAATTAGTAATTCGGTTTCAGTACGGATGCTTTTTTGAATCTGTTGGCGCAAGTCCTGAATTGATAATTCATCAGAGGCGCGATCAAATTCTACTGCGGTGTGGAAAGTTTCTAATAAATTGAGATTTAGCACATCTCCCATAAAAATTTTCCCCTGATAACTAACAGTTTTGATAGCCCCTTCGATTACTGATAACAAGTAATCTAAAGAAGGAAAATACTGAATTACAGAGTTTAAAATTACCAATTCATAAGCATTTGTTTCAATGCCATCAAATTGGTTGGCTGCCCTAGTTTTTAAGGTAACTTTTTCATTGAGAGACTGCTGTTTGAGATATTGTTCAATATACTGCAATCCGCCCGATGAAAAATCTGTGCCTAAATAATGCTGACAATGAGGCGCAATTTTAAATAATAACATCCCTGTCCCACATCCGATTTCCCAAACTCGTTGGGGTGCAAGTTCTAAAATTTGGTCAACAGTTGTATCCCGCCATTCTTGCATTGCAAATGAGGGAATTGCTTTTCCAGTGTAGCTATCTTTCCAACCCGCGAGATTTAGCGTTGGATCGTCGGTTGGGATTGCTTGCTGAGAGTAGCTATCATTAAAAACTTGTTCCCACAATTCTACTTGTTCATTTTGGCTGGTGTTGTCTGTTACTGTGGGGACGACATAAGCCACTAGACGTCGATCGCGATCGCTTTCTTCCCGAACTAAAACAACCGCTTCCTGAATTTCGGGGTGTTTGAGTAAAGATCCTTCAATTTCACCTAATTCAATACGGAAACCACGCAGTTTAACTTGATGATCTATCCGTCCTAAGTATTGCAGATTTCCATCCGGTAGCCACCGGGCTAAATCACCAGTTTTATAAATTCGCTCAGTTTTACCAAATAATTCTAATGTGATAAATTTTTCAGCAGTTAAATCAGAACGATTCAAATAGCCCTGTGCTAAACCTGCACCTGCAATGCAGAGTTCCCCAGGAATACCAGGGGGAAGGGGTTGATTGTAGTTATCTAATATGTAGATGCGAGTATTGGCGATCGGCTTGCCAATTGATAACACAGACCCTTGAAAATTTTTGTCTTGCTCAAAAGTATTTACTGGATAGATATCTGACCAAATAGTAGTCTCGGTTGGGCCATAAAGATTCCAAAGCTCAGTACATTTTTCAAGTAGTTGATGAGCCAGTTCCCAAGTTAATGCTTCACCGCCGCAGCAGATTTTTAGTTGGGTTGAACCTTTCCAACCTGCGGCTAACAACATCCGCCAAGTAGCTGGAGTAGCTTGCATAAAAGTAGTGGCAGTGTTGACTAATTGTTCTGCTAACTGTAAACCGTCAGAGGCAATTTCTCGACTAACTAGAATTATTTTTGCTCCTACGATTAGAGGTAAATAAATTTCCAGCCCAGCGATATCAAAAGATATAGTTGTGATAGCCAAGAGAGTATCAGACGTACTTATTCCTGGCTTTTCTTTCATTGAATATAATAAATTAGTCAATGAGGAGTGACAAATTGCCACGCCTTTTGGTCTTCCAGTCGAACCGGAAGTGTAAATTACATAAGCCAACTCATCAGGATTATTATTTAGCTGAGGATTATCTGTAGACTGTTCAGACCATGTTTGTTCGTCTAGAAATACTAATTGGCAGGAGTTGTTAAACTTTTCTAAGGAAAGTTGCTTTTTAAGAGATTTAGTTGTTAGTAATACTGCCGCATCACTATCTTCAAGCATTAAATGAATGCGTTCTTGGGGATAACTTGGATCAATTGGTACGTAAGCCCCACCAGCTTTGAGGATAGCAAACATACCGATGAGCATTTCCAGTGAACGATTCATGCAAATCGCCATCAATGGGTTATCAGATAATTGTTGCTGGCTTTTGAGTTGCAACAAATAATGCGCCAGTTGATTAGCTTGTTGATTGAGTTCTCGATAACTCAGGCTTTGATCTGCAAACACCATAGCTATTTTATTTGGCGTTTTTGCTACCTGTTCTTCAAACAGAGTCACCAGAGTATGATGCTGAGGATAATCTGTGTCTGTTTGATTCCAAATTTGCAGTTTTTGGCTTTCTGCTGGGGTGATTATAGGTAGCTGATGAATCGGGTGTTGGGGATTTTGGGTAATTGCTGTCAGCAACACTTCAAAATGTCCCGCCATGCGTTTAATTGTTGATGCCTCAAATAAATCTGTGGCATATTCCCATATACAATGTAGTTGCTCGTGCCTTTCACGCAAATCCAGCAATAAATCAAACTTGGCAAACGGAAAACTTTGTTCCAGGTATTGAATATCTAGCCCTGGTAAACTAACATTTACTCCCGCCCCTGCCGCGTTTTGCAGCACCATCATCACTTGAAATAATGGATTATGGCTAAGACTGCGTTCTGGTTGCAGTTGTTCTACCAAATACTCAAAGGGAATATCTTGATGAGCATAAGCATCTAAGCAAGTTTGGCGGGTTTGTTGCAATAAATCAATAAATGCTTGCTCTGGCTTGATTTTGCTCCGCAATACTAAGGTATTGACAAAAAAGCCAATTAATCCTTCTATGTAGCTATGGGTGCGGTTAGCAATGCCAGAACCAACACATAAATCTTCTTGGCGGCTATAACGCCACAGTAAAATATTGAAAGCAGTCAACAGGGTCATAAATAAACTCACCCCTTGTTGTTGACTAATAGCTTTAAGTTTCTGAGTCAGTTCTTTACTCAAACAATATTCTTCACGCTCACCTTGGTAACTTTGCTGCGCTGGACGGGGATAATCAGTAGGTAATTCCAGCAAGCGGGGCGCATCACTTAGTTGTTGTTTCCAATAATTTTCCTGGCTTAATAAACTCTCCCCTTGTAACCAACTGCGCTGCCAAGCCGCATAATCGTTATACTGAATCGGTAACGGTGACAAGTTGGGAGTAGAACCCGCAGCATAAGCAGCATAAGCCTGTTGCCATTCGCGCTTAAACACTCCCATTGACCAGCCATCACTGATGATGTGGTGTATATTAATCAGCAGGATATTTTTATGTTGGGCCAGTTGCAGTAGTTTAGCTCTGAATAAGGGGCCAGTATTTAAGTTAAAGGGTTCTTGAGCATGGTTATTGGCTAACTTTTGTACAGTTTCCGCTTGCGTCTGGAAATCAAGTGTTTGTAAGTCCTTGATTTCCAGCACTTTCATATCTTCTACATCTTTAACTATTACTTGGGGTTGTCCCTCCAAAGCAGGGAAATAAGTGCGTAAAGTTGTATGGCGTTCCAGCAAATAGGTTAAACTCTGGCGTAAAGCTTCTACATTTAAGTTGCCGTCAAGTTGGAGTGCGAAGGGCATATTGTAGGTAGAAGAAGTTCCTTTCCCTTCAAGCTGGGCTAAAAACCAGAGTCTTGATTGGGCAAAAGATAGAGTTTTCGGCTCATTTTCTGGTTGGTGTGTAATGAGAGGTAAAGCAACACTCGCAGATGCTTTGTCAATTTCCCGCGCCAACTCAGATAAAACGCTTTGCTCAAATACCTTACGAGCAGATAATTCTACCCCGAAACTATCACGAATACGAGCAACTAATTGAGTTGCTAATAGAGAATGTCCACCTAATTCAAAAAAGTTTTCAGAGCGACCAACAAACTTAACTTTTAACAAACCTTGCCATAAACTAGCTAGTAATTCTTCTGTGGGATTTACTAGGATTTCCAAATCAGAGGCAGCGACTGTATTTGGTGCTGGTAATGCTCGCCTATCTAGTTTACCGTTAGCAGTCAGAGGCAACTGTTCCAAAACCATTATCTGGCTTGGAATCATATAATTTGGCAGGCGATTTTTCAGGTATTCTTTAACTTCAACCGCTAAATCAACAGATTTCTCTGCCTCAGTGATATAAGCTATTAATCTATGAGTATTATCAGCTTCGTATAAAATTACAATAGCTTCTTTAACTGATTGATGTTGTAATAAAAGTGATTCAATTTCACCAAGTTCAACTCTAAAACCTCGTAATTTTACCTGCTCGTCAATCCGACCTAAATATTCTAGATTGCCATCAGTATTCCATCTTGCTAAGTCACCAGTTTGATAAATTCTTTCAGTTTTACCAAATAATTCAACCTCAATAAATTTTTGGTCAGTAATTTCAGGACGATTGAGATAACCTCTAGCTAAACCAACTCCCGCAATAGATAATTCTCCTGGTATTCCTGGTGGTAATGGTTGATTATGTGCATCCAAAATATAAATGCGGAGATTGGGAGAAGGTTTACCAATTGGTGGTTTTTTACCGTTGAGTTGACAAAGAGCCATCGCTACAATAACTGTACATTCTGTCGGCCCGTAGCAGTTATAAAAACGTCGTCCCCTTCCCCACTGACTAACTAATTCAGCACTACAAGCCTCCCCACCGACACCGATAGATTGTAAATTACTTAGAGTCGCCTTTGGTAATATAGCTAAAGCTGACGGAGGTAAAAAGATATGGGTAATTTTGTGTTGGGTTAAAAAGTCAACTAAGCTTTGACCTGGTAACAAAGTGTCTTGATGAGCTAAATATAAACAAGCACCTGCGGATAAAGCCGTTGCAATTTCACCAATAGACAAATCGAAACTAAAAGAACCAAATTGAAGCACACGACTGTGGGTTTGAACTTGAAAAGTTTCAGTCCAGCCCAAGGCGAGATTGACGATGGCTTTATGCTCAATCATCACACCCTTCGGTCGTCCCGTTGAACCAGAGGTGTAGATAACGTAAGCTAAATCATCAGGCGTACTTTTCGGAATAATATTCCTTTGCGCGGCAGTTGCTATAACGGGGGGAACCCCCGTAACGCGCTGCCTTGTCTTTGCGACGGACACTTTGCTCAAGTCGGGAAACCCGCCCACGCAAGTGTCCTCGTCTTTGCGTGAGACATCATCTAAGCAAATAACATGACAAGGCTTTTCTAAGTTATCTAAATGTAAATTATCTAATAGAAGACTTTGGGTTAATAATACCGATATTCCAGAATCTTCTAACATGAAATTAATCCGTTCTTGGGGATAATTAGGGTCAATCGGTACATAAGCTCCACCCGCTTTGAGAATACCGAGTACACCAATAATCATTTCTAAAGAACGTTCAACACAGATACCAATTAAGGTGTCTGGTTGAATTTGGTAATTGTGAATTAAATAATAAGCCAGTTGATTAGCTTTTTGATTAAGTTCTTGATAAGTTAAACTTTTCAATTCAAAAAATACAGCCTGATTATCAGGATTTTTTCTAACTTGTTCTTCAAATAAATCAACTAAAGTTTTATCGTGGGGATATTCTATTTGAGTTTGATTCCAACTTTGTAAGTTCTGACGCTCATCCTCTGTAAGCAAAGATAAAGTATTGATTGGCTGATTCGGGTTATCAATAATTTGCTTGAGTAGAACTTCAAAATGTACCGCCATCCGTTGGATAGTTTCACCCTCAAATAAATCGGTTGCATATTCCCATTCTCCTGTTAAACCTTGAGGAGTTTCCCGGAAAATCAGCGACAAATCAAACAGCGTCGTCGTGTTTTCCCACTCGAAACGGGAAAGAGTTAAGCCAGGAATTTCTAGTTTCTCCGGAGTTCCACTTTGCAAGCCAAAAGCGACTTGAAATAGGGGATGATGGGAAAGCGATCGCTCTAATCCCAATTCATCAACTAGCTTCTCAAAGGGTAAATCTTGATGGTCATAAGCATCAAGAGTGACTTGCTTCACCTGTTGCAGTAATTCTAAGAAAGTTAGATTTCCTTGCAGCTTGGTACGCAAAGCTAAAGTATTGACAAAAAAGCCAATTAATGATTCTAATTCACGACGATTGCGATTAGCGATCGCAGAACCAACAACAATATCCTCTTGTCTACTGTAACGCGACAATAACAGCGTAAATGCTGCAAGCATTGTCATAAACAGAGTACTTCCTGACTCCTGACTCAAACGCTTCAACTTCTGCGTTAAATCTCGATCGAGTTCCAAAAACTCACTTCGCCCCTTGAAGCTTTGCACTGATGGACGTGGTTTATCTGTGGGTAATTCTAAAAGCGGCGGGACATCTGCTAGTTGTTTTTGCCAGTAATTGAGTTGGGTTTGCAGTACCTCTCCCTGTAACCATTGTCTTTGCCAATGGGCGAAATCAGCATATTGTAGAGGTAGTTCGAGTAAAGGAGACGATTCACCATTACAAAAAGCTGTGTAAAGAGCGAACAATTCCCGGCGGAAGATGTCCATTGACCAGCCATCACAAACAATATGATGGATAACCAGCAACAACAAATGGGATTGTTCAGCTAATTGCAACAACTTTACTCGCAGCAAAGGTGGATTTGATAAATCAAATGGCTGTTGTAATTCTGCTGTAGCTAACTGTCCCGCCTTGCTTAACTGGTGTTCTTTTGGGACTTGTCGCCAGTCTAGCACCTGCATCTTAACTTGAGGATGAGCGTGAATCACCTGTATAGGCGACTCATCCACAACAGAGAAGCAAGTACGTAAGACTTCATGACGTTGGATAATTGCTGCGATCGCTTTTTCCAACGCACTGACATTCAGAATTCCGCTAATTTGCCAGAAAAACGGCACATTATAAACACAATTATCGCCTTCTAATTGCTCAATAAACCACAGCCTTTGTTGAGCAAAAGAGAGAGGAAGAGGCTGTTCTCGTGATACAGGAGTAAGTAGCGGCGTTTTCTGCTGCTTTTTCAGTTTTTGTAAAACTAATTCTCGTTTTTCAGGTGATAGAGATTGAAGACCTTTTAATAAGTCACTCATAATAATATTAAAAATTAGTTTTTTATCGAACCACAGAGACGCAGAGGTAACAGAGAGATGAAACATTTAAGACTTTGTGTAACTTTGCGCTTACTCAGCGTACCTTTGCGTTAAAAAAATCCTCACAAAACTAACTGCTTCCTCACCTCCTCCTCCGATAACTCATCCACCTCTGCCAAAACCCTTGCTAAATCATCATTTTCCGCTTGCTCACTCACTTTTTGCGCTAGTTCAGCAATAGTTGGATTTTCAAACAAGTAACGTAAAGGAAAATTTAAACTAAAAATCTCTCTTAAGCGAGAAACAACTTGAGTAGCTAGTAAAGAATGTCCTCCTAACTCAAAAAAGTTATCGTGAATTCCTACCTGTTGTAACTTCAGAACTGTACTCCAAATTGTCGCTAATTCTTCTTCAATTGGTGTGCGAGGATCGACAAAATCAACATCTAGATTTCTTTGATAAGTATCAGGTGCAGGTAAAGCACGGCGATTGATTTTACCATTAGGAGAGAGAGGAAATGCTTCTATAAATACGAAAGCCGCAGGAATCATGTAATCTGGTAGCTTTTTCTGGAGGAAGTTTCGTAAGCTACTAAGAGTTTGTGAATTATCCTTCGCCACCAAATAAGCTACTAACAATTTATTCCCTGGTTCATCTTCCCGCGCAATAACTAAAACTTGCTTTATCTCAATATTTTGAATTAAAATTGCTTCAATTTCTGCTAATTCAATCCGAAAACCACGAATTTTTACTTGTGTATCAATTCGTCCGATAAATTCCAGATTTCCATCAGGGAGGCGACGCCCTAAATCTCCAGTTTTATAAAGGATATCTCCCTCAACAAAAGGATTAGGAATAAATTTTTCACGGGTTAATGTTGGTTGATTTAAGTAACCTCTAGCAACACTCGCCCCACCCACATAGAGTTCACCAGGAACACCAATTGGAACTCTATGTAAGTCTTCATTTAGTAAGTAAACTGTCCTATCACCGATGGGTTTACCAATGGGAATTAAATGCACATTTTGAGCAAGTTGTTTGGAAATTGGATAACAACAGGTAAAAACTGTACATTCCGAAGGGCCATAAGCATGAATTAATTGCGTTATCGGCAGTAGTTCTAAAGCGCAACGAACATGAGGTACAGAAACGGATTCTCCCCCAAACAGTAGTTGTTTCACCCCAGACAACCCTTCTGGCATTGTGTCAATCATGAGATTGAATAAGGCGGTAGTCAGAAATAAGGTATTAACTCTTTGTTCTTGGATGATGCGGCTTAAGGCTTCTGGTGTGGGAATTTTGTCTGGGTAAAGCACACAACGCCCACCGTAAAGCAAGGGCGGCCAAAGTTCTAGGGTTGATGCATCCCAGGACATTGATGAATATTGTAGCCAAATTTGTTCTGCATCAAGGTGAATAAAATCAACTCCAAACATAAAGCCAATAATGCTACGATGAGCAACTTCTGTTCCCTTTGGTGTTCCCGTTGAGCCAGAGGTATAAATAATATAAGCTAAATTTTCTGGATTAACTTCATTATGTAAATTGTCTTCTTGATATTGGGTAACTTTTTCCCAATCTGTGTCAAGATTCACCAAAATTTTATTATCGAGTGGGAGCCTATTTTTTAAACTAGTTTGTGTTAGTAAGATTGGCGCTTGTACATCTTCTAGCATGAATGCTAGTCTTTCGGTGGGATAAGCTGGATCTAAAGGAACGTAAGCCCCTCCTGCTTTGAGAATAGCGAGTATTCCAATTACCATTTCTAAGGAACGCTCAATACAAATTCCCACTTTGACTTCTGGTTTAACGCCTATTGAAAGCAAATAATGGGCTAATTGATTGGCACGGTTATTTAATTCCCGATAAGTTAAATATTGTTGTTGATAGACAACTGCTATGGCATCAGGACTTTTTTCTACCTGTTCTTCAAATAAAATATGAATGCATTTATAATTAAAAATATTTCTTTTTTGATGATTTTCTAGTAAAATTAATTGTTTTTCCTCATCTGCACTGAGTAAAGATAATTGAGAAATATATTGTTGTAAATTATCTGCCATTCCTCCCAGCAATGTTTGGAAATGCCCAATCATACAGTTAATTGTTTCTTTATCAAAGCAGCTAGTATCATAAACAATCCTGCCAGCTAGTTGTGAACCAGGATTAATTACTACTGTAATAGGATAATTCGTGCGTTCCCAACAACTAAGATGACTAATTTCTAAAGTTTTTTGATTTTCTTGTTTAGCATAATCTAGCGGATAATTTTCAAATACTAAAATACTTTTAAAAAGTTGTAATCCGACCGGGATATCACTTAATTGTTGAATCTCTGCAAGAGAAAAATAAGCATATTGTTCTTGTTCTAATGCTTGGGTTTGTAATTGCTTGAGCCAGGGTATTAATTCTGTTTTGGCTGTTATTTTTGTCCGTATTGGCAGGGTATTGATAAATAGCCCCACCATCGACTCTACTTGCTCAAGCTGGGGTAGACGACCAGATACAGTTGCACCAAAGACTACATCACTTTTTCCACTGTAACGAGAAATTAATAATGCCCATGCTCCTTGCACCAAATTATTCAAAGTTAAATGGTGCTGTCGCGCTGTCAATTGCAATTTTTCAGTTACCGTTTGAGATAATTGAAAACGTTGCTCATTATATATTCCCCTGTTCCCTGTTCCCTGTTCCCTGTTCCCTATAAGAGTAGGAGTTTCAAACCCTTGAAGGGTTTTTTGCCAAAAATTCTTTGCTTTGTCAATATCCTGTTGCTGTAACCATTCAATATATTCTCGATAGGGGCGAACTCCTTGGAGGCGTAAATATTCACCTCGCTGATTTGCTTCATAAAAAGCCAAAACTTCTTTGAGGACAATCTGCATTGACCAACCATCAAAGAGGATATGATGATGACTCCAAATAAATTGGTATTCCTGCTCTGTTAGTTGAATGATCGTAAAGCGCATTAGAGGTGCTTGAGTCACATCGAATCCCTTTTGGCGATCGCTTGACAAAAACTCCTCTAAATGATTTTGTTGTTCATCAAGTGTTAAATGTCGCCAGTCCATTTGCACCCAAGGAAGTTCCACTTGTTTACTCACCATTTGCAAGGGCTTTTCTATCTCCTCCCAATAAAAAGAACTGCGTAAAACAGAGTGTCGCGCTACAACCTGTTCCCAAGCTTGCTGAAAAGCAAATAAATTCAATTTCCCAGAGAGAATGCAAAGTAACTGCTCAAAATAAATTTCCGATTCTGGTGCATAAAGGGTATGAAACAACATCCCTTGTTGCATCGGTGAAAGTTCATAAAGGTCTTCGATATTTTGCATAATTACCTCTGGAGTTAGGGAGTAGGGGAAGATGAGGGAGAAGGGTGAGAGTATAAATGACTACTGACTATTGACTATTGACCATTGACTACTTCTTATTGATTTTGGCTAGGAATTTATCTAGCTGTTTTTGATTGAGTTTGGCTGCTAAAAAGTCTGATGGAGTATAGCTTTGAGATTCTTTTAATTGACAGTGAGCAATTAGGGTTTTTAATGCTTCCATAAATCCTGAAGCTAACTTTTCAATGGTGTCTCGCTTGTAAATTTTCTCGCTATAAGCCCAAGTCATTTCCAGTTTTCCCACACGAATAAAGCCGCTTATTCCTAATTGGTGGCTACGTTGATTAAATAGGCTTTGTTCGGACTTAAATTCTTTAGCCAAACCTAAAACTTCAGATGCTTTCAACACTTGGTCGAATTGTCCCAGGTAGTTAAAACTAACTTGTGCTGATGGTAGGGACTGCAATTTTTCCCGAATTGTGGTGTTTTGGTGCAAATATCGCAATACACCATAACCAATTCCTCGGTTGGAAATGCGCCGGAGTTGTTCTTTTATTAACTTTAAAGCCTCTCCGGGATGTTCGATTTCTCCTAGCTGTAAGCCAACGGGGAATAATGTAGTAAACCAACCGACAGTCCGGGACAAGTCTACATCGTCAAATAAATCTTCCCTGCCATGTCCTTCCAAATCAATTAGTAAAGAACTTTCGCCTGTCCACTGAGTAAAGCTTTGTACTAATGCTGTCAACAACACATCATTAATTTGAGTGTTGTAAGCAGAGGGTACATCTTGTAACAGAGAGCGTGTGTGTTCTTCATTTAAAACAAGTGTCACAGACGCAGTTGAAGCTACGGTGTTATTTTCTTCACCAAAAGTATAGTCTACTGGTAAAGCTGTAACTTGAAGGCTAGATTGACTCAGCCAGTAATCCAACTCTTTGACGGCCTCTGTTTGGGCATATTCTGTCAGGCGATCGCTCCAATATTGCCAAGAGGTTGTTTTCGCTGGTAATTTAATAGCCTCACCCCAACTAATTTGTTGGTAAGCAGTAGCTAAGTCTTCCAATAAAATCCGCCAGGAAACCCCATCGACTGCTAAGTGATGGATAATGAATAGTAAACAACTTGGTCTATCATTGCCTAATTGAAATAATGCGACTCGTGCGATGCCTGCGGCGGGCGTAGCCATCGCTCCTGTAGATAAATCCAAACTAGCCTGGAGTTCAGCATCTTTAGTTGCGATCGCTGTTTGCTGTTCTGCTGACGGTAGATGCGACAAATCAAAGACGCTCAATGGTACAGATTCCTGAGTGGGAGCGTTAATTTGCAGCCAGTTTTCCCCTTCCTGCACAAACTGCAAACGCAAAGCATCGTGATGCGCTGACAATTGCTGTACTATTTGCTGCAATAGCTCAGGTTGCACATCTGGCGACACTTCTAGCAGTACTGACTGGTTAAAGTAATGGGGTTCGGGTAATTTCTGCTCGAAAAACCATTGTTGAATCGGTGTCAAGGCTACAGAACCAGTTACTAACCCTTGTTCAGCCTTGATTTGGCGAGTGATACCTGCTACAGCAGCTAACTCTGCAATGGTTTGATACTTAAATAACTGTTTAGCAGCAATTTGGATACCTGCCTGGTTCGCTTTGGAAATTAACTGAATACTGAGAATAGAATCTCCACCCAGTTCAAAGAAGTTATCGTGGACGCCAACATTTTCTACTCTTAAAACTTCCGACCAAATCGCCACTAACTTCTCTTCTATCAGCGTGCGAGGAGCAATAAATTTATCTTCAGCACTGCGAGAAAAATCGGGTGTAGGTAGAGCGCGGTAGTCTACCTTTTGGTTGGGAGTCATCGGTATGCTTTCCAACACCATGAAGGCAGCCGGAATCATGTAATTCGGTAGTTTCTGCTTGAGGAAATTGCGTAATTCATTGGTGGTTGGTTGCGGTTTTTGGGGTACGACATAAGCCACAAGCCGCTTTTGTCCGGGGGTGTCTTCATGAGCAATGACAACAGCTTGCAATACTTGTGGGTGTTGTCTCAATACCGCCTCAATTTCGCCCAATTCGATGCGGAAGCCGCGAATCTTCACCTGATTATCAACTCGACCCAAGTATTCCAGCTTGCCATCCTTGCAAAATCTTACTAAATCCCCTGTTTTATACAGGCGAGATGATTGGTTTTCATTTGCTCCTCTGCTCCCTTGCTCCCCTGCTCCCCTGCTTTGTAAAGCATTGGAGACAAATTTTTCGTTTGTTAACTCAGGACGTTGCCAATATCCCCTAGCTAATCCTGTTCCACCAATATGCAGTTCACCAGGAACACCTATCGGTACAGGTTGCTGATATTGGTCTAAAACATAAACTTGAGCATTACTAATGGGTCGTCCAATACTAACAGAAGGGGCTGCTGGAGTTAAACGTTCTAATGTGGTGACAACCGTTGCTTCTGTCGGCCCGTAAGTATTGAATAATTGCGGTACTGGGGAAAGATGAGCAACACAAGTATGCCAATGCTGCACTTTTTCTAGTTGAACTGCTTCACCACCAATAATTACAGTTCTCAAACATTCACAGATGCGAGCATCTTGGGGCTTAAGTTCTGCTACTAACTGATGCCAGTATGCTGTCGGCAAATCTAAAACAGTTAACTGCCATTTTTGACAATACTGCCAAAAATCTTCGCTGGAGTTGAGCATTTCTTCAGTGCGTAAAACTAAGGTTGCACCGATGCACAAACAAGGAAAGATTTCTTCAATCGATGTATCAAAGCAAATAGACGCAAATTGCAGAACCTTATCGCTAGTCTTGATTCCATATTCATCAATGGCGGTAATGACAAAATTCATCAATGAGCGATGTTCGAGCGTTACCCCCTTGGATTTACCTGTAGAACCGGAGGTGTAGATAATGTAAGCCAGGTTATCTAATTGAACGTCGCTAATTGGATTGGCTGTACTTTGTGGCGTGATTAATTCCCAATCTGTATCTAAACAAATTGTTTTTCCGGTATAACCTAGCAATTTATCTTGGAATTTATCTTGCGTCAGCAAAAAGCCGAGTTGCGTATCAGCAATAATTTCAGCGATTCGCTCTTGAGGATAAGCCGGGTCAAGAGGAACATAAGCACCGCCAGCTTTGAGAATGCCGAGTAAGCCAGCAATCATGTCTAGGGAACGCTCAACGCAGATACCGATTAGGGTTTCTGGTTTGACTCCCAAACTTTGTAAATAATGGGCTATTTTATTGGCGCGATCGCTCAATTCGCGGTAAGTTAATTTCTGCCCATCCTGCTCTACAGCTACAGCATCAGGCGTTAACTCTACCTGAGCCTCAAACAACTTCTGGATACATTCACTAGAAGAATACTCCTTGTGAGTCTGATTCCACTCCATCAATAATTGCTGCTGAGACTGGGTTAGCAGTGGTAAATCAGAAATTCGCTGCTCTGGGTTAGCAACAATCTTTTCTAGTAAATTTTGATACTGATCCACCATCTGCTGGATTGTGGCAGCGTCGAATAAATCAGTGTTGTATTCCCAAATCGCCGTAATCCCTTTCCCTTCACCATATTGCGGAATTAAGACAACATCCAGGTCAAATTTTGTTGATTTGTTGCTGAGGGCTACATTCGTTGTGATGTTCAAGCCTAGGAGTGTTAAGTCTGGCTGAGGAGAATCATGGAAGCTAAACATCACTTGAAATACAGGATTATAACTCAAGTTGCGGATTGGCTTGAGAACCTCCACGACCTTATCGAAGGGTAAATCTTCGTTAGCAAAGGCTTCCAGCGTGACTTGGCGGACTTGACTTAACAACTCCCGAAACGTAGGATTACCAGACAAATCGGTGCGTAATACTAAATTATTGACAATCATGCCAATTAATTGTTCTGTCTCGCGCATCCGGCGATTGGCAACAGCTGTACCCACACATAGATCCTCTTGTGCAGTGTAATGGCGCAATATTATTAAGAAAGCCGCCAGCGTGGTCATGAATAAAGTAGTTCCCTGTTGACGGCTGAGAACTCTTAAAGACTCGCACAAAGTAATAGGCAACTCTACCCTAATTTGAGTGCCATTGTAAGTTTGTTCTACTAATCGGGGGCGGTCGTAAGGTAATTCTAACAGAGGCGGACTGCCGGATAACTTTTGCTGCCAAAAAGCTAATTGAGCTTGGGCTTCTTCGCTTTTCACCCACTCTCGCTGCCAATGGGCATAGTCGGCAAATTGGAGTGTTAATTCTGGTAATGGCGAAGGTTGACCTAAGCAGAAGGCTTGATAAAGTGCAAGAAACTCATTTAAAAATACATTGTTGAAAGACCAACCATCATGAACCATGTGATGTTCGATGTGGATTAACAGATGGTCTTGGTCGCTCAACTTCAACAATAACCACCTAACTAATGGTAGTTTATCTAAGTAAAAAGGCTTCTGCACCTCTGCGTCAAATAGACGCTGAATTTCGGCTTCTTGCTCAGACTTAGGAATGCTCTGGAGGTCTACCACTTTTAAGTTGACTGGCCAGGCTGGATGGATGACTTGAAATAAGCGTCCATCTGCGGCGGGAAAAGTTGTGCGGAAGATTTCATGTCGGCGGACAATCTCGCTGAGGCACTGTTCTAATGCTGTCACGTTAAGTTGCCCAGTGAATCGCAGAGTAACCTGAGCTTGATAGGCGCTACCTTCCGGTGCTACTTCTTGAATGAAATGCACTCGCTCTTGAGCAAAGGAAGCTGGCAAGTATCCTGAGCGTGGAACTGGTTGGATTGCAGGACGTTGTAATTGCTGCTGGAGGTGGCTGTACTGTTCAATCAGCCCAGCTAAACCCGCTATGGTAGGATAGGCGAAAATGTGATGAAAGAATAACTCGACTTGAAAACTATCGCGGATGCGGGAAAGCATTTGCGCTGCGATTAAAGAATGACCGCCTAAATTGAAAAAATTGTCATTGATTCCTATCGGCTCAATTCCCAGTAACTCAGCCCAGATGCTTGCTAGTTTTTCTTCAATTGGGTTACGCGGTACGACAAAGGTTTCTTCGAGATCGGGGCGGGTGCGATCGCCATCTGGCAGATTTTGACGATCTACTTTCCCATTTGGAGTGAGGGGTAAAGAATCTAAAATGACAAAAACCCCTGGAACCATATATTTAGGCAGCTTTTCTTCCAGAAAGCGTTTGAGGGTAGCGATAATTGCTTCCGGCTTTTGATTCAGGACTATATAAGCAACAAGCCGTTTATCACTAGGAATATCTTCACGGGCAATTACAGCTACCTGTTTGACATCTGGGTGTTGAATTAAGAGCTTTTCAATTTCATCCAATTCGATGCGGAAGCCGCGAATCTTCACCTGATTATCAACTCGTCCTAGAAACTCAATGTTACCGTCTGGTAAATAACGTGTCAAATCCCCAGTTTTATATAATTTGGTTCCTGCCTCGTCAAATGGATTGGGGATAAATCTTTCTCTAGTCAACTCTGGACGGTTCAGATAGCCTCTAGCCAAGCCGTCGCCACCAATAAACAATTCGCCAGCAGTCCCAATAGGAACAGGTTGCAAATGGTTATCGAGGATATAAACTTGGGTATTAGCGATCGCTCGACCAATGGTTGCTTGAGTATCTCCAGCAGTACATTCTGCAACTGTAGCGCAAACAGTTGATTCCGTTGGCCCATAAGCATTAAAGAAACGCCGCTCTTGTGACCATTGAGCTATTAGCTTAGGATTACAAGCTTCTCCAGCAACGATGAGAGTTTGTAAGTTTGGCAATTCTTCTGCTGGTAAAGCTGCTAGTGCTGTGGGTGGTAGTGTGACGTGAGTAATTGAATGTTCGCGCAAAAATTTTATTAAATCTGCTCCTGGGCGCAAGGAATCTTGAGTTCCCATGTAAAGACTAGCTCCAGAACCCAAAGCCATGACAATTTCCCAAACTGAAGCATCAAAGCTGAAAGAAGCAAACTGAAGAACACGGCTGTGTGGGTGTACATCAAACAATTTAATTTGTGCTTGGGCAAGATTGCATACGCCTTGATGCTGAATTAGTACCCCTTTGGGTGTTCCAGTTGAACCGGATGTATAAATCAGATAAGCGAGATTTTCAGCCGTCACATCGCTAGGAGGATTTTCGTGACTCTGGCAAGCGATCGCTTCCCCATCACTATCAAAACAAACTGTCTTCACCCCGCTTACAGAAAATTCATCAACAAACTTCTGCTGAGTTAATAGGACTTGCACTTGTGAATCTGACAGCATGAACGATAAACGCTCTTGGGGATAGCTTGTATCTAGTGGGAGATATGCTGCTCCCGCCTTGAGAATCCCCAATAGCCCGACGATCGTGTCGAGCGATCGCTCAACACAAATTCCTACCAGAACTTCTCTTCCTACGCCCAAAGATTGCAGATAATGAGCTACTTTATTAGCACGATGATTCAACTCTTGATAAGTAAGTTTCTGTTCATCGAAGACGACAGCAATATTGTCTGGAGTTTTTTCTACTTGTGCTGCAAATAATTCATGTATGCACAAATATTTAGGATAATCTACCTTTGTATCATTCCATTCTACCAATATTTTGTGTCTTTCTGGCTCAGTTAAAACAGACAAATTATGAATATCACGAGTAGAATCTATCGCCATTTCTTTCATCAATTTTATATATAAATTAATAAATTAGTAGTTTTATTTTTAATCAAGGGAGTGGCTGATTTTGCCTTTTATAGCTGATATTGCAACAGTTCTTGGGGAGGCTAAATAGTTTTTGCCTGTGGGATCGCCACTGCGTCCTTTAAAATTGCGATTGGTTGCATAAATCCCCGTTTCTTCTTTGTCTAAAACCCCAATTCCTGAATTAATACAAGCTCCACAACCTGACTTAAGAATTTGTGCGCCTGCTTGGGTAAAAATGTCGAGATAGCCCAAAAGTTGGGCTTTTTCTCTGATTTCCACGCTTGCTGGGACAATAAACAAGTTCACGCCGTCTGCTAGTTGGCGACCCTGCAAAACTTCAGCAGCCTGAGCTAAATCGTAGAGTTTTCCGCCTGTACAAGAGCCAATAAAAGCTTTGGTAATTGGAACCTCTTCTAACTCACTAATCGGGACTACTTGATCTGGTTTTGGAGGACGCGCAACTTGCGGTTCTAGATTACTGAGGTCAAATCGATACACCTTTTCATACTCAGCATCAGGATCGGCAATAATTTCTGTAAATTCTTGGTTAGAGCGACTTTTCACATAATTTCGCGTCGTCTCATCAGGCACAATCAATCCACAGATAGCACCACACTCAACGGCCATATTAGCTAGAGTCAATCGTTCATCAAAAGGCAATTGTGAGAGGATTGACCCGCGAAACTCCATCACTTTACTGGTAGCACCAGCACAGCCGATTTGCCCCAGAATAAATAGAATAATATCTTTGGCACTGATATGGGGAGGTAAGGTTCCAGTCAACTCAAATACTAATGTTGAGGGAACACGAATCCACATATCTCCCATCGCATAGATATTCGCCATGTCTGTAGTGCCAACCCCAGTGGAAAAAGCTCCTAAAGCTCCGTAGGTGCAGGTATGGGAGTCTGTACCAGCAATGATCATTCCTGGTCGGACAAATCCTTTTTCTGGAAGTAAGACGTGACAGATACCCACAGCTTCGCCTGGGGAAACCATATCAAATAAATGACAGCCTTGCTCTTTGGCAAACTCAACCATTTGCTCATACATGAGATTAGCTTTATGGTCAGTACGGATATCATTAACTTGGATAAAGTGGTCGGCTACCAAAACCACCTTTTGAGCATCCCACAGCTTGGCCTGTTCTCCATAGTGTTGATAAAATGTCTTGGCGACAGGTGCAGCGACAGCATCATGAGATAAGGCTAAATCGACCTGAGCAAAAACTACTTCTCCAGGCCGAACGTAGGAATTACCAGAGGCTTTGGCTAAGAGTTTTTCTACTAAAGTCATGGGTTGTTTGGGAGTTACGCTTTGAGGAATGCTTATTTTTCCCTGACGACGCATTTGATTAAAAGGTATCAGTCCACCAGCTGCTGCGATCGCATCTACTACAGAATTCTCTTGTTTTTCTCCCAAAATTTCTAGAGACAGCCCAATATTGATGCTATTGCGATAAAAAATTTCTGCAAACGATTTGGCTTGAATCTTTTCAATTCCACCAGCTTTAAGGGCAACAGGAGCAATTTCTCGACTCGAACCGCAACCGAAATTTTCCCCAGCGACAATGACGTTATATTTTAATAGCTCTCCTACACCAATCAAATGTTCTAAAGCATATTGTTTTAAAATATCTGGATCGTAAGTTGTGGCTCGATTGGCAGGAATAATATCATCAGTATTAATATCATCTCCTAAGTGTAAAACTTTATTTAATTGATTCATAAAGCTCCTTGAATTCAGAATGTTGCTTGCTGGAAAGTTCTTCTAGTAAAAGGTCAATTAATTTTTCAGTATTGATCAATATTTCTGCTCCTTGAGGAGCCAAATCAGCTGTCCGATATCCTTTAGCTAAAACTCGCTTTTTTGCTGTTATGATTCGTTGGGCAGCCCTCACTTCTCCCCACTGCTGGAGCATTAAAACACAAGCTTCCAAAGTTCCCAAAGGATTAGCAATACCTAACCCTGCAATGTCTGGGGCTGTACCGTGAATTGCTTCGTATAGTCCTAATCCATCAGCATTCAGACTAGCCGATCCTAATAAGCCAAGCGAACCAACTAACGCTCCGCCAATATCGCTGAGAATATCTCCAAACAGATTGCCTGCCAAAATTACATCAAATCTCTGGGGATTGAGAACCATTTGCATAGCTAAGTTATCTACTAGCATTGGTTCGACAACAACACCTGGAAACTGTAGAGCTTCTTCTTGGACTAAACGAGTCCAAGGCAAATGAGGTAAGGCATTTTCTTTGTGAGCTACACTCAGCAATCCTCGGCGTTGTTGGGCTTTTTGCAAGGCTTGACGAGCTATCCGCCGAATCTCTTCATCGTAATAAAGCATGGTGTGATAGCCATAAGCACCCTTTTCATCAAAAGACCTTCCCGCAGGGCCGAAATAAATTCCACTGACTAGTTCTCGAATGATGAGTATATCGAGTCCTTGAACTTTTTCTGGTCGGAGGCTAGATTTATGCACCAAACTATTAATAATCCGAATTGGACGCAGATTGCAAAAAAAATCGTAATGCTTTCGCAGTTCTAGCAGTCCGCCCTGAGTCACTGCACCAAATACAATTCCATCAGATCCATTGCATAGTTCGGCCGTAGCTTGAGGAAAGTAACTACCAAATTGTTCTAAGGCTGTTGCACCAAGCCAACCATAGTCTACCTGCAAGGTAAATCCTTCAAGTTTTGCAACTTGTTGCAAAACTTTTAAAGAAGCTTGTACAACTTCTGGGCCAATCCCTTCCCCACCAATAGCAACAATACGATAAGACAGATTATTCAAAGACTTCATTTTTCCGTATTTGTTGATTGAGCAGGATTTATCGATTCTATAATTTTCAAAGCTGAACTCTCCTCATTAAGTACACTGACAATATAATTTATACTAAAATCTATTTTGCTTATTTTCATTTTCGATATTTTTATTTCAGACTATATTGTTAATGAGTAATTAGAGTTGATACCTTGTTTATCCACTATTTGTTATATAACAATTTATCAAAATGATATACAAGAACTTCTAAGGTCGTTTGCTTTTAACATTACTGTTTAACGACCACCGGGTAATGGTTTTAGAATCATGTCACTCCAAAATTCATATTTGGCACGGGTCAGGTTACTAAAGTATGCTTTACTTTCATCATAATTGATTGCAAATTTAGCACCTGAAGATAATTCACCTGTGAGATTTTCTTGCCAATCTTTAGTGAAATTAATTGTAGCTGTCATGATTGAATGCTGTATGGTTTTGTATATTTGCTTGATGATGTCCAGTTTTATATTCAGTGCTTACCTATTAAATCCCTCGTAAAACTGTTAAGAATTTACTATTGGCATATACGCCTTTCAATATTCTTAGTGTCAGAGCGTAAATGCAAGGAAAGTTAAGAAACTTAAGCAAATTTTTAAGTAAATTAAGAAAATGTTTGAAAAGCGAAAGGCTATTCCCGGATTTCTCACAAAGAATGAGAAAATATGGTCAAAAAGTGCCAAAATGTATATTGCACAACAATTCCAGCAGTTTGAAGTATGACCCCAAATAAGAACGATTGTATACTAAAACAGTTTATATTTGAACAAGTAAAGTCATGTCCAGTTGTAGTTAATTTCAATGGTGAGCCTGTAACATCTGATGCAGGACTAACATTAGTTGCGGAACTAGATAGAAAAAGAGAAATAACATCACGCCTGGTAGCATGTTTTAAAAATTACCGAGAGCAAAATAAGATTCTGCATCCAGTTAATGGCTTAATTGCACAAAGAATATATGGCTTAATCATGGGCTATGAAGATGTAAATGACCATGAAACTCTACGTCACGATGCGAGGGAGCATCTCACTTTTGCAAATATAGGTATAATTTGGGGGAAAATAGTCACAATGACAATACTCAGGCAAGTACAATTACTATGAACCCTGAA
>NZ_JBALDG010000095.1:0-62858 GCF_036917195.1 Nostoc sp.
TCTTCTCCTTTTTCTTTTATATATATGTGCTTTTCCCGTTCTGGAATCGATTCGTCGCACTTAAACAACTTCATTGGCATGGCTGATTGCTCCTTGTGCAATAAGCTGATAAGAAGAGAAATTCTTCTATATCTTTGGTTTGATCAAGAAACTTGTTTGACTTCCTTGATTTCAAAATCCTATCAACCTTTTTAGTTAATAATAGTAAATCTCGTAACAGTTCGGATAATAAATGTTGAAAATCAAAAAATAAATCAGTTTTAATTAGACAGTTCTGTCTAATTTTATGACAATATATCTTCTTAAACATATAAGAAATTTGGCTATGTAAATAGACAGACTAGTCTAACTATATATGAGAAGATAAATAATTTAATTACTGTCATGAATCTAGATGTCTCAGTTAGATAATTTAGCGATATTTGCTCAACTTAAAACAATAGGAAGAACATAATTGTTTGCTTGAAAACTCTCTAGCTGATGAGTAATTGTAACCACGAATACTGTTTGTAAATTAATTGGTCAGCGCAAGTAAATTGGCCGAATGTATGATATTCTTGATTTATAGGGAATCTAAATCGCTAAAGCACAAAGGATCTCCAAGCACTTGGGCGCTGTAGTGAAGAAACCAAATCCCATGAGTTAACCAATAGTTTGATGAACTGATGGTCTTGCTCCATAAGTCTCTGGAGGATTGTGGAAGTACTTGATCGCTAGCAGTTCCGGAGTTCGGGGGGACTTTGGTCTGCTTGCAGTTCATCAATTACTATTTGGTTAAACCTTCTCTTATTTACAGATAGTTTCTTTCTCAAGTCCTTAGAAAGAATCAAAGAATAGAATAAGCAATCAGTAACAGTGTTTGTAATTTAAGTAACTAGATAAAACAAACTTAACTTAACATCTATCTAGTACAGCAAGTGCGTAAATCCATTTCCCATCTCACAATTAATAAGACTTGGGGCTTAACAAGAGGCTTAAGCCCCTTGTTAAAGATAGGCAAACTTCTGCCACAGTGTACTAGATGAAACACCCTGGTCTTTACAAGGAATCCAACAATGGTTAAGAGTGTTTTCTAATTCACAATTTTTTTTATCTTTATACCATCACTTCAAAAAGCTAGTTAAAATTGAAGTTTAAAACAATTCTGAAATTAGAAAAATTTTTGTCAGTTCTATTGATGAAGGATTTAAAAATTACACATTATTTAAGGATGTGATCTAAATGATTAAATCGAAAACAACCCGTAAATCTGTTCACGAGCGCATCCTAAGTACAGCATCAGGCTTGTTTTATCGAGAGGGAATTCGCAACGTTGGCATTGATAGAATCATTGCAGAATCTGGCGTTGCTAAAATGTCGCTCTACAATCATTTTAAGTCAAAAGATGCATTGATTGAAGCTTGGTTGCGACAACAGGATGAAGAATGGTGCGAATGGCTAAAAACCACAATAGAGAAACGAGCTTCTAACCCGTCCCAACAACTGTTGGCAATATTTGATGCCCTGCGGGAATGGTTTGAGGGGCCAGATTTCCGAGGTTGTGCATTTATTAATGCTTCTGTAGAATTAGCCAATCGTGACCACCCTGGACATCGAGTGGCATTAGAGCATCAACAATCGATCTACCGTTACATCAAGAGCCTTGCTCAATCTAGTGAAGTTTTATCACCGGAACAGTTAGCCCGACAACTGCTTCTACTCATGCAAGGTGCAATCGTGGTTGCGATGATGGAAGGAAGTTGGTCAACTGCTTCACAGGCAAAAAAAGTAGCAGCAACCCTAATCCAGACTGCACCAAAATCCGGCATTAGATGAAGTCTATTATATGATTTAATCTAAAAAATCACACTGCAACTAAGTTCGGAGCAGTCAGGGATGAGAATTCATTACTTACAACATGTGCCATTTGAAGGACTTGCTAGCATTGAACAGTGGGCAATAACAAAAGATTATATTCTCTCTGCAACTAAGTTTTATAATGGTGACACTTTACCATCTGTTGATCACTTAGATTGGGTGATAGTAATGGGTGGGCCAATGAATATTTACGAGAATGATAAGTATCCTTGGTTGACTTGTGAAAAACATTTTATTGAAGAAGCAATCAAGAAGAATAAAATAGTTATTGGCATTTGTCTTGGTTCACAATTAATTGCTGATGTTTTAGGTTCCAAAGTTTACAAAGGTCAGGAAAAAGAAATAGGTTGGTATCCGATTGAAGTGACAACAGAAGCACAAAATTATCCTGTTTTTGCTTCATTCCCTGCGTCTTTTTCTGTGTTTCATTGGCATGGTGATACTTTTGACTTACCTTCGGGTGCTGTACGATTAGCCTATAGTGAAGTATGTGCAAACCAAGCTTTCATTTATGGAGATAGAGTATTAGGTTTACAATTTCACCTAGAATCAACTCAAGACAGCGTTCGGCTAATTATTGAAAATTGCGCTTCGGAATTAGTTGTAGGTAAATATATTCAGAAACCCGAAGAAATGCTGGGACAAGATGATAATTTTAGTAATATAAACACTGCTATGCACAAAATCTTAGATTATTTTGCAACTTTTACAAAATAAATTATTTATCACGCAATAAAGTAACCCATCTTTAAGCGATCGCTCGCTTAACCTACCACTTCGCTACAATTCCTTTGAGCCAATCATTATTGCAATCGACGGGAACTGCCTTTCCTTCGCAACGCTACGTGAACGCGCAGTGTCTCGTGCGGAAAGCACGTTGCATGATACACAGATGTAATTTTATTTACCACGTTGATGCCCGTTCTTACGAATATGGGTTGATGCACAATGAGGACAGTTCATCCCTTAATTATGCAAAGCCGAGAATCGAAAGTAAATACAACAGCTTTTATATCCAACGCTACAATTAAATTTTATATCTCAATTCAGCAACGCCATTTTTTCTAAACAAAATGTGCATCTGCCGCATTGAATGCCAGCTTAATCATTTCATGGGGATATACATTGCCAGATATATGATTCCGAGGCACTCTGGCGATTAAAGTTTGTTCTCCCACTTTAACCCAAATACTACAAATCCCGATACCATTTAAAACCCGTTCTACTAGCCCTTCAATAATTACTGACCAAGGTTTATGCAATATTAAAGAACTTGTATCGTAAAGATTGAAAATATCGCCAGATAAACAACATGCAGTAATTAGCTTTGTGATTTCCCCAGGATATAAAAACTCTATCCCGTTTGCAAGTTTGATAAAACTTCCACGGCTACTCCGTTCTACTCGACACGGAATCATATTATCTATCCCTACTAATCTTGCAAGCTGCTTGTTAGCTGGTCGGCGGATAATAGTTTCCAAGCTATCATCCTGGACAATACAACCGTCAAATAAAGCGATCGCTCTATCAGCAAAATGCAGTATATCTGTAAAATTATGACTGACTAATATGACTGCTGCTCCCCTAGCTTGGGCCCATTGTCTAATTTTCTCGATCATCTCGGCACGTATTCCCACATCTAAAGAGGCAGAAGGCTCATCCAAAAGCAGCAATTCTGAATCAGCAACTAAACCGCAGGCAATACAAACCCGCTTTGCTTCACCACCGGACAGAGAACGAGCTGAGCGGTTTGCCAGGTGTTCACAGCCAAAAGTTGCAAGTGCAGTATATACTGTTTGCTTAATCTTATGTGTTGGTGTTTTGCGAAACTTTAATACCTTGGCAACATTATTAAAAACAGTGTCATCCAGTAGTAATGTTTCCTGAAATACCAGAGCCGAACGACGACGCAACAATGTTTTATTGGCACTACGGATATCCTGTCCAAATAATTGCATCTCACCACAGTAAGGTTGCAACAGATTGATTGTTCTTAACAAAGTGCTTTTGCCAGCGCCATTGGGGCCAAGCACAGCGACTAGTTCTCCTGGACGGACTGCAAAATTTTCAATTGACAGGATATTTTTACGTGTTTTGCTATCGACGCTAACCTGTCGCATATTCAGGACATACTCGTTAGTACTCATAGAATTTTCTTGTCATGCTGTAGGATAGTCAGCAACACGATAACGGTGTATGTGATCAAAAGTAGAATGTATGCGATCGCCATTGCAACATCATAATTTCCTTTCCCTACTTCCATAACGATCGCTGTAGTCAGAACTCTTGTCTGCCCCTTGATGTTGCCGCCCACCATCATGGATGCACCAACTTCCGAGATGACACGACCAAAACCAGCCATGATTGCAGCCATCAACCCTAACCGTGCTTCCTTGATTAGCAACCAGTTGACTTGCCACTGTGTCGCCCCCATTGATAGCAGTTGCCAGCGTAGTTTTGGATTAATACTGATAATTGCCGCAAAACTGAAGCCAGCTACAATTGGAAAAGCAATGATGACTTCAGCTAGGATCATAGCTGTGGACGTGTACATCAAATCAAGATTTCCTAACGGGCCAGACCGCCACAGAAACAGACTGACGAATAAACCGACTACTACAGGTGGCAGTCCCATGCCGAAGTTAATCAAACTAGTCAGAGTCTGCTTGCCGACGAAATCCACTAATGCTAGCCATAATCCTAATGGTAGTCCCAGCAAAACACTAATAGCTGTAGCTGTTCCAGATACAAACAATGTCATCGTCATTACTTGGAAAACGTCACTATCGCCACTGGTTAATAGCTCAAGAGCTTTGAAAGCTCCTTCGATGATTGTATTCACAAATACAAATCTCTTAAAAAACTGGAAAATAATGGTGAATATGCAGTATAGCAACCCTTGATGATCTTATACTCAATTTTTTCTAAAAGCCGTAATCTTTCTCCGTTTTACTGGCATCAACATAAAATAGCGGTTGTTTGAACTCTTTTTTGCCGTGGGCTGCAATCAGTGTTTGTCCTTCAGGGGATAAGACATAATTAATAAACGCTTTAGCTCCTGCACTATTCACCCTGGGAAATTTCTGAGAATTTACTTCCATGACATGGTAGAGATTTAACAGTTTCTTATCTCCTTGCACCAGTATTGGCAAAGACAGGTTTTTCTTTTGAAATATATAGGTTGCTCGATCTGCTAAGGTATATCCCAGTTTTTGATTAGCGACTTGCAAAGTTTGCGCCATTCCTGAACCTGTTTGCTGATACCAACTGCCAAAGGGTGTGACTTTTGCCTGTTGCCATAAATCTTTCTCTAGCTTATTAGTACCTGAGTCATCACCCCGCGATACAAACAAGGCTTGATTTTTGGCAATCAGGGAGAATGCTTCTACAGCATTCTTTTTCCCTCGAATTTTTGCCTTATCAGTATCTGGGCCGACAATCACAAAGTCATTGTGCATTACTAAGTGCCGATTAGTTACCGCACCACCTGCCAAAACTTTGCGTTCGGCTTTTGGTGAATTGACGAACAGTGCGTCAACTTCACCCTTTTCAGCTAAAGCTAAAGCCTGTCCGGTGCCGACTGCAACCTTTTTTAAGGTGTATCCTGTTTTCTTTTCAATCGCTGGAACCAAATCATCTAGCAGCCCACTGTCCTCAATGCTCGTTGTCATTGCCACGATTACATTTTTATTTGCTGGGGACTGGGCAATAGCTGGGTTTTGCTTGATCAGTATATCACTCGCTTCAGCACTCAGAATTACCAAGCAACAAGCCAAACATGCAATGAAAATTCTCCGAATCATGAAACCTCCAGGAATATATAATTTATGTCATGCTGTAGGATAGTCAGCAACACAATAACGGTGTATGTAATCAGGAGTAAAATGTATGCAATCGCCATCGCCACATCGTAATTTCCTTTCCCTACTTCCATAACGCTCGCTGTAGTCACAACTGTTGTCTGCCCATAAAAATGAAAAATTGGAAAATAATGGTGAAATATGCAGTTGAGCAACCCTTGACGATCTGATCGGGGCAAATGCATTAAGAAATGCTGATTTTTTGTTGGTTTTTAACCTTGGTTGCGATCAAAAGTAATTTAGATGCGTTTGGCATGGTTGTTCATAGTGAAGTGATAATTCGTGACTCTAAAGATTTGCTACAACTTCCCCAGTCTTGCTGATGTCATAACCGCCGAGAATTTGTAATTGCGATCGCACTAGCCGATTTCCCAAGATATTGAGAAACTGCTGTACTGGTGATTCTTGCAAGTATTCCTTGAGAATTACTAAGTCGTATCGCGCACTATGAAGGGGAATAAATCCCAAACCAAAGGTAGCAGCTATAGATGCCGTACTGATACCTGCATCAACGATTCCTGAGGCTACAGATAAGGCAACATCTTGATGGTTGTGAGCGATTTGGTCAAATCTTTTTATCGCCTCGAATGGCACTCGTTCTTCAAGGAGTTTCCGTTCTAAAAGCATCCGATTACCAGAACCCACTTCATGGGTAACAACAGTTGCTCCAAATTCTACTAAGTCGGAAACTGTTTTAACTCCCATTGGATTTCCTGGTGGGACTAACAATCCCTCTTGCCAAACTCCAAGGGTGATTAAAACAGCACTTCTACCAGCTAAAGCTTCCCGCACAAAGGGAATATTATGTTCCTTTGTTTGGGGATCATATAAGTGCATCCCTGCAATGTGAACTTCACCTCGGCATAGACTACGTAATGCAGGCTTGCTATGGGCGAAACGATAATGGACTCGCAGTTGCGGATGCCAGCGTTCAGTTGCTCTTGCTAACACCGAAAGCACGGGTGTACAACCAGCAATCACAACTGTCTTGTACACTTTGTCCATATTATCCAGAAGCCGAACCAGGACTTTATTTGTACCTGTCTGGCTCTGTGCTTCACTGTTCAGGTAAAGCTCGTTTTGACGCTCGCTTCTGTCTACGAGATCCTGCGCGTAGCTTGCTTCCTCGATAGGGTACGTTAACGCTGCGCTATCGCTACCGCTGACGCTAATCGCAGTTTGCTTAATACTGGGGAACCCATCCACCCTTATGGGTGAAGCTCCTACGGACGCTTGATTACTCGCTAACGCTGCGCTATCGCTATCGCTTGCGTTAACGCCACTCACTGCAACTGTCTCACCATCAGATGGAATCATTTCCATGTGAAAAGCATCTCTGCCTAATAGAGGATAAGCTATCCATCGATCCCCAATCCGCGCTAGAATAACTTGTGATTGCCGTAGGTTAGAGGCCGAATCGGCAAGAATCGCCTCAATTTTGGGTAAATCCTCCTCTCCTAGCCAGAATAAGTCCTCAACTTGGCAACCAAGTGCCTTAGCTAAACGTAAGGAAATAGTAACAGAAGGAGCACATTGTCCCGTTTCCACAGCACCAATAGTCTGACGAGTTACGCCAGCTATATTAGCTAGTTCTTGCTGACTCATGCCCAGACGATTCCTAATTGCCTTCAGGTTATTGGAAATATTCATATCCTGCTTCATGAGGCTGTATTTCTCCATTACAAAAAGCTGTAGCAGACACATTTAACTATCTAAGTAATAGCAAGGTCTTCTAATCTGCGCCTTTTATACTGGAGGTTTTATTAATGCTTTTGCAATTTTGTTTACATATTGTCAATATACTTGCCAGATCTATGTCGTTGTGGACGGGAAGTTAAGTAATTTCAGACTTTTTGTTCGTTCGTTACTGTTTTTTATCCCCCTTTTAGCAAGAATACCATACGTATGGCAAAAATAATTGCTAAAGATAAAAAGTTTTTCCTTGATATTCTTCAAATTTTTGTATTTATAAATACAGAAGTTTTCCTAATTTTGTAAATTAACGATTTAAAACCGAAATATTTTTGTGCAATCTATTCTGTGCCTAGATGTTAATCATCAGATTTTTATTAGAGATCACATCTGGAAAATTGATTGCTGATGTGTTTCGTCAGAATAAGAATTTGTAGTTATTATCTAAATATGGTTATGTGCCGATGCAGACGTACAACGCTTGCAGCCTTGAGGTGAGCGCATAATTCCCACTTTGATTCAGCAAGGCCTAAACAAAATTCTTATCCGAATGGTGAATTTAAGATATCCTTGTTTATGGTTTTCGGATAAACTAATAGGCAGATGCTACATACTAGCTATTTGGTTGTAGGGAAAGGACATATTGGTTTAGCGACAGCTGTCTATCTGAGTAATCAAGGATATACTGTTTACCTTTTCTCTCGCCGTTCTTCCATTCTTGCCCAAACAAGAACCATTCACTCAATTGGATCAGTTTCTCCGGGAAGTTATCCAGTTGCAGCTTGTTCCAATAATATTTATGAGTTGGCGGAACTAAATGCTGGTAGACTACCAATCAATGTGGTGATCTGTTGTCGTGGTCAAGACATCGAACCCTATGCCAGGATTCTAGTTGAACATATCAATCCTCAAATGAACATTCTGGTTTTCTGTGCTAGTCGCTTTGCAGGTCGAGTTTTTTGTAACGTACTTCAAAGATTGGGAATAGCTAAGGAACAGTTGCCTGCTGTAGCTGATGTCAATAATACTCCCTTCGTCAGTCGCGGCAATACGGAGGATAAAATCAGGATTAGCATGCTTACTAACAAGTTCTTTGTAGCAGCTCAGAACCGAACCATGACAAATCGGATTGTGAGCGTTTACCAAACTGTGTTTAGTAATTTATGGGCTGCTGCTTCGGTTTTAGAAATTAATTTGAATAAAGTTAATGACATTATCCACCTTCCTCTGCTTCTGGTTTCATTAGCAAAATGGGAATCTGGTGAGGATTACAACCCCTATCTGAACCTTGGTTCCCGTACTGTTGGACTCATTGACCATTTGGATCGCGATCGCATAGTAGTGGGTGAAGCACTAGGAGTGCTCAACTTAATTGATATCATTTCCCACTATCAAATCGCATATGGAACCACCGGATCATCCCTTTATGAACATATGCAGCAGGTTGGAGCCTACTCCAGCACGACGCTGTGTAACCCTCATCACCGCTATTTGATAGAGGATCTGCCTTATGGCTGTTTTCCCTTACAAGTTTTAGCTCGTCTAGTTGGAGTGGAAACACCATTTCTGGACAGTTGCATCACAATAGGAAACAAGTTCCTTGACATACCTCTGGAGTGGACTGCTGAGTTTTTAAAATTGGATCGGCATCAGCTCAGTCAAGAACTTTAGTAATGTTACCATCTTTGGCCTGCCCTCCTATTCAGCAGAGTTGAATTATATTGAGATTTTATAGTGGTTTATTAAGTATTAATTAATTAATATAGATTCTTACTATAGTTAGGAAACTTTTATCGCATCTGTTGAAAAAATCTCCAATAATTTGGAAAAAATTATGTAATTAATTTTCTCTAATTATTTAACTAACCTGTATCTGGACAATTGTCAAATAGCTCTCAGTCAGTGATTAGGGCAGGGAGAATCTTGATGATAAACAGCGGCGAAATTATAAAATATTGTACTTAGAAAACAAAATTTTTCTCTGCCACTTGCTATTTTATCCAATCACGATTAACTTAATTTATTAATAAAATATTATCTTAGTTAGATATAGGCGAAAAAGTAGTTTATATTTATTATTAAAATGCTCCAATTTATTCATTTAGAGAGTTAGCTCGTGACACAAACAACTCAATACGCACACTATATGCAGGCTGACCAGCGTCCTACCATCAAGGAGCCGATAGACCTCTCACCTTTAGTCGGTAACTGGATCAATACTAAATCGGATACTAATTATTTGGTGCGGGTGGTTCTGACAGAAAAAGACGGTCGCCTTGTGTTTCAGGGTTATGGAGCCAACAAACCCTCACCAATTGACTGGGGTGAGGTTGAGGCAGTACCTTACGCTGTAGGAACTTCACTTACAGCAGGAGGATTCCACGCTTTTTACAAGCTAGACGGGATTGAGACACATCTGGTGGCAAATCAAAAATTGGGAATCTTGGTCATTCAGTCCTATACCCGCTATATAGATGGTAGTGGTCGAACTGATCATTTTGCCCGTGAGTTTTTTCATCGTTAGTCATAAGAGGAAGATTTCAAGATGGAACGAAACGAAATTTACGGTAACCAGCCCAAGGACACCGTGATTGATTTCACGCCTTATTTAGGAACCTGGATAAACTCCAACACAGAGACTACATGGATCGAGAAATTTACTTTAACCAAGGATAATCAGCAAATTATTATGCACGCTTATGGTGCCCAGTCCCTCAAAGATTGGGGTGAGACTGAAGTAACACCGTTTGTAGATAATATCAATGAGAAGGCTTTCTGTGCAAGATATGATCACGATTCAGTGGAATCCTTCTTGGCAGCGAACATGAACAAAGATTTGTGGGTTATTGCTGCGTTTCACAAGTTCAAGGATGGCAGCCAACCCAATTTTCTTTGTCGGGAGTTTTACTATCGGCCGGACTAAGATGAAGTTCCTCCTTGCATTTGTACTAAAAAAGCTCATAAGGCTTGCTGTACAAAAAGTCTAGGCTTCTTAATATCAATTTGATACAGCAGTCCTAAATCATTCATGAAAAATTAGATCCCCGACTTTTTAAAAAAGTCGGGGATCTAAACACGACGAATTTTCACCAATCAGCCAGTAGTAGGCTACAAAATCTTCGACAATGACCCTCTGGGGAAAAACTTTTTGGTTTACTGACATTTAGGTATCAGATGCGAGCGATTATTTTAACTTACAGACCTTTACTTCAAGATTCTGCTTTTCAGATTGTTCAGCAGTTAGTTGCGCCAATGTGGAAGGAGTCGCAGCCAACTATGAAGGAAAGGGCGGATATAATTATTTTACCTGCCAGACATTAAAGAAATTGAACACTACTTTTTGGCAAAGTAAGGCGCTAGAACTGCTGGCATTGCAACTCGATCAACTTGCAACAACTGAGGGCAATAATTTGCTGATACCACAATTTAAACTAAAGATGTTGAGCAACTTATTGATAATATTTTAAAATATATAGGACTTCTGTTTAATTTCTGAACAAGATTTTAGATAAAACTCTGAGAAAACGGGCTTTTCAGTCTCACTGGAGTTTAGACTAGATGGTAGAACTTAAAGAAAAAAATAGGGGGTGTGATTGAACACAGACCCCCTATTAGCAGAAGCACCAGAGTTGAACCACCAACTCTCGCCTGCTAATATGAAACGTGCCAAACTAGAAGAATTTCGTCAAGCTGTGTACAAGCATCAACGTAGAATTCGCTATCCGATAGTCAAAAAAAGTACAACTAAGCCTCGCAAAGAACCTCCAAAATCTGCTTAATATCCAAGATTTTCCTGTTTAAAGCTTGTTTCATTCAACTCAGCCCTGCTGGGTCTTTTCTTGTTGCTTAGTCTAAAGTCCAGAGTCTCAGGATATTTTACAAAATTAAATTGGAGTCGTATACTAAAAAAATGAAGCTTGAAGAAGATACTGTAATTTACTTGTATGTAAACTTTACAGTTATTAGCTAAAGAGTCTAAAAAGCCCATAACTGTGCTTTTTCTGTTGTCTTGAGTTGAGCAATTATCGATGAGTTATCCAAAAAAAACATCTATAATCAACTTATATATAGTTAGAATAGTCTGTCTATTTTAATTAATAAATGTTTTGTTTATTTTAGAAAAAGTTTAGACAAAACAGTCTATTTTTAATTTGCTATATTCATAATATTCAATGTTAATTCATCCTATTGTTATCAATTTTACTATTATTAAATACAATTATTGTTAAGATTTTAAAATCAAGAAACTCAAAGAATTTTTATTGTAAGAATACAAAGCCTCGAAGAATATTTCTTGTATCGCCTGACAAATTAAATGACCATTTGCCAAATTAGTGTCAATAGAGAGCTAAAAAACGATTTCCATTCATCTTTGTATTCGTGTTGTTAATAACAAAAATTGTACTTATCGAAAGCAGCACTACTCGGATTAAAAATTTTAGCTATTGCTTACCTAGAGCATATTTTAGGCTAATAAATAAAGCTAAAAAATAATTTGCCAAGCAATACCGCGCCTTCTAGCTCCTAAATCTTGACCCTTTTGCATTAATCTTCAGTACGAGGAAAGGCATGAAAAATACTCAAGTAATAATTAACAAACCACTCAACGAAATAGCTTGCAAACATAACCCCAAAAAATTGGGTGACAATAAAAAACTAACTTGCACAAAATCACCACAACCAGGTGCAAGCCAAGGAAATTGCCCTTTAGATGGAGCGATGGTTTCTGTTGGAGCTATCACTGATGTTGTTCATTTAGTACATGGTGCTGTTGCTTGTACTCATAACCCTTGGGCAACTCATGGTAGCCTCTCATCAGGTTCTCAATTATACCAAACTGCTTTTACTACTGACTTTGGTGAGAATAATGTCATTTTTGGTGGTGAAAAGAAACTGTACAAAGCTATTCTCGACGTTGCTCAACGCTATAATCCTGCGGCTGTTTTTGTCTACGCTACTTGTATTACCGCTTTGATTGGTGATGATATTGATAGTATCTGTAAACTGGCTGCACAAAAAATTGATATTCCGGTTGTTTATGTAAATTCGCCTGGATTCCTTGGTAGTAAAAATTTAGGTAATCGCATTGGCAATGAGACTTTATTGAAATATGTAATCGGAACGGCAGAACCAGAATTTACTACTCCTTTCGATATCAATATTATTGGTGAGTACAACCTTGCTGGTGATTTGTGGAATGTTTTACCACTGTTTAAGAGATTAGGTATACGTGTTCTCTCCAAAATTACAGGTGATGCTCGTTATAAAGAAGTTTGCTATGCTCATCGTGCCAAGTTGAATGTAGTTATTTGCTCAAATGTAGTGCTGCCAATGGCGCAAACAATGAAAGAACTTTATGAAATTCCTTATATTGAAGAATCTTTCTTCGGTGTAGAAAACTTAAACCATTGCTTGCGAAATATTGCAATAACATTAGGAGATAAATATCTTCAAGAACGTACAGAATGGTTGATAAAAGAAGAAAACGCAGCCTTAGATATTGCCCTAGCTCCCTACCGTGCCCAGTTGAAAGGGAAACGGATTATTCTTTCTACTGGTGGTGTAAAAATTTGGTCGATTATTTTAGCTGCCAAAGATTTGGGAATGGAAGTGATTGCTACCACTAATGCAAAGACTACAGAAGAGGAAAAAGCCAAAATTAAACAATATCTTGGTCAAGATGGCATTATTTTGCCTGAAGCAACTTCGGAAGTATTACTACAAGTTTTAAAGGATACAAAAGCTGATATGTTGATTACTGGGACTGGCAATAAATATACAGCACTCAAAGCACAAATTCCTTTTTTGGATGTTAACCATGAACGCCATCATGCCTACGCTGGTTATATGGGGCTGGTGGAACTAGCACGAGAATTGTATAAAGCCTTGTATAGTCCTGTGTGGGAGCAAGTTAGGAAACCTGCGCCTTGGGATGAAAAAATCAACCTTGATGTTGCTTGACAAATTATTTGTCAAGTGACCGAATTGCACGACTGATCTTTTTTAAGTAGGTATGTAAAAATATTTATGTAAACCGGAGTCAAGCATCAAGCAGCTTGGCAAATCAAAATTTCTGGGGCGCAGGCTATATTTTTAGCAATATCACTTGTGTTTTTCCGAAATTAATTCATGCGGTCACATATGGAGGGTTTTTACTTAAACTCGAAACATTTATTTTGCAATTACTCTTGGACAAGCATTTATTGAATGAGTTAAATATAATACTTTGATTGAGTCGGAGTCGCAGTAGCTCTAGGCGCTACCACCGCTTAGTCGTGTGTGATCGCCTAAAATAATAAATTTGTATTTGATCTTAGAGCGAGTCAGACGCTCCTACATCGCTAACGCTGCGCTATCGAGCGTCGGGAACCTCTGCAAGGCACTGGCTCCCCTACGTATATTTCAAAAATAAAATATGAGTCCTATATCTGTAATTAGTTTGAGCGAATTTCTTATCGACGCAATTAAGTCCGCGTTGGGGAAACCACCAACTCCCCCGCCCGCTGCCGTGCCCTCTCTAGAGTTAATTATTACAAAAATAGACAAAATACTAGACGCTAAGTTAGACCAGCGCCTGGGGGAGTTGAGCGGCGGCTGCTAGAAGAACTTCGATCAGATGAATATCTTTAGATTATTGACAATAAACCTGTGGAAAAATCAGGGATTGGAAAACCCTAAAAATACCCTTTTCAACATGCCGTGAAAAGTCAGAAAAAAAATAAGTATCCTTCTTTACAAAAAATTACAAAACTTTGTTCTGTTTTGCTATAATTTTTTAAAATCCCCTGTCACAGCCGAAGCGCGAAATGTTGGTTTTCAATTTGTTAACCAACCCATTCTATAACGGAGATTAAAATAATGACTGATGTATTGACTGGAACGACAGCCACTTGTGATAGATTAACAGGAGCTACTACCTTACAATTTAAGGAAGTACCAATTGTCTCAACTTTGGAGTTTACTGGAAGTGGAACCCCAGCAAGTCCTAACGTTGGAGACATTCAGAGTTATACAGCCAACCTATTTGATTCCAATAACGTTTTTGTGGGTACGAAGGATATTAATAATATATTTGTTCGAGAATTAAAAAATGGTGACATCATTGGAAATCTACATGAAATTTACCATCTATCTAGTGGTGAAATTTTCACAGATGGAATATTCAATGAGACTAAATTTTTAGGAGCACTTAAGCCTATAACAACTAACATCATAGGTGGCACTAACACTTACAGTAATGTATACGGGCAAGAGACGATTATAAATTTAGCTACTAATACAGCAGGCGAGGTTAGCACCAGTTTACATTTTCATTTGTAAGCAGCCCTACACCAGATAAATCCTAAAGATATCTATTGACGTAAGTTGATGGATGTTTGAATTATGCATAGCAGAAGCAAAGCCCTTGGGGACAGCAATCATCAGCAAGACTCAAACGCTGCCAGTGGGACAAGGTAATCACCCTACGTACTGTTGAAACTGACAAATACAAACGCCTGAAAAATAATGATAATCATTATTAGGAGGAAGGAGAAGCAGCCGACGGCTGCTTCTCCTTCCTCCTTTTTGTAGTAAATCTACGAATATTCTCCGCACTAATTACACGATCCAGTACTTTCTCTCCATTACTTAATTGCAGTCGAAATACTCGACTATTCTGCTGTGGTAGTACCTTCCAAATTAGTAAAAGTATTCCTGTTACCAAGTGAATGTGGTCGGTGGTAAACTTGGGCAATTGGTCTACTTCCTTCGACCACACCGCAACAAACGCATCAGTCGAAACCTGCTTCCAGGTGGACGATTCTAACCTACACCGCATCCGCGTCGTGACGCCAAAACTTTAGCTGAACGTGGGTATATTTATCAATCGAATACTATAATTGGTAACAAACTTATTAATATTGGTTATTCTTACTCGCTACTTTCAATCCTACTAGAGAAAGAGACTGATGGTCATGGTGCTTGGGCAGTTCCCTTGTCTGGAGAAAGGGTATCACTGGATAAAAGTGGCGTGGAAGTAAGAAACGAACAAATCTCCGAAGTAATATGCGATTCATCACTTGCTATGAAAAATCCTCAAGTTTAAAACAAGTCCTTTTGCTTCGTTGATAGCTGCGTGCCATTCTATTTACTCCCATTTTCACAGATACTCGTTTTGTTCCATCTGAACTTCAGAAGCCAAATTGGTAATAGATAACAATTGTTTATAATCTTTCGGTGTATCAATATCAATATTACCTAGTGGAAACGGAATGGAAAAGACTTCATTAAGGTTATTATTAATAACTTTTTTTGCTCCTGAAGTTTCTTTTAAAGCAGCAAGTTCTGAAAAAAATATCTGACTAAATAGAGATGGGACACCTAATATACCCGCATATTCACAAGCAATGATCGGTTTTTTTTCTGAATAATATGCATCAACAAGCTGATTAATAATTTGGTGAGAAACAAATGGCTGGTCGCAAAGTGTAATAACTACTGCTTCTATTTTTTGAGGAAGATTATTTAACAATTCAATACCGCTTTTGATTGAAGTACTCATTCCACAAGCCCAATCCAAGTTCTTAACTACTTTAACGGGAAGTTGCTTAATTTGGGGATGAATCTGTTCTGCATTTGCTCCAAGTACTACTACTACAGGTTGACAAACTGAAGCAATCGCCATTTCTGTAATGTATTGCAAAAAACTACGTCCTTGGTAAAGCAATAGCTGTTTAGGTGTACCCATACGAGTAGATGCACCAGCAGCAAGAATCATAATGGCTATGGTTGATTTTTCATTGCCTATTTGTTCAGCGTTAAATACCATAACAGATAAAAACTATTTAGTAACTAGCAACTTTAAGTTGCTTTCATAGCATTGGTGAATCGGTTGATTGCGATTTCTTAAAAAATTACCACTGCGATTTGTCAGCACTGCTTGAATCTCAGCAATAATGGCGATCGCTATTCCTTCCGGTGTATCTGCACCGATGTCAATTCCAATAGGCCCATGCAATCTTTTTAATTGTTCAGTAGTATAAACTATTTTTTGCAAACGTAAATCTTCAATCAATCTTTCAGTCCGCGCCTTTGGTCCTAAAACCCCTATGTAGCGTGCAGGAGATGGCAGCAACATTTTCAAAATTTCCAGGTCATCAAGATAATTATGCGTCATCACTACAGCAACGGTGTAGGCATCTATAAATACCTGTTTTTGGACGATTTCTCGCCGACTAAGAATTACATCACAAGCCATAGGAAATCGCGCTCTAGTTGCCTCATTAGCTCGACAATCAACTACAGTAACCTGCCAACCTAATGCTTGAGCAAACTGTGCTACGGGTACAGCGTCATAACCTGCACCAAATATTACTAAAGATGTGGGTGGTTGAATGACTTCAATAAAAACTTCTACATTGCCTAAAGGTAACTGATAGTTGTTTACGCTTGACTTTTGATTAGCAAAGGCTGCTTGAGTGTCTGCACTCAGAGATTGAATTAAATTTGAATCTTTAATGTCAGTGAGAATTTTACCGTTTGGATACAGCAGTAAGCGCGACCCAAGTTTCACATCTACGCCGCCTTCAAAAGCAAAGACTGTAGCAATAATACCCAAATGTTTTTTATGAAAACACTCCTGTGTAAAAGCGATCGCATTCAGTGTGCTTTCTGTCTCAAGACGTTCGATGAGAACTTGCACTGTTCCATTGCACCCTAGACCAAAGCCCCAAAGAATATCTTCAGAGGCAGTATTATCGTAAGTAACAACAATTGGTTTGCCGTCTAACATTCGTTGTTGAGTATGCTCAAATACGTCATTCTCTAAGCAACCAGCGCTAATTGTTCCGATCATCCGACCTGCATTTGTCATCAACATTTTAGCACCCGGTCGGCGATAGGTTGAACCTTGAGTTTTAACTACAGTGGCAAGAAAAGTGATTTCACCACTTTTTTGACTTGACTCGAAGCCTTCTAAAATTGCTTGTAATTCGTTCATTTGATTGCTTATTTTTCTATTTATAGCAGTTTATCAACTTGAGCAAGCAGTTCCAATGAAAACAATGTGATGACTGTGCCATTCTGCATTGCTACTAGTGTCAAATACGAGTCGATTGCCGCCCATTAATGATTACAGCATATGCATGAGACTGACTGCGTTGTTTACCGCCGCAGGTATCACGGTGTTCTACTACCCAAGATAAGTTAAAATATCACTGAAATCATACCTCGCAGGATAGTTGTCAACTTGAGTTATTTATTTATTATAGGACTTACGCAAAAACCCTCTCAAACTCTCATTACTCCGTGATCTCTGCGTCCTCTGTGGTTCGTTTTCCGTTACCTGTGCGTAAGTCCTATATTATAAAAGTTAGCATACATTACTGATTTTTTGTAACTTCTAATTTTGGCAAAGTTGTTTAAACTTTTTGCTAAAGTCTTTATTTGAAACTTTTTCTCTGCGTCTTTGTCTTGGAAAGTTCTAATGGTTGCAAACTTCCACACCCTGTGAAAAGCCCTTCGGATTTTTTTCATAGGAGGTCTATTGCACTCATTTCAAATATCTGTCTACAGGCTGAATTTTGCTTTCACACAAAGTCTAAGTTGTTATGACCAAAGAGCCATACCAAAAATGGACAAAAAGTATTGAACTTAAGTTAATGGATTTTCCAGTAAGCTCCTGAATAATTTATTTTTTGGTATTTACTGAATACTCTCAACCACCCGCAAGATTAGAGAATTTTATGTTATCATTTGTGCCGCAGGAAATGAAAGACCCTGCTCCTTATCATCTATTGACAAGCATCGTTGCTCCTCGCCCAATTGCATGGGTGTCTACAATTAGTGCCTCTGGAATTCCCAATCTCGCCCCGTATTCGTTTTTCAATGCAGTAGCAGGTTTTCCACCAACCATTATGTTCTCAATTGCATATCATAGACGTGAGCCAAAAAAAAAAGACACGTTACGCAATATTCTTGAAGTTGATGAATTTGTCTGTCATCTGGTAGATGAAACATTGTCTCATGCTATGGTTAAAACAGGAACGGAATTTCCCTATGGAGTTAACGAGTTTGATAAAGCAAACTTAAAAGCTATTCCGGCTACAGATGTCCGACCCTTGCGGATTGAAAGCTCACCTGTGGCAATGGAGTGTAAAGTTACACAAATAGTGACAGTGGAAGGAACCAATAATGTGATGGTATTGGGTCGAGTGTTACGATTTCATGTGCGTGAAGACTTATACCGCCAAGATTTAGGGTTAGTTGATACTGTGGGAATGCAGCCGATTATGCGTTTAGGTGGACCAGTTGAGTATACAAAGATTGGGCAACCATTTGAGATGAAAACTCCAAAGATATGATGGAATGTTAATTTACAGGTGTTGTCTGTGGGTTCCTTGTGCCTTGTGAAATTCACCCTTGACTTATGTCCATTGGATGTTGTTTTGGACAACTAATGAAATCACCATGAATATCAAGACTGAAATACCGCTGCTTAAGCAAGTTAACTCAGTTTATTGGATTGAAAGGAGATTGCCAATGCCCTTGAATATCAAAAATCTACGGATTGTCAGCCCTGCATTTAATACCCTCGAACGGATTCCTAAACGCTACACCAGTGAAGGCGAAAATATTTCACCCCCACTAGAGTGGAGCGGAGTGCCTGAAGAAACTCAGCAACTGGTATTGATTTGCCATGACCCAGACGCGCCACTGACTCGCGGGTTCACTCACTGGACAATTTACGGCATTGAACCAACCGTTAGTCAGCTTGCCGAAGCAGACGGCAGCAAATTCATTGAAGGTATAAATAGTGGCAATAAGCCAGGATATACTGGCCCCGCTCCACCTGTAGGGCATGGGCCTCATCACTACTATTTCTGGCTGTACGCCTTGAACGAGAAACTCGACCTAAAACCAGGCTTGAACCGAGAGCAACTCCTTGATGCGCTTGCCGATCATGTCATCGAGCAAGCACGGCTGATTGGAATTTATGAGACCTAATATCAATAATCATACTCCGCAGTGAAAATCAATGTTTTTAATCATATTTTTCCCCAAGCTTACTTCAATAAAGTAATGGAAGTAGCTATGATTAAACAGAGTTTCTAAATAAATTTGAGCAATACGGCGATCGCCACTAGGATGTAAAGTAAATTATAACACTTATAACACTTAAGTATGGTCAAGCAGGACGCTCCACTTACGGGAGAAGCATTAATTAAAGAAGTTTGTCGGCGCATTCGAGTAGCCCGTAGCTATTGGGATGCTCACAATAACGCTGCCTGTCGAGGTGAGCGCAATCGCGCCTTAGCTTTTTACAACACTTTAAGTAAGGAACAAAAAGAGCAGATTCCGCAAGAGTTGCGGGTATGGCTACGCTACCGTAGTGAGAAATATTTTGGCGCACACCGGACACCGCCCAAGTCAGCACGAAAATCAAAATAGTCCAGTCTCCACAAGGTAACAGATGCACAGAGCTGGTATTCTTCTAAGAGCGATCGCATATCGCATCTTCAAATAAGTTGTGTTTATTAGCCAAGGAAGAGGATGATCTAGCAACAATATCACCAGCTAACCACAACTCCTAAGTCATTAATGGCATTAAGTCACTCCAATATTCGCATTGCTCTGGAATACTGAATTTTGGTTCTGTCCAATCATTATTGGTTTATTTCCTGCGAGCACATTGCTGTGACGGGGGGCGATCACTTTTGCTATGTAGCCGTTAAACAGGCTTGATTTTCAGCATCAATTGCTGAAGACTTTCAGCGCTGACTTAATGCGTTACTCTTGCTGAGGGTTCTCAGAAGGGGCAGAAATATCTGTATCTGGGGTGTAATCAATTAAATCGAATAGGAACTACAACCCAACAGTGCATTCACCATTCCAGATTTTTAGGATGCAGCTAAAGTCATTCACTGCGCTAACATTATACAGAAACTGATAAAGTTAGTGTTATTTGAACAAAGAGAATTTAAGAAGTATAAATGGTATGTCTCCTGTCTCCTTGACTAACCTAACCTTGCCATAGCTGGTGAGGACTGATGTAGTCCGGTGTCAGCAAAGCATCAAAATTATGATTTCAACACTCTCAACACCTGTAATATCTTCTTAACTGCCGTTTTCTCTGACTCCATCTCCTAAACTCGATTCAGTAGGTACATTGGGATGGACTTTTTCTTGGAACAGCTAATCTTCGCCCAAGATTTCTCACCAACACGGTATTCATTACTCTAATAACCCTTTGTACCATCGTTGACTAATGCTGTGATAACTGAAGTTACAGAGGTCTCACAGAAGGCTGTTGCACGCTATTGTTAACAGTTTTTGCTTCTACAATAGGTTCTCGACCTGTAATCAATCTAGAGCGACGATTACGAGTGATGTAATTCCACGCCCACTGAAATACTACTAGGAATTTAGTGTCAAACTCGATTAAGAAGTAGATGTGAACTAATAGCCAAAATGCCCAAGCAAGGAAACCTGTGAGTTTGATGAAGCCCAAATCTACAACAGCTAAATTTTGCCCAATCATCGCCAAACTACCCACATCGTTGTAATGAAATTGTGGCAAAGTATGACCTTTAAGCCGTCGTTGAATTAGTTTACCTACATACTCTCCTTGTTGTTTAGCTACAGGTGCAACACCAGGTAAGACTTTACTATCTTGGTGGGAGAAGTTAGCTAAATCTCCAATTACGAAAATGTTGTCATAACCCTCGATAGACAAGTCAGGTTCTACAATTACACGCCCAGAATAATCGCACTCTACACCTGTACTTTCTGCTAAGACTTTCCCCATTGGGGAACCTTGGACACCTGCTGCCCACAATATAGTTTTTGAGGTAATTTCTGTAAATTCATTGCCTTTCTTGAAAGTAACGATATCACTTTCAATATTTGTCACCCTGGTGTGAGTGTGGAGTTCGACACCCAACTTTTGCAAAGCTACTGCTGCTGATTTCGATAACTCTGGCGCAATGTGTGGGAGGATGCGAGGGCCCCCTTGTAATAGTAAAATTTTCGTTTCTGAAGTGTTTATGCTGCGGAAATCTTCTTTGAGAGTTTTGTGTGCCAACTCGGCGATCGCACCTGCTAATTCTACACCAGTCGGGCCACCCCCCACAATTACAAAAGTCAAGAAAGCACGGCGAATTTCTGGATTAGTTTCTTTTTCTGCTGCTTCAAATGCGCCAAATATCCGGCGACGCATTTCTATCCCATCTTCCACACTTTTCAAACCAGGAGCAAATTTTTCCCAGTTTTCCTTACCAAAATAGGAATGGTTAGCACCTGTGGCGACAATTAATGTATCATAAGGTACTACTTCATCACCCAAAAAAACTTGTTGCGCTTTTGGATCAATATTATTTACTTCTCCCAACAACACCTTTGTATTCTTGCTTTTCTTAAATACAGATCGTAATGGTGCAGAAATATCAGAAGGTGATAGCGTACCTGTGGCAACTTGATATAAAAGCGGCTGAAATAGGTGAAAGTTACGTTTATCAATGAGAGTAACATTTACATTCGCTGCATTCAGACCCTTTGCTGCATACAGTCCACCAAAGCCACCACCAATGATAACTACCTGATGTGGTACATTCTTCTCAAGTGAGACTACCATAAAAAATATTTCCTTGTGTTAAGAAGTTGTAACTATTCTTAACAAAGGTATAACAGAATTATTATGCAGGTTGCCGTTTATTTAGAACAATTGAAAAAATAATGAAAGTAGTCAAAGTTAGTAATAAGTGATTATCAGGCAGGACAATGGAACGACGATGAACTCACTTGGATCTAAGTCGAAGGTAGAACAACAAGAGCAAGGGATGTATCCTCTGAGCCACTCAAAAGATTGGTCATGGCCATTCTGGCCTGCTGTCCCACTCTACCCCTACGGCAGGCGGCGCACACTTCGCAAGGAAATAGTTTTTGACACTATTTGGACATTCGATCAGCTTCACGGCATTCTCTATGCCATCGTGCCGATTCGTATGACCATCGTCAAACTTGCTGCCGGAGGTCTTCTGGTCTATGCACCCGTTGCTCCAACAACTGAGTGTGTCCGCTTAGTTAATGAGTTGGTAGCAAAGCATGGTGAAGTTAAGTACATCATCCTGCCAACCAGTTCTGGTCTGGAGCATAAAGTCTTTGTTGGCCCCTTTTCTCGCCGCTTTCCTCAAGCACAAGTCTTTATTGCCCCGCACCAGTGGAGTTTCCCCTTTAACCTACCGCTTAGTTGGCTAGGCTTTCCCCAAAAACGAACTCAAGAACTCCCACACGACTCAAGCCTTGCTCCTTTCGCTCTAGAGTTTGACTATGCAATATTGGACATCAATTTGGGACGAGGATCTTTTGCAGAAGTTGCAGTATTTCACAAGCGATCGCGCACTTTACTTGTAACTGATTCTATACTTTCTGTTCCAGTTGACCCACCAGAAATTGGACAATTAGATCCTTATCCCTTACTGTTTCATGCAAGGGACAATGCTTTGGAGGCGATCGAGGACAATGAAGACAACCGTCGCAAGGGATGGCAACGCATTTCATTGTTTGCGCTTTACTTCCGTCCAAATGCGCTAGAAATTACTGCAATCGGACAGATGTTTCGTGATGCTCTCAAAGCACCACAGCGAACCCTAAAAACATACTTTGGTTTATTTCCTTTTCGTTGGCAAGAAACTTGGAAGCAGGCATTCGATGCTTTACGAGGTCAGGGGCGACCATTTGTCGCACCGATTTTGCAAATCCTGATTTTTCCTCAAGCACCAAGACAAGTTCTCAACTGGGCTGATACAGTTGCAAGTTGGGATTTTCAGCAGATTATTCCCTGTCACTTTGACTCGCTAATTTTGGCAAATCCGTGTCAATTTCGGCAAGCGTTTGCTTTCCTTGAGAAAAATCCTTCTGTAACTAAGGACTTTTCTTCTAGCGAAAGCCAGCCTTTATTGGAGGAAGACTTAAGATTTATTAAGGAACTTGAAGCGAGTCTAGTTAAGCGCGGTATCGCAACGTCAGCAAAAGAGAAGGTGTAATCTAGTATTTTACTACTGCTTCTGTCGATAGTTTACGGTCATAAACTGATGCCACTGCTCGTCGAGAACCCAGTACATGAGATGTCATCACCCGATGATTATCACTCTTGAACTCAATTAGATATCTTTCTGGACTTTAGACTAAGAAACAGAAAATGACTCAGGGAAGCTGAGTTGAGAACAATCAATGCAATAAAATGTAAGGAGGAGAAATCAAGCCCCTTTTTGCACTGTTTTAGGTGAAGGGGAAGTTGTAAATATTGATCTAATATGTAAACTTGTGTATTGGCGATCGCACGACCAATTAGAGGTGCTAAATTATCTTTATGTTTAACAGAAATATGAGCAGAAGTCGTAACTGTAGGGTTTTGGCATAATCTTTTCTTGTACTGAATGTCTAGTTAGTATCTAATCGGACTTTAATCATAGATTATACTGTTTGTCTTGCAGATGGCGTTGGTCTTGCGGACAAATCCATTGACTTAGTTCGAGTTTGCAGTTGACGATAAAGGTGAGGGATTGACATATCGGATGACTTTTTGTGTAGAAACCTGAGCATCCCATGTCGTCCCCCACTCTGTCACTCTTGTATTACAGTGATATTCACCATATATCAACTCTCCAGGACTTTTCTGTATCACTAAGGCCAAAGGGTATCGCATCAGAAAAAAAGGATTTTGTCGAGCTAACGTGGCACTGACCATGATCGCACTTGGCCCAGCGTGACTGGCATAATATTGGCAACGTCAATAGTGAATCGATAGACCTTTTTGGCGCGACTGCTGTTCTCTGAGTCGAAAAACCTCAGCTTCACATCCCAGCAATTGCTATTCAAGCGACAGAAGGGGCTTTTTTCAACTTCGATGCTCTCTAGTCCCATGCCGCTAACAATTGCTAACTCAAAGGTAGAGGCGGCTTGAAAGGCATTGGTGGCAGCAAAATTGAGGGCGCGATCGCGGTCTAGCTGTCCTAAGTTGCGAAGGTCGTAGTAAATGCGATGCAAGAAACTCTTGAGAGAACGCTGCATTCTCGCGTTGTTAGGAACGCTTGTTTCACTGCTGACGGTTGCAACGGCTGCTTCCACAAGGGAGTTGACTTGCCAGCCGTACATCCCTCGAACGTTTGGCAGTGTAAGCACAGGAACAACTTGACCGGAAAACAGTTCGACTGTGCGATCAGTAAGACTGCCGGGAATGCTGACTCGCTCGATATAATCATCGCTAGATTCAGGCTGAATTTGTCCAGCCAACATCATCGCAAAGACGGCATAGATTTCACTGGCAAAAGCCTTTTGGGGTTCTAGCGCGTAAATGGGGGTGAGTTCCTGATTCAACGTCCAGATAAGAGATTTACCTTCGGCAGGGCTTAACTCCAGGTAATTAACCATCTGGCGGGCATCGTAGGGATTAGAAGGAACTAATACCCCATTGATGCTGACCGCAGGCATCCGTTGTTTAAAGGTGTCGCGGCGCGCTTCGGTGCCGAAATCGTAGCCGAGGGAGCCGAGGGCGTAGACTTTGTTGGAGACGGCGCTGGGGGTGATGGTGGAGGGAGTAAGAAAAGCAGGGGAGGCAGGGGGAGCAAGGGGAATATCTGCAAGTGTGGCTGAGGCGGTAATGAGTTGAATGGGTGTAGAACTGTGAATCTCGCTCTCGGGTTGAGAAAAGTCTGTCAGCGCAGATTCGGAACTACTTGGTAAAAAGTTGCTGGTGGCTGGCAAAATGATTTGTGGATGGACAGCAGCGATCGCTTGAACGCTAGATAAGGTTTGCCCCGTCAGTAACTGATAAGCCCCCGGAATATTTAATTTACCGGCTAAACAGCGTTCCGGTTCTTCAACTTCGTTGGGATCGCAGGGAATAGCACTGTTGAGCAAAGCTGTCCGCACGGCTTCAGCATTGGGTTGTTCGCCGCGTTGCAATTGCAGGCTCATCAAGAGAGCAGAGATACCTGTCATTAAAGGAGCAGATAAACTGGTGCCTTCTTGACGAGCGGGTTCATTGGTGCCAGGTTGTGCCGCCACAATGTTTTCGCCGGGTGCCAGAATGCCCTGTTGCTGATACTGCCCACCCCAATTACTGTAGTTTGCAGGTTGCCCATCGTCTTTCATCATGCCTACTGCTAAAACGTTGGGTAGAATCGCAGGGGCACAAAAGCATTCGCCTTTATTATTACCACTGGGTGCGACAATCAGAATGTTATTGTCCTGACATTGTTTCACCGCTTTCTGGATCATTTCGTGGGCAAATCCGGTTTGGGTAGGATGACAGGCAGCACAGTGGATAATATTTACGCCCAGTTTAAATGCCAGGTTAAATGCGTGAGCTAGGTTGAGCGGAGAGAGTGCTTCATCGGCAGTTGCGGTTTCAAATAAGGGGATATTAATCGCGGTACAGTAGGGAGCCACTCCCTCAACGGGGGAACCGGGTTGTCCAAACATCGTGCCAAAAATGCCGGTCGCATGGAAGACGCCAGTCAGACGCTCTCGCACTGGTTCGGGAATTGTGTCTTCTAGCGCTTTAATCTCTGCCTCTAATGCTTCAATTGCGGCGGTATAGTTAGTATTTGAGGGAATTTCTGGTTTTAGTATTTTTTCCGGCTTGGAGGCACTTAACTGGCGAAATTGTTCCAGTAGTGGTGTATCTGTGCTTTCTAACAATGCATTGAAAACAGTAGTAGCTTTGCCGTGCCATTGCCCATTATTCAACGCTGTAACCTGAGTCATGGGTTGAGCGATCGACTCAACGTTGTCATCGGATGATATTGCCGGATCTGTATTTTGACTTGACTGCTCTTTGTTGGCTTTCTTGAGGGCTTTCTTCCGATCCTGCAACGCCTTAATTTTGAGTTCCTGTTGGATGTGGATTGGATCGATCGCCTCTATGTCACTTTGCCAGTAGGGCTTAATACGACTTATATTAGCACCGCGAAAGCAAGCGCGATCCAGATCCGCAGGACCATCAAGGACGGCAATTTTGATCCGAGAATCACCGAGGGTAAGAGCTTGCAAGGCAGCAAAACCAGGAATAGTATTAAGGTCAGGCATAGAAGTAATCGATTAAATAAAATGTCATAAAATGGCTCAATCGCTGAAACTTCTAGGAGGGATTCTCGTTTGTTTGCTTGAGCGAACCGAGACTAAACTCTCCCACAGAAGCCTCTTCGTACTCGTTGAGGTTGGCGATGAGGCCGAACTGTTCCGAATTCCCCCCACCAATCGCACTGGGAGCTAACTTCATCGCAGTTGCAACCAGATAGAAAGTTTGATACAGCACCCCGATGTGTTTCAAAATCAAACCGTAACCAATGGCATAATACTTCCAGAACAATCGCCCAAATCGGGCTGTGACAATGAAAAGCACTTGGGGGATATCCTGTTGTCCAGTTGCTTTCCAAGCATCGTAAATTAAAACTTCAACCTCGTGCTTGTCTACAATCAGGTGCAACGTGTGAGACAATGGTTGATAGTGGTATAATCCAGAATTTAATCCCTGACAGCGATTGATGACTGGATAAATCTCCAGTTCATATAAGCCACCCCCGCAGGGATAGGGACGTTTAGTGAATTCTCCCATGTTCATAGGATCGTCCTCAAGGTTGTAAACCTCTTTCACCCTGGCACAACGATAGAGAAACTCTCCCAACTGATTAAGGGTTATTGGCTGGTGATCATATTCTCGAATCGATTGCCTGGCCTCGATCGCCTGCGTCAACGAACAATCTGTTTGCGCTAAAATTGCCAAATCTGGTTTCTCTAAGGGAATCACTTGCTCGCTCATCGGTGATTTTACAACTCCTGATCGCTGATGATCCTCAAAGCGAGGAAGTTTCGATTTCCGCAGATCGTCTAATCGCTCTGAGCGAGTTTGGCGATGAAACAGAAGATTATGAAATTGCCATTGAGCTAACGCTTTAGTTTCTGGTTCTAGCAGGATCATCTGGGTTGCAATCAGCAACTCCAAGAACGATTGCCCTATCTCTGCATCAATCAGCGTTTCCAGCAAATTTTCTAATCTAAATGGCGAATCGAATTGAGCCAGTTTCGCAATCAAGGCGCTAGCTCGCCAATCTAGGAGAATAATTTTTGCTTTGGAGAGGGGAGATTCTAAAACAAAGTGTTGGTTCTCTTGATGCAAGAAGGCAAAGCGAGACAGAGTTACAGGCTGCTGTTGCCAATCAAAAACAGGAGAAATTAATTGATAATTTTCAGCGATCGGGATGGCAGTTGCTAAGGGTAAAACTGAATGACTTATCCAGCCGAGGTAAATCAGCTTTTGCAATTCTGCCTCAAAGCTTAAGCCAGATTCGACTCCATCAGCTTCTACAACCAAGGCAGTTAGCTGGGCGATCGTCAGGGCAGAATGCAACAGGTGTTCTAGTGCTGATTGCAAACCGGGCTTGGGATGCTCCAAGGTGAGACTTTCGGACGTGGATTGTAGCGTTAGCCGATCGCCTTCTAGGGTCAGGGAGATGTCGGGCCGGAAAGACAGGGTGAAGGAATCAGACATTTCAAAACACCATTGGCATCGGGTTCATCTGGTCTTCGGTTAAGGGAGCAGAGCGCCACCCCAGCTTTGTGGGTACATTGTACAACCGTCCCGCCCCAAATCGTGACCAGAAGTGACGTAAACCGGGTACAATGACTTTGACGACGGGTAAGCCAATATCAGGGCGGGTTTGGTTCAGCACCAGCATCTCCAACCCAGCACGTCTAGCGACTTCGACACAAGTTAATACATCTTGCCCAATATCATCGCTCCACTGCTGCGGGTAATCAGTGTATTGTTTAGGCAGTGTTTGTCTACAGGGAGCCAGATAAGGCTGATTAGCTAAGGTTGCCTGGGTAAACCAGTGGCTCAGGGCTGAGTCTAGCGTAGTGGAATAATCTAGCTGGTCTACAGCAAAACCAATTTGATTCACCTCAGTGACGGCTCGTGAAATCGCAATTTTTGGGTCGAAATGCGCTCCGTATCCGGCAATAATTCGTTCTTCACTTTCACCTATATTACGAGAGAGGGCGACAAAGGCGGGAATGTTTAAGTCGGTGGTTAAATCGAGTACCCATAATTGTCGTTGCTGGCTACGATACCAATCTTGTAACTCTAATAGATAGGAATCGTTGAAGCTGGCTAGGTCTACAGCTGGGCGCGATAGACGATTATACCACCAGATGGCGACGCTATCGCGCTCCACCAGTTCTAAAAATCCTTGCAGAATGGCATCTTCTAGCGTTCCTCCGGCGGCGCTGCCGTTGGAATCGGCACAACAAAAGCGATGGGTTTTGGGCAATCGGTAATTGTAGTAGCAAAAGGCAGTGGGGAGGTATTTATGCGTTTGCTCGGTCATTGACCAAACAGGAGTCCAGTCAACAGCTTGAGTCTCATCAAAAAGTTGCGGAATCCAATCGTGATCGACGATCACCTTTTGATTTAACTCCTCCCGATTTTGATATTGAGTATCACTATACAGCAAACACTCAGCCGGATGAATGGCGTTGCCCAACTTAGGAAACTGAGAATTAATTTGCGGTTCATCCCCTTGGTAGATGCCAGAATAGCGTTCTATTGCCTCACAAAAACCGCTTGCTTGGGATTGGTGATCGGTTTTGCCCTTACCGCCACTTTTGTGCCGGAGAGATTTTCGCAACCGATTGAGGTTTGAGGAGGAACCCAAGGCATGGGTAGCGCTGTAGGTATGGATCAGGGGGTTATTGGGGTCGGACACGCGCACAAGGGCGCTAACGACTCCGGTAATTGGGCTGATTAAATGCTCGTAGCGTTGCAAGATTTGTTCTGGGGTAAAGACGCGATGTCCGCCATCCTCGGTAAAGAGCTTTTTGCGGCTAGTAAGAGCGATCGCACTGTTAACCTGTTGACTCACTAAATTGGGGTTACCACAGGCGGGACATTGAGGACGCTGAGTCAGCGTGTGCGTTTTTAGGGTAAAGTTCGTCTGATCGAGCGTAATCAGTTTCCCGGCTAACGTCGGAATTTTCGATTCTGGGACAACCTGCTTTACTAGCCATTTAGCAACTTCGGTGGTCGTAAGTGCGATCGCCGCTTGGACTGTCGAAGGCAACATAGCAAAAGCAGTTGGTAAACACCCCATCCCCTGCTCCTTTTGCCGTAAAACCGATGCTTCCACTTCCCGGTTGCCGTTGAGTCGATGCGCGAGACATTCCCAACAGCCTGTTTCTCCCGGAGTAAAGATAGAACCGAACCACAGTATCCCGCCAATCGGCTTAACCAGCAGCCAGGGTTGCTGAGTTTGCAGGGCTGTTTTATTAATCTGGCTCAGTTGTGGCTGTTGATAGTCATCAGTGAGAACTACCCACAAGGAATTCACCTTGGATGTTAGCTCATCTGGCTGCCCTGGCTGCACGGGAATCTGAATTGCCTGCAACGCTTCAATTAAAGGTTGTGCATCCACGCCACCGACGGCTGTGACAAAAACTTGGGTGTGGGGTAGGCGATCGCTCACTACTTGTGGCTTTACACCTAGCAAGCTCCAAAATGCGGCAGCTTGAGGATTGAGGCTGTGAGCGGCATCGGTGAGGTAGCCTTTTTCATGCAAGCGATCGAGGACGTAGTGGATGTGGTCTGGTGCGACCTGCCCATCTAGCTTCTGGATAATCTCTTCTAGTGTGTGCTGACCATTCAGAAGCGGAAGAATCTGGCAATAGAGGCCACCCGTTAGTGCGTGGGTGGCATATTCGCTAAGTAAATAGACGTTTTTGGGTTCAACAATCTCAACCCGAAAGTGAGGTTTAATCTGAGGAATTTTCATATCTGTAGAAGCATATTACCTTGTTTGTAGATTAGATTATGTAGTACAAATTTATCTTTTGAATTGTTTCAGCTTCCAATTCACTTTCTAATAAGGCAACTGCCATTTCTTCGACAGGTTGCTGCTGGTAGTAGGCGTGAACTCTCCGGGCAATATCGTTTACAGGAAAGTAACTCAAGAAGTCATTAATATTTTCTAAATAGTAATAAATTTTCCTTTCTGAATTGGCTTGAGAAAGTCCTACACTAACTCTCTTACAAATGGGGAAATGTTGCAGAACTGCTGGTGACAGAACTTGTCTTAATTGCTGCTGTATATCAACTTGTTGCCAATCTTGCTTTTTTATGTATGGATAAAGCTCAATATTGCTCCTACCATTAAATCCACAATCAAATCCAATATGCAATAAGTTATTAACAAGCAGCATTTGTACATCTGCTTCTAAATCTTTTCCATTCAGGGCAATTGCTAGTTCTTGCTTTTCTGGGTAATTTTCGATAGTTAGGGCAAGGTCTACTGAAGACTCAGTTAATTCTCTACGAAGATCCACACCGACCAGGAATTCCTTAAGTCTGCTAAAATCAAAGTCGCCACCGAAGAATTTGTCAATCAAAGAGTAATTAACTTTGACACCAATTCTTGTATTGATTTGATTGAAGAAATCAATTACGATTTGTAGCTGTTCTGTAGTTTTGAGATTAAACTCCACAAAAAATCTAGCTGGATAAATTCGATCTACTTCAACTTTGCAGGAAGCTTCTAGCGAACAACCGTCTGCAATATTTTCTACTGTTTCTACAAATGATTTGAAGATATCAAGAGCATAAATATTTTCAATCTCAAATGCTTGCTCATGGGCAGCAATGAAAGGTGATTTTTTAGCTAATATTTTCATTTTCTGCAATCGTCTATTTCCAGCTTGGAATCGGGAGCGGGCACTCAACATGCAATAGCCTGGAAAACTGCTGGGTATAAGGGTGTAGAGAGATTTGAGGGCATTGTTATAGAAAGCTGTAAGTGCGATCGCCCTTGGTGTAGGTATATTGAGAGGGGCGATCGCTTAATCTTATCTCCAAATCCGCCCCCGCCGGAAGGGAGGATCTGCCTCTGTTTTTTGTTGTTTTGCCATCTCCTTAAACCAGTAGCCGTAATCTTCCAATCCAGTTGAGCGCGTCAGCCGTTCTTGGGGATCGAGCTTCAGCTTCAGAGGAATTTCTGCTTCCTCCCAGACGGGATTACCGCTAAGTGTTCCCACTGCTCGATTGGTTGTTTTATCTTCCAGGGTTGACCCTACTGTTTGATTCAAAGACCAATAGCGCACCAAGCCCAGTTCTCTCCCTGTCAGGGGGTACATCTGATTGGCTTCAATCTCTGCTTGCGATCGCGCATACCGCCACACCCGCACTTCCAGCAGTTTGCCCTGAAAGCGGGAATCTGCCACATTTGGTTGTCCACCTAAATAGGTATTGCCAAATGACAAAACTGGGGAAATTGCCTTTTGATTGTCGTTGTGTACCCCGTTAATGTATAGCTTCGTATCTCCAGGACGACTCCCCGCCCGTACCACTGCAACATGATACCAGCTTCCAGATGTGATGCCAGCACCCACGGAAGCGATCGCTTCACTAGAGAGGGGAGTCTGAAACTTCAGTTCGCCACCTTCGAGATAAAACAGGGTTTCTCCATCGGCAAAAATCACCTGCTTGCCGGCATTTGTGGCAGGATACACCCAAACTTCGATTGTGAAGTTTCCTTGCGGTCTTAGCGCTCCGCCACCAGCAGAGATCCCCTGATGTTTGTCATCAAGTACCAACACGTTCTGGCTACCCTGCAATCTAACCGGGGGAATAGGTGGAGCGATTATAGGGGCTGGCGTTACAGGTGGATTCGATTCTACAGAGGATTGAGTTGGACTGGGAGCAACATTCGGTGGTGCGGAAGCTGGTTCTGGTAAGGTTCCAGATTGTTCGATTGGTCTAAACTGTTCAGGTGACACTGGGGAGGGACTGGGTGAAATATTTGGCGAGGCGGTTGCAGTTTCACCTAGTTCTCCAAGTTGTTCGGTTGTACCTGTATATGTTAAATTTCCATCAATATTTTCAATTCCATCCAAGACGATTGAGGTTTTGTTCGGTGAACCATCCGCCTTCTTGCAAGTGGCTGATAGAACATTTCCCTGAATAAAGATTTCAGTGCAAGTTTCTTGATAACTACTCGGTTTGTTCGGGTCAGTTAGTTTTAATTCTCCATCAATATTTTCAATTCCTTTTAAAACGATTGAGGTGTTGTTGAGTGAACCATCACTTTTTGTGCAAGTGGCTGATAAGACATTTCCCTGAATAGAGATGTCACTACAACTTTGTTGGTAAGTGCTACTGATTACGCTTGGAGCGATCGCGGCATTCGATGGTTGGGTTGATGCAGCCGGACTGGGTGCGACATTGGGGGGGGCGCTTGCAGGTTGGCTCGGTATTTCGGTTGCAGTCGGTGGAGATGAGCTTTCTTGAGCCGGGGAAGACACAGATACAGCGCTTTCTAAAATCCACCAATCTTTAGTATTTTCCGAAGTTGTGATGTAGCCAACAGAGCTAGTATCAGCACACAGTTTTTGATTAGTATAGGAAGAGTTGGTGAGGTAAACCCGATCATCATAGCGAATTGCACCTCCCTTACCAGAAACTTTGGTAATTATCCAACTCTGTTTATTTTCATCGTAGCCATCTTGCCAATAGTAGCAATTGTGGTTATTAGAAAAAGCCCCTAAAATGTCATTATTACCCGTTGTTGATTCTGTCGTTTTGATTTTGATGCGATTTTGCGCTCTCACCACCTCACCTTCGGAGTTACCTACAAGTTGAAGCGTTACTTTTCCTGTGTTTCCTAATTGTGGCCAGTTGTATGTCCCGCGATTAACAGCAACTATGTATTGATTTGTTGCGTGCTTGAGATAAAAGGAGTCACCAAATTTAACAGTATTTTCAGCCATAGTTTTTCTCCAAACTAGTTGGTGGAGATGAGTTTTTTGAGCAGAGAAAGTTGAGGAAGTCGGCGAGGTTAAGATTGGATCGGTCGAGTGTAAATTCCCAATCGCGCCAGAACATTTCGAGCGCTACCATAAGTGCCAAAGAAACCAATAATTTCAGAACCTTCAGGCGCAGCCAGTGTAAATTCTTCTACCTGCTTTTGAGAATTTTTTCCGCCATACACATCAGATTGAGCGCCTTGATGGGTATGAAATTGAATGGTGATAATATCTTCTTTAGGAAAGCCAGAACTTTGCGATCCCCAGGTTCCGGAAACAGAAGTGAGATAGTCTCCTGCGGCTAAAGCAAATGTGCTGAGATTGGCTGCCTCGCCTACTGCTTCAGGAGGATTCGTTGTAGAGTTTTCGTACTCGACTTGAATCTTGTCCACTGCCCAATTCGTACTCACGTTAATACTTTTAATCTTAGTTGCGGTTGTATTTTCGGGTAGAGTTGAAAAATCGGTACCGGAGGTTGAACTGCCTACTGGGCCAACTTGTGTAATTACAGGGGCATTGCTTTCTAAAATCCACCAATCTTTAATGTTCTCTGCTGTGGTGATGAAGCCAGGATAATTGGTATCAGCACATAGATTTTGATTAGTGTAGGAACAGTTGGTGAGGTAAACCCGATCGCCATAGCTTATTGAACCCTCACCAGAAACTTTGGTAATTACCCAGCTCTGTTTATCTTCACTCCAGCCATCTGCCGAATAGTAGCAATCGTGGCTATCGGCAAAAGCCCCCAAAATATCATTATTATCTTTTAAAGTTTCTGTCGTTTTGATTTTGATGCGACTTTGCGATTCCACCACCTGACCTTCGTTACCTACAAGTTGAAGCGTCACTTTTCCCGTCGTGTCTCCTAACTGTGGCCAGTTGTATGTCCCACGACCAACAGCAACTATATATTGATCTGTTGAGTGCTTGAGATAAAAGGTGTCACCAAATTTAACGGTATTATCAGCCATAATGTTTTTCCCAAGAAAAGTAATTTGGATCGAGAATTTTGTGAAATGGTGTCAAGAGAAATTAGAGAAACGCCATGCCAGCGAAAGAGTGAAAACAACCATAGCCAGAAGTTTTTAGTTGGTTATAGCTGCGGTTCTCAAAGGCTGCCGGATCGTTGAAGTTTGCGCCGTGCAGCAATTTTATCCGAATATTAACCAACTCTTCGACGCTGCCGTGAACCACATCAACGGCTTCATGTGGCTGGATTAAATCGGTACGTTTGATGGGGGGAGATTGTTTAGGAAGTTTCATAATTGGGTTTTTTTAAGTGAATTGGGGTGTGTTTAAGCTTGGACAATTCAAAATGTTGCGTGGATATAGATTGTATAAGTCGAATAGACCCCCCTTAATCCCCCCTTATAAAGGGGGGAAACTTGAAATCTTGCCCCTCCCCAATACATCGGGGAGGGTTGGGGAGGGGTGATTCAACGGAGCCAGGTATCGCAAAGCGCCGAGGTGAGGGCAATAGTAAACCAATTCATCCGGGCGAACCAGGCTCCTAAACGGGATATTGGGAGATTTGAGAAGAAATTGACTCCGGAGTAGAGTGGGAAACTATTCTGCGTCGTCTCCGTCATCGTCTCCGTAAGAACAAGCACAAGCACAAATCAAATCAGTTCCACTTGGTAGTACGGATGCAATACTTACACTACCAGCACCCCCCTGTTGGGAGAGGGCTTCTTCTGATAGTTCTGCCAGTTCCCTTGGCAGTTGTCCAGTGGCGATCCGGTTGACGGGTTGTGCGGCAGTAGGCATTAGGTTTTGCTTGTCCATGAGAATTTTCTCCATTTTTATCGTTGGTTGATGTCCCGTTGTCGAGCCGCAGGCTCAGTCGGTGGGTCTAACCGCTTTGTGTGGAAAAGAAGATTGTGCAAAGACGGAAAGACAGGGTGACGAGGTAAGCGGGACGATAAAAAAGTGTCACAGTAGGGAGCGATCGCACCATCACCAGAAGCAGAAAAACCAAGTGAGTCCTTAATCATTTCCCCATCTTTCCGTCTCCCTGTCTCGCGATCGTCGTGCGGCTAAAAGCTTGGTGATTCAATCCGCTCGAACCAGGCTCATAGACGGGGAAAGAAGTAGTTTTGAGGGTAACTTACTCCACGTCTTCTCCTTTATAAAAGCACAGGTAAAATATAAGCCCTACTCCTCATCACCATCATAAGAACAGACCCTCAAACACACTCTGTAACCAAGAACAGTACCAGGAGTTTCCGTCTGAAACGAGGCTAGTACGGATGCACTAGAAGCCTCATCACCATGCAGTTGCAAAGCTTCTTCCGACAGTTCTGCCAGTTCTGGATCTACTTGTCCGGTTCCAATCCGGTTGACGGGCTGGGCGGCTTGTGGCATCAGGTTTTTCTTGTCCATGAGTTGATTCTCCGTTTTGTGGTTGGTGTCCCGTTGTCGAGCTGTTGCTCAGTCGGTAGGTCTGACCGCTTCTAAAGTCAAAGAAGACTGTTTGCTGTTTGCTCTCTAATATGGCGTAGACCAAGTTCTCACGTCGCCCAGCGTCACTGGAATCAAATCGCTGACATCAATCGTGAACCGGAACACCTTTTTGGCACGGCGACTGTTTTCCGGGTCGAAGAATTTTAACTTCACATCCCAACAATCGCTATCCACCCGACAGAAGGGACTTTTCTCTACCGTAATGCTGTCGAGTTCCATGCCGGTTGCTACCGCTTCGGCAAATGTGGAAGCCGCCTGGAACGCATTCGTCGCTGCAAAGTTGAGCGCCCGATCTTGAGACGTGGTGCCGAGATTTCGTAAATCGTAGTAAATCCGGTTGAGGAAACTACTCAAGGTGCGCCGAATCGGGTCTTCTTGGGCATCTCCGACGGTAGTTTGCACTGTCTGGATGGCAGCGGATACAAGTGTATTTATCTTCCAGCCATACATTCCTCGTGGGTTTTGCGGTGCTAGCAGAGGTACAGTCTGCCCAGAAAATAGCTTGACGGTGCGCCCAGTCAAAATTCCCGGAATACTCACCCGCTCTACATATTCTTCGCTGCTTTCCGCCTGAATTTGCCCTGCTAATAGCTCTTGCAAAACGGCGTAGGTGTCTCGCGCAAACGCTCCTTGGGGTTCGATCGCATAAATTGGCGTCAACTCGATGTTTAATGTCCAAATTAGCGATCGCGATTCTGAAGGACTTACCGCCAAGTAATCCACCATCTGCCTTGCATCATAAGGGTTCGCTGGAACCACGATCCCATTAATGTTGTAGGCAGGCATCAATTGTTTAAAAGAATCTCGCCTTGCTTCAGAGCCAAAGTCATAGCCAAGCGTCCCCAAAGCATACACAAGTTGACTCTCAGCAATTTCGCTGGGAGCTTGACTAGCAGTGACAAAGTTCGAGGTAGATTGAGTCATAGTGGGTACTTGTTGAGTCCTTGAGTGAGTGGATGGGGGGATTGAGGAGACGGGGCTTGAGGGAGCGATTGAACTTGCAGCCGATTGAGACTGGTTTACAACTGCAACGGCAAGGGCTGTGGCAGGTTCCACGGCTGTAACCGTCTGCATAAGGGATGCAACATCGATTAAATCGTCATCAACAGGGCGATCGGATGATTCGACCTGGCTTTGTTGCGTCCCTCCACAGCCGCAGCCAGAAGCAGCAACCGCTGACAAAGTATCTGACACAGTTCCTCCAAACAGATATTCAAGAGTTCCAGAGATATTGAGTTTGCCAACCAAACAACGACTTGCATCGGTTGTATCAGCAGGCGTACAGGGCAAAGCACTATTTAAGATTGCCGCCCTGACTTTTTGCGGATCGGGTGTTTCGCCCCGTTGAATTTGTAAACTTAATAGCAGTGCTGCTACTCCCGTGGTGATCGGTGTAGCAAAACTAGTTCCACTCAACCGAGTTGTTCCGCCTCCAGGTTTTGCCCCTAAGATATTTTCGCCTGGTGCCAAAATGCCTTGAGCTTGGTAAGTTTCGCCCCAGTTACTAAAGGCGATCGGCTTACCTTCGTCGTCCATTGCCCCAACCGCTAATACATTGGGCAATGCTGCCGGAACGTGCAAACAAGCACAGCCATCATTGCCTGCTGCCGCAATAATCAGCACATTCTTTTCTAAAGCTTGTTGCACCGCTCGTTTGAGCCACCCTTCTGCCTCACCTTCATCGGTGAGTTGCCCACCGCTAAGGTTGATAATGTGCGCCCCAGCGTTGACGGCTTGCTCGATCGCTCTGGCTAAATCGAGTTGAGACAACTGCCGTCCTGCATCTGTGAATACTGGAACGATCAATCCCTTACATTCAGGGGCAATTCCCCTTACAGGGCTACCCGATTGACCAAAAATGATGCTGGCAACATGAGTGCCATGTAAAGACATCCCGCCATCAGGATTTGCTTCCCCAGTAACTAGCGTCGGTAGCACGGTCAAGTCTGCTCCCAGGAAACAGGGATGCTTCAAATCAGTCAGTCCGTCGAGTACAGCAATGCAAATTTGTGGACTACCGGACGTTTTTGCCCATAGTGGCTCAAGAGCTAAAAGATTCATTATTCAGGAGAGCGATCGTGGGCTGTCAACTTTTTTTTAATTGATAAATCACACATACCAAAGTGCTTTTAACAACTACTTGTTTACAATATTTCTATTTATGGGGTAATCAACTCAAAGCCAGCCAGACACTCCAGGGTAGTCCATAGCAATGGCTGGAAATACCAATTTTGGAGTGTTTCTTTTTCTTTTCTCTTTGCCTCTAACCTACCAGAGTTTGGTAGTTATATAACCCTGATACTTTGGATCAACTAGTCTTTGATTCCTCTAGGAAACATTGATGATGCGAATGCGATCGCCATAGACAATTGAGCAGCTATTCTCGTGTTTGAGATAAAAGATATCACCAAATTTAACGACAATTTGATTAGCCATGAGGATGTTCTCCTTATTAATTATCAAATTAGTTCGAGAAATAGATTAAACGTTTGACCACAATAGTTTTTTGAATATTTATTCTCCTCTGATTTTTTGATAATTCAATTCTATGTTTTTGTGGTAATACTCAGCAGCAATGGGGAAACTGGCTTTTATATAGGGATAGTTTGGGTGACTATCCCTATATAAAAGTTTTTGAATTATTAAATTCTATCTTACTAACAGATGAAGCAAATTTTTAGACATTAAGGGAAACACTGGTTCTAAATTACAGTATTAAGTCCGAACACGGAATAATTTTTAACAAAAATATAATGAGCTTTGAGAAATGAGAAAACTAGATTATTAATATTATTAATTGACTAATCATAAATTATTTGTATAAAAATTCTTCAAATAACTATGTTATTAACATTATTAATTGACTAAAAACAAATTATATGCACTAAAAATGATATACTGAAATAGAAATCCAAGTACATCTCTTTCATGGCGTCTAATTTTATGATGTTAATAACATGCTCTTAAGTACGGCTCAGTAGCGTTGTGCGCGCTCTAGCCTTCAATCTTGAGGCGATGTCTACTGAAGTTGTTATTAGTACTTCTTACCTAGCTGCCCTCTGCCTTTATTTGTAAATATTAGCCAACTATACTTATTAGACAGACTTAATATAATTAATCAACGCTAAAACTACAACCTAGCAATTATAAATTGCAAATTATTATGACTATTTATGCGTATTTATCGTCACCTAATTTTAGCCCTACTAATCTTTTTCTTAATAACAACTTTTTTACCAGCCACCGCTCAGGATTCTATTTACCCAACTCAATCACCAGTCACCCTACTCGAACAAGGAAAACAACATTATGATGCCGGAAAGTTAGTAGAAGCTGCACAAATTTGGGAACAAGCAGCTCAGATATTTCAGCAAAGCAAACAGCAGCACTATCAAGCATTAAATTACAACTATTTAGCCATTGTTTATCAAGATTTGGGCAAGTGGGAAGCAGCGCGATCGCTAATCACCCAAGCAGAGAATATCCTAAAAACAGTGGATGATTCCTTCCTTTACGCCCAAGTCCTTAACACCAAAGGAAGTTTACAATTTAACACTGGACAACCGGAATTAGCCTTAGAAACTTGGCAGCAGGCTGAGGAAATCTATCGTTCCCTCAAGGATGTAACAGGGATTGTGCTATCGCAGATTAACCAAGCCCAAGCATTGCAAACGCTGGGAGAGTATCCTCGCGCCCAAAGGCAACTAGAACAAATCAATCAAGACCTTTCTACTTTACCTGATAATCTCCTAAAAGCCAGGGGATTACAAAGTTTGGGGGTAACTCTGCAAGTCGTGGGAAATTTAGAGCGATCGCAACAAGTATTATCGCAAAGTTTAGCGATCGCCAAGCTTGTAAATTCTACCGCAGATATCGCCGAAACCTTATTGAGATTAGGAAATACTGCTAGAGCTAGGGAAGATTTTAAAGCCGCCTTAGAATTTTATCAACAAGCAAGTAATAGTGGTGGCGCTCGTACTCAACTAGAAGCACTTCTCAACCAGCTCAGCCTTTTAATAAAAACCGAGCAAAATCAAGCTGCACTAGCATTATTACCCCAAATTCAAGTGCGTCTTGCTAATCTTGCTGCTAGTCGTTGGGGAATTTATGCACAAGTTAATTTAGCTACAAGTTGGATGAAACTGTCATTATCAAACACAAAAGACATTGCTCAACTTTTGGCAAAAGCAGTCAAACAGGCCAGAGAATTAACAGATGCAAAGGCGCAAAGTTATGCTTTGGGAGAATTAGGACATCTCTACGAACAAACTCAGCAATTCTCAGAGGCCTTAAATCTCACCCAAACAGCACTAACTTTAGCACAGGGAGTGCAAGCAGAAGATATTGCTGTCAATTGGTTTTGGCAGCAAGGACGAATCGAGAAAACTAGGGGGAATATTGAGCAAGCAATCACTGCTTATGAACAAGCTGTTAATTCCTTAACATCTCTGCGTCAAGATTTACTACAAACGAATCCTGACGTGCAGTTTTCTTTCCGCGACGAAGTTGAACCAGTGTATCGGCAGTTAGTACAATTACTTTTGCAAAATGTAGATAACTTGCCCCAAACTATCAAGCTACAACGCTTAGATAAATCCCGTAAAACAATTGAAGCACTGCAATTAGCAGAGTTAGAAAACTTCTTCCGCGAAGCCTGCTTAACTTATAAACCTCAACCCATCGATAAAATTGATTTAAAAGCCGCAGTCATTTACCCAATTTTGCTAGAACGTCGCTTGGAGGTAGTTGTTTCTCTTCCTGGACAACCTTTGCAACATTATGGAACAAACCTTTCCTCAAAAGAGGAATCAGAGGTTTTTGATGAACTGCGTCAGTCTTTAAACCCTGCTTTTTTACCTGACGAAGTACTACCTTCTGCCCAAAAATTATATGATTGGTTGTTGCGTCCTGCCGAAAAAGAGATAGAACTTCAGAAGATTAAAACCTTAGTGTTTGTCTTGGATGGTTTTTTACGCAGTGTACCAATGGCAGTTTTGCACGATCGCCAACAGTTTATCATCCAGAAGTACAGCATAGCATTGACTCCTGGTTTACAACTATTAGAGTCTCGATATCTTCCTCCCCAACAGTTTAAAGCCTTAACTGCGGGTTTAGCAGAAGCACGTCAAGGTTTTGCTGAGTTACCTGGTGTCAAGCAAGAAATTAAACAAATTACAAACTATGTCCATGCAAAGATACTACTAAATGAAAAATTTACTCGCGCCAACGTCCAAAAACAAATAGAAGAAGTTCCCTTTTCTGTAATTCATCTTGCCACCCACGGTGAATTTAGCTCCAAAGCCGAAGACACATTTCTTTTAACTTGGGAAGGCCGGATTAATGTTAAAGATTTAGACAAATGGTTAAAAGGTGCATCTTCAAAATTGAGCAAAAATGCTCCAAACCAACCAATTGAACTGCTAGTTCTTAGCGCTTGTCAAACTGCTAAAGGCGACAACCGCGCAGCTTTAGGATTGGCAGGAATTGCCGTGCGTTCTGGTGCTAGGAGTACTTTAGCAACCCTCTGGTCAGTACAAGACAAATCAACTGCTAACTTGATAGCAGAATTTTACCGTCTGCTTACCCAAAAGGTCGTCAGCAAAGCCGAAGCACTGCGTCAAGCACAACTATCTCTATTAAATTCTCCTCAATACAAACATCCTTATTATTGGTCTGGGTTTGTACTGGTAGGAAATTGGCGTTGACTCACGATGAAGGAGGTAGGAAAACTTAACAATTCAAAATTCAAAATTCTTGCATTAAAGACATTTTCAAACGAAGAGGAGTGCAGTCTTGCGGTCTCCCCAAGAGGAGCAACTCGGGGGATTTAAACCCCGACTGTAGCTTGCTTCCCGCAGGGTAACTGATCAAAGGCAAAGTGGCTCAGACTCCGCGCTACATGTAGACGTAGGAGTCTTAAACCCTTTTATTTACGATAACACCTGAACTCTGACAAATAACAACTGACCACTGACTACAGACATTTCATAAAATGATAGTAAATAATGCCTCATATCAATTTAAATTTTTTACTGTTGGCTTATCTCTACAACTGTTGATGTTTGCCTTACCTAGTTTGGCGCAATCAGAATCAGTCACATCAAAAGCCAGCCTACCAGAGCAATTCGTTTTTCAAGAGACTTTTGAACCACCTGGAGAGCCAGAACCAAAAAGTGAAACTGTTGGTGCAGGTTCTCGTGATGGGCTAAGGTGTTCTGAGAATGAACAGCCCATTAGACCTTTGATGCCAAAGCGTAACTTTGGGTTAACCTTCCAAGATCATCCTCCCGTATTCATTTCCTTACCCAAAACTTCAGCACAGAAGGTTGTGCTGACCTTTAAAGATGAAACGGGTAACTATTATGAAAGAACTTTTTTACCTATTACTGCTAGTGGAGGAATTGTTAGCTTCACTCAACCTAAAGAAAAAACGCCGCTAACCGTAGGTAAAAATTACGAATGGTCATTGGTAGTTGTCTGTGGAAAAACTGTGCAACCAGACGATCCTATATTTAAAGGTTGGGTACAACGAGTTGCAAAAACTACCAAAGTAGATAGAGAATTGAGCCAGTTGACTACTATTGGTCAAGCAAACTGGTATGCACAGAGAGGATACTGGTATGAAATGCTTATGACTATAGAGAAAGCTAAGAAAGCTGAACCCAAGAATACCCAATTAAAATAATTCGTAATTAATTACGAATCATTTAGTCAATCATCCTGTTGTAATATCTTATCTATCAACTGCTGATTTTCTTTGCCTTCTGCTTGTTTGAAATATTCAATCGCAATTTTTCCAGCAGCAGGTTGCTCTTTTGCAACCGCAAGTAGTAACTTGAGAGTTTGCTGGAGTTGGATTTTCTCAAGCTGCTTAGTTGCAAACATAGGTAGAATGATCGAAGCAAGTATTAATCCCAATAATGGAGGAATAATCGGAATCCACCAACTTTGTAAAAATGCCAGATAACTAAACACGATTAATCCCAGTCCAGTGCTAGTGACGACAAACATTAATTGTCTGGGTGATTTTAATCGCCAACCAATTAATGCTCCTATCCCTGACCAAAGCAAAATCCATAAGCTTTCCCATATCTCAGGCCAAGTCCGCAGCATTCCTCTTCCTTGTAGTGCTGCGGTTAATATTTGACTGACAGTATTAGCATGAATAAATACTCCTGCCATTTGTTTTGCTGATCCAAATAACCGATTGTTATAAGGTGTTTGAAAAAAATCATTAATACTTTCAGCTGTTGCACCAATCAAAACAATACGATTTTGGATTTTTTCTTTTGGTATCCGTTCTTGCAACAAATCTGTGATGGAGAAGCTTTGAAAATGTTGTTCTGTACCTTGATAGTTAAGTAAAATTTGATAACCTCCAGTATCAGATCGGACATAGCCTCCGTCAAAAGGTTGCAAGGGTATTAATAAGGCTTTACCAAGCTGGATATGATGATGATTTTGAGGATGAGGATGAGGAGTGATGCCAAGAGTTTTTAAGTATTGTAGTGCTAATTGTAAACTCAAACTCTGCCGTAATTGATTTTTTGACGATAGCGTAGCAGTAGCGAGTCCGCGAGTATCTGGCTGCGCCAACGTCAAGGGCGATCGCACTGTCAATAAGGCACGACGTACCTTACCATCTCCATCCAATACTTGGTCACTAAAACCCACCTGGTTTAATTGGGCTAATACTCTTGCTGGTGCAACCTTAGTGCCTACGACTTTATCAATACCAATAAGATTGGGAGTAGTTTTGAACAATTCTACTAATTCTTGATACCCCGGTTCTACTGGCAAATCTCGATATAAATCCAATCCAATTAATTTAGATTGATAAGTTTTCAATTTGTCCAGCGCTTTAACCAAAATATTATCAGGTATGGGGTATTGTCCTATTTTTTGTAAATCTGGTTCATCAATTGTAATTACAACAACACGAGAATCAATTCCTGCTTGGGGTCGTTGTTGCAAAAAGCTATCAAACATATTCCATTCCATTCCCTGTAATAAACCAATGAAGCGTAGCAGGATAATAAAACTAGTAATACCAATTGCAAAGCTGACAATACATAGTTTATCAAAGTGTAATACAGCATTTAATTTAGCAGCTTTTCGGGCTTGGTTCAGAATCCGATTCGCTTCCTTCGCAGCTGCCAGAGTAAACTGTGCTTTTTCTAATTCAATTTTTTCAGCGTTTAAATTTATTTCAATTTCTTGTTTATCCAACTGTTGACTAGTAGCAAGAAACCGATAGTCTATATTAGAAAGCTTTTTATTTTCTGACCAAGCTACTGCTTCTTTTAATCTTATATCTCTTAATAGTTGAGTACTATCTTGCTGATTACTATCAACCCAATTTTTAAGATTTTGAGAATATGGGCGTAAATTTTCTAGTTTTTTAGCAACCCAATCTAAATTAAATATAGCTTGATATATTTTATTTTTTATTCGAGTTTTTCCTTGAAATATGATAACCAATCCCGATAAAATTAACTCATTCTTTTCTCTAATATCATCAATTGTGACTTCTTCACCCATTAAAATTTGCTGATAGACTCCTAATAATCTTCCTGCCGTTTGCTCGTTATCTAGAAGATGCGAACTTATAGTTCTTAAGTGTTCCGGTTCATCTTGAAACTCCCAATTATTTATAATATGTGACCTAACTAAATCACTAATAAATAGTTGAGAATTATTTATTAGTGATTTATCTCTATTCTTACATTGTTCATTTACCACAATTTGACATAGCTTTTGAGTAAGAAATGGTTGTCCACCAGTCCAAAGTAATATCTCTTTTAAAATAAGTTTTGGATTAACTACTTTTCCTTCCAATCCTTTTGTTAAAGGAATAGTTTCTTGTAGCTTAAAACCCTGAATTTCTATTGATTTACCAATATTAAATGGTGTACGTGTTTTATCTTGAATCAAATCCAATGGAGTTGCAACTCCGAAAATAGCAAAGGTAATACGTTTATATTCATGATTGATAGCTCGTTGATTATAGCAAAACCGAATCAATGCAAAAAAATCATCAATTGAGAAATCTAAACTTAAAATACTATCAATTTCATCAATAAAGATAAATAATCGTTTTTCAGGAAAATGAAGCTGTAATAATTCCTCAATAAACCACCTTAATCTTTCTAGTAAAGATATATCTTCTTGTTCACGCCACCAACTTTTTAAATTGATTTTATTTAATAAATTAAAACCTAACCATAAATCACCAACTACACTCTTATACCACTGGAGTGGGGTGATATGGGAAGTACCAATAATCGACATATCAATGGTACTGCATTTAAATCCTTCTTGTTCCAAGCGATGTTTTGTACTTGCAAGCAGAGAGGATTTACCCATTTGTCGAGAGTTCAATATATAGCAAAACTCTCCCTGCTTAAGAGCTTCATAAAGCAGGTAATCTGCTTGTCTTAACACATAACTAGGTGCATTAACTGTTAAACTTCCACCGACTTGGTATTTATAATCAATCATAGGTTTATAAGATGATGTCTAAATGGATTCTGGCAGCATTGAACAAATACACGCCAACAGTAAATTTAATGAATTAGCCAAGCTTAAGAGCAAATCTCACACCACAATATGATTATGCTGTAATTGCAGAGAATTTTGTCAAAGAGTTGCGTGAAAATCGACCTAGAGGAATATCTGGTTTGACTATGACTGCAACTACTACTCCAGCTTTAACTGATAATAAGAAGTACTATATAGTTTGAGGTATGCCAGATTATATTCTCCCAAAAAGCTCTATGATTGCTCTACCTGGTATTGCTATCCAAGATAATATCTACGAAAGTTCTAATTCTCTAGTGTATCGGGGCATCAGAGACGATGGACTAGCGGTCGTCGTAAAAATTCTCAAGCAAAATTATCCCTCACTTTAAGAACTAACCCGCTACAGACACAAATATGAAATTACCAGTTTGCTCAAAGAGGAGGGAGTTGTCAAAGCATACAGCCAGCAGGACTATCAACGCACTCTCGTCATTATCTTAGAAGACTTTGGCGGCAAATCACTAAAGCGATGGATGCAGCAGCGACCAGAATTTTTCTGCCCCATGCTTGTACCTACTTTTCTGCGGCTTGCGATCAACCTCACAGACATTCTGGGCAGAATCCATGCCACTAATGTCATTCACAACGAAGTTTTCCTGGAGCTAGTGACAGCCGTTCAGCGGGGTTTAATTGTGCCGATCTCTGACTTAGATGAACAACTCTTGGTGCAGGATTATAAATTCCTGCATGATCGCGTCCAGCAAGCTGCCTATGCTTTAATTGATGAGTCCCACAAACAAGTGGTTCACTTACAAATCGGGCGAAATATCCTCGAAAACCCTGCACCAGAGCGGTTATTTGAGACCGTGGATCATTTGAATCAGGGGATTGAGCTTGTCACCGACCAATCGGAACGTCATAAAATTGCTCAATTAAACTTAATCGCAGGTCAAAAAGCCAAAGTTGCGATCGCAACTTGTGACTGAACAACCTGATCAGCGGATTTTAATTATTACTATTGATGAAGCAGATATTCAATACCAAATCAATATCGCTATTTTCAACTAAATCCGTCAAATCCAGTTACAGCAAGCATTTACCTTTTGCGGATGAGTCTATTATAGGCGCTATAGTCATCAGAACTAAGTACACCTTCGTAGCTTGAACCCAGGATTGATTCCAATTCGGCGCGAGAACGAGTATCAGCCGCATGAAATAAAGCGAAGTCCGTATTGGCAAAAATCTGTAACCATTTTTTTATCCCTTTGACTACACAGGAATTCCTATATCTTGTCCTGGTACTATCTCTGGTGACCAGTCTGCTGTTTGTGTTTCCCTATACTCACTGCAAATACACGTGTATCTTTGATATTCTACTATTTCGGCCTTTCTACCAACTGTGCTACTTGTTGTGTTTCGATTTTTATTGCTAATCTATGTAATGGCGACTCAAGAGTAAATTGCCTTTATAATGCCTAACTACTGCTTCAAACCCTGTGGTAGAACTGTCTGATTCTGCGGTTGCAATGATGCTCTTGCCTGTGTAACCAATTTTCAGATGCGATCGCGAATAAAAATCTGATGATTAACATCCAGGCACGGATACGTTGCACGAAAATATTTTGGTTTTAAATCGTTAATTTATAAAATTAGGAAAATTTATGTATTTATAAATACAAAATTCTGAAGAAAATACCAGGAAAAACTTTTTATTTTTTGGCAATTATTTTTACTTTATGTATGGTATTCTTGCTAAAAGGGGAATAAAAAACAGTAACAAATGAACAAAAAGTCTGAAATTACTTGAGTTCCCGCCCACAAAAACATAAATCTGGCAAGTATATTGACAATATGTAGGCAAAATTGCAAAAGCATTAATAGGACTTCCAGTATAAAAGGCGCAGATTAGAAGACCTTGCTATTACTTAGATAGTTAAATGTGTCTGCTACAGCTTTTTGTAATGGAGAGATACAGCCTCATGAAGCAGGATATGAATATTTGCAATGACCATATCGTTTATAACTATCAAGATGTTGCCTTATCTTTAGCATTAGGAATTGCTGGTGCGGGTATCAGTACGGCATCTATAACTGCTACCTTTAGTTTGGGATTTATTCACTTTATAGTGCGCGATACGACTTGATGATTCTCAAAGAATACTTGGAAGAAACACCAGTACAGTAGTTTATCAATATCTTTAGGACTTACGCAAAAAACCTCTCAAACTCTTATTCCTCCGTGTCCTCTGCGTCCTTTGTGGTTCGATTTTCCGTTGCTTGTGCGTAAGTCCTAATCTTAAAACATCAACTAGTGCGATCGCAATTATAAATTCTTGGTGGTTATGACATCAGCAAGATTGAGGAAGTAATAGTAAATATTTAGAGTCATGAATGAATGGCACGCTTGAAAAGCGGAAATACAAGTGGATGAAGCAGGGGAGCAAACAATTGCTCCCATTAGGTGTGAGGGTTTGAAGAGTGTATTTACAAAAACAATTTAGCTTTTTTTGGCACAGTGTTTTACTATCTATTTCTTGTTTAGCGATGTCTATCACCAAGCCGATATCTGTCTACGCTATACCAGTTTTGGGTCAAGAGATCCTAAATAATAATGCTAGTGAACAGCAGTTATCATCGCAAAAAACTTTAACTAGAGCAATTGAAACGATTACAAAGATTCGTAGTCTCAGCGAGTTACAATTTGCCAAGAGCAGTGCCGCATATTTATTAAGGACACCCAGAAATCAAAACTCTGTTTCTCAAATCAGTCAAGCCACAACCAATGTCGTATCAGTCACAGATGTGAAGGTGAACACTACAGATAAAGGGATAGAGATAATTTTAGTTACGACCAATTCTCAGCAGTTATCAGTTTCACCGAAAATTGAAGGTAATTCCTACATTGTGAATATACCCAATGCTCAGTTGCAATTAGCGAGTGGGGAGAGTTTTCAACAATCAAAGCCAGTAGCAGGAATTGCACTAGTTACAGTTGCTAATGCGAATCCTAACACGCTGCGGGTGACAGTAGTTGGGGAAACAGGTGCGCCTGTAGTGGAGTTATTTGATAGTCAGACTGAAGGCTTAGTGTTTGGGGTGACAAGTACTGCATCTACGGCACAGCAGCCAACACCGACACCAGAGGAACAACCACCTATTGAGTTAGAGGTGATTGCAGCGCCTGAAGGAAGCTATAACGTTCCTGATGCGACTACAGCCACAAAAACACCAACGCCAGTACGCGACATTCCTCAATCGATTCAGGTGGTTCCCCGGCAAAGTTGGCAAGATCAAGGAGCTGTTAATACTATTGATGCCTTAAGAAGCGTTGGTGTTGTCCAAGCCTCTAATTCGCCAACTAATGGTGATGTCTTTACAATTAGAGGTTTTCAGACGAGCAATATCCTTCGCAACGGTCTCAAGGACTATACAGCAGGAGCAGTATCAGGACAATCTCAACTCGCTAACATTGAAAGGTTAGAGGTTCTAAGGGGGCCAGCTTCTGTGCTTTACGGTCAAGGTAATCCGGGTGGCACGATTAACTTTGTCACCAAGCAGCCACTGAGTGAGCCTTACTTCGCCACTAGTATGACTTTTGGCAGTTATAGTTTCTATCAACCAACTTTAGATATCTCTGGCCCTCTTAATTATGACAAAACGCTGCTTTATCGTTTAAATGCTTCCTACATCAGCACAGAAAGTTTTGTTGACTTTTTTTACAATCAGCGTTATCTAATTGCACCTGTTTTCAGTTGGCAAATAAGTAAAAATACGAAGCTAACTTTTGAAGGTGAGTTCCGAGATCAGCAGCAGGCCCATAGAACGGGTCTACCTGCTGTCGGAACTGTCTTGCCTAATCGAAATGGAAAGATTCCACTCAATGTAAACACATTAGATGAAGGTGCTACAAACAATCGTCGTTCCATGCTATTGGGCTATAACTTTGAACATCGCTTTAGTGATAATTGGTCTTTGGTAAATGCTTTTAATATTAGGTCTCTAAGATATAGAACAGATACTGCCAATCCTAGCTCTCTACGAGCCGATCAACGGAGCGTAAACCGCACACGGCAAGACTATATAGGAGCGCCTGCTGCCGATGATGAGTATGCTCTAGACAATCATGTGGTAGGTAAATTTAAAACTGGTAGCCTTGGACATGAATTAGTTGCTGACTTTGACTTGTACAGAGATATTGTTCAATTTGATCAAACGATGCGGTTTCTTGCTCCTCTAGATTTGTTCAACCCTGTCTACGGTCAACCTCCTAGTGGTATTGTTTCTAGAATTAATCAGAAAACTAAAAACGATCAGCTTGGCTTTTATGTTCAAGATATAGTCTCACTTACTAATAACCTGAACTTGGTTCTGGGTGGACGCGGAGATTTTGTCGATAATAAAGTTACCAATTTTTTAAGGGCAAATGGCAATCAAAGTCAATCAGACTTTGCATTTAGTCCTCGTGTAGGTTTTGTTTATAAGCCTATCCCACCCGTTTCACTCTATGCCAGTTACAGTGAATCATTCTTCCAGAATATTGGAACTACGTTCGAGGGTAATTTATTTGAACCTAGTCGTGGTACTCAATATGAAGTAGGAGTTAAAGCTGATTTCTTCAGTGGGAAGCTGTCTTCAACCCTGGCTTTGTATCAACTGACTCAATCCAATATTTTGACGACTGACCCTAATCATCTAAACTACTCTATCGCAACAGGGGAACAACGCAGCCGAGGTATTGAACTCAATGTCACAGGAAAGATATTACCAGGCTGGAATGTGATTGCTTCCTATGCTTATACAGATGGACAGGTGACAAAGGACAGCAACCTATCTACTATTGGCAATCAACTAGTGAACGTTCCTGAGAATAGCGCGAGTTTGTGGACAACTTACACCTTTGCTAAGGGGAATTTACAAGGGTTAGGGTTTGGACTAGGTTTATTCTATGTCGGCGATCGGCAGGGGGATCTGAGCAACTCGTTTAGTGTACCCAGTTATTTACGCCTTGATGCTGCTGTCTACTATCGACTAGATCGCCTTCGCTTCGCGCTTAACCTCAAGAATCTGTCCGATGTTCAGTACTTCACCGCCCGAAATATCAACCTTGTTTATCCTGAAGATTCATTTATTGTGGAGGGAACGGTAAGTTGGGAGTTTTGACAGGACAATAGTCGAATGGCACGCTTGAAAAATTGATTATTCCCAAATCTTGATGTTTTAGAGTATTTATGTCTGATGATATCGATGTTGTTTGGATCAGTTCTAGTCATGTATTGCAGCGTTTTGATCAACCATTACTACAATACATATCGCAGTATATGAATGTGGATCAGTGGGAATATCATCACCATAAAGATGAAGGTAGTTCCATAGATGAAGCTGTAGATTTGATGTATGAATTCTTAGCACACTATTCTCATCCTATACATTTAGCAGGTCATGGTGCGGGTGGTGCGATCGCTTTAACTTTTGCTCGTCGCTATCCTCAAAAAGTGCGATCGTTGGTCTTATTGGCTGTAGCTTCTCAACCTGCTAATACTTGGCATATCCACTATTATCTGCAAAGAAAATTCTTTACTATGAGTCGTGAGCAAGTTTTAGCAAGCTGTGTTCGTCATCTATTTGGTGAGCAACCTCATAATACTACTAAAAAGTTAATGGCTATATTATCTAAAGATTTAGAACAATCCCCTCTTTTACACTCTCTTTTTAAGTTAATTGAGTTACCTGAAGGTGGGGTTAATATGCCTATAATGGTATGTGGTAGTAAAGATGATCCTATTGTTAATTTACCTGCCTTAAAAGGCTGGTTAAAAGAGCTTAAATCTGAAGATAATCTGTGGGAATGTCCCAAAGGTTATCATTTTTTTCACTACTTTTATCCTCAACAAGTTTGCGAACAAATGTTGAGCTTCTGGCGACCATATCATCTACAATCAATGCTGAAATCTCAACTAATTTCTCAAAATTTGACAAATTAACAAGTATTCTTTAGAGACGTATATAGGAATCCTATCTGATTTGTGAAAATTAACGTTGTCCAGATCCCTGACTTCGTAAAAGTTGTCGAGGATCTAACTTTTCACGAATGATTTAGGACTGCTATATATACCCCGGATTCCTCTTGCACAATCAAGACGCGAGCGATCGCTCTAACATAACTTAACCTGAGTTCGGGATAAGGAAAGGAGCAGGTAGTAAGCTGAAAATAGGCTATTCGTCTCCATTGGGGTATTGAGAATGGTTTACACTGGACAATGGACGTCACCTTCGATAAAGATGGTTACCGTATTCGTACTGGATATGCACCACAGAATCTTGCTCTTTTACGACGGATTGCCCTTAGAGGGTGTTTGAATCGAGAGAAATCTTTTAAACGCAGTAATCGCCAAAAATCAAATCGAGCCACAATGGATAATAATTATATGCTTACTATTCTTGCTGGTTGTTTATCTCAACATTTCTGGAGGTCTCTAAATCCGCTTGTCAATAGTATTTGAGACGCGTTTACCTTATCTAACATCACCTGTATCTTCTTTTTTACACCCACTGGAAGAAACCAGGAGTAAACAAATAAAGCGTGCAAAAGCGTAACCTCATTTCTTTTGGCTTGATTGCACAAATCTTTGGTCATCGATGAGAGATTAAGATAACCTTACTTTTGTCAACTAGTAATTATACTTAAGGTTTAGAAAAAGCAGCGAAACGAAGCTAACTCTTGTCACGAATCCATGAACACAAATATTTCTCGTCCGCAAAAATACTATATTCGCATATTGAGCTTATGCATAGGTATCTTAGTAGTATTGTTGGGTATTTTTGCCAGCATTTCTTATGGTGCTGCTGACATTCCCATTGCCAAAATACTGACTGCATTTACTAATTATGATGACTCCACTGAACACATAATTATCCGCTCAATGCGCCTACCACGTACACTGATTGCAAGTATGGTTGGTGCTAGTTTGGCTATAGCCGGAGCATTGATGCAAGGACTAACCCAAAATCCCCTAGCCGCACCAGGAATCTTAGGGATCAATGCAGGTGCAGCCTTAGCAGTGGTGACAGTGGTTTTTGGTTTGGGTACATCTTCAGCACCTCTAATTACCCTTGTAGCATTTATCGGAGCCTTAATAGCAGCGATCGCAGTTTATTCCCTCGGTTCACTTGGACATGGAGGCTCAACACCATTGAATCTCACTATTGCTGGTGCAGTTATAACTGCCTTGCTATCTTCAATTACTACAGGTGGACTAATTTTAAGCTCACGCACTCTTGAAGAAGTCCGCTTCTGGTTAGCAGGTTCTCTAGCAGGACGAGACTTCAATCTATTCCTGACTGTACTCCCCTGGATGATAGTAGGGCTATTAACAGCTTTTGCCTTGAGTAGACAAATCAACGTCCTCAGTTTAGGAGAATCGGTGGCTACAAGCTTAGGTCAGCAAACAGGTTGGATCAAGTTGGCAACAGCATCAAGCGTTGTCATATTAGCAGGTAGTGCTGTAGCACTAGCAGGGCCTATCGGCTTTGTGGGTCTGGTAGTTCCCCATCTGGCGCGGGGAGTAATGGGTGTTGATTATCGTTGGGTATTGCCTTGTACAGCCGTGTTTGGTGCAGGTTTACTAATATGGGCAGACTTAGCAGCCCGTTGGTTAATTAGACCCCAAGAATTGCCTGTTGGCGTAATGACAGCACTGTTAGGAGCGCCCTTTTTGTTGTATTTAGTGCGTTGGCGGGTGAAAAGAGAATGATAACAATTCAAAATTCAAAATTTAAAATTCAAAATTCAATAGTTAGTAACCAGCCTGTAATTAGAGCATTGTTACTACTGCTATTACTTACGCTCGCAGTCTTGGGAATGAGTCTTAGTTTAGGAGATTATCCTGTGCCGCCAGTAGACATAGTGAAAGCTGTTGTTGGTTTACCAACTCAAGACGCAGAATCTCCCTTTGTTGTTGTCACTTTGCGTTTACCGAGAGTGTTAATCTCCTGGTTGGTAGGAGTGGGCTTGGCAGTTGCGGGTGCAATTTTACAAGGATTGACACGTAATCCTTTAGCTGACCCTAGCATTGTTGGGGTAAATGCAGGTGCAGCTTTAGCAGCTGTTACCTTAATCGTATTATTCCCGGCTGTACCGACTATGTATTTACCCTTTGCTGCCTTTAGTGGTGCTTTTGTTGTAGCGTGTTTGATCTACTTGCTAGCTGGGACAGGAGAAAAATCACCTCTGCGATTGGTTTTAGTGGGAGTAGCATTAGCAGCAATTATGGGAGCTTTTACAACTTTGATGCTAACTTTTGGTCAAATCAATGATGTTACTAGAGCATTGGTTTGGTTGGCGGGTAGTGTCGCTGGTAAAAGTTGGGAGCAAGTCTGGCAATTGCTACCTTGGATAGTTATCTTCGTTCCCTTGGCTTTACTGCTGGCACGGCAACTGGATACTCTGCAACTGGGTGATGCTGTAGCCAAAGGACTCGGTAGCCGGATCACATGGCAAAGGAGCAAATTATTGTTAGTAAGTGTAGCACTGGCTGGGTCAAGTGTGGCGATCGCCGGCACAATTGGCTTTATTGGATTAATGGCTCCCCATTTAGCACGTAAACTTGTTGGGTCAATACATCAAAATTTATTGCCAGTTGCTGCTTTAATCGGAGGATTACTGGTAGCAGCAGCAGATTTTTTGGGTAGGACTTTATTTTCTCCGACAGAATTGCCATGTGGTTTGCTAACTGCTGCCTTAGGAGCGCCTTTTTTTATCTATTTACTGTATCAAAGACGGCAAAGATGAGTAGCAAAGGAGAATCTAATGTCAGAGTATCTTTACCAAGCGGAGGACTAAGTACCCAATATTATTGGTAATATGATCTAATATGATCTAATATGATCTAAATATCTATCCTCAAAGGCGATCGTTAACTTTAGGGGAATATTTGGTTTCTGATAACCAGATTTTTACAAGATGCTTTGCTCCAGCATTTTGACTAGCTTGATCGATTAGATTTTGGTCATTCCCCTGCCAAGAATCATTAAGTTGGATTCAAAAGCGATAGCTTTGCCAACGCCTGCCGTAGGATGCCCGTTCGCCGTAAGGCGTCCCGTTAGGGAAGGGCTGTAGGGCGAACGCAACAACGCGCTATGCGGTAATGCGATCTGCCAGCAGCTACTTTGCGGCTATGTACTTTAGATCAATTATCCTTGCAATCAGAAAGTCTTATGGACAACACAGTCCTTGAAACCCAACATCTGGGTCTGGCTTATGATGGCAAACCCATCATATCCGGTCTTAACTTATTGATTCCCACAGGACAAATTACTGCTCTAGTTGGCCCCAATGGTTGTGGGAAATCTACTCTACTGCGAGGTTTAGCCAGATTACTCAAACCCCATACTGGTACTGTATATCTCAATGGTGCTGATATTTTTCGACAGTCAACGACCAAAGTTGCACAGCAACTCGGTATTCTTCCTCAAGGACCAGTTGCACCAGAAGGTTTGACTGTGAGAGACTTGGTAGCACAAGGTCGTTATCCATATCAAAAAAGTTGGCTGCAATCTTGGACAACTGAAGACGAACGTCAAGTCCGCAAAGCACTAACAACTACAGACCTCAACGAATTAGCCCATAGAGCCGTAGATACCCTTTCGGGTGGACAGAAACAACGTGCTTGGATAGCCATGACTTTAGCGCAAGATACGCAGATTCTCTTGTTGGATGAACCGACAACTTTTTTAGATTTAGCTCATCAAGTGGAGGTGCTAGAGTTACTGTGGGATTTGAATCAACTTGAGGGGCGGACAATTGTCATGGTGTTGCATGACCTGAATCAGGCGTGTCGTTATGCTCATCAGCTAGTAGCTTTACGTGATGGCGCTGTTATGGCTTATGGAACTCCAGCAGACGTTATGACAGAAGAAATGGTGCAGGAGGTGTTTGGATTAGCTTGTCGAATTGTACCAGACCCAGTAGTAGGAACACCTTTGTGTTTACCTTTAAAAAAGAAATGATGGCACAGGGTCTTGAGATAGAGCATACACAATATATTGATGCGTGCAGGAGTTGAAAAAAACAGACATTTTTCTACAGACCTTTTGTTTTTTGTAAGTTTTTGCAACATAATCTCTTGCACAGCCAATACGTGATCGCTCTAACATCACCTGTATCTTCTTGACTGTATATGCCTAAGTTCTGCTTTGTTGTGCTGCTTACGCTATTGGTGATTTCTGCTTGCAGTTCCTTTGGTCGTCAATTATCAACCCGCGATATAGCCGTTGTTCCCTCAAATCAAATATCACCTGTCCCCGTCCACGTAATCAAACACGCAATGGGTCAGACTTTAGTTCCCGTTCATCCTCAACGAGTTGTAGTCATAGATCCGTGGCTTGTGGAAATACCTCTAGCTCTGGGAGCCAATCTGATAGGTGCTCCAGATCCAACTAAAACTCTCCAAGGGCTAGGTTTAGACGATAAGCACCCAGGCGTTGAAAACATTGGTGCGGTTCTGACACCACCGAACATGGAGAAGGTTATAACTCTCAAGCCGGACTTGATCTTAGGTACGACGCGGAACCGGGATACTTACAGTTTATGGTCTCACATTGCACCCACCGTTCTGCTGAAAGTGCAAAGCAATGGAGACTGGAAACAACCGTTTATGCCAGCAGCAAAAGCTCTGGGGAAAACCGAAACAGCAAAACGTTTAATGGATAACTATAACGCACGCTTAACCGAGTTGAAACAAAAGATAAGTTCCCGACTCAAAAAAACTTTAGTTTCCGTTGTGCGCCTGATCCCAGAGACGATTAACCCCTTAACCAAGGGTGCATTCTCTGGAGTAATTTTAGAGGATGCTGGTTTAATCCGTCCTCTTTCGCAAAATTTGGATGCTAAAGCAACTCAAAAAAAAGCAGGCAACCCTGTTGGCTACAACATCTCTCCAGAAGTCCTCACCCAGATAGATGGTGATATTCTATTTCTAGTGCGCTACGGCTTCAAAGACCCTCCACAGTCAAAGATAGCTGTCAAGAAACTCATGGCAGAACCTCTGTGGTCAAAGCTTAATGTTGTTAAGCAGGGTAAAGTTTATGTAGTTGATGATTATTATTGGCTTACAGGTAGCTACATATCAGCTAATCGAGTTATTGATGATTTATCTAATTATATCTTGCACCCACTGGAAGAAACTAGGAATAAATGAATAAAGCGTGCAAAAGTCTAACATCATTTTTATTGGTGGTTAATTTTCGACTTATCAGTCTCAAGCCCACACGATAAAAGGCAAACAGTATCTAATATGTTCTTATTCATGCATATTACTCATGCTGTTTTTATTTGTCAATATTATTATTCATACCGCATTCAAATAACCTACTTAGACAAATTGCCATAAACCAACTGGTGCAAAATGTAAGATTAGTAACCAAAAACAAGTCGATGAAACCTATTAAATGATATTCAATCTAACTCTCAACAAGCAAACTCTGATTGAGCGCATTAGCCAACTTGCACGCGATAAGTTCGCCTCTCGCGCCGCTGGTTATGACTACAATGGTAGCTTCCCAAGAGAAGATTTTGAAGACCTTTTTCAAGCAGGTCTGAATGCGCCTGTTGTGCCGACTGAATACGGTGGTTTAGGGTTAGGACATGATAGCGATATCTTTACCCTATGGATGATGACTAAGGAACTGGCAAAAGTGGATTTATCCTTAGCCCGTTGCTGGGAAGGACACGCAAATGCCCAAGTTTTACTAGCGGCTATGGCTAATGAGTCTCAAAAAAAGCGCTGGTTTGAGGGTATTGTCCAGCATGGCGAGAAATGGGCGGCTTGGAGTGGAGAACCCCAGTCTCAGATTCCAGGTCAAGAAGCCAGCCTTGGCACAAGTGTTCAAGTGGTAGATGAGGGATATATCATTGATGGCACAAAGGTATTCGCTACCAGTGCCCCAGAAGCACAGTGGGCAATTCTCTTGGTCAACACAGCAGGGCCTGGGGGAGCGCGTCATGGTAATGGCTCACCGACATCAGTGTTGTTACTAGCCTGCAACTTATCCGACCCCAGTATTAGCTTTGATAATAGTTGGTGGCAGCCAATTGGGATGAGAGGTACAGTCAGTTACTTAGTTCGCTTTGAAAGTACTTTCATCCCTAAAGAAAACTTGATTGGCTATCCAGGACAGTACATCCAACAGGAGTGGCAAACGCGGTTTACGCCTCTGTATGGCGCTGCTTTTCTTGGAGCTGCTGAAGGAGCTTATGATTATGCTTTAGCATATATCAACAAACAGCAAAAAGGACACGACCCCTACGTACAACATCGAATTGCTAAGGCAGCAATTAATATAGATACTATGCATCTCTGGCTGCGGCAAGTAGCTACTCTTTGGGAAACAGGCCAGGTCTTAGAGGCGAAACAAGCAGGCAATCGCGCTCGTTACATAACTGAACAACTAGCTTTGGAAACGGTGAATGACTGCATACACGCTTGTGGAGCTCGCTCATTGATTAAACCGAGTCCTGTGGAGCGAATATTGCGAGATTTATCCTTTTACGTATTACATGATAATTGCGATCGCGTTTTATCCTCAATTGGTCAGGAGATTCTGGGGCAATCTTTTGATCGGGCCTATTTCAACACCCACCCAACTCGCCAAGAAAACCTTATAGAGTAATTAATATAATTATAAAAAAAACATTAGACTTGTCGCTTAATAAGGTAAAGTAACGATTGGCGATTGGAATGAGACAGAAAAATGCTAAACGTCAATCAGGTGATGAAAGAAGACGGACTACTGAGGGCATTTACTGGGCTAAACCGTAAGGCATTTGATGAATTATCTTAAGCCTTTGAAATCGTAATCAACCAGGAAGCGATGCCTGCCTAAAAATTCTGTTTCCGACCCCAATTTTAGCAATATTTTAAGTATGATTGCTTATTGACAAATTGTATATAACCTTAACCTCTTACGAATGATCACACCGTAGAATGATTGCTCCAGTCAGTGCAAATAGCTAACCGCTCCCTTTCCCCCTTATCCCTCTCCACCACAATAGCCGACGGTGAAACACACTCTTGCCCAAGGTCGTCATCGTTGATCATCTCAAGAGGCGCTGCCAATATCGCCTCCAGCGCGACAATCTTCGGTATCAACTTCCCAGAGTCATCTTTCTCCACTAGTTCAGAGGTTAGGCTCATCCCATAAGTGTCCTGTATGCGGAACTTCTCACACCAATTCGCTATGAAGATGCACTTAATTATTAAACGAACCGCCCTACCCTGCGGGAGCGCCTTGGGCGAACGGGTGACGCTCGTTCGCCCAAGGCGTCTCCCCTTCTCCCAAAGGGAGAGGCTAGCGCCTGCCGTAGGATGCCCAAAGGGCTGTAGGGAGAAGACTCGCTCTCCGTGGCGCTAACACCAGTCGCCTACGGCGGGAAACCCGCCGGAGAGCGCTGATTCACCAAGTACGCCTTGTACGCCTTGACAGAAGGAGTAATCATTAAGTGCAAGCTCACGGAGAATTGGTATCACACTCCAAAACTTCTTCGGGCTTTAGGTAATCTTGATGCTGTCTGCTGGTGTAAGTCCTCCTGTTCTCCTGTCGGTATCTTTAGGATTGGCAACCTGTCGATAAGTGCATGGAGAGACTGAGGCGATCGCGGCTGTTGCCCCTTAACCCAATGTCACGAAGAAAACATGAAACCCTTGTCAGGACTGGAGGTAGGGGTGTAAGGGCGTGGGGTGTAGGGGAAAAGCGTTGTATAAGCACAAAGCGTAGTTATTTTCTAAGCACGCTTCGTGCTGATTACAAACCTCAAAACTATCAAGAGCTTTGTACTAGGTAATCACAGTTGGCTGTTCCCGTCCTGTCAGTAAGCGGATCTGGGCTATCTCCTGGGCAATAGTAATTAAAGAAGCAAGTGCAAGCTGTGGCTCAAGATCATGTTTTGCGGGATCTGGCTCGTAGCTTTCTAGATAAACTCTTAAGGTTGCACCAAGAGTCCCCGTACCAGAAAGTCGCATTACAATTCGAGAGCCATCGGTAAAACCAATGCGAACACCTTGTTGCTCGCTAACGCTGCTATCAACAGGGTCGGTATAACTAAAGTCATCACTGTATTCAACTTGATAGTTACCGAATTGCTTACCTTTGAGAGTTGGCAATAAAGAACGCAATCTTTCAATTAAATTGGTTGCTTGCCCTGTTTCTATCTCTTCATAGTCATGACGAGAGTAATAATTGCGTCCATAGATTTGCCAGTGTTCCCGTACAACCTGCTCAACAGATTGTTGCCGGACTGCTAGAATATTCAGCCAAAACAGCACAGCCCATAACCCATCTTTTTCGCGGATATGGCTAGAACCAGTACCAAAACTTTCTTCACCGCAGAGAGTAGCTTTACCCGCGTCTAAGAGATTGCCGAAAAACTTCCAACCAGTGGGTGTTTCATAGGATTCAATCCCAATCTGAGCAGCAACTCGATCCACTGCTTGGCTAGTAGGCATTGATCGCGCTACTCCGGCTAAACCTGCACTATAACCAGGGACTAGCTTGGCGTTTGCGGCTAAAACTGCAAGGCTATCGCTAGGGGTGACAAAGAACTTACGCCCTAAGATCATATTGCGATCGCCATCTCCATCAAAAGCTGCCCCAAAGTCTGGCGCATTCTCTGCGTACAAAATATCTACCAACTCATGGGCATAAACCAGATTTGGATCAGGGTGTCCGCCGCCAAAATCTTCCATGGGTGTACCATTACGCACTGTTCCCACTGGTGCGCCCAAACGTTGCTCGAAAATGGCATGGGCATAAGGACCAGCCACTGCATGTAAGGCATCGATGCTGAACCGAAAATTTCCTCTTGTCAACAATTGGTGAATCCGTTCAAAATCAAACAGGGACTCCATTAACTCTTGATAATCATCTACGGAGTCAATTACCTCAACTAGCGTCTCTCCTAAATGTGACTTACCCAAAGTTTCTAAATCTACATCTGGTGCTTCCAGAATTTGGTAGCTATCAATGACTTTACTGCGCTCGTAGATAGCTAAAGTCACCTTTTCCGGTGCTGGACCACCATTGCTAATGTTATATTTCACGCCAAAGTCACCATTTGGCCCGCCCGGATTATGGCTAGCGGACAAGATGATACCACCAATAGCCTGGTGCTTGCGAATAATAACGGAAGTCGCAGGAGTAGACAATATTCCCTGTTGACCAACTTTAATGCGCCCAATGCCATTGGCCGCAGCCATTTTCAAAATGATTTGAATGGCTTGGCGATTGTAATAACGACCATCACCACCCAGAACTAGGGTTTGAAAGCGCAAGTCCCCTATAGAATCGAAGATGGATTGGATAAAATTTTCCAGGTAGTGGGGCTGCTGAAAAACCTTAACTGATTGACGCAGCCCAGAAGTACCAGGTTTTTGGCCGCTTAAGGGAGTAGTAGAGACTTTACGTATGTTCATAGATAATGTTTAACAAAGCATTTTTCTTTTACAGCTTTGCATAAGAATAATATTTTATGAATTATCTGCAAATACAAAAAAGGGAAGAGAAAGCAACATAGAATCGAATACTTTTATCGCAAATCGTGCCTAAAATTGGGGAGTATTTTGCCGCAAGTCGAGGGGCGATTTTTTGGTGCTTATTAGGCAACCCCACAGGCAGAAAACAACGCTTGACGGTGCTGTTCTTCTTGAACCCCGATCAGGTGTAATTGGGTGATCGCCTCCGCAAATTCGTTAGCCTCGCAGGAAGTGTGCAGACTAGATTTGAGATTCGATTAATGCTGGTGTAGTAACAATAGTTCATCAGTATCCAAAATTAATAGGGGATTCTATTTAATAGCGAAGAGAAAGCTGTAATGTTTATTGTACATAAGTTTAGAGCTTTTCGAGCTTGCCATTTGAGTCAGAATCTTCAAAAATATTGCTATGCATAGTTTACAATTTTTGTCAAAGGTAAAAGTTCAGACTCAGGCAATCAAACAATGGCGATATGTGAGGCAAGTATCGGTATCTTAATTATTGTCATTGTGTCGTTTGATGTATTTCAGGTGGTGATCGTTCCTCGTCGCTCACCGCGCACATTTAGAATTTCATCGCTGCTGATCAGATGATTTTGGTTGCCGTGGCGAAAACTAAGTTTGCACGCCGGCAAGCGGCAGGAGTATTTATTGGGAATATTCGCGCCGTTATCGTTGATGCTGCTGCTTACAGTTTGGGTGATTACATTGATCTTTGGGTACGGACTAATCCTGTACGCTTTGCAAGACTCCATTCAACCTGCGATTCGAGATTTTGGTAGTGCCCTTTACGTGGCGGGAACCTCGCTGTTCACCCTTGGATTTGGCGATTTTGTCGCTTTCGGGATTGCGCGGGTGGTAATGCTGACGGCAGCAGGATCGGGATTGGCAGTGATGTCGCTTGTGATCGCGTTTTTATTCTCACTCTACAGTTCCTTACAGCATCGGGAAGTTTTTGTCAATCTCGTCGAGGCCCGAGCTGGCAGTCCTCCATCGGGGGTGACGTTGTTGGAAACTTATACTCGGTTAAAGATTCTTGACCAACTGCCTGGTGACATTGGCGATTGGGAAGTTTGGGCAGCGGAAATTTTGGAGAGCCATCGCGCTTATCCGATTCTCTCGTTTTTTCGCTCGACTCTGGAAGATGATTCCTGGATTAGTACACTCGGTGCAATGCTTGACGCTTGTACACTGTTGCTTACTACCGTGCAAACTGAGCATAGCGGTCGAGCGTATTTGATGCACCGAATGGGCTGTCGTATTGTTCTGGATCTGCATCAGTTGTTTCAACTTCCCTTAGCAGGCATACTCGAAGTTGATCGGGAACAATTTGAGCAGTCACGGGCAAGTTTAGCACAGGCGGGTTTTGTGCTAAAGGATGCAGAATCGGCCTGGCAAAAGTTTTTGGAGATGCACTCCGCTTACAGCAGCTTACTCAACACGTTAGTTGAATACTTCGCCACCAAACCGCCCTTGTGGACTGATCATACTTTCCCTGCTCCTCATCCGCTTGCTCGCCGATTTCGCCGGAAAACGGACTGATGATCGCCTTGCTCAACCTCAAGTCACTGATTCGTAGACTTGATAGCTATCTCGAACCTGGAGCGAGTGCAGTAGTGTCACAGAGGTATTGATAATGGCATTCAGCAGATGTTTGGCAGTAGTTTATATTTTGCAAACTGCTCAAACGTTGTTGGTGTCAGTGCTTCAGGTGTTCGTACTGTAGCGTAAACCCCATCAGGATTGCCAAGAGCGCGGAACAGATTTCCTAGCTCTCGTTGTACATCAGGTGTCGCTCCTGTCGATGCAAGGTACTGCTGTATTGATTCAATAGTCACCTGAACATACTTGATAGAACGATCAAGCACTTGTGAAAGCATAGCAGTTGTTTCAACGAGCGTTAAATTTTCTGGCCCCATCAGATTACGAGTCCACTGCCCTGCCCAAGCATCATCAAGTAAATAGTTTGCTGCCTCATCGCCAATATCATCAGTACTAATCCAAGGAATATCATGGTTATACCATTTCACGAAAAACCTGATACAAATAAAGCCTGCAAAATAAAATTCCAACCTGCAATAGATTTAACCTGAGAAGCTGTCAACTTATCT
>NZ_JBALDG010000096.1:0-51299 GCF_036917195.1 Nostoc sp.
TCCAGGTGAGGAATGATCTTAATCCGAGTACGAGGCATCGCTGTACACCGATTTTACTTCCCTTAAATAATACTATCTATTGCAACTTGGTATTAGAGGTTGTTTTAAGCTTTTAGAAATCATCCTTTCTTGGTTGCGATCGCTTAACAGGGAAGAAAAAACCAAGCTCTAAGCGCTGAAAACCATATCCCCTATTTTGATTTTTCTGTCAATGCGTAAGTTTTATAAATGTGGTTGTCTAACTTTTTGGAGAATTACTTGGTTTTTCTGACTAAGTAAGTCGCGCCTTGAATCGTTAGTGCGTTACCCTACGCGACAACGCACCAACGATTTAAATTTTTATAACTTACGTAAAAAAACCTCTCAAACTCTTATTCCTTTGCGTCCTCTGCGTCCTCTGTGGTTCGATTTTCCGTTGCTTGTGCATAAGTCCTAATCTTTTAATATAGCTTGAAATATTAGCATCGACTTACTTAATGGGCGTTGCTGAATTATGGGATGATTTTGCCCAATTTAGAAGGAATTTTCAATGATTTCAACCGCTAATTCATCCCGCATTTATGCAACGCCACTTAATGTAGATATTTACTATTGCAACGAATAATCTCCTAAATGTTTTGCTATTTATGAGTTCGCTTTGTTAAGCATCTGCTAAAAGGTAGAGTCAAACAGTGCGCCAGAGTCTTAAAACTGTTACTAATTACAACACCTTTGTTGTACCAAGTGGCGTTGTGGCGATGAAAAAGCGATTTTACAATTGAACAGATCAGATTCATAGGAGCAACAGATGACAAACGAGCGATTGAAGATGCAAGATCCACGTCAGCAATATCCGGGGCCACCCTTCCCTCGTCAGCCGCAGCCTACACCAGGACTGGCTCAAAAGATGAACCCTCAGCCAGATCATGGAGAGGAGAGTTATACAGGATGTGGAAAGCTTGGAAATCGAAAAGCGTTGATTACTGGAGGAGATTCTGGTATCGGGCGTGCCATCGCGATCGCCTTTGCGCGTGAAGGGGCTGATGTGGCAATCTCCTATCTCTCAAGTGAGGAAGCAGATGCACAAGAGGTGATAGAACTGATCGAACAGGCGGGACGCAAAGCTGTTGCTCTTGCTGGTGATATCACGGATGAGAATTTTTGCCGAAAACTTGTGACGGATGCAGTAGAATCTCTGGGCGGTTTAGACATTCTCGTCAACAATGCCGCCGCACAGAGTATTAGTCCCTCCCTTGGCGATATCACCTCCGAGCAGTTCGATAAGGTGCTTAAGACTAATCTCTACGCCCTATTTTGGATTACACAGTCGGCAGTGCCGCACCTAAAACCGGGCGCAGCCATCATTAATACAGCTTCTATTCAGGCGTATGAACCTTCAGAGGGACTTATTGACTATGCGCTCACCAAAGCAGGCATTGTTAATTTCAGCAAAGCACTCTCTAAACAAATGATTGAGAAGGGTGTGCGCGTCAACGTTGTAGCGCCCGGCCCTTTCTGGACTCCGCTACAGCCCAGTGGCGGTCAGACCCAGGAAAAGATTGAGAAATTTGGCTCCACAGTTCCATTGGGACGGCCCGGACAGCCTGTAGAGATCGCTCCTGTATACGTACTGCTTGCTTCACAGGAGGCAAGCTACATCACAGGAGAGGTTTATGGCATAACAGGTGGTGTCGGTATTGCCTAATGTCTGTTATGCTGTTGATGAACCGAAGCAGTTACCCCCATCCCTGAACAGTCGTACCACCGAAGATCCCTCGGTTCACCTCACTCGTGAAGATGCCGTAGGGGAAGGCGGGATCAAGCATACTGCTCTGGTTTAGCACCTGGAACTGTTCCGGGGTGAGGCGGATATCCAGCGAGTCCAGATTGTCGTGCAGTTGTTCGAGCTTGCTAGCACCCAGAATGGGCGAGGTAATGCCAGACTGCGCCGAAACCCAGGCGAGGGCGACCTGCGCCAGTGGGCGTTCGACTTGTGTGGCAACTGTCCGAAGCGTGTCGAGGACACGCCAGTTACGATCAGTAAACTTCTGATTACCGAAGGGATTACTGCCACTGAGCCGTCCCTGTCCGCTAGCTCCTTCGCCTTGGCGCTGGTACTTGCCAGCAAGAAAGCCGCCAGCAAGCGGACTCCAGGGACAGATGCCGAGTCCACAGTCACGGGCAGCGGGCAAATGTTCACGCTCGATGCTGCGTTCGGTGAGAGAGTATTCCAGCTGCAAGGCAATCGGTGCGGGAACACCCTGCACTGTAGCAAGTGCGGCTGCCTTGGCAGTATACCAGGCGGGCACATCTGAGAATCCGAAATAGCGGATCTTGCCAGCACGCACCAGATCACCGAACGACTGTAGCACCTCTTCGACAGGCGTGACTAGATCCCAGGCGTGCATCCAATAGAGGTCAATGTAATCGGTGCGTAGCCGACGTAGCGATCCCTCGATTGCCCGGTACATGTTCTTACGTCCGTTGCCGCCCGCATTCGGGTTGCCCGGTTCGCCGTTGTGAAAGGTAAATTTGGTTGCAAGCACCAGTTGGTCGCGCAGGCTGCGATCGGCAATATAGCCACCGATTAGTTCTTCGCTGCTACCCTTTGCATATACGTCAGCAGTATCGATGAAGTTGCCGCCTGCCTCAACATAGGTATGGAAGATAGACGCACAAACATCGTCGGGCGCACCCCATCGCGGAGTACCGAAGGTCATAGTGCCGAGGGCAAGCGGGCTGACGATTAAGCCGGAGCGACCAAGGGTGCGAAAGGCAGTGAGACTCATGGGATTTCTCCTTTAACTGAAACAAAAAGGTCTATGGAAGTGTTTTGTCTCTACTAATAAAGCTCAAGATAGAGAAAAATGACGAGACAGAAAAAGGGAATAGAGAAAATTATCAGGCGTCCAAAAAAGGACGGAGTGAAGGATGAGGTGTCATCACCGATGCCACTACTGGCTCCAGTAATGGCAATGACTTTATTTTCTACATGAAACATGGTTATTTTCCCTTATATTGAGGTTGATTTGAATTTTGGATGTGTTCATCGTATGAGTAAGTGCAAAGGTTTGGAATACACAGACCTCGCGCTTTATTGCCTAATTCTCCAAATTAAAGTTTTATGGATAGATATCGATGTTCTACAATGCTTAAAAGAGGATGATTAAATTAATCGAAAAACATTGTGACGAGCGAAATCATCAACCAAGTCAAAAACCGAAGTGCGATCGCTCATCAATGTAAAGAATTGGCAGCACTAGTCACTCGTCACACTGATGGCAAAGGGAACGGTTTTCATAAAACAGCTATTGAGCAGCTGGAATTTCAGCGAGAATCTTCTGTTTTTGCTGCACTACAGGGTATCTGCGAACCTATTCTCGCCATCCTTGTTCAGGGGAAAAAGGAAGCGTTGTTGGGTGAAGAAACCTATCGTTATGGCGCGGCTCAATATCTGGTCGTCTCAGTTGATTTGCCATTGAGCGCATTTATTATTGAGGCAACCCCAGACCAACCGTATTTAGGATTCAAACTGAATTTAGATCCACGTCAACTCTGCGATATTATTACTGCTCAAACCAGTGCGATTGAGGATAAAAAGAAGAACTCTGTTAGAGGCTTATTTGTCAGCACGGTTGATACACCATTGCTCGATTGCGCTCTCAGACTGACGCGGCTTTTGGATACGCCACAGGATATTCCGATTCTTGCACCACTGATTATTGGCGAAATTTACTATCGCCTTTTAATGGGTGAACAAGGGGAAGCTGTCCGCCAGATTGCCACATCTGGCAGCAATATGCAGCGCATCGCTGAAGTAATAAAATTGATCAAGGCTGATTTCACTAAGCCGATGCGGGTTGAGGAACTGGCTGGGCAGGCCGGTATGTCTCCTTCATCTTTCTATCACCATTTCAAGTTAGTGACATCAATGAGTCCACTTCAGTATCAAAAGCAACTAAGACTATTAGAAGCACGTCGCTTAATGCTTGCCGAAAACTCTGATGCCGTCAATGCTGCCTATCAGGTGGGTTATGAAAGCCCCTCACAGTTTAGCCGCGAATATTCCCGAATGTTCGGTGCGCCACCAATCAGAAATGTTGAACGTTTACGCACGGTCTGAGCGTAGACTGTCTGGTTAGCCCAAGTAATTTTTGCATCTAAGGTCAAAGACAAGTTTTAGAGGGTGTTTGAAAAGTTTTGAAGGGTCAAATTCTATGCTAATCGTCTTACCATGATCCGGATTATGGCAAGGTAGATAAACGTCTCCGATGTTTCCGGCAATAACTCAACGTCTGCTGACCAATCGCCGACAGCCGATTACCCAATCAAAGGTACGTTCGATTCGCCACAAGTTAAGGTTTTTGAGGTTTTGTCAACAACCAGTATAAAACAATTCAAAAGGCTGAGAAACTTGTCACAATAAGTTTTCTGGCTTCTAGACTATACTTTGTCTAAAGATAGACATACTTTTTTCGCTGTAATATCTTCCTCACTTGAGAAGCTGTTAATTTAATTCCCGTTTTTTCTTCTAAATATGTAGCTAATCTTTCTCCTGTCCATTTGCCAAATTAATATCCTAAATCACTTGGTTCTTTTTGTACAGTTTCTATTAATTTATCCAGATATTCTTGTGTAGCCTTTCTATATTCCTTTTTCTTCTGCCAAGAGTTGTTCGCGTAGCGTCTCCCTTTGGGAGAAGGAGAAAATAGTCGTTTTAGGCATTATCTGGCTCGACTGCATCGTAGAACTGTTTTTTATTTTAAATCAGAAGAAATGCTTAGGCTTTTTATTCGCTTAGTAATACATTATCTGAACTATGGTTCAGTGACACTCAAGATGTCCTGCTCTTTTCTGATGCAGCGATCGCCTAATTCATATTTTGATTCAGCAACGCCGAAAGTTCTAATTCTTTAGTCTATCGGGGCACTACAGACGATGGAGTAGGGATCATCGTAAAAATGCTCAAGCAAGATTATCCCTCACCTCAAGAACTGACCCGTTACAGACAGGAATATAAAATTACCCGTTTGCTCAATCTGAAAGGAGTTGTCAAGGCATACAGCCAGCAGGACTATCAACGCACTCTGGTGATCCCTCTTTTGTTACTACGGGGAAAGTATAATCAGGGAGAAAAGCGAAAACAGTAAGTAAGAGTGATGGTTACGCCGCGCAGACAAGCAGTAAGCACAGTGGCATTCATAGATAACTATTGCCAACACTGTAGCCGTTATCTGAAGATGTGAGGCATTTTGAAGCATTCAAATATTTACACTTGGGGATGCTATCATAAATCCGGTATAAATCGCTGCCAGACGGCGTTTTCAAGCACAAACCGTCATCGGATTGGGCTATGGAGGGCAACTACTGGCTCAACAGGAATTAGGATGGGATAGAAATACTATTTCTAAAGGGATTAAAGAATTAACTAGTGGTATTACTTGTGTAGATAATTATTCAGCAAAGGGGCGTTATCTAGAGGCTTGTCTTTGATCGCAGATGTTAGAGACGGCGATCGCCCCTGATCATGGCTTTTAGCCAACTACCAACTTGACAGTAAGCAGAGATGATTTCCAGTACTTCAAGAGAAGAAATGCCCTGCTCCCTTATCAAATCCAATTTCAGATTAACCTGAATGACCAAAATAGTTTTATGATTTTCTACAAAAGCATATTTGAAATTATTTTGGCAGTATACCAAAATATTCTCAAGCTCATTCTGGAATATGGTGAATTACTTAAAAGTGATTCGTGGAATCCGAATATTGAACGTGAAGGTTCTTCCAGGGTTAAAAAAAGTACAGGGAGATGAAAAGTATGGCTAAACAACCATTTCATGACCAACTGAGTTTAGAGGAACAAGCTGAGAAACTTGGAAAGCAAGCAATCAGTTTGGGTATAATTCCAAGCTTTGTGGTGCATTACTTTCCAGATACTTGGGTATTTTATATACCTAATGAAAATCAATCAGAAGCGCTGACACCAGAAGAGGCATACCTTCGTTTAAAGCAACTGGTTAAACAGTAGATATTTTAACGACAGATTTTTAAAGATAACAGCTTGGTACTGTAATCGTTAAGTAACAGTAGTTATGGCGAAACCTGCAATTTTAACCGTCGATGATGATCCAGAAGTGTTGCAAGCAGTGTCACGAGACTTGCGGCATCAGTATGGCGATCGCTTCCGCATTGTGCGGGCAAATTCTGGTATTACTGCTCTGGACGCGGTGCAGCAACTCAAATTACGGAATGAAGCAGTTGCTCTATTTTTGGTGGATCAAAGAATGCCCCAAATGGGAGGTGTGGAGTTCCTTGAACAGGCAAAAGGCATTTTTCCTGATGCGAAACGTGCTTTGCTGACGGCCTATGCAGATACGGATGCTGCTATTAAGTCAATTAATAGTGCCAGACTTGATTATTACTTACTCAAGCCCTGGAATCCACCAGAAGAACGGCTATATCCGGTTTTGGATGATTTGCTAGATGACTGGCTAGCTGGATTCCACCCCCCCTTTGAAGGGATTCGAGTAATTGGTAATCGTTGGTCGCCTATCTCGCATCAGGCGAAAGACTTCCTGGCGCGTAACCAGATTCCTTATAAATGGTTAGATATTGAACTGGAGCCAGATGCAGTAAAATTAGTGGAATACGCAGAAGCTGATGGCAGACAACAATTGCCCTTAGTGCTGTTTCCCGATGGTTCCCGATTAATCCAACCATCTAATTTAGAGATTGCCGCTAAAATTGGACTACAAACCCAGGCAGAACGTCCCTTTTATGACTTGGCGATCGTCGGTGGTGGCCCTGCCGGATTAGCAGCCGCTGTCTATGGCGCTTCTGAAGGACTGAGTACGGTCTTAATTGAGCGTGAAGCACCGGGCGGACAAGCAGGCACGAGTTCACGCATTGAGAACTATCTGGGGTTTCCTGTTGGCTTGAGCGGCAGTGATTTGGCAAGGCGGGGAGTTACTCAGGCGCGACGATTTGGGGTAGAGATTCTTACTCCTCAAGTAGTAACTGGAGTTAGGCTGCAAGATCCTTATCGGGTTTTGCAATTGGCGGATGGCAGCGAGATTAGTTGTCATGCACTTTTAGTTGCAACTGGCGTTTCCTACCGTTGGCTAAATGTCCCAGGAGCCGAGAAGCTGACAGGGGCAGGAATTTATTATGGTGCTGCGATGACTGAGGCGATCACCTGTAGCAATGAGGAGGTTTATCTCATAGGCGGGGCAAACTCTGCTGGACAGGCAGCTATGCACTTTTCTAAGTATGCCAGCAAAGTGATCATATTAGTGCGGGGTGAGTCACTCTCATCAAGTATGTCCCAATATCTGATTGACCAAATTGCGGCTACTGCAAATATCAAAGTATGCACCAGTTGCAGCGTTGTAGAAGTGAAGGGAAATGAACATCTAGAAGAAATTGTGATTGCCCATGCCAAGACTGGACAAACTGAAACTGTGCCAGCGCGATCGCTTTTTATCTTCATCGGTGCTAGCCCTAAAACTGATTGGCTTGATGGTGTTATTCGACGCGATGCTCAGGGGTTTATCATCACAGGCCCCGACTTGATGCATAATGGCAAATCTCCTCCAAGTTGGCGTTTGGAACGCTCACCTTTTTTACTAGAAGCCAGCGTTCCTGGCATCTTTGCAGCCGGAGATGTGCGATCCGGGTCAATTAAGCGGGTTGCATCCAGTGTGGGTGAAGGTTCGATCGCCATTCAATTCGTTCACCGCTACCTGAGCAATGTTTAGTTGAAGCGGAAAAAACTAAGGAGGTTAATTGATGTTGTGTATTGAAGAATTGATCAACCTAGACCCATTTCAACAGCTTCCTAAAGAGCAATTGGAGTGGGTTTGCGATCGCGCTCAAACGGTTGAACTCCATGCTGGAGAAGTGTTGGCACATGAGGGAGATCCTGCACACGGCTTATTTATCCTAATCAAAGGTAAAATTAATCTTACCCGCCGCAGTCAAGGAGTTGAAATTCCCATCGGGCAACATCAAGCCCCATCCTTTTTTGGTGAAATTCCAGTCCTCACAGATGAACCTGTACCTGTGACAATGCGGGCATTGACAAATTGCAGTCTTTATGAAGTAAAAGGAGAAGACTTTTGCAAACTGCTGCATGAATATCGTGATTTTGAACGAATGATTTTCCGTATTATGCAACGTCGTGTCCGGGGGCTAGAGTCTTTCATTCGTGGGCGAGAAAAGATGGCAGCTTTAGGGACACTTGCTGCTGGTCTAGCTCACGAACTCAACAACCCAGCCGCAGCCCTCGTTCGGACTTTAGGGGAAATGCCAGCCGCCATCTTAGAGTTACAACGAATGAACTTAGTTTATGGGCAACGCAATGTTGAGGAAGCGCATACTCAACACTGGTTGAGAATACGCGATCAGGGCTATGATGCGATTTTGAATAATCGCCTAGATCCGGTAACATTAAGTGATCGCGAAACCGTGTTGCTGGAATGGTTAGAAAATTATGGTGTAAACCAGGCATGGAAATTAGCAGAACCTTTAGCAGAAGGCGGTGTTGAGGTAGAAACCTTAGATGATCTCATGGAACGTTGGCGCAACGACGACACTGAATTGCGAGAAATGGGATTGCACTGGTTATCGCTCTCGTTTGAAGTCATGTCAATGATTAAACATGGTTTGCGAGGAGCCGAGAGAATTTCCGAACTTGTGCAAGCGATGAAGTCTTATACTTACTTAGATCAAGGTGTTCAGCAAGAAGTGAATGTGCATCAAGGTTTAGAAGATACATTGCGATTATTTGCTCATCAACTCAAATGTGGCATCCAAGTACAACGCAATTACGATCAACATCTTCCTAAAATCCTTGCTTATGGCAGCGAACTGAATCAGGTATGGACGAACTTAATTGACAACGCCATAGATGCAATGGATGGTAAGGGACTGCTGGAAATTATAACACACCATTGCGATCGCTTTGCCCATATTGACATCATCGATTCTGGTAGTGGAATTCCACCTGAAATTAAAACCCGCATTTTTGAACCTTTCTTCACTACTAAATCAGTGGGGCATGGTTCAGGACTCGGTTTGGAAACCGTTCGCCGGATTGTAGAAAATCGCCATCACGGTACACTCTCATTTGAGTCGCAGCCAGGTAGAACTTGTTTCACTATTTGCTTACCTAAGTCAAATAAATGAATTATTCTTGACTCTAAAAATTTTGTGTTTCATGTCAGTCTACAATCTAAAAATGGAAAATATAAGTACAATTTAATCCTAGAATATCTAAAATTAACTATGAAGAAATCATGATATTGGAGGAGGGCAATTCTCTTTTTATGCTTTTAACAACAGCGCTAAAGGTGAAAATGACGACTCAGTTGGAGGTTCCTTGAATGGTTTAAAGTTGATATTTTCAGATTATGCTGAACCTGTACCTTCCATCCTCAAAGTTTTGGAAAATGAAAGCATTTATCGAGATGATATTTTTGATCGCCAACCAATAGCTAGTTCTTGAGGAAATGGTCGAGTCACCTTAATCGGAGATGCAGCACATCCTGTCCAACCAAATCTTGGACAAGGGGGTTGTATGACAATAGAAGATGCGTTTGAACTTGTGAAGTTAGGTTACAAATCTTACTAACGGCAACCAAGTAGTGTGACTGTTGCGTCAATTTGAGCAAAGTCGTAGCAAACGAGTTACTCGTGTATTTACTACTTCTCACTAGGTTGGTCAGCTTGGACAAACTACCTCTGCAATGGGATGTATGCTCCGCGACTGGATTTACAAGCTTACTCCCACCTGGTTAGCTGACTTGCAATTTAAATGGTTGTTTGATTACCAACCTGATTGAGAATAATAGCTCCCTTGAGTAATTCAAACAGGCAGAGAAACAACTAACATCATGCACTGGCGACAGTTTCAAGACAACTTTTATTTGGACTACTTCTATACCCCAGCCTTTGATGCCTTTGCTATCTTCTGGGCTTTTTCAAAAGCCAGATGATTCCGGCATTTTACCTGTGATCTACCTGTTTTAACCAAGCCACTTTTGAGTAATTCTTCTTGAAAGCTGATTTCAGTTGTGAGAATTGAGTGTTGACTCAGGGAAGTAGCAAGGGCAATTCTCTACATACTTTGTCCGAAAGCGATCGCTTTGGATCTTTGGGTTGATTAACTTGTGATGGCAGAAAATTAGTTAACATTGGTATTCACTCCAAACTAATTCTCCATAACCCGTCTTGCGGATTGGACAGTTGCAATTGACCATTAATGCTGTCAGACCAATCATTGCCATATAGCAACCCAACACTGAATATATTATTTACAGGATATTGCCCTAGTTTTCCAAAACCTTCAATAGTGTTTGAGTCAGTGATTACCTGCTGGTTCAACTTTATGGTTGTTTGGTTTCCGTCACCAAAATAAATTGTCGCTCGTTTGTTGTGAAAGCTTACCTGAACTTTGTAGACACCACCTGTTGCATAATAGTAAGCCTTAGCAGGCAGCTTTTTACCATCAATATTTTGCCCTTTAAACTCAACGGCTATAACAGGCGTGCTTAGTACCAATAGGACTGGCAGGAGTAAACCTAAAACTTTCATTGGTAGTAATAAACACTTTCAATCGAACTACTTTCTACTTTAAAACATAAAACTAATTTTTGGGTTAACTAGCGATTGTTTAGTTTGAATTCAGAACTTTAAAGAAAGATAAAAGTGACTTTTAGTATATAGGACTTACGCAAAATTTGCCGAAAAGCTTAATTTATCGTAAATACGTAGTGGCGCAGGCTACCAATATTTCTACGAGAGGCTTTGCGTTGGTGTTGGCAAAGCCTCTCGTAGAGAAGAATCGTAGAGTGTGCGTAAGTTCAGGTTTAAATGGTTTTTAAACTTCGCTTGATATCAAGTCCGCGTAATTAGTTATGATTCCCACAGTCATTGCACTCCACACGCCAGATGCTTCATTTGGGAAGACCCCAGACGCTCAATGATTAGCGTATTTTTCTTGCTGCTTTAGAAGCTGTGCTATTCGATCAAATCCAAAAGGGAGGATTAGGCAGGTTAGCATAAAGCTTAGTTAGATTTTTCACATCGTGTTGAAACCAGTTATGAATCCATAAACAGTACTGCTCAATAGCTTGTAGCTCAGTTAGATTACCTAAGAATTCCGACGCTATCGAATGGCTAACCCAAATCCCAGACATAATTGCTTTGAGAACACCATGACTTGATGTCGGATCAAGTATCATTGCTGCATCCCCAACGATAAAGTAACCGCTTCCAGCCAATTGTGAAACAATTCGCCAACTGACATCAGATGCTCGCATTCGTTGGAAAATTTTCAATCCAAGGAATTCATTGGGGAGCCAGTCTTTTGGGATTTTCTGTGTTCCAAATGATAAACGCGTCCATTGATAAAGTTGCGTAGGCGTAGCCCGTCGTAGACATCGCACTTTCGCAGTCCACGTCCAACCGTAGGAATCAGCAACGATCGCTGGAGCAATATCTCTAGCTGAACATTCCCCTGTTACATAACCATAATAGGCAATCAGACGCGGAGAGTGATATTGGATTTCTAACCCTAATTCTTGAGCAAGCCAATGATTACCTCCGCCAGCATCAATGATTTTAGCTGCCCGAAAAGTTCCAAGGGATGTCTCAACACCAATTACTCTGCACCCATCCATTAGTAAGTGGGAAGCATAGCAAGGTTGTATAACTTTGACACCGATGGCTCTGGCTTGATTAAGCAAAATCGCATCAAAATCGGCTCTCCAAGCTTGAAATCCCAGCCATACTCCCGAATCGTCTTCGCCAAAGCGGACAAACTCCCTTGCGCCTGACCACTGCACCCAATTTCCAGTGTGACGAAGAAAGCCAGCTTCTAATACTCGCTCAAGTACTCCTAACTGTTTAAGTAGTGGTTCTACACCAGGGTGTAATGTTTCACCAGGATGTGTACGAGGAAATGGCTTTGACTCAATCAGGACAACTTTTAAGCCGAGTTGGGTGCACCTAATAGCGGTAGCACAACCAGCTGGGCCAGCTCCAACTACAAGCACATCAAAATTAGACACGTCTTCTAGACCAACTTCCATTACCGCGTTTCAACAGAATATTGACTGGTGTAACAAACAAAGTCACAGTTTCTTCGATTTCAACCAAGGGAAAAAATCTGGAGCGGTTACTAAAGAATAGGCAGGTACGTTGCGAGGAATTGCCACCGCCAATTCTGGACATATTGCTTCAATCCACCCATCGCCTGTAAAGTCAAGGTAATGTTGAGCATCGTAATCACCTGCTTTCACAACCGCTTCCACATCTTTCTGGTCGTTAAGATTTTCTTCTTGACCATTAGGGAATATTTTATGGCGGACATGAACATATTCTGGAGCATGTCTTGCTCCTGTCGTTTCATCCGCAGGTATTGCTAGGCTAGAAGATAGGGTTGGACTATCCGGTGGAACTTTAAAGGTGAGCAGCTTTCCTTGATAAGTAGCTGCTTCAATCAGATTTGGGTGAACAACTGGAACTAAAAGCCCTGTGCCAAAGTCAGACGCTGTTGTGAATTCAGCAATCCCTTCTGTAAAAATAAATGGTGGGTTGCTAATGTCTGGCTCATCCCACCCTGTGTTTTGTAACACTAAATGAATCCGCCGTAGTTTTTGATTGACATGATGAGCATTTAAAGCTACTTGTAAGTCAAAGCCACGAATGCATTCTGTGCCGTTGAATAGCTTGTGAACGGGAACCCAGAATAGTTTAGTATCATCTCCATCTTGAAAACGTAACGGTCCAAAGGTATCTCGATTTCCGTTGCGTTGAACTGCAATATAGGCAGAATAACGTGCTGGTAAGACGCGAAAAGTTTCTTTTAAATCTCCTTCAACAGCAGGTAGAAATCCGCGTAATTTGTCATTATATAGCGCTTGAGCGGTTCCAACTCGCGCTACACCTGTGCGCGAAAAACAAATATCAGCGTGCTGGCGGTGAACAGTTTCCGATGCCGGACGATACTCAAAGGCAAACACAGCGATCGCTAATGGTTGTCTTTGAGCTATAACTTGCAAATCTTGCAAAGAAGGAGGCTGCACGCCGTAAACATAATTTTCAATGATTTCGAGTTCTGCTAGCGTTGGATATGCGCTTAGATTGGCACTCACGATATTGGGTGAAGCCAAGGCATGAAACAATAAGCTTCGAGACGGATTTCCTGCTTCTATTGCTCGTTTTCCTTCAAAGGCAAAATCTTCAAATCCTGCAATTTGACGATTGATAGCAGGTAATTCCCTAGTTAATTCCTGCTGGAGGTTTATTGCTGTAATATCTAACCCTTGCTGGAGTAGTAAGTCTCGCCAGCCAACAGAGGCTAGGCGAGAGCAAACCTCTTTAACTTCATCAATGAGAGCCATAACTTCTATCCTCTAATTTGATCGTAAGCAAGATTAATCCTATTTTTCACTGAACACACCACTATCAGTCTCAAAAATCACAGGACAAAATCTTAATTTCACTAACTATATTCAAAGCAGTTTTACTAAGTAATTTACTCTAAATGAGGTGTCTAATAGTTATGTGCTTACCTTTAACTAATAAGAACTACAAAATTTATGTTTTTTGTACTCAAGCTAGTATTTTGTCCTAATTATAGTTAAATCAGCCCAAAGGAGATGGTACCCTTTAAGGTACTTCTTGGAAAAATAATTATTGCTCATCTAATGAGTACAGGAGAAGCAAGAGAGAAATGTAGCTTATGCAGCTAGAATGCAAGTTTAATATGGGATTGGCGCTCCGTTCACCCCCCCTTAATGTAAATAGAGAGATTCGCTTGTAGTAAGGACTTCAGTTTTCCAAGCTTGGGTGCGATCGCAAAGCAGCTAAAACAGTGCTTTTAAGTAATGCAGCCCCACTAACAACCGACTCGACAATGTTGGGCGGCCTAGATATGTTGTGGTTGCTGTCCTAAATTCTTACTCAAAATACTGCCAATCCAAAGCCAGAGCCACTTTTACTAACGGATGTTGTAGATTTAGTTGACTCTTCAATAAAGGTTGTTTAATTCCTTCTACTGGTGTCCTATTTTCCCCAAAATTACCACTCATGTTCACCTGCTTTTTCAAGCTTTGGAAGATTTTCTGGCAATCTTACACATAGTTTCTCTCTCGGAACTCCCTCTTAATACTGGCTTTCATCTATTTTTCAGGGACGACTAAATAGTTTGCCAGACTATGAATGCTATGGTAAGTGAATATATCTACAATCTTTAGGAAAGGATAATCTAAAGATAATAAGTGATGAACCTGCACGACTAAGAGTGAATGACCGCCAACTTCAAAAAAGTTTATAGACAAATACATCAATAAATATCATTTGCTTGAGATTTTAAGATAAGCTGCAATATATTCTCCGTAAGTATCACGCAATATTTGTTCTCGGAATTTGAATCCTAATGTTTTCCCTCGACAAGATAGAGATCCGCACAAGCACCCAAGCACAGCAATTGATTCATACTCAGTGGTTTCGTAGTTCCAGGTAATCTCTTTACCTGCTTCGATATCCTCTAAAGCAATGAAGTTATATCCTCCAAATTGATTGTTTCTGACCCCAGTATTTGGATCGCAAGAATGGTTAATGATTACAGCAGGCTCATCTAGGTTTACATGCAAATTAAAATCCATCTGAAAGGAATAAATTGTTCGTTCTAGAACTTCTTCAATTGGGATACCCACGACAACGGTTTCCCCTTGAACAAATTTTTTTGTAGCAAATACTCCTCGTCCTTTTGCTGTTTGCTGAATAGTGACATGAGAATTGAGCTTTGCAGTTGAAATAGGGAAACCAAGGGGGTGTAACAAATAGTTTGCCATACTATGAATGCTAGGGTACGTGAATAAATCCACAATCTTCAGGGAAGGATAATCTGAAGACAACAAGTGATGAACCTGCACTACTAAGAGTGAATGACCGCCAACTTCAAAAAAGTTATCGTGGATGCTGAGTTTTTCACGATTTAAAACCTGTCGCCAAGCAGCGGCAATTTTTTCTTCTGCTTGATTGTAGGGAGGGGCATATACGGCAGATGAGAGAATCGTGGGGACAGGTAATGCTTTTCGATCAACCTTGCCATTGGGGGTTTGTGGAAATTGTTCTAGCGTGACAAAAGCACTGGGAATCATATACCCCGGAAGTCTTTGTTTTAAGTAGTTACGCAAATCCCAGATTTGACAATCGGCAAATTGGGGTGTCAAGTAAGCGACCAATCCCGAGCTACCATTCTCTTCTGGCCGTGCTACCACCATGACGTTCTGGACATTAGGATATTGACCTAGCACTGATTCAATTTCTCCCAACTCAATGCGGAAGCCACGAATTTTGACCTGATAATCAAGGCGTCCTAATAACTCAATATTGCCATCGCTCAAGTAGCGAGCCAGATCCCCTGTTTTGTAAAGACGGGTGCCTAATTCATTGCTGAGACTGAAATGATTACGGATGAATTTCTGCTCGGTCAACTCTGGTTGATTGAGATATCCGCGAGCCAGACCCATACCACTAATATAGAGTTCGCCTGGAACACCGATAGGAACTGGCTGGAGATTTCGGTCTAAAACGTAAATTTTTGTATTAGCAAACGGCCGTCCAATCGGTACTAGCCCATCAACAAACAAATTAATTGAAGTATTTTCAAAATATAAACTATCAATGGTAGCTTCAGTTACCCCATAACCATGAATCAAACGAGTCTCTGCACCTAAAAAATGTTGAAATTGCCGATACTCTTGTACATACCAACTATCTGAGCCAACTATTAACAACTTCATGAAGGTCAGGTTCTGCTGTGTTTTCTCCAGATACTGAATTAAATTCCGCAAAACAGGTGGCACAAACTCTGCACAATCAACCTTTTGTTTTTGCATCAATTTATATAGCTTTTCTGGTTCTAAAAGCCACTCTCGCGGACAGATGACTAGTTTTGCTCCAGAACAAAGCGCACGAATCATATCTCCAGAAAAAACATCAAAAGAGAAGCTTGCCATTTGTAAATGACTGGTACAAGAGCGGAGTTGATAGGCATCTTCCCAAGCCATATATGCGTTAACCAAATTTCGATGAGTGACCATCACTCCCTTTGGCCTACCAGTAGAACCCGAAGTGTAGATGACATAAGCCAGGTTCTCGGCTACTGTCTCGCTAACCGGATTTTGCTCGCTTTCGTAAGAAATTTTTTCCCAGTCTGTATCTAAGCAGATTACATAAGCTCTATGTTCGGGCAATTGATTTACTAACTTATTTTGAGTCAACAGTACTGACACTTGTGAATCACTCAACATAAAGCTCAAGCGTTCTTTGGGATAGTCCGGGTCTAACGGTACATAAGCCCCACCTGCCTTGAGAATACCAAGCAGTCCTACCAGCATCTCTAAAGAACGTTCTACACACACGCCGACTAGTACATTAGCTCCTACACCTAAAGAGCGCAAATAATGCGCTAACTGATTAGCTTGAGTGTTCAACTGCTGATATGTCAGTTTTGAAAAGCCAAATACCACAGCCACCTGATCGGGTGTGCGCTTGACTTGCATCTCAAACAATTGATGCAGACATCTATCCTGATGATACTCGCTCTGAGTGCAATTCCACTGCACCAGTATTTGATTTTCTTCGGCTGGTGTTAGCAACGGCAAGTTGGACAACCTCTGTTCCGGGCTAGCAATAATACCTTCTAATAAAACCTGAAAATGTCCCGCCATCCGCTTGATAGTGCTAGTATCAAATAAGTCAGTGTTATATTCAAAGCTGCCAGTGATGCCGCTTGCTGTTTCCTCTAAACTCAGCGTTAAATCAAACATTGAAGTTTTGGTTTCTACTGTCATTAATTCCAACTTTAACTCTGGCAGTTCTAGCGCCGCAGTTGAGGCATTTTCCAAAGCGAACATCACCTGAAACATTGGGTTGCGGCTGGCGTCGCGTTGCGATCGCACTTCCTCCACCAGTTTCTCAAAAGGCAAATCTTGATGAGCGTAAGCGGATATTGCCACTTCGCGTACTCGTTGCAGCAGTTCGTTAAAACTGGGATTGCCACCCAAATCAGTACGCAGCACGAGGGTATTGACAAACATACCAATTAATGGTTCCCATTCTTGACGGTTGCGGCTAGCAATGGGAGAACCAACAACGATATCATCTTGCTGGCTGTAGCGATGCAACAGTACTTGAAACGCCGCCAGTAGTGTCATAAACAGCGTCACACCTTCACGTTGCGCCAGTGCCTTCAGTTCGTCAAGCAAAAATTTAGGAAGTTCCAACACCTCTTTTTTGCCGTTAAATGTCTGTATTACCGGACGCGGGTAGTCAGTCGGCAAATTTAAAACCGAACTATCAGCTAGTTGCTGCTTCCAATAGCTTAACTGTTCTTCTAGTACCTCTTTTTGCAGCCATTGACGCTGCCAGATTGCAAAATCTGCATACTGAATTGATAAATCGGTTAGAGGAGAAGGTAGATCCTGGCTGAAGGCAGAGTACAGAGCTGTTAATTCCTTTAGCAAGATATTGAGCGACCAACCATCAGCAGCAATGTGGTGGATGGTGAGCAGGAGAATATGATGGTTTTCTGAAGGATTGAGGCGATCGCAACTTGTAGCATCAACACAGAAAGGAGATTGACCCAGATGCAGCAAAGTGGCTCGCAGCATCGGGTCTTGGCTGAGGTTAAACGGACAGTTTGCTTCAGCAACAAGGAGACGCTTCACTTCCAGCCTAACTTCTTCTGGTTCCCAGGAACTCAAGTCAACCACAGGCAGAGCGATCGCCATCTGGGAGTGAATCATCTGATAGGGAGTACCGTCATCTGCGCTAAATGTAGTCCGTAGACTCTCATGGCGATCAACAATTTCCTGTAATGTTTGGTGTAGTGCTGTGACCTTGAGCGCACCAGTAAACACTAAAGCCATCGGCAGATTGTAGGCAACACTGCTGCCAAACCGATCTAGAAACCACAGTTGTTGCTGGGAAAAAGACAGAGGGAGCTTATTTTCTCTTCGTACAAGCTCAATCTTGAGCGATGTTATGCCAAGCTCCTGTTGCAAACAAGCCGCGATCGCCTCTGCCAGCGCTGCAATGGTTGGATGTTGAAAAATTGGCAGAATCGGTAACTCTGCACCGAAGGCTGTATTTACACGGGAAATTACCTGGGTTGCTAGCAGAGAATGTCCCCCCAGTCCAAAGAAATTGTCATAAATACTAATCTGCTCTCGCCCCAATACGTCTGACCAAATCTGAGCCAACTGCCGCTCGATTGGGGTGCGGGGACCAACAAATGGCTTGGTAGATTCCTTTGAAAGGTCTGCCAATAACGATAATTGCTGTTCGTCCGTCATGAACAGCGGCAAATCTGAGAGTTGCTGATGGGGATTCTCAACCAGATTTGCCAATAACTCTTGAAAATTTTCTAATAATTTCGCAATTGCCGAGGGCGTAAATAGCTCAGTTTTATATTCTAAATATCCTGTGAGTTGATCGACAGGTTTCTCTAGGGAAATGAGGGATAAAAATAAGTCAAAATTAGCGGTGCCATTTGAGAGGTACTGAGATTCAACCTGTACTCCTGGAAGCGTCAGAAGTTCACTGGGTGTATTTTGCAACACTAACATCACCTGATACAGCCGCTTATGGGCAAAATATGAAGTGTCTGCCAACAGTTGTAGCGGCATATCCTGGTGTTGGTATCCATCTAAAACAACCTGATGGATTCTGTCCACTAAATCTAAAAAGCTTGGATTCCCAGATAAATCGGTTCGTACTGGAACAACTGTATTGAAAAACCCAATCAATCCCTGAACTTTACCTATATTGCGACCCGCCTGGGTAGAACAAACAATAATATCCTGTTGTTGCGTATATTGATATAGCAGTACATTCAATGCCGCTAACAGAACCACAAATAACGTCACCCCTTGGCGATCGCCTAGTTGTTTGAGGGCTACTGTGAGATGGGGGGAGAATTCTACAGGCTGACGCTCACCCTTGTACGTTGTGCTAGATGTCTGCACAGCTTGAGGTAGCTCAAACGGTAGGTGCAGGGTTGGTAAATCGCCCGCTAGCTGCTGTTGCCAATAGGATCTCTGGGATTGTAAAATTTCACCGGTTAGCCATTGCCGTTGCCAGTGAGCAAAGTCAGCATACTGGATTGGCAAGTCGGGTAATGATGAGGACTGACCGCTAGAAAAGTCTTTGTAAAGAATTGAGAGTTCTTTGGTAAACACACTTTGAGACCATCCATCATAGATAATGTGATGAATAGTCATCAATAGTACGTATTTCTCTTCGGTAAACTGGAGTAATTGAAACCGCCAGAGCGAACCTTGGGCTAAATCAAACGGCTTGCTAATTTCATCCTGGCTAATGCACTGATACCGCGCTTCTTGCTCTGCTGGAGGTAGCTGTCGTAAATCGGTCACTGACAGCCTCAGATCGCTCTTTGGGGCAATGACTGGGACAGCTTGTGCGCCGACTGACAAAAAAGTAGTTCTGAGAATGTCGTGACGACGAACAATTTCCTGGATACTTTTCTCCAGTGCATACAGATCCAGAGAGCCATTTATCCAAAAGGCAAACGGCATATTATAAACCGTATTATCCCCACCGAACTGGTTAAGCAACCACAGCCGCTCTTGACCAAAGGAAAGCGATTGGTTCTCCGAGCGAGCGATCGCTTGCAAGGGCAAACCCTTGCGATAGGTCGTCAAGAGGGCTTGAACGGCTTTCCAACGCGCTTTTTTATTTTGCTCAGAGCGATCTACCACGGAAACCTCCAGCCATGCTTATAAATCCATTGCCACGCGATATATCTCTGCCATAATTTTGACTCGTTCACGGGTTTGACTTAGAGGGAAATTTTTTTCACTTCCCTCAAGAACTCGTAAGAAAAATTCAAGTTGATTGACATAGTAATTCTGCACCGGAAACTTGATTTTTTCCGTTTCGCCAGTGTCTAGGTGATGCACATCAAAGCTCATTGCCTGGATGCCAAATAGTGGACGAAAAAAATTTCTTATTTTAATCTGCGCTTTTTCTAGTTCCAGCCAGTGATTAGCTTCAAAAGGGCGTTCAAAAGAGCAGTCAAACTCAGTGATCGCACCATTTGTAAAAGCCAAACTAGCTTTGAATGCCAAATCAACGCCGTCGGGTTTGTTAAATACGGCTTGGGCGGCGATCATGTCTGGCTGCAATCCTAGACAAATTTGCACAAGCTGAATCCAATATGTTCCTAAATCAAAGAAGGCTCCGCCGCCAAGCTTTGAAGAAAATCGATAATTGCCTGGATTCTCTGCCTCAGAAAATTGCAACGTCAAGCTAGTTCGGATAGATTTAACGTTTCCATAGATCCCTGACTCCACAATCTCCCGCAGCTTTTTTTGCCAGGGATGGTGCTGAACCATAACAGCCTCCAACATGGGAACTCCATAAGTTGCAACAGCTGTTTCTATGGCATCAAACTCTTCAATGCTCAAACAGATAGGCTTTTCAACTAAAATCGGCTTCTTAGCCTGGGCGGTCTTAAGTATCCAGGGGGTATGAAGGTGATTAGCAAGAGGAATGTAAACCGCGTCAATGCGGTCGCTCTGCACCAAAGCATCATAACTAGGAAATACCTCTTGAATACCATAATCTTGGGCAAACTTCTCAGCTTTGGCGATGTCTCTAGCGGCAACACCAAAAACTTCAACCCCCTTTAACTTTTTAACTGGTTCGATAATAGCCCGCTTTGCAATATTTGCAGCTCCAAGAATACCAATGCATAGAGGCTTTTCCATGTTTCTTTAAGCCGATAGTCAAATGAATTAATGCTTAGTTGGATCTGCATAATATCGAGCGCAAGCCGTGCAGATAGGAAATAGATTTTTACGTAAATGATTTCGCACTTGCTTAATTCGCTCTCCCTTCCAAATATCTAAAATATCTTCTTGATGAATATTCCCCACGGGAAGATCGTAAAACGTATGGCATACAGTTACATCTCCTCTAGCAGAAATTTCGTTATATAGCCAAGGAAACGCGCAGAACGTCCGCTTATCAACCATGTCTTGCCAGTTAGCCGTGAAGAAGTTGCGGACATTACTGTGTTCGATGGTTTTAGGATAGGCAACGAAATAGATTCCCCTCTGTTCACAAACCGCCTTCACTTTCAGCATTTGCTCGACAATATACTCAAAATCCATATCAGCAAAGCTAGCTGGATCTTGAACTACACCCGCAGCCACAGGAGCTTGATCGATGCCAAATTTAGTTTTCAAAATCTCGGCATACTTCAGATATTGCTCAGAAGTGGAATAGGTCTGAAATTCAATACTCAAATGCTCAATTTTAGACAGATCGAGCCAAGAGAGGAAAAATTCTTCAATATAGCGGTGGGTGATTGGGGTAACAATAAACGTCACACCAATTTTAGGAAAAGCACTTCCTTTTGCAGCTCGCACTTCATGGAGACGATCAATACCCCGCATAACTTTCTCGAAAACCCCTTGACCTCGCTGGCTATCATTAATTTCTGGTGGCCCATCTAGCGAAATCCACAGGCGATCGGGCTTGGCTTCGACGAGCATTTCTGCTTTTTTCTCAATCAGAGTTCCGTTGGTCGGCATATCAACTTTGCAGCCGCCATCTTTAATTAACTTAATGAGTTTTTCTATATGAGGATACAAAAGCGGCTCACCACCAAACAATCCGAAAAAAGGCTTACCCGGCAGCAGCGCTTTAACTGCTCTCTCAATTACAGGGTAATCAAGGGAAACCAACTTTTCCTTCCCAAAATAGGAACCATTTTCACCCCATTCATAGCACATCTTGCATCGAAGATTGCATCTTTCTTCGAGCTGAATGACAACCCATTTAGGAAGGGCAATGTCGGTTAACAAATTCATTGATTTACCCCTTATTGTTTACTTTAAGTAGTTGCACAAAATTAAATTCATTCGTGTACAGAGGGAACAGGGAAACAAAATGTGTAATTAATTATGTTTGAGTACTTGTAGCAATGCTTTTTGAGGCATTTTCCAACTCCCAAAATATCCCTGCGCCCTACCTAGAGATATGCCAGGAAAACAAATTGCCGCACGGACTCTACCTTGAAAAATAAAAATAGGCGTATAGATTAATGGATTAGTCATTAGCCAAAGCACCTTTGACAATGGAAACTTGCATTTCCTCATCAAGAATCCAGCACCACGACCGTGGTTATACTCTCTTTTAATTGATTGAGAAATAGAATAAAGTTTAGTCGGGGTAGGATGTCGAATAACAATTTCTGGATCGAAGTAAGTCTTGGCTCCTGCATCAAGACAGCTATATAAGTAATCAACATCCTCAGCTCCCGCCCAAGGCGTACCAGGCCCCATATTTTCGTCAAATTGAACCTTGGCAAACTCACCACGATAAAATAAGGCAGCAGTCATGCCAACGATCCATCCCTTGTCATAATCAACCACTCCAGCACTTTCAGGACTATGGAGCATCGCCTCTTTATCTGACTCTAAATCTAGAACGTTGATGATTAATCCGCCCCAAGCTAAATCACGATTAAAAAACTGGGACACCTTCGCCAAAAAATCGGGAGGGTAAATACAGTCATCGTCAGGAAAGCCAAATAACTCACCCTTGACATGCTGCAAGCCTTGATTACGGGCGCGAGATAGTCCAGGTGATGGTTGTTTTATGTGAATAATTGGAAATTTCTGACTGTAAAACTTTACGAGTTCTGCCAATCGGTCATCGGCATTTTGGTCAATTAGGATTAACTCAAAATCAGCGCAGGTTTGGGCTGCAAGTGATTCGAGAAAACGCTTTAACTCTTGTACCCTATGTTTGGTTGATAAAATCAGAGAAAACCGCATCTTTAAATTTCCTAATTATGCTGGAGACAAGAGTTGAGGATGTTTCTCAATGGCATCAATGACAAGCCCAACATCGCCACATTTTTTGCAAGAATTATCTACTCCTAATATGTCGGGTAACTCACAGCGAACGCAGAACGATTTACGTAAATTTTCAACGTGATTATCTGCGATCGCATAAGCACAGCTACGGCAGATAAAATCTGCTGGCGCTTCTTCTTCTCCGCTAACCCAACGTCGCCATTGCTGGATCGGATTTCCTTGATAAATCTCGCTCACACTAGCATTACTGATGTTGCCCATTTTATATTTAGAGAAGTAATCGTGGCAGCATAAAATAGCTTCACCGTTGGCATCAAAATGTAGCCACTGTTTGTCACGATTCCAGAGGCAACCTTGTAATTTTTGATGATTGGGTTTAATAGGTAATAATCCCTGGTTTGCTTTTCCAGCAAATTCAACCATCGGAATAATCAAAATACTAGAAACCGCTGTATTTGCAAATCTGTCTTGAATTATTTTAAAGCTTGCTGCATGTTGCCGATCCAAAGCCCCAACTACTACTAAATCTACTTTCACCTTTCGCGCTCGAACAGGTGCTTGAGCTAACAGATAGTCAAGATTAGATAAAACTTTGGGTAAATCTCGCGATCCACGAGTTTGGCGATATTGGGCTTCATCCAACGTTGAGAGGTTGAATGTAAAACTGCTTACTCCTAAATTGAGCAGTTGGTCGGTTAATTCTGGCTTCAGCCCCGATCCATTGCTGTAGAGCGAAACTTTATAACCTGCATTCCGAATAACAGTAATCTTCTCAACTAGCTCTTTATCATAGGTTGCTTCCATAAAACCGCTGAGAGCGATCGCCTCAATGGGATAATCATGGAGTCCCTCAATAATCTTCTCTATCTTTTGCAGAGATAGCTCGCTTTTTTCCCGTTTATCCATAGACACAGGACAAAAGAAGCAGCGATGATTGCAAACACTGGTTGTTTCAATTTGAACGTACTTCAAACTCATGATAATTTCCCCCTTTAAATTTCTGTATACCCTCCCAATAGCCTATTATTCGAGCTATCCCCATGCCTGGACAGGTTAGCGCATCACGAAACTTTCCTATTAGTACATATTTCACCGCTAGCCAAAATGGGATTAGTAACTCCCAAGTTACGTAAGTCCACGGCGCGTTACGCTTTCTCATCAAATACCCATATCCGCGCCCATAGGTAAACTCTCTGCGGATGAGTTGACGAATACTATAAATATCATTCGGTCTTGGATGTCTGACAAATAAGTCAAAGTTATAGTAAATAGCCGCATCACAATCAAGACAGCGCAGGAGGTAATCTGTATCTTCTCCGCCCACCCATGTCATCCCTGGCCCCATGTCTTCATCAAAAGCAACTTTCTTAGCCGAGTGGGATCGGAAGAACATCGACGGCCCGATGCCGACGCTTACACCTGTTACATAGTCAACTTTACCAGACTCTTGCAAGCAGTAGTCGAAGGCATCGCGATCGCCTTCTAATTCCATCACCCTGACGGTCAAACCATCCCAGGTTGAATCTGCAAAAAAATGAGAGACTTTTGTTAAAAAACCAGGAGGATATACACAATCATCATCGGGGAACGCAATGATATCACCCTTAGCTAACACAAGTCCCCGGTTGCGAGCGCGTGACGTACCAGGCGTTTCCAGCTTAATGTGTGTAATCGGAAATTGTTGAGTGTAGCGACTCACCACATCACTCAATCGGTTGTCTAAGTTTTGGTCAACAATAATAACCTCAAAGTTTTCGTCCCCTTGAGTTGTTAGCGATCGCAAAAAGCGATCGACCTGATTCACTCTATTTTTAGTGGCTACGATTAGTGAGAATTTCATGATATCGAACCCACTGTTGATTTTTGCATGGTCTGAATACTTTTAGGTTGTTTTACACTATCCCAATACCCTAGCGACATCCCAATAATTGCCGCAGCAACATATGCAGAATAGTCGAACCGACCTTGAAACATATATGTAATTACATAGGGAAAATTAGGCAAAATCTCAGCCTTAACAAAGGAAGCAGGAAAATTATTACCCATTAAGTATCCATTTCCCCGACCATAGCTATATTCACGCCACAAAAGTTGACGGAAGTTATAAATTTTGAATGGATTTGGATGGCGAACAATTAGTTTGGCATTGTAGTAAATCTTGTATCCTGCCTTAACACATTTGAACAAATAATCCATATCTTCTCCGCATCCCCAGGGCGTACCTGAACCTGGGCCGAGGGTTTCATCAAAGGCAATCTCTTTGACGATATGGGCATGAAAGAACATCAAAAATGTGATTCCAATCCGAAATGCTTTTTCTAGATCCACTACACCTGAGTTATCGTCACCACAATATAAAAATGCGTTTTTATCTTCATCTATATCAAAAGCTCTGGCAATGACAACCTCTGTCTGGCTATTTTCAAAATAACGTACAACTTGAGCTAACAAATCAGGTGGATATAAGCAGTCATCATCTGGAAAAGCAACCAAATCACCTTTGATATGCGATCGCCCCAGATTTCTGGCACGCGACAATCCAGGTTCTAGTTGTTTAAGGTGTAAGATAGAAAACTTTTGACTATAGAATTCTATTAATTCAACTAGGCGATCGTCTCGATTTTGATCGACAACAATCACTTCAAAATCTGTATAGCTTTGAGTTATGAGCGATCGCAAAAAACGCTCAACTTCTGTAACTCTGTTTTTAGTTGCTAAAATTAGAGAAAATCGCATAATATCTTATTTATCCTAAATTAGCTGGTTGGTCGGTAGATGAACCATTTGGTATTTCTTAATACTCTGGAAATATCCAATTGAGGTTCCCAGACCATAGGCAAAGAAATAGGCGGCACGTTTTAAGTTCCCTTGAATAACTTCCAAAATTACATGTTGGTACGATGAATTTGTAGCAGAATGGATTAATGGCTCAGGTAAATTATGCTTACCTAGCAAATAGCCATTACCCAATCCATAGAAATATTCTCGTTGAATTTGTTGGCGAAAGTTATTTTTTTTAAGTGGGGTTGGATGTCTAACATATAACTTAGAATCATAGTAAAACTGATAGCCTGCATTAAGACATTGAAATAGATAATCAACATCTTCCCCAGCGCCCCAGGGTGTCCCTGAACCTACACCCATCGCTTCATCAAAATCCAGATTTTTCACAACAGAAGCGCGAAAGAACATGGCATGAGATATGCCGACCGTATATCCTTTCCAGTAATCAACACATCCTGATTCATCGTCGCCCCCGCAAAACTCAAAGGCATTTTGATCGTTATTCAAGTCAAAGATTCTGGCAATTACCCCATCCCAAGCAGCTTCATTCTCAAAAAAATCAGCTACTTGGGATAACACTGTTGAAGGGTACACACTATCATCGTCAGGAAAAGCGATGATATCTCCTTTCAGATATAACTTTCCTAAGTTTCTAGCACGGGATAAACCCCGTTTTGTCTGCTTCAGGTGCAAGATGGAAAATTGTTGACTGTAGGAAGTCACCAACTCTTCTAATCGATTGTCCAAATTCTGGTCAACAAGAATGACCTCAAAATCATCGCAATCCTGGGTAGCCAAGGACTGAAACAGCCGCCCTAACTCGTTGACTCGGTTGACGGTAGGCACAATTAAAGAGAACCGCATGACATACCTTAGACAGACAAACGGGAACTAATGAATCTAGACGCGATCGCCGCCTAATTCTGTACCAATATCAGGCTTCGTTAAGTAAAAGTCTTCAATTACCAGAGTTTGGACATCATCTTTAGTGGTGTAAATATCTAATACCTCCTCTGGCTTATGGACAAGAGGTTGACCCGCCACGTTTAGGGAAGTATTGCAGACTAAAGGAATACCTGTCTTTTGATAGAAGCGATCGATTAAAGACCAATAAATGCCATCTTGCTCTTTTTCCACCAGATGAGAGCGGGTGGTAAAATCAACGTGGACAACAGCCGGAATCTTAGTTCGCCATTCCGGTCGGATGGTAGCCGTCCCTAGCATATAGCGATGTAGCCCCGGATCTAGCGAACCTTCCAGCACGATTTCTGCTTTTTCGCTCAGAACGCTGGGAGCTAAAGGTCGCCACATTTCTCTGCCTTTAATTTTATTAAGCCGCCCTAGAGTTTCTCTATGTGAGGGATTAGCTAGAAAGCTACGTCGCCCCAAAGCACGAGGGCCAAATTCGTCTTGACCTCTAAACCAAGCCACAATTTTGTCTGCGGCTAGATCCTCGGCTACACGCTCAATCAGTTCTTCTAAAGACAGTTTTTCCGGGATAAAGCCGTAGTCTTTAATCGCCGCGATGATTGCGTCGCTGGTAAACGTACTTCCAAAAGCGGGACTGGGTAATCTCTCTGACGGTGAAGTTGGTGGATTGAATAGATGAGATACCGCTAACGCCGCACCAATGCTGCACCCGGCATCATTGGCAGCAGGAAAGACGTAAATATTATCAAAAATCTTCTGCTGACTCAATGCCTCATTCATAGTGCAGTTCAATGCACAACCACCGCTGAGAACTAGATTCTTCTCTCCTGTTAACTTCTTAATCCGAAGTACCAGATTATGACCAATGGTTTCTAGGGTGTGCTGAACAGATGCAGCAAAGTCAGCATAATGAGCGATATGGTAAGCCTTAACCAATTCCCAATCCGATGTCCACGTATCCTGATAGGGATAATGATAGTTCTTGAAATAGTCAAGCCAAAACGTGCCGATGTCATTCGCTGTTATGCGTGTCGGGGAGTCATCAATGGCTTTTTGGATGAATGTAGGTAGCGTGAAACGTCCGGTGTCTGGGTCGAAGTGAAAATCAATTGACTCCCTAACTTGACCAAAGGGCGCTAACCCCATCAGCTTACCTGGGCCAGAGTGCCAACCCAGACCAGCGCGGGCCCCTGCTGCCCCGTAGAACATTCCCAGTGAGGTATCCACAGGATAAGTTTCAATTAGCTCAATAGTGTTGCCCTTGGCGTGAAACAGAGAAACCGAAACCCCCTCCCCTTGTCCATCCATTACCAGGACGGCGGCGCTGTCAAAACCACTAGTAAAAAATGTGACGGCAGCATGGGCATAGTGGTGTTTAACAAAATGAATATCAGGCGGCTCGGTATACCTAAACAGTTCCGGTGGCAAAAGTATTGGTGTAAGTTCGTTGGATGCAACCACGTAGTCTGAAACTTGAGTACCTGACTTGAGGTCTTCAAGCCAGCCATAGGCAATATAGTCTATATCTGAGAGACGAAGGTTAGCACTATCTAAACACGCTTTCGTGGCATCAAAACAGCCTTGACCTTCGGCATATCGCGTGCGGGTCAAGCGTTCTTGTTCGAGAGCGAACTTAATTTTATTATTTATGATTAAGCTGGCAGCACCGTCATGGGCTAGGGGAACATCTGAACGCCCAATGAATCCTAAAATTTTCATTGATATACTCCAACGATCGCAACTTAGCGGCTAAATATTGTCTCAGAGTCCGTGCCGATACAGAAGCACACACTTAGAACAAATCGGAGTTAACCTGCCGTGGATAGTTTCCCGCACTCTTTTAAAGGCATCACTTTGCCAAATTTCTAAAACACCTTTCTCATAAAGGTTGCCAATATTAAATTCGGGGAACAGTTTACACGAGCTAACGCTGCCATCAGCGAGAACATCCATTCTGTTTGAAATCGACAGACATCGGCTACGTCTCTGTCCTGGTTCATCACTACCACCCACAAAAGCAGAGAACTCATCAGCTTCTAGAGCTGGCTGATACCTAATGCGTATATTCCAGGTGCGAGTATTGACTTTCTCAATTTGCTGACGTAGTAGTTCCACTTTCTCGGTATCAACGTGATATGTGTAAGAGTGCCAACTGGCTTTAGGTTGCTCTGGTAATGTGTTTAGCCAACCAAAGTTGGTCTTAAAATACTCGTCCATTTTGTTGGCAACAGTTTCTGGAATATACCAGGGGTAGACAAGGTACAGACTGTCAATTTCAAGGCTCTCGCAGTATTCAACGAAATCATAAAGTCGCGGTGCAAGTTCACCATTCAACACAGCGCTAATTGAGATTTTGCCCTTAAACTCACCCTTTTTTTGTAGGGAGCGAACAATGTCAATGTTATGCAAGACACGGTTAAAAGTTCCCTTACCCCGGATTGCGTCGTTGTCCTCCTGAAATCCATCAACGCTAACCAGGAGGACGAGATTTGAAGAAATTGGTAGTAGCGAATCTAGCTCTTTCTCAATCAGAAGACCGTTGGTACAAATAACAGTCCAACGGGGATCTTTCTCTAGCATTCGACAAAGTTCAGACCAGTCATGGTGAACCAGTGGCTCACCACCCCATAAATATAAGTTTGACTTGGCAGACTCAGTTTCATAGAGGATCTTCTCAAAAATAGAAGCGTCCAATTCACCCTTCAACTGAGCCTTATTCAGATGATGGAAAAAGCCTTGGTCGTTCCATTGAAAACACGTTTCGCATCTTAAATTGCATCGATAGGTAAGCTGAATACCAATCTCTTCTGGAATTTCAGTGGCAAAGCTTGGAGAATTCTGTCTGCCTCGATTTGTCTTAGATAGAAGCTCGATATCTCGCTTCATTCTGTTGAATGTCTCTCGATCGAACTTAACCGCAGTCTTAGGATGCATTTTGGTAGCTGCTTTATTATTGTATGTAAGTTATAGGGGATATTTTATGGTTGGAATTAGTACGGAAAAAACATCTCAGACTCCAATAAATTAAGCGGAGTTGAGAGCAGATTTTTTTTCACTTATAAGTTCCACGCTTCAACTTAGAATACATTAATTTTGACTTGACACTTTCATGTTTCTTGCTTTATTAACAAAAGTTTTTATTGGTGAAAAATAAAAAGCAAATTACTCATAATTAAGTCAAATTGAACACATATATGACTATGAGTTTTTTCTAAGCCAACAGACTTATCTGAAAAACGTAAATGCTGACTGTAAAAAGGTTTAACGGATTCAGATTGAATAAGCATTACCGTAGCTCGTCGTAAACATCCCTATTTTAGCTACGCTCAAATAAGTGTTTTCAGGCGTTCAGAGACAACAAATTACACATTGGAGTGAAAGTTATAAAAGATTAAAACTCCTTGCTCATAGGGAGATGAGGAATTTAGTAATATAGACTGATAAACTGTAGGTTACTTAAAGAATTCTGAAAATAGTGTGTATTGGAAATACTCTTTCAACTCATCGTAGTTGCAAATCCGATCTCTAGGCTTTTTCTGTGCCTGCTTTTGCAGTAGCATCGGCGCGTAGTATGGTGACACCGATAGGAAGTCATACATTCTGCAGGTGCGGTCACAAAATAGGGTATAAGATATTGACTACAAAATGATTACATTTTCTTACCCAAAGCAATCATAGTCGAACCGTTGGGAAGATTTTTTAACACGTAGTAATCCAAATGTTAATGTGTAGCATAGATAAATCTTTCGATTGTTTGGTAAAATTTCAAGATTGCTCCTACTTTTCCTACTTTTTTAATAAAACTTAATATTAGATTTTTATTTTTGAGAAAATATAATTATTAAAAAAGCTTGACAAGTGAATTGTGTTTTTACTAATGTTTTGTAATAGCTATCCTATTTAATTTGTGAAATTCTCTCTCTGTGTATCTCTTTCCCTGACTAGCTTGTTGTTTCTCCTACGGTAAGCTACTCTGCGTCTAGTGCGATTTATTCTAAAAAGAACTTTCAAAAATCAAATCGGATTTTTACAGTTAATCAACACAGCAAATAAAAATTAAAAATTGAAGACGTTAGTATCTGTCATACTGCCTACGTTCAATATGGGTATGTATATCAGCCGAGCAATAGACAGCATTTTGTCTCAAACACTTGAAGACTTTGAGTTAATTGTTCTTAACGATGGGTCTACCGATCAAACTGCTGATATCCTAGCCGCATATGCACAGCAAGACCAACGGATTGTTGTTGTACATAACCCGAAAAATATAGGATTGATTCGCACACTCAACAAAGGGTTAGAGATTGCCCAGGGAACCTTGGTTGCACGTCAAGATGCGGATAATTATAGTACCCCGACTCGACTGGCCGAACAAGTTAGCTATCTGGAGCAGCACCCCCATATTGGTTTAGTTGGCACGCGTGTTTTTGTGATTGACGACCATAAGCAAACAATCAGCAACAATATATACCCTTGTTTTGTTTTGCCATCAACATTAATTCCTTGGGAATTACTCTTTTATCCATATTTTTCGCATGACACAATTGTCGCTCGCCGTGATTTATTATTGCAGGTGGGTGGTTATCGACTCGATAGAATTCATGCCGAAGATTATGATTTGTGGTATCGATTAAGTCGAGTTACACAATTAGCCATACTGCCAAATATAAGAGGATATTTGTATAGAAATCCAGAAGGTGTTTCACAAAAGTTTGCAGATGCACAAAATCAAACGTGTAAGCAAATTATTCGTGATGCCATGTCTGAACTTTTGAGTAAATCTATTTCTTTGACAGATGCTCATATCATGTTTAAAATCGCAAGAACGGCAATTTTGTCAACAGCAGATGAAATGCATCGTTGTGAGGTATTATTGAGCCAACTACATACAGCTTATCTAAGCAAATTTGCACTGATAGAAAAAGAGAAAGCGTTTCTGGAGGCTAATTTAACAAACAAATTATATATGGCAAAGATGTTGTTTCATGCAACACAATTATCTTTATAAGGGTAGATGAGGTTGAGAAACGAAACCAAATACGATATAAGTCCTGTCTGTATGTCCTCTGCGTCTCTGACGCTCCTTCTCCCAAGAGGAGACGCTACGCGTAGCTTGCTTCTCCGCAGGAGTACGTTGCTACCGCTGTGCGCTAAGAGCGCCCCGCTTTGCTAACGCGTCTATGTTAAAAAAATGAAAAATACTTCAGTTGCCGAAAATATCAAACAAACTTTACATCAAGATTTAGCCAAAATAGGCCAATTTGACGAGTGTGCCTTACTAGATTATCCAGCAGAACGCAACATTGGCGATCACTTAATTTGGTTAGGTGAGGTCTTTTACTTGACTGATATCTGCAAAACAAAAATTAAGTATGCTAGTGGTATATCAGATTTTTCTGCTGAGGAAATGGAAAAACAGGTTGGTAACGCTCCTATCTTTCTTCATGGTGGAGGCAATTTAGGAGATTTATGGAGTTTAGGGAATTTGTGGACCGATCATCAAAAATTCCGAGAGTATATCATTTCTCAATATCATGATCGACCTATCATAATTATGCCACAAAGCGTTTATTTTACTAACGCAGATAGTTTAGAACGTGCTGCTAATATTTTTAACTCTCATCCTAATTTAACTTTATTTATTCGTGAACAAAATAGTTATGAAATAGCCATAAAATACTTTAGCAACTGTCAAGTATTAAAAACAACTGATATAGCTTTTCATTTAGCTAATACTGTATATTTAAAAAGTTATGAGATAGAAAGAAAATCTTCTATTTTATATCACTGTCGGTGTGATGCAGAACTAAATAAAGATTTTTCATCTGCTCCCATATTTACTTTACCCAAAGTAATTACGGATGATTGGATTACCCTGCAATTTAATTATTGGGAGTTCTGCGAATCAACGCTTAATAATTTACAACTTGCACCTAGTGATGTGCAAATAAGTTCAGCCAATTTCATGCAATGGATATTGGAGCAGCTACAACAAACATTCGATACACACTCAGTAAAACTGAATAGCTTATATAATCCTAAGATGCATCGCATTGCTTTGGGCATGATGCACTGTGGAATATATCAATTTAAGCAACATAGAATAATTTTTACCAATCGCTTGCATGGTCATATTATATGTGTACTTTTGGGTATTCCTCATATTTTATTAGCTAATTCTTATCATAAAAATGAGTCATTTTATGAAAGCTGGACTCATCAAGTTCCCTTTTGTAAATTTGTTAAAAGCTCCTCAGCAATCTTGCCTGTGACCTATGAATTAATGGAAAATTATTGCCAAAGTTAAAACTTAGGCTATTTCACACCATATCCTTCCTGAATAAAAAACATGCAGAACAAATTAAATGCCCTTATTGTCTGTACGCTTAGTTTATAAAATTCACTCTCGAATCAAAAAAATAGGTCAATTAAGTTATGGTTCGCACTCATTTTTGGCAAGAACAGGTCGTTGAAAACAATGGCATAGCCACAGTTGGTGTCACAATTGAAACTCCAGATCGACAAAGAAATCTTTTGTGGTATCAGGTACAAGCGGAATATAGTTCTCTGCTTACTAAAAGCTGCGACCCATTTGTTATAGCTACTATTTTTCCCGCTATGAGCCAAGGCACTGACATACTGGTTCATGGTGAGGTTTCTCCCTGTTTATTGCAAAATCTGCAAGAGTTTCAGGCAGTATGGTCATGCTGGCGGCCAAAGCATTACCAGCAGGTTGAAATTACCGCAGAAATTGAGCAAGAATACTCCGTAGCTAACAGACCGGAGCGGGCAATTTCGGCTTTTTCAGGTGGGTTGGATAGCTGCTTTACTGCATTTCGTCATAGCCAAGGAAAGTGTGGCAGAAGTCAACGTCCTCTACAAGCAGGGTTGATGATTCATGGATTGGACATTCCCCTTTCTATGCCAGAATTCTTTGATAGAGCAATGCAAAAATCCAAGTTGGCTCTCACCAGTCTGGGTTTAGAACTTATCCCTATGGCAAGTAACTTTCGTAATATTTTCAATCAAAATTGGGAGGATGCTCATGGAGCAGTTGTAGCATCCTGTTTGATGCTATTGCAAGGTAGCTATTCAATGGGGCTAATACCTAGCTCTAGCCCTTACCATGCGATCGATTTATCTTGGGGATGGGGTTCAAATCCCTTAACAGATCCCTTACTGTCCAGCAGGACTTTCTCAATTATCCATGATGGTGGAGCGTTTTCCCGTCCGGCTAAACTCATGCAAATTATTGACTGGCCAGAAGCTTTACAAACTCTCAGAGTCTGTTGGGAAGGAGAACAAAAAGATCGTAACTGTGGACACTGCGAAAAATGCGTCCAAGCCATTCTAACTTTTCGAGTCTTAGAACTCGGTTTGCCCCCATGTTTTGAGAATGATGTTACCGATCAAGAAATCGCTAGAGTTTTGAAAAGGGAACACTTAATTAAATATTCTATTATCCTGGCAATTGCTAAACACCGTTCTATCTCTGATTCATGGGTGACGGTTTTAGAAGAGTTTGCGATCGCAAACGCAGTCACAAAAGAAAACCCATTATGTGCATCTCATCCGTACACCTGTTTAAGGTGTACTAGAATGAATTCGCTTGCCAATTTACTTAATTGAATATTGACTATTAAACAATATCAATCCATAGTAAATACTAAAATGCGTAATACTTATTACTATAGACCGTAAGCATCTGACAGTGAAATGCTAAAGCAAGCCAAGCAGATTTGAACAAAAAATTAACAAAAAGAAACGAATTCATGCAAGAAACAATTAAGAAAATTCTCAGTGAAGTTAAGGACACTCCCGTAGCAGTGATGACCTTATCTGATGATACGGATATCATCAATGATATTGGTCTGGACTCTCTGCAAATGGTCACGTTTATGTTAAAGCTTGAAGAAGAGTTAGATATTCAGATTGATTTTGATAACCTGGACTTTTCTAATCTAATGTCCGTTGGTAGCTTGTGTGATTTTCTCTCAAAGCAAAAATAGCTTGAGCAAAGAGGCTTAAATGCGAATTGGTAGCCCTTGTTTATATTTAGGAAGCTTTAATGCAGAGCAATTCTGGAGAGAGGCAAACATTTCTTCGTTACCGGCGATCGCAGATCCGCAAGCTGATGAAATCGTCAGTGTTATGGACGAGCTACAATTTGTGTTCTGTGATTCGACTGATGATGTACTGATTACACGCCTACCTATGGATGGTTCCTATAAAGATTATTTGTGGGAACTAGGCTTTTGTTTTTCTCACAATCAGTTTGCTTTAATCGAAAAAACGTCAGGTGAAGAGAAGCGATCCCATAAAGGTATTTGCGAACTGCTTCTTGACGCTGGAAACGATGGTTACTACCAAGACTTACTAACTCCTCTATCAACGCTTTCGCCTTACTCAATAGAACCCTTTACTAAAAAACTGTGTCAGCACTATGGTCTTCAATGTCTAGGCTTAGATATTGAAATTGTCAAGAAGGTCAATTCCAAATTATTCTCCCATCAACTAGCGAAACACCTGTTTCCAGATACTGTAGGAGAGATTGTCTATTGTGCTAGTGATTTAGATGCAGTCGGCCAGCGTTTTCTTGAGTCCTCTCCATTCCTAATTAAGGATGAATTTGGGGTCTCTGGGAAGGGAAATCTGCTAATTTCTTCAAAGCAAATCTTGCAGAGAATTGTGACGTATATCTCAAAACAGGAGCATGAGGGGAAACACACAAGATTTTTGCTAGAACCGTTGCTGAATAAGCAGACCGATTTTTCTTGTCAACTTGAGATAGATACCACAGGCGAAACCAAAATTTTATCTATTCAAAAAATGAAAAATTCTGGCTTTGCCTTTTCTGGTATCCAAACGGCTGAGTCGTCATTTCAAGAGTTTCTGGACAGATCGGGATATTTTGAACAAGTTGAGGCGATCGCTGCCCAGTTGTATCGAGTTGGATATTTGGGCCCTGTCTGCCTTGATTCAATGCTTTTGCAATCAAGAAAAATCGTACCCTTAGTGGAAATTAACGCCAGGAAGTCAATGGGATTTATCAACCACTATATTGATCGTTTCCTTGCCCAATTTTCCACCCAGAGTAGTCTAATGTTCTTTTCGCTCGGTTTTTCACGTCATGTAGCGTTTTCCGAGATTCTTCAAGGAATGCACCAAGCCGAAATTCTATTTCTCAAAGATAGACCAAGCGGTATTCTACCGCTTGCATCGAACACCTTGAATGTGAATTGGCAGCTACACAAAGCTAGTGCTAATCAGAGAAGAACCTATAAGGGTAGACTTTATGGGTCTATAGTATCTGATAATGATCAGGAGAGAGAACAAATTCTCAACAGAATGGACAATATTTTTGCTGACCTTGATATTCAAAAACTTAATTAATGACATTGCAATATCAGCCAATGTTGAAAGAAATGAGACAAGAAACCATAACAATACTATGCTCAGGTGCTTCATTGGGTGCATACATTCCTGCATTGATTGCTAGTCGTCAACTAAGCAAAAGAGAGATTGCTTCTGATGTCGTTGTGCTAGAAAATATCCTGCTTGAGAACAAGAGAAATAACGTTCCTGAAACGAAGTTCGCCTTTCATCGAAATTTTTCACTTGCCTTGATGGCTCAGAAACTAGCCAAGGACATTACACCCAGCCTCGATTTCGAGCTAACGTCTAATCTGTTAGCAACCTGGAAGCACCAAAGACGCAAACGATTTATGATTTTTTCGGGATTTTGGCTGCCTATTGCCAACCGATATCTTCAGGAAACTGATTATCTAGACATCGCCATCGATCTCTGTCACATGGATGCATCTGCTTCTACTTCGTGGAAAATGTACGATGCGACGCATTCGGCGTTTCGCCATATTTGGTTCTTTAACTGGGAGGACAAGTGCTTATCGTACAATTTCTGTGTTTCAGACGATGAACCCATACCCTACAATCAGCGATCTGACCGCTTTCTGATTCACGGTGGAGGGTGGGGAGTCGGGACATATAAAAGTAAGGTTCCAGAATTAATGCATAAAGGAATCAAGCTGGACGTGATTGCTTACGAACAGCAAGATATAGAAAATAAAACAGAGCATAGCCGATACTTTCTGATCGATCCAACATGGAAACCGTGGGAAAAAGATGCACAAAGGCATCACCAGTTTCCACCATTTGGTGAAGTTAAAGATAATAGCAACATTGCGTTTCAAAACAATCAGCCGTATCCTGAAGTTTACAACTTGATTTGGCAAAGTCGAGCAATTATTAGCAAACCCGGTGGTGGGACTCTTGTTGACTCCCTTTCTGCGGCAACTCCACTGGTGTGGCTTGCCCCTTATGGTGACTATGAAAATAACAATGGGCTTTTGTGGGAATATCTTGGATTTGGCATTTCTTATGAAAAATGGGCTGATTCTGGTTATTCGTTTGATATTCTAGAAAAATTGCATTTAAATATTATGCAGGCTAGAGCTAGTTTGCCCAACTATATTAATAGCTATGTAGAAACGTACTGCCCTAAGATGATTACGGAATCGCTAATTGTGCCAGCTAACAGTGTTAACTAGAGTTGGAAATATGGAAGACAATATAACAAGCTACTATCCAATTTCTTTAGGTCACAGTTGTATACCCGCTTATCATTTAGGGCTGTTCGGGTTGAGAACGCAATCTCTACCGTTTGACTGGCTCCTGTCTCCATCATACCTATCTATCGATTATGCTGTGGAATTAATCGATACTAATTTTAAGTATTTTCTCTCTAATCTAGAGTATAATCACAAGGGCATAGTGGTTTCTAGATACTTTCCAGATGTGAAGTTTCCGCATCACGACCTTCTCAAGAATAGTGGTAATTACCACGATCGCTTGGAGAGTAACGAAGCGAATCAAATTCTAGCCTTTGAAAGACGGACTAAACGATTTATTAATCTAATCTCAAGTAAAAATGTATTTTTTATAAATGTATTTCAAAATCGACACGCGAGACTAAAGAAGGAAGCAACTTTTTTTGGAACTCTGTTGACCGATTTACCCAATTACTAGAAAGGAGAAAAGTAACGTTTCAGCTGATGATTGTCATTTATGATGATGCAGATTTTGATTTGGATGAAACGGTTAAGCCCAAATGTCTTTATAACAACGTTCACATCCGCAAATTTGTGAGAAATACCAGCATTAATCCATACTTTGGATGTGAAAAGGAATTCGGGAAAATTCTTCAAGAGTTTTTCCCCTTAGTAGTGCAGAAAAATAAAATTCACCAAGAGACATCTCAATTTTTCAAAACTGAGAAATTTGTCAAAATCCTCTAAGTAATTAGTTCTAATATATACATAGGCGCTTAAATGGTTTTAAAACAGCGTGGTGTGACAATTTGGTTCACTGGCTTGAGCGGTGCAGGTAAGACCACTATTGCCCAATTCTTAGAGAAGGATCTGCGAAAGCAAAAATATAAAATAGAACTGCTCGACGGTGACATAGTGCGCCAGAATTTAAGCAAAGATTTGGGTTTTAGCAAAGAAAATCGTGATGAAAATATCCGTCGCATTGGTTTTGTGGCAAATCTACTAACTCGTAATGATGTGATTGTTATTGTTTCTGCTATATCACCATACCGAGAGATTCGAGACGAAGTACGACAGCAAATTAGAGATTTCGTGGAAGTCTATGTTAACGCCCCTTTGTCTGTTTGTGAGAAACGGGATGTTAAAGGATTATACAAGAAAGCATGAGTAGGAGAAATTAAGGGCTTTACAGGTATTGACGATTTCTACGAACCACCACTAAATCCAGAAGTAGAATGTCAAACTGATTGTGAAACAATGACAGAAAGTGTGACAAAGGTATGGACTCAATTGAAACGTTTTGGTTATGTGCATAGTGAAAGGGAAGCTTTAACCCCAATTCGTAATGCGTAATTGACGGGGTGACAAAAAACCTTAGGATCCAGATAAAATAAACTCCAAGAATTTTTAATCAGGACTTCTAGCTTTTAACTTCTAACTCCTGACTGCCGTTGCAACTTTGGTAATATTTACTAATAAATAAACAGTAACGATTATCTATTGTCGGCTCATAACTCAATTTGTCAGCAATGGCGGACATGATTTTTAAACCACGGCCACGCTCTTGCTTATTCTCCTCAAATTCACATATTTGCCCCAATTGCTGCTCTAAGTCAAAGGGTTCACCTTGAGACCAGATGCGAATTTCTATGTATTCATCTAATCGTATAGCTTCCATCTCAATAGGAGTTTCAATAGGTAAATTTTTGTGAGCATGTTCAACAATGTTAGTAAAGCCTTCTATCATCAGTGTTTGACATTGCCACCAAATTTGTTTATCAGGAATAGGTGGTAGATTCATCTGCTCGAACCAAAACAGCACTTGAGGCGACTCTGTCAGGTCTGTGTTTACTTTTAGAGAAATTTTATTTTTCACTTTTTAACCAATAAAATATTTTAAAATCATCATATTCGTTAATTAGTTTATTTAATTTGAGTATTTTTACTATACATTAAAAACTAAATTGCATATAAGTTAAATTAAAGCAACGATTTACTTAGAAAATTGTAATTTATGTTTAAAATTCTGGTTATTGATGATGACCCTATAGTGCGAACAGTATTAAAAAGAACACTCCAAAACCAGGGTTATGAGACTACTGTAGCCAGCAATGGCGAAGAAGGAATTACACAAGCACAACTGCTACATCCTGCTTTAATTATCTGTGACTGGATGATGTCCCAGCTAGATGGGCTAGAAGTGTGTCGTAGAATTAAAACAGATCCAGAGTTAGCAACTACTTTTTTTATTCTATTAACGGCTAAGGGAGCAGCTCGAGGAGAGGAGGAAGATAGAGTTAGGGGACTTGACGCTGGAGCAGATGAGTTTATCTCTAAACCAATAGAGATGAATGAATTGAAAGCACGGGTAAGAGCAGGACTAAGATTACACCAGTTAAATCAGGATTTACAAAGTCAAAAGCAAGCTTTAGAGACACTCAATCATGATTTGCAAACCCAAAAGCAAATTTTGGAAGCAGAATTGTCTGAAGCAGTTGCTTATGTGCGATCGCTTTTACCATCACCGCTTGTAGGATCAGTAACTACAGAAAATCTGTTTATTCCTTCAGCGCAGTTAGGGGGTGATTGCTTCGACCATCATTGGATTGATGAGGATAATTTGGCAATTTATTTGTTGGATGTATCAGGTCACGGGGTGGGTTCAGCCCTCCTATCAGTATCTGTGCTGAATGTATTGCGATCGCAATCTTTACCAAACACTAACTTTTGTCAACCTAGTGAAGTATTGAAAGCACTCAATCACGCCTTCCAAATGACAAAGCATAGTGATAAATACTTCACAATCTGGTATGGAGTTTATCACCGCCTTAAACGTCAACTCATTTATGCCAACGCCGGACATCCACCAGCTTTACTGTTATCTAATACCTCTACAAACAGCATCCAAGTTAAACAGCTAAGTTCTTTGGATTTACCTGTTGGCTTTTTAACTAATGTCAAATTTGAGGATGCTATTCTTGAAATCGAAGAAAACAGCACATTATACATCTTTAGTGATGGAGCTTATGAAATTAATCAGCCAGATGGTAAAATTTGGGGTATTGATGCTTTTATTGACTTACTAACCGAATATAGCCTAAAAGATACGTGTAACCTAAATCAACTTTTAGCGAAAATTCTTACCTTAAATGCTCAAGATAATCTTGATGATGACTTATCTTTAGTAAAAGTTAATTTTAGCTAGTATAGTCAAATAAGCACAATAGACCCGTCCGAAAATCAAATAAGCCTAAAAATAGGGTATAAAATTTATCTTTATAAACCCTAAAACTTGCCTCATATAGATTTTGGGTATTATACAGCATAATAAATCTTGTTAAAGTTCAAAGTTTGAAAATCCTATTTTTTGTCTTTAAACTATTATCAACTATGCCAAACCCTTATTCCTATATTGATTGAAGAGATGTATGCAGGCTTGAAAACCCTTGTACAGACTAGGTTATAAATTTCTGGACAGGTCTATTCAAATTTTGTATTGTTTAGCAGCCTATTGTGTTGCCAATACTTGGCGATTGAATTCATCTTGATCAGTAAAGGTTTGAAAAATCCTATCCATTTTAGTCAGTTCAAACAACATCCTGACCTGATCGCTAATAGAACAAACAAAAAGTTTACCATTAGCATTTCACACTATTTGCATTGCTGATACTAAAGCACCTAAACCAGAGCTATCGATAAACTTTACTTCTTTCATGTCAAGCAACAAAATGTCAGTTCCGTTTGCAACAATTCCGCTAACTTCACGACGCAATTCATTACCTCTAATACCATCTAAAATTCCAGTTAACTCTAGTACTTTTACGATTTTTTATGAGTCAAGCGGACTACGAACACCTTGACCACCACGCTTTGGAATATAGGTTTTCTCAGTATTGTATAAATAATGTTTAAAGCGAATTACATCCTGAACCTGTTCCATCAAATTCTTCGGGTGTTTTTCCATAGTTTGATATCCAGAAAAAATCTGTATAGTATCTGACTACAGGATGATAGTCGTAAAAATTCTGAATATCAGGGTGAATTATACGGAAATTTTCTATATTGTTTACTTAAACGGGGTCTGTATACGGAAAAAGTTTGTATATTGCCCAAAAACAGATGTTATCGAGAAAGTTTCTATATATTTATGACAAATTGGGTAAATAAACGTAGAATTTTTAGTATATTGTAGTGCTATAGAAAGATTCTGATATTATGAAGTATGAGCTATACATTCCAGTTAGCGCAATAGTAAGCAATTACATATGCATAAATCGTCAGTATAATAACTAGTTATACAACTCAATATTGTGCGGAATGACGCATTCTTTCGTATACTCATCCTCGATGTGCAACACTTGTGAGGGTGATTTGTGTGCCAACGCTTCAAATCCAAGAAGCTTACTATTTTTACAGAACATATATCCTTGAATACAGCCGGGATAAAGCCGAAATTTATGGGCGGTATGGTTTCTCTTTGCAAGGAAGCGTAGGCTCAAAAGATTGGGAGGTATTTGCTGCAATTCTACTGAACGATAGAGCGAGAAGGGGTGATGGAGCAGATTTGGTGAACTACGAAGTTAAATCTGCTGTTATTGGAGGCAGTTTTGAGTACCAGTATCATAGGAATCGTGGGCTGAATAAACTAACCGACGACAGGGATGTAGATCACATTTTTGTTGCTAGAAGTGAAACTTACACGAATGTTGAGGTTTGGCTGGTCGAGCGCACCAAGATGGTTCCTACGTTTGACAGATGGCTACCCGAACTTCTTCAAAACTATGAAACCGCAGAAAGACAAAGGTTCCGGCGCTCAGTAACTTATGGGTTTGTCAGAAGTCAAGGCATTCAGCTTCTAGAAATTAGCGATGGAGAGCTAACGTATTTTCTTGAAGCGCCTTAACTAGAGAATTCAAGATATTTTCGGCAATCCAAGCAATGACAGGTACACAAACAGCATCACCGAATCCAGTCAAAGCTTGATTGATTTGTGATGGAATGGGGTAATTATCTGGAACGCCTTGTAGCCTTGCGTATTCACGAGGTGTCATCAGGCGCATTCTGATAATTCCTTGTCCAACTCTGACCAACATTTGCCGACTACTGCCACCTCTAGCAGTTCTTAGGCAACCTGCAATACCATCTTTTCTAAGTTCTGCCCGTTGCTTTCCTTCACGAACCCGCCTGTACATCGTGCAGTAGGAGTAATATGGTAAATCGTGACATTCTTTTAGATAGGCTAGATTGACAGGCGACATCATATTTAAATGACGTTGCACTTGATCATCAAGCCACCAACGATCATCACCATCCGATATATTCTCTACAACACAACTCAAATCAGTTTTCACTTTTTCAGGTAGTGGTGGAACTTCTACAAAATTCCAACGCAGATCATGATTAGCCGCAATTGCTTTTTCAAGTGCCTGAGTTTTAAGTGAGGAAGAACGTCTTGCAAAAATTAACATCTTCTGGTTTAGATGGGATGTATGCACCCCAATCACAAAAATTCGTGGTCTACTTTGAGGCACAAAATGGGCTGCATCGATGCTATAGACATCACAGGCATAACCCAACCGATTCAACTCCTGAATTGTGATTCGGAAGTCTTGCCCACCATTTGAAGTAAGCCAACCCATCACATTTTCAAGCATCACAAGGCGAGGTTTATTCGCCTGATTCTCTAGAATTTGAGTAAAGCCCCAAAAAGCGTTAGAGTGTTGACCATTAATACCTTTCAAGTTGCCTGCCAAGGATAAATCGATACAGGGAAATGAAGCTGTCGCAAGTAATGTATTGGGAATGTCAGCAAGGCAAACAGAAAAAATATCTTGAACCCTATAATGGTTACTTGCATCTTTAAAGTGAGCAGAGTACATCTCAAATTTGTCATGCGCCCAATCATTTGCGAAGACAACTTTCCAGCCTACTTGCTCTAACCCCAATCTTACTAAACCAATTCCGGCAAAATACTCTGCACAGGTGAGAAGTTTGTGAGAGGTTTCGGTATCACCCACACTGGATAGAGCCTTGTGTTTCATCACCGAAAAGGGCATAGTTCTTAACGTTACGGATTTCTTTTGCCGATTCATAGCAGTAGCTATGAAAGTTTAGCGTTATTCATTCTGCTAGGTCAACTAAGTTTTATGAAGCGGTTTGGAGAGAAACTATATCAACTGAGAACTCGGTATAGGTGGACACTAATATATCTAGGCAATCGGTTAGGTGTTCATAATACATTCGTATCGCAACTAGAAAAGGGCAGGAAAGTTCCCAACGCTGAGATGATTTTGAAAGTGGCGGATACTTTCGATGTGACCACTGATCATCTAATGCGTGATGAGCTAGACTTGCCGGAGGATAGTCGCTAAAAAAGCTGTATAACAACGCCTATGCACCCGACCGTATCAAGGTTGCTTGTTGGGATCGAAAGGTAATTTGCGGCGGGTGAACGGGAACATTAACACATATGTGATTTTGTTATATACCATATTTTCTGCTATTTTTGTGGTTATGATTTGATGCACACCTTGGACATTGCTCCCGCGATGTCTACAACAGGCTATTTGGCGTCGCTCGAATTCATACTTCTATGCAACGCCAGTTTTTTATTGCTTTAGAATCTTAGCTGTAAGTTATGGTGTTGTGATAGCCCTTTCGGTTGACTTCTGGCTCCTGACTCCTGCCCACACAGTAAGTGGTTGTCCAACTTGCTTATACAGCAAGCTTTCTAAAATCACGCCATTATTGTTGGCGGTGAGAGTCTTATTCGGCTGACGTAGGGATTCATAAAAGCCGTTGTACCAGCCGTCCTTAGAGTTAAGGTTAACTTGGACAAAATCAAATAACTGTTTGGTGTAAGTAGTATTGTAAAGCACATGCCAACCGATCGCAGCTTTGGCACTGAGGAATCGCAAATCATTGTGCTGTTGTCGGGTATCTGTGATGGTTGCCCAAGCTTCTCCATTGACAAACAAGCTGCTGTAAACAAAGTATGGAGGACGATCCAAGTTGTCTTCGGTAACGGCAGTTAATTGTTTTGTCGCTTCATAACGTGCTGCTTGAGCGGCCAAAATCCGATCAGCATAAGCTTTAGGCAAAGATTGAAACCCAGTTTCGATACCATCTAAAATATAGGGTTCGCTAAGAACGTAATTATTCGCTCCAGAGCTTTTATAGTCCCGTTGGTCGTAAGGAATTCCCTGTCCGTAAAGATCAACAAAGGCAGTATGGGACTGATAATCCATGGCTTGCTTAACATCCAAGCCCCAAAGCTTTAAACCATAGGCAGCATAATTTTCATACCCTAAGCGACCTTCTTGGTTATATTGTTCTTTGCCTTTAATAACGGCAGTACCGTACATTTGTCCATTTTTGGTAAGACGGTTGACTTGCCAATGTTTCCAAACGTCTGTGGAAAGCGATCGCAACTGTGGATACTTTGCTTCGACAATTTTTAGCCAGATTGCCATCCTTCCTAAATCGATGGCTGACCAACCAATTTCTTCGCGTTTTTCTAGTTGACCATAATTAACAGGTATAAGGGTTTTTGCATTGTAGACCTTGTTGGGCAGTTCACCTTTGTATAAAGGCATAGATGCCAGTGTTTTCAACATTTTACTCATTTTCGCTTCAAATTCAGCCGCAGGCACGATATTGAGTTCTTTAGCACTGACTAAGGCTGCGATCGCTGCTGCTTGATCCCACATTGTCACACCCTTAAAACCATCGACAGAATTAACTAAGCCAGTTTCATTGTTCCAGTTACGCTGAAAGTACAACCAAGCCTGACGGCCAGTTGCAGTTTCCTCTGGGGTTAATGATCCGACTCCAGGAGCAACATAGGGAGTCTTAGCTACTGTTAGTTGGCTTTTGCTAATAGGTGTCCCTTGCAAAACTAAAGATTTTGCATCAAGACTGGCAGTTGATATTTTAGATTTTGCTATGGGAGCAGTCTGAGATAGTTGCTTAGACCAAAAATTTAAAATTGCGATCGCTATTACAGCGGTAACAACTCCTCCTACAGAAGCTAGTATGGACAAACTCTTAGGTGGTGGTTGAAAATCAGAACTCATACGGATTAAAGCCTCATATTGTAAATTACTGTTCTAGCAGTGGTCAGACAGCTTAGAAAATTAGCAAATCGAAGAGAGCAGCTCTAACAGCTATCCATAGCAGACTTGTCCTAACCAGGATGGCAGGGGCTATACTTGCGTAGTTTCACCAAATACATTTTTCCCAACTTTTAAATCTAACTAACAATGACATTCTATTTATTGATGAAGTCTGTCAGTATCTTGCTTACTTGCTCAAAGTAAGACTATTTACCAAAAAGAGATTTCCCTCACGCTCGTGTGCGCGATGTATACGCGAATCCCTGTTGCCTTTATACACTTCGGCTTGCAGCCGAATGGTTTCGACGAGGGCGTCGGGTTATGCTTCTAGACATGAACCCGAAATTTGCCGAATTCGCGGATTTCCTCCCTTATGATTTGCGGGAGCCGCAGCCGATTAATAAGGGAGCATCTCACTTTTGCAAATATAGGTGTAATTGAGGGAAGATAGTTACACCGACAATACTCAGGCAAGTGCAATTACTATGAACCCTGAAGAGTTAGAATGAATCGTATTTCTCTCAAGAAGCCTTATGTTCCATTCAGGACGAACGCATCTAAATTACTCCTGATCACAACCAAGATTAAGAACCAACGAAGAAATCAGGATTTATCGTTTAATTTACATCCTAAGACTCAATGGGCTCGCTTAAATATTTGTCAATAAGCAGGGATTAATGAGATTGCTTTTCAGTCTATTGAGAATATACTTGTCTTATTGACATGATGCGGCCGCCCTGCTAATACTTTTGATAAAGCAGCATATAATTCATTAATTAATTCAGAGTGTTCTTTAGTCCATGTCGCTGCTACCCGCGCTAAACACTGCTAGCAGCATTATCAATCCCATATTCTCGCTCTATCAAACTCAACAGCTTCTCCTCCACATCTGTTAAATACAGGTCTTGAGGTTCTAGCTTTGTAATGGGTCGGACTTGTCCTTCAGTAGTAGGCAAAATTTGTGATCCATTTGTTGTCAAATCTTCAGGCGGCAAATTTTGACAACAAATGGATCACAAATTTTCGTAAACATCAGCTGCTGAATCAGATAATTTGACTTCTGGCGACTATGTCTAAAGCGATAGCTGCGCCAACGCCAAGGGCGAACACGACAATATTCCTCAAATGTGCGATGGGTTGAAAGGTACAGTCTACGATCACGCAATTCTGCCAACGCTCTACCTGCTTCAAAAAACGCTTTTTCCACACTGCGTTCTAGGTGAAAGCGATCGCGCTGTTCTTCCTCTTTCAACGAACAACTTGTAGTCATGTCTTCGACCCGAACCGTTGACAACACAACAAATTTCAAGGCTTGCAAGGTCAATCACCAATTGAGATTTGAGGGTATGTTCTTTTTGTTTGCCACTATAGAAGCGTTTTTGACCATATTTAGGACGTTCAATCGGACTCTGTGTGACATCCATCACTGCTGTTAAAGGTTTCTGTGATGGAATCAACAAGGACTTTTTTCCATCTAAACCAAACTTACCGCAGCTGACCAGTGTGCTTTCAATTCGGTGTACGATACGGCAAACAGTCGATTCTAACACCTGCCAATCTTGAGCAATATGGAAGTAAGTGCGATATTCTCGCCAAAATGTCAAGCAGATTAAAACTTGGTCTTCTAAATCTAGCTTGGGAGGACAACCACGCGTTTGTTTGGTTTCGGTAGTATCTCCCATGACTTTCACCATCTGATCAAATGTCAGCCTTTGCACTCCCACCAGACGTTTGAACTCTCGATTTGATAGTTTTTTTTGTTTGCTCCTATCGCATAAGTGAGTTTAATCAAGCTAAAAACCCTCTATCTTACTATAAAATAATTCTGCAAGAGGTCTATTTAATTGCAACCAGCTACTTACCTGTGGAACTAAATCAGTTAAACCTATTTGCATCTGTAACGCCCACGCCAGTACGTAGAGCAGAGGCACTGGTGATGAGCCTTGAGGCGTTGCTGAAGTGGAAAGCGCAAATTTTGGACTATCAGCAGAAGCTGAAAGAGAACAAATCACCCCGTTTAAGTGACACTATTTGACCTGGCACCCAACCACTGCGACCCAGACCAAATTAATCCGCTTTCATAGACTAAATCGGCTAGCAAAGGCATAGTACAAGAAAGTATGACAATGTAAATTACTGCCTACCCTTGCTTTATCTTCACCACTTTACAGTGTCATGGAAAGTCGTCCTTTTAATCCACATAATCTGTTAGTATTGGCTCTTCAACAGTGTTATTTGAACCTATTGGACGGCTACCATCTATCTCTAGAGTATCTTGAACTTGAAAATTACTTTTAGCGATTGGACGTTGACCGTCTACGTCTTGAACAGCTTCAATCTCTAAATCACTAGGATCAATTGGACGCTTACCGTCTACAGTTAGCATCTCATGTTCTTGAAATGCGCTCTTCCCAATCGGACGTTGACCATCTATATTAATTGTTTTATCATAATCGTTTTCATTCTTCCCAATCGGGCGCTGACCATCTATATTAATTGTTTCTTTAATTTCAATATTACTTGGATCGACTGGACGTTGACCATCTATATTAATTGTTTTATTTTTCTGTATCAGTTCGTTAGATGATGAATCCATATCAGTTTCAATTTCTATTTTCTGCTGACTCAATTTATTACTACTACTATCAACTTCTTTGTTTGTGTTATCCATGTTTACCATTGTGATTTTAAGAATCTTCCTCTGCTACTAACATGACCTTAAAAATTGTTAATTTTTAAGTAAAAGGTACTACAATTATATAGTGAACAAAAAAATTATGCTCTCTAATAATTCCTTTATTTAAATAGAATATTGAAGTAGAAACAAAAAATCCTCTATCATAGCACAGAATACATCTATAACTTGAGAGGGATTTGTCATTTATTAGCGTTGAGAAATTTATCAGAGATACCTGTGTGTGACGGGTGTGGTCAAAAGTAGTTGGTAAGTGAGCCATCGCTTAATATATGAAGCTGAGTGATAATAATAATCAATTACTGAGATATGAAGTGGAGCAATGCTCCACTTCACGAGCTAATTAACCTAAGTTGCTAGTTACAAAAATGCCTGCTCTAATGTAAAGGCAAAGATAAAAGCTCTTAGCTTCAGTAAAAAACCTTTCATAGTCACTGCATGGATTGATTTAGGGAACTTCTGAGTAATGAGACTGAAAACTATCTCAATGTAATGCCCTGTAGTTTGTTTGATAAACTCTACCCAAGGTGAGTCAGTTCTTTAGGAATTCTTTTTTCGGCGTTGCAGAATAGAAATATGAATTAAGGCGATCGCTATGAAATGTCCAAGGTGTGAATCAACTCACATTCGTAGGAATGGGCGTCAACGTGGTAAACACGCATCACATATGTGTCAACTGTAAACGTCAGTTGAGCAAATCTTATGATCCCAAAGGATACACGGAAGATATTAAAAGTGAATGCCTAGAAATGTATGTCAATGGTTCTGGGTTCCGGGCGATAGAAAGAGTTAAAAAAGTACATCATACTACTGTTATAAATTGGGTGAGGCAAGCGGCTAGCACTTTAGCAAATACACCTTACAGAAGTGAAATACTGGAAGTAACACAAATCGATGAACTAGAAACTTTTGTTGGCTCAAAAAAAACACTCATTGGCTGTGGACAGCTGTAAATCACAGTATTCCAGGAATTATAGCTTGGGTTTTAGGCGACAGGAGTTCGGAAACTTTTAAACATTTGTGGTTGATAATAAGATGTTGGCAGTCTGATTTTTACGTTACTGATGGTTATCCTGTTTATCCTTGTTTTATCAGCAATGAAGATCACATCGTTAGTCAAACATATATGACTTGAGTTGAGGGAGAGAATAGTCGCTTAAGACCAAAGGCGGAGCGTCTCCGGCTCCGCATTATCTGGCTCGACTACATCGGAAAACTTTTTGTGACTCTAAATCCGAGGAAATGCTTAAACATTCAATTCATTTAGTAATACATTATCTCAAGTATGGCTCAATGGCGCTGCGGGCGCATAGCACCCGCAAGCTTGAGGCGATCGCTTGATTCATATTTTGGTTCAGCAACGCCAAAATTACTCTGATATTAGTCGAACAAGTGAGCCGAATCCTACTTCAAGCTATTCAAGAAAGAGAATCTTTTTTGTGTGAAAATGTGAAATTCGCAGATGCCTCACTAGCTCAGGGCGTCCGCATCATGTCAAGAAGGCAAGTCTATTCTCAATAGATTGAAAAACAATCTCATTAATCCCTGCTTATTGCAAATATTTTAGCGATCGCATTAAGACTTAGGATGTGAATCAAACGATAAATCCTGATTTCTTCGTTGGTTTTTAATCTTGGTTGTGATTAAGAATGAAGACGTTCTTGCTAGGGGATGTCATCAATTAAGACAGATAATAGTTGCAGCAAGATAAATTGCGCAAAGAAAGTTGACTGCTCGCTTATCATAACGTGTGGCGATGTCGACGACGGGCTGCGCCTACGCTCGATACTGTTTGAGCCGGGCAAAAAAATTCTCAATTAAATGTCTTTCTTTATACAGATGCTTGTGATATTCCCGGTGGAGAATGCGGTTGCGTTTGGGGGGAATTACCACGGTTTTACCCTGTTTTTCAAGCGGTTCAATTACCCGCTGATCAGCATCATATCCTTTATCTGCAATCAGTATGTCGGCTTGGAGTTTTTCGAGCAGCACATCGGAACCATCCAAGTCACATCAAGAGTCCTTGAGTTAAATGAAAGCCAATAGGATTACCCAAGGCATCTACCAAGGCATGAATTTTTCTACTCAGCCCCCCTTTACTACGACCGATGGCTTCATCAAACCCATCCCCCCTTTTGCTCCAGCGCTGTGTTGGTGGGCACGTATAATTGTCGAGTCAATCATTGCATATTCATTGTCTGCATCCGAGCTGAGCACCTGAAATATTTTTTGCCACACACCACGCCTTGTCCACCTACTGAACCGGGTATGAACTACTGGAAAATCCCCAAATCTTTCCGGTAAGTCCCGCCACGGAATACCCACTCGGTAGCGGTATACACCTTCCACAAACAGTCTATTATCCTTGGCTGTTACTACGGTTGTGTTGCTAATTGGTACGGGACTGACGATGGTGGATATGGTTTTATCTCTGAGCGATCGCCAACATCGCGGCAAAATTTATGCTGTGTCCCGACGAGGATTATTTCCCGTCAAACATCAAGCAGCTCAACCTTATCCCTGCTTCTTGACCTTAGAAAATTCACCAAAAAGTGTGCGCTCCTGGTTACGTCGGGTGCGTGCCGAGGTGGAAATTGCTGCTGCTCAAGGCTACGACTGGCGATCAGTGATTGATTCTCTGCGTCCCATGATTCAGAAAATCTGGCAAAAACTACCGACGGAGGAGCAGCAACGTTTTTTGCGTCATCTGACACCTTATTGGGATGTGCATCGTCACCGCATTGCCCCACAAGTAGCAAATGTTGTCACTGAAATGCTAGATTCTAGTCAACTCACCATTTCTGCCGGGCGGATTCGGGAATATCAAGCTTTGCCGGACGGTGTAGCAGTGACCATACACCGGCGCAAAACCCAAACTAATCATATCTTGCACGTCAGCCGGGTGGTGAATTGTACAGGGGTAGCAGCAGATTATCGGCGATCGCCTCATCCTTTGATTACTAATTTGCGATTGCAGAAATTAATTCGTCCCAATGCCATCGGTTTAGGATTAGATACAGATACCCACGGTGCTTTATATGCAGCAGACGGTAACGTTTCGACGCTGCTTTATACCTTGGGAACTCCCCGCAAGGGCGACTTGTGGGAAACTATCGCTGTACCAGAATTACGCGGACAGGCGCAGGAATTATCAAAGGCGTTGTTGCAGTCGCTACCAGCGCGTGTGCGGACTATTGCGACGATCCCTTTCTTAACTGGACTTTAGACTAAAAGAGAGCGATCATGCTTGTAGTTGTTGTGCAAAAAATAAAGGGATGCCTGTAATAACAAGCACCCTAGTAACGG
>NZ_JBALDG010000097.1:0-28586 GCF_036917195.1 Nostoc sp.
TCGGATTTTGAGTCAGCGCTACCGTAATCGTAGGAAACGTTTTGGATTGCGCTGTCACTTAATCGCTGGGATTTATAATCACGAACTTCACACAGCTAGTAAATCTTATATTTAATTAATCCCTAACAATACCACAAAACTTTTTTGCAAGAGGTCTATTCAATAAGGGAAATATTGTTTTTAAATCTTGGGCGAATCTTTCACCCAGCCACAGGCTACTCTCAATACCAATGATTAGAAGATCAACAGTCTGCAACTGTTCTGATTCGCCTGTCAATCCTGCTTCGCTCATTTTTTTTCTCTTTGCTTCAAAATGCTTAGCCTTTTCGATTAGGAGACTTGTTAAATATTCTGCGCTTTGACGATTAAAAGACGACGGATTTTTCCATGCCGCCTCTATGTCTTGGAATATAGGCGAAATATCCTTGATATCACTTTCGACCGGGTCTTTGGTATCGGCTTTAGATAGTTGAATGTATGGATTACCTTGCATAGGCGTCCATCTTTTCTTTAGTTCTGATCCAAGAAGTTCGCGGCCTTCTATCATCGAATAGACAGTGATATTGTTAGCACCCACCAGAGCAATTTCTCCCGTTTTTTGATTCAAATCCAAACGATGAGACTCAGTACTGCCCGACAAAATAGCATCGACAGCGGCTGGCTCTGATGCGTAAACCATGTACGCTTCCAGCAAATTGAAACCGACTGAAATGGGTTGACCTTTGGAACTAAGCACAAGGCTCTCTTCTTGTAGTGTTGAAACTGTTACAAGTCCGAAACTGCCATGAGCTCTCGACATAAATATTTTCGTTGCGCGATATAAATCATTGTGAAGAAAAGCATCAAGCGCTATTCTCACAAAAGCAGTCCTCTTCTTCTGAGTCCATTGGTTTATCAAAATGTTCTTACTGATTTCTTGTAGAACGTCCTCTTCAAAAATGCTTAAGTCCTCTTTGAACGTCGCCAAATCAGAGCGCGCATTTAGGAAGACCATCACTTCAGTATGCTTTTGAAAGACCGTTTCAAATATCTCAGCCCAGTCACTTATATCTTGCTTAGAAGGGGCTGTGTTGGGCGCATCTTTAGAAGGCTCTTGTCCTCCAAAAGCCTCCTTAATGGACTCGGCGACTTCAAGCTGATAGGCTAGTCTCACTGAGTTGTACCACATCCCCTGAGTGATTAATAGGTCCATCATTCCGGCGATTTTAGGGGAGTCCCCAGTCGTGGAATTGGTTGTATACAACACTCTTTCAAGCCACAGACCTAACTTAGTATTTTCAATAGGTTTGTTAAAGATCGTCCAAGCGTCAAAGTCTCCGTTATGGGTGATGCGGTGATTTACGTTTTTTCTTTCGCGTAACCATTTGCCGTTTTCAATTCGCCAAACAGCCGCTTGTGTTGCTGGAATCCACTCATGCCAATGCGTCTCAAGAGCCGAGGGCGGACTACTAGTTGCATAGCGATAATGCCATACCCCTATCACGACTGGTTCTAGTGCCTTTGCACCTGCCGACACAGCTTGGCGTCTTACAGTGGCAAAAGCTGCTTCTAGCGATTTTGTTAGGTTGTCTCTCTTTTTATTTAGAATTTTTTTCCCAACAAATACTGCTTGGTTATCTTTGTTTTGTACAAGAACAAGTCCCCCCCCAGCTTGCTCACCGCGGATTTCAGTTTCGCGACCCATTTTATGAAACATTTCCACAACTCGTTGCGGTAGAAGCTCTTGACCATCATCAGGGTTCCGTTTACCTAAAAATCCAAAGTTACCGCAATTGAAATAATCGGCTGATCCTTTCACGAAAGCCACGATGTCCGACAAAGAGCTAAAAACTGTCAAAAGATTAGCACCTACAAAGGTTTTTATTAAAAACTGACTGAGAAAAACGCCTGTATTGCCATGTTCTTTCAAAATGAAATCAAGGCTTTTAGATAAAAATAAAGGTACTATTGCCAGGGCAATAATATTAAACAGTATGCCACTCAATGCCTTGAGTCGTATAGTCCATGTAGTGGCGTTACCCGCTGCAACCCAGGGGTAAAACCCACTATTGATAAAAGGAATAAATACTGGGCTAAAAGGTATAAACGACCTTAAAGTATTAAACAGATTTCTATTTTCCAGTATGTTTGAAATTTTAATAAAGGAAAGTCTTTTGTCAAGAGTAGCGGTTAAAAGAACATGCCCGAAGCCATGAATCAAAATTGAACTATTCCAAATAAACCTGAGAAGCACCGCGTTCACGAAAAAAAGTGAACACGTAAGAGAAAGCCCCAAATGCTCTACTCCGATAGATGCCATGAGCAAAGCAGTCATGACTTCAGGGATAATATTTCCTAAACCCGGGAACCAAATTGCCACCTGAAAAGACTCTCCTAATTCTGAGTATTTTGTTAGCTAGTGTACCAGGATGAGCTCATCTAATTTTGCATCACGAGAACCTGATAAATTGACAAAATAACCTTTGAGTTGTGTAATACGTATTCCAAAACCTTGTTATTACATAATTTATATAATTCAAGTGAGTTTACTCTATGGATCAAAGTTTTGCTAGATTTAAGTTTAAGTAAGTCGGCGCGAAAAAAGTAAACTATGTAAAGTAAAGATAAATAAATACGGAGAATGTATCTACCGAGGTGACTAAGATATGGGCGCGTAGTTTTTGAGTGTTTTTGACTCGCGATCAAGATAAAACTCTATTAAACTTAAGAAATGCGGATGCACCGCAGAAAGTCAAAGACCGAGCAGAGATAATCAGGTTAAATGTATATGGCTGGTACGTCGAGAAAATAGCTGCTCACTTTAACTGGAATCCAGAAACAGTCAGAGAGGTTTTACATAAATGGCAAAAACTAGGTATAGAAGGACTTTGGGAGTTGCCAGGTCGAGGGGGAAAGACAAAGTACAAGGAAGAGGACATAGTATTTTTGGAAGAATGCCTCAAAAAAGAACCACGTAGGTATAACAGCCTTCAATTAGCTCAAAACTTAGAGAGCAATAAGCCTTCGGCATAGCTTCGCTTACCGCCAAATTCAACTAAGTCCCGACAGATTAAGACGGGTACTCAAAAAAAGGGGGTAATTTGGAAACGAGCCAGAAAGAGGAAACTACAATACGCAACGTGTTAAATTTAACTCTAATCTCTTTAGTTAACTTTTCGTTACATACTTGAGATTTTTCCCGCCCACTTACTTATATCATAATACTTATAGAAAAAATATTTTATTTTACAGTTAAGAGATAATTAAAAATTGAGAAATAAATAACTTTATTATTTAAATAGTAGATAAAACAATCTTAACTTTTTCTTCATCAGGATTTAATAATTCTTCAGTTTTAATTTTATTTAGGTTTGATTTGATAGTCAGTTTCCGAAAGTTTGTGAACTACTGAATTTCGACAAGGTGCATACACCATTCTGGGTAACGGTAGAGATGCTCTATTCGACTTGATAGATGCAGTAATAATTACATGGAGTGTAAAATCATTCGTGGAATTATCTTTATGTCCAGTATTTCGACGAAGGTAGTCGAGTCTTTATGAAAGTTTATCAAACAGTAAGCCACCACGAGAAAAGTTGATGGAATCTTACATTCAACAAATTCCGCACACAGAGCAAATTGTTTTAGCTGGAGACCATACAGCTTGGCCTTGACTGGAAGCTTTCACCCTCAAAGAACGTACCTACGAACATCTTGCACAGTCAATGTCCGGTTCAAAACCAGTAACTTCGGCAGAAGGCTATAGTACTATCGTTTGGCTTCCACAAGTAGAAGGAAGTTGGGCATTACCCCTATTACATGAACGCATTACCAGTTTTACTAACCCAATTGAAAAAGCAGTAGCACAATTAAAACAAGTCTGTGAAAAACTCCCAACACGCCTAGCAATTCCAAATTCAAATTTAGACAAATGGTAGAATTTAGTTTGAGGATGAAGGAGTATTTCTTCAAGGGCATCGAGATGGAGCCGATGACACTGAGTTTTGGAGTAATGCTGGGATTTCTCACTAGAGCGATCGCAGAAATCAAAGACCCAAGGCTTGCCAGTAATGCGACGCGCTATAGCATTAAAAATACTGTACTAGAGGCATTTTCAGTATTTTTCATACAGTACGAATCATTTTTGGAACATCAGCGCCAGATGCATAATCGTTGTGGGTAAGATAATGCCCAAAGGTTGTTTGGTTTAACAGGAATTCCACTACGCCTCAAATTCGGAATATTCTGGACGAGATTGCAACCAAGGGATTATTTCGGGTGTTCACTTGGGTTTACCATAGATTACACAGGGAAGGATATTTAAAGCCCTATCAGTGTTGTCTGGGCGGACATCTATTGGTGACGTTAGACGGTACTCAGTATTTTACTTCTGAAACGATCCACTGTAAGTATTGTTCAAGTCGCACTGATAAAAACGGCACTGTCACTTACTTTCATAGCGCAATTCTCCCCGTAATTGTCGCACCAGGTCAGTCCCAAGTGATTTCCTTAGTACCTGAGTTTATTACTTGCCAAGATGGGTCAGAAAAACTGTCCTTCTCAAGTGGCAGCCGCCAAACGATGGATAAGTAACTATGCCCCAGAATTCCAAGGTCAACCCGTGACGCTTTTGGGGGATGACCTATATAGTCGTCAACTGATGGTTGAACATTGCCTGGAATCAGGGATGAATTTCATTTTCACTTGGCTACCCGAATCCCACACCGCCCTCTATGACTGGTTAGACTACGTCTCTTGGGTTGGAAAAGTCAAGACCTTAGAAATCAGCCAATGGCACAAGCGCTGCAAAGAAATTTATCGCTATCGCTATGTCAATGAGATTCCCTTAAAAGACACCCAACCCACCTTGGGAGTCAATTGGTGCGAACTCACCCTCACCAAGTATTTGCTGTTTGACAGTTGGCAGCATTTAATTGACTTCATGCTCAATGACTCACCACTCTCTCCGTCCACTGATTCCTCTTAAATTTTTGAATTTGGAATTGCTGCAATCCAAATATTCAACCATTGCCGATAACCTGGGTGTGTATGCTCAAGATTTAATCGCCCTATCTCAAAACCTCAAACTAGTTTTGGGCGGACGTTATGATTGGACAGGACAAACGGATCGTGACAAACTTGCTTCAACCTCAAGCGAGTTCTCAAGCCAAGCATTTAGTCCTCGTGTGGGTATTGTCTATCAACCGATTAAACCAATTTCTCTGTATGCTAGCTATGCCCGCTCCTTCATTCCCCAGACTGGAGTAACCGCAACTGGGCAGCCATTTCAACCAGAGCGCGGAACTCAATACGAAGTCGGTGCTAAAGCAGATTTACTTGGTGATAAACTTTCGGTAAATTTAGCTCTATTCGACCTTACCCAATCTAATATCCTCACAAATGACCCCAATAATTCTGGATTTGCTATCCCTGTAGGTGAGGCAAACAGCAAAGGTGTTGAGTTGTTTGTTACGGGTGAAATATCCCCAGGTTGGAATGTGATTGCTTCCTATGCATACGCCGATCCCCGCGTTACCGAAGATAATTCCATCCCTGTCGGCAAACAACTCCCCGGAGCAGCGCAAAATATAGCCAGTCTTTGGACGACTTACATTATTTCTAAAGGAAAACTCAAAGGGTTTGGCGCAGGTTTGGGTTTATATTATGTGGGCAGAATTAACACTGGCCAAGTATGATACACCCACAGAGTTAGAGTTCTACTCTCAAGTAAGCGAAACTGGGTTTTCAGGTTCAAGATAGGGAAAAAACGTTCCTTACTCCAATACCTTTGCCAAAATAAGAGCCTATAAAAATTTTGGTGCCTCCAGTGTCCAAGCTTTACCGTCTCTGGAAAGGTTACCAATCTTCACCTTGGCTTTAGTATCTATAGATACTTGCAACGATTTAGGATTTTCATCTGATGCCTGATTCTCCCGCAACACATTCAAGGGATATGGCATCAGTTTGCGAAATTTTTTTCAATGGCTTGGTTTTTTGTGTTTTTTTAGGCAATACCCCAAGCGATTAAGAATCTCTCCCAAGGTTTGACGAGATGACAATTCGCTCCCGTCGTATCCCTTTTCACTCACCAATGCCTCTCGTACTGCTCTAGCACTGATGCGGGCATATAGAAAGGTTGATTGAAATTTTGGGTCTGCCTGGGACTGGGCATCCACCAATGAACGAATATCTACTTCTAAGTTGGGCAGAATTTCAACACTATTGTGCCGTCCTCTTGCCTGAACCTATCCCACTATTTAAAAAAACCTAACTTCTTTTCTTAAAATGTGCTTGAAAACCTTAATTTTTCATCTTCTGTTCTCAAAAAGCTTAAGCTTTTTAGCAGAAATATTATTAGTGGGATAGGTTCCTGATAGTTATCTATACAGACTATCCCCGTTCGCCTTTCATGCAATCCGAGTTGCACACTCTGGCGATTCCATCCCAAAACCGTTTCTGCTTTGCGGGCTGAACTATCGAAGTAATCTTCAGTAACTTTTGCCATAAAGTCTCGTTTGCGATTGCCAGTCAGTTTCTGCGCTGCATCTTTAAAGGTAGATTTGATGGTGTCGGTGAGCATGAACCTGGGATTCCCATTCTAAAGATTTAGACCAGGCGCGGGTAAATCCGCGCTTCCTATCTTTTAGAAGAATGGCTGGTATTTTATTTTTCTGCAAGTCCCTTGATACATCAACTCAGCCTCGTAAATTGGCGAAGGTATTGTTACTCATCAGTTTGTTGAGTTTTCAAAAAATCATTAAACCTGTTTTAGATTGGTAATCCAATTAGTACCAGTACGGGCAGAACTTGGTAGTAGAACAATGTTTGCCAAATCACCCAGGCGATCGCCTAACGGCTTGCAGCGATTCTTACATTCTCAGAAAGTTTAACAGTTCTTGCGGAACAGATGAGAGATCGCCATCAACCTGAAGCGGTATCATTGATAGGCCGTCTTCAAGCAATAATTGACGCCCGTTACTTCCAAGCAAGTATTTGACAAATTCCACCGCTCCTACGTAGTTCTCAACTTTTGTTGGGATGGTCAAACTGTAAAGGATAGGCTCACCAGCAATCGTCTGTCCTTGAGCATCCTGGTAGTGAGCTTGTTGATAAAAGTCTGAATGGTTGGGATCGCCCAGATTAATTTCTGCTGGCAGACTAATATAAGGTAAATCTACATCCAAAACTTCATTTAGGTAAAAGAATCCGGCATCCAGATTGCCATCTTTTAAGTATGCAACCAAATCCGCTTCGGGAAATATCTGAGTTTGATTTATGTCCAAACCGAGAATTGTCTGTTTGATGTCAGATTGATTGTAGTAAAGTGAAGCTAGTTGCATGACCAAAATAGTATACACCCCTTTCGGGTCAAGAGTAGGATCTGTCCTGCCCAATCGCACTCCTGGCTGCTGAAGTACTTGGTACCAGGGAACTGTACCAGCAACCTCGGGATTAAATCGATCAATGAATTGACTCACAGGGCTATAGCCGATTACCATTGATGTGGAGGCAAAAACTAAGCTCCACTTCACTTCCTTGCCGTTAGCTGCTCCTGAAAGTCGTTCGTAAGCTTTAGTCGAAGCACTAATAAAGACATCTGGCTGAATAATCTTATCCCTAATCGCGTTAGCCAGTACAGTTGAACCTGCTGCTTTACCTTGGTATTTATACCCAGTTGCTCTTTCAAAGTTTGGAGCTAGCTTATTTTCTATCAAATTGACTAGTGAGCCTGCATAGGCAACATTGACCCTTTCGCTTGTATTAAAACTGTCTGAAGTCATAGAAATCCTGTTAGTTGATGGTAGTGTTTATGCAGCTACTTCAAAAATGTCGGTATTGTCTCTTACTGGCTTAAAGTTTCTAAACATCAGCTTTAAACCTCTGTCTTTTTGTAGCGGCACTTGCCTGATTTAACATGAATTGACCAGAGCAAAGCGGCTGATCCTGGCAACTTGCTTTCGAGTTAAACTTTTGAGTTCTCACATCCAAAGACTTTTCTTAAATAAGCGATCGCCTTTCTTGATAAATATGTGAATCATATTGTGATCATATTACCAATAATATTGGTTAATTAGTGCTGCGCTTGGTAAAGATCCTCTGACAAAAGACTTGGGTCAACCTCACAGCAATTTCTGAGAGAATTTTAATTAAAAACGGCTTGAATACTGGATTTTAGTAGCCCAATAATCAGTTTATCATGTCGTGCAGCAAAATTTAAAATACTATTTTTGAGATTTGCATTCAAAAATTTATTTGGTTTTTACTCACTAAGTTGGTAATATTCAGACTAGGTTAAATGACTTACCTATTGCAATAACCTCCAATTCAAGGAGCATGAATTTTGGGGTGAAGTTGTTATCGGGTTTTGGATAAAGGGTAATAGGTTTTCCACTTACCCTTTATACCTTAACTAGATGTGGGTGAGGGACAGATGATTAAGTGTGTTTGAGGAAGATTTAATGAAGCCAGGGGAATTACACTATTTTTTCTTACAGAGTCTATTACTGATAGGTTCAGTGATGCTGATGTTTATATACAAGCCTCTGCGCGTTAACGCTCTTGCTGTAAGAGTAGCAGAAATACCAGTTAGTAACCAGCAACTATTACCTCAAGAAACAATCACAAGGTCTCTTGCACCTGTTAGAGAAATTTGCAGTTTCAACCAAATAGAGCATCCGCTCATTGATAACCAAAAGTTAGTACAGTCGTCACCGATACCCACTACCTCAACAGAAGTTATATCAGTAACGGGTGTGAAGGTGAATAGTACAAATAAGGGTTTAGAGGTGATTTTAGAGACTAGTAGTAAAAGCGAGCGCCTGCAAGTTACTCCCAAAACTGAGGGTAATTCCTATGTTGCAGACATCCCTAACGCTCAGTTGCGCTTGACTAGTGGCAATGCCTTTCGGCAATCAAAGCCAGTACCGGGAATTAGTGAGGTGACTGTTACCAATGTCGATGCTAACCGGATTCGAGTTACAGTGACGGGTGAAGCTCTTGCGCCAACAGTGGAGTTGTTTGATAGTAATGAAGGTTTGGTGTTTGGGGTGACAAGTACCACATCCATAGCACAGCAACCAGTACCGCTACAGCAAAAACCGTCATCTAGTGAAAATCAAGCACCGATTGAATTAGAGGTGATAGCACCCCCTGATACAGGCTACAACGTAAGTAATGCGACTACGGCAACAAGAACGAATACACCGAAACGGGACATTCCTCAATCGATTCAGGTAATTCCAAGGGCAGTGATTGAAGACCAGGCAGCAGATTTTTCTGGGGAGGTACTTAGAGATGCTGGCGTACAACGCGGCGGATTACCAAGTCGCAACACTGACAATATCGTTATTATTCGGGGCTTCAGCGTCAATAATAACAATTTCTTGAGGAACGGCTTGAGGGATAATATATTTACTGGTGGCGGAACGACTAACCTGGCTAATATAGAACGGATAGAGGTGCTACGTGGACCTGCATCAGTACTTTACGGCGAGGGGACACCAAGCGGTGCGATTAATTTTATCACCAAACAACCCCTCCAGCAGCCCTATTACGCAGTACAGTTCAAAGTCGGCTCTTACAGCTTCTATGAACCCTCATTTGATCTATCTGGTCCCTTAACAACGGATGGAAAAGTTTCCTATCGGTTGAATGCTGCTTACCGAAGTACAGATAGCTTTGTCGATTTTCTGCACGAAGAGCGATTTCTAGTGGCACCAGTCATCAGTTGGCAACCAGCAAAAGATACTAGGATCGTTTTTGATGCGGATTATCAACAGGTACAGGGTATTTCTAGTAATGAAATTGGTCTACCCGCTATCGGAAGCGTACTGCCCAATCCGAACGGGAAAATTCCCATCAACCGTTATTTAGGGGAGCCAACGGACACAGCCAAGCGTACCATTGGTCACATCGGCTATGACTTCGAGCATACCTTTAACGACAATTGGACTTTGCATAATGCCTTTCGGTTCGAGTTTGGACGCAATCCCTACCTACTGAGTGCCCTACCTCTCGCCCTACGACCAAACGACCGCACCTTAACTCGACAATATAGTACCTCCTTGGAAATTGATAACAACCAATATAATCTAGACACTCATGTGGATGGCAAATTCAAAACTGGCAGCATACAGCACCAACTGCTGGCTGGTGTTGAGTTTTACCGCTTTCTTCAATTCCACAACCAGGGGTTCTCGCAGACAATCGGTACACTGGATCTTTTCGACCCAGAGTATGGACAGAAGCCTGGAGCTATTATCCCTGGTAGTGCCTCCAACCGGAAAACAAGGAATGACGTCGCCGGATTTTATGCTCAAGACTTGATAGCACTGACTAACAGCCTAAAGGTGCTTGTGGGGGGTCGCTTTGACTTAGTAGAGATTTACACTGAAAACTTGATCAACTCACTAGTCACCGATCAATCCGACTCGGCGTTTAGCCCTCGCGTTGGCATCGTTTATCAACCCCTACCGCCTGTATCTATCTACGCCAACTACAGCAAATCTTTTACGCAAGCGATCGGTACTGATGCACAAGCCAATCCGTTTAAGCCGAGTCGTGGCACTCAATATGAAGTGGGTGTGAAAGCAGACTTGCTCAATCAAAAACTATCTACTATCCTATCCTTGTATCAAATTACCTACACAAATTTGACAACGCCAGATCCCAACAATTTGCTCTACAACATCCAGACAGGGGAACAGAGGAGTCGGGGTGTTGAACTGAGTGTTACAGGGGAACTGGCTCCAGGGTGGAATATTATTGGCTTCTACGGTTATACCGATGCCCGGATTACTAGTACTACTGACAACCGATACAGAGTCGGAAACTTGCTCAATAACGTTCCCACAAATAGTGCCTCTTTGTGGACAACTTACATCATTCCTAGAGGCAGCCTGCGAGGGTTTGGGGGTGGTTTGGGCGTTAACTATGTGGGCGACAGGGAAGGTGATTTACAAAACTCGTTCCATCTACCGAGCTATGTAACCGTTGACGCGGCTCTTTACTACCGACGCAACGATGTCAGTATTGGACTCAACTTCAAAAATCTGTTTGACCTTGACTACTATGAATCAGCCAACAGTAATCTACGTGTTTATCCAGGTACGCCGTTTGAGGTTCAGGCGAGTTTGAAGTGGCAGTTCTAAAGAAATTCCTGCTTATGAGTTCTTCCTCTTCTATTTTTTACAAAGAGCGGCGAACAGCATCATCAGTCCTCTAGTTCGAGTAATAATGAATGAGAACGATCGCGTTTACGTGGAAAAGCACCAGGTGCGGCGAGTCCTAATTGCAATTTTGCTGCTTTTTACACTATCTGCTTGCAGCTCCTCTCAAACTATATACAGCCCGTTGACTAAATCATCATCTGTTGTAGATGTCCGCGTAGTCAAACACATCATGGGTGAAACGGTAGTTCCTGCCCATCCTCAACGGGTAGCAATTCTGTTTAACGGTTTATTAGAACCTGCTTTTGCCTTAGGAGTTAAGCCGATCGCTGCCCCAAAGCTAGCTGTCTTAGAGTTGCGGCAATTAGTGAGCAATCTGGAAAATATTGAGGACATAAATTCTTTTTCTCCCAATTTAGAAAAGCTTTTGCAACTTAAGCCAGACTTAATCTTGGGCTATAGATCCCATCAAAACATTTACCCATTATTATCCCATATTGCACCAACAGTTTTGGCTACTTTCGATCCCCTTACACCTTGGAAGGGGTTTTTAGCCTTTACTGCTGATGCTCTAGGAAAAACTCAGTCGGCACAGCAGATTATGGCTAACTACTATGCACGTCTAGCTCAGGTCAAAGCTGGGATGGGTCGCGATCAACAAACTACGGTTGTCTCGGTCTGTATGTTGCGTGAGTCGGGGCTTTTTCTGCTCCAGAAGGCTACTCTTGCCGGAGTCATTCTCAATGATGCTGGTATTAAACGTCCGTTAAATCAGTTGTTCGATGTTCAAGCAAGTCTTGGCAGATTCGGGTACAGTCTTTTTTCTCCTGTTTCAAGGGAACTACTGCATGAGATTGATGGGGATATCTTATTTCTATTTGTACAAGATACAGTGGGCGATCAAGATTTAAACCCAGCATTAGAACAACTAAGAGCGTCTCCATTGTGGTCTAAGTTAAAAGTTGTGCAGAAAAACCAGGTGTTCATAGTCGGTGTTTATTGGGTTGGGAATGGACCAATATCAGCCAACCGAGTTATTGACGATTTATTTCGATATTTAGTTAAGTAGTCCAGTGGATTAGTTGGAAGTTCTTAATAAAAGGAGTACTGAAATGCTTAATTTAGATGCGATTCGCAATGGTGTAATGCAAGAATATCCTTATCATTGGATTTTCTTTAACAATCTCATACCCAAACAAGAGCTTCTGGAGTTACTCAATACTTTTGAATATGATAAACATCGAGAACAATTCCGCAACAGAATGATTTTGGATCAAGGGGCAGAAGTAGTAACAAACGTAGAAAAGTTTTTCGATACTGTCAAAAATAAATATTATATTCATCCTAGTCCAAATTTGAGCAGTATTTGGCAAACTCTGGTTGACGAATTAGTAAGCTTCCCTTATCGAGAAGCTGTTGCAAAACTAACCGGATTAAATCTAGATGGACACATAATTCGTATTTCGTTATCTCAATTAGATAGCACAGTAAACAAAGATTTAGCACCTCATAAGGACTCATGGTTTATAAACAATAGAGACTCAGGAATGGCTCTGACTCACTTATTCTATTTCAGTGAAGATTGGGATAATACCAACTGGGGGGGAAGTCTTCAGATTTTAACAAATGAGCAGCGCGAATCTGTATTTCAAGAAATTCCACCACAGTTAGGTAACTCAGTTCTTTTTGTATGTGAACATAATGCTTGGCACGTAGTCGCTCCTATTTCACCTCTTGCACCTCGACCAAGACAGCATCTTATGGTGAGATTTTATGATCGTGAGATTTATCTGAAGTATCTTAACAACAATGAGCAGCTCAAAAAATAGTAATATTAATCAAAGTTTTATTACCAACTGGTTTGGTAAAATTATCGATAGCTGGTAATATTTTTGTATCAAAAATTATGAATTTACTCTCATTTACAGAAAATGAAATGCTATGCATTAGTCACATCTTTCTTAACAAAAGAGTGAAAATATAGAAAGTAGATATAGCAGTAGTTTAGGCAATTTTAGCCAAGATTAAGTTTTCAAGGTCGTTAACTAAGCAGGGCAAACGCACAGTATTTCTGAAACCCTTGCTGGATAAGGATATTGACGAAAAAATACACTAAGTTTAAAAACGCCAAAATCCTTGCTATTAAAAGATTCTTATACTTTAAATGCTTTTGCCCTGGTTAACTAGCGGGACTTAAACAAAAAAGAAAGTAAAAACAGGGTATAATGCATTTCTAGTAAAGTTCATAACACCCGCTAGAAGATTCAACTTTTTCTACAAGCTTGCCGCATCAAGATACGATTGTTTTTATACACCTCTAAAATTCCAGACTGCGGGTTATCTAACGTGCCATCCCACACCCAATATTCATAAATTCCCTTCCGAAACTTATACACTCGAACACCTTCTGTCGCTTGGCTAGTTCCTTTACCCAAACTTAAATTACCGTTGGGATTGGTCGCGCGATAGAGCAGTTCACCGGAAGTATAATTCTGCCAAATATTGATGTTATAACCACCCTGGCATTTTGTATTCAGGATGATGCCAGCAGTAGAATCAGCAGAAGCAGGTAAAGAAAAATTAGCTAAGATACTGATTGGCAAAGCAAAAAGTAACGCGGATGTTTTCATAAGTGTTGTAAAATTGATGAGTTTGACATTACCCCATTGTTGCTACAACTTCATCTGTAGAAAGGACTGCATTGGCGATATACTCAAAGTTGATCAGTGCTGCTTTATAGCCGTCACTCAGTTCCGGATGTCGAGGAGCAACTCTTGCATCTTTGACGACAACGACCATTGAGGTGGGCGAATTATCTGCCAGTAGTCGCCTTATTTCAGACTTTGACACCACTGCCTAATGGGACTTAGACAAAAACTCAAACGAAGATGCCTATCGTATTGCTTTCTGCAACAATTTCGCTTTCACGAAATAACAATATTCCTTTGTGTCCTTTACGTCCTTTGCGGTAGCCTGCGGCAAGCCGCTTCTCTACGAGAGGCTGCGCCAAGGCGTCTACGTTGTTTTCATAGATTTTGCGTAAGTCCTGATTAAGTCAAAAAATAAGTTAATTAAAGGAGTGCTTGATGGATTAAAGGTGCAATGATAGCGACGTTCTTCACCAACTCATCGGATAGAGAAAAGCGCTGTTTTAAGTAATTGGGATCGTTGTAACTCACCCACACCTTGCCGTCAGTTGCTTCCCATGCCAGTACTTTCAAGGGTAAATCCAAGGCGATTGTTGGTTCTGCCACCATGAGGGGAGTTCCGGCTTTCAGGTTGCCAAACAGCAACAATTGCGTCGGAGGTAGGCTAAGTCCGACTTTTTTGGCTTCAGCCTGTTGATCTATGCGGGCAAAAACGGTGACGCCTTTTGCTTGAAGTATGGCTGCAAAGCGATCAATAGTTTCAGTAACTGCATACGGGCTGGTCTGGTTGATGATGCCGTTGTTTGCATTCATAGCAGTCGACTCCTTGCAGGATAAAAACTGGGTAACATGGTCGTTGCTTCGGCTTCTCAAAAATTGAGGTCGGACAATCCGGGATGATCGTCAGGATGAGTTGACACAAATCTGGCCTGAACCTAGCTCTTTGGCGAGCGACTCTGTTACAGCATCGACCTCTGCTTTTTTGGTAACATCTGCCTGTACTGCGATCGCCTTTCTATCTGGGTTGATAATTTCATCAACCACGCGATCAGCTGCTTCTTTTCCAACTACGGCTGCCAGATGTTTGGCAATTGAAGCACGAATTCCTTTAGATGCCCCCGTCGCAATTGCGATTTTTCCGTCTAGTTTTTTCATGATGATTTCTTAGGATCGGGCAGCGTGAACTTCACAGTTTCACTGGTGATTACTTTGTGCATGGGGTCAGCTAGTTCGATCAGCACCTTGTGCACGCCAGGTTCCAGTCCCACCAGGATCACTGTTTCCCCACTGGAATCGACAAAGTGCCACGGCGCGTCGTCAACAGTGATGTGGATATGACCGATGCGCGGCGATACTTCGAGGGCACCTTTGCCAAACACTGGTAACACACGCAAATTCTCCGTCCAGTACTGGATGAAGACGCGGCCTTGGGCCAGTGGTTCGGGAAGCGGTGGATCGACTATCAGCTTGGGTGGTGCTTCGTTTTCAATCGCAATCAACGGTGATGATCCGATAATGTCCTTAGCGCTTGGTGTGTGGGTGTTCATAGCAGGTAAATACTTGAGAGTAGTTTATATAACGATCCATTTGAAGGTGAAGCGGCGCAGAGTCATCCCCAACTCTTGGAGACGCTACGCGAACGGGGAAGTCAAAAGTCAAAATTAATAATCCCCATAGATAAATTTAGAAGCTTGTATCATGAGTCTTTTTCGGTCATCGCTCCAGAGAAGCCATTAACGTTTCTTTGATGCGAGTTCCCAGACCGCAGTTGCGAATGCTTTCGGATCTTCCTGGGGCAGGTTATGACCGACGTTTGGAATGACCCGATGCTGACGTTCGCCGCTAAACTTCGCTGCCGTCGATTTCCCATCGGTTGCTGGCACAACACCATCTGCGTCCCCGTCCAGCGTGATCGTCGGTACCGTGATGGTCGGTTGCGCAGCGAGTCGCTGCTCAAGCTCCTCATACATGGGATAGCCAGCAGCAAGTCCAAGGCGATGGCGGTAGGAATGAATGACGACCTCCACATAATCGGGGTTGTCGAAGGCGCTGGCGTGTCGATCGAGCGTTTCCTCGTCAAAGTGCCAGTTCGGCGAATTGCGAGTCCAGAGAATCCTCGCAATCTCACGTCTGTTAGCCGTCAGTCCGGCGCGTCCGCGCTCTGTCTGGAAATAGTATTGGTACCAGATCCCCGATTCGATCGCGGGTGAAAGTGGCAGCCCTGCCTTGGCAATATCCTGGATCAGGTAGCTATTGACGGACACCAGACCTGTGCATCGTTCAGGCCAGAGAGCCGCAACAACACAAGCGGCTCGTCCACCCCAATCATAGCCAGCAAGCACAGCACGGTTCAGCTGCAATGCATCCATCAAGGCGATCGCATCGACACCGATCGCGGCTTGCTGCCCGGAGCGTGGTGTGGCGCTGTCGAGAAAACGGGTTGTTCCATGTCCCCGCAGGTAGGGAACAATCACCCGACATCCGCGTGCAGCAAGCATTAGTGCAACGTCAATGTAGCTATCGATGGAATACGGGAACCCATGCAGCAGCAACACCGGAGATCCATCGCTCGGTTCTGCTTCGTAGTAACCAATATTGAGGACACCCGCTTTGATCTGCTTGATGGGAGTAAACCTAAATTCAGATCGTTTGGGCTTGTCGAAGCTTGCGTGTGCGGTACCCATGAGTGCCATTTCTGTGAAAATGCTTGCTGCCGCCGTACCCAGAAAGCGGCGGCGGTTGTGTTTAATTGCTTTGAGCATAGGGTTGACTGTATCCTTCAAACCATTGGAATGATTCGCAAATACGAACTGTAGAGCTTATCTCTGACTTACCCAACGAAAACTGAATAAGTCAGAGCAGCCTCAAACCCGCGATGCCAAAACCTGCAAGAACGAGGATTCATTGCAACTGGCGGTTAAGGAAGCGATCGCATTTTATTGCAGATATTTCTTCAATTGGGCAGCAGCTTGAACAAACAGAGAACGGGTTTCTGGCAACTCGGCTAAACCATTCAGTAGTCCGAAGTCATGAATCATACCGTTGTACTGCACAGTTGTTACCTCGACCCCAGCTTCATCGAGCTTGCGTCCATAGGCTGTGCCCTCGTCATGCAAGATATCGCTCTCTGCAACCACAATTAACGCTGGAGGCAAGCCTTTGAGTTGCTCAACCGTCGCCTGTAGAGGAGAAGCATAGATGTCTTTGCGCTTTTCTGGGTCAGCGATGTACATGTCATACATCCACTTCATCGTTGGTGCAGTCAGAAAACGCTGATCGCCAAATTGGTGATAAGAATTCGTTTCAAAATCAGCATCTACAATCGGCCACATCATGATTTGCAGCTTGATGTGTGGCCCTCCTTTTTCTTTCGCCTTCAAAGCGGTTACTGCTGTCATGTTGCCACCGACACTGTTGCCAACAACTGCCAGATTCTTGCCATCCACCTCAATCTCCTCACCATGCTCGGCAACCCATTTGGTCGCAGCATAAATCTCATTGATTGCCTGTGGGTACTGAGCATCTGGCGTGCGAGTGTAGTTGACAAACACACCTGCAAACCCTGAAAGCACAACCAGATCGCGAACCATGCGCTTGTGTGTTGGGTAATCACCCAGCACCCAACCACCACCATGAATAAAGATGAAAACAGGCAATGTGCCTTTGACCCCTTCAGGTCGTACAATATTGAGGGTAATTGAATAACCCTCAGCAGCAATCGTCTTTTCAGACTCTTCAATGCCTGAAAGGTCTACTGAAAGGGAAGCCTGTGCATCCACAAGAACTTGACGTGCTTCGAGTGGAGTGAGTTTCTCCAGCGCCACACCCCCTGAATTCAGCACTTTCAAAAATTCCTTCGTTCCTTTGGAAAGACGTGGATCATCCGCAACTTCCAGAATTTTTGCTGCTTGTGAATTTGCTTGAGCAACCATGACATTCTCCTTTAATGAATTGTAAACAATCTGTTGAGATGGCACTGTCAAGTTAATTGATTTAACAGTACTGCTTTATAAGTAGTAATTGTAGAATGACAATTACTTTTTACCGACATCGTTTCCCAGCCAAAACTATTTGTTACTGGTGGTTAGCTTGGTGTTCTCTGTGAGTGGTCAGAAAACGGCGAATATGGTCTGCGATCGCGTCCCCATCTTCTTCCAGAGTAAAGTGCCCCGTATCAAACAAATGAAACTCCAGGTTTTTTAAGTCGCGTTTGTAGGCATAAGCTCCCTCGACTAAAAAGCTCTGGTCATTTTTGCCCCATACAATTAGCGTGGGTGGTTGATATTGGCGCAAGTAAGCTTGCCATTGCGGATATAACCGCACATTGGACTGGTAGTCGTATTTTAATGCCAATTGAATATCCATATTGCCGGGGCGATCAAGGAGTGCTTGATCCAGAGTCCAAGTATCGGGACTGAGGTTTTCTAGATTCCTGGCTCCAGTAACGTAATGCCATTTCGTGCCCTTGCTTGCAAGAGCCTGTCGCACGCGATCAGCATTTTCGGGTGTCTTGTTCTGCCAAAAAGCGCGCATGGGCTTCCAGAAATCACCAAGTCCCTCCTCGTAGGCATTGCCATTTTGCACAATCAGCGTCTCAATCTGCTCTGGATACTGTGTTGCCAATCGATAGCCAATCGGAGCGCCATAATCCATTAAATAAAGGCTATAACGTTTCAATCCGATTGTATCGACAAAGCCTGCTATCACTTCGGCAAGGCGATCAAAGGTATAATCAAACTCATCCACCGTTGGCATGGAGCTATAGCCAAAACCAGGATAATCAGGTGCAATCAGATGAAATTGCTCCGCCAACGCCGGAATTAAATTGCGGAACATGTGGGACGAGGTTGGAAAGCCGTGCAATAGTAGAATCGTCGGATGATCGCGAGAACCAGCTTCGCGATAAAAGATATCTAAACCATTGATCGATACTGTGCAATAAGTGGTCATGCGTTTACTTTTTTAAATTCAAATCATTCAACAGAATCAGAAATAGTTGATCTTGTTTATTCAAACGTTTATACCTGAGCATGAGCCATGCTGGGATAATCCATCATTTCCACCGATCAGGCGAGAACGGATTGCAGTCGTGATGTGAGAAATTGCTCGATATAGTTTGCGATCGCATCCCCATCCTCTTCTAGGGCAAAATGTCCGGTATCGAGTAGATGGAACTCAACGTCTTTCAAATCGCGCTGGTAAGGATAAGCACCATCAGCAGGGAAGATGTAGTCGTTCTTGCCCCAAACAATCAGGGTCGGAGGTTGATAGTTGCGGAAATACTCTTGCCATTGGGGATAGAGCGGTGGATTCGTACTATAGCTATAAAACAGCGCCAGTTGAATCTCTTCGTTTCCGGGACGATCAAGGAAATGTTGATCCACCGTCCAAGTATCGGGACTAATTGCTTCCAGATTACGAATACCGTTGGTATATTGCCACTTCGTTGCTTCTAGAGTGAAAAGATATTTGAGCTTTTGGGCATTCTCAGGCGATCGCTCTTGCCAGTATGCCTTAATTGGTTCCCAGAATTCGCGCAGACCTTCCTCGTAGGCATTACCATTTTGAACAATCAGAGATTGCACGCGTTCTGGATATTTAGCGGCAATTCGATAGCCAATGGGTGCACCATAATCCATCACATAAAGGCTGTATTTTTTGAGATCGATGGCAACAATGAATTTCTCTACAATCTCAGCCAAGCGATCAAACGTGTAGTCAAATTCATTTACTGTTGGCATCGAACTGTTGCCGTAACCCGGATAGTCAGGCGCAACAAGATGGAATTTATCAGCAAGTGCTGGTATGAGATTACGGAACATGTGAGACGACGTCGGGAAGCCGTGCAATAGCAGAATCGTTGGATTATCACGGGAACCCGCTTCGCGGTAGAAGATGTCTAAACCATCGATAGAAACGCTGCGATATGTAGTCATGGGATTAGTCCTTCTTCAGAATGAAGTTGTATGTTATGACACCAGATCAAATTGTCACTTAATAAAACCGGGCATTGAGCGATATTTCTAAATTGAAAATCAATGATTACTCGTTCAGCCAAATCACAAACAGGTAAAGACGTTTGTGCAAAACCTCAACTAGAGCGCTTCCTATGCTGGTAAGGTATACCAAAACTTCACATCTAAATCCTTTCAACTTTGAGGGTGTACTTCATCTGCTCGATAACCGCTATAAGCGATTGATGGTTTCGATTACTGAATATGGGCTGGGCTGACTGATGATGCCGTTATTTGCATTCATAGCATCCAACTCCTCAACGGTTTTGGTGATGGATATTTTTAGGGCACTTCAAATCTGTGCCATACCGCCATCGACAAACAACTCAATGCCGTTCACAAAGCTGCTGTCGGCTGAAGCCAGAAAAACAACCGCTTTGGCAATCTCATCGGGTGTGCCGACTCGTCCCAGTGGGATGGCGCTGGCTTGGCTGTCCACGAATTCTTGCAACTGCTGATCATTCAGTCCCAAATGATCGTAACCAGGAGTCGGAACCACACCAGGGCTAATGGCATTCACTCGGATCTTGCGTTCTTTGAGGTCGAGTATCCAATTCCGAGCAAATGATCTCACGGCGGCTTTGGTAGCGCTGTAAACACTGAAAGCTGGCGTACCTTTTATAGAAGTAATCGAAGCATTTAGGATAATAGAAGCGCCCTCTGGCAACAGTGGCAGTGCCTTTTGTACGGTGAACAGCAAACCTTTGACGTTTATGTTGAATGTTTTGTCAAAGTGTTCCTCAGTGATTGCTCCAAGTGGGGCAATTTCTCCACCGCCAGCATTAGCGAAGATGATATCAAGGTGTCCTTGCTCTTGCTTAATGGTGGCAAACAGGCGATCGAGGTCTGCCAGATTAGAAACATCGCTCTGCACAGCCGTAACATTTTTACCAATGGCTTCTACAGCAGCATCCAGTTCGACTTGGCGACGACCCGTGATGTAGACATAAGCACCTTCAGCAACAAACTGTTTGGCTGTGGCAAGACCGATACCACTGTTACCACCCGTGACAAGGGCGATTTTTCTTTCTAGTTTTCCCATTATGCGAATCCTCTGATTATTGGGTTTAAATGCAATTTTTGCACAATGACGAGGCTGTATCTAGCCCACAGGCTTTAGTAATTAAGCTAGTCGCACCAACTTTCGGGTAGCGCTTCAAGTTAAGTAGCGCTCAAATCTGTGCCATACCGCCATCGACAAACAGCTGCTAACCCCTATCCTTGGTAGAAATAGTCCGGCTGGATCTTGCCCTTAAGACGTTCGCGCATCTCAATCGAGAAGCGGAGCACTGCACCGAGGGGACGATGATGGATAGCAATATGGACAATTAGACCATCTGAGTTTTTGATGAGGATTGTCACATCAGAAAGGGGCTGTCCGCCGAACGCTTTCGCTTCCCACTCCAGATATGTTTGTTGAGCACTCTCGACTTGACGAGTGAAAGTGAGCGCCTCGTAAACTTTGCTGGGGGTAGCCATAACACTTTTTACGCAATCCCGCCCCTGGATCGAGCGGACAAGCACACTGGCTTCAAGAGTAACGTTGTCAGCAAAAGCGTCCGCGAATGAGCTTTCCAACTTATCAGTGAAGGCAGGCTTGAGTCCATTTCTGCATTTGGATGTTGGTCGTGGTGTTGCTAGTCATTTAAGATAAGTAATCGGACAAAATTAAATTCATTCGTGAAGGCAGGAGTCAGAAAAAAGTTTGTGTAATCAATTCTGTCGGAGTACTTATACCTGAAGTCTTAGGGTAAATCTCCAGGCGTACCCAGAATTTCGTCGCCAATTTCGCTAGAGATGCGATTGAGCAATTCCATGTCAGGTGCCTGATTCTTGTTTTGCGTCCCTGTTGCTTCAATGAGTTGAGCAAAGGCACTAGGCGCAGCAACGACTAACCCGCGAGCTGGTTGATCGCTGAGTGCAGCGACAACATGGGGTGTGCCCATTGGAATAAAGGCACTTTCACCTGCGCCTAGCACAACCTTATTCTTATCAACCCAGACAGTGAACTCTCCTTCCAATACATAGGGTTGTTCTGAATAGCGTGTATGGCGATGGGGTGGAGTCTGTGCACCAGGAGGGAAATAGCCCTCAATCAGGTCATATTTACCATCAGTTGTGGTGCGATCGGCGACGATAGTAAGGTAGTTATTAAGAAGCCAGAATGATTTTGTCATAGAAGTACTTCTTCTAATAAATGAATTGTGTTATGAACGCTCAAGCTTGCAGATCGGGTAAAGCAGGCGTTCATGCCGTTTCTAGATAGACAAGTGTGACAAATTTTGAACATTAAGCTTGTTGGGAACGCTTTGCGAGGTACGCTCCGCTTTAATTAAATCTGCTGCCTTCTCAGCAATCATGATAGTGGGTGCATTTGTATTGCCTGTAGTAATTGTTGGCATGATTGATGCATCAACAACACGAAGACCTTGAATTCCATGTACTCGTAGTTGAGGATCGACCACTGCCATTGAGTCAATGCCCATTTTGCAAGTGCCAACCGGATGCCATACAGTGCTGCAAGTGTCCCGAATGTAAGCTTCGAGTGCTGCATCACTCTGAACGTGGGAACCTGGGGCAATCTCTTCACCATGAAAATCATCAAAGGCACTGGTCTGAATCAATTGGCGGATTAATTTAACTCCCTCAACCAACTTTTGCACATCGGCTTGACTTTGTAGATAATTCATCCGAATGGTTGGTGGATCGTTGGGGTCAGGCGATAGCGTTAGCGAAGCGGTAGCGAGTCTTCGAGCGTCAGCGCTGCTGCCTCCGGCAGGACGCAAACTAACGCTGCCAACATTTTGCAGACTGGTAAGAGAGACTGCACCCGTAAATCCAAAATTAGCAGGAGTATAACCAGGTGACAAGAATTGAATCGGCCCGAAGAAGAACTGCAAATCGGGTGCGACCTCCACATTCCCCTCGCTATGCAAAAATAATCCGGCTTCAACTCCATTACTGGTGATGGCAGGGTGTATATCTTGAGTAACTTCTTGAACGACACAAGTGAGAATGTGATCCTGAAGGTTTTGACCGACACCCGGCAAATCTGCAACGACAGAAATTCCCATCGCTTGCAGGTGTTCGGCAGTACCAATTCCAGAAAGCATTAGCAGTTTGGGCGAATCAAACGCACCTGCACTTAAAATCACTTCCTGGTTGACTCTCACCTGGTGAAGCGTACCTTCATGCAGATATTCCACTCCCACACAGCGAGTGCCCTCAACCAGCAATCTCGTCACCAATGCCCCTGTCACTACTGTCAAATTGGGACGATGGAGAATGGGTAGAAGAAAAGCAGCCGCAGCACTGTGCCGTTTACCATCCTTGACCGTCAATTGATAGAGTCCTACCCCGTCTTGCTGTACACCATTAAAATCAGGATTGTAGTTGTATCCCATTGAGACACAGGCATCTACAAAGCGTTGGGAGACTACAGCAGGGGACATCAAATCGGTAACGCTCAACTCCCCATCAACCCCGTGAAATTCTGACGCGCCTCGCTGCTGCTGCTCCGATTTCTTGAAATAGGGCAATACATCAAGGTACGACCAACCGGGATTTCCTAATTTCTGCCAGCGATCGTAATCTTGAGGATTGCCCCGGACATACATCATGAAATTAATCGAACTGCTGCCCCCCAAGACTTTGCCACGGGAACAAAACATTTTGCGACCCTTCAGGTAGGGTTCCGGCTCAGAAAAGTAACTCCAATCAACTTCAGAGCCTATTAGGCTAAAGCATTGCGCCGGAATTTGAATTTCTGGTTTCGTAGCTGGGTTGCCCGCTTCTAGGAGTAACACAGTTGTGTCACTGTCTTCGGTTAGACGATTGGTAACCACACAACCTGCCGACCCTGCACCGATTACAATGTAGTCATAATTGGTCATAAAGTTCTCTTCCTCTGTTATCTACGATGGATAAATGGAGTCAAGAATAAACTGATTTAAAGAGTGATTGCTGAAACACTGTTAGTTATTCATTTACAACACCCGATCTGCTGAAGTTAATTGCGTACCAATGGTGTATCCAGCAAATATTCTGCCAAAAACCAAACTTGCGTCTGATTGGTTCGCGGGACTTGGCTCACTAACAAATCGTTAAATTGGGATTACTTTACAGCAGTGCTTGCTGCTTCAATCACTTTGGCAACCTCTTTTGAATGAGAAATAAAAGGAACATGACTGGAGTTAACTTCGGTTGTCTTAGCATTAATCCGTTTAGCCATAAATCGTTGAAGTTCAGGGTTGATGGCGCGATCGCTTTGAGTCACGATAAACCAACAAGGAATCGTTTTCCAGGCGATTTCGTTCAATGATTGCTCAAACGCGGCGCTGGCGATCGGCTTTTGGGTTGCTGCCATCACTCGCGCCTCAGTCTTCGATACGTCTTGGGCAAAAAACTCGTGAAACTTACTGCGATCTATATAGAGAAAGTTTGCAGCATCAGGTACGATCGCCTTGCTAATTGGAGGTGCTGCATACTTTTTATTCAAATCACTCGTCTTTTCTCCGACATCTGGGGCGAAAGCATTAACATAAACCAGAGCTTTCACCTGTGGATTGCCAGCCGCCGCACCCGTAATCACATTTCCACCATAGGAATGTCCGACCAAAACAACGGAACCTTTTTGATTGTCAATTACCCGCTTCGTCGTTGCCACATCATCAGCAAGCGAGGTGAGCGGAATCTGCACAGCGGTCACTCTATAGCTATCCTGCTCCAACAATGGAATAACGTGTTGCCATGATGTACCATCAGCAAAAGCCCCATGAACGAGAATGATCGCAGGTTTAGAGTTGGAGGCTTGAAGTAATTTCTTGGAGGTGGCTGATGTTGGATGCATTAATATCCCAACGACAACACTTAATGCAGATAACCACAGTAACAATTTTTGAACTTTTTTCCATGTAAAAACTATCATTGCGATCGCCTTTGTATTCTTGCTAAATTGCTCAAATCTCTGGTTTTTGTTGTCCGTATAGAAGTTATGAAATACTCCCCGCTCAAATAAGTAGAACGATGTGGAAAAACTAAACTATGTTAAGAAAATTAAATAGACTCAAACCCTCTTGGCTCCTGCCTCCTGCCTTCTGCCTCATCCCAACAAGAAATATTCACACCGACCTACTTACTTGTTAAGATAAGCACCAAAAACCTTAATCATTTGCAGCAACAATGGCTACCATTATCTGTTCAACAGTCCAGCGATTAAGATAGCGAATTCCATTAATAAACAAAGCGGGTGCAACCTCTATTCCACTTCGCAGTCCACCTTCGATATCCGCATTGATACGATTGACATACGCTCCCTTGGATAATTCCTGCAAAAATTGAGAAATATCAAGTCCTAAACGATTGGCGTACTCTACTAGATAGCCATTCTCCAACTCTTGTTGATAAATGAACAATATCTCATGCATTTGCCAAAACTGCCCTTGAGCCGCAGCGGCTTCCGCGGCTTCCGCTGCTCGTTGAGCATGTGGATGAATCTGTACCTGAGGAAAATGACGGAAGATAAAACCTAAATTGTTTTCTCCAAACGAAACCTTCAATTGCTGTTGAGCAACTTTAATCAATCGATAGACGTTGGCACTTTGAAAACATTCATAATCTCCATACATGACGAATACTACAGTAGCATTCAGTACACCTTGGATATGATCCTGGGTTGAAGGCGGAACGAATAGAGAACGATTATTATGGTTGTAAGTCATCTTTCGGTTTGTATTAAGCAAACTTAAGCCTCACAAACCAACTGCATCAACATTGCTATGGATTCAATATAGACAATTGACTCTCTGTTGTCGTCCACTCTGGGTTGACATTTTTGTACAATCAAGTGATGGATGAACCTGTCCATCTCGCAGTGGAAGGTTGTCTCCAACTTTAGTTGGAGTCTAAAGCCAATCTAAAGGGGAAAAGTTGAGGAGGCAGGAGGCAGGAGGAACCCACCCTTAAAAGAGTGGGACTTAGGCTGTAGACGTTTTATACCTTGCTCTAAGTTAATATAAGTATAATTATTTATCTTTTTTTTTGTTTTAGACCCAGAATTAAAGTTTTAATTTATACTTACAACCTCCTGTCTCCTAACTCCTGCCTTCTTTGTAAAGGTTCACTTTTCTTCCCCCCTTTTTTCCCACTTACAAACTTACAATCCCACGCTTAACAGCAGTAATCACGGCTTGTGTGCGATCGCTCACTCCCAGTTTGCTCAAAATGCGATTCACATGCGATTTGACAGTGCTTTCACCAATACTTAAAGCAGTCCCAATTTCCTGATTACTCATTCCTTGTGCCATCAAACGCAGCACTTCCAACTCTCGTTCACTCAGTTCTGGATTGCTCATTCGCTGCAATAATTTTGCGCCCACTTCTGGCGGAATGTATTTCTGACCATTATGAATGGCGCGAATCGCATTTAAAAGCTCGCCAGGTTTAGCATCCTTAAGCAGATAGCCTTGAGCGCCCGCCTGCAAGCCGCGATAGATGTCTTCATCACTATCGTAGGTCGTGAGTACCGCGATTCGAGCCTGCTTAAATTCAGCACAAATTGCCATAATGGCTTCAACACCTCCCATTTTAGGCATTCGTAAATCCATTAGCGTGACATCGGGTTGGTATTCTCGAAACGCGTCGATCGCCTGCTGTCCATTTTCAGCTTGAGCGATCGCTGTCATTTCTGGATCGCGGTTAATGATAGTTGCTAGACCCTTTCTGACTATGGGATGGTCGTCAACAATCAGCACCCGGATCGTAGTGGATTGGCTCATTGTAATTCTCACTCTCGATTGATAGTGACCAAAGAAATGGGATACAAGCCCCATCCTAAAGGAGCGGCTTTTTTATCTTAAGGGTTCTAATTAGTTCCCGTAAAACATCTGATTTAGTTCTTCCATATGCTTAATAAACGCTCTTGAACCACTCAAAGAAAATGCTCAAGAATGTCTACGCCTTATGGGCATGGCACTGAAAAACCTAAGCGTTGCCATGAACAACATCCAAGCGCTCGAAGCGGCGGCGATAATTTTGGGTACTAGTCCCACACAATCAGCGATCGCAACAAAGACGGAGCAATTACAACTATTACCTGTGGCTATTAGTGAAATTAGGCAAGTACTTGCACGTCAACAGTTTACATGGCAGGAGTTTTGGGCTGTAGCTGAAAAATACGAGGTGATAAAACTTGACTTACTGGGCTCTCCTTACCACCTTCGAGACTGATTTAATCACACAAGCCCGAAAAAACAATGAACAGTTAACAGTTAAGCTAATCGTCATTCATTTTTCCAGGTTGATTCACTTGTAGTAAGGACAACTCTACGGGTTCAGCTCCTGCAGTAAAGCCCTGCTTTTATGCAACGCTTTCAGGCTCCGTCCTTATCGCTAATAATGCGGATACTTGATGACTGATAACCAAGTCCCGTTCAATGTTGTATCCCCTACACCCTACCCTTTATCCCCCCACACCCTTCTTATTGACTAATGACTACGCCATAGGTGCTGTTTGTCGCCCAGATTGTCATGGAAAAATTTAGGAAAAAATGTGAATACAAATTATATTGCAATTAAGAGTGGTAGCAAACAGCCCTTTGAGCCTATACTATTAGACATCTCCGAAAAATACCAATGTCGCTGTCTGACTGGATTTAACCAGGCAAACGCCAATTGCAAACATCAGTCACTCTCAACGCAAAAATAAGGCTTTAAGATAGTTACTGTTGATAATAATGCCAAACTAAGTATCTATACTAGTTAATTTTAACTGCAAAAAAATTCCACTATTTTATATTGGTAAAACTAATGTTCCTATACGGAGTCTTACAACTCCACATATCGTCATCATTATTTGTTCGTATTTCCGTGGATTTAATCTAAATCGTTCAGAAGCAACTCTAAAGATTTTAATTACACGAATCAAATGTTCGACAAAAATTAGTTCGGATGCCAGTTCTTTATTTTTCTCTTTTTGGGATAAGCTTAGTTCTCCTTTTTTCGGCTTTTTTTTTGGAGTTTTAATTGATGATTCTCCTTCATCAGCTTTATCACCATTAAATTTTTGTCTATGGTCAAATCCTTTTTGACGTTCTCGAAACAAATTTATATCACTTTTTGGTTCAGGATGACCCGCGACTATATCAACAATGTCCTCTCCGTTTGGTAAAACGATAACCTGGTTTTTCATTGTATGATTTTTATTCTTGCCAAAGTAATATTTTTTTGTTCTTCATACTCTCCAGGTCTTTCTCTAGACTATTCACAACTATCTACTATTAGTTCAAAATCGGTGAGAATTCCTTTAACAATCTTGGAGTCACTGACGTTTTTTTTACTTGTTCGAGTAAACTTGATGGTCAGAGTTCTTCTCGGAGTGGAAACCAGTAGTTAAATGTATCATTTGCGGTTGATTCACTTACTTAAAACTAAATACCTAGCAATTGAAATGTTGTCAAGTGTTATAGATATATCAAAGTTAACAGAATTTGCTCCTCCTTAGATAGCTTTACCTGACGACCACCCCCTTTATTTATGATTCTAATTTTCTTTGCTTCGATGTCCTGTTGCTTTTAATTATCTAAGGCGATCGCCTGCTTCATTAGTTATTCTAGTTGCTCATACTTTAGACCAACCAATCGCTGCGTTTCCTGGATATTGTTTTTAATATAACCTAATCAGGACCTGACTTTTCCCGTTAAGTCTCTTTTGCAAGCTGCCAACCCTCACAGAGGTCGTGTAATTTTAACCAACCTCGCCAAAGCACCTGAATACCAATT
>NZ_JBALDG010000098.1:0-28525 GCF_036917195.1 Nostoc sp.
CTTCAGGGTTCATAGTAATTGTACTTGCCTGAGTATTGTCATTGTGACTATTTTCCCCCAAATTATACCTATATTTGCAAAAGTGAGATGCTCCCGATCAGCACAAGCTTCCTTGGCTCAACGTTGAGATGGTTGGCGACCAGAGCGAGGATTTTTTCGAGATTTAGGGCAGGGACTTGCAAATCCATCTTCTGATCCATATCGTTTAACCTTTTCTCATGCTAGCGTCAAACAAAACAGGAGAGTGTAATAACTCCTTTTCAGGCAAGGCGACGACGCTTGATTCAAGGGAACAGGGGCAAGAGTCCAAAATTTTTTTGAGTTGTAATAGCTAGGAGCAAGCTATTCAATGCATAAAGGTGATCAATTGTTTAGTAATACGTCGGAGCGCTTAAAGCCCTCAAACCGTCAATTAACTTTTAGAATGCTTTAAATTTTAGATAGATTTACTAAGAATCCTCTGTCTGACAGCAATGGAACCTTTAGTAACAGCAGTGAGTGACGGTATCATCTGTTAACGGGACTTAAATATTTTTTCGGTCAAAACAAGCGTCAAACCCTTGTAGGGAAAGGGAAATACACCAAATACCCCAAAAAGCCTGAAAATAGCTGTAGTCTAACACTTCAACATTTACTTGATGCAAGGTATTTTCATTCAATATATTTACCTGATCTTGATCATTCTCGGACTGGTTATGATCGCCGATCAGCTGCGATTGGCTTACCCGATCGTACTCGTATTGGGCGGACTCGCGCTGAGTTTCATTGCTCAGTTTTCAAATATCATCATTAACCCAGAGATCGTTTTCCTTATGTTCCTTCCGCCCCTGCTTTATGAAGCTGCGTGGCAAGTATCGTGGAAAGAATTTAGGAAATGGCGAGGGCTAATCATCGGGTTTGCTTTTCCCATCGTCATCTTAACGTCGTGCGTGATCGCAGTTGTCTCAAGCGCGATCATTCCCGGTTTTACTTTAGCACTGGGCTTTCTTTTGGGTGGCATTATCTCTCCGCCTGATGCCGTTTCCGCGACGACGATCATGCGGCAAGTCAACGCGCCGAAATCGCTAGTCAGCATTGTCGAAGGCGAAAGTCTGCTTAACGATGCCTCGTCGCTGATCGTGTTTCGCTTTGCATTGGCGGCAGTCCTCACCGGACAGTTCCAATTTCATCAGGCAGCCGTAAACTTCGTTCTCGTTATTTTAATCGGAATCCTGATCGGACTCGTTGTCGGATTAATTTTCTACGGCATTCATCGTTTATTACCCACAACCTCCAGCATCGAAATCGTTTTAACACTGGTCACGCCCTACTGTATGTATTATTTTGCCGAACACTTCCATGTTTCGGGCGTGCTAGCGGTCGTCAGTGGTGGACTGCTCTTATCCAGCAAGCGCAATAGTTTGCTGAGTTATCGCAGCCGGGTTGAGGGTTTAAATGTATGGAATAATCTGGTCTTTGTCTTGAACGGGTTGATTTTTTTACTCATCGGACTCGAATTACCATTTGTCACTCGGCAGCTTGGTAACATTAGTTTAAGCAGTGCCGTTTGGTATGGATTGATCATCGCTTTCGTGCTGATTGTTACCAGGCTGCTTTGCACTTTAGGAACTTCTGTTTTAATGAGAGTCATGAGCCGTTTTATCCCGGTGTCAGACCCGAATCCAGGATGGAGAGGTCCGCTGATTTTCGGTTGGGCAGGAATGCGCGGTGTGGTATCGCTGGCATCCGCACTTTCTATCCCGATCCTCACTCAAGCAGGACAGCCGTTTCCCTACCGTGACCTTATTCTTTTTATCACGTTTATCGTCATTTTAATCACCCTGGTTTTTCAAGGATTAACGCTTCCCTGGCTGATCAGCAAAGTTAACCTCAAGGATAGGTTCACGCTGATTTCCCAACAGCACCAGGAGATCATCATTCAAAAGAAATTAGCAGTGGCTTCGCTGAGATTTCTGGAAGAAAAATATGGTGGAGAGCGTGCGCGAAACGAACACCTGGATAATCTGTTCTCGAAGCTCGAAATCGATCTGAAATTTTTTGATCGCGAACTCTCTGAATCAAATCTCGCTTGGCAAAACTCATTAAAGGGATATCAATCTATTTACCTGGAAGTGCTAGAGGGACGACGAGAGTTACTGAACAAAATGAATCGCCGTGCCGAGTTTGATGAAGAGTTGATCAGGAAGTATCTTTTATTGACCGACGTGGAAGAATTCAAAGTCCGGGAGATAGGTTCACAGGAATCCGGCACCGAGTAAGGAGAGATTGGCAGCTTTTTCTTAGAGAAAACAGAGTGATCGCATACCACCGATTTTCTTGCTTGAAAAACTAAGTCTTTAACGTTACCTGGAGCAGAACAAGCACTCACGCAATCGCGTGCAGAATGTGTTTTGTGATAGCTATTCTATTAGATAGAGTTTTAGTAAAACAGTCAGTCAATTTCACAGGTGTCTAACAATCAACAACAGCAATGCCAACTCTGCCAAAGAGAGATGGAATCTTTGACTGTCCATCACTTGGTTCCACGACAAAATACCAAACACAAAAAACAAGACCCAGGCCCAACAGCAAATATCTGTTCTGCCTGCCATCGACAGATTCATGCTTTATTCGATAATAAGCTGCTGGCCCTTGAACTCAACACATTAGACAAGCTCAAAAATGAGCCGTAAATGCAGAAATTCTTGGTTTGGGTAAGAAAGCAAGACCCAGGTAAGCGGGTATCAGTCCATCGCTAAAAAGTAAGGTGGGATGGCGTAAGCGCGATGGCTAGGCGGGTATGCTATCCCACGACTTGTACCCTAATATAGATGCGCTAGCACTTTATGAAGAGTAATAAGCAAGGGTAATATCAGTTATTGTAAACATTACTATGACTAACTCTCAACCTCCACTACTACAACCTCAACTAGAGCCTGCGGGTATTATCTTTTTTAGCAGTTAGACTACTATTACAGTAAGGACACTTAAGTGAAGTCTTATCCCTGTTGATATCTTCAATACATATCAAGATACCTTCTTCATTTACACCATATTTTAGCCACATTGCCACACCATGATTTAGAAGTTAAATTTGCTCTTACCAGTGTGCTTCAACTTTTCAAAAATGTATCTATCTTCTGGATTAGTGTAATGTTGATTTGAAGAATGTAAGTACAATGGAATCAAGCGATGCCTACGCTTGAGGATAAGTGTAATTTGTGTTAATAGATACCCAAAAATTTCTTAGAGGAAAAAAGGAAAGTGAAGACGTTGGACACCAAACGGAAACCGCCACATCAATAAATGCAACAGGGCAAGTAGCTCCCGAAAGGAGTCGAAGATTGGGGAAGGTTTCAAGTTCCAGTCATCATTAGGACTTACGCACAGGTAACGGAAAACGAACCACAGAGGACGCAGAGATCACGGAGTAATGAGAGTTTGAGAGGGTTTTTGCGTAAGTCCTAATCATAAAGGTTTCGATGCTTGCTTGGTGTATTCTTCTATCGGGGAAGCATAGTCTTCTTCTGTGGGCAGGGTCTCGAAGCTATGAACCGCAGAGGTCGTCGCCTATAGCAGCTTTTCCCTCGTCCAAGTTTCGATGAAAGGCTTGAACAATGAAGCATCGTCCAGCATCGTCGCACGAAGGTTAACGAACTCGTCTATTCCTTTAGGGCGAGTAAATATCCAACTCATGCAGTGTGGGCAGAAGTAATGGCGAGTCGCGCCATACAAACCGCCGATGATCGGCTGACCTTTCAGTATTGAAAACCCAACGCTTGGAATCGCAACGCTTAAAGAAAAAGCGCTGGCAGTCATTCGCTGGCAACCTGTACAGTGGCAAGCCATCGTAAGCCTTGCGGGGCACTCGCCTAAAACCGTATCTGGGAGCAACGACAGGAGCCTGACCAGGGCAAATTCCAGTCGTTCATGACCTGTCGCCTCCGTTCTCTATTCATCTTCATTCTTAACTAAGAATAATATTTTATGAATTATCTGCAAATATAGCAACCGTCAAGGCGGTTAGGACGCCAAACGCAAGACATCCTCAATCGCATCTCGTAAACATCAGACTGATCAAGTTTTTTGCGGATTCGACTCTTTAACCAAGACCAGCATTGCTCAATCTTGTTAAGGTCTGGTGAATAAGCGGGTAAGTACAGTACTTGACACCCAGCAGTCTCAATCAATTGCTCAATGCGCCCACCTTTGTGGAATGTGGCATTATCCATCACTACAACCTGTCCGGTAACAAGCGTTGGAAGTAAACAAGTTTCCAGCCAGGTCTCAAATACTGTGCGATTACAGGCTCCCTCAACGGTAAAGGGAGCGATGAGATTTTGCTCACACAGTGCGGCAATCATGTTGACCCGACCCTCGCGCTGCCCTGACTTGAGTGCATGGAAGCTCTCAAGAGTTGATTCCAACCATAGGCATACTCCAGAGCGGTTATCCATCCCTGACTCATCGACGTAAACAATCTGGGATGGGAGTAGGGTAGATAACTGGGCTACAAACGCCTGTCGTTTGGCTTCATCGCGTTCGCGATAGCCATAGGTCTTTTTTTTCGAGTGAAGCCAATCTTGTTGAGCGACCGTGAAATAGTGCGTTAGCGTAGCTCGCCGCAGGCATCGCTAATCTGCTCCTTCCAGAGTTTTGCCATCTCGACTTGGGTTTTATCCCATGTGCCTGAGCGAACTCACGAAACTCCTGCCAGTCAGTAATCTTATGACCATTCCCAGGTGGCTGATTCAGCTTAGCTTTGTAGTCTCCGGTCTCACAAAGCCGTTTGAACCATAGGTCGATGGTGTTGCGACTAATGTTAAATAGTTGACTAGCCGCTTTTCTTCAAGCCATCTAGTTTGATGGCTTGGATCACCTTCTGACGTAGGTCGTAACTGTAGGGTTTTGGCATTGGTTAAGCGATCGCTTCTCAAACAAGGGACTACTTTCAGCTTACGTCCTAAACGCCTTGGCGGTTGCTATACAAAAAAGGGAAGAGAAAGCAATATGGAATCAAATACTGTTGTCGCAAATCGTGCCCAAAATTGGTAAGTATTTTGCAGCAAACCGAGGGGCGATTTTTTGGTGCTTGTTAGGCAACCCCACAGGCAGAAAACAACGCTTGACGGTACTGTTCTTATAGAACCCCGATCAGGCGTAATTGGGCGATTCCCTACACAGCAAATCCTCAAGTTGTACCTTTACTTGGTTTAAAAATCCGCATAGGCGATCGTTTTTATGTAACCGATAAGCGATTTGATAGGTTTGTCCAAGTGATCGCATTGTGGGAGACATAGGCTGCTAGATACCAATAACTCTTGTGACTTATATCTTGCACCTAAGCGGAAAAACCACTAATACCCAAATCAGCGTGTAAGAAATTAACACTCTTATCAGGAATGAGCTTACGCAATAGAGAGCAAGTTTTATAACTTTATTAATGATGATATTACGCAAAATAGAAGAACATAGGCGATGCCTAGGTTGGGCTAGGCCTACGCTAACTTCGGAAAGTGCCTGGATTTGCATTCATGACCAGAAATATGAGAAAAAAGGGCGTGAAAAGCATATAGAAAAGCAAGAACAATGGAATCAATTCTTAGGCGCGGGACAAGAGCTAGTTTACACCCTTATCGTTGATGCCTTCTACATACCAACAACAAAACTTAGAAGCGATGTTGGGGTTATTTTTGGAGGCGCAAGGACATCCGCTACCTGAACATAGTAAAAGTAAGTCAGCTAGTGCCTTGAGTCGGTTGCTGAATGTTTATGATTGGTCAACACGCCGTGTCATTCGTACAACTCGTATACGTATTATCCAAGAAATTTTGTCCCAGCGCCCCAAAGAGCGAAAACCAATTCTACAAGTCATTATTGACCTGACAACCTTAGAGAAATTTGGGAAATTCAAGTCTTTTAAGAATTTAGTCCCTGTCTACAACCGAAAACGAGGACTACATTTGGTTGTCGTGTACTTAGTTGTTGGTGAATGGCGAGTACCGTGGAGTTTCCGTGTCTGGAGGGGAAAAGGAACTACCTCACCCGCACTGGTTCGGCTTAAAGCTGGTCAAATGCTTACCTAAGAAATTAACTGGCGTTGCAGAATAGAAATATGAATTAGGGCGATCGCTATGAAATGTCCAAGGTGTGAATTAACTCACATTCGTGGGAATGGGCGTCAACGTGGTAAACACGCATCACATATGTGTCAACTGTAAACGTCAGTTGAGCAAATCTTATGATCCCAAAGGATACACGGAAGATATTAAAAGTGAATGCCTAGAAATGTATGTCAATGGTTCTGGGTTCCGGGCGATAGAAAGAGTTAAAAAAGTACATCATACTACTGTTATAAATTGGGTGAGGCAAGCGGCTAGCACTTTAGCAAATACACCTTACAGAAGTGAAATACTGGAAGTAACACAAATCGATGAACTAGAAACTTTTGTTGGCTCAAAAAAAACACTCATTGGCTGTGGACAGCTGTAAATCACAGTATTCCAGGAATTATAGCTTGGGTTTTAGGCGACAGGAGTTCGGAAACTTTTAAACATTTGTGGTTGATAATAAGATGTTGGCAGTCTGATTTTTACGTTACTGATGGTTATCCTGTTTATCCTTGTTTTATCAGCAATGAAGATCACATCGTTAGTCAAACATATATGACTTGAGTTGAGGGAGAGAATAGTCGCTTAAGACCAAAGGCGGAGCGTCTCCGGCTCCGCATTATCTGGCTCGACTACATCGGAAAACTTTTTGTGACTCTAAATCCGAGGAAATGCTTAAACATTCAATTCATTTAGTAATACATTATCTCAAGTATGGCTCAATGGCGCTGCGGGCGCATAGCACCCGCAAGCTTGAGGCGATCGCTTGATTCATATTTTGGTTCGGCAACGCCAATTAACCAAACATTTCAAGGTGATGATTTTAACAGATACTGCATTTGGCAGCATTGAGTTTCTTCACGGAATACGTAAGTTGAAATATCACGCAATTGTTGGTGTACGCATTGACCGTAAATTGGTTGACGGGCGTATTTTACGACGTTTGCACAAACGCGGACAGCAAGGGAAAGTTTGTGGGTTTAAAGTTTCCCCTTACGCTGTCTTGGTACTATCTCAAAGGTGATAATGGCAAGCTCGAAAAACGATTTGTTTTGTCTACACTGTTGACCACTGGTATCGATTTTTGAAGCAACGTCTACACTGGACTCTTCCAAAACTAAGTACCCCGAAGCAATGTGAGCGTTGGAGTGATCTGATGCCAATCATGACTTGGGAATTATGGTTAGCGCGTGATATCGTTGCAGATAACCCTCTACCTTCTCCCAAAGGGAGAGGCTAGCGCCAAGGCAAAAGTTATTGGTTAGTTTGACCCCTGGAAGAGTTGCCCAAGCAATGGAGAGCATTTTAACGACGATTGGTACTCCAGCCCGTCCGCCCAAACCTCGCCTATTTATTGGGTCAAACAATTAGGAGAAAAACTTTCAGATGTACCAAAAGAAGATATCATTCCAGAAGTTGAAGAATTGGATGAATTAGAGACATTTATAGGTTCAAAAAAAACCAAATTTGGCTCTGGACGGCAGTAAATCACTTTAATCAGGGTATTTTAGCCTGGGTTTTAGGAGACCATAGTGCAGAAACGTTTCAGCCATTATGGAAAATTGTTAAACAGTGGAAGAGCTATTTCTATGTGACAGATGGCTGGAAAGTTTACCCAAGTTTTATCCCCGATGGAGACCAAATTGTGAGTAAAAAATATATGACCAGAGTAGAAGGCGAAAATACCCGCTTGCGTCATTATCTAGCACATCTACATCGCAAAACATTATGCTATTCCAAATCAGTAGATATGCTTAAATACTTAATTCGCTTGCTACTTTACTACTTAAAGCATAAGGAAATACCCGTGTTTAACTGATTCATCCCGCATTTATGCAACGCCGAAAAAAGAAACAGCATACACCGGAGGCAAAGCGTCTCCGGCTCCGCTTAAGTCTAACCCAAAACCAATACTCAAGGCGACTGTCACAAGCCATGCAGTGTATTAGCGATGCATATTAATTAGGTATTTAGCAGTGAAAACACTGATTATAAGAATACAGTAATATTTAAATTATCTTCACCCTACCCAAACGGTTGCCCCCAGCGTCGCCCAGGCTGTACAATCAGTTCGCCGTTGTAATAGCTTGCACCCTCTAGCTGCCATAGCTCCTCAATTGGGGCGTTTGGGTCTTCTCGAAAATTTAAGCAGCGATCGCTCTCTACCCGATCACTCTGAATGGCATAGACGAGATGGGGGTTATGAGCATACAACAGACAGTAAGTGCAGTCAGGGATTTTAGGCATACTACCAGTTATACACCGGGGCTTTTGCTTTTTTAAAAGATGTTCAGAGCATCACTTAATTTTAAGAGAACATGAAGCGGTCGCTCTCATCCAAGAGACTGTATTTATGTTATTGCTGTCCGAACTAAAAATTCAAGTGGGAACTATCGGGACTTCCCAGACAGCGATCGCTCGGACAATTACCTTGGCTACTGGTTTGGCATCGGATATGCGCGAAGTAAAAGCTGATATTAGGCAGATAAAAACTGATATCCCTAGTATTGATGCAAGTATAGAAGAAATGCTACGATTATTGCCAGATAGAAATAATCCGTCAACATAGTTTTGATAATTAGCTATAATCAAGCATGGCAAATTGTAAAAGTTGTTTCTTTACAGCCTCTTAATGACTTGTTTTGGGAGCAGCGTCAGGGCAAATGGCTGTATCTGGTGTCAAAGTGTTTGTAGTTTTAGCACTTGGTGCAAAGGCTGTCAGTACTACCTGATTTTGATCATTAATTAACCAACCATTAGCCTCAACAATTGGGGTGTTAAGTATTGGTTTTTGAGTATTAATTTGTGAAGATGAATTCTGTAGAATTGTGTGTACTTGCTGGCTTTGTGCTGTGTTTTGTTGTTTTTTCGGGTCAAGTGTCACCCAATTAACAGTCGCAGTCTGATAACTACTGAGTGCTTGGGTTGGTAGGGATGGTAAACCACCACGTCCGGTGATTGTAAATGAATTACCTTTATTTGCTGGACAACCCTGAGCAATTAAGCCAGAGCGATCTACAAAATTGATCGGCAATTCCACTAGTCCGTTATCGGGATCTATATCAGGTGTATTGACTTGCACTGTTCCATTATCAGAAGAATCCTTACCAGTGGCAGTAATATCACTGTTTGGGGTAGGTGCATTCTCAGGTTGAATGCCAAAAATCGCTTGAGCATTGATGGTTACATTGCCACCACGAAAATCTCTAGAATTAGCGCTGATATCACTATTTTCTTGTGGAACAGCAATGATAAAACCATTTTTAGCATCAATGCTAATGTCACCTCCAGGGATATTTTCGCCAGTAGCGTTGGTAGTGATAGCACTGACATTACGTAGTAGCAACAACGGAGTACGCAAAAAGATATTTCCTCCGCCACCTGTGGTGTCAGCTCGGATGCTGCCTTGGTTGAGATAGATGCGATTGGCATCCACAGACAGGGAACCTGCACTGCCTGTACCCGAACTGCTGACCGTCACTTGTGCCTGATTTTGAATGTTGAGGGTTCCTGTTTGGAGATTTAAGTCACCACCCTGACCACTGCCACCCGTACCAGCGGCAATGATTGAACCATCGCCTGTGAGAGTAATTGACTCTGGAGCAGCGATCATCAATTTTCCCCCATTACCACTGCTAGAAGTAGAGGCAGAGATTTGTGCGCCGTCTTGCAAGTTCACCCGGACACTTTGCCCGTTCCCTCGTGGCTGAATGGTCAAGTTACCGGCATTCCCTGCGCTGGTAGTTCCAGCAAATAGACCACTGGTTGTGCCAGACAGTTGCAGGTCTGGAGTATTAATTATGATATCGCCAGCACGACCGTTACTAGAAGTCGTGGTCAGCAGTTGCCCACCGCCGCTCAATCCCACTGCGTCTGCATTGACAGAGATATTGCCAGCGTTTCCAGATCCAGCGGTAGAAGCAGCGAGTTGAGAACCATTAAGCAGTGAGAGCGATCGCGTAGTAATCTTAATATCGCCTCCCCTACCAATTGCCCCTTGTGAGAGCGTACTAGTAGCATCTCCGCTATCAAACAACACAGTATTGCTCGCTTGGATCTGGATATTTCCGGCATTGCCTTGCCCCTGTGCCTTCGTGTCGATTCTCCCCTGGTCGGAAACAGAAAGTGATTCTGTGATGATGGTTACGTCTCCTCCTTGACCTACAGATTCTGGCTGCGCTGAGGTAAACACCTCACTGTAGTTGCCATTAAAAGTAGGCGATGTGCCACTGATATGTACATCACGAGCATTAATGGTGACATGACCGGCATTGCCTACCCCACCATTATTAGCGGTATTCACAGCACCTCCGTTGGTCAGAAACAGCGAGTCAGTTGCAATCGTCACATCGCCTCCTTGAACGACAGCTCCTGGCTCTACTTGGGTGAAGATAGAACTGTTACCGATTCCATAGATATCCTGACCATTTAGGGAGACATGATCGCGGGCATTGATCTTCACGTTGCCTGCATTTCCATGTCCCAGCGTACCGGAAAACATTTGAGCGCCCTTTGTAATAGAAAGTGACCCTGTAGTAATATTTATACCGCCACTATTCCCGATGGCATTTGGATACACGAGATTATATACATCACTGCCATAACCATCTAAAGAGACGCGATCACTGGCATTAATATTCATACTGCCTGTATTCCCCTGTCCACTCGTGCTGGAAAACAGTCGGGCACTCTTGAGAGACAGCAACCCCGTAGTAATATTAATTCCGTCAGCGTTACCAATGCCAGTTGATGCCACGCTACTATTTATACCAGCACCATCCAAAGAGACGCGATCGCGGCTATTGATATTCATGCTGCCTACATTTCCTCGTCCATCTATTTCAGACTGCAAGGTAGCGCCTCCTGTAAGCGAAAGCGACCCCGTAGTGATGTTGATGTTGCCAACGTTACCAACACCGCTTTGCATGACAATATTGTATACACTAGCACTATCGAAAGAGATGCGATCGCTCGCTGTTAAATTGATGCTACCCATAGTTCCCTGTCCAGACAACCAGCTTGCCAAGAGGCTAAAATTGCTGATTGCAATCGAGCCAGTTGCATTCAGTTCCATCTCTCCAGTTTGAGTATCGGGTAATCTCGAATCGCTAGGAATCTCAATTCGGAGTTCACTGTGAGAAATATCAATGTTTTGGGCAAGAATCCTAATACTGCCACTGCCTTCTCCAACGTAAATGCCGCTACTATTATTTAAGGAAACATCTGCTCTTGTCACTCCATCGGGTATGGTTAATTGCCAATCAGAGCTAGCAGTCGATAAACCGACGGTTCCTAACCCACCGACACCTACTAATTCAACATAGTTTCCAGAACTAATTGCCCGTCCACCAGATTGTCCCCCATCAAATTGAATCGGCCCTCCAATCAGCAACAAATTTTGTCCAGGGGAAACTTGTAAACCCGTGTTAGAAAAATTAGATTGATTGACAATCGGCTGTGGCTTGAGTTGGTTAAAGAAAAAAGCATTAGGACTAACACTCAGCAGTTGACTGGGTAAGGGTTGAGTTGCATCGCTACTAAAAAATTCCCCATTAGGAAACCTGATCGTATTGGCAGTTGTGGCAACAAAAGAACCGCCAATACTGAGCGACGCATTAGAACCAAACACAATGCCGTTGGGGTTAAGCAAAAATACATTGGCAGTCCCATTTGCCCGCATTACACCATCAATCTTAGAGATCGATCCACCTGTTACGCGGCTGAAAATGTTCTGCACATCTGCGGCATTGTTGAAGTAGGCAGAGCCTCCACTGGGAATAGAAAACGATTGGAAGCTGTGGAACAAATTGCTACCCCGCCTTGTCCCACCGTCAATTTGGAAATTGGGATTGCTAGAGACTTGTGATCGCTCCCTTGCAAGTAGCGTGTTATCAGGTATCACTTGAGCTGCGATCGGGCGAACACAATCGAGTATCCACAAAGCACTGCACATCACAAGCCATAAATTTAGACACCACTGCCTCATCTTGCTATCTTGTCTCCAGCGATACTTAAACAAAAATGTTCAGCCCAGTTCCCACATTAAAATACTTTAAGCATAAAGATTACAGTAGATAAATCAGCAATTGTAAATAATTATTCCTTTGGCATTTGCCCTAAACCTTCTTGATAAGAGCGCATCTGCTCTCCAGGCACAATCACCAAATTTTCTGGGTAGGGATGCAGCGCTTGTCAAATAATCTGATTTGTGATGTGAGGTCAGTAGAAGTCGCTCGTATCGATATGATTAATGCCTTGCGTGATCGCTTCGCGCAAAACAGCAACGGCAGCATCCACATCGCGCAGTGAACCCGATACGCCCAGACCCGCAAGTTGCATGGCACCATAACCTATGGGCTTCACTGTTATTGAAGTGTTCGGCAGCGTAAAATTGCCACCAAGGTTCCTTTGCTCAGACATATATAGAATCCATTTGGGATTTTTTCTAGACATATAAGGGTTGCGAGAAGGCTGTTTTAAACAACCTAGTAACCGGAGGGTGGGAAATCATAGAGCAATTGCTGTAAAAGTATGAAATCAGGCTTTGTACAAGACTTGTAGACGGAAAAATAGATCCCAAATGGTTTCTATAGCTACTTTCTCCAAGAATTTTTTAGTGATTTAACGAAAGCAATTCCGAGAGTCCATTTTTCATTGATATCGCTGCGTGCGATCAAAGACTTCTCCTGCTGATCGATAGATTCCCAGCGCTGATCATTGTTCGTTGCCGTTCGCGAACATTTGCTCATAATCACCGTTCCTTTCAGCAAATCGATGTGCTTTGACACGATTAACAAGGATTTCGCCGTGGGGCGGGTTTGGAGTGCTGAGAATCTGTATCACTTCAGCAATAAAGTCAGCCAGTGGCATTGCGGCAGGATCAGTCGCCTGACTAGCCCCGCCAAGCTCCGTCTGTACATAGGGTGGGGCAAGTTCAAGAATCTCCACGGAGGTTTCTTGAAGCTGAACGCGGACGGACTGCAACCAAGAATGCAGAAAAGCCTTGCTCGCGCAATAAGTCGGATATGGACTGATGGGAACGAAAGCCAAGCCAGAGGTGGTGGTGATGATCGTTGAATGCGGTTGCTGTTTGAGAGTCGGGAGGAGTGCCGCCGTGAGGTGAAGTACACCGACAACATTAGTCTGAATCGTAGACTGCATCACGGAGAAATCGATCGGATCTGAGGTGAGGTCTTCCGTCTTACCAATTCCGGCATTGTTGATCAGAACATTGAGTTTAGGGAACTGCTCTCGAATGCGGGACGCAAAGGCTTCGATGTCCGCCGGGTCTTGAACGTCAAGTTGAATCCCGTGCATACCGGAGCGGCGGTGATTTCGTCGAGGAGATGTTGACGGCGACCCGCGATAATGACTTGATTACCGCGTTGATAGAAAGCTTCGGCAAGCGCACGACCGATGCCGCTTGTGCCGCCAGTGATGAGGATGGTGTTGTCCGTGAGATTCATAGGTATTTTTCCTGCAAAGATGTCAAAATGAATGATGTTAGAGTTTGTTGAGAGTAAAGTTGTTGCAAAAGCTGGAAATTTAATCAGTGCTTATTCGCCGCTCACGCGCAACACGATTTTGCCCAGATAGTGCTGTTTCATCGCATCCTGCGCTTGTGCCGCCTCTTCCAGTGGAAATATCTGCGCGATGTGAACTTGAAACTCACCCATGTCGATCAATCGGTTGAGTAGGGTTAACAAAGTCGGATCGGCATTTGCCTTTTTGAGTTCCACCCCGTCGGGCACTTTGGGTTCAGTTACGCCGTTCGGAAAGGAGATAATCCCGCCCTGGCGCACCAAACTCAGCGTAGATTGAACGGTGTCGCTGCTCACTAGCACCAGCGCTGCATCGAAGCCATCGGGCGCAAAGGCGTGGGCACGTTGCCCAATGTCGTCGCTGCGTCCGTCCACCGCTTCATCCGCACCTAACTGCTTTGCCAAAGCTACACCGTCTACACCTGATGCGATCGCGAACACACTTGTGCCCATCCGCTTAGCCAGTTGCAGCGCGATGTGACCGACACCACCGCTTGCGCCCCACAGCATTAATGTAGTTCCGTTGCCCGTCTCCAATGCTTGCAAATTACTGAGTGCCGTTAGACCAGCAATGGGTAGCCCACCAGCCATTAACATATTGAGCCCATTGGGCATCGGCGCAACAGTTTTCTCAGAGACGACGATGTATTGGGCATAGCTGCCACCCTTGTTATTCATGAAGTTGTCGACATAAACGCGATCGCCAACAGCAAAACGCTCAACGCCGTCGCCAATGGCAACGATCATGCCTGCACATTCGCCGCCCAGCACACGCGGAAAGTGGACTTCGTTATACACCAGCTCACCTTCACGCTCTATCGCGTCCCAAACACCAACTCCGGCGACCTCAACGCGAATCAAAACTTCGCCCGCATCTACCGTAGGTACGAGTAAGGTGTGCAAAGTCAGCTTATCAGGTCCGCCGAACTCGTCAACAGCCATTGCTTTCATTTGTTGGGAGGTGGTTTGCATCAGTCGGTTCTCCTAATCGAACACTTCTTTGATCGCTACGAGTTCAGCATAAGTTTGAAAAGCTTTCCTTGAAATACACAAACCTCGCTGATGATTGCCTAATTCTCCAAAGCAATCGTTTTAAGCGGTTCTATAATTGTCAAGAGTAAGGCATTGAGCGATCAAGTCCCTACCATGATTGAAATCTCTAATTCTCACATGATTACGAATCAGTACCAAGAACTCGCAACCCTAATAATTAGGTACACCAAGGGCAACGGTTTGCATTCAACTGCGATCAATCAATTGAGCTTTGGGCGCTCCGATGCGATGTCTTCGGCAACCTACAGTGTTAATGAACCCCGCTTCACCCTCATCGTTCAAGGCAAGAAAGAAATGTTGCTGGGTGAGGAAACATATCCATACCACGCAGGGCAATATCAAGTTCTTTCGGTTGCTCTACCGATCAGTGGATGTGTGGTTGAGGCAACACCTGACAAGCCGTGTTTAATACTGAAGTTGAGCTTAGACTTAGTGCAGCTGTGTGATTTAGTTGCCCAGATGGGTTTTAGTTCAGCCAAGCAAGAGAACTCTGTCCGAGGTCTATGTGTCAGCAACGCTGATGCTACGTTGATCGAGTGTGTCCTTCGCCTGGTCAAGCTCTTAGAGACACCGCAAGACATCCCGATACTGGCACCGATGATGCTGCGTGAACTCTATTACCGTCTGCTTATCGGTGAACAAAGTAAAGCCGTGCGCCAAATTGCCACATCCGGCAGCAGTATGCAGCGCATTGCGTCAGCCATCCAACTGATCAAGGCTGAGTTTAACCAATCGCTGCGGATCGAGGATTTAGCAAACCAGGTCAAGATGTCTCCTTCGTCGTTTCACCAGCATTTTAAGCAAGTGACCTCGATGAGTCCGCTGCAATATCAAAAGCAGCTAAGACTGTTGGAAGCACGTCGCATAATGCTAACTGAAGATTTTGATGCTATCACTGCTGCTTACCAAGTGGGATATGAAAGTCCCTCACAGTTCAGCCGCGAATATTCCCGAATGTTTAGTGCCCCACCCATGAGAGATATTGAACGTTTACGTACAGCCTGAGTAGTACGGCAATCCTTAAATGAGCAGCTCTCCAAGTCAGGCTTTAAAGCATACTTCAGTTAACGGGACTTAAACAAAAAATATAGTTGCAATAAAGCCTAGATTTATTACGTACCAAGGGTTGAAGGCTTGTATAGTACGTTTGCACTGGGGGGAAGTTCAGTCTAGCGGGACTTAGACAAAAAAGGAAATAAAAACAGGATATAATGCTTTTCTAGTATAGCTTTCACGTCAAAGTAACTTCCAAATAAAAGAGACAACCCCCACAGCCATGCCACCTTGCTTTGAAAAATGGTGTAAACGGTTTGATGATCTGTTCACTCATAAAGCCCAAAAAAGAGAATTTAGGCATTATTTAGGGGGATTATTGGGTGAAAGTGAGAGAAAAAACCTCTTTCAGATAGCAGAGAACGCTATTGGGGTAATTTACCATCAATTGCACCACTTTTTAACCGAAGCGCCTTGGTCTGATTCAAGATCAATCAACGTCGATCAGAAATAATGGACAAGTGTAGTCAGACGAGAATTAGTAGAGGATTTAGCTTAATAATTGATGATTCAGGTCATAGAAAAAGTGCGGAGCCGGAGACGCTTCACCTCCGGGTAATTTTACTGCTGGCGTAGGAAGGCAATATATAGGAGAAATTGGTAAGACAGATAATAGAATAGTAATGCTAACAACTCATTTATATGATGGACGAAAAAGCCTACCATTAGATATAGAGTTATATCAGCACGCTAATTCTTTGCCCGAAGGGAATAAAGACCCAGAATTTGAGAAGAAACCAGAATTAGCAATTAAGTTAATAGACCTGACTTTAAGCCGTGGTTATCAACCAGGAATAGTAATTGTAGATGCGGGGTATGGTAATAACACATCTTTCTTATTAGAGTTAGAAAATCGTCAATTAAAGTATTTAGGTGGTTTAGCCAAAAATCGGAAAGTAACGGTTACTCTTCAAGATAATATTCAACAAACAATTAGATTAGATGAATTAGCACAGAGCTTATCCTCAGAGACTTTTACGGAAATAAAACTTAACCTGGAGCAACCAAAAACAGTATGGGTAGTAACTAAAAAAGTAGAGATATCACAACTAGTTGGAAAGCGTATAATTGCTATCGTTATGAATGCTCAGACTTTCTCACTCGCCACTGATATTGATTATTTTATTACCAATGTTGACTCATCAATTGTCAGTCCACAATGGATAGTTGACACTTATGGTTCAAGAAATTGGGTAGAAGTTTTTTGTCGGGAAGCCAAGGGATGGCTGCGGCGGGCTACGTCTACACTAATGAGAGGGAACTTATAAAGTGGGACTTTGAGGCTGTTGACGGCTCTTTTTCTCGCAGGATCTGGAGGAGGTGAAGTTGCGTATGGAGGCAAGGGTAAAGGTGTTCTTATTCACACGCTTACCGAAGGTGGTGGAATGCTCTTGGCTAATTGTACTACCCCAGCCAACGGTAACCAGAGGGAGCAAATAATACCTCTACTTGATAAAGTAAAACTGAAAACTTTGAAACGGGGTAGACCACGTAAAAAACTTAAGGTACTGGCTACCGATAAAGGTTACAATTCACTCGTAAAAACGTGCTGCCTTACATAAGCGAAGCATTCGACCCCAAATACCAAAACGGGTTTGGAAAACTAAGAAAAATAGAGGTAGACCTATTAAAATCTCTGTTTCCAGATATCAGCAAGAACGTTGTTTCGCTTGGTATAAACTTAAATATCGCCGCTTAGTTGTTCGTTGAGAAGGTAAAAAAGTATATTTTGATGCATTCATTGACCTTGCTACTATTCATATCTGGATTCAAAGAATTTTATTATTGGGATAGGTTCAACTGTGTAGGTAAAGATTTTCAACACCTCTAAATTGCTGACAACAGAGATGGGAAGGTGATTGTACGTGCGTTTAAGCATTTTGAGAGTAGGATCGTCAGTATCTTTCTCTTGGTAACGCGATCGCCCATCCGCTTCCGTGACAATCTTCTCTATAAACTTTTCGTTGTTGTAGAGAATCAGTGGTAACACTTCAATAATCTGAATCACACCCCAAAGGATTGCTCCGAGTATCCAAGAAAGACTCTTTGAAAAGATGGCTGCAATCCCATTAATTAGAGGAATTGCGGCAATTAAAGAAATAAATGCGCTACTGGTTGCTTTACCTCCTAAAAATGACACAGCTCTTTCATAAGGTTGAATATTCAGGTAAGCAAACCAGATAAGGGCAATCACCAGCCCCCAATACAAAAGTCGTAACCAGGGGTTAGTTTTTGACTTTCCAGTTTCGTTTTTGGGCCAGGTAAAGTTCAAAGATTTTCTCCTTCGTCAATGGGTTGACTGTATGTACCGCCACGAAAGCGTTTAAGTCGAGTGGCAACTAAATCTCTGTTGCTAGTAAAAGCGATCCCATCCACTGCCCCCTGATCACCAATCACACCAGTATTACCATTGGCATCACAGACGACAGTTCCTTTGGGCAGTGGGTTGAGTGTGATCCGGTCAAAGATTACCTTCCCTGCGACAATCGTCACGTACTTATGACGGTAGACCGTGGCCACAATTGGTAAACATCCTGATTTATATCTGGCATCAGCAATTGTGGCTTGTTCCTTTTCAAACTCAAACTGCTGCTCTAGCATCGTTTGCTGTGTGGAGTTTTGGGCAATGGATTGCTTAATATCAGCGATCGCCCCCATATTTCTTTGAATATCACCAGAAGAATAAACCAAAGATGCCCTAATTAATGCGCCAAACACAATCGATGTTTTGTGTTTTCTCGAAAGCCTTGCGCTATTCATTGCCTATTTCCTCTAAAAAAGCATCAATACTAAAAGTGTCATCAGCTGGGGCGGCATATTTGAAATTTTTGACAGCAGATTTGACTTGAGGGGTCAAAGCTTCAACCTCGGTCAGAAACGCATCAATATCTACTGCTCGTACACCGTAACCAGCAAGTAGTTTATTGATTTGCCCGTCGTTATCAGAGAGTGAACGCAAGTATTGAGTGCTGTTTTGTGTTTGCTGAAGGAATTAGTGATCGCGCCCCTGCTATGGTCTAACGCCCTTTGAAACACCTTCGCCTCTAATTCCGCTATGGCATTGGCTTGAGCGACTGCGCCATCACCACCCGAATCATCCTTGCCATCATCTGACGATTGATATTGGGCATGATACTAGCTGCCATCTCGGTTGCTTGTTGAATCGCAGATGATTCTTGCTGTGATGCCAGCAGGTGCTTTTGGCTATTAATTGCTGTGCCTGCAAGTTCAAAGACTTTCTCCAAATCTTCTGTGATGTCTGGGTTAAAAGAGTCAGTCTCGAATGGCACGCTTGTAAAGCTCTAAGGTATGCGGAATAGGGGTTACAGCTTTTAATGCCACAAGTCGGCAGTCGTACTGGTCGTATCAGTATCTTGGGGCTGTGGCAGCCGGATGTGAGTTTTGAGTATGCTCTGGTTCAAGGTGGTTTCAAAACTGAACGTTACATAGAGGTGATCAATTGGGCTGCTAGTAAGGCGGCTCAAACCTTGGCTGAAACTGACCGCATCACTGTGGTTGTTCACGATAACGGCTCCTTACCAGTAAACTTTCACGCCATCAATGGGATAAGTGGCAATCTCAGGGACTGTTTATCTTCTTCCTACCAGCCTATTGTTCTGAAATAAACCGAATTCAGGAGCAATGGCATCAACTTAAAACTGATGAAAACAGCTGGACAGATATTTGAGATAACAACTATGAGTTGGCTATGGCGATTATTGACGGTATGGAAGCCCGAAGTATCAAAGCTGGATATGTCCTAGAACTTTTTATATTTAATTCCTCCTAGCTACTTAGTGCGTTCGCTAATTATCAAGCCAGCAAGATTCAGAAGCTCAACTGCCCCCGACAACCAAGCTACAGTCCGAGCTGAACTCGACCACTTCATCGCCGACCAAGCCCAAGCCATAACGAACGTACCACTGACAACAGTAGAAATCAATTTCTACCACCACGAGGTCTACTGTGGCAAAGAACTGATAGCCTACATCGCGTACGACCATGATGAATTCGTAACCCAACCTTGGCTAGTCATGGTCAACGGCAAAGAGGAATTCCGCGATACCACCCCTAATAGATGTCAGCGCTTCATCGAATGGCATCACAAAGACGGAACTCTCAGAGAAACATTCCCAGCACCATTTAAAGTCCCAGAAGTACCGAGAATCCTAGAAATCTCGTTTTATGACCAAGAAGCGTTTGTGGGTGACGAACTGGTAGCCAGTATTAGCTACGACCACGATAATTACCAAAACCTGTACTGGCGAGTTTTGGTAAACAACGTTGAGATTTTCCGCGACCTAAGAGCCACTAGATGCCACAGCTATATTAAACAACAGTACTAGCAAGGCACGCTACCAGTACAAGAGCAGTTACCAGAAGAAGTTTGCACTACTAGTAATGAAGTTATGGTGCAGATTTTCAATGAATCTGGAAAGTTTGGGTTTGAAATCCTCAACGATGGGATTTACAAGTGCGATCGCAAACTGGGTGAAGTGGGCTGTACTGACACTGGCTGGTGGTTCACACGCGCCACAGACGAAACACAGCAGCGTATTCCCTGTGATTCGGCGTTGGATGCAGTGTGGTAGCTGTCGATGGTGGATAACGTACCCCATGCAGAAGCGGCTGACTACGAAGAAATGCTAGACCGACCGTTTGAGATACTGACTGCCGAAGATTGGGAATGTTTAAGGCAGTATAAGCCAGTTGCAAAAAGCCGGGAGTTGGTGACGGCGTAATTCTCGCACATACAACAGTGATCGTTGAAGCTGTAACAGTTAAGCGATCACTCATCAACTACTCGCTTATTCACCAATCCCCATTAAATCAATGCAACCTACAATATCCCGACACTGGGGGTACCCTCGCTTTGCTTTGGAACAGCGCACTAAGGACGGCATCATTCAGGGGCTTTATTACTACCCCTCTGGTACTGAACTAGCTGAACAATTTGGTGATGGCTGGCATTATGCGCTGATGCCTCACAGAAACTCTGATGAACTATTCCACTTTCAGGAAAATCAAATCCGACCGCTTACACCAGAAGAATTATTCTCACAAATCACTGCTGAAATTGACTTTTACCAACAACAGATAAATATTCTCAACCGACACTTAGCAGCCATTACCGGGGGTAGCACCAATAGCTAATTCCACAAACAACAGCTTTGGCCGTAGGGCTAATCATTTGCTGCGTTCGATTCGGCTTTGTGACGGTTGTGTTCCTTTGCATCGTCTGCAATTCCAATTCTCCGATTCAGTCATTCAAACACTGCCGGATAAAGCACTGGTACAAGTACAGAACACTGGACGCGGCTTTTTGTTGAAGATTGCCGAGGATTTTTAAGTTGTTGCTCAAAAGGGGGTGATTGGGAGTTTTAATGTCAATAAATCTTACACTCTTATTGGTGCCATGACAGTTACAACCGTATTTACAATGGTGCAAATTGCGCCCGTATATGAGCCTGGTTCTGGGTGTTGTTGGCGGCAATATTGGTGAAGTGACTGTGACTATCCCGTTTAGGATGATTAGATTTATTTGCCCCACCTAGGCATGGTACCTCTAACAAGTAAGCACCGCAATCCTTCGAATGAGAAAACCCAAAAAGCTTAAAAAACAGAACTTAGATGCAAATTTCTCACTAATAAACCCAAATGCGGCAGGCATTGATATTGGTGCAGATAGGCACTGGATAAGTATTCCCTTGGGAAGAGACGAGGAAAATGTACCTAGTTTTGCTTGTTTTACTGCTGATTTATATGCAATGGCAGATTGGTTAAAGCAGTGTAGTGTTGAGACTGTCGCAATGGAATCAACAGGGGTTTATTAGATACCTGTATTCCAAGTTTTAGAAAGTCGCGGTTTTTAAGTCAAGCTAGTTAATGCTCACTACGTCAAAACTGTACCTGGTCGTAAAACTGATGTCTTAGATTGTCAGTGGCTACAACAGCTACATACTTATGGTTTACTGTCGGGTTCATTTCGCCCAGAAGACCAAATATGTATGCTTCGTAGCTATATACCTCAAAGAGATAATCTGATTAAAAGTGCTTGCACCCACGTACAGAGGATGCAAAAAGCATTGACACAGATGAACATACAATTACATCGGGTGATTAGCGATATTACAGGCACTACTGGCTTGAGCATCATTCGAGCAATTGTGGCTGGGGAACACAACCCAATTACATTAGCAGGTTTCAAGGATGGACGCATTAAGGCAAGCTTGGAAGAAATAGCTGCTTCCTTGACTGGAGATTATCGCCCTGAATTAGTTTTTATCCTCGAACAAGAACTTCAGCTTTACGAGTTTTATCAGACTCATATCCAGAAATGCGATCCCAAAATAGAGCAATGTTTAGCTTCATTTGCTGATAAAATCGATGTCGAAGAAAAGTCTTTAGCTAAACTTAAACGCCGGGGTAAAAAGCAACCAGGTAATGCGCCACAATTTGACTCGCGTACACATTTATACCGTATTAGCGGTAATGACATCCAATTCGATGGGAATTACTTTTCCTTGTACTTTCTCGGCTGCTTGTTCAACGTTATTAGTTATTAAGCGAGCACGAAGTAATAATCACTTCATAGTCTTTTGTCAGTAAACCTTGGGCGATTGCAAATCCAATTCTTCGGTTACCACCAGTAACTAATACCCGTTTGTCTTCTGTAGATTTCATCTCAATATTTTATCTTTAGTCATTGTGTATTACCTAAAGTAATTGAAAAGGGTTACTAGCTCCTCACACCTAATATTTGCCTTCTGACAAGAGCATGTCCAGATTGGACATCAAACCAGTGAATATCTTCAGGGGGTAATGTCAGTGTAATATCCTCGTTACTCCAATTTTGGTCTGTTGGCAACAAAGCACGTACTATAATCGCTCCAGTTTGTGAACCTTCAACCTTGACACTCACCAAATAGTGCATACCCAAGTTTTCTACTAAATACACTCGCCCTTGGATAGTTTGGGTATCACCTGGTTGGGCAATGCGAACGTTTTCTGGGCGGATACCTAGCACAATCTGGGGTGGTACAGTTGGTATATCTGGCAGAGATATCTGGAAGTTACCTAGTAGAGCGGATCTTTCATTACAAAGTAAAGTCAGCAAATTCATCTGAGGACTACCAACAAATCCAGCCACAAATAAATTAGCTGGATGGTTATAGATGAGTTCGGGCGGGTCAAGTTGCTGGACATAGCCATCGTTGAGCAAAGCTACTTTCGTGGAGAGTGTCATCGCTTCTGTTTGGTCATGGGTAACATAGACCACAGGGACTTTTTGATCTGCAAAAATTTGCTTGAGGTCAGCTCGGACTCGTTCCCGTAACAGCGCATCTAAGTTACTTAACGGTTCATCTAGCAGGTACACATTGGCATTACGCACTAAGGCACGACCGACCGCAACACGCTGTCGTTGACCTCCAGACATTTGACCAGGCTTGCGGTTCATTAGCTCTTCTAGTCCTAAAATTTTTGCCACTTCTGCTACTCGCTGTTTAATTTCTATAGCTGGTACTTTTCTTAGCTTGAGTCCAGAAGCGAGGTTTTCGTACACTGTCATGTGCGGATAGAGTGCATAGCTTTGAAATACCATTGCGATGTTGCGATCGCCTGCTGACTTATAGGTGACATCTGCGTCGTTGATCTTAATTTGACCGCGAGTCGGTTCTTCAAGACCCGCAATCATGCGTAGAACAGTGGATTTGCCACAGCCAGAAGGGCCAAGTAAAGTAAGAAACTCATCGTTATCTACTGTTAAGCTAACGTCTTTGACAGGGACAACTTTGGAAGTATAGGTTTTATTCAAGTTTTTAAGTTCGAGTTTAGCCATTTTTCTTTTTATCCTTTGACAGCACCAGCGGTAAGACCTTGGACAATCCGGCGCTGGAAAAACAAAACTAGTAAAACCAGGGGTAACGTCCCTACAACAGTAGCAGCAGCGATGGAACCGTAAGGAATTTCAAATACTGTCGCACCACCCAACTGAGCAGCAGCAACAGGAATCGTCTTCATCTCTTCACGGGTCATAAACGTTAGAGCGAAGATAAACTCGTTCCAGGCAAAAATAAAGGTGAGAATTCCAGTAGTTACTAAAGCGGGAAGGGTCATGGGCAGTACGATTTGCCATAGTAGTTGAAAAGTGTTGTAGCCATCGACCCTAGCAGAATCTTCTAAGTCTTTAGGTAATTGTTGGAAAAAGCTTCTGAGTACTAGAATTGTCAGGGGCAAATTGATGGCAGTGTAGGGTATAATCAGCGCTAGATAGTTGTTGCCCAGTCTGAGCGCTTGGATAATTTCTAACAGTCCCAAGAATAACAGAATTCCAGGAAATAAAGTCACTATCAGAACGCTAGCGAGGATAACTCCTTCACCCCAAGGGCGTAACCGTGCCAGCGCATAGCCAGCGGGTGCACCGATCGCTAAAGCTAAAGCTGTAGAAGTAATCGACACAAAGGCACTGTTGAAGATGTAGCGCCAAAATGGACGACGGGTGAATAACTCAATGTAGTGACTAAAAGTGAATCGCGTGGGTAAATAGACAGTGGGAACGGCGGCAATATCTTCGTTAACTTTAAACGAGGTCAGCAATTGCCATAGGGCTGGCGCTAGGCTGAATAATATTACTAAGGCAATTGCTATTAGCAGCAGGATTTTTTTCAGAGAAAACCTGCTTTTCTCTGTTTGTTGCAAAGTTGTTGGAACTGGTTGTGGAGTTGGACTCATAGCGCTCACAATCTATTGATTTCTACAGGTAATGACATACCTATTTAGTGTTAGCTTAATTGGTGCAGGTTTCATTCGAGGTTTAACTGTGGGATAGCAAGACACATATACGACAGAATTATCTGTCCAACTAAGTAGATAAGATTTGTTACCAAGTTTGGTCAATCCTGGTGGAATATTTGGTGAAGTAGCAATAGCTTTGAAATTAAATTGAGAAAGTGCAGCGATTCCCAAAGCAGAAGCGCCGATAAGTAAAATAATACTTGTAATCCAGGTTGTTGATAGTTTAATTCAAATTTATCCTGATAAATTAACTTTTTTGAGTTTCATCCAGTTTTCTGTTCATTTACTGATACTATTGGTAAATTATTTCCTTACATTTAAGCAGAAAAAGCTTTTCATTTTTTATCAACAATTTCTATCAGCTAGCTCATAATTGCTAGAGAAAAATGCTATACAACAACTTTTACCAGAGTCGGCAAGTCGCGTCTAGGAGTATCTAATAAACCCATTCATCTAAGCTTTCTCTTTTAAAAGTCAGTTTTCCTCAGGATGATATCTGGTAACAATGAGCACTGATGCCAAGTTTTTCGCGTTACTGTTTTTGTATTTTCTTTACGTTGAAGCAACACTGCTTTTAGTTTGGAATCTTAGGAAAACAGCATTTTGCAGCAGGCTACTTGACTTGAGTAATATTCGCCGAGTGGAGATGCCATCTACGCTGCTCTGGAGTTGAGCCAGGAACATCATTGACTCGCCGCAGTACATAGCTGCCGCGAAATCGCTGTGGAGTTCCATTTGTGCCGATCGCAGTCACAGTAACCGGAATCTCAATGTAGATTGAGCCTGCACCTGGGTCTGGTGTACCGGGTTTTCCAACCTCTACAGCAACGGATGTGGTGTTAGCAAAACCCTGCTTGAACTGCTCAAACGACTGCTTGCTAGCAGCGCCATTTCCCTCCCAAGCCGAATAAGCTTGTTTATAGTCTTGACGGGTGATCGCACTGTAATAGTCACGAATAACTTGGACTGCATCTTGCCCAGGCAGCTTAGTATTAGTAGGGCTTTGTGTGGGAGAGACTGGTGCTGGGGTTGGACTGGAGGCGATGAGATTTGCCACTGATGAGGTATTCACAGCAGGTGGCTGTGATTTGGCAGAGGCATTACAACCTATGATGGCGATTGCAACTAGCGTTCCTCCAATCGTCATACAGTGCTGTTTTAACCAAATATATGAGTAAAAGTAAATTTGTGACAAAGATACCTCCTTGGGATTCTGTATACTGGAAATACACCAGATATAGTCATTGACAATTTTAGATGAATATGTTTATTATTCCTCATTTGTAGCAAACTGCTGATTTCACTCAAGAAGCTAAAAATAGCTCTGACTATGGGTTCAAGTATACTTGCAGTTAGTGTATCACTCATCGCCGAGGATACACGGTTTTGAGGGTTGATGTTTGCAATTCGCTACATCTGCGGCAATTAGGCGCTGAACCCTCCATCAATCATTAGGTTTGCACCAGTGATGTAAGCTGCCTCAGACCCAGCTAGATAAGCGACCATCCCTGCAACCTCTTCAACAGTGCCGTAGCGGGGCAGTGCTAGCTGCTTTTTGAGCATCTCGGCAAACTCACCCTCTGGGGGATTTATATCTGTAGCGATCGGCCCGGGCTGGACGTTATTGATCGTAATTCCACGCGGGCCGAGGTCACGCGCCAGCCCTTGCACAAGCCCTTGCAAAGCAGATTTGCTCATGGCATAAACAGAGCCACCGGCAAATGACACACGTTCGGCGCTGGTGCTGCCAATGTTGATGATGCGTCCGCCTTCTTGCATATGCTTGACTGCGGCTTGGGTGGCCACAAATATGGCACGCACATTAATCGCAAAGGTGCGATCAAAGTCCGCAAGCGTGAAATCATCAATAGGAGCCATCTGCACTACACCTGCATTATTCACAAGGATATCAATGCCACCCAATTTCTCTACTGTCTGTTCAACAGCAGCCACCACCTCATTAGCTTCAGCGCTGTTGGCTTGGATATCCAAAGCCTGAACGCCGAGCGCCTGGATTGCTTCGGCGATTTCCTTGGCGCGATCAGACGAGCTGATATAGGTGAAAGCGACATCAGCGCCTTCAGTTGCCAAACGCTTAACGATGGCGGCCCCGATACCGCGACTTCCTCCAGTGACGAGTGCGCGTTTATTTTTGAGTGTGTAGTTCATATTCGATACCGTCGATTAGAAATTGGATAATTTACTGTGCGTCTAATGGGTAAAAGCTGCAAATTCTACAACAACCTAATCTAGTCGTCGTGAAAGTCACAATTGATTAGAATACATTTGTGCATTGCTGTTCCTTTTGTAGTTGACTACTCTAGGAATGCCAACCTGTAAAATGTTACCCAATAGTACCCTCAAAGAAATTATAGAATGTATTAGGCTTTTGGGAGAAGCCGTCAAATTTGTCACCTTCAAAGATGCAATGGCTATCACTGGATCTCGTCGAGCAGCAACGTGTAACTTACTTATATACCAGTTGAGAAAGTGTACCTTTACTTGCTGGTAATAATCTGCTAATGCCCTCGCTGCCAACAGTCCGCCTATGCTTGCGCCAATCACAATTGCTTGTTGAGCGATCATTTTCATCGTTTGTTCCTCTTCTAGATCCCAAAGGTGCTAATAAATTTGTCTGCAAAACTAACGTCAGGAGCTTGTACCTTTAATTACGTAGCTTGCTTCTCATGGAGGAAGTATTAGGAATTAGTAATTATTTGGTCAGTTTCTCCTTCGCTCGATAAAACTTTTGCTGCTTCAAAAACCGTATGGGGACTTTTAAAAGTTAGCCGCGCTTCTGGTTTTTGGAGTGCCACCATTGTTTTGACATGTTCGCATTCGTCATCACGGATGTTCACGAAAACGTCGTATAGATTATCCACTTTGGGACGGCGAAATTCATGACTTGGTGCAGTCTGAACTTCATCAAACATATAGAGATCACCATCACGATAGAAGTTGATTGCAACTTGGGGCGCTTTTTGAGCTTTCAGTTGAGCTTCATAGGTTTTCAAGTATTCGTCATACGTGTGGTAAGCATGACCTTCAATCAGTTCCATTAAGTAGTAAGCGTAAGAGGGAAACAACATGTAAATTGGCACGATCAACCAGTAGTAAGCCACAGCAACGTGTTGAGCGATGAAGCGATCAATCCAGTGGCGACTGCCCCCCAGTGACTCCATAATTAACAAATGATGTAATTCGTTCCAGGTTTCAGCAAAGTGAACTTTCAACAAGTCAGCTTTGCGCCAGTAACCCAGCGTCTCGTAAAGATGCAGCACTGAAAGATAGGAAAAGTAAGGAACACGGGCAATGGTTTCTAGCATATAAAAGCGAGCGTAGGAACGATTTCCGTACACGACATCAATAATGAATACGAAAAAACTGACGATCAATTGAATCAAAACTTTCATGGTATATTCCTCCAAAATCAAAACACATTACTGATTTATAAATTCTGAAATCCAATAGACGTAGATTGTCACTCAGTGACCACCCCACTGGAACAAGAATCACGCTTTCAAGTTTGGCAATTCCACTGCACTGATATTTTTTCCACGTTGAAGCAACGCCGCTTTCAGCTTTGAATTCTGAAAAATCAACGTTTTGCCTTTCATCATTTCCTCCCTAAGGAATGAGAATTAATTAAAAATTCAAAATGTCTGCTGATGGAGTTTTATTTTTAATTTTGCATTGTCCTAAGTTCATCTACTTTAATCATGCAATAGCAGTTCAATCGATTCTATGAGCTAGCTCATACTTGAAATTGTCTACCGATCGCCCTTGTGCCCATCAACCAAAATTTATCATGTTCCTGCACATAAGTAAGTCGGCGTCAAAATTTGTAATTAAAATAAATCAAGAGGCAAGTGAGCTTTAGCTTAATTTATCTTTCTTTACATAAGACTTGTCGCTTAATAAGGTAGAGTAACGATTAGCAACTGGAATGAGACAGAAAAATGCTAGACATCAATCGGGTGTTGAAAGAAGACC
>NZ_JBALDG010000099.1:0-24987 GCF_036917195.1 Nostoc sp.
GGGTCGTTTCTTTCATCAGGCTTTTATAACGTAAAAGCTAATCTAGTTAAGCATTATACCTTTTTTTGTCTTTTACTTTTGTTTAAGTCCCGTTATTCTCCAGCGATGAATCCTGATTGGTACAATGGCAAAGGTTATAAAATAGCTCGTCCTGATTGTATTGGAGAAAAGTTTGAGTTGTTAGCGAACAAGTTTTATCCATTTTTTGAAGAATTTTTTGCAGTTTAATTTTAATTAAACCTATTGTCAGGATGGCGATAGAGAGACGAATTATTTGATCAGAGCGACAGATTGTTTGTCACAAATCTAAATCCTTCTACATTGTGTATTCCTGTATATTTATACAACTTCATGCCAACAACCATAAAAATTAGACTTCTCTACAGTCAAGCTTATAATTAAGAATAACTTGAACTGTTGTGGATTTATCAAATAAAGGTGCAACCCTATACTAAATTGCAAAGCAAATTTATCAGAAGAAGATCGAAGTATGCTTGTACTTGTTACGGAGGCTACAGGATTTATTGGCTCAGCTATTGTTCAAGAGCTTACGCGGGTAAGCTCTCAAGTGATTTGCCTTGCTCGCTAGGAGCGTAACAAATTATAGTGTTTTTGTCACACTTGTAGTATTTCGCTGGGTTAAAGCCTTATTATTGAGAAATTTGCCCTAGAAAAACCTATTTCTTCCTAAGTTATTCTCAATAAATTGAATATCTCAAAGTCCATACTACAAATCACGCTAATTTATTACGCTCCCATTGATGCAGAAGTCTAGTAATGGATAACGACGAATTTGGAGGAGGTAAGAGATGACAAAAGCAGTGCGCTTTGATCACTTTGGACATGTGGATGTGCTCAATGTCATCGAGGTTGAAAGACCCTCGGCCAGTCCGGGTCGGGTTCTGGTTCGCGTCATCACGGCGGGTACAAATCCGGGTGAGATCGCCATACGCGAAGGTAAACTCGAAGACAAGTTTCCCACCACATTTCCCTGTGGTGAAGGAACAGACTTTGCTGGCATCGTGGCTGAACTTGGAGCGGGCGTGACCAGTCCTGCGGTAGGTACTGAGGTTATGGGCTGGTCGAATGAGCGCTCTTCTCAGGCTGAGTTTGTTTCTGTTCCTGCCGAGCAAGTAATCGTCAAGCCAGAATCGCTAAGTTGGGAGGTGGCGGGCGCTCTGTTCGTCGTGGCAGCGACCGCAAAGGCTGCTGTTGCTGCGGTTGCGCCCCAACGTAGAGAAACGGTTCTGGTCTCTGGCGCGGCTGGCGGCGTGGGATCGCTCGTGACGCAAGTGGTTCTGCGAACTGGCGCTACGGTTGTCGGCACGGCTGGAGCATCGCGCCACGACTGGTTGCGATCGCTCGGCGTAATTCCAGTTGGCTACGATACCGATTTGCAGGCGAGCTTGAGTCGTATGGCTTTGGATGGCTTCGACGCGGTTATTGACACGGTGGGTCACGGGTATGTCGATCTGGCGATCAAGCTGGGCGTTGAGCCAAATCGCATCAATACCATTATTGATTTTGAGGCGGCGGCTCAACACAAGGTTCACACTGATGGAGGTTCTGAGGCTGAGTCGCCGAAAACTGTTCTAGCTGAGATTGCCCAACTGGTCGCAGACGGGGAGTTGCAGATTCCGGTTGCAGCTGTATACGACCTCGACAATGTGCGCCAAACCTACACTCAGTTAGAAAAGGGACACACGGGCGGCAAGATTGTGCTTCGGGTTGCAGATCCTTGATGCTTGATTTCAACACAAGAGGAAACCTCATAAGGCTTGAGAATACTGAAACTGGCTTTCAGTCGTTTTCAACAACCGTTAGAAGACTGTATCCGTTGATTCTTATCTCCATGACCAAGTCTAACCCTTTTAAATGGCGTGACTACGGGGTTTAGTCGCTTCGTTGGAGACTGTTCCAATACCAAAAAGGGGCTGAGTTTTGATGCAATCTGCACAGCAGATATCTGCTGGATCGCACTTGAACTCAGAATCACACTTGAAATTTGAAACAATTAAGAGATAGATATGCAGACACTTGAAAGTAAAGTTGTTTTAGTCACGGGCGGAACATCGGGAATTGGGAAAGCGACTGCGCTCGCCTTCGGGCAGGCAGGCGCGAAAGTTGTATTTTCGGGCAGACGTGAATCGGAAGGGGAAGAGACCGCAAACTTGATTCGTCAATCGGGTGCGGACTGCTTGTTTGTGCGCTCCGATGTATCGAGTGAAGCAGAGGTCAAAGTACTGATTCAGCAAACCCTCGAAAAGTATGATCGGTTAGATTGTGCATTTAACAATGCTGGAATCGAACCTCCTCTCAAACCGCTACACGAACAATTGATCGAGGATTTTGATAAACTAATGTCGATCAATGTGCGGGGGCTGTTCTTATGCATGAAATATGAAATTCAACAGATGCTTACCCAAGGATCAGGGGTGATTGTGAATAATTCATCGATTGGAGGGTTAATTGCGATTCCGGGAGCGTCTCCCTACAATGCCAGTAAACATGCAGTGATGGGACTGACGCGCGCAGCTGCGCTCGATTATGCCAAACAGGGAATTCGCATTAATGCCGTCAATCCTGGAGTGATTGACACTCCCATGCAGGATCGGCTAGGAGGTAATTCAGAAACTATGGTCGCTGAGGTGCCAATGGGGCGTTTCGGGCAGGCAGAAGAGATTGCTCAAACAGTCGTTTTTCTGTGTTCTGATGCCGCTAGCTACATCACTGGGCAACCGATCATCATTGATGGAGGAGTCACGGTACATTGAGCAAGATTTCGACCCTTACCCCATTTTTGCAACGGGAGCAACGCGAAAAAGTGGGGTAAGCGGTGAGTCTTATACAAACATAAAAAAAATTAGGATTCCCTAGAAATCTCTAGATAGCCTGTTACGGGAGAACGTGCGTTTTACAAAGCGCTGTGGTCAAAGTGCTTGGACTGTTACAGATGCAGGCAAGTCAGACGAAGAGCGCTGGCAACCCCTAACCATTTTTCTAGGTTTCCCTGCTTTTTATTTCTATGAGATAGTTGCATCGGGCAGCTAAAATAGGCTGTCTCACACCGCTGTAAAAGCCCCAGCGAAAAAAGCGCCAGAATTGTAGTTCAACACAACGAGGTATCAAAGTGCCCACTGTTGCAAAAAACAACGAAGTCATTACGGTGATAGTTATCTTCACAGTCGAACCTGAACGACAGCAGGAACTGATAGATACCATCATCAGCTTTTCGGATACAGTGAAGCAACAGGCTGGTTTTGTCTCAGCCAGCTTACACAAAAGTCTAGACGGCGTAAAGGTCGCGAACTACGCGCAGTGGAAAAGCCAGGAAGACTACGAAGCTTTTGTTAACAATAACGACGTACAAGCACTTGGTGCCAAGCTTTCAAAGTTTCCCAGACCTGACTCACATGTCTATGAAGTCGTTATCTCCAAGTCAAAAGTTGGCATCCCCAAAATTTCCAAAGGAGGTTTTCTTACTTACTTTGCTGAATTCCGCATGAAACCGGAGAACCAGCAGCGCATGGTGGATTTGGTCAAGGAAGAGGTAGTAATAACGATGCAGCAGCCAGGACTTATCTCTGCTAACTTCCACCGTAGCCAGGACGGCACCCGTGTGATCAATTACGGGCAGTGGCGCGATCAAGCAGCTATTGAAGAGCTACAGAAGCAGCCGGGGTTTGGGTCAGAGTCACTGTATTGGGAAGGCATCGCTGAGAATGAGTTTCATCTTTACGAAGTGGTGTTCACAGAACCTGCTGATTAAGCGGTCAGCTTCCGCTTATGAGCATGGTATTACAAACTCAGTAGACCGAAAACTTTGGCGATCATTAAAAAATAGTAGTGTATGATACCGTGATATGCTGGAATTAACCGCTGCAACTAGCGAAATCGATTTAAAGTACTTAGATGAATCAGGTTTTGTGTGTGGAGTGAGCCTGGTTACACCTATTACTTTAGGGGTGAGCAAAAACGTTTAGAACAAACAAAACGTCGTGGTCGTAGATTAAGTATTATAGGATTTCTCCAACTAATAATAAGTTTTGTTTACGGTTTGGTTATCGGTGGTGTTGACCGTAAATCTTACATAAAAATGATGGAGCCATGTTGCAGCTGATGCACAACAAACAGGGCGCACTAGGGTAATTGTGCAGGATAACGGGCCAATACATCAATGCCTTGAAGTTGAAAAATTGTGGAAAAAATGGCACAGCCAAGGTTTGTACATCTTTTTTCTACCAAACTATTGCTTTGAAATGAATCCAATTGAACTGGAATGGCAATACATAAAAAAAGATGAATTATCTGGGCAAACATTTGATGATCAGCTAGACCTTGCTTATGCCGTAGTTAACGGTGTCTAAGCTAGAGGGAAAAAGGTAATCACAGTACATAAAGTGTAAAATTTTACTCTAAGAAGTCTGATTAAGATTTTGTAACATAGTGGTAAATTTTCGCACCCACTTACTTAAACAGCTTATAACTACCTAATTCTCCCCTACTTTTCCCCGATCGCGTTCTAGAATATCTTCAGAATAATCAAGCAAATCAGCACCCATATAGTGCAGGAGTATCAGCATGAGCAAAAATATCTTGATTGTTGATGATGAAGAAGATGTGCAGGCGATCGCTAAATTGGGATTAGAAATGGGTGCTGGTTGGAACGTGTTAACTGCTTGTTCTGGTCGGGAAGCATTGAATATAGCTGCCAATTACAAACTAGATGTCATTTTATTAGATATGATGATGCCTGATATGGATGGGCGTGCTACCTTGCAACAACTAAAAGCTAACCTTGCGACCAATACGATTCCAGTAATTTTATTAACCGCCAAAGTCCAGCAATCAGATAGAGAAAATTTTACTGAATTGAATGTTGCTGCTGTTTTTGCTAAGCCTTTCCGTCCTTTAAAACTAGCAGAGCAAATCAGCGAAGCACTAGGTTGGTGCTGAGAAGCAAAGGACAAAAAAATTTACATCAAGACTTCTGGCTATGTGTGGATTGTACGTTAAATAAGTGCTATGCATTAGTTATATCTTTCTTAACAAAAGAATGAAAAGCTAAAAAGTGCATTACAGTAGTCTACACCTTTGGGCTAGAACGTGTAATAAGAGTCTCAAAGTCTTCTCAATTGATTAATCTCCTTGATCGCCCGCCCACCTAAAATTCCTCCAAGAGCGCTGTACTCTCTTGACCCAAGCCCAGTCACAGCCTGAAATTTCCTCTAAGAAAAAGGGTAAGGGACAGGGGAAGCGCAAGCGATGCCTTCTCTACGAGACGCTACGCATAGCTTGCTTCCCCCTAGGGGTACGGCGGGCTGCGCCTACGCACCAAAATTACAGGTAGACAACTATATATATAGATAAAGTTCTGCATCGCCAGCTTTTATCCCTCTTCTGTCACTTTCCGAGATAAGCAAGTAGTAAATAAGTGAAATCATCCAGAAGCAAAAAAGGGTTTAAATTGGTTCATAGCACAAATTAGATGATTAAATCCTAGCAATAGATGAGAATTTGGAAAAATATCTAACCAGGGATAAATCAGCCAAAATAGTAAAAGAGGTTGGACAATTAAACGAAGATTATTAAGAGTATTCTTCCATCCAGAATCATGATTCCATTGTTGATGATGAGAAAAATCTACACAATTAGCACAACTAGTACCTGTCACCTCAGTTTCAATTTGAAGAGATTGATTTAAGGCTAACAAGGCTGGGGAATTTAAACTAAACCGCAGTGTAAACACAAAAAATAATTTCCCACCCTTCGGGTTCGCCAGTCGCTACAACGGGGGGAACCCCCGCAACGCGCTGGCTCACCATCTCTCTATATGTTGGAAATTTGTCAAGCGATAATCTGTCCAGCCGAGTTCCTGTTTACATTGTCGAAACCCATATTCTACCCAGGTTCTTAATCCATATAAATCGCCTAAAGTTTTTTTGAGATTTCCTTGAAGATTCGTCATGACAAATGAAGTAGAATTTTCCGGCATTGTTTCTGGATCGGTAGTTATTTCCCAGTAAGTTATGGCTCTTTTTTTACCATAAATTATTTCTCGGATATATCTGATTTCAGATTTTTGATTACTAAATGTTCTCTCAAATTTGCACCACTTGTTAGCTCTAACGCTCTGATTGGCTGGCAGCCAGACTCCATGATTACAACGAAATTGCTACAACATAAGCTAATTCATATTCATTGAGCTTTTTGATGAATTCGCTACTTTCACCATATAAACTATCCGTTAATACTAATTCAATATTAAACCCCTCATTTATTAATTCTGTAATAATTTTTGACGCTAACTCTATTTTGGTTTTATATTTATCTCCTGATTTGAGCGTCCCCTTCGGTTTCAATACTTTAAAACTTAATGGAAATGTTATATTTTCATAAACTCCATAAGCATTGACTGACACTATTCCATTATCTATTTTTCCTACGCTCCCTAGATATTGTCTTGCAACATAATCTGTCTTTTTACCTTTCTTTCTATCTCCAGTTTCATCGATTACTACGGTTATCGCCTGGCCATTTAATGCTTTCTTTAATTTATTTAATCTTCCGCTCTTTAATTTCTTGACTGACCAATCTGAATAGGCTATGAAATGATGTAAGGACTGTGCCGAGTTTATACTTACAAATGAGTGCTATTTCTGGTAATGATTTTCTTTTTATTGGTGAAATTATTCCTAAATGTAAATATTTGAAGTATTCATAATTTCTTACTTCTTTGAACAGGTCTTTATACTCTGCACAATATTCATCTATGATCGCAACTGTTGGATGGGCATCTCTTGCCAGATGTTTCAGGATTTGTAATTCTACATCCATTGCCCTACTTACCTTCCAGGTTTTTTTCTTCTAATACTTTTATTTAGAATACCCGGAAAGTGACAGAAAAGGGATAAGTGGAGTATTGGCGATCGCTCCCAAACTCACCCCCAAAGTTTCCTCGCTTGATGAAGCAGCACCAACTGAACCAGAAATAAAACCAGGGGAATTCAAAATCTACAGACAAGCCGAGCTAAACCGCACTACAGCCTCACTTCTAGCAGATGGGGCTATCCTCATTGCTGGTGAAGATGGTAGTCGTAAGTCTGTACTAGCTGGTGCAGTAGTGGAGAAGCTGCAAGCTGACGGGTTCATGGTGGCGTTCATTGAACCAGCAACACCTAAACAGATGCTGCTCGAAATAGCCCACCAGTTCGATATTGCAAAGACCTAGAAGGAAAATCACTAACGGCTGACAAGTTAAAAAGGGCGATCGCCACTTATTGCGAGGAAAATACAGCTTTCCTCATCCTTGATGACGCTCACTGTTGCGATGCAAAATTTAGGATGTGGCTAAAACAGCTACGGCGAAGTGACGCGCCTATGCTGTTACTTGCCATTGACCCGCCACGCACTGACATATTTATCAACATTCCCCGAATTGAACTCAAACCCCTGCCAGAGTACGCTATTCGAGAGATTATGGTGCAGGCCGCGGCGGAGAGAGCGATCGCACTCAAACCATCGGAATTATCCAAACTCCAAGAACGCGCCGCGGGCAATCCCATGCTGGCGGTCCGAGCGGTAGACGAGGAATATTTAGGACTAAATGTCAAGTCCGGCGACCACCGCCGTTATTTTGACATCACACCTTTAATACTCCTGGCGGGAATTGCCTTTGTGATTATGAGGTTTATCGGGCTGGGAACTGGCGATCAAGCCTTATACATTTTTGGAGGTATCGCGGCAGCTGTATTTCTCGGACTTTCTCGACTCCTGTACAACCTACCACCAGAAGACAGGAGGATACGGTAATGCTTGGAATTTCGCATCTACTTATTAGTGGAACGGCTACCAGTTTATTTTTAGGAACTGCTAACCCTGCTGTTATTACAACAGGTGCGATCACTGGCTTATTACCCGACATCGACATTCTTGTTCCAACGTTAAAAAGTTCTTGGCTGGTGGCGGCATAGTTGGTTTGAAACAGTTTCTTCTTTTTATTATGCAACTTCAGTGCCGATTAGCTTAGAGGGTTGTGGGCTTTGGATTATTGCGAAAACCGATGATACCCAATGCTGACAGCACAGCATCACAGTTGGCGATCGCTTCGGTAAGCGATTCTAACTGCATGACATCACCTTGAACGACCTGCAACCCTTCATGATGGTGCTGCACGTCAGACGGTGTTCGTGCCACTGATGTCACTTTATGCCCTGCCGCAAGCGGCTGCTCAACGACTTCACGACCAATCCCACCCGTTGCTCCAACTACAAATATCTTCATTGTTATTCTCTCGATTGTATTTGTTTAAAAACGGTTTTAAATAAAACATGGGAGCATAATATATTTACAGCCTGTTGTCATAAGTTATGAAAATTTTATTGAGAATAATTGATGGAATAATCAGGTTTTTAAGAGTTAAGTTCTCAATAAACTTGCCTAATTTCAGCTTTTATTGACACCGTTGCAAAAAGCTGTAAATTTCTTACGCTCCCAATGAACCCAAGCTCTCCACTTTACCACTCCTCGGTTTTGGTAACACAACCTCGATTCGTCGGCTACGGTTTGCCGACAATCGCGTTGTCGATCCATTCGTATAGGATGTCCTCGGCGCCGGGGTTACCCATGTGCCCGCGGTCGCCCCGCGCGACGAGGTCCTTCTTATCGCCCTGGGTCGCCACGATGATGTTGTCTTCGATCGGGAAGATCGAGTCCTCCATGCCGTTGATAAGGAGCAGCTTGCACGTCGGTCTCCCGACGATGCCGGAGTCGACCAGGCTGAACCTGTGGGCGTCGGAGGCGTACTGGGCGACCGCTGTCGCCGGGTCGGCATCGCGGTACCCGAACTTGTACGCGAGCGCGTCGGCTAAGGCGAACGGGTACTCCATCTGGTTCTGGGTACGGATCCAAGCCGCGTCGAACATGTGATGACATCCGCCGCCCTGCGCTACGACGGCGAACAGCCGATCCGCGTGCGTGTGGGCGATGCGGAACGCGTAGTAGCCGCCTGTGCTGATGCCACGAGCGACGATCTTTTTCTCATTGAACTCGTATCGCGGAGCGTTCGCGACCACCCAGTCGATGACGCTGCTCATGAGCCGATCCGGCGACGTCGGGTCGTTTGGCGCTGCGGGACAGTCACCGGTACCCGGGATTTCAAAGCTCAGCGTTGCGTAGCCCCGATCGACGTGTTCCTGCGTGCGCGGCGTGTGGTCGGTCTTGTAAGCGTCCAGCCCGCAGATGAAGAGCACGACGGGCCACCCGCCCTCTGGTTTCGTGCCCTTAGGTAGACGAAGGTATGCCTGGATGGCGACGTCGCGATCGCCAGCGGACGTATCGACGTGCGTGAACGGGACGTTGACCGGGACGCTGGGCGGGTCGAGCAGCTGCCCACCCTTCTCGTAGGCGGCCTTGCCCTTTTCCCAGGCTTCCTGGCTGAGCGCTGATCGGTTGATCGGGAATCGCGCGATCCGGTAGACCGCCGCCGCACGCAGAAAGAGGTCTCTCGCCTCGCGAGTGCTGCCCTTCGACGTCGCGTCCTCCGCTTGGGCGATGAGCAGCTGCGCGACCGGGAAGAACGGCTTGGCGTAGTCGTCCGGTCGATACAGGATGCCCGGATCGTCATTCGAGATTTTGCTCAGCTCGGCGAAAATCCGGTCGAAATCCCCGACTTTCGCCTCGGTGAACGGGTAGATGCCAGCGGCACATGGCGCACGCCACTTCTGGGACCAGAGCGCTGAAACCGAATCGTGGTGCGTGAAGTAGGGGAACCCACCACGCAACTCCGTGGCGGTCGACTGCACGTGGTACGGGGGAGCAATGATCTTCGCAAAGTTGGTCATAGCGTTTTTTGTGGTCGTTTCGATCTCAAAGGGAGTGACATTGACGTTTGCCAGTCGGGTTGCGATCATTTTTCCGATGCCTCGACTTGCCCCGGTCACAACTGCAATCTTTCCGTTTAGTTTCATTGCATACCTGCTTTGAGTGGAAAATCTGTTGTTTGACTCTAAACAACACTTCTATTCATCAGCGTGTTCGCTCGTGCAGCCACAAGCAAGACGTGTGAGTGGCGTTATGATGATACGTATCGGTGCCGACCTTCTATCTGTACCAATGCGTCATTGGTGCTTCCGTAATCGCCGACTCCCAGTTGCTGATTTCGAGCCGCATCCGTTCTCCTTGGCGGACGAAAAAGGACATTGGCAGCAGTTCGATGCGTAGTTCATAAACGCTGCCCACTTTGATCGACTTGAGGCGATCATGCTTATGGAACGGTTTTACCTCAGTAGTCAGTGCCAGATCTTCGGCTCGATGTGAGGCACGCAGCTAGCCTTGGCTGACTTTGGTCAGACGCGGACAGTGCGGTGCTTCGGTTAGAAGCGACAGCTTGACCATCACATCCATGTCGGTCTGTTCGGAGGCGGCGTAAAGAATCAGCACGCCTTGACCCGTAAACGCGATCAAAGGGTGCCATAGTCGAAGTGTTAACGCGCCCAAAATTCGGGTACGCCGTTGATATCGAACGCGGTTACTCCAGCCATCCATTTAGGGTCAGGGTATGACCAGCTCGTCGAGCCGCCTTCGCCTGACGGGGCGATCTCAACTAACGATCCGTCGTTGAACGAGTTGACGTAACCACTCTTGTCAGCACTCAGGTAAAAGGTCGAAGGCGTCGCGTCCAACGGTGACCAGTCCGTCGCCTCACGCATGATACTTTCTCTCTATAGGAAGAAACGCACTTTGGGACGATTCACGACGCCGTTCTCAATGCCCTTTAAATGGTAGTCGTACCAAGGCAGCAATTTCTGCTGGTGGAACTCTGCTTGCGAGTAGAGCATTTGCGTTTCGCCAAATGACTTTGCCCCAACGACGAACAATTGCTTTGGACCCTTAATCCGCTCGTAATTTATCAAGTTACCGCGCAGATGCAATGTAGCCTTGCCCCAAGCACCGATAGAGAAAACGGGAATGTCAATCTGGTCAAGTTCCCAGAAGGGCGCTCGACGCCGCTGCCAGTCATCGAGGTGGTGTTTGTATTCTGCCTCATCTGCTCATGGTTCTGTTCCGTTTTTGCTAAATTAGTGAACTGAATTAAGTCTCAGAGTACATTAACGCTCGATAATGATCAAGATAAAATTAGGCATCAATTCATAGCCGTAGAGCTATCACTTAGAGAGACCAGAGCGGATGGACATCCTTCAGCTTCGTTATTTTCATGCAGTGGCGCGCTCCGAACATATGTCAAAATCTGCCGAGGAAATGGGCATCACGCAGCCGTCGCTTAGCAAAGTTATCCACCGTCTGGAACACGAGATTGGCGTACCGCTCTTTGATCGGCAAGGCCGGTCAATTCGGCTCAACAGATTTGGTAGAGTCTTTCTTGAGTATGTCGAAACGGTGTTGCGAGCCTTGGATGAGGGACAGCGCAAAGTGCGCGATATGGCTAGCATCGAAGGCGGGGAGGTTTTACTGGCAGCAGCTTCACTTTATTGGTTGCCAGATTTGTTGCATCGCTTCCGAATTCAACACCCATCGGTTCATTTTCAACTGCTCCAACGTCCACTCGCGGAAATGGCAGACCGACTTGAAATAGGCACGTGTGATTTCTGCTTTCAATCGATACCACTGCTCAAAGCTGGCATCGAATGGCAACCCCTGCTGACTGAAGACATTGTCCTCATAGTCTCCTTTGCTCATCAGCTTGCCAAACGGAAACAGATTCCGCTCACTGCCGTTGCAGAGGAGGCGGTGGTGATCGAACAAGTCGGCAACGGTCTGCGCGATTTAGTAGACCACTTTTGTCACCAAGCAGGTTTTACACCACGTATCGTTTGTGAAGTTGATGAGCCAGCCGCTCTGTATGAATTTGTCAAGGCAGACATCGGAGTAGCGTTTGCACCGGCATTGATGGAGAAACAAATTACTGCTTACGGCTTAAAAGCGCTGCATCTCACAAACCCAAAATGTCAGCGGACTTTTGGCATGGCTTGGCATCAGGAGAGATACCGCTCTCAGGCAGCATACGTCTTCCAGCAATTTGTCATTACGTATTTTGCCGAGATCAGAAATCAGCGAGCATCAAAGCTATAACATTAGAAGTGTTTGCGGAAATTGAGAGCGAGTTTTTCCTGAAAGCTAGTGATCGACGGCGAATCATTGAGAGTAAGGAAAGCCAAAGTTGCTTAGAAAGCCTAAAGAAAACTCAAGGTTTAATGTCGGCTTTAACTCAGGGCGAACGCATAATGTCAATAAAACGACTCTATTCTCAATAAATCTAAAACTAATCTCATTAAGTTTTGTTTATTGACAAAGGATTAAGCGTTGGCTAGTATAGCAACCGCCATAGCCTTTAGGACGCTAGATGTAAGATATGCTCCATCGCATCCTGTAGAGATTCACATTGGTCAAGTTGCTTGCGAATGCGGCTTTTGAGCCAAGACCAGCATCGCTCAATCTTGTTGAGATCCGGTGAAACAGGGTGTAAGTACAGCAGTTTACAACCTGCTTGCTGAATCAGTTGCTCAATACAACCGCCTTTATGGAATGTAGCATTATCGATGACTACCACCTGCCCTGGTTCCAGCAGAGGAATCAAGCAGGTTTCCAATCAAATCTCAAACACAATCCGGTTGCAAGAACCTTCTCCTATCGGAGACGCTGCGCGAACGACTGTAAACGGAGTAATCAGTTGCTGGTTACATAAAGCCGCGATCATATTCACTCGACCTTGCCGCCGTCCTGACTTCAGCGCATGAAACCGTTGTCCTTTCTCATTCCAGCCATAACCGTAGTCTTCTCGATTGTCCATACCCGCTTCATCGACATAAACAATCGTTTCATCTGTCTGGGTTGTCAACTGTTCTATGAATGCTTGCCGTTTGACCTCATCCCGCTCTCGATAGCCATAGGTCTTTTTTTTCGCGTGAACCCAATTTTTTTCAAGGCTCTTGCAATTGTGCGTTAGCGTAGCTCGCCGTTCGCGTAGCGTCTCGTAGAGAAGGCATCGCTGATGTCACCCTCCCACAGATGAGCCATCTCCACCTGGGTTTTATCGCCATGAGATTTAGCAAAAGCCCAGAATTGCTCCCAGTCTGTAATTTTGCGGTTGTTGCCAGGCGGGTGGTTGGGCAACGGCAGAACATCTCCAGTTTCGGCTTTGCGCTGCAACCACAGGTTAATCGTGTTGCGGCTAATGTTAAAGAATTCACTGGCTTCGCTTTTCTTCAATCCATCTAACTCGATGGATTGGATCACCATAAGAGCGGAAGTCGTATTGCGGCTAATGTTAAAGAATTCACTGGCTTCGCTTTTCTTCAATCCATCTAACTCGATGGATTGGATCACCATAAGAGCGGAAGTCGTAACTGTAGGGTTTAGCCATAGCAAATCAGACGAGAGCAGATCATGATAATACTTATACTCTATGTCTTAATAGACTAGACGGTTGCTATAACCCTCTTCTGTCACTTTCCGAGTATTCTGAATAAAAGGATTAAAAGAAAAAAATCTCTTCAGGTAAGCAGAGCAATGGATGTAGAATTACAAATCCAGAAACATTTGGCAAGAGATGCTTACCCAACAATTGTGATCGTAGATGAATATTGTGCAGAGGCTCAAGATATATTTAAAGAAGTAAGAAATTATGAGTAATTCAAATATTTGCACTTAGGAATAATCTCACCAATAAGAAGAAAATTATTACTAGAAATTGCTAAAGTAGTAAATATAAACTCAGCACAATCATTACACCATTTTTTCTCAAATTTCGATTGACCAGTAAAGAAATTAAAACAAAGAAGATTAAAGAGACTTAAGAAAGTATTAAATGGAAATGCCATAACAGTAATAATAGATGAAACCGGAAATAGGAAAAAGCGTAAAAAGACTGATTATCTAGCTAGACAATATTTAGGAAGTCTGGAAAAAATTGATAATGGAATAGTTTCAGTCAATGCGTATGGAGTTTACTCTAACATAACTTTTCCTTTAAGTGTAAAAGTATTTAAACCAAAAGGGACGCTAAAAGAGGGAGACAAATATAAAAGTAAAATAGACTTAGCGTCAGAAATGATTACAGAGCTAATTGAATTAGGGTTTAATATTGAATTAGTATTGGCTGATAGCTTATATGGTGAAAGTAGCCAATTTATTAGAAAGATAGCTGAATACAACTTAGCTTATGCTGTATCAATTTCGTTGTAATCATGGAGTCTGGTTGCCAGCAGGGCAGAGCGTTAGGGCGAATAAGTGGTGTAAATTTAAAAGAACATTTAGCAATCAAAAATCAGAAATTAGATACATTAGGGAAATAATTTATGGTAAAAAAAGAGCTATAACTTACTGGGAAATAACTACCGAACCAGAAACCATGCCAGAGAATTATACTTATTTTGTGATGACAAATCTTCAAGGTAATCTTAATAAAACTTTAGGCTACTTATATGGATTAAGAACCTGGGTAGAATATGCATTCCGACAATGTAAACAGGAATTAGGTTGGACAGATTATCGTTTCACAGATTTCCAACATATCGAGAGGTGGTGGGAAATTATTTTCTGTGCTTACACTATGATTAGTTTAAATTTTCCAGAATTTTTATGCTTAAATAAATCTCTTCAAATTAAGACTGAGGTACAAGAAAATAGTGATGTTGATTTTTCTAATCATAAACAATGGAATCATGAATGTGGATGGAAGAATACTTTTAATAATCTACGTCTCATTGTCCAATCACTCTTACTATTTTGGTTGATTTATCCCTGGCTAGATATTTTTCCAAATTCCAAATTATTACTGGGATTTAATCATTTAATTGCTGCAATGAATTAATTCAAACCCTGTTATACTTCTGGATAATTTCACTTATTTATTACTTGCTTAATTCGGAAAGTGACAGAAGAGGGATAAAAACCGCAGCGAAAAGTCGGAGCGGCGGCTTCCGCCGATCTGAACTTTTCAAGACAGGCATCGCTTTGAGGGTAGGAAAACAAATCGAAGAGAAATGCTGATTAAATCGATTGATTCTTAACCTCAGTGGTTAGCAAGTATAATTTAGATGCGTTTGCCCTGGGCTTTAACTCGTGTGATTACAGTGGCGGATCTCTAAGCAGACATCTACCCAATTCATGCAAGAGGTCTACTTGTTCATCCCAACGTACCACGGCATCGAGGCGATCGGTTCTGACCAACACGACCAAGATGCCAAGCAAGTCAAAGTGTAATGCATCCCGACTGACGAGGATCACCTCAAATCAAAGTTTCGTGTCGATGAACCGTGTGAGCCACTCATCAAAGAGGGCGCGTTCTGCAGTGGTAAACGGACGAGCATCCTGCGACAAGGATGCTTTGAGGGCTACTGCATAGCGGATTGCATCGCTGCGAGGAGAGGGCGGAGTATGAGCTGATTCAGTGTGCGGGTCGGTGGTGATCGCCGCAAGGACCGCCTCACGGGTGGCGACCGAGAGCGTTCGATCATGACTCGCACCGCCTTGCGCAATCAGTACGAGGACGACACCAGCCCCAGCGGCACACAGCATGTCCGCTGCACGCTCGATGCTGACGCTCAGGCGACCGGACTCGGCGACCCGCCGCACTCGCTCGAGAACTACATTTTGCAACTTGACAGCAGTGGGATGCGGCGCACCCAAGCGGGGATTGCCGTACATCAGCGTGTACAGGGCAGGGTTAGCCAACCCGAAATCGACGTTCACGTCCCAGCCTCGGCGCAGGTCTTCCACGGGGTCTTCATCGGTCTCGCCCTTAAGATGGCTCGCGAGGTATGTGGCGTAGCCCTGGCTGGTGACCGCGTCAAGCAAGCCCTGCATATCGCCGAACTGACGATAGATAGTTGGGATTTGTACGCCGGCGGCACTACTGACAGCCCGGGTGGACACTGCCTCGCGTCCCCCCTCGATCAGTAGACGCGCCACCGCCTCCAAGATGCGATCGCGAGGATTCATATCGGTATTGCTATCCATGCTAACCATGATAACAATCATCCGTTAGCAGGTATTGTGTTATCAGTGAAATCGTGTTATGGTTATCACTGTAATTAGTATCACTAATAACTAATTTGTTGTTATCACTGCAATTACCTGATAAAGAAAAAATTAAGCCAGTCCCGGCAGATGGGGCTTACGACCAAAAATGTAGCTATGACAAGATTTGCAAACGCAATGCTAGAGCAGCGATTCCACCCCGTAAAGGTACCAGGATTTGGCAGCATGGCAATAGCAAAGCCGAATGACACAATCGAGATGAAAACTTACGACATATTCGCAAAAGTGAGCTGACATGAAAACTTGCAATGAGTTGCAGACCAACGGCACAGTTGCCATTGTCGGAGCTGGTCCGGCTGGCTTAACGCTAGCGCGGCTACTACAGACGCGGGGCTTCTCCGTGAGGGTCTTTGAGCGGGACGACTCGCCGACCTCGCGCACGCAAGGCGGCAGCCTGGATCTGCGCCTCAACTCGGGCCAGCGGGCGATACGTCAGCCCGGACTGGGTCAGGCCTTCGAGCAAGCTTCACGGAGCGAGGCCAAGTCCTTCAAGATCCTGGATTGGCAAGGCGAGGTCTGCACCGAGGTTGAAGCCGAGAGCCAAGAGGAGAATGGTCCGGAGATCGACCGCGGCGAACTGCGCCAGCTGCTGCTCGACTCGGTCTCCCCTGGCACGATTACCTGGGGCCACGTCGCCAAAGATGTCTTACCCGAGACAGGCGGACAGTGGCGTCTGGAGTTCAAAGAGCAAGCGTCTGTCACCGCCGATCTCATCGTCGGTGCTGACGGATTAGGCTCACGGGTCCGACCCCATCTGACACCGGTACGTCCCCAGTACTTCGGGCTGACGATGCTCGCGGCAGTCATTGGCAAAGAACTCTGGCGCAATTCCGAGCTATCAGAGCTACTCGGCGAGGGATCGATGCTCGTCTCCGGCGGCGGACAAACCATCTGGGTGCAGCGTTGCGCCCACGACCTGATCCGTCTCTACTTCTCGATGGCAATTGCTGAGAACTGGCCCAAATTACAAGGCTTCACCCTCGACGACACCAAAGCCGTCCTCGAATTCGTCACCGCAGCCTACCACGACTGGTCGCCCAATCTGATCGCGATGATGACGCAGGTCGAAGGCAGCTTTGAACGCTGGCCCCTCTACGTCATGCCGCCAGACCATCGGTGGACGACACAGCCAGGTCTGACCATGGTCGGCGATGCCTCGCACGTCATGCCGCCGTTCACTGGCAAGGGGGTGAACCTGGCTCTGCTCGATGCGCTAGAGCTGGCCGACAGCTTGACGGCCGACCCGGTCGCCTCCGTGACCGCAGCTGTGGAGACCTTCGAGACGCGCATGCAGGAACGCACGCAGCAGGAGATCAGTGAATGTCTTGATCGCGGGCGGGAAATCTACGGGATCGAAATCTACTTCGACCGGCCGTCAAGTGCCTAGCGTGGTGCCGCAATTTGAATACAGACATCCATGCCTAAAGACAGCCATGACCGTTGATCAAAATCCTATAGCTTCCGCTGGCGACCACTTGGAGGTCACGGACGCCCTGTACCGATTTGATGCCGGAAGTCGACCACAACGACGTGGGACTCCTCTCCTCGGCGTTTAGTGAGGATGCCGTGGCTGACTTCGGTCCCTGCGGTTGAAAGATGGGTCTTGAGTTCCCGCTTTTTGACCGGGGGTGAGAGGATTGTTCACTTCCTAAACACCAATGTCGGCACACAGACAACGACACACGTGATTACAAACGCACGCGTCCACGTTGAGGAAGATGTAGCGACGCTACAAGCCTTGGTGGATGCCACCCACCTCCCGTTGAGCGACCACTTCCGGCAATGCCAGATGATGAACTGGTATGAGGTGGAACTTATCAGACAGGGGCGGCTTTGGCGCATTCGTCGCCTCATCATCGATAATGCTTGGTTCATCGGCGACCCTCAAGTGCTTTTAGGGAAGTAGCGATCAGGCGCTGGAACAGATCGGTGGGGTGCCACGCTTTCCATGAGTGTCGGCTCCTCAGCCCCACCAGCTGATGAGCGTGTTAACAGGACTTAGACAAAAAGTTGCCAGAAAAAACGCTCAAATCTATAGAACCCATTTGACATCTTTACGGGACTGAATTAAGGTACACACAACCCTTTAATCCAGCCACCATGACGTATTCCAGCAGCCTCACTGATGCAGAATGGGAAATTCTTGAATCACTGTTGCCTCAGATATTACCGATTAAGAAGCGGACATGACCTTGCAATTGGACAAAACGAGGGATCCTCCATGGCATCCTCTATCAACTCAAGAATGGTTGCAATTAAGAAGACTTGCCCAAAGACTTGCCTCCCTACTCAACCGTCTATTGGCACTTGCATTCAGTGGCGAAGTGCAGGCGTAATTGAGCAACTAATGAGCACTTTAGATCGAAAACTTTTGTCAGTTGACGAAAGAATAGACCTCTTGCAAAAAAGTTTTGTGGTATTATACAAAGTTTGGAAATTTCAAGTCAATTAGCTTTTTGAAGGTCATAATTATAAATTCCAGCAATCAAGTGACAACGTAGTCGAAACCGTTTTCTCCGATTGCGATAACGTTGACTGAAAATCCGAAAAACTTTTAAACGTCGATTTACATGTTCAATTGCAATCCCAGGGCAGGCCAAAGAACGATTGTAATGCTTATCTTCTGGAGTTAACTTGCCTTTTTTTGGTTTCTTTTTTGGTAAACGACAATTCCGATGTAACTTGCTAAGACCTTGGTAGCCACTATCTTCTAAGCTCTCGGTTTCGGGATGAAAACGCACTTTACTATCGACGAACAACTTGTAGTCATGTCTTCGACCCGAACCGTTGACAACACAACGAATTTCAAAGCTTGCAAGGTTAATCACCAATTGAGATTTGAGGGTATGTTCTTTTTGTTTGCCACTATAGAAGCGTTTTTGACTATATTTAGGACGTTCAATCGGACTCTGTGTGACATCCATCACTGCTGTTAAAGGTTTCTGTGATCAAATCAACAAGGACTTTTTTCCACCTAAACCAAACTTACCGCAGCTGACCAGTGTGCTTTCAATTCGGTGTACGATACGGCAAACAGTCGATTCTAACACCTGCCAATCTTGAGCAATATGGAAGTAAGTGCGATATTCTCGCCAAAATGTCAAGCAGATTAAAACTTGGTCTTCTAAATCTAGCTTGGGAGGACAACCACGCGTTTGTTTGGTTTCGGTAGTATCTCCCATGACTTTCACCATCTGATCAAATGTCAGCCTTTGCACTCCCACCAGACGTTTGAACTCTCGATTTGATAGTTTTTTTTGTTTGCTCCTATCGCATAAGTGAGTTTAATCAAGCTAAAAACCCTCTATGTTACTATAAAATAATTCTGCAAGAGGTCTAATGAAGGTAAGTTTGCTCACAACCTAATGCAATGGAATCAAAATTTGCTCAGTCGTGACCAAAACAGTCAGCTTTCTTGTGCTAAGGATGTCAAGCGTTTGGGGGTAACACTGGAAATTGGAGCAAGTAGCACAAAAGCCTCATCTGGGTTCTGCACGTTATGGACATCACTTACCAATCAGCGCAAGTTTGTATCTAAACCGCGTCTACCTTAAAAACCATAGTTTGTTGGAATTAGGGTAAAGCTCAGAACTCAAGCCATGACCGAATAATACACTCTCCTTAAAAACTCCATGTTTCAAAATGGACAGGGTTTAAGTTAAAAATTTAGTTGTCAATTTTTCAATTGTAGAAGAGGATTCAGCAGATGTTTACTCACAAAGTTAACTGGCTTTGGCTGCTGGTAATAGGAGGTATAGTTACAGCTTGTACCCCTACGTACTGTAAATGTCAGTCGCAAGGATGAGAAGAATACGACTCAAGCTCAAACTGTGCCTGATTATCCGCCGATGTATGACGTAGATGTTAAAGTTTGTGGCAACATTATTGCCCCGCTAAAAGATGGAAAACGTTGTGTAAATCAACAATTGCGTTTGTAGGGGCCAGTAGGAGAGGTGAAATTAGTTCCTGCTGGTATTTCTCTGCCATCAGTTTCTAGCCTAGAGCATAAATTGGTGAGCGCCTCGAAAGGCTGTTATCCTGTTTATTCCCAACCTGACCAGCAGCAGTTTTATTGGGCTAATTCCATCGGAGCACTTTGTGTACGTCATTTTACAGCTTCCATTTAATGAAGTTAATTTTTCACCTCCTTGCCGCAATCGCGGCTTTCACATCGATTCCCCTCCAATTTCAAACCTATTTTTTGAGATGAACCGGAATTTTGGCGGAGTAGTTTTTGAAATTAACGCTGTGCTAGAGGCGATCGCTCTTTTTCATCAAAGTCCTCGCGCCGTGTAAGCCGTGGGGTTTCTGAGGTAAGAAATATAGCCAACCCGTTAGTGATAATTATCCGCATGGCTAAAGCGTCAGTAAGAAATTTGCTCTAAAAGGGGAAAGTAAGTTGTTAAAGTCAGATTTATGAAGTTGATAGATTGGCCTGCTTTAGCTAACCAAAATACTCCAATTATGGCTGTGGAGTATCATACGCCTGACAGAATGCAGATATTACAGCAGTTTTATCATTGGGGTGAGGAGCGGTTTTTGTCAGTCTTTGTCTGGAATCCTGGTTACTGTAGACTACAGCAATTAATTCAGCATCAAGGTCAGTACATCTTACAGTCAACTGATAGGGGTAAAGACGGGGACATTATTCAGTATCTTCTGGAGGAATATCAACCAGGCATTTATTTACTGGAGGGAATGCTAAATGAGGATGATGCTAGCAAAATAAGTCAAAAATTTAGCTATCAATTACTAAATACCTGTCATCAAGCTCTCTGAAGTCAACAACATCATTACTGGGTGTTATTGGAAACTTACGTTCAACTATAGCAACGGATAAGGCGATTAGGACGCTGTGCGAAGCACATCTTCCATAGGATTCCGAAGACAGTCAAATTGAATTAGTTGTTTACGAATTCGACTCTTCAACCATGACCAACATTGTTCAATTTTATTAAGATCAGGTGAATAGGATGGCAAGTATTTTAAGTGACAGTCTGCCGATTCAATTAATTCTTGAATACGTCCAACTCGATGAAATGTGGCATTATCTGCAATCACTATTTGTCCAGGTTTTAGCGATGGTACTAAACAAGTTTCTAGCCAAGTTTCAAAGACAGTTCGGTTCCAAGCACCTTCCACAGTAAATGGAGCGAATAATTTCCCATTACAACAGGCAGCAATCATATTAACTCGTCCTTGTCTCCTGCCACTTTTAAGTGCATGAAATCGCTCACCTAATTCAAATCCAACCATAACCATAATCTTCTCTATTATCCATTCCAGGTTCATCTATATAGACTATTGACTCTGGTTTGTAGATCGCTATCTCTTCTCTAAATTCTTGTCGTTTAACTTCATCTCGTTCTTGATAACCATAAGTTTTTTTTTCCGAGTGAACCCAATTTTCTTTAAGGCTTTTGAGATTGTGCGTTAGCGTAGCTCGCCGTAGGCATCGCTAATTTCTACCGACCATAATTTGGCCATATCTACTTGAGTTTTATCCCCATTAACCTCGACAAATTTTTCAAATTTTTCCCAGTCGGTAATTTTATGCCCATTTCCTAGTGGTTTATTTGGTAACGCTTGGTAATCTCTCGTGCTGGCTTTTCTTTTAAGCCAAAGGTTGATTGTATTTCGACTGATTTGAAAAACTTGAGCCGCTTCACTCTTCTTCATCCCGTCTAACTCAATTGCCTGAATTACCTTCTGACGTAAATCGTAACTGTAGGGTTTTAGCATGATCTGTTTTTGTGCTGAAGGCTTCAGCAGTATCCAGTATTACTTTACTCATAGATTATACTGTTTGTCCTAACCACCTTGGCGATTGCTATACCTCTAGAATTACAGCCTTTTATTCCTGTACTGTCAAATCCACTTCCAGATCAACAGCAGGTGCAAATGGTTGTGGAGCAGTTTTGTGATGCCTGGGTTGTACGTAGTCATCATAGCCTTCAGCAGTTTGCGGAGTGCGATCGCGAAGCGCTGCTGCGTTCGCCCTTGGCGTTGCCGAAGGCTAGCGCAGATTGCCTACGGCACAGCGTAACTGATCGCAATTCTTGGTTAAAGACAACAGAAAAAACATCAGCGCTGCAATTGCTCTTTCGTGCCTGTCAGGGTTTACCCATAGGCGAGATAAATATGCTACTACAGCAAACGGTAATCAGGAACGAAGTAAACCCGACTTTAGCTCTCAGTCAATGGTCGATAATCTGAGTAGGTGCTAACCGGATGCTAAGTCGTGGTCAGGATTGCCTAAAAAGCAAATGCCTCTCTCGAAAGTTAGAGGATACGCAAACGTAGGCACGGTGACGAATGGCACGCTTGTAAAGCTCTAAGGTATGCGGAATAGGAGTTACAGCTTTTAATGCCAGAGAGCGCAGTAATTAATGGTATAAGTAGCTGCGATCGCTGATCAAGAGATGATGTACAGTTGCCTAAAAAATTTTTGGAGGTAGAAAAAGCGAAGCTCGTCCGTGAAATACAGTCTACAAGACGAATAAGCCAAAACCAAAATTACTACTACTGTGACACTAACAGTACAAATCCTCAAGGATAAATTTAACCAAACTTTAGGTTTACCTTTCAAATAACTATTGCCGGAATCGGTGATAAGACTTGCAATATCTCAGCTAACAATCAAATATAAAAAGCGATTATTTGACGTCAAGTCTGCGGGGCAGATACTCTGGCGAGCTTTACCCATTTATAACGTTGTCCGCGTTTTGATCGCTTTAGATCCGCATAAAGCCATAATGCTGTGAGTAAAATAATTGCTCATTTAGCTGGTGAAGAAGTAGAAATTCCGTCAACAGATACAAGCCGATATTGTCAAGCTCTTGTCTTGGCTGTCAGAAAAATTATTAGAGAAACTTTTCAACTTAACGGCACAAAATATAGAAGAAAAAATTACAAAAGAATATTTCTGGTGTGGTCGAGATGTAAAAGTAATAGATGGCTCAACAGTTTCCATGCCTGACACTGTAGAGAACCAAAAAGAACATCCTCAACCTAGCACTCAAAAAGAAGGATGTGGGTTACGAAAAAGCCAAAATTTGTCTAATATTCAGTTTAGTTACCGGAGCCGCCGTTGCTTTGTGCATCGATGTATTGAACACTCATGAAATTAAATTCCCAAATTATTAGCTGCTTCTGATCAAAAACGTCTCCGATATCACACTTTGCTAAAAGTTATTGCTCACAAGGCTGTTCCCGACCGTCCTGCATGAACCTATCCCACTATTCAAAAAAACCCAACTTCTTTTCGTAAAATGTGCTTGAAAACCTTAATTTTTCATTTTCTGTTCTCAAAAAGCTTAAGCTTTTTAGCACAAATATTATTAGTGGGATAGGTTCATGAATCACGAGTCCTTTTACGTCGCCTAAAAGCTTACCCCTTGATGACCAAACTCCGGCATGAATTACGAAAACAATTGCAGACTGCTTAAACCACATAGCCTTTGGGCTTTTCTTAGTGCCATTCGGAGCATAGGCATCAATGGATTGTTCGGCTGCTGCCAGAGAGCGTCCGTTAAAATCTGTGCGAAATGCCCCAGATTCAATTAAAGTGACCTTAACTCCAAAGGATTCAACCTCCTTAGTTAGGGCTTCAGACGTACCTTCCAGAGCAAATTTAGCGCCACAGTAGAGGCTGCTTCCACCAAATCCCACTAATCCTGCTGTGGATGACATATTGACAATGTGACCGCTGCTTTGGTGACGCATCACAGGCAAGACCATTCGCATCAGACGGAACGCCCCAAAGAAGTTGGTTTCAAAAAATCGGTGAATATCAACATCACTGACTTCTTCGAGTGCGGCAATGAGTCCATGTCCAACATTGTTGACCAGCACATCAATTCGACTAAATGTAGCGATTGCTGTATCAACTGCTGCTTGTATGTCTTGGGGCAGTGTTACATCCAAACGTACAGCCTTTGCGGTTTCTGGATAGTGTTCAATCAAAGCGCGAAGTTACTCTGGTTGGCGAGCAGTAGCTAGCAGGGAAGCAGGTAGGGATTGAGGTTCATTAAAACCAGCGATCGCATCATGTTGTTGCCAAATTAGGGCTTTAGCTGCGGGTTGACTCAAGTAAAATTGAGACAGATTTTCAACGGTGGGTTTGGTATAATCTACAGTCTTACAACAGTCGTGTTTATTCTTACCTTCGCCCTCTTTGACAGCTTTGAACTCGACTGACAGCACACCTAAGCTACGCCACCTATCGCTTTTGCCGCTAAATGGCACTTGGAAATAGTCAGCAAAGGTTTTCTCCAAAGAACGGTAAAATTCCTCACGCACTGACTTAAAACTCCAGAGAGCTACATTCTTAAAGCGGACAACGACAGGAGTAGTATGCAGGGGTTGATTATCCTCATCTAGAAACACCAGTGCATGTTCAGAACATACATCCATTGTTTTCTTGTCAAGGTTCTCCTTACCCGGATATGGCGATGCTTTATGCGGTGTTGCGATTACCAAAACTGGTACAGCGTCTTGACCATGCAGTACAGTCCAAAAGGTTGGATGAATGGGTGGCGACTTCGTTTATTCAATTTTTGAGTGCCAAAGATGCAGAGAAGACTATTTCGGGGATTTTGACCACAGCAGCAGGTACTTTCTCATCTTTTATCCAAGCTGATTTGCTGAGGGCATTTATAGGGAAATCGGACATTCCCACTAAGCTTGAAGGTAAAGAGATGGTAGTGTTCAAGCTAGATGATGAACGCCGCAGTGTGGTTGGGCCTCTGCTGGCGGCTGCAATGCACTTGATGATTGTTGGTAATTTGAGCCGTCCCCGCAAAGACCCGTTGATTATTTCTTTGGATGAATTGCCTTTCAACTGGACTTTAGACTAAAAGAGAGCGATCATGCTTGTAGTTGTTGTGCAAAAAATAAAGGGATGCCTGTAATAACAAGCACCCTAGT
>NZ_JBALDG010000100.1:0-24778 GCF_036917195.1 Nostoc sp.
CGCCGCGATCGCTTTTTGGCCCAGGTCATAGCTATAGGGGGCAGGCATCAGATTTTTTTGCACTCGATATAATAGTCCTAACACAATCTTGTAGCACTATAATGATTCAACTTCGTGAACTAGCGTTATAGTGATGAACGAAATACCAAACTGCCCCAATCTAGTTGTTGAGTGATTTTGAGAACGACAATGTTTTACGTACTAAACGTGAAACTCGTTGGCGTAAAGTATTGTTGAATCGTTCAATAGACCTCTTGCACGAATCAAGAAAAAAGAGCGAGTTCATCAATTGAGAAGTCCAGCAATCAGATTGCATCGTAAACCGAACCGTTTTCTGCGGTTACAATATTGTTCTTTAAAGATGCGAAAAATTTTTAAGCGGCGGTTGATATGTTCACCAACAATACGTAATCTAGCTAATAAGCGATTATGCTGACGTTGTGAAGTTGGTAAATCGGCACCACGAGGTTTTTTGCCGGGTATGCAGCTAAGAGTGTGGAGTTTGGTGATACCTTGGTAGCCTTTATCAGCTAAACATAACTGCGCTCGCTCAAAATCCACTTTGGTATTTTTGAGTAAAGGAAAATCGTGTATACGACCAACTCCATAGGCAGTACAGAGGATTTTACCACTAGCTTGATCAACTACTAATTGTGCCTTTAAGGTATGCCGCTTTTTCTTACCACTATAGTATCTGCGCTGTTTTTTTTTTGGAGGTTCTACAGGTGTTTCAGTAACATCTACTACCAACACGTTCCATTGATACATTCCTTGGTGTAACTCTCGTTTACCTGGTAATCGGAATACACCTGAGCGGATTAAAATATTTTCCACCTTCGGTACTATGCGGCATACTGTTGACTCATGGATACCCCAGCTTTTAGCAATATGGAAGTATGTGCGATACTCTCCGAAGGCGGAGCGTCTCCGGCTCCGTGCCAATATTCTAGTGTTACCAATAAGTGATCTTCTAGACTTAACTTTGGTTGACCACCTTTTTTTCCAGTACGCACCAGTTCCGGTTTGAGTACTTCTACCATCCGCATAAATGTAGCAATATGTACACCACATAGACGTTTAAATTCTCAGGATGGTAGCTCTTTTATTTGTTCGTAGGTCACGGAGCTTCTTTTTTTCCTGTATTTTTTCATGCCTATGTTATTCGTGCAAGAGGTCTAATGTACTGTACGCCTTGATGCAGATAATGAACGATAAACAGTCCCTGAGATTGCCACTTATCCCATTGATGGCGTGAAAGTTTACTGGTAAGGAGCCGTTATCGTGAACAACCACAGTGATGCGGTCAGTTTCAGCCAAGGTTTGAGCCGCCTTACTAGCAGCCCAATTGATCACCTCTATGTAACGTTCAGTTTTGAAACCACCTTGAACCAGAGCATACTCAAAACTCACATCCGGCTGCCACAGCCCCAAGATACTGATACGACCAGTACGACTGCCGACTTTGTGGCATTTGTTTTTGGCGACCAAGAGGACTGTAACTATAACTAACTCGACTCCAACGACAACATCTAGATTCGTCTAGATACTTCAATTACAACTAGCCATCTACTGCTGCCTGCTTGAGAGTATCGAGGTCAGCTTGCTTGATTATTCGTTTTAATGGGTCTTGTTTTCCTTGATCAGTATAGCGTGTGCCCTTCCATCGCCACCCCTTTTTTTGAGCAATCGTCTCAGACGGTCTGGACGAAGTTGCACTTGAGGAAGTTGCAATAATTTTTCCGATAACTGCACACTATTATAAGTACGAACTTCCGAATCCAAGCACTGCTCTAAATTAGCCAAGTCCCCCTCAAACCATTTGCCCTTTGCCCCCCGCCCTGGCATCTCCCATAGTCCCCCTAACCCCTGATTTTCCCATCGTCGCAGTGTCGATCTCACTGTATAGAATGGCACTAAGAAAATTTTGGCTATCTCTGGGACATTCCACCCTTGGGCATTCAGCCTGATCATCTGTGTGCGATCGCGTGTCCTTTGAGCCACTGTTGTTCCTTGAGGCAATTGTGCTAGTGTCAAGTCTTCCGCTTCTGTTAAGACTACTCTTAATCGGGCAGGCATTCAGTTATACCGAATCTGAAAGTCCTATCTCTATCTTATATTTAATTGCAACCAGCTACTTAGGGCTTTCACTTGCATATAAAACAGTCTATGAAGTGGTTCGCACCCAAACGGCTGCGAAATTAAAAGTGCCTCGTCCTCAAAGCACTAAACAACATCCAGAAAGTCTATCTCACTTTAAAAAAACTACCTCTAGCATTCAAATTCTTGCAGGAGGAATTTGGATCGGGGAAACGATTAAGGTACTTGTGCCAGGATGAAACACCTTTAGGATTAAAAACAATTGCAGGACGTTTAATTACAGCTAGAGGGGTTAAACCTGTGGGTTTGAGCCAATGGCAACGTGAAAATTTTTATTTATACGGAGTTGTAGAACCCCTAAGTGGATACACAGCTTTTTCTATGAGTTTCCCTACCTTAATAGTGATTGTTTTCAACAGTTTTTGGAGTTGCTAAGTAGCTAGACATGAAAAATTATAAGATAAGAGTAGAGCAGAACAAATGATTGAAAATGCCACCAGCACTACGAATAAAACTGACTAGAGAAGAAGACAAAACGTTGCAGGAGTTAAGCCTTGCAGATAATGTAGCTCGAAGAGTGAAAATTAGAGCGATCGCATTACGACTGAATGCCGATGGTTTAACAGTACCAATAATTGCAAGTCACTTACATATTCATTAGCATACAGTTCGAGCCACATTACGTCGATGGGAAAACCAGGGATTAAATGGATTGTGGGAAGCACCTGGAGTGGAGGAAAGCGTAAGTGGAGTTTAGAGGATATGAATGTGGTTGAACAATGGTTAGGTGAAGATCGTAGCTATACAAGCCGTCAACTACAGGAACGTTTGGCTGTTGAGCGTGGAATCACACTCAGCAGTAGACAAATTAGCCGCATTCTAAAAAAAAAGGCTATACCTGGAAACGATTAAGACACAAGCCACCAACTCCAAAATCAGCATCATTTAAAGAAGCCAAACAGGCTGATTGGTTAATGTTATGTCACTGGGCTAGTGATGGATTAATTTGTCTAAAATATCTTGATGAATCAGGGTTTGAACGAACAAGCTCTCTCAATTATACTTATTCCCAGCGTGGGAAGCAAAAATCAATCTATCAACCTCGTAGAAGAGGCATTTATAATTAACGTTCTTGGTTTTTGGGAGCCTGAACTTGCGTTTTGAGTATGGAGCTGTAGTCGGTGGTTTTAATAGCGAACGTTACTTGCAACTACTCCAATGGCAGGCACATTTGGCTCAACAACGTCTTGAACAAAACGGTAAAATTACTGTCATTATTCAAGACGGAGCATCATTTCATCGCAGCAAAAAAGTTCAACAATACTGGCAATTTTGGCAACAACAAGGCTTATACATTTTTTTCCTGCCACCATACATCGCCTCAAATGAACCGCATTGAAGATGAGTGGCTGCACCTAAAACGTTATGAGCTTTCTTCACAGATTTTTGACGATGAATATGAACTGGCGTAGGCGTAGCCCGCCGCAGGCATCGCTCTAATTCAGACATATTGAAAATCGTGCCTACAATGGTAATTACTCCGTTGGGCGTTTTATATTTAATCATGTCTAGCTACTTATCTGCTGACAAGAGGTGATGATATCGCGGTTATCCAGTTCGACCAAGGATCTTTCCACAAAGCCAAAGCTCTTAATATCCCAGATAACATTATCTCGATTTTTCAACCTCCTCACTCTCCTGAACTCAACCCAATTGAGCCGTTTTGGGAATTTCTCAAATCTCAACTCCAATGAGAAAATTGTAAAACTCTCACACAACTACAGCACAAGTTAACTGATGTCCTCAAAGAAATTACACCTTCCATGATTGCCTGTCTCACTTCTTACGACTTTATTCTTGAAGCCTTATTTAGCGCAGCTTCATAAAGAATTGGTATAAACGCTGTTGGCGGAATGGTTGAGTTGAGTCATCAGCACGAAAATGTCACGGCTGAAAATCTAGTTAAAGTATCATCACAGGAAGTTCAAAAGGCTCTGCTGGGTTTTTAGTTAAGTTGTTGAAGCCTGCCTAACTTCACCGTTAGACCCAATCTTGATGACGAGAACTAATTGAAAAATGCCGATATTTACCGATTAGCTATGAATGATTCTTCACGAATAGTTGATGACACCATTGGTGGGCGCAGGCAAAGATAAGCAAGAGAACCGAGTAAGGGAACAAACACCACTGTTAAAAATACCTCGGCATTAGGGAAAAGGCGACGAGCCATATCATCACCAACAACAGTAGGAAATAAAACATAAAATAGGCAAAATGCCAGGCTCATGCCATTGATAAAGCGATCACTTTGCAACTGCTGCACATAATCTCCCCAATCACCAAAAGCAAAACCATAGACAAGCAAAACAACTGTGCTTAAAGTTAAGACAATACCGTAAAGGCGAGAATCCAGCAGACTCAAAAAAGCATTCTTTTGTCCCGAAAATTGTTGATTAGGTTCACGCAAAGCCAAATATGGCAAAAGACCAAGTACACCCGAACCCACTGATGCGATAGCAAAAGGCCAAAAATGAATCGATTGCATCCGGCCATCAATGAACAATAAACTACTGTAAATTAATAGCCAAATACCCACTAGAGAAAATAAAGACAGGATAATTGGATTAATAGCAGTCCACTGAAGAGTAAATATATTTTTCAACAGCGTTAGCGTTTCACCTAAGTGTAAGGGCGGTGCCAACAATAAAATATAAGCTATAAATCCAGCCCACAGTAACCATAATGCAAGTTTAAGAGTCATAATTATTTTCATTTAGCGGGACTTAAACATTTTTTCGGGAAAAACAAGCCTCAAACCCATGCAGGGTAAGGAGAATACACTAAATACTCAAAAATAGCCCAAACCCAGATATATCAAGAAACTAAGCAAAACGATGTCAAATTCTTTCTTTATATAGATTTGAGGCTCTTTTTTCGGTGTTTTTTGTCTAAGTCCCATTAGTTGCATAAAATTATTTTAAAGATACAATTAATTGATCCTATAGTGTCTTTATGTTGATGCTAGAAGTTTGATGAGGTAGCCAGGATATAACTATCAATTAGTTAAATCCTAGCTGCATTGTAAATTATGAACCCTCCGCTCGTTGTCGCTCAATGGGTAGAGCTTACGAACGCGTGGTATTTAACTTTAAGCTAATAAACTTTTGCGACGTTCACGCTTCTTTTTCATCCCAAAGCCGAGTCCGAGGATGAATAAGCCTGCCCCAGCATCCGGTTCAGGAGTAGACTTGAAGTTACCTTTGAGTGCATCTCCATCATTACCGCACTCTAGGAAAATGTTACTAACATAGTCGCCACTGCCAATTAAGGCTTTGTCAAATGCAAACCCAATAGTGTAATCTCCTGTGGCAGAAAAATGTCCAAAATCGAGTCCTGCGGCACTTAACTCACTGTCACTGAGCATAAAGATATTGCCCACTTTCGTACCATTACCAATGGCATTGAGAATCGGGGTGTTATCCCAAGTTGGATTTTGAGCAACAGTAGTCGGGTAGTAATAGTTGTAGACATCTTGTGCAGTCGCGAAGTCTGTGCCTTGGGTGTTATTCTGACCCCAACCCCAGTCATAATACCACTTCAAGTTACTGTAGCCACCATGCTCTTGAGTTATACTTTTGGCTGTCACTCCTTGATAAACTCCGGTTGACAAGCCACTGCCGTAGTCCGCAAACTTGACTGCAAATAACTGTCCGTTATTGCTAGCAGTCTGGAAGTTTTGTCCTGAGAAGTTGAAGAACAAGTCACTCCAACCAATGTGGACAGAGTGGCCCTGATTCCAATAATCATTCGGGTCGGTTGTCCCACCCAAGGGCATACCGCCAGTGAGCGCAACATAAACTTTATCGCCTGACTGTTTGACAGCCATACCTTTGATGTCAAAAACGGCTCCGCCAGAGCCATCGCTAAAAGAGTCAATACCGTAGTCCCAATTGTTATAGAGTTGTCCGGCATTTGCTTTTTGTCCAGCTAGTAACATCAGGCTAACAGTCAGGGCTGCTGTGTAAAAAAAAGCTTTTTTAGTACGCATTGATTTTCCGCAAGTAAGAATGAGTTGTTACGTTAGTCAATAGCTTACTCAAGTTGTTATAAAGTTCTTAGCTTTTAGAGGTTGAGGTTGAATAAAAGTTGAGTAAAATTTAACAGCTTGATTTTGTAAAGCCCCAGAAAATACGTAAGTAAAGGAGAAATAGGATTGATTAGGTTGTAGCAATAACAAGAGGCTAGAGGTGTCAAAATATTGACTACTAAAGCCAAAAGTTTACGTAATATTAAGTTCGGTGAATCACTTACGATATGTCCTCAGCGAATGCAACGAAAATAAACTTACGCTATGCTACCTTTGCTGATTTAGATTTACTGCGATATTGGGACAAGCAACCTCATGTGATTGCTTCAGACCCTAATGATGACTGGGGCTGGGAGGTGGAACTAGATCATAATCCTGATTGGAGGGAGCAATTGATTGCTGAAATCGAAGGTCGTCCCATCGGATTTATTCAGATCATCGATCCTGCACGAGAGGAAAGTCACTATTGGGGCGATATCGCAGCCGATCTTCGTGCCATTGATATTTGGATCGGGGAAGCAGCTGATTTGGGTAAAGGTTATGGCACAAAAATGATGCAGTTAGCAATTACTCGATGTTTCGCAGACTCATCTGTGACGGCTGTAATCATTGATCCGCTGGTTAGTAATAGTCGCGCTCACCGCTTCTATGAACGTCTTGGCTTCAAATTAATCGAATATCGACGATTCGGTGACGATGAGTGCTTTGTTTATCGCTTGAGTCGAAGAGATTGGCAACACCACTCTTAAATGAACGACCTTTGTGCTATTCCTTTGTATCCAATTCAGACTGTTCAAGAGTCCCTTGCCAGATACACCTTTGGCTACCGACAGCGATCATATCAATCGCAGATTCAAGGGTGGCAGAAAGCTCCGGGCAACAGCAGTATTTATTAGCAACCGATTACCAAGAACGCTAAGGATTGACCACAGGCCTACTACCATTACGAGTTTTGGAGCCAGGGCGATAAGCTCTTCTTAAGCCTTCTCCTTTGGAGACGCTAGCGCCAACGGCTATCGCACCTTCAAGTCGTCGAAGTATATTCCCAAGCAGTTGTTGAAGCGGATTCAGGAGATAGAGCCAGAGAAAGCGGCAGTGAGGGAGATTTTGCAGGTGTTGAGGGTAAGAAAATGATGATTCTAAGGTTAAGTTCATACAGAATTATACCAAACGACCATCAGTTAAGGCATAGCAGCGGCAATCCAGGCGTGGTGTTGTAGCTCTACCGCCTATGTGGAAGAAAAGACGGTACTTATTCTCAGTATTGGAATTTAATACTCTACTTCAACTTGATAAAGAGCGGGGTTAGCTTCAATTAGTAGTTGTTGTTCAAAAATCTCTTGCTGAGAAATACGTTTAGAAAATGCTGCTTCCCAAGTTGATTGACTAGACCATTTTGCAATATTAATAAATTGAAATCGTGCTGTTGGCTCAAGGCTGCGGTGTAGCTTTGTTTCGATGAATCCAGGTTCATTTTTCATCAGTTCGGCGGTCTGATGCCATTTATCGAGAAATTCGGACTCCATACCTTGAGGTATAGAAAAGACATTAATTAACACCACAGATGAATCCATAAAGGCTTTTCAAAGAGAGTCTGTCGTGCTAGAGCATTGAACAACACACAGATAATGTACCTTCAGTTAGATTATTGACACCACACCCCCAAATTACCTTTGCTCAACAAGAAAACCTAGCTACAGCAACAATCACCCTTGCTGCTGTTAAAGTTCCAGAGATGAAGGGGGGACAAGGAGGCTATAATGCTGATTGAATAAGCCTCATAGCGCGTATGCCTTGCTGAAAATGAGGTAGCTTATTGGGCTTATTTCCCATAAGAGCGATCGCTCTTATTGACAAAATTCCATTGCACCCACCGATAAACAACCATATAAACCAATCCAAAATGCACTATGTCGTCGCATAGAGCGTTTTAATTCTTGAAGACGACCTAGATATTTTTGTAGACCAACTTGTGTTGATGCTCGACCGATTAAGACTGCACAAGTGTAGGCGAAGCTCCTGCAAAGCCGCTTCGCTAACGCCACCAATAAAATAATGGTCATTAAACGTTGACCAGTTGTATAAGTAGATTCTAAATTGTAACCAGCTGTTTTACAATCCTTAAACATTGCTTCAATAGCGCTAGGACAGCTAAAAGTTTTAATAGCTGTGTCAAAACTATCCAAGTTGGTGAGTAAATACCATCCAGATTGTTCCACCCACGATATTTACGCGGCTAATACCCAACTAAATTAAATTTCCCAAAACCTTTTTGTTTCCTAGACTGAACATCATGGATAAAAAATGACACTCCAGGTTTTAATCCAAGATTTTGTAGTCGTTGGTATGATTGAGTGCCCTGAGGAATATATGTCCCTTGTTTTTGTCGTCAAACAAAGTGGATTCCCTTACTGTCTAACCAATTGGCGAATTTGATCCTGTGAAATTCACGGTCGCCTAACACTGTTGTTTTAATATGCTTTAAACAACCTGATAACTGGTCGAATCAATGCTTTCTGTTCTTTGAGATTACTACAACCTCTTTTTCTTAAAGATAACCAGTAAATTGGTATAGCTCTCTGATCCTCAATTAAACTAATGAGCAAGATATTTTGCTCACGCCACTGTGTCCTATCGATAGCAAATGTTAATTTTTTACCTTTTTTTCTCTGGCGAGTTTTCAGTCAATATTTAACTACAGGAAACCAAAGAAATTGAATTGACAGTTGTGGTAGAAGCAGGAATCGTTGAATACTCTTTCGCCGACTCTGAAAAAGTATCGCTTGTGGCAATACTGTTGCTAACTTTTCTCTAGTTACAGTTTTATGAAACTGTAATAGCATCACTAATATTTCCAACATTTTGTACTGCGTAGGTTTCAGTACATTTTGAAAGCAGTTTTGATAGAATTTAGGTAATATTATCATTTGATAGGTCTTGTTGACAATACCTGACCTATCTTTTTCTACCTCAAAAGCGCCATCCTCCGATACACCAACCATTACAGTCTCCTCGTCACCCCGTCAGGTTCCAAAGTTAACCGAGCAGGAAATTAGCGTTAGCGGAGCTTAACAAAGTTATCGCTTAAATTTAGAGCGAATGTAGAACGGGCGTTTTTTGAAGCTGGCAAGGCTTTGCCAGATTTGCACGATGGGCTTACGCCCCGCCTTTTTGCGATCGCAGACTGTACCGCTCGACCCACAAAACCTTTGAGGAATATTGCCGCGTTCGCCCTTGGCGTTGGCTTCGGCATCGCTTTGGGCATAGTCGCCGCCAGTCTTATCTTCTAATGGATGCAGCTATTGTGTTTGAGAACTTGGAGCAAAAATGTGATCAAATTGATCACATTTTGCCAACAGCAGAGGGGCAAGTTCGATTTATGACAAAACTTGAACTGCTCCAGCAACAAGAGGTTTGGCTAACCGCAGTAGAGAAAGCAGTCAAGAAAGTGCCTACTGGTAAAATCGTCAAATACGTAGTGCAAAAAATAATGGAGCGGACGAAAGTACCCAATACCTACCAGCTAGGTGAAGTCTGTCAAATCCTTGCAAAGGATAACCCCGTACTGAAGGGCAAAGGCGGGTGTTGGAGCATCGTAAGTCAGATAAATGATTTTAGCTGCATTAGCTGCACTGTAAAACTCTGGGATGGTGAGTATACAGTTAGTTTGCAGCATATAAAGTCATTCGACTATTTGCCTGCCGAGTGTCAGCAGATGCAGTTGGTGTGCGATGGCGCAAGCGCCCACCGTAGGTGATCGCATTAGTAGGTTGCGTAATAGTGGCAAGCTGGAAGCACCAGCAGAGGCAGTCCTGAAGTATTTGGGGAAGTTGAAGCGACCGTATTTGACGGCTGTGGAAGAAAAGCTATAAGGCGTTGATCACATTCTGCAAGCAAAGCAGTTTACAGAATATTTGTCCTGTCATGACTTTACAATTACAGGAAATTATGGCCGAATCGTGGTCATTTTGAAGGGGCCACTATTGGCGGCAGCGTGCGCGACGGCTTTGTTCACGTCGTCTAGATCGAATACTGTAACGTCGAAGTTGTCCAGCCTCAGAAGACCAGACCGAATCAGCCCGACTAGGCGGATGGCGGCCTCAGGTAGATACATCCATTGGCCACGTACGGTGATGCAATTTCTCATGATCCACGGATAGGGCAATTCCAGCCCAGCGCCTCCTAGCATCCCGACACCCCCCATCAACACAACCCTCCCGTAAGGTCGCACCGTCATGATGGCGGCGCGTACCGTCGTCGTACTAACCGAGGGCGGCAGGATATCCAGCACGCAGTCGATCGGGCCCGGTGCCGCCTGCCGCATCCGCTCCTGGTCATCCTCCTCGTTGCCCAAGAGCTTCACAGGTCGGAGCCGATCGCCGAAACGACGCGTCAGATCCTCAAGCGTCTTTTCGTTCCGACCCGGCGCAACCACGCATCTCGCCCCCATCGCCAAGGCGACGGCGACGGCCGCACTGCCGAAGTTGCCAGTGGCACCGCTGATCAGGATTGTCTCTCCCGCCTGCAAGTTCGCCGCGAGAAGACCGCCATACGGTACGAGAAACGTATTCAGCCCGCACCATCGCGCTGCATCCGCCTCATCAAGCGAACCGATCCGGATGGCGTTTTCCGTCGGGACTAGGATTTGCTCGGCAAAGGGGCCATGACGGAAGTGTTTCTGTAAGCGCAAGCCTCCTTCACCACGGGCGCTCCAGCCTTGCAGTGTTATGTCGGGCATTAGCGCATCGTCACGCGATCGCACAGTAGGATCGCAAAAGACCCAATCGCCGGCGACAAGATGCGTCGCGTCCGGCCCGACAGCGCGCACGCGGCCGATCGCCCCGCATCCCGGTACTACAGGCAGATCCAGCAGATATTTTCGCTCGCCGCTAAAGACTTCGTTTGCGTAGGACAGAACAGGGGCTGCCACGACATCGACGATGACCTCTCCTGTGCCCAGGATCGGATCGGGCAAAGTCTCGACAACGAGTGGCGAGCCGAACGCCTTCAAAATTGCACCTTTCATGGTCATTCTATTCTATGGTATGGAACCATTCTCGCAGGCTTTCCCTGTGTAACAAGGCCTGGTATTATCCTAGTATTGACTAGTCCCTCCTTGAGGATAAAGTAAAGGTCATGGCAGATGCAAGTCGAAATGAATTTGGTGACTTTTTGCGATCGCGCCGAGAAAAGCTGAACCCTAAGGCTGTGGGTCTTCCAAATGGTCAAAGACGTCGGACGCCAGGATTGAGACGCGAGGAGGTGGCCGAACTCGCGGGCATCAGCGTTGACTGGTATATCCGGCTAGAACAGGGACGAACCGTCAGCCCTTCCGTTACCACGATTGATGCGTTGGCTAGCGCACTGCGCCTCAGCAAGGTAGAACATGCCCATTTGCGGACACTGGCGCGAAACGGCGATCGCCGCGCATTCTCTCACGAGAGTGTACCCGAAGTGGTTCGACGCATGGTTGAGAGCCTTAATCAGCCTGCCTATGTCACCGGTCGTCGATGGGACATCTTAGCGTGGAATGCCGCAGCTGCCGAATTATTCACAGACTTCGGACAGACGACCGAAGCGGATCGCAATATCCTCACCTATATGCTGACCGATCCGGATGCCCGGCACCTCTTCGGCGCAACCTGGGTTGATGAGGCCAAACGTATGGTGGCCCAATTTCGTATAACATATGACCTTTGGGCTGGCGATCCAGCGTTTCTCGACCTCTTGGAACGCCTTCAGCAAGCCAGCCCTGAGTTCGTGATCTGGTGGGAGGCGCACGATATCCGCAGCGTCGCGTCCGGACAGAAACTACTGAACCATCCTAAAAAGGGTTTGCTGTGCTTTGAGTATGCTACCTTTCAGTCCAATGACGATCCTGCGCTGAAGCTCGCCATCTATAATACTCCGTGCGAGCTATTACATACCATTTCAGGAAAACCTTGATACAGATAGATTTTTTGTAGTCTGCCAAAGTCTTTTTGACAGTCAAAAAAAAATTAAGTGATAAAGGTTTTAAACCCTTTCCCCTTCCCCTTTTAAGACCCTACACCTGTCAATATTTGCGTGGTAAACTAGTAGTTGCCTGTACATAAAAACAAGATTTTATTCATTGAGTTGACTAGATGATTTTCAGTAAACTATATAGTAGGAGACTTTTAAGGTTGTCCCCGGTTCATGTATATTAAATACCGTTATATGATACTATTTATCTTGAGTTTGGAACTTTACGCAAAAAACAAATAATCTTGAAGTTGGCATTACAAAAGTTATAAGTCAGCACAAGCAAATCATTTCTGAATCATGATAGTTAATGATACGACCAAAAAATTATATTTTAGGTATTTTATCAATTGAATATGATTAGATAGTTAAAATAATTTATTGTCCTAATTTGGCAATATATTTACGTTAGTAATTAATTTGACTATAAATATAAATTTGATTAATTATTGTCTTTATCTATTGGGGTTAAGTTTGTTTACACTAATATAGTGTTAATATAATCGGGGTATGACTTCAATCAGTGGAACAATCGCAATTATTAATGTGCAGGCTGGCGATAATAATCAGTATGTTTGTCAATTATTGTCTTTTCTTGACCAGCCTACAGATGAAATTCGTTGCTGTGGTAAAACCAAAGAACACGCTATAGCTATTGCATTAGAAAAGTTAGCCAGTGAATATCGTCAGATTGCCGAATCGGGTCAAAACCAAGATTGGCTTGCAGTAGAGCGTTCTGAGTCTGGAGAAGCAATACAAAAGCATTATCATGTGATTTTACATTATGAACGGATTGGGAGAGCAGAGTCTAAATTTGAAGCAATGCAGGACACGCTGCTGGGAAATACGGTAGTTGAAAATGCCAAAGTTACTTTGATTGAGATTGATGCAAATTTACCAGTTCAAGGTGATAAATGATTTCATTGTTGAAGTCTTAATAGGAAAAAAATGAAAGTTGGCGATTTCCCAAAATAAAAATCTTCTAGAAGTCGCCGGATTGCTAAATATTTATCGCAGAGGAGAATGATTGATGCAAGCTTCAGTAGATTACACCGACATTACAGCAGAAACTCCAACTCTCTCAACCGTGACCGCCGAATACCAAGTCATCCAGATGCAGTTTAACCAGGCTCAAACCTCTGAGCAACGAAAGTCCGTCATAGAGCAGTGGGATGCCTTGCGACGCAGACTAGATACATGGAAGGAACTCACGCGACTGCATTTTCACCAAGACACGCAAAACCCAGAGTACAAAACTGCCTTGGACTATTGCAACGAACTTTTGCCATCTCTGACCGCCCTTGAAGTAGACCTAAAACGGCAACTGCTCGACAGCCCCGATCGCGCCGAGTTAGAAAAAAGTTTGGGACGGCAAGCCTTTTTGCTATGGGAAGCAGACATTACGACCTTTGAATCGACGATCACAGCAGATTTAGTCGAAGAATCCAAACTCAGCAATGAGTACACCGAACTGATCGCTTCAGCAAAGCTAGAGTTCCAGGGTGAGCAGGTGAATTTATCGGGTTTGCAACCTTATGTGCAAAGTAAAGATAGAGACGTTCGTCAGCAGGCAGAACATTGTCGCTGGCAGTTTTTTGAGCAAAATCAAGACCGCTTCGATCAACTGTTTGATCGGTTGGTAAAACTGCGCGATCGTATGGCAAAAAAATTAGGCTACGAGAATTACATTGCGCTAGGATATCGCCGAATGCGACGGGTGGATTACGATCAAAGCGATGTCGAGTACTATCGAGATCAAGTAGTTCAACAGGTCGTTCCTTTAGCGATCGAGCTAATTGGGCAACAGGCTCAACGGCTCAACCTAGACAGCGTGTATTTTTGGGATGAGTCTATCTTTGATGCAGAAGGCAGTCCGGCTCCAATTGGGGATCATGACTGGATGCTAGAACGGGCACAAGAAATGTTTGATGCCATGAATCCATCCCTGGGTGGGTTTTTTAGGATGATGGTTGAGCGACATTTACTGGATTTACAAAATCGTCCTGGAAAAGCGGGAGGCGGATTCTGTACAAGCTTCCCAAGCTATGATATACCCTACGTGTTCGCAAATTTTAATGGAACAAAAAACGACGTGCAGGTGTTCGCTCACGAGATGGGTCACGCCTTCCAAATGTGGCGAAGTCGCCATTTGCCAGTTTTTGATTACCTGTGGCCCACGCTAGAATCGTGTGAAATTCACTCCATGAGCTTAGAGTTTCTTACCAGATGGCAGATGGAAAAGTTTTTCGGCGATCAAGCGGAGCGATTTCGTCGGCAGCATCTAGCGTGGTCAATTCTATTTCTGCCTTATGGTGTGGCAGTGGATCATTTTCAGCATTTGGTCTATGCCAACCCACAAGCAACGCCGCAAGAACGACATCAAATCTGGCAACAGATGGAAGCTCGTTATCTGCCTTGGCGAAATTATGGAGATTTGAAATATCTTAACAAAGGCGGACTTTGGCAAGACAAACAGCACATCTACTGTTCGCCGTTTTACTACATTGATTATACTTTGGCTCTGTGTTGCGCGTTGCAGTTTTGGGTCAAAGCAGAAGAAGATTATCAAAAGACGCTAGCAGAGTATATTGCGTTATGCGATCGCGGCGGTTCTGCGTCCTTTCGAGAATTAGTGCGCTCGGCAAATCTCATTTGTCCATTTGAACCTGGTGCACTTACTCAAGTTGTTGAAAAAGTGCGTTCCTCTTTGAAGGCTGGCTAATTGAAAAATAAGAATGTTGAGTAAGTGCGCTTATAGTTGATCAAAGCGATGGAGAAAACAGTGAATGGACAAACCCTAATTCAAACAGGACTTACGCAACTGTCACAGGTGACGGCACAGCTACGCCGTGCCGAGCGCCAAATGACTAGACTAAAAACATGGGAACATCAGGACGTTTTAATTGCTGCTTTTTATAGTACATAATTACTATAATTGAGCGATCGCACCGAGCTACATACAGGCTGAGATAGTACCCGCCTGATGTCATTCACCGCTTGGGGCAGTATTTCCAATTGCTTTGCTCGATATGCGATCGCCTGCGATGTCGGTTCGCTTTCTAGAATTATTGCCGCAGCAACGAGTGCTTAAGTATTGTTCATAGCAGTGGCGAGATTCTTCAATGCCATACCGATCAACCGTAGACATTCGGTGGCGTTATCTTTTGGTGGTTGAACAGCAAGCGTTCGCAGGTCAATTGCCTTGTCTAGCGCCTGTTTTACCTGCTTGTTTAACGCAAGAGTTATCATCGTGTTGCCCCACTGTTGCGTAGGACGTTGTTCTACGGCGTTTTCTAATTCCTTAATACGCCGTTGCAATCGCTGATTCTCTAGTTCTAGCTGGCGTAATCCCTCCATAGAGTCTAGGCGCTTCTTTCTGTAATTGAATATTTTGCTCGTTAGTTAACGTTAGAAACACATTTAAAACGGGAATAATAAAGTATCTGTATATACTAAATAGTTAGAAATACAATGGAACCTCAACGTACTGCTGTAATCTTGATTGGTTATCAAAATGACTACTTTGCAGCCGATGGCATTCTACATAATGTCATTGAGGAATCGTCAAGGGTCACTAAAGTATTAGAAAACACCGTTGAACTTGTACGATGTTTGCTACAAACTCCAGTGTTGATGATTGCCACACCGATTTTTTTTACGCCAAACTACCAAGAATTGGTTGAACCTGTTGGCATCCTTAAAACTATTAAGTCAGTTGGGGCTTTTCAAGCTGGTATGAAGGGATCGCAAATGATTGATGAGTTGCTACCCTTTCGTAGCAGAATTCTTGAAGTTCCCGGAAAACGAGGATTTAATGCTTTCATAAATACTAACTTAGACATGATTCTTCATGAAAAACAGATTACTCATGTAGTTCTAGCTGGTGCAGTGACTTCAGTCTGTATTGATTCTACAGGTCGTTCTGCCCATGAGAAAGGCTATCAGGTTGTTATTTTGTCTGATTGCACTTCTGCTCGCACGGTGTTTGAGCAAGAATTCTACCACACTCACGTTTTCCCCTTATACGCCGATACAATTAACCATACCGAGTTACTTCAGCGTTTGACGAGTACAGTCGAATGTCAGATTTAAGCAATGAATTGCATACACAGATTCAGTACAGTTTGATTGAGAAATTGTCTGAATCCGAGCGACGTTACCGGGAATTGGTGGATAGTCTGCACGAAATTGTGTTTAAGTGTGATCAGTTGGGTAATCTTAATTTCCTTAACCGAGCCTGGACAAATACCCTTGGTTATCGGATAGCAGATGTCATTGGTAGTGCCTTAGGTAATTTCATTGATTTAGATGATCAGCACTTGTGGTCAGAAACTCTAGAAAAGCTACAAACCGGAGTAGAGGTTTGCCAAGAACTCCGCTTCTACCATCAAACTGGTGTAATTGTTTGGTTGGAACTGTCTGCTCAACCTCAAAGTGAAACAGAATTCTCTGGTTCACTGAGCAATATTAGCGATCGCAAACACGCAGAAGCATTACTCAAGCAAACGAATGAGGAACTGGAAGCTAGGGTAGAACAACGAAATATTGAGCTAATTCAAGCTAATCACGACCTAAAAGTGACCCTTGAGAAACTCAAATATACTCAGGCTCAACTGGTGCAAACTGAAAAAATGTCGAGTCTGGGGCAATTAGTTGCAGGGATTGCTCACGAAATTAATAATCCAGTTAACTTTATTTACGCTAATCTCAGCTATGCATCTGAGTATACAGAAGTCTTATTAAAAATCTTGCAACTTTACCAGAAAACATATCCAGTTCCCTCGCTAGATATTCAAGAAGCAATAATAACCTGGGATTTGGACTTTATTCAAAAAGATTTAGGTAAGCTGCTGGAGTCGATGCAAGTTGGCAGCGTTCGCATTAGAGAAATTGTGCTGTTACTGCGAAATTTTTCTCGATTGGATGAAGCAGAAATCAAAAATGTAGATATTCATGCAGGTATCAATCACACAATCACATTTCTAGGTCACCGCTTCCAAAGTGAATCGGAAAATATGGTAATTCAAATAATTAAAAACTATGGAGTGATTCCCCAGATAATGTGCTATCCTGCACAACTAAATCAAGTATTCATGAATATTTTGAATAACGCTATCTATGCTTTAAATGAGGCAATTGCTAACCTATCAATTAGTCAATATTCTCAAACTCAGCCGTTCGTTCCTACTATTTGGATTAATACTGAAATCATTGATGAAACTTGGCTTAATGTTCGCATTAAAAACAATGGTCTGGTTATTCCCGAATCAGTAATTTCCAAAATATTTGATCCGTTTTTTACAACAAAGCCTGTTGGGAAAGGAACTGGACTTGGCTTATTTATTAGTTATCAGATTGTTGTAGAAATGCACAAAGGCAAGTTAATATGCACCTCAAAAACAAACCAAGAAACAGAATTTTGCATCCAAATTCCCATATAAGGCACTTACTCAAAATAAAATGCCCAGCCATCTTCAAAGGAGACGTGCTTCTCTACGAGACGCTTCGCTAAGGCCAACGCGAACAATGAACCTATCCCACTAATAATATTTGTACTAAAAAGCTTAAGCTTTTTGAGAACAGAAAATAAAAAATTAAGGTTTTCAAGCACATTTTACGAAAATAAGTTGGGTTTTTTGAATAGTGGGATAGGTTCAGAATTGGTGGGGCGATGAGCAGGGTGTAGAGATAATGGTGCTTAAAAAACAAGCTGTGTCTTAAGAGAGCTGCGATCGCTCTTTTCCTCGCTTGAATGATGTGCGATGTCTACGACGGCAAGCTACGCTTTGGCTGTTATCGCTGCTCTCAAAAATTGGTAGAGTTAATAAGACTACCCAACAGCTTTGGGGAGTATCGTCGGCAATGCCCATCTACAGAAAACGCTACGCAAACAATTGAGACGAAATAGCGCAAGTAATCAAACAAGCAGCCCAATGGCGCTGTCGGCACTGTGGGCAAAAGTGTTTATGTCTTGACTCAAAGCCAAAGACAATGCCTGCATTATTGCAATCAGTGTTAGTGGCGGTAAAGATTAGACACTTCTTGCTTTTAGTCTTGCCTGAAGGGGGATAGAGATAATAAATTCAGCCCCTTGTCCTAAAACCGATACACATTCTAACTGTCCTTGATGCTTATTAGTTACAATCTGGTAGCTAATAGATAGCCCTAAACCAGTTCCTTTTCCGACAGGTTTTGTAGTAAAAAAGGGTGTGAAGAGTTGTTGCCGGATATTTTCAGAGATCCCAGAACCATTGTCAGCAATGCGAATGACAGCAAGATCACTTTCAACAGTAGTACGAATTGTAATAATACCTGGGTGACGTATTCTCTCTGCATCAGTCCGATGTTCGTTAAATTCTTCCAAAGAGTCAATTGAATTAGCGATCAGGTTCATAAATACCTGATTCAGTTGCCCAGGGTAGCACTCTACGGGTGGCAGGTTACCATACTCCTGTATTACTTGAATTCCCGGAGAGTCTGGTTGGGGTTTAAGCCGACTTTGCAAAATCATTAAGGTGCTATCAATGCCCTCATGGATATCAACGGCTTTGACTTCAGATTCGTCTAGGCGGGAAAAGTTTCGTAAAGATAATACAATTTGGCGAATGCGATCAGTTCCCACTTTCATTGAAGCCAACAGCTTAGGTAAGTCTTCCATCAAAAAATCTAAGTCAACCGCATCTATTTCATTCTGAACTTTAGATGGTAAATTCTGGTTTTGCTGCTGATAAAGTTGTACTACACTCATCAAGTCTTTGATATAATTATTGACGTAAGTAAGGTTGCCGTAGATAAAACTGACTGGGTTATTGATTTCGTGAGCAACGCCTGCTACTAACTGCCCTAGGCTAGACATTTTTTCGCTTTGCACCATTTGGGACTGGGTGAGCTTCAATTCATCGAGCGTCTGCTCTAGCTCCTTTGCTTTCTGACGCGCTTGTGTTTCCGAAATCTCTAACTCCTGGGAGTAGATGTGCAAATTTGTGTAAAGTCGAGCATTTTCTATAGAGATGGAAACTTGCGAAGTCAATAAGTTCAGTACTTCTAGTCGCTCTGCGGTAAAGGCTCCGGTGGTGAGGTTATTTTCTAAGTAAAGAACTCCGGTTAGTTTACCCTGATGAGCGAAAGGCGAACATAAAACTGATTTAGGTTGATTGGCAATAATATAGTTGTCACTGGCAAAACGCTCTGTGTGGCTAGCATCGTCTAAAACCAAATTTTCTTTTGTTCTTTCAACATAATTAATCAGCAAAACTGGTAGTTTATGCTTTACTTGAACCAGGCTGGATGATTGCACTGTCACTTGGTCTCGATCAACGTTTCCCTCAGCTTCAATCAGCCATTGGTTCTCCCGTTTAACAAGTAGATAACCCATTTGGGCACCAGCATTCTCGATCGCGATCGTCATCATCTTCTCCAGCAGCCGATTTAGCTCCATCTCACTCGACAGTGCTTGTGATGCTTTAATCGCTGTGCTTAAATCTAGAATTTGGGTTTTAGCTTCAGAAGTATCTTTGATTGAGTTTGTAGCAGTACCCCGAAGAGTTGCTTCTGCTACTGTATCTGTAAAAAATTGAGAATATTGTTCGTCTAGTTGTTGGACTTTACCCATAGCTTCCCACTTCAGATAGTGATAGCGGGCTTCTGTAAGATAAACTTTGGCAAGGTTTTTTCTGTCCTTGGCCAAGTAAAATCGAAATGCGAGTTCGTTTGCTAAGGCTTCATTTTGTAAATAACCATTTTCCGCAGCAGAAGCGATCGCCTTGTCATACAACTCCATTGTCTGATAATCTTGTTGACAAATCCGAGCAATTTCAGCTTGAATCAATAGGAACTTGTGTTGATAATTGGTTGGGCAGTGCATTGCCCATTGCTGGAATTTTTCCAGGTTGACATTTAGTTTATACAGATAAATCACTTGAGTTGTTGTATCTACCTCAGCATAAGCTCTTGCCAAAGCAATACTTTGGTGAAAGTAGAAAACAGGATTAATAAAAATTCCTCGTGCTCCCCCAACAAATTTTTCTGCATTTTCTGCATACTCAACAGCTTTGGTATACTCTCCATACCAGTTACAAAGCGCAAGTTTATAGATGTAAACTACAAATGCACTCAACATATCTGAAGATGCTAACGCAAACTTTAGCACTTGCTGTTCATCTGCCCAAGTTCCAACAAGCTCGTCAATCTTGCCTACTGACTTAGTCAGATTAGCGATCGCTTCCATAGCCAGCAGATGGTAGTTCAACATATTTTTGTCAATCTTGCGGAGGGTAGGAATAAAATCTTCGGCTACTTCTGCGGTTTTTTCTAAAGATTCATTCCCAAACAAAGATTGCCATAAAAAATTAACCGAACAATAACCAGACCATTGGTAAGAACCTGTTTCTAAACCGCTATTAAATCCCTTTAATAAATAAGGTTTTGCCTGGCTAATATGGTCTTTGTAATGACAAATTAAACCTCCCCACATGTTCAAAATGTTCGCTTCTAATTCCTTCGTTCTCATAATTTCATGGAGTTGCAGAGAAAGCTGTCCAAACTCATAACCTGAATCTACCTCACCATATTGAAATACTAAGTTGAAGGAATACAGCATATAGCCAAATACCGAAATCGGTGAATTGCCATATTGAACTGAAAGCTGAGTCAGATTCATAGATGTAACGTGCAACGCTTTAGATCCTAAAAAGTAAGCAATAGGCCAAACCTCTTTTAAGATGCGTTGAGCCATTAACTTCTCTTCGTCTTGCATTTGTGGTAGTTCTGCTAGACTAAAAGTTGAGCGATCGCCAATAACTTCTTTTGTTTGATTAAGTTTTTCCAATAGATATGCATCATCGGGATAAGCTGTAAACTCAAAACCTAAAAGCTTCAAGGTGTTTAACCCAATTTCATAAGCAGAGTTTAAGTCATTCTCCATGCGATAACACATAATCCGATATTCATTTACTCGACACATATCAAGAGTATTCTTAACCTGGCTGAAAGTCTGCTCAAAAATCAGCAAAGCTTGCTCATATCTTCCATTTAAAAATTCTGCCTCTCCAGCTTGTAAATATAAATTTAATGTTAATAAATATTTATCTTGGCAACTATTTTTGTTTAAATATATTATTCCTATTTTTAACAATTTTAGAGCAGTTACAAACGCTGAAGATGATTTTGCTCGCTGACCTAATTTCAGATTTAATTCTGCCATTTCGTATCTTTCGGCAGGTTCAATAATTAATGATTCACCAGCATTTAGATGGTTGACAATCTCGAAAAGATGCTCTTCTAACTGAGTTTTTTCTGTATTATGTAATAGTAATTTTCCCACCTTTAGATGGACTTGTTGTTGCTGACCGATTGGAATTAAAGAATAGGCAGCTTGCTGAACACGATCATGCAAGAACTTATAGTCAACTTGTACCGCATTATCACAGTAGATTTCTAATTCCGACTGATTCAACAACTGAGGAATTTTGTAAGTATCGCTCAAGGGAAGAATTAATCCCGCCTGTAAAGCTGACCATAAATCAACTGCTGTTGCTGATACAGATTTTTCGTTTACTACTGCTAAAATTTCTAAATTAAAACGATTACCAACACAAGCAGCTAATTGTAAAACTTGCTGCGTTGGTTCTGATAGTCTCTGAATTTTATTCACCATTAAATCGACTACATTATCGGTAATGGCTTGTGACTGAATTTTGTTAAGATCCCACTGCCAGAAACCCAAACGGTAATCAAATGTTAAGAGATTATCTTGATGCAATACTTTTAATAACTGAGTCAAGAAAAAGGGATTACCTTGGCTTTTTTGAAGTAGCAAATCAGCTAAAGGTTCTGCCTGAGATGATTCGCAATTGAATGTGTCAGTAAGCAGTTGAGTAATATGAGGTGCTGCTAATGGCTTCAAGAGCAGTTCTTCAACGGTTGCCCCAGATGCTCGAATTGCCTCTAGCATTAGTATCAGCGGATGGGTAGGACTAACTTCGTTATCTCGGTAAGCCCCAATCATCAATAAATACTGGCTTTCTAAGTCAGTCATCAAATTTTCGACCAGCTTCAAAGAGGCAGCATCTGCCCATTGCAGGTCATCTAAAAACAGTACTAAAGGATGATCCGCAGCAGTAAAGGCATGGATAAATTGCTTAAATACCCGATTAAAACGGTTTTGAGACTCAGTAACCCCCAACTGCGGTACAGGCGCTTGCTGCCCGATAATTAGTTCTACTTCTGGGATAACATCAATAATGACCTGACCGTTAACTCCCAATGCTTGTAGCAATTTATTTTTCCAAACCTCAACTCTGACTTGGCTTTCAGTTAATAGTTGTCGCATCAATTCTCGAAATGCCTGAATCAAAGAAGCATAAGGAATATCTCGCTTGAGTTGGTCAAATTTGCCACCGATGAAGTAACCTCGTTGCCGCACAATCGGTTTATGAATTTCGTTAACTAGTGAGGATTTGCCGATACCTGAGTATCCTCCTACCAACACAACTTCACTTGAACCAAGGCTAACTTTCTCGAAGGCAGCCATAAGAGCTGCCACTTCTACTTCCCGACCATAAAGTTTTTGAGCTATTTGAAATTGATGCGAAAAATCCTGCTCACCTAAGCTAAAAAGGTCAATCCTTCCTTTTGTTTCCAGTTGAACCATTGCTTTCTCTAGGTCAGCCTTTAACCCGTAAGCACTTTGGTAGCGATCTTCAGCATTTTTGCTCAGGAGTTTCATGGCGATCGCACAGATTCCCAGTGGTATATTAGGATTAATCTCCTCAGGAGCCATTGGAATTTTCGCAATGTGACAATGCACCAACTCCATTGGATCTTGAACATTCTGGAAGGGGAGCCGACCCGTTAGCATTTCGTAAAAACTCACGCCTAATGAGTAAAAATCTGTACGATAATCTAAGGTTCGGTTGATGCGTCCGGTTTGCTCTGGCGACATATAAGCCAGCGTTCCTTCTAGGAGGTTGAGGCTGGTTATTTCTGGGCTTTCTTTTGACAGCAACGAAGCAATGCTGAAGTCAATCAGTTTGATTTTTTCGCTATTGGAGTTATAAAGAATGTTTTCAGGTTTAACATCCTTATGAATAATGTGGTGACTATGTAACTCTCCTAATGTTTCAGTAATTTGAATCGCGATGTTGAGAAATTTTCTTAGTTCAAACCCTGTAGTATATATCTGATCTTTTAAGGATTCTCCGCCAAAATCTTCTAAAACCATTGCTAGACCATTACTATACCCATTGTCGTAATTGATTAATTTATGGGTTTTGATTACACCTGCAATATTCAGATTTTGGATAATTTCGTATTCATGCTTGATCTGAGCAATCTCTTTGACACTAGGATACTCTGCTTTGAGCAGTTTGATCACAACTGAGTCTCCGTTAGCTTTGCAGTATGCTCGATAAATTACCGTGGCAGTAGCTTCATAAATTAAACTGGTAATACTGTACTCTGGGATACGAACAATTAATTTAGACACTATTACTTGCCTGAATGTTGTTATACAATGGATTTTGGCGGTTCCTATAATAATTCCCAAAATTTAAGTCAAGTTAACGTGAGTTCGACGGAACTAAAAAATAGCACGAGGTAGTGCAGGCAAATCTTTTGGGTAAATGTCAATCGAAGGTTTTTTGGGCAGATAGGTGTAAGCAGCCAAACCAGCCATCAAGTTGACTAAAAAGTTAAATAGACTTGTCCGAAAATTTATAACCCTTTCTGTGTAAGGGTTTTGGATAAAGTATATATGTCTCCAAAGAACGTAACAATAAGGTGTTGATATAGTTACTGATAGTTTAGAGGCAAAAAATAGTGTTCTTCAATTTTGAGTATATGTCTAGTTTCGTATGTAGTTTAATCTATACTAGCCTTTTAGGGTACTAATTTTAGCTAATAGAGCTAACATTTTATTCCCTTTGTTTAGGTCAATTTAATTTTCGGACAGGTCTAATACACGTTGCGTTGTTGAGAGTGTTCTATCTGACACATATTTTTGAGATGGTCATTAACCGACTCAATTACCGCCCGCTTTTGTTTCTTTACTCCTAACGGGACTTAGACAAAAATTAAGCCCAAATAAAGCCCAAACTGGCTTTATAAGCAGTAAATACGTCACGGTTGAGGATCAACCAATCAAAAAATCGATAAGATATAGCGGTTCTAAAGGCTTCTATTGCTTCAGTAAACGTGTTCAAAGGTTTGTTAGCCCACCTGCGTCTCAAACCACCTGTCATCTGATGCCAAAGAATAAAAGTATATGCACAAAAAACTAAGATAAAATGTCGAAGTAGACTTCTTTTATCTCGGACTTGATATTCTTTTAGTCTTAACCAACACGAGAACTTCTCTATAAAAAACTTCTACCCAATTTCTTGCTCCATAAGTATCAACTATCCATTGGGGAATGACAATCGATGAGTCAACATTAGTGAGGCGAGTGCGTTCCTGTCGCCTTGCGTCGGAAAGCAACTCGCCGGTGATAAAATAGTCAATATAGCGCTACAAGATTGTGTTAGGACTATTATATCGAGTGCAAAAAAATCTGATGCCTGCCCCCTATAGCTATGACCTGGGCCAAAAAGCGAT
>NZ_JBALDG010000101.1:0-24267 GCF_036917195.1 Nostoc sp.
TCTTCCGTTACTAGGGTGCTTGTTATTACAGGCATCCCTTTATTTTTTGCACAACAACTACAAGCATGATCGCTCTCTTTTAGTCTAAAGTCCAGCTTTAAGGAATCGTGCGATCGCATCTCTGATAAACTGCAACGCCGAATACTGCAAATGCGATCGCTAATTTCCAAACTCAATTAAGTTGATTAACTAGCGATCGCAACTACCTTTTTGCGGGAAGGACGCTTGCGGTCTGATTTTTTCTTTAGTCCTACCGCTTGAGCTTGATCGCTATCTGAGCCATATTGCCCGCGCACGACTTCTTTCATCGCTAATACAGTATTGTGAAATTCCCATTCTGCTAATCTAGCAGCATCAGAAGTAGCACGGTATAAAGCTAGTTTCTCAGTTTCGATTTGTTGAGAAATCAACATCGCCTGATAAACTTCCTGTAACTTTGCCGCTGAGGCATCAGCACGAGTTGTGTTGTATGTGCTTACCGTTTGCAAACCCTGGAATGAGGTAATATCTTGACTAATGGTTTGAGGGCGCAAACGGCGTGTTCTATCTTGGATAGTCATAGATGTATACAGTAGTAAAGTATACATTAAATGTACCCCTTATAACCAAAAAACTATCAGTAAGATAAAGTTTTTAAATCGGGCAAGCTTGAAAAAGGCAAGTTTTTACAATACATCGATTTACATTGTGAATGTATCAGCTTGCATTATCAATGCATCGACTTACATTGTAAATGCATTGGCTTACATTGTGAATGTATCAGCTTGCATTATTAATGCATCGACTTACATTGTAAATGCATTGGCTTACATTGTGAATGTATCAGCTTGCATTATCAATGCATCGACTTACATTGTAAATGCATTCGCTTACATTGTGAATGCATCGGCTTGCACTTACAGTTGAATCAGTTTGAAACCATCAGGAGCATTAAAATTTCTAACACTCCAAAGCTGAAGTGTCACTAATGGGAATACAATCACAAAATCATACAGCTTTGTTAGTAAAGACTGCACTGGAAAATAGCGGAGGTTAAAGTAATGGATGGGCGCGATCAGTATTTACGAATCGCTCTGGCTCTTTTTGGAATAGCTTTTCTACTTATTTATCCGCTAAGTCAGGTTTGGGCATCGGGCTGGTTATGGCAACCAGGTCAGCACGAATACGAACAGATGATCATTGGTGTTTATGCGACGCTTGGTGTCTTTTTGCTATTGGCTTCAAGGCAACCAGAAGCTTATCTCAGTTTAATTTGGTTCACCGTCACATCAAGTGTAGTCCACGGGGTAATCATGGCAGTACATGCAGTAATTGACCCTGTTGAACATGGACACCTGTTTGGTGATGTTCCAGCATTGTTCTTGGTAGCAATTGTCCTTGGCTTTTTAGCGCCCCGCAAAGTGGTGTCAAGTACATGAAGGAGCATAGAATGTCTCTACATCTCCCGTAACTGAACAGATAAGCAATTCCCCGATCAATTTAATAACAGTTACAGTGTTGCTGAAGCGCGAGTATGAAGCGGTATTGATTCGCTCTAATTATTGCTTTAAGACAACTTGGTAGAGAAATGCGAAGGGCAAGCAAAGGCGATCGCATCTCTTATAAATTGCAACGCCGAATAGTGCAGAAGGCATCAATCGATTTGATTGACAAAAGACTCCTCGCAGCCGAAAGAGTGATCGCAAGGGCTGGCATTGCTTCTCTTGTCTACGAGAGGCTCCGCCTCGCTTGCTTCTCCGTAGGAGTGCGCTTTGCTTGCAATGACTGTAAATATTTTTGTCTATCTACTTATTTTTTACTTGCAAGTCCCTTAAAGGCTGTTTTCCTCCTACCCTTTAACTTTTACCTTTATTGATAAAGTTTTAAATCGGGCAAGCTTAAACAAAGGATAAGCATTGTGAATGCATCGGCTTACACTGTGAATATATCAAATTGCATTATGAATGCATCGACTTGCATTGTGAATGCATCAACTTGCATTGTGAATGCATTGGCTGGCATTGTGAATGCATCGGCTTACACTGTGAATATATCAACCTGCATTATGAATGCATCGGCTTACATTGTGAATGCATCTTACGGTGTATGTTTTAAAGCACTCCTTAGTTAGAGTCTCTGTGTCAGATTGCCGTGCTACTATATGGCTCATTCCTGTTGTTACTTGTAGGAGACAATTATGGAAATCAGTAGACGCAGCTTGTTGAAAACTGCTTCTGCTTCGGGATTAGTAGCGGCAGGACTTGCAGTTTCGGAAGGATTTTTGCAGCCGCTCCTTGCTCAGACAGAACCTGTTGATGAAAAGACTCAACTACTAGCCCAAACACCCACTCCAACTCGACGCGGCGAAATGTTGTATCGCACCCTTGGACGTACTGGAGAACAAGTATCTGCGATTGGCTTGGGTGGGTTTCACATTGGAAAAATTGAAGAGGAGCAAGAAAGTATCAAGCTGATCCGCAGTGCCATTGATCGCGGCATCAACTTTATGGATAACTCTTGGGACTATCATAATGGACGTAGCCATCGGTGGATGGGAAATGCTCTTAAGGATGGTTATCGCCAAAAGGTTTTCCTAATGACGAAAATCGATGGTCGCACTAAAAGTTCTGCCAAGATGCAGATTGATGAATCGCTTAAAGATTTGCAGGTCGATCACATTGATTTAGTGCAGCATCATGAAATACTGCGCTTTGAAGACCCTGATCGCATCTTTGCTCCTGGCGGCGCAATGGAGGCAGTCGTCGAGGCGCAGAAGGCGGGCAAAATTCGCTATATCGGTTTCACAGGACACAAGAATCCCCTGATTCACCTTCAGATGTTGGAAACTGCGACACAAAATGATTTCCGCTTCGATACTGTGCAGATGCCATTAAATGTTATGGATGCCCATTTTAGAAGTTTTGAACATCAGGTTCTACCTGTGCTAGTGAAAAACAATATTGGTGTGCTGGGAATGAAATCGATCGGGGAGTCTTACATTCTCAGAAGCAACACTGTTAGTGCGATCGAGTGCCTGCACTACGCAATGAATTTGCCAACGTCTGTTGTAATTACGGGCATTGATAGCATGAGAATTTTAGACCAGGCGTTTGAAGCAGTCCGCACGTTTAAGCCAATGGATCAGGCACGAGTTACAGCACTGTTAGCGCGTACCCGTGAGGCAGCGGCTAAAGGACAGTACGAACGATATAAGACCACAAATCAAAATGACAGTACAGCCATGAATCCAGCTTATCTTGGATAAAGATTAATACCATGTTTGACTGTTTTTTATACAAACAGCGATTGCAATTTTGCAGGTGTAACATTAGATCGAGTTGATGCGTTAGGCACATCTTCTCAAAATCAATTCTTGTGTTACTTGACACGTTTTCGCAGAAAGCTAGGTGATTGATTGCTGTCCCTATCTTGATTGCTGCTGAGTCTATCGATTGGAAGATGTATTTATCCACAAAACTTCGATGATGTGAAGGGGGGTAAAAACTGCCTGACTTCGACACACTTCCTGTGTGCTAAAAGTATCGCTATTTTCTTAAAGTAAGATACCATCTAGAACATAGTTATGAAACGCATTGCGTATTTAGGACTCGGCATCATGGGCAGTGGGATGGCAACCAACTTGCTCAAAGCGGGCTATGATCTCAACGTTTGGAATCGTAGTCTAGAGTCCTGTAAGCCTTTGGTTGAACAAGGTGCAACACAAGCACAAACACCAGCACAAGCCGTAGAGAATGCTGAGGCGATTCTTTACTCGCTCTCAAATGACAATGCGGTTGAAGAGGTTGTTTTTGGGAAAGATGGCATTTTATCGAACGTGCGATCGGGACAAATTGCGATCAACATGAGTACGGTTCATCCTGATACCTCGCGTCGGGAAGCCGCAGCCTATGCAGGAAAGCAGGTCGAATTTCTTGATGCTCCCGTTTTTGGCAGTAAAAACGAATCCGCAGCTGGGGGATTGTGGATTGTCGTTGGTGGCAAGCGGGAGGTATTTGAGCAAGTCAAACCAATTTTGGAGCCGTTGAGCGAAACGATCCATTATCTAGGCGACACTGGCAAAGGTGCATCGATGAAACTCATCGGTAATTCGATTGTGGCAACCCAAATCGAAGCGTTAGGGGAAGCGCTGATTCTGGCAACCAAAGCCGGACTTAATACACAAGACGTTCTTGATGTGCTGCATGTGGTAGATTTTCGCTCTCCAATTTTTGACGGCATGGGCAAGACGCTGGTAAATCGCGATTTCACGCCGAGTTTTGCGTTAAATAATTTGCTCAAAGATGTCAATTTGATTGCTCGATTTGCCCAAGATTTAAATTCTCCAATGCCTGCTGCCGCAATTGTTAGAGAAACCATTAAAACAGCAGTTAATCAAGGATGGGGGGAAGAAAATGCATCGGCATTCATTAAAGCTTTAGAATTGGAAGCAGGAGTGACGGTTGAATCATAACTGCAAATTTCTGTATTAGAAAATACACCTTTATTTCAGGAAAACATTGATATGACAAACTTCAAAATATTCTCAACTGGTTTAGTAGCGATCACTTTATCTCTGGCAACTGGTTGCACACCAACTACTCCGCATGACCAGAATACATCTGAAGTTCCAGCTGCTCAGTCTGTGCAAAGGACAGAGAGTCCATCACCAAGTGCGTCACCAACTGCATCAGGGCAAAATAGTCTCAGTTCTTCAGACAAAAAGTTCATGACTGAAGCTGCTCAAGGTGGTTTAGCAGAAGTCCAACTAGGACAACTGGCATCACAACGTGGAACTAGTGATGAAGTAAAACAGTATGGACAGCATATGGTTGATGATCACACCCCGGTGAATGATCAACTCAAACAGTTAGCGACTCAAAAAGGTGTCAAACTGCCAACTAGTATTGGCAGAAAAAATCAGCAAGCCAGTCAACGCTTATCTAAGCTTTCTGGTACTAACTTTGATCGCCAATATCTGAATCTGATGCTTCAAGATCATGAAAAGGATGTCGCTGCATTTCAAAGTGAAGCTCAAAAGGGACAAGACCCCGACGTGAAAGCATTTGCGGCTCAAGCGCTACCAACCCTCCAACAACACTTGGAACAGGTTCGTGCCCTTGCTAATTCTGGAACTCCAACTAGCACCCCAACTTCAACCAGTAGCCCAACTCCAACCAGTACCCCGTAATATGATGTCCGGCAAATTACACGTAATTAATTAATTATGAGTGAAACGCCGCAATCGCAGGGTTTTTAGGATTACTTTCCTACCCTGCGGGAATGCTAAGTACAGTTCTGCATAAAATCGTAGCGTTTTTGAATGCAGAAGGATGCATTGGCATTGCAGAAGGACGCATTGCCATTGCAAAAGGACACATTGGCATTGTAGACGGATGCATTGGTATTGCAGAGGAATACATTGGCATTGTAGACGGATGCATTGGCATTGCAGAGGAATACATTGGCATTGCAGACGGATACATTGGCATTGCAGAGGAATACATTGGCATTGCAGACGGATACATTAGCATTTCATTAATTTGCTACGAATTAATGAAATGCTGTACTAAAAGCGAATGATCGCAATGACCAAATAATTACTAATTTGTAATTCTTAATAACGCTCTCTACAAGACGCTGCACGTAGCTTGCTTCTTTACAGGGGTGTGGGGACAATGCTGCGCTAACGTAATTAAATTGCAACTACAAATTACGTTAGCGTAGCGTTAGCGAGTCCGCGTACCCCTACGGGGAAGCAAGCTACGCACAGCGTCTTGTAAGAGAGCGTCATTATCAATTACGAATTATGTTGACAGTTATTTAAGCGGACTTGTATAAGTCCAAAATTTCATCATTAAGGAAACACAATGTCTGAATTGTTTAAAGGAGAATTTTCTCGTCGTCAAATTCTGACTACTGCTGGATTAGGAGCCATTTCAGCCGTCGCACTTGGTAGTATAGGCGAAGAGGTTACTGCCCAACAGCCGACTGGGCAAGCCACGCCACACGGAGGAACTCTGCCGCTTCAGATTGAATTTGCGCCGATCTCGGAAAAGACTGAGGTCGATACAGGTGGGCCTCCGACTGCATTGCCCCCAGAGCGACGGTTGGGATTTGCGATCGTTGGACTGGGTAGACTGGCATTGGAAGAAATCATGCCTGCGTTTGCAGAATGTAAACTAGCAAAGCCAACTGCGTTAGTTAGTAGTGACGCTGCCAAAGCGAATCAAGTTGCCCAGCAGTATGGCATTAAACCGCAGAACGTTTACAATTATCAGAATTACGACAATCTCCGCAACAATCCAGATGTTGATGTAATTTATATTGTATTGCCCAACAATATGCACCGAGAATATACGGTGCGTGGTGCTAAAGCAGGGAAGCACATTCTGTGTGAGAAGCCAATGGCAACCACGGTCGAAGATGCTCAACAGATGATTGACGCGTGCAAACAAGCTGATCGCAAGTTGATGATTGCTTATCGCTGCCAATACGAGCCACACCATCGTGCCATGATTCAGATGATTCGCAGCAAAGAATTAGGAACTGTGAAGGTGATTCAGGCAGATAACGGACAAAATCAGGGCGGTGACTTAAACCAGTGGCGGTTGAAACGCGCTCTAGCTGGAGGTGGCTCTTTACCGGATGTGGGAGTTTATTGCTTGAATGCGACTCGCTATTTGACGGGAGAAGAACCGATCGCAATTAGCGCCCAAACCTTTACCACTCCTGGCGATCCACGCTTCAAAGAAGTAGAAGAAAGTGTTACCTTCCAATTGCGGTTTCCCAGTGGAGTGCTAGCGATTTGCTCCACTAGCTACGGCTTTCACGAAGCGCGGCGCTTTCGCGTCTTCGGTTCTGATGCTTGGGGACAACTCGATCCGGCGTTCTCCTACAACGGTTTGCGGATGATGATTTCACGCAAATCACCAACAAACAGCATGGCAGAAAATGTTAGCGAAGTGCGGATAGGCGAGAAGAACCAGTTCGCCTTAGAAATTGATCACATGGCGGATTGTGTGATTCAAAATAAGCAACCCCATACGCCTGGTGAAGAAGGTTTGCAAGACCAAAAACTAATAGCGTTGATTTACGAAGCGGCACAAACAGGTAAGACGATTACCCTACCTCGTGTGTCAGGACTGGATACCACTCGTGGCCCCGCTCCTCGAATGCTGAAGTAAATACGTGCATACCACAGTCATGACAACCTCTGCTTAAAGTCCGCTCGATAAATCTTTGTTGGACGATCGCCCGATTGCCTCAATATTTGGGAGCGGCAATGAATGGCCCACCTTGGCAAGCAATTGTACCAGAACTAGTACCGCGATCGCAACTCATGGCTGCCATTGCTTTAAATAGTGCTGGGTTTAACATTGCCCGAGCAGTTGGGCCAGCGATCGCAGGTTTTATAGTGGTGGCGGCAAATGCAGGAGTTGTCTTTTTGATTGATGTCCAACTTCCTTCTACTTCTGGAACTCAAACGATAGTACTATAGCCTTGTCCCAAAGTTACTGGTTTTGAACCAGACATTGGTTGTGCTTGATTGTTCCTAAGTACGTTGTTTGAGGGTGAAAACTTCCAGTCTGTTTTTGACTGCCATATTAGACTTAGTATAAACTTCTATAATCAACTATTTTTTGGCACTGTGAATAATGAAAAATGAAGGATAAATATCACCATTTATTCTCTCTGTTCCTGTATCATTAATTTCTGCATATTCCAAAATTTGGAATTGACTAAGAAAAATAGGTGAAAAATATTCTTGAAAAGTATGTGATGGTTCCTTTACAACTAAAGCACCATCAAACAAAACTGATTTTACTATCTCTTGTTGATAATAGTCTTTAGGGCTAACTATTTTTTCAATAAACTGACGAATTGGATGAGCTACCAAAAAAATGAATCTAGCATTATCATTGGTTATCCTGATAACTTCTTTATAAATACTCTGAATGTCTCTTGCTGTTTGAAATGCCCATTTGCTGACAACAATTCAGTTGAAAGTCGGCACTATTGCAGGCAAGAGATTCTGCTGTGGTTCTGTGGAACAGCGCTTGTTGAACTAGTAAAAGTGAGATGTCAGCTTTTAATTCTAAGCTAATCAGCATTTAAGCTGCAATATAGCTAAAATTCCCTTTGTTTTTGATTTGCCGATACCATTTAATCACTAACTCGCCTTGATTTAACAGCCTATTTAGTAATCATTTCAATTCATCTACTGATTTAAACAGAGGATGAGCAATATATTCTTTACATGAGTGTCAGACTAATTCGATGATATTGTAATCAGGGCTATAAGCTGGTAAAAACTCTAAAATAAAATTTGGAAACTCTTGTGATATTTTAGCTAGAACATCTTTGCGTTTATGAAAACTAGCATTATCTAAAATTAAAATAATCTTCGGGCCATACTTAGCAAAATCTTCAGAACGGTTTCCTTTAGCTACCCACTCTTGTTTGATTAATTCATTTAATTGTTGTAGTTGCTCATAAAAAATATCCGCATTCCCTTTTTTTACAAAAAAGCATACCCGTTTCCGATCTGATTCTCTGATTGCCCCCATCATATTAACCCGACCACAACACCGTTGTCCTGGAACATTTTTGCGTTTTCCTTTTTTACCCCAATTCTTGTGGCGAATCACACGTAAACTGAAACTACATTTCGACAGGCTCAATGCACCGCTCTCATCCCAAAACCATACTTGTAATTGCTCTGGCTGTTCTCTCCCACCCCTCAAAATGAGCGAACGTACAGTCTTAGAGTGATGGAAGAGCGCTAAAGTCGGCATCTAAAAAGTTAAGTAATACCTTTTGCCGTCTGGGCAACGATGAAATCAACTACATCCTCTAGGCGTTCTGTACGTTTGTAGACTTCACGCTGCCGTGTTGCACCATTTCCATGCTGCATTGTCTGCTGCACAAGCGATGAAATCTCGTCCCAGTCTCCATACTCTTCTAGCGATGGACGCACGAAGGCTAGAAACTTCTCAAGCAACTCCTGCGCTGGGACAGCACGCATTGCTTCGACGTCTATAAGTTCTGTATCCAATCCATAGCGTGCTGCACGCCAGTGAGCAGCACGTATAACTTCATGGCGTGCAGCCGGGAATGGTTCGTCTATTTTTGCTTGTTCGTAGCAGGTGCGTGCCAAGGCACGCACTAGTCCTGCAACCATTACTGCTTCGTCTACTGTCATGCATACATCTGTGACGCGAAACTCTACTGTTGGGTAACGCTCAGACAGACGTGCATCCCAGTATATCTTTGTTGCCTCCTCTACACTCCCTGTTGCGATTAAAGCTTCCGCAAGCGCTTGATATTCAGCAAGTGACTCAAAAATTAATGGCGGCCCTGATATCGGCCACCTCCCCCAAATTTCCGTGCGGTAACTTGCATATCCTGTATCCATACCCATCCAAAAAGGGGAGGAAGCAGCTAGCGCCAGAAGGGGTGCTAGCCAGACTCGTGCGCGGTTCATGACACAAAGTGCTAGCTGAGGATCGCTAATCCCAACGTGTACATGACAGCCAAAAATCATTTGTTCGCGAGTAAGTTGTTGATAATCTCGCATCAGCCCTTGGTAGCGTTCTTTGGGCGTAATCTCCTGTTCTGACCATGAAGAGAACGAGTGCGTCCCAGCGGCAGCGATTTGATTCCCGTCTTTGGCTGCTGCTGCAATTACTTCTTGCCGCAAACGTACAATTTCTGCGCGGACTTCTGCCAGCGTTTTACAGACGGGTGTGCCAATCTCTATCTGCGACAGATAAACCTCAGGTTGTACCTCTTCTCCAAGAACTTTCTCGGCTATCTGTAAAATTTGCTGTTGACGCGAGCAAAGCTCACGAGTTACGGGGTTAATAATTTGGTATTCTTCTTCAACACCGATAGTGAAGTCTTCTGCCAGGGATACCATCTAAAATGTCTCTGTAAAGGACTAACTTTTAATATTAGACGAGGTTTTAGTTATCTGGTTAAAATTCTGCTTTGTATTCCACTACTTATATACGAATTTATTTAGCTTTTATCAAGCCTAATTTTGACTTGTTTAATTTGCTTTCTAGATCATTTTTATTTTTACATATAAATAAATATTGATTAATTTATACTTTTTTGATAAAATTTTAATATTTAATTTACTTCTATTTTTTAATCTAAATTGATAATGGATTAAAAAAATATCTGTTATCCAGACTATGTAAATGATTTTATCTCACTTGTAAGAAATCTTAGGGCAAACGATCTAATACCAAATCTATGTGAGCCTGCATAGAATAATTCTCTTGTCAGGCATGGAATTTCAAGTGTTTTATTCTGTGCATCTTCATAGAGAACTGGTATAAATATTGAGGAGCCTGAATAAGGGTGAAATACACCAATACTCCAACTATATAAGGCTTTGAGGAAATTAAATCTCACTATATATGAAAATGATAATGATTACAAGAGGGGAGTTAGAGGCAGCCATCGGCTGCCTGACTTTTCACGGTCACTTCTCAAACCACTAAGGTCACGAAGGTAACTACAGTGATTCCGAGCTAACATGACCAAATTTGACTTTAATCGTCATCAGCCCTGAGACTTCTACTGATTGGTAAAAGAAACTACAGGATACCATTGCGATCGCCGATCATATGATTGAACTTTCATAGTTTCGGCGATCGCAAATCTATCTACAGCAGCTTGTCTAATGTAATTGGCAAATCACGGACGCGCTTACCTGTGGCATGATAGACAGCGTTAGCGATCGCCGCCGCCGTGCCGGTAATCCCAATTTCGCCGATTCCCTTGACACCAAGGGGGTTGATATGTGGATCATGTTCATCAACAAACAACACCTGAATATCAGGAACGTCTGCATTCACTGGCACGTGATACTCAGCTAAATCATGGTTGACAACGCGTCCGAGATTGGGGTCTGTTACTGTGTGTTCCATCAGTGCCATACCGATACCGTAGATAATTCCACCGATGAGTTGACTGTTGGCTGTTTTAGCGTTGAGTATGCGTCCAACGCCAAAAGTTCCCACCCAACGCGTTACTCTGACTTCACCAGAATCAGGATTAACGCGGACTTCGGCAAATTGCGATCCAAATGCGTGCATTGAGAACTTTTTTTGTTCCTCTCCGAGTTTGGCATCTGCACGCGCTTCGATCATTTTCATTCCATGCCGGGCCAAAATTGCCTGATATGTTTCGGTTGCAGACGATTTATTTTTTAAGAAAAAGCTACCATTTTCGGCAATCACATCCTCAGCGTTTGAACTATAAAGCGGCGATTTTTGATCGGCAAGTGCTAGTTGCAAAAGCTGACTGCGAGCTTGATTTCCCGCTAAATGCACGGACGAGCTAACACTGGCGGCGGTTTGTGAACCACCGGAAACGGGGGTTTCTGGCATTTTAGTATCGCCTAGTTCAAAGCGAACTTTGTCAACTGGTAAACCGAGCGCCTCAGCTGCAACCTGAGTCATTACAGTATAAGTTCCCGTACCAATATCTTGCGAACCACTCTGCACAACGGCTGTACCATCTGCCATGATTCGGGCGATCGCTGATGCCGCAGAACGGTTGGTAGGATAAGTTGCTGTCGCCATACCCCAACCAATCAAATAATTGCCATCTCGCATCGAACGGGGCTTAGGATTGCGCTTTTGCCAGCCAAACTTTTCTGCTCCTAATCTGTAGCACTGGATGAGTGACTTGCTCGACCAGGGCAGTCCTTTACTAGGATCGACATCAGCATGGTTACGCAGACGCAGCTCCACCGGATCGATATTCAGCGCATAAGCCAGTTCGTCCATTGCCGATTCTAAGGCGAACGACCCGGAAGCTTCTCCTGGCGCACGCATGAAAGTTGGTGTACCTTCATCCAGTTGCACAAGACGGTGGCTGGTTTCAATATTTGGGCAAGCGTAAATCATGCGGGCGCTTTTACCAACAGGTTCGATAAATTCATCGAAAGTTGAAGTCTGCGAAGTCCCAGCATGTCGCAGAGCTGTCAATTTGCCCTCACGGGTTGCACCTAAAGAAACCTGTTGAATTGTCTCTGGTCGGAAGCCGACAGGCCCATACATTTGTATCCGTCCCAGAACTAATTTCACTGGGCGATTAACCTGCCGTGCTGCCATTGCCGCTAGAGGCACATGCGACCAAGCCGACCCTTTGCAACCGAAGCCACCGCCCACGAAGTAAGACATAACACGGATTTTCTCTGGCTCAATTCCTAATACCCCCGCAACTTTTTGTTGAGCCGAAAAGATTCCCTGAGTTGCATCATACAGCAGCAGTTGATCGCCTTGCCAAACTGCTGTCGTGGCATGAGGCTCCATCGGATTGTGATTTTCAATCGGTGTAGTATAGGTTTGCTCGACGCGGACAGCCGCAGCCGCTAGTCCCTGGTTGACATTGCCGTGAGTTGAATCGGGCGGTTCTTCTCTGGGGATTTTACCTTTAGGCAAGTATGCTTTAGCGAGATTGTCCCGCATATTGATGGTCGGTTTCTCTTCGTCATAGTGAACTTGCACCAATGAGGCAGCATACATAGCCCGTTCAAAAGTATCGGCAACGACGACACCAATATGCTGACCGCTATAAAGTACAACGTTATCTTGCAGCACTTGCAGCTTGCGACCACCGCCTTTTTCTCCAGAAGCTTTGGGCGCGTTCAGGTGGGTAATAACTGCTAATACACCCGGTACTTGCTCTGCTGCCTTTGTATCAATTTTGGCAATCTTACCTTTAGCGATCGCGCTTTGAATCGTCACACCATAAGTCATTTTTGCTACCGGAAACTCTGCCGAATAGCGTGCCCCGCCAGTTACCTTGAGATATCCATCAACTCTGTTTAGCGGTTTACCAAGAACTGTATTTGTATCCCCTGTATTCATGCCATTCCTCCCACCGTTGCCAGCGCCTTAACAATTGTGCGTTTAGCCAGTTCAACCTTAAACCCGTTGTATTTTTGAGGTTTAGCTCCGGCAACAGCTGCGGACGCTGCTACTTGAAATGTTGCCTCGTTTGCAGGCTTGTTCAGAAGGGCTTTTTCAGCTTCAAAGGCACGCCAGGGCTTTGTTCCTACCCCACCCAAAGCAATGCGTGCGGCGCGAATAATGCCATTTTGAACATCTAATGCAGCCGCAACCGATGCCATTGCAAAAGCATAGGAGGCGCGATCGCGGACTTTTAAATAGTGCGATCGCTTCGCAAAGTTTGAAGCAGGTAAATCAACGGCAACAATTAACTCCCCGTGTTGTAGAACTGTTTCCCGTTCGGGTGTATTGCCAGGTACGAGATGAAAATCGACAAGCGGAATACTGCGCTCTCCGTTCGGGCCCCGTGTTTGCACAACTGCATCTAATGCGATCATTGCCACTGCCATATCGGAAGGATGAGTGGCAATACAGCGATCGCTTCCGCCAAGAATCGCGTGAATGCGATTGTAACCTTCAATTGCTGCACAACCTGAACCTGGAACACGCTTATTGCAGGGCATTGAAGTGTCGCGGAAGTAATAGCAGCGGGTACGTTGTAACAAATTTCCCCCCACCGTTGCCATATTTCGCAGTTGTGGCGATGCCCCAGACAGCAACGCTTCTGACAGCACAGGATAACGCTCCTGAATCATCGCATTATAAGCAACATCACTATTGCGTGCCATTGCGCCAATTCGTACGCCGTTGCCCTGCATTTCTATCTTGGTTAGCGGTAGTGGGTTAATGTCAACCAACTCTGTTGGTATCTGGACATTCAGCTTCATCAAATCGATTAGGCTGGTACCACCAGCAAGATACGAGGCTTGACTATCTCGAGCCACCAACGCCACGGCATTTTCCGCTTGTCCTGCTTTTTTATAATTAAACGGCTGCATCTTTTTTTCCTTCTAAAACATCGCGGACAGCATTCACGATATTTGGATAAGCACCACAACGGCAGATATTGCCGCTCATCAATTCACGAATGTCGCCATCTGACTTAGCATGTCCTTCGTTAACTAAACCCACTGCCGAACAAATTTGTCCCGGTGTGCAATAGCCACACTGAAATGCATCGCGGACAATAAATGCAGCTTGCATTGGGTGCAGATTATTTCCTTGCTCCAGCCCTTCAATGGTTGTAATTGTAGCGTCAGTGTGCATGATCGCAAATGTCAGGCACGAATTAATTCGCTGCCCATTAACTAGCACCGTGCAAGCACCACATTGACCATGGTCACAACCTTTTTTACTACCAGTTAGCCCTATGTATTCCCGCAGTGCATCAAGTAAGGTAACACGTGGTTCAATCTGTAAATTGTGTGCTATTCCATTTACTTGCAGCGTCACCTTCATAGTTTCAGGTGTCGAAGTTTGCGGCATTGGAGTAGTTTTTTGGACTTGAGTTTGTCCTACAGCTTTCTCTACAAAATTATTGATTGTAGCCGCTACTGTACTAACGATCATCAATTTACCAAAACCACGGCGTCTTAGCCGAAATTTCATTTGTTTACCCCACTCTGTTTTTGTTGGTAATATATTGGTAATTTTCTGGACTTAACTTTTTTATAAAAAGCACTCTTTTTTACAAGTATTTTCCTCAACATAAGATTATTAATAGAATACAATTTCATCTTGTCATTGTTCTCTATCAGAAGATTTATGCCATAAGTATTATCTAAAATTATCATCCTATTTTGAAATCTCCAATATTTTTATTTTATAGACAATTAAATTTTGTAGTAATTATTTAATTGATTCATTACTAATTTTTAATAAATTCTTGTGAAGATAATCCTTTTTTTTTAAATCTATACCTTTAAAGATTTTAAGAATATCTCTCTACACAGACTTGTTAACACTGCACAATGCGCTAAAACGCCTCATATTGTTCCAAAGGGAGGGGCTAACACCTGCTGTAGGATTATCCGTACCAGTTCTCTATGAGACGCTCTGTGATGGAAGCAAGCTACACGTACCGTCTCTTTTAGGAGAAGGGCTGTAGGGCGAAGACTATGCTACTTGATCAATTATACAGAATTCAATTCTGGTTTTTGACTCTTGAATTCTTTATTGTTAAAAAGCTTTATTAATTCTAATGGTTTTAAACTTGGTAAATCATCTCGATGATAAACTCAGTAAGTTAATTAGCTAACTTCACGCTGTCGAATAGTAGGCGCAAATTTGTAACCTTTGCATGTTCTTTTAAACCTAATATTTTTTTGATTTTTTTGAACTGCTGAATGCTTATTCTCTTGAAGTAATTTAACTCTATAGGTAGCATATCTGTAACTTTTGTCCACTCAGCTAAAGCAGCGATCGCCTGTTAAAAATCTGTAATATAGCAATCCTAAACCAGTTGTGAAAACTATCGTAACGCACAGCGGCTTGCCGCAGGCTAACGCCAAGCCGCCAAGAGTGCCTTCTCTACGAGAGGCTACGCCAACGCCAACGCGAAGCCTCTTGTTGGCGCAGCCTCTTCCAAGAAGTGTTTACCAAACCCAGATGATATTGCTTTGGAGATGTCTAAAGCATGGGGATTTGATTTTTACTTACCTTCCCAACTGATGTTACTGCAATCTGACATTTTGACAACCAATGGTTGTTAAATTCTCGAAGACATTAGCCGCCGCAATCAAGTAATGTGATTTTTGCCAACTATGACCAAATCTATCACAACAATACTCTTTAAAGGTTTTGTGAGTAGAACGGTAGTGCGATCGCAAAGCTTCATCAGCAGATTTATTAGACGCCGCCCGTCACCGAAATGATTACTTAAAATTGGTGTCATCTACTCATAGCGATCAGACAATAAGTTGCGCTCATTTTTCCATTGATGGATGATAAGCAGTATCAGCAAATAAACCACCCTTGGATATGACACCTGCTACAAATTCTTCGAGCGAACCCCCAAAGCTGCAACGCAATACGCTGCAATTGCGCCATGCAGTCGTTATGGCAGTCGCTGCGATGTCTCCGGTAGGAGCCATCTTTTTTAATACCATTCCCCAAGCGGGACTCGTCGGTGCAGCGATGCCATTGTGCTACATCATTGGTTTTGGGGTAGCTCTGCTAGTTGCTGATCAAATTAGCATACTTGCAGCCGAATTACCCGCGAGTGGCTCGTTGTATACCTTTGTGACTCAAGGATTAGGAGTACGCTGGGGCTTTCTCGCTGGCTGGCTGAGTTTAATTTCTTTTGGTGCGGCTATTGCCTTTGTCTTTCTAGTAATGAGTGCGAATTTTCAAGAACTGTTGCTCCACTGGTTTGGCGTACACCTAAACTGGACATTATGGTATTGCTTGTTCGCTTTGATCGTCGGGGCAGTGTGTTATCGCGGCATTCGCTTCTCGCTACAATTAGATCTGACACTATTGATGTTTGAACTCGGCGTTTGTCTATTGCTTGCGCTTATGGTGTTTATCCAAGCTGGTAAAACCGGACAATTAACACTATTACCCTTCACGCTGACGGGGCTACCACAGCATAGCAACCTGTTTGTGGGTGTGATTTTGTCTATTCTCAGTTTCGTTGGGTTTGAATCTGCAACTACGTTGGGTGAAGAAGTTCAAAACCCTCGAAAGTCAATTCCGAAAGCGACGGTGATCACCCTAGTTTTAGTCGGCGTGTTCTATGTGCTGATGTCATATATGGCAACGCTGGGATATGGTATCCATAACATGGCAGCCTTTGCCCAAGATGCTGCCCCCTTCGATACGATCGCTCGTCACGTTTGGGGAAATGGGTTCGCCTTATTGATTGATTTTGCCGGAATTATGGCAGGATATGCCTGCGCCGTTGCTTTTCTCAATGGTGCTGCTCGGATTGTCTATGCCATCAGTCGAGAAGAACTGTTTCCCCGTTGGTTGGCGCACATTCATCCCACCTATCGTACACCGACAAATGCCATTTTCGGGTTGAGTGGCAGTTCTGCGTTTGTAGGGCTGGGGTTGGGAATGCTGTGGACACCGATTCAGGCCTTTGCCTTTCTGGGAACAGTCATAACGCTGGCTGCCCTAGCGATTTATGGATTAACTAGTTTGGCATGTTTTCGATATTTCTCGACAAAACGCCGTACTCAGTTGGAGCAAAACTCTACAAATCGCTTTGGTTGGGTGCGTTATGTTCTCCTACCTTGGCTCTCAATAATCACGATTAGTAGTGTTCTAATTGGCAACCTTTATCCCCCTCCACCAGCACCGCTTAACTTAGCACCAATTGTCGTTTTGATTTGGCTATTGCTGGGCATCGGAGTATTAAAGTTGCTGCAAATTCACAAACCCGAAGCTATTCGTTACGCAGGTAGACTATTTGTCGTTGATGAAACTGAAACCCTCAGTTAGAACAATGTAGTACAGCCCCTTAATAGGAAGTAAGGACTTAGCCGCATGAATCAACTTTTTGTCAATGCGTAAGTCCTATATTTTTAACCCTTATCTGTTAGAGAAGACAGTAAGAACAGAGAAAAAAAGCCTTAACCCAAGCATATTGAGGTATATTTGTTTCTCTATGTCCAATTAATCTCTTTGGAACGAAAAGCTCTATCCCAATCGTTAGCAATCACTTCCATGATATTGATCATGCCTTCATAGCCAAAATATGGCTTGTCAAGATAAGTTTCTCTATTAGTGGGGCTAAATACATCAAAAGCAATTTTGATTCCCAATTCCTCTGCCATGTATTTTTCCCATGCCGAGCCAATCACAGCATCAACACCAAACTCTTCTAAGGTCTGTTTTACCTGATAGCCATCTGCCGAAAATACTATATGGGAAGTAAGACCGAGGCTGTGCAGTTCTCGCTCCAAAATTGAACGAGAATCAGGCATCGCCGAGCGAAATAATAAGATTTCTGGAATCATCTCCAATTCTTCAAAGAGCATTCTGACTAGTCCAATGCCAAGTGTCCCATCCGCAGATACGGCAATTCTACAGTTACGATATCGGGGAATAATCATCAATGCTCGTTTGCGAAGTGTATCTACGACCATTTCTTCGCCTTGTTTGATGATTGGCTCCACTTTTTCATCTATCTTGAAATGTGCCGCCAATGCCTTCAACCACCGAGTAGTGTTATTTACACCTATTGGTAAAGGTATATCATCAAGGATGAGCGGGATATCATGGGTCTGTTGCATTTTCCGAGCAAACTTATACCCAACATCATGACTGAGAACAATATTGGCGGTTGCTTCACCAGCTTGTTCTAGTTCTTCAAAAGAGGTATTATGAGAAAATACCGTCTGCACTTTAATTCTTAAAGACTTTAATGTCTGCATTACCCAATGCAAATCAGCCCACCAAGTAGGATTGAGATTTGCCTGTGGTGCAATGATATTTACAATCTTTGGCTTTCTACCCCTTCTCTTGGTCTGCCTTTTTTTTATAAAAGGAAGTAAAGCCTCCAAACCCATCTCCAAGCCATCATAAGCATTGCCCCGAAACCCACCGGCAAGTAAAGGAACGAGTTTAGCTTTGATATCTGGCTGAAGCTGGTTGCATAATCCGGTAATATCTTCACCAATAATGTCTGCCGCGCAAGTTCCAACGACAAACATAACCTTAGAATCAAAAGATTGATCCGCTTCTTTAATCATCCCTTTGAGTTTCTCAGACGCTCCCATCACAATGTCTGACTCAAAAAGACGAGTACAACCTACTTTCCGCTTGGTGAAATCAACCTCATGAGCATCATACCCAGCTGCGACAGTGGACGCGCAACCCTGTGGAGATTGAATTACAATACTGACATCTTTAATACCAGCAACTGTAGTTGCAATACCTTCAAGGGCACAGCCAACTACTGGGTCTTTACTATGGTTACAATTGTCAAAAGTTGTTTCAGCAGACATTTTTTCCTCCTGTTTTTCTAAAGCTTGACTATGGTAAATGCGTTTCACGCAGCCTGTAGCGACTTCTGCCTTGACGTTTCCGTGTTTCGCGCAGCCTGTAACGGCTTCTGTCTTCCCTGTAGCAACTTCTGCCTTGACGTTTCCGTGTTTCGCGCAGCCTGCAACGGCTTCTGTCTTCCCTGTAGCGACTTCTGCTTTGACGTTTCCGTGTTTCGCGCAGCCTGCAACGGCTTCTATCTTCCCTGTAGCGACTTCTGTTTTGACGTTTCCGTGTTTCGCGCAGCTTGTAACGGTTTCCGCCTTAACATTTTTGGCTTAATACAAATTCGGTATGAAGATGCGCCAAACTATATGAGGAACGAACCGCAAAGAACGCATAGACATGAAGTGGCTTCTCGCACAGTAGGACACAAAGAAAGAAAGAAACAAGAAGCCGAGATCATTTGGCGCACCATCACAAAGAAATGGTATAAGCCTTGCTCATATCAAACGCCACCAAATCAGCGTGCAGTTTTTCCAGTTCTTCAATACAGCCAGTCCCAGTTTTTTGTTAACGATCACTTGACTTTTGATATCAAATCCCTTTATATCGAAATTATTCCTCCTTCCTCTTGCTCTGCGCCCTCGGCGTCTCTGCGGTTTTTTAATCATTCAGATGCTACCGGATTTGATATGAGACAGTTACTACAATTTTTTGCACCTCTGCGTGAGACAAATCCATACTTTTATTTAGCAAAATTACATTCCATTATTACTCGTTACAACATTTGCCCCGTCTCTTCTCTGCATATACGGTACAGTCAGGTAAGTCTTGGGCTAGTTTTCCAGTCAGTGATTGAGCAGATGCCAACCCAGAATTCTTAGGGAACACCATTTGCTTGGTTAAAGCACTCCGAGGTCTAAAGCCATATTGCAGTGCTGTTTTAATACACTTTGCTACCTTTAAGGCTCCGCGATAGCCAAATCTGGGACGATTTAAGATAGCATTTAAATCGACGACAGGAATATGAGGGAAACTCAAGGAAGAACCAAAATACACTACTGAGTCTGGATCAAGACCACCAATAAAATCTAGTAATTCATCTTCCGTTTGTTTCATAGACTCGTACTTACCAAAGGCCAGCGTTCCTTTCGTAATTAGGATTTCCGGGTCTAACCCTGTTTCCAATAAGTAGTCTACACTGGTTTCTCGTGCTTCTGTACTCCAGGGATGGAAGTTATAGATTACCGCCCGCATCCCAAAATCACGTTCCAACATGTGGGCAAGGGACAAGCACTTGATAGCATCATGTCCTTCAATAATCGCTAACTTTCCTTCTATATAACCTTTAGCTGCTTCAAATTCAGTCTTGATTGCGGCATATTCCTTTTCCATTAGGGCAGCAGCCTGTTCTTCCATCCCTAAATATTTTGCCGCCCCTTCGAGCCATTTTTTTGTAGCGGTGATTCCATAGGGAAGGATAGTAGAGTTTAGCGGAGTACCGAACTTGTCTGACATGGCTTTCCCGATGGTATAGCCCAGATCCAAACATAAAGTACAATTGACTGCCGCACTTGGTGCTTGCTTGAGTTCTTCTAAAGTACAGTCACCAGCGATGACGCTATGAACTCGTGCCCCCATTCCTTCTATCAATCGCACTAGTTCTTTAACATCAGTTTCGACTTCTGTTCTTTCAGGGCCCATCTTTGCGCCCACAATATTGACAGCATCAGCTAGTTGTGCTTTCCGTTCTGGAGTTGGCGGCTCCATAAAGTCTACGATTTGCCGAAATACGATATCAAATCCACTGCGATATTCCCCGGCAAATCCTTCACAATGTATCGTCATGATTTCAGACTGGATTTCGCCACGCGCCTTATTCACGACGTCATCAACACAGTCCCCAATAATACCAGACGCACAACTAGTGGCAACAACGATCGCATCGGGATGGTATTTTTCATCTACTTCTCGAATCGCACCTTTTAATTCTTTTTCTCCACCAAAAATTACCGCTTTCTCACTCATATTCGTAGTCACCACGGGTTCATAAGGTGAACCACTATTGCGGCTATTGGTCAACTTGTATGCCCGCTTTACACCATAGGCACAGCCGCTCGGCCCGTGAGAAATGACGATCGCATTTTTAATCCCACTTAAAATCTTCGTTGCAGTCCAAAATTTACAGGGGCGGGTATGACTACCTTGTAAAGTAGTCTTAATTTTACCCTCTTTTGCCAAGCGATACAGTTCGCTCAAATTTCCGTAAAATACGACATTCTTATCTATACTTGTTGCAGTCATGATCACTCTCCAGTCTTTCAATAGCTTCTGTAGCAATACTCTGTGATTTGTAAACCAGGCTACTGAGCCGCCCTCTGAAACTAATCAGCTAAACGGGTGCTGCCTGGTTTACAATTGACATAGGATTCCTAAGTATCGGAAAAATTCTGATGGAAATACCATCTAATCACTTGGGGGTGGATGACAGAAATATCACTGCGGATACATGCCATCCCCCATATACATCAGCTTTCTACCAAACGTTTAAGATCCACTCGCGCTCGTGCTTGTTCTCCATATCTGCAAACATGGTGTTAGCAATGGTGTCTGCTAGCCATTCTGCGCCTTTATAGCCAATAATGGGGTATTTCCACAGACCTGCCCGGTCAAAGCTGGGGAAGCCAACTCGAACCATTGGAATCTTGTGATCGATAGAAATATATCGACCTTTGGAATGACCTAAAATCAAGTCGATTTCGAGAGACTTATCTTTAATGCGGCGCTCCAATTCCCAGAGGTCTGCATTCCAGATGACTTCGATATCACAGGGTGCTTGCTTCTCTAACGCGGCAATTCTTGGGTCTTTAGTGCAGGCCTTGTTGTCGTCTCCCAACAACATCAGCACTGGCTCTAACTCACATTCTAAGCAGAACTCTGCTAGACCAATTACCAGATCGGGATCTCCGTAAATAGCTACCTTTTTGTTGGCGAAGAACATGTGCGCGAGGTCGGCGATCGCATCGATAGCCTTTCCACGTTCTCTGACTAAAGATTCTGGTATTGCTTTGCCGGTCAGTTTCTGGATGTTTTGCAGCCAGAGGTCGGTGTTTTTGATGCCAATCGGGGTTGGGCCAATAATTGCAGGAACCTTAAAATTCTCTTCTAAGAATTCGGCTGCGCTACCTCCTTCATATTTGCATAAGGCAATAGTTCCCAACGCATTAGCAGAATCAGCAATTTCTTCAATGGTTGTATTCCCAAAGGCAAAACTTGTCTTATCGGGCATGGTGGGCGCATCGAAGGATTCTGTATCCACTAAGATGTTTGTTGGAACATCCATATCTTTTAAGATGCGCTTGATTTCCGTGACATCTCCAGGGTTAAGCCACCCAGTAATGATGTTCAACTTGCCAGTTGGTTGGCCTTTTTTTGCCAGGGTAGAAATGATTGCATGTATGCCGACATTATAGCCACTGACCTGGCTACCTTTGTAACTGGGGGTATGCACCGGAACAAGGACAACCTTGCGATCGGGATAGGCCTGCTTTAACTGACCCTTGAGCTTGTTAATGGTTCCTTCAATATCGTCCCCAATCGTCTCAGTTGAACAAGTCGTAATAATTGGAATAATCCGTAAATCGGGATATCGTGCGACTAAGGTGTGTACGGCTTCCTCAATGCGTGGCTGTCCTCCAAGGACAGCGCTATTTTCATGGAGTGAAGAAGAAGCAATGTCAAAATTTTCCTTCAAATGCTGGGCAAACAGCAAACGAACGAACATACTACACCCCTGTCCTCCATGCACCAGGGGAATACAATCTTTTACTCCGATTGCAGCATACTCAGCCCCAGCAGGCTGACAAGTAAATATAGGATTGATTATTCCCTTGCGTTCTTTCTGTTTTACAACTACAGACATCCTATTGACTCCTAGATAGTAAGAAACTCGTGATTATGTTTGTTTGACGTTGTTGAAAGAAAGAATTGTCATCCTGTTCTGTAGTCAGGGCATAAACGGAGTAGAGTGTCTACATGAAGGCGTTTTCGTACCTCTAGGTCGAAGTAAGCGATGCGTAGCATCGACTACACCAGAAGGATAGAATTGAATTTCTCAAAAGCCTTGAAAACTAAACGAGATGCTACGTAAACACTTTGCTACTCTTAAGGAATGGATGAAGGCGATCGCTTCTCCCCAACAGGAGAAGCGAAAAGCGATCCAACCTTACATGAAGACTTCTCTACCAGAAGCTACGCCAACGCGAACAAAATGACAAAACTCTATTTCCTACTTTGATTCAGCAACACTGTTCGTTTGGTGAGGCAGTCTGGTCTTCTCCCTTGGCGTTAGCCTCTCCCAAAGGGAGAAGGGGAGACGCCAAGGGCGATGGGGTTTCCCCAGGAGGAACTGCTGTTAGCGTCAGCGTTAGCAACACAGGAGCGTCACCCGGAGGGTTGAATTACCGATCTAATTGCTTTAATAAAGCGAATAATGCAATTCACCATTCTTTGACTTGGTTATTACAATATCGATCAGCATTGCCTTAACAGACTCAAGTACTGCTTTCTTTTGCGAGTTCTCCATCTTACTTAACCATGAAAACCTGATTTCTAGGTCAGCCGAAAGGATCTTCGCATCTGCATAAAAACCCCTCTCGATCAAGGTATCCAGAACCACCTTTTCTCCAGTCAAGATTTGGGCAGTCTTATTGAGAACACCATTGATGTTTTCTTCCCGATCCCATGCACGCGAGTGAAACTGCCACAAACACCGTTCTTGAATTAATTTTGTGACTTCTGCAGCTCGCTCTTGAATGTATGACGCGATTTCGTTAGCTTGCTGTTGAACCTGTGGCGCAACTTCCTTAGCTTGTGGTTGAACCTGTGGCGCAACTTCCTTAGCTTGTGGTTGAACCTGTGGCGCAGTTTCCTTAGCTTGTGGTTGAACCTGTGGCGCAACTTCCTTAGCTTGTGATTGAACCTGTGGCGCAGTTTCCTTAGCTTGTGGTTGAACCTGTGGCGCAACTTCCTTAGCTTGCTTTTGAACCTGTGGCGCAACTTCCTTAGCTTGTGGTTGAACCTGTGGCGCAACTTCCTTAGCTTGCTTTTGAACCTGTGGTGCAGTTTCCTTAGCTTGCTTTTGAACCTGTGGTGCAGTTTCCTTAGCTTGCTGTTTGACCTCTGAAGTGGCTTCTTTAACTTGCTGTTTGACCTCTGAGGTGGCTTCCTTAACTTGTTGTTGAATTAAAGAAACGACTTCCTCAGATAGGTCTTTAGTAGCTTTACCGTTACCATTACCATTGGTGCTTACCGGATTTTGCTCACCACGGATATCAACTTGAGCCAATTTCATCAAAGGCGAGTAAATGGCATTGTACATATCACGCGCCATGTTCACAGCACCTTCAAAGCCCATATATGGACCATTGTGGTAACCATGACCATTGACATAAGGCAAGTGTAGTTTCTTCACCAAAGCACC
>NZ_JBALDG010000102.1:0-18319 GCF_036917195.1 Nostoc sp.
GTTACTAGGGTGCTTGTTATTACAGGCATCCCTTTATTTTTTGCACAACAACTACAAGCATGATCGCTCTCTTTTAGTCTAAAGTCCAGTTACTTGAGTTGGATTTATCCATCTGGTAAATTGCGTATAAATGGAAACTGACAACACCGCCCGGGAGATCCGCGCGGGAGCAAGGAGAGAAGACGGAGATGGTGGAAATCCTGTTCGTGCACGGCGCACTCGTCCGGGATGGCGCATGGTGGTGGCAGCGGGTCGCCGAGCGAATCCATGAGCGAATCGGCACGGTGAGCCGGGCGGTCGATCTGCCGTCCTGCGGCGAGGGCGCCATGCCCGGCACCGCCGATCTGCTCGAAGACGCTCGGGCGCTGCGCGCCGCACTCGATGACGTGGACGAGGCCCTCGTCGTCGGGCACTCCTACGGCGGCACGGTCATCGCGGAGGGCGCCGACCACCCTGCCACTCGCCACCTGGTGTACATCACCTCGTACCTGCCGGACGTGGGGCAGTCGCAGGCCGACATCATGAGCGGCGAGCAGGACCCGGTCGGGGTCGCGCCGGGCGACGACGGCACAGTCCGCATCGCCGGCTACACCGCCTCGTCGTTCGGCGACCGCTTCTGGCAGGATCTGACAGACGAGGAGACCCGAGCCGAGGCGTGGGACCGTCTCACCGCGCAATCGGTAGGCGCCTTCGGGACGCTGACGACCCGAGCGGCGTGGCGGGGCAGGCCCTCGACGTACCTCGTCTGCAGGGAGGACCGCAGCACCTCCCTCGCCCTACAGCGCTTCCACGCCGGCCGGGCCACCCGCTCGATCGACCTTGCCGCCGGTCACCACCCGTTTCTGTCCCGCCCCGACCTCGTGGCCGAAGAGCTCATCCGAGTGCTACGCACCGATTGACGGCACGACGATGATCGGCGAGCCAGCGACGAGGGCCTTCGCTCTTCGTCGGCTGAGCATTCTGCTGACGGCAGATCCAGCGCCCCGATCTTAGGGGGATGGCTGGCTTCTGTTGGGGAACCCATAATCGGGTCTGACTTTTCCCGTTATCTCCTTGACGGAGCGATGAAGCTTTATTTTATGCATCTTCATAGAAAATTGGTATAACCCTGATAATCCCTGCTGACGGTATTTGTGCAACCACCGCGTAATCGTTAACGGGTCGAGTCCTAACATAGATGACCTCAGCAACTCTTGGGCGCTTTTTTAAATGAATGGCTAAGATAGTTATGAGATGAGGCTTTCAGCCTTAGGTATAATTTTCCCGTTTTGGCACGGTAATGCCTATATTGCTTTTTTTCACCTGCCAGTTAAACTTTAGGTTGAGCCAGAAATTACAGAGACTAACGCAAGCGATCGCCCCCAATTTAGCGATATATTCATTCACTCCAAATTTCTAAAATACCCAATTGACAATTAAACTATTTAAAATTAAGCCAAAAAAACAGATCAGGTTGAATTTAAAAAACCGTTGTAATCGCTGACTGATTGATTGCTGCTCTTGAGAGACATAACCAAAAGTCCACACATCATTCCAAAGGAAATTATTAATAATCGCAACTTCTGTTGAAAGCATGGCACTAAGAGTTAATGTTAAATTTAACTGGTTGTGCAGAAAATAAAACACTCCCAAATCTACCGCTACCCCAATTAAACCCACTACACTAAAGCGGATAAATCAAGCTACAGACAACCAGGAAAGACGCGACTGCAAGCTTGGATAATTTGTATCCAGATAGAAATTATCTCTACTTTTATTTTTTTGATGTTCTTTACACACTTAATCCACTTCTTATAGCTCAATAACTAACTTTTTCATTTGTTCTGAATTTTTTCGATTTTCCATAGTTTTGAAACTGGGTCAATCAAACTGACTGAATAGGTTTTTTTATCCTCAAATCGAACCACCAGGTCTTGGTTATTCGTATGATTATCATCCCACAAAAAAATATTGTTTATCTCTTGAGGTAGGGGCGGCAGATGGTCACTTTGTATTGACAGTAAATTTATTTTTGGTTATAAAAGATGACTGAAATATAAGGAGGCTCCAATATTTACAATATTGTCGTTAGTCACTAATAAAGGACTCTCGAATTTATTGATATATTTAGCTGCTATTTGCCAAGATTGGTTTCTTGCCTGTGTCCACCAAGTATCAGCTTTAAAAAATATCACATCTGAAACTAGCCCAGCTATCAAAACTCCGACTATTAAGAATTGCCAAACTTTTTGCCGCCACTGCTTCTCAAAAAAGAGATGGAAATTTAAAACATAAGCAACAGCAATTTGGATGCTGAGATATAAAGGCAACTGATACCGAAAAGTAATAGAGCGAATCCCCCCCTATCAAATCTGGTAACAGCAAGCATAAAGCTGGAATACCTCCTAATAAAACCAAAAATAGACTTATAGATTTAGTACATTCTTTGACTATACAATACCCAATATACAAAACCAAATTTAAAGAAAATATTGCAGATATAATGCTATAAGAAATATTTTTACTTTCTAAATTAAACTTGTTATCCCACGTATTTTCCGAACCCAAGTTGACATCAAAAAATATTCGACTGAACCGAGTCAGGAAAATAGCTATTAAATCGAAAGGATTATCTATGTTGATTGATGATAACCATGACGTTAGCTGTTGGGCAGTGCTGATATGAGTGATGACTACAAATAGCCAAGGAAGAAAAATAAATATCCCAACTGAAGTCCCCAAGAGATAATTGACAAGACTTTTGTTAAACCGAAAGTTGTGTCGAAAAATTACATAAATCCCATGAGATATTGCTATCAAAACCGTAAATAAATGAGTATATAATCCTATAGCTAAAGTAATAGCGTATATTGCCCAGCTTGCAAGATTTTCGCGTCGAATAGCTCGCAACAAGGCAGCACTCGATACTAAGATTGTTACCATCCATAAACCGTATTGGCGCGCATCTCGAGCTAAAAAAATTTGCAAAGGAGAAACAGCCATGAGAGCGATCGTCACCCATCCCACAATTGCAGACTCGAACAACTCTAGACACAGCCAATACACACTGGGAAACACCAATAGACTAATCGCCGTTGATAAACTCCTCAATCCAACTAAGGAATCTATTCCCAAAATTTGTTTTGTTCGGTACGGATATTCTTAAATATAATGAAGTGGATTTTTTATTTTGGTAGACGGTCAAAATCCCAGTCTACCATTTTTCTGACCCCTATTTAATATTCCGGACATGTCTAATCGCTAAAGAACAGAATGGATGACTAGAGTTCCGCTAGATATGATTTCAAGCGTTCTGCTAAGACTTGTATATGAGGTTCCAAAATGCATGTGTAGTGATTACCGGAAACATTAACAATTTTAATATCTTCTGCATCCATGATAGAGAATGATTCCACCCACACAAGAGTTGGATCAGGAGCCATGATATGCTTTTCTGTAGCTCTAAATACGGTGACTTTTCCGGGATATGGCTGTTGCACATAGGAATAAGTTGCTTTTAGGGTTCCAACTAATACATCGAGAATGCGTCGGTTTTGTTGACTTTGATTTGATGGCGGTAATATCTTAACTTTTATCGCCTTGTCAAGAATGTAGTTGATTTGTTCGTTAATACTCAAATGTTTGATTTCATCAGGCATTATCAAATTATCCTGACCTAACATTCCGCCAAAATACCTAGAAAGAACGCCAACCAAATATAGAGCGTCAATTTTCTTATTTTTATCTAAGAGAATTGGAACATAAGAATCTAGTATTGCCAAAGAGACTTCATGTCCCTGTTTGTGTAATTGCTGCGCCATTTCATACGCCACAACTCCCCCAAATGACCATCCTCCAATAGAGTACGGACCTTGGGGCTGAAATTTCTGAATTGCTTGGATATAGAGGTTTGCCATATCCTCAACTCGCGTTAATGGTTCTTCTTCTCCATGAAACCCTTGCGCTTGCAAACCATAAAACGGTTGGTCAGTACTTAGATGCTGCGCGAGTTTTAAATAGCAGATGACATGACCTCCTGCGGGATGTACGCAGAAAAATGGTTGTTTGTTACCTTTTGGTTGAATGGGGATCAGGAGGGAGCGATCAAAAGTATATCCACTGGTATCAAGAAGGTTTGCAAACTCTTCAATGGTGGGATTAGTGAGGACTGCTGATAAGGGTAATTCCTTAGCAAATTGCTGCTCAATTGAAGCTATTAAGTGGATCGCTGAAAGAGAATTTCCACCGATTTCAAAGAAACTATCTTTAATACCTACTGCCTGAATGTTTAAAATCTCTGACCAAATTTTTGCCAGTCCTCGTTCGGTATCGTTGCGCGGTGCGACAAATTCATTGTGCTGGGTGAAGCTAGAAACTGTTGGCTTTGGCAAAGCGCGACGGTTTATTTTTCCACTGGGAGTTAAGGGTAATTTGTCTAATATGACAAAAGCTGTTGGTACCATATAATCTGGTAACTTCTGTCTGAGGAAATCACGCAGGGTATCAGGCGTTGGTTGCCCTTGTTGAACAGTGAGATAAGCGACTATTTGTATTTGTTCTGGTCGATCAGATTGGGTAATCACAACCGCTTCTTGCACCTGTGGATGAGTAGAAAGAGTGTTTTCTATTTCCCCAAGTTCGATCCGGAAACCCCGAATTTTTACTTGATTATCTATTCGACTAACGTATTCAATGATGCCATTATGGAAGTAACGAACTAAATCTCCGGTTTTGTAAAAATAGGAACTAGATGAGAAAGGATTAACAATAAACCGTTCAGCAGTAAGTTCAGGACGGTTGAGGTATCCCCGTGCAACCCCAACACCACCTATATACAATTCCCCAATAACTCCTGTAGGGACTGGTTGAAGGTGAGAATCTAATATGTAAATTTGTGTGTTGGCAATGGGACGACCGATGGGGGCTAACGCATGAGATAGTTTCGCAGCTTCTACCTGAAAGACAGTAGACCAAATGGTCGTTTCAGTCGGCCCGTACAGATTCCATACAGCAGAACCTTTTTCTAATAATTGCTGTGCCAAGTCACTAGTTAAACCTTCCCCACCGCAGAGAATTTTTAATTGAGGAGAACCATTCCATCCAGCTGCAAGCATCATCCGCCAACTAGCTGGTGTGGCTTGCATAACTGTAGCACCAGTAGTATCAATAATATCTCTAAGCAGCCTACCATCACTAGCTACTTTTCGGGTAGCTAATACCACCTTAGCCCCCGTAATTAGGGGTAAATATAGCTCTAAGGCAGCAATATCAAATGATATTGTAGTCACTGCCAAAAGTACATCTGACGATGTTATTCCGGGTTCATACTGCATGGATTTTAAGAAATTGACCACAGCGCCGTGAGGAATTTCTACTCCTTTCGGCTTACCAGTTGAACCGGAGGTATAAATAACATAAGCTAGACTTTTAGCCGTTGCACGTGGTGCAGGATTGTCTTTGCTATAGGTTGCAATATTTTCCAGGTTTGTACGTAAACAGACAACTTTCCTTTGTTCATCATCAGCAAATAACTTTTGATTATCAGTCAGTAACAATGACACCTGAGAATCAGATAAGATTAATTCCAAGCGTTCTTGTGGATAGCATGGATCTAAGGGTAGGTAAGCTGCGCCAGCTTTCAAGATACCCAAAAGTCCTACTAGCATCTCTAAAGAACGCTCAATACAGATACCTACTAATACCTCTGGTTTAACTCCTAGTGTTTGTAAGTAGTGCGCTAGTTGATTTGCTTTTCTATTCAGTTCATCATAGGTAAGCTGTTCTCCTGCAAAAGAGACTGCGATCGCATCTGGTGTTCGCTCTACCTGTGCTTCAATTAATTGGTGGAGACAGATCCCCAGGTCATAATCGGTCTGAGTTGCATTCCAATCAACCAGTATTTTCTCTCGTTCCCTTTCACTCAGCAATGGTAACTGAGCTACTGATTGTTCTGGATTTGAGACAATACTTTCTAGTAAATTTTGGAAATGTTCGCTAATCTGAGCAACCATTACTCCATCTAACAGATTGCTATTGTACTTAAAATAACCTAGCAATGATTCAGAAAACTGGATGACTTCCAAACTTAAATCAAACTCTACTTTTGGCTGGGCTAGTTCTTCGTATTCTGATATATTTTCCTGTTCATTTGTCTTCTGAAAAGCAAACGAAGCTTGACAAATAGGTGAATGACTTGAGTTAGACTTTGACTGTAATTGTTTTATCAATAAATCAAACGGATAATCTTGATACTCTGTTATTTCTAAAACTGTATGATTAACCTGACTCAGGAACTTATTAAACGAAATACCTTCTGAAATCAAATCCCGTGAAACAACTATTTTGTTAGCAAAATTGTCAACAACTCTTCCAAATTCGCATCTCTCTGACTGAGTTAATATCAATCCTACCAGAATATCTTTTTCACTCGTGTAACGGTAAAGCAAAACTTTAAATGCTGCTAAAAAAAGGTTTTCAAGGCTAACACTTTGACTAATTACCAGTTTTTTTAGTAAGCCAGTTAATTTATTACTAATAACAAAGCTTAAGGAAGAACCATTAAATGCTGTTAAAGGAGAACGAGGTAAACTAGCAGGTAACTCCAGTAAAGGTAATTCTCCGGATAACTGTTTTTCCCAATAATTTCTCTGCCTTTTGAGTTCAGAATTTTCTACAGGAAGTAATGCTTTCATATTTAAGGATTTATTATTCATCGGTCTTTGTAAATTATTATTTTGTTGAGTTATACCAATTCTCCGTGAGCTTGCACTTAATGATTACTCCTTCTCTCAAGGCGTACAAGGCGTACAAGGCGTGAACCAGCGCTCTCCGGCGGGTTTCCCGCCGTAGGCGACTGGTGTTAGCACCACGGAGAGCAAGTCTTCTCCCTACAGCCCTTTGGGCATCCTACGGCAGGCGCTAGCCTCTCCCTTTGGGAGAAGGGGAGACGCCTTGGGCGAACGGGTGACGCTCGTTCGCCCAAGGCGTTCCCGCAGGGTAGGGCGGTTCGTTTAATAATTAAGTGCATCTTCATAGCGAATTGGTATTAGCAGATAATGATTGAAAAAATGTAAAAGCGTAAATCTCAGTTTATTTAGCTATCGATTGAACAGAGACCCAGTTTATACAATTTATGAGACTGATAGGATTACTGCTTTAATTGTTAGTTTAAAAAGAGAGGAACAGTTAAAATGTAATTCATCAAGCACTTACTGAAGTTGTTAATCCCTAAATATAATTATTTTCAATAAAATGGATAAGAAAACAATTGCGACTTAGAAAATTTAGTAAGACACGATGCCTTCTTCTATCGAAGACGCTGCGCGTGGCTTCGTTCCCGCAAGGGTTAAAGCAAGACTCTAAACGTCTATGCTTACGGGATGGGTTGATAATGAAGCTGGTTTCATATCACGAATGTTAGACATATTACCGAAAGCCGTAAGTATCTTTCGCTTAAGTTTAGTATTGAGTCTACTATGAGCGACCTGTAGATTATCCATCACAAGAATATCGCTTTGTTTCCACTTAAAGACAGATGCATTTTTCCATTCAGCTTTGCCCAATTCTTGTGCTTCTGCTTGCGTCATCTCGGTATCTTGACCATCCTCGTTCAAAAAATATGTGTTAAGGGTACTAGTTCGATTTTGCGAACTATCGACAACAGTTGCTGCTGTTGTTAATCCTTGTTGAAATCTTTTGTACAAGTTCGCTGGTAGCCAATTGTAATAGAGCCTTTTCCAAAATGAATACCGTTGTCCAATGTTTCGATACCATTCTCTACTAACTAAAGAATCAACAATGCTAAGGCAAAAGCAGAGCCTACTCGTTTTTGGATGACTGAATAAAGTAATATAAGAACATTCAAAATAAATAGAGCCATCCTCTTGCCAGTTGAAATCAAATCCTTGTTCTTGAAGAAGTCTGGTAATCTCCTCTTGTGAAAGACCCTCGAAGACAATCTCTAATAGATGCTTAGGAACATATCGCACAAATCGTTGAGGAAAATTTGCAATTTTATGCTGTAAGCTAGGAGATAAAGCATTAAATAACTTTTCAGTATTGATGATGGGAGTCTCGCCATATATATCTGGCTGAACTTGGCAGAAGAAAGCGAGTACACTCGGTCGCATCGGTACCATATTCAGCTCATTATGAGGAGCAATAATTCTATCCGGTGGAGCTTCAGAAGAGGTAAAAATTTTATCAGTTATTCGTACACGATGAGCGCTACCAAAATGATAAACTGACTCCAATTGTACGTTCAGTAGCTCTAGCACTTTTTGAAATTGCTCTGCATCCTCAACTTCAAATCCCCGAAACAAAATGGCTCCGTATGTATCTAGCTGTTGATTGAACCAGTCGCTACTTTCATTAAGTAATCCCTTCAGAACTGCAAAAGATTTGTCCTTAACTGGCTCAATCACTAGAGGTAATTCTTTTTCATTACTCATAAAGGTTTTTTCATTATCCTGCAAAAACCTTAACTTCATGGCTTTTGAAATAGAAATGGGAAGATTTGGCATGGGATTTTTAGAGTTATAAAATTAGTTTATCGGTAATATTATGTTGGAATTTTAATTAGAATACCTAAATTGTCTTTAAAAATCAAGCTTTACAGGCAGTTTTAGCATCAATTTCAGAATTATACCTCAACCACTAATACTAACAACTATTATTGCCTAAGAAAAGTTTTAAGCTGATTTGTAGACGTATCAGCATAATAAGTAATGAAGAACTATAAAATTGATCCAGTTAAAAATTGCTCAATATCCTTATAAATTCCCAATCTCCAATGCTTCTAATTCAACTGATTTCCCCTCTGTTTTAATAGCAGATTGGCTAGATGATGTGACATATACCCCTAACATCATCACAGTAAAACTTATCAAGGTAAATACGTTGAGCTTTTCGGAAAATAGAATTCAAGTTCCTGGGTGCTAAGGACGGGAACATTTTTGAATCTTAGTAGAGTGGGAAATAGGCAGCTACAAGCTGCCTATTTCCCACTCTGGATGAAAATTATTACTCCTGTATAACTTCATGATACTTAAATTCCATCACTGTCAAACTAGTTCCCGTATAAATGACTTTTTCTAATTGAAAGCCACTCTTTTCAAACAACTCTTTATATTCTTGTTCTGTGCGCCAGTAACCCCCCGGGTTTGTCACCATCATCTGAACTGCTGCAAGAGCTGGGATAGTTCCATCTGGATATTCTACCGGCGCACCACGTGGTGGAACTAGTGTTTGTAGAAGTACTACCTTACCTTCTTTGGAGAGAGCTTTTCTACACCGAGTTAATACCTTGATCGCATCTTCAACACTGAATACGGAAAGGAAATACTTCATTACGATCGCATCTGCACCCTTTGGTATCTCCTCTAAAGCATTACCACCAATGACTTGCACGGCATCTTCATCAATTCCTTGCTTTGCGAGGAAAGCAGGAGCTGTTTCAACCTCGTGCGGTAGGTCAAACAATATGCCTTTACAGCCAACTTTTTTGACAATATGGGCAATTAGTGCACCTTGATTGCCTCCAACATCCATAACTGTATCAAATTGACCGAAATCATAGACCTCAAACAGCGAATCAATTGCCTGATTCGTTAAAAAGCTCATGGCATTGTTGAACAGATTTCTACTATCGGGATTTTCTGTCATGAAGAATTCGTAGAAATTCTTGCCCTGTGCTCTCTCAAAAGCAACTTCACCTGTTTTCAAGGAATTCCCTAATTCTCTCCAAGCATCCCACATAGAGGGTTCTATAATATGCATCAGGAAATGTCCAAGAGAAGGCTCTGCATTTGTAATCAAGTGTTCTGAGAGTTCTGTTGCTGCAAATACACGTCCTGGCTTTTCTACAAACACACCTAAATGAGCTAGAGCACGGAGAAGAACATAGAGAGTTTCTACTTTTGTGGAAGTCTCTTTTGCGATTGTTTCTACAGTCATTGGTCCTGACTGCAAGAGGTTAGGTATACCTAAGTTTGTTGCCACATAAAGGCACTGACTTTGCCAGTAGCCATAAATCATCTGGGCAAGCTTTTTGGATGCTGAAGTCGTTCCTAACAAATTTTTTCTCCTTGTGAAATTATCAGGGTTTGCTAGTAAGTACAATATACAGTTAATTGAAGTATTGAGTATAAAATACTCACCCAATACCCAAAGCCAAACTCAGGAACTGTGGTTCCTGAAATTATGATTTAAAAGCCAGTGAAAAGTTGATGTTAGAGAGAGTAATCGCTACTACTACCAATGGTTAAACCCACTAGTTTTACATCTTTAGCCCTTCAATCAGAAACTGTCTGTCCAGTTGCATGAAAGGAGCGAGTAAGTTGTAAGGCTTTGGTCATCTTGGCTTTGCTCACCAAGATAGTCTGAGAATGAGCAGCTACAACATTTCTCGTAAATGGCGATCGCATCATTCTCCACAGCAAAGATATCAACACTATCAAAGCATTGAATGGTAAGGCGATGAGTAATAATGTCAGAGTACCGAGAGTCTTGAATAGAGCCACTACCTTTAATCTGACACCCTTTGATAAGGTTGTAGATTCAAGCAGAGATAAAGAAATTGATTGTGCCATAAGTCATTGCTTTTTGTTTATTGTAGAAACGTTGCAATGCAACGTCTCTATAAACTTCAGTTACGCCACCTGTCTAATCAAGGTGACACAATCTCGTATCGGGAACAAAACTTGCTCTACACGAGGATCGGCGGATTTTTAAAATTGCTATATTCTATTTGCTTCACAATGCCAGTTGACTTTTAAGAAGTTTACTTAACTTTCAATTAACTCCACTATATTTATCTCTAGAAAATCTCAGAGTATTAGTCAAATTAATGTTTAATATTTAAGATGACAATATTATAAAACACTGAAAATTCAGAATTTAAATATTTTTGAGTTACTCGTAATAAATTTAAAAACTTATTACGGAATAGTTTTGTTTTAAAAAACTTCTAGAATTGCTTAAATTAGTTTTCTATTTATTTATATAATAGGCTAATTTTAGCTTAAATTTGCAAAAAAATTACTGTTTGCTAAATCAGAAGGACAATAGGAATTATAACATATTTTAAAAAATATTAGTCAACCCACCATGCGACGGATACTGCGTAATTAGGCATTTTAATGAAGTATATCTAAAGATAGATATTTAAATAATTATCTTTTATTCGACAAAACCAGAGCGGAGTAGATTACGTTTTGGATTGGCGAAAAATAGCAGGGTTAGCGCATCTCAAACCCTGTTGACAAGCGAACTTGCATCGGTAATTGGGTTTGAAACAAAGTAGTACTATCCCAGCTAGAGAGCCAGTCCACTAGAAATAGTTGACGTAAAACACAGGATATGAATGTTGTTAAAATCAAGGATTTTGATGCTTATTTAAATGCCTAGGCGTAGCCCGTGGTAGACATCGCTAATAACCAGACCTAAATATTTCGACTAGAATAGGCGTTTTATTCTTTTACACTTAAAAATGCTGGACATATCTGGCTGCATCATTACTAATGAAGAATTTCTCTGACCTTTTTTACCCCAAGTTTTTCTTCTTAAAACTCGTAAACTAAATCCACTTTCGTCTCAAAACCATACTTGAAAATGATTTGGGTTCATTTTAGCTATTGATATATAATTCTTAATTTTCTTTTGAAACTCCTTTCTCTTGACCAGATTTTGTCTATCCTCTAGACTGTACTTACAAGAGAGATAGACATACTTTTTTCGCTGTAATATCTTCTTCACTTGAGAGGCTGTTAATTTAATTCCCTTCCACCTACCGTCGGCGATCGCATCCTTGATTCACGCTATTGAAATTCCAGAATTGACCAAGTACGAGCAAAGCGATCGCTTCCATTGGAGTGTAACTAAATTTTAGTAAGAATCGCTTGAACTGCTGCTTCATCAGTAATTAATCCCGTAATTAACTGGCCACGTAAAGCAGCCAAAATCGCTTCTGTCTTTTTCACACCGCTTGCCACACCAATAATCAGCCGACAAGCTGGTTGTTCAAGTGGTACACTCGCAACCCGGTTGTTCGTTCCCTCTTGCAGCAATACTCCGTAATGATCGTAAGCCCAACCTGCAATTTCCCCTACTGCACCCAGTTTCATCAATTCAGCCACCTCATCGTCATTAATGAAGCCATTTTGATGTAATGGAGCATTCCAGGCGATGTGGTTAATGCCGACAAATGTTGCTTTAGCTTGCTCTGCAAGAGTTTTAACAGCGATAAACGCTCGCTGAGTCTGCAACAATTCCCGTTCTTCAATGCTAGTTGCTACAACCGGAGTCGGTACTGGGTAGGCTTGGGAACCAACACGATCAGACAAATGCATCACTACTTCGTGACAACCTGCACGCCCACAGTGTGACATATTCCCAATAATTGAAACAATTTTATGCTGGGGTTGGTTCATTGAGGGAATTTGCTCCACCATTGCTCGCAATGTGCGGCCTGAGGATAACGCCAGTATGGTCGGGGTTTTCGCGATCAGGTAAGCCTCTAGGTGGGTAGCAGCACATACACCAATTCCATTAAGTTTATCACCACTGACTGCGTCAGTTGGAACCACTTCACAAAGTGACAGCCCAAACTTATCACGTAACGACTCAGCTAGAGCAATACATTCACTCAGAGGATGATCAAGGCGAAATTTGATCAATTTTTCAGTGACCGCCAGTGCCACCAGGCGTTGTGCAGCTTGCCGGGATACATTTAGTTTTGCAGCAATCTCCTCTTGTGTATTACCAGCAATATAATAGAGCCAAGCAGCATGAGCAGCCAGCTCTAATTTCCGATCGCGCCGCTCTAATAAAGGTTTTCCCATACCCTACCTTCCAAAACTATGTACCTACCAAAGGAATGATTGCATGGTTTTGAGTATATGCCCACCGATATAATTTTTGCTCACTATTGGAAAATCTCTATTGACCACCAGTCACCTCCAAGTTAAACCCGGTTATATAACTTGCTTCGTCGCTCATCAGAAACGTTACCCCATTTGCGACCTCTGCCAAACTTCCCAAGCGTCGCATTGGCACTGAATTAATCATCTGTTGCTCAACTACCTTGGGGTCGGCATCAAAATACTGAGAACCCACTGCTGCTTGCAATTGTGTTTGCCGCGTCCACATAAAACCAGGACCGATCAGCGCCGGAGACAGTGCATTTACCCTGATGCCGTAGGGAGCCAAGTCTTTCGCTGCTATCTGAGTCATTCCAATAACCGCAAACTTAGAAGCACCATAAGCTAACATATTTGGCGGCCCGATTACGCCTGCATAACTTGCCATGTTAACGATCGCACCTCCACCTGCATCACGCAAGTGCTGTGCGGCTGCTTTAAGAATGTGGAAAACGCCGACAACGTTGATGCTAATCACCTTTTGAAAGTCGTCTTCAGGATATTCGTCGGTCTTGGCAAACACTCCTTGATAACCCGCATTATTAAATACATAATCGATCCGCCCAAACTGCTCTACAGCGTCAGTAAAGGCTTTGCCAACATCATCACTAGCTGTAACATCACAGCAAAATGTGCCGACTGGAACGTTGTAACTTTTTAGTTCCTCGGCCACATTTGCCATCTTTGGTTCATTCAAATCTAGCAGGGCTATTCCTGCCCCATTAGCAGCAAAACGGTGTGCAGTTGCCTTGCCAATATCTCCCGCACCGCCCGTAATTAGGATGGTCTTACCTGCAAACTGATAGGTTGCTTTTGCTGTCATATTTTTAACCTCTTATACCATTTTGGATTTTAGATTTTAGATTGGGAATCGCCTTCTATGTCCTAGCTGTATGAATCCTGGGATTAATTGAAGAATTGTTGCAAATGCTCATGATTGAAATGAGATTGGTATGATTTCTATTATTGAGCTTTTGCCCAAAAATAGAGCATAAAATCACAAATTTATTTCCTTCGGTTTTTTTACTTTAAAGGAGTCATGCGATGCGTATCCCCCGCTTCGCTAAAGTGCTGGTTGCATTTCTCGCTGGAGTGATGCTAGTGCAACTTCTATATGCTTGTTCACCGCGATTGCAAGCCGCAGAGAAACTAGAATAACGATCGCCACTGTTAATAATGGCGACATGGTGGTGATGCAAGGGCTTTCTCGCAAATTTGAGTCAGCTAATCCTGATATTCAACTCCGGTGGGTTGTGCTGGAAGAAAATGTATTGCGCCAACGCACAACTACAGATGTTGCAAGCCTTGGTGGGCAGTTTGATGTCATGACGATCGGTTCTTATGAAACACCAATTTGGGCTAGGCGGGATTGGTTAAAGCCCTTGGATCAATTAGGCGAAAAGTATGACGTAAATGACCTGCTCAAACCCATACGAGAAGGGCTTTCCAACAATGGCAAACTCTATGCCGTACCATTCTATGGGGAAAGTTCCATGCTCTACTACCGAAAAGATTTGTTTGAGAAAGCTGGGATTGTGGTTCCCCAACAGCCAACCTATCCCCAAATAAGAGAGTGGGCGAGCAAAATCCACGATCCGGCGCGTAGAGTTTATGGAGTTTGCCTGCGCGGAAAACCTGGTTGGGGTGAAAATATGGCATTTGTTTCCACATTGGTCAATACCTATGGTGGACAGTGGTTTGACATGAAGTGGCAACCGACGATCAATACTCCAGCTTGGAAAGAGGCGATCGCTTTTTATGTTGATCTGCTCAACAAATATGGGCCGCCGGGAGCTAGTTCCAATGGTTTTAACGAGAATCTAGCTTTATTCTCCACAGGTAAATGTGGTATGTGGGTAGATGCAACCGTTGCTGCGGGGTTGTTATCTAATCCGAAAGAATCCCAAGTTTATGAAAAAGTTGGCTTCGCCCGTGCGCCAATTGAAAAATATCCCAACGGTTCAAACTGGCTTTGGGCTTGGGCATTAGCGGTTCCTAAAACATCAAAATCACCAGAAGCTGCTCAAAAGTTCGTTGCTTGGGCAACATCAAAGGAATACATCCAACTAGTTGCTAAGGAAAATGGCTGGGTTGCTGTACCACCAGGGACTCGGACTTCCACCTATGAGAATCCCAACTATCGAAAAGCTGCACCCTTTGCTGAAATTGTGCTGGGAGCGATCCAATCTGCTGATATTACCCATCCATCTGCACAAGCAACTCCTTATAAGGGAGTTCAATACGTTGATATTCCAGAATTTCAGGCAATCGGTTCTTCAGTTGGGCAAACCTTGGCGGCAGCACTGACCAATCGGACTTCGGTAGACCAAGCGTTGCAGCAATCGCAGAAATCAACTGAACGCTTGATGAAACACACGGGTTATATCGAGTGAAAAGAAGGGCTAGTACCGCAAGGCGGAAATCAAAAGTCAAAAGTCAAAAGTAATATAGAATAAGCTCTTTAGGGATTTTAAATGGTAGCTCTATTTACGCCGTGGCGTACTAGCGATAAAATCTTTACTTTTCTCTCTTTGTTTGTGTCATGAAAAAATAATTGATTTAACCGCAGAGGCGCAGAGAACACGAGAGGCAAGAGAAATACTGAGCCAATGCTCACCCACAAAACTTTTACAATCTAAAATCCAAAATCTAAAATTCCATTAGGTTATGTCTTCTTCATTAGCGGTAGAACCTCAATCCGAAACGCCACCACCCAGCAAGCAACGGAGTAAGCGGCAAGTGTCAACCTTACCTCTGGTTGCGCCTTCAGTCGTTATCCTACTGCTGTGGATGATTGTACCTCTGGTGATGACTCTATGGTTTTCCTTTCAGCGGTATAACTTGCTGAATCCAGATGCACGCAAATTTATCGGGATTGAAAATTTCACGTTCATCCTCAGTGACTCAGCTTTATGGACATCGATCACGATCACAATAGTTTTGGTTGTTTCTGTTTTAATAATCACAATTGGTCTGGGCACATTATTAGCGGTGCTATTTGACCAAGACTTTTATGGCCGTGGAGTAGCGCGGGTACTGGCAATCTCCCCATTTTTCGTTATGCCCACAGTTAGCGCACTGATCTGGAAAAATATGCTGATGCATCCGGTGAATGGGCTGTTTGCTCAAATCACCAGAGGTTTTGGTTTGGAGGCAATTGATTGGTTTGCCAACGTTCCATTGCTTGCCATTATTATTATTGTTTCCTGGGAATGGCTGCCCTTTGCCCTACTGATTTTATTGACTGCAATTCAGTCGCTTGATCGCGATCAGTTAGAAGCAGCGCGGATGGACGGTGCAAATGCGATCGCTCTATTTCGGTTCGTCATGCTGCCCCATCTGAGCCGCGCCATTTCTGTGGTTGCCATGATCGAGACAATTTTCTTCCTGACCATCTTTGCGGAAATCTTTGTCACCACAGGCGGCGGGCCCGGACTTGCAACCACTAACCTTGCCTATTACATCTTCTTAAAAGCCTTGCTGGAATTTGATGTCGGCGGTGCTTCAGCGGGTGGATTAATTGCCGTCATCCTTGCCAACATCGTGGCAATCTTTTTGATGCGGAGTGTTACTCGTAATTTGGATACCTAACAATGGCACGTAAAACCTTGAAGATTTGGCTATGGACATTGCTCGGCTGGCTTGCTGCTTGCATTTTGTTTTTCCCGATTTTCTGGATGTTTCTCACCAGTTTCAAAACGGAAGTAGCGGCAGTTTCAACTCCCCCGCAGTTGTTTTTCCGTCCGACATTGGAGAACTATATTGCGATCCAAGACCGGGCAAATTATTTCAATTATGCATTTAACAGCGTAGCAATTTCCCTGGGATCGACTATAGTCGCGCTGCTGCTTGCCGTACCTGCCGCCTACGCAATGGCATTCTTCCCAACGAAACGTACCAAAGGTACTTTACTCTGGATGTTGTCTAGCAAAATGCTACCACCCGTTGGTGTGCTGGTGCCGATCTACATTTTGTGTCGCAACGCCGGGTTGCTGGATACTCGCATCGGTTTAATCATCATTTATACCCTGATTAATTTGCCAATCGTCGTCTGGATGATTTACAGCTTCTTCAAGGAAGTTCCCAAAGAAATTCTCGAAGCCGATCGCATGGATGGGGCAACCACTCAACAAGAACTTGTGCATGTGTTGTTACCATTGGCAGTGCCCGGAATTGCATCTACTGCATTGCTTTCGATTATTTTGTCATGGAACGAAGCATTTTGGAGCTTGAACTTGACAACGGCAAATGCTGCCCCACTCACAGCGTTTATTGCTTCATTTTCCAGCCCTCAAGGATTATTCTGGGCAAAACTTTCGGCAGCATCAACACTGGCGATCGCACCCATCCTGATTTTTGGTTGGTTAAGTCAACGGCAATTAGTTCGAGGTCTGACCTTTGGTGCAGTGAAATAAGGAACTTCCAAATACAAAAATATCCGAGAACTGACGCAAAAATTTCCTTTATTTCTCCTCTCTCTGTGTTCTCTGCGTCTCTGTGGTTCGTTTATTAACTTATTTCTTGTAACATCCCTAAGTGAACGCAGAAGGCATTAAACCACACTCTTGCACTCTTCTCTGCACCTGTGCGTGATAAAAAACTTAAACCCATTAATTTAATGGAAACATTTATGTCAACAGTTGCTTTAAGAAATATCCATAAAACCTATGCTGACACAGAGATCATCAAAGGCATTGATCTCGACATTAATGATCGCGAGTTTGTTGTCTTCGTCGGCCCCTCCGGTTGTGGAAAATCAACCTTACTCCGCATGATTGCTGGACTAGAAGAAATCTCCTTTGGTGATTTGCTCATTGATGGACAAAAAGTCAATGATGTGCCACCCGATAAACGTGGTTTGGCAATGGTGTTTCAAACCTACGCCTTATATCCTCACATGACTGTAGCAGAAAATATGGCCTTCAGCCTCCGGCTTGCGGGTATGCCCAAAGCCCAGCGGTATGAAAGGGCACGTGAAGTTGCTCGTATCCTGCAACTAGAGCCGCTTTTGAATCGCAAGCCCAAAGAACTATCAGGAGGACAACGCCAACGGGTGGCGATCGGTCGTGCTTTGGTGCGTAATCCCAAAGTATTTTTGTTTGATGAGCCACTGTCTAACCTGGATGCTTCATTGCGGGTGCAAATGCGGATTGAGCTTGCTAGCTTACATGACAGCCTGCAAGCTACGATGATTTATGTGACCCATGATCAAGTTGAGGCAATGACCCTTGCCGACAAAATTGTGGTGTTGCAGGGTGGCATTATAGAACAAATGGGTTCTCCCTTAGAACTGTACCACCATCCCCGCAATCTATTTGTCGCCGGATTTATTAGACTTGTCGCTTAATAAGGTAGAGTAACGATTAGCAACTGGAATGAGACAGAAAAATGCTAGACATCAATCGGGTGTTGAAAGAAGACCG
>NZ_JBALDG010000103.1:0-15794 GCF_036917195.1 Nostoc sp.
CCCTCATCAGATAAGATTGATTAGCTTCTAACCAATTGGTAGTTATTTTGGGAATTGATAAGTAGGTAGACATAACTAAAAATATATGTGTAAAGCTGGACTATTATCTTGATGCTAAACCACTGCTATACATGAATTTTGTTCATTTAATGATTATTTAGGTTGGGAGAATTTTTCACAATACAATCATGGCTAAATAATCCTTCTCTTGAATTTTTAATATTATTTTAAAACGGTTAATTTCATCAACTTATTTATAGATATATTCAATAAGTAATGAATATTTAAAACTAGCTATAATATTTGGATTATTTAAGTTATTTAGATTTTTAACAATCTTATTAATTTATATATTGAGCTATTTGTCAAATAAATTGAGTTTTATCATGAATAATTAATATTTTTTAATAAATTTTTCTTGACCATTTATATATTACATAAAATAATTTTAAACTTTTTAGTAAGAAAAGTTAATCATTGTTTAATTATATTTAGTTATATACTCTCAAATAAATAAAAAGACAAGATAAACTAAATCCACTACTACTAAGTAATAAAGTCAATGAAAGCAACCACTCAATTAATCGTTGCATGTGTGCTGATGACAGCAGATTTTAAAGAAGGTGAAGTACAGTTCCTGTACTCTGCCGATCCCACATATCTGAACTGTCATTTAGATGATCGGTAACGATACGGTCAATCAGATCAATTTTTGCCAGTTCATCAGCAGAAAGTTTAATCTCAATGGCTAATACATTGTCTTTTACTTGTTCAGGATAGCGCGCACCAACAATCACACTTATTTGAGGTTGAGCAATCAACCATGCCAAAGCTAACTAAGCAAGGCTACAGCTTTGAAGAAGGGCTATCAGGCGCAACTTTTTTAAGGCTTGATGGGCTTTTTCAAAGTTTTCGTCTTGAAACAGTTTATTTTTAAAGCGATTATCTGCGGGATCGTGGTCTATGATTTAAAAAACTTGTTTCTTAACAAACTAGAATTTAATAATGATACGAGTAAAACAAAAAGAGTTTCTAAGCTACCCAATGTGTTAGTTCGGAAATAGGTTCTGTTAGCGTATAGCAATTCTATTAATTTCTGATGCTGACAATAACTCAAATCCAAAAAACTTAGTGCCAGAAGAGTCCTTTTTTTATTTTTTTCTACTCGGCAAATTTTTGATTTGATTTTTAAGTCATGTTCACTTAAGTTCAAATACACTATCTCGTCTAAAGGTTCAGCTATTTCGTTGAATACAGAAATATAGGCGCCTCGTTCAGACAGATTGAGTGTCACTCCGTCATCTAACTTATAATAAGAATCGTTTTTCAAATCCGAATCAAACTTGATATGGCAATTCCATTGCACAGGAAATCGATCGACTGCTCTATTTTCGGGTTGATCGATAGCTGACCAAAATGCAAGATACATTAAAAATGCATAAAAACCGAGACTTATCACCATTATCAACATCTCACCAGAAATTGTTTGATTACTTGTCAAACTTGAAAAAACTTTAATGAAGATGATGAGCGATATTATAATTGCTCCCATTAATAATGGATAGCTTATGGAAAAATTATAAGCTTTTCTACTTGATTGCACTGCCTTTCTAGTCACATTAAAAGCTTGTCCGAATGGTTTCTTAAATGCAGATATTTGACATTTTAGCAAAGGGTAGAGTAAAAGCATATTGTAAAGTTCTTGCCAAACGAATGTTGTTCGATATTCAGAAAACCAACCAAAGCTCATGATTAAAGCGGCAAGCCAAGGTAGGCAGAAAAAAATCAATTCATTATATGTTGCTGCAAACGGCTTAATCCCTAATACTGCACAAGTTATTAATATAAAGATAGAAATTGCACGAGTAAGAGGTAAGAAGGGAGTAATGTACCAAATAATGAAGAAGGGCAGTTGAAACCAACTAAGCTTTTTCCAGATAACTAAGTCGTTCTTACACCGGGTAATTTGATAGTCTGAAAGATGCCAACGTACCCTCTGTTTGACAAAATCAATATAAGTACGGGGAGACTCCCCAATAGCTAATTTTTCATCAAGATAAATAACACGATAGCCCTGTAATAATATCCTTAGAGAAGTAGAAGTATCTTCATTAACACATTTGGTGTAATAACCGCCGACTTGATTAAGAGTATCTCTTCTAACAAGATAACCTGTTCCAAAGCAAGTGGCAGTATTGAGATAGTCACGTTGAGAATAGTTGACTTCAAAACAGTAAGCAAGATCGTAAGGTACTAAGCGATCTATGTCAAGATTCCTAGCGTAGTGATCGGGATTATAAAAGCTTTGAGGAGTTTGAACTAAGCCAATATCAGATTCTTGAAAAAAACCCACAGTTCTGGTCAAGAAATCTCTGAATGGGACAAAGTCGGCATCCAGGACAGCAATTAACTCACCATTCGTCTCAAGTAAGGCATTATTCAAATTACCAGCTTTCGCATACTGATTATTACTTCGAGTAATGTACTTACAGCCAAGCTTTTCAGCTAAGTCACGAATAAAAGGGCGGCGAGTATCATCAAGAATATAAACCTGCTTATTGGGATACTCCATAGACAAACAACCCAGGACTGTCCGCCGTACTACAAACTCAGGCTCGTTATAGGTAGGAATTAAGACATCAATTGAAGGTAAATATCGACCAGAGTAGACATCTTGGCTCAGTTTATCTGCTTCCTTTGAGCTTTGTTCGCTAATTGAAAAGATTGAAGTTATTCTTTTTAAAATAAATACAGTTAGCTCAATTAATTCAACGCTAAAAAAAATTAATCCTAAAGATATTCCTGCCCATGAATATAGATCAAGAGTTGAAAATGACCGCCAAGTTAAATAACGAATTAAAAGGGCTAATAATATAAAGGTGACCCAAAACTTTGACCGTGCGGTAGCAGAAACAAAGCGAAGTACATAACATCCTAATACAACAGTTAAAAAAGGAAGGTATAAAGTAAAACTGCATTCAGGAGCTTCTATAAGATTGAAAAGACTTTGAGGTGTGACAACAATACACTCAAGCGTAAAGTCTGACTGAAGGGAAGTCACCAAACAGAAAATAGTATATCCGACTACTAGAAAAGCTGTCAATAAGTTGATTATTAAAAATCGTTTTGGTGGCAAAATTTTATCTCTCCTTGTCCTCTCATATATGCACTCTAAAAGGTCAAATTTAAGGTTGAGCGCTGTATCTGAAATAATTTATCTATGAATATATTTAATTTATGTAAGTTAAGAATAGTTTATCTAAATTTTAAAATTTACTAAGAAAAGTAAGGAGTTAGACCTCAAATCTTAAAACAGGGACGGATGAGAATGTGTCAAACGTTTTTGTTACACGGCTGATTTGTACGCCATCACTGATTAGACTGATTTGTAAATTATAAATGCTTGCCATTAGAGAGTTTTAGGGTTTTACACACTAAGACGCTGTCTTAATCTGCAACAAAATCATCTTTTCAAGGCATCAAGGCAGAAAAAAGAAAATTAGATTTAAAGCTAGAAAACGAATAAATTATTTTTCTGGATAGCCGAATTAAGTATTAATATATATAGATATATAACCTTTCCTAAGCTCGACTTTATCCAAAATTAAGAACTCGGTTTTCTTTATCCGATAAAAACCCTGGCTTTTTGGCAAATACTTTTTTCACTTTATAGATTATCAATGAAATTAAAAAAGTAAAACTACCGTCCTAACTCATCTGGCTATTACTATATCCCTGTTCTGTCACTCTCCGAAAACATTTGCTATTGCTGAATTCTAGAGCTTTTGCATAGTAAGCGTAGGCGTAGCCCGCCGCAGGCATCGCACGATTATTTTCTAATCACAAATACAAGACCCATTTTTCTCTAATAGGATAGCTTGTATTGATTGCCTCATAAGGCTTCTAGCAATCGCTCTCCCGGAAAGTGACAAAAGAGGGATATCTCAGCTGGCTCCGGTGTCGTTTAACCTTGCATCAGTAGTTGTAGTACTTTTTTTTGGAAAAATTGAATCTGTGCTAGTAAGAACTTCTGAAATATACTTAGTATGAACCAATACTATCCGAATCAAGGGTACTTGATTCCAGTCAAATGGATGTGAAAGCTCTCGTTCTACCTCTTGCTGCCACTGTTGATCGCTCTGTCGTTGGACCACACGCAAGGGAATGCTGGAAGAGTCTTCAACCAAACAAGGTTGTCCAGAGAGATCGCTAACAATCCGCACATTCAACAATGCATGTCGTTGTTGTACTCTAATGAGTGCCTGTTGCAATTGATTGATATGGAGTTCTCCAATAATGCTTGCAGTCAAAGTAAAATGAACGGGTGTTACTTGGTCATATAACCAAATTTTGTGTTCTTCAATGCCTGACCATTTTGTAGCACAGTAGACAGCAAAACCGCCTTTTATTATACGTCCTGTACCAGACGACACATTAATAATATGTCCACCACCTTGAGCCTTCATAATCGGTAATACGCGATGAATGCCATATAGCAATCCCAAAACATTCAAATTAAACATTCGGCGCCAGTCTTCAGTATCTGCTCCTTCAATTGGCCCCAGAAGCATCACACCAGCATTGTTAATCAGAATATCAACATTTCCCCATTTGGCTTGAATTTGCTCAATTACCTGCTGAACTTGTGCCTCCTCACTGATGTCTGCAACAATCGGCAGCACTTGTCCGTCTTTTTCTCGAATCCTTTGAGCAAGGGCTTCTAAGTGCTCACTCCGTCGAGCCGCAATCACAATTTTTGCACCTTCAATGCTGAGTGCAATGGCAGTTGCTTCATCGATACCAGATAATGCACCTGTAACAATCGCAACTTCATTAACTAATTTTCCTGTCATCTGTATAGTTAGTGGTCTATGATTTAAAAAACGATTGCTTCTTTCTTAGAAAACTAGAGTTTAATTGTCAATAAGTTGATTATTGAAAATCGCTTTGGTAGCAAAATTTTATCTCTCATGGAGGTTTTAATGAAGAAAACTTGTTAAAATTTAAGCTTTGTTTGAGTCGTGCTACTTCCTCTTGCAATGCTTTGATAATTTCTACCAACTGTTCCTTTGACAATTGGTTTAGTTCATCTTCTGGAATCGCTTTTACTATTTTTTGGCTCATGACAGTGATGCTCTCGCACTCCTGTTTCCTTAATCAACTAGGTTTCACCTGAATCTTTACGAATTTATGAGTACTTTCGCAAGAGCTTTAGAAGTGTTAATTGAAAATTTATCCACTGTTTGTGTCATGAAGTGTGCAATTAACCATGACAGCACAATCATCGTTATAAAAGCCACAAGAACTGATAAATGATAATTACCAACCCCTATCAGAACAATCCAAGCACACAGAGAATTAATGATTGGCTGATGCATCAAATAAAGAGAGAATGATATCTTACCTAAATACATCAGTATTCCAGAGGCAAAAATCTTTTGCAACCAAACACACTTTAGAGTGCAATAAACAGTAATGATCGCACCTAGCGTATAGTAAAAGTAATCTATACTCAACTCAGATGGTATATCAGAATAAAAATGAGATATATCAATAACCTTTTTCATTGTTAGAAAATGAGTGAATAACAAATAAGATTCACTCTTGTAGAAATAACCACCCAAATACAAGCCAGGAATGAAAAGTGATAATAGCCAGTAATTATTACTTCTTGACTTTATATTGTTACTAGCAAATAGCATTCCTAATAAAAAAGCAGCATAGTGAATGCCGTCTCGTTGGTAAAATACCGTGACAAGGACGGCAATCACACCTACAATAAGATTTTTGTATTTAATATTATCTATGAAAAAGGCAGCGGATAAGACAAGCAAAGAGCCTTTAAACTCTATTCCCATTGTCCAAAGAACAGTATTCAATATCTGCTCGGTCTCATAATCCCCAAAGAAGATACCCAAAAAAATACTGTTTAACGTATATAATACTGGATGATTAAACGAGAGTCTCTCGGAGTAATTAAATATCTCACTTGCCCCATTATTTAAGTGAAAGATTTGATAAGCCCCTGACTGAAGTAAGACAAAAGCAAATAGCATTGATACTACTGATGGAATAAAAAGACGGGGATATCGAGCGAGCAGCCTTTTTATCAAAATCTCTTTATCTTTGTTAATAAAATATGATTTGGTTAACACATAGCCGCTAAGTACAAAGAATATACTAACAGCAAAACGACCGTTGTAGAAAAAACCAAATGGGGAATTATAGAGCCATACATCAACAGGAATGTGAGAGATTTTAGGATTGCCGTTGACTGTTGCTGGATAAAACACCATCAAGAAATGAAAAATTACGACAATAGATGCAGCCAATCCACGCAAACCATTTAAGTAGGCAAAGTGATTGTTATTAGAAGACGAGCGAAAGTCAGAAACAATAATTTTGTTAACAAAGTTCATTGAAAATAATCCGCATACGAGAAAACTGAAACGAGCATTGGCTATAAAGATAGGGTTACAGATTGAAAGTTACTTATGTATGACAAAAAAATTACAAATACGATTGGAATTTTTTCTATGTCTTTTTTACTCTATTTTTGGCAAAAGCCTTGAGATTAAAAAATTGCTAAAATCCTTCATCTAAGATGATATTAAATAATGAACAGTACATTATGACTTTGAGGTGTGATAACAATACACTCAAGTGTGAAGTCTGACTGAAGGTAAGTCACTAAACAGAAAATAGTAGATCAGACTGTTATAAAAGCTGTCAATAAGTTGATTATTAAAAATTGCTTTGGTAGCAAAATTTTATTTCTTTTTGAGTTAAATATAACGTTGTTATAATCAACTTTAATAGTAGGAGATTAATTCTTTATAAAGAAAGCGTTAACATTAACTTAACTCTTATATAAGTAATACTAGTTCTGTATTGTTCAAAGTAACGCGGATGTCGATGCATTATCTAAGGACTCATTAAAACTGTGCATCCTGTCGGTACTTTGTAACTATCAATTTTGTAATCTTGGGTAGCTATATGGGGCATAACTGCGATCAGTGGATAAAGCCGCATTGCCTCCTTAATTATCGAATTGGTGTAACATAAGTGTGGTAGATCGGCAACTAAAGCACACCGATCACTCAATACCTCGTTTAACTCTGTCTGTAACTTGGTTTGTACTTCTGGATGTAGAGATATCAGTAAAAAAGTCCAAGACAAGACAACCGCTACTGCTTCTTGTCCTGCAAAGAGTAAAGACACAACTTCGTCTCGAAGTTGCTGATCGCTCATTTGAGTATTATCATCTTCATTACGAACTTGCATCAGCATCGAGATCAGATCGCCTGGATCTTCACTACTTTCTCTACACCGCTGAATCAGGGAATAAATATATCGATCCATTTCTTGAAGAATACGCTCGTGACGTAAGTTCTTCGTTGTTGAATACTCCTCTAGCTTATTATTAAATCCTTCTTGAGGTAGGTTCTCAAACAATCTTGTAGATACACCTAAAATGTAAGCTATGTCTTGAGCTTCTTGCTCACTTAGCTCGTGATTGAAAATTACTTTCCAGATAATGTCCAAAGTGAGGTGTATCATGTCTGGCTGAAGATTACGGATTTCGCCATCTTGCCAAGTATCAAGCAAGCGTTCAGTATAAATTACTATAGTGTCGCCATAGTTGGTAATACGCTTAGAGGATGTCTGAAAAGTTTTTGAAACGTAATTTTAATCACGCAAGTTGTTTGAGCATCAGATGAATCATCGCAATATAAACAAAGGTTTCTGTCGTTTGTAGTAAGATTTCATAATCTTTACTTAATCGCCAACACCAGTTAAACCAACCAAAAGTTCTTTCAACAAGCCAGCGTTTGGGTAATACAACAAAACCCTTCTGTTCTTCGTGGCGGGTGACAACACTTAAAATCCATCGATAGACATCAATGACCCAATGCTGAAAATCCTTGCCACGATAGCTGCCATCAACCCAAATTGTGATTAAACGACAGAAGCGATCGCAGACAGAATCGAGTTTGGAAAAAACTAGTTTGGCACCTGCTTGCTCACTAACATTGGCAGCAGTGATGACAACTACGATGAGTAAACCCATTGTATCAACGACTATATGGCGTTTACGTCCCTTAATTTTTTTGCCAGAGTCATAACCAACTTGTTGCGATACCATTGTTGCTGTTTCAATGCTTTGGCTATCCATAATTGCCTCACTGGGTGATGCTTCTCGGTTTTGACTTACCCTTACCCATGAACGTAACCGCTCGTGAATTTCAAGCCATGTTCCATCTTTTCGCCATTCCCGGAAGTAATGATACACAGTTTTCCACTTGGGAAAGTCATTTGGCAGCATTCGCCTTGCACAACCTGCACACAATATGTACAGGATGGCGTTAACTCGCGCCTGCATATCAACACTACGTTTTCGACCACCTGTTTTGGGCGTAGGAATTAACCCTGATAGTAGTTCCCACTGCTGTGAAGTTAGATTACTTGGGTACGATGGATTCATGGCTCTCGTAACTCTGTCATACTTCAGTGTTTTTTCTAATGACAGGATATCGTTACGTGAGCTTTCTTACTTTTCAGATATCCTCTCAGGATTTAGCCGTCGTTTTTGGGACTACCAATCATCACCAGTTGCAATCGATATCAAGTCCACCCAGAACAAAAGTTCTTGAAAGGTAGATTACAAGCTGATTTAGGTGGATTGTATTCCCAAGCGGAAATGAAGGACTAGTAAGGCTTCTGCAAAACTTTTCGGTCTACTGAATATTAAGAAGAAAGACAGTTGTTGAATTTGAAATGTTGTATACCGTAATTATACGGCTACGATTGATGACAAACAATTTGCCGTTCTGGTCAAACAATTCGTCTTTCTACATCTAGCTTCTCTTACTTCTAATGATTATTATTCTTATTGATTATATATTTTCTGGAAGTCCCTTTTCCAAGAGGATCTTGATCTTGCCCAGCAGGCGAGGTAGCTCGATTGGTTTGGTGTCGTAGTCATCACAGCCTGCCGCCATAGCTGTTTCGCGATCGCCCGCCATAGCATGAGCAGTCAATGCGATGATAGGAATATTTCGAGTCTGAGGATTTACCTTGAGTTGTTGAGTCGCTTCCCATCCATTCATTACGGGCAGGCTCATATCCATTAAAACAATATCAGGTTTTTCTGAAGCAGTTTTCGACACGCCCTCTACTCCATTGATCACAATCGCCACTTCGTACCCGGAACGTTGCAAGCGACGAGACAACATGTCTCGATTCATTTCATTGTCTTCTACCAACAGCACTTTCGGTATCGATCTTTGTTGATCATCATCATCTTGGAATTGCAGATTTTCGGCTTCTGCCTTCAACTGCTGGAAATAGTCAGTCTGAGTAATCTGATCTACCTGACGGGCGCGCTTATACTGGTTAATCTCAATTTGCAAATCCTCTACCTGGCGCTTGAGGGCGGATATTGCTAACTTGTGCTGGCTAACATCTTCCACGATCCCTTCGTAGTAGAGCAACCGCCCACTAACATCCTGAACTGCGTGAGCACTCTCGGAAACCCAAATGATGTCGCCATCTTGCCGATAAGCCTGATATTCAAATCCTGTAACCTCACCTTGTTCTTCAACCAAGCGTCTGAACTTCTCTTGATTGTTCGGGTCAACGTAAATCTGATGACCGATTTCCGTTACCGCCTCCATCATGGCAGCGGAAGAGTCATATCCATGAATTCGCGCCATCGCTGGGTTGATGCTAATAAAGTAACCATCAGGGGTGGACTGGTAGATACCTGAGCACGCATTTTCAAAGATGCTACGATATTTCTTTTCAGCAAGGCGCAGAGAATCCTCTGCCTGCTTACGGTCTGTAACATCACAAAGGGCAGACAAAACAGCCGCTTCACCATTGAATCTTAGCAGTTGCAGCGATGCAGTGACCCAAAATGGCGTTCCGTCTGTCCGCTGACATCCAAGTTCCCAACACGGGATAAATTCAGCCTTGGATAATGCATCCAACACTTCCTGATACTTGCTGGGATCAAGGTAAAAGTCCTGCGTGTGGCGATTCAGCAATTCCTCGACAGGAAGACCAAAAGTGGTACCAGCGCTGGCATTGGCATAGAGAATCGCCCCATTGGACAAGAGTGAGAGGAGCACGGGTACAGGGGTTGCTTCAGTGATTGATCGTTGAGCAAGGGTTAGAATCTGCTGGTCTCGCAGCTGTTTTTTCTCCAGACAAGCGGATATCTTGGCATAAAGTAGCACAGGCTTAAACGGCTTGGATACATAGTCTTCTGCCCCCATTTCTACGCACCGGACGACGCTATCAATCTCATCCAAGGCTGAAAGCATGATTACTGGAATGTGACGCCAGTCTTCGTGGTGCTTGATCTGTTGGAGCACCTCAAATCCATTCATCCCCGGCATGATAATGTCCAGTAGAATTAGGTCTACTGACATTGTTTGAAGCATTCTCAGGGCAAGAGGACCGTTGGTGGCAACTGCCACCGTATAGCCCCGACGTTCTAGCTGTCGTTCGAGAAGATTGCAGTTAGTTTGGTTGTCGTCCACCACTAGGAGTGTGCCTCCCACAGCAACAACTGCCCAAGGGTTTTCCTCACTCAAAGTATGAATTATGATGTCTGCATTTTGCACAAGAGACGTTGCAGTTGGGCTTTCCAGCATCAGGTACGGTGTATCCGGCCCGTTAGCATCAATTGCCTGTAACTGCTGCCTAGACACGTTGACGATGTCGTTAATCATGCTCAGCAAATGCTGGGCAGCAGTATGAATTCTGTTTAGGTCTGAGATGATTTTAATAGAAGCTTCCTCTAGCAGCATCTCGCAGTAACCGATGATAGTGCTCAAGGGTGTAAGCAGTTCTAGGCGAATGGTGGAGCCGAGGGTGTCAATATTCCAGAGCCAGTCAGCGGAGTTGCCTTGTGCTGTCGTCCGCTGAATTGGTGTATATATCTGGTTCATCTGTAGTTGAGCTGGGTCGAGAATAGCGTTCGCTAGCGTCAGCAGTTGAGTCCCACAGGTGTAAATCTTTTGGAGATCCCTAAACAGGGTTGAGTCTTGCTGAGATTTCAGTTCATCCAAGAGCATTTCACTGTAGCCGATGATGGCATTCATCGGTGTACAGAGTTCGTGGCGCAGAAGGGTCAGCAGGGTATGCTGAATCCTACGATCTTGAGGAATGGTTATAGACTCCTGCCTTTGTGATTTCGTCTTCTTCAGGAGCACTTCGATTTTTTCCAGCAGGCGGGGTAAGTCGATGGGTTTGGTATCGTAGTCATCACAGCCTGCTGCTAGGGCTTTTTCAGAATCACCCGCCATCGCGGCAGTCAGCGCAATCACGGGAATATTTTTGCTCTGTAGATTTGTCTTGATCTGTTGGGTAGCTTCCCAGCCGTTCATCCCAGGCAGGTTTATGTCCATTAGCACTATATCAGGCTTGTCGGAGAGGGTTTTGGATACGCCCTCAGCACCATTGACGGCGAAGAACACCTCGTACCCTCGACGTTGTAGGCGACGAGATAGCATATCTCGATTAATTTCGTTGTCTTCAACCAATAGTATTTTAGGCATCAATTGCTCCTATGGGAGGAAGAGAGTAAGAATTCTGGCGGGGATGAGCGCTCACCGAACTGCGGATCTCATTGATAAGTATCTGATGGTTGCAGAAACCTTTTTGATAAACACGTTGAATTTGTCCATCTAGCCGCTGACGGTCTTCTTGAGTTAGGTCTTTAGCGGTCAGCACAATCACTGGAATTGCCCGCCACTGGGGATGCTGGCGGAGTTCGCTGACAAACTCAAACCCATCCATTTCCGGCATTATTAGATCCAATAAAATTGCGTCTGGTTGCTCCAATTGAAGGATGGACAGTGCCCTGCGTCCGTTTTCGGCTTCAATAACTCGCCATCCCGTTTTGGTCAGCTGACGGCGCATCATCTCCCGGTTTTCAGCGTTATCTTCCACCACCATAACCGAGCTGGGGGATGAGTTTGATCGGTATTTCTGCAACACTACTGTCAGGCGAGCGTAGTCAATGGGTTTGAGGAGATAGTCAGATGCACCCAAGGCGTAGCCTAATTTCTTGTCATCCATGATCGTCACCATTACTACCGGAATGCTTGCTAAGTCAGGATCAGTTTTGAAGGCACTTAGTACTACCCAGCCATTCATATTAGGCATCATGACATCAAGTAAGATTGCGTCTGGGGTTTGTTCCCTAGCGAGACAAAGCCCTTGCTGCCCACTAGCAGCGGTGACCACATGAAATCCTTCCCGATTGAGATAACGCTGCATTAGGTCTTGCACTGAAGGATCGTCATCAATTACTAAGATGGTGCTTGCTCCCGATGTGGTGGGATGGGCAATGACTGTATGCCGTTCATTCTGTCCAGATGACTCAGGTTGGAGTTCTTGCACCTGCTTTGGTAACCGAATCGTGAATGTAGTACCCTTACCTGCTTCGCTCTCAACGCTAATATCACCACCCATCATTTCACAGAATTTCTGAGCAATCACCAACCCTAACCCTGTCCCACCATACTTGCGAGTTGTGGAAGCATCGGCTTGAGTAAACGATTGGAACAATCTTGCCTGCTGTTCTGGGGTCATACCGATGCCCGTGTCAGTCACTTTAAAAGTGATTTTCCAGGAACCAGGGTATGAGGTGAGAAGACCAGGGGGGGACGCTTCAAAATAGCTCCCTTCCACGGAGAGCGTAATCGTGCCATTTTCTGTAAATTTGCTAGCGTTACTCAAGAGGTTAAATAGGCTCTGGCGAATTTTGGTCATATCGGCATGCATGAAGCCGATGTCATTCGGACAGTTAACCACCAAGATGTTTTTGTTTTTTGCAACCAAAGGTCGAATCGTAGCGGTAACATCCTCCACTAAGGGAGCAATCTCAAAAGTCTCTAAGAACAGTTCCATCTTGCCTGCTTCGACTTTGGAGAGATCGAGAATGTTGTCGATTAGCCCTAGCAGGTGCTTACCTGCCCCGTAAATCTTTTGCACATCTGGAATTAGGTCGGACGCACCCAGGTCTTCGATATCTTCCTTTAGAATCTCGCTGTAGCCGATGATGGCGTTGAGTGGAGTGCGTAGTTCGTGACTCATATTGGCTAGAAACTGACTTTTGGAGCTGTTTGCCTCCTCAGCTCCAGCCCTGGCTCTTTGAGCTTCTTTCATACTTTCAGCCAGTTGTGCGGTGCGCTGATCAACTGCCTGAGTGAGATTTTGCTCACGGGCAGTGACTTCATGTGCCATGTGCTGGAAGGCGCGGGCAAGTTGCCCTGGCTCGTCAGCCCGTCGGGCAAATTTAGAAATCCTGTGGGAATCAAACTCTTTCACTTGTTCCACCGTCATGGTTCCAGTACTAACTTTGTGGGCGATCGCAGTTAGTTGTTTAATGGGATGGATGACCGTATGCTTCAGCAACCAGTTAATCAGCAACACCACTAAGGCGAAAATCACCACAAAAATACCCATCGTCAAAGCCATATATTTATGACCGCGAGCAAGAACTTCGTTTGCTGGGACGTAAATTGTTAGGGCTGCAACTACGTCGTTAAGCTTCCAGCCAAAACCGTTTTTGTCGCCGTAGGTGGCAAGCAGGCTCTTGGGAGCTGCTTCAGGGGTGCTGTGGCATCGCAGACAACTTGCATTTTTAATCACCAGCGGTTGGGCAATAAAAAATAACTTTTCTCCATATCTATCCCGATAGCCTGAGAGCTTGGTGAGATTTGGTTGACTGCGGAATTGCTCTACCAACATCTTTTCAAACTTATCTGCCCGATCTTGGGGATTGGTAGGATTGAGTGTTGCATCTTTGTAGAAAAAGTTACTGTATTCTGGGCGATTGCGAAAGCGCTCAAATACTTCTCGCGCTGCGTGGGTGGGTACGAATTCTCGGACAAACTGAGCTTCAGTTTCTACGCGCTCTTGCAGGAGTGGACTGATATTTTGATTCGTGTAGTTCCTGACAGAGTTTATCATCTGGGTCAGAATTTGGGACGTGTTCGTAACCTCATCTTCAGCTTGCCGCTGCATTGCACTTGACAATGTAACACTACTGAGAACAATCCCACCAAAGAAAACCAGCACCAATAGTAACGTAAATTTAGTCCCAAGCTTCAGTTTTGAGATCACGTCAATTCCTCCATATTTGTTGTGACTCTGCTCATTAGACGCTAAAAACTCGTTGGCTTTAGTACTTTGGTTTAGCGTATTTTTCTGTTCCGATGCTTGTCGAGAACCCTTTTTCATCCTCAGGCAAATCAAGGTTCACACTTGATACAGGCGAAGCGGTAGTCGCAATTCTTGTTCTGCTTTGAGACTTCCAATGCTGATACTTTAGAAAAGGAAATGAAGCCACCTTTTTTGCCAACGCCCAGAAAAGCACGTAACCTGCCAGTAAACGCTCAAAAGAGCTAAAACGCGATTCTCTTAATTCCTCAATAACGGCTTTGTCATCCACTGTACTTCTCTTTTCTTCAAACAGAGAATCAGTGTGACTCCACAAAGTAATAGCGCTATTAAATCCTTTATACTCTATCTCCGGATTGTGCCCAAGTACAACGAACTCTGGTCCCACACCGATGTTCCTGACACCGTTAGCTTGTTGACCAGTCATAATGACAGCGCTTTCGTCATTTTTTTGCATCCGACTCCGACGTCCATCGGGCACGCCCAAAAAAACTAAAGTACCTCTGACTACCCGGTGCCCAAAGTTATGCAACATATGGTCTTGCGGGTTGGCTCCATACACCTCCAAAGAGGAAATACCGTAGCTTAACGAAAAAAGCTTACTCACATAAGATTTCAATAGCTGATGTACCCAAGTTACATCACCAATAATCAAAGTCCTTTTACCTGTGCGTGCCAAAAGCTGTCTGCCTTGAAAATAACGTAGTCCAAACGTCCAAAGCCACGGACCGAAGATATAAATGGCGATGTCTGCCAAAGTCACAAAAGGAGCAATCAGCACTAATAAAAATAAATTATTTGGTAAACCTGTTACAAAGACAATCAAGCGAAATATTGTTTGAATTAACGGAACAGTATATCCAAATGGAATCACCCATCCAACCGTTATCAATATATACAAAGCATGAACCCCCCACGCAAAAGGAGTTTCTGTGACATTCAGTGCCCATTTTTGCCCTCTGCTAATCAGTTTTTGATTTTCAGAGGATTTTATTGCTACTCCACTCACGCTAGTACCGGTGATAGAAACAACACTTTTTGTAAGAAAATCACTCTTTATTGTTTCCAGAACAGATAAGCTTTCTTCTGTCAAAGTCATACCAAAAGGATTTGAGTAGAGAAACGCTTGTCTCATCTGTTTTGCAATACGAAACAAAAGCTCTGTCAGCGTCTGTTGAGCGGCAGCAACTGCCACTGTAGAAGGTTCAGCAGTTCTACGCCCGCTGCCATTGACGAAAATCCTTCGCCTAAAAGCAGCTCCTTTATAATAAGGTTGGCCGATTGCTGAACCCATGAGACTACTCAGCTCGCCAGTCATAATAAAAAGCTCGCCAATGGATCCTTTTCGGCGTAGCTCTTCAAATCCATGAGTAGAATGGAGAGTGGGAAACGTTTGCCCGGATTGACTGATGGCTAGTACTAGCGAGTATTTCCCCAAATGAAGACTTTTGAAGTCGTGAAGCTTTTTCAAAGTTTGGTTGGAAGACAGGGTCTTGACATTAGACCTCTTGCAAAATTATTTTCTGGTATGATTAAGGATTTTGTCGCTTAAATTAATTGACCTATGCGATACGAGCAAACAAAAAAGTTATCGA
>NZ_JBALDG010000104.1:0-12145 GCF_036917195.1 Nostoc sp.
TTATGGAATTTCTACTTGATGGCTGCATAAATTGCCAGAGTGAAATCCACAATAGCATTTCATAATTTTTTATTCTTATTTAGCGACAAGTCTATAGTTTGGTTTTATTGTACTGACTTACTTACTTAGACCTTTACTGACTTTACCGTCCAGAGAGTGGGCTGTTTCTCGTAATTCTCGTACTTCTCGTTGTAAAAAGAAGTTGAGAAAGGTACGGATACCAGTAATCGCTGCAAGTTTTGCCACTGCATCCCACGAGGGGGAAATAGCTGTGCCAACGATATCGGCAGCTAATAGAAATTCCAGCGCTAAGGCTAACACCACTCCTAGTTCTAAACGGATCGTTTCTTGGAGAACTCGCTCACGTCTCCAGAGATGAAAGATTTTTTGAAGTGTGAGAATGAGTGCGATCGCAACTGTTAAAATTGCAATGCCTTCCAGAAAAACTTTCAAAAAGATTGCGAATTCTTGCAATAATCCTTCTGCCAAAAGTGTGAACTTAGAGGTGTGTTCTACACCAGAAGCAGAGTCTAAGACAATAGCTATCCAAGCAGCATAAACTGACATACCCATCTAAGCTGATCTGTTCGAGTGAGGGTGATGCTGGAAATGAAGCAGTTTGACATTTTTGAAAATACTGGGGTAATTAAAAGCGTGATAGAGTTTTCCAGTCAGAACATCCCGTTCGCCTAACGTGATCAGCCGAAACACCCCTACAGCGATCGCAGCACCCATTGGCGGAGCAATCCAATAAATCCACTGGTGATGCCAATTTCCTGTTACCAGTGCAGGAGCGAAACTCCGCGCCGGATTGAGACTTGTTCCCGAAATTGGAGCTTCTTGCCACACCATCCCGGCAATTAAAAGCCAAAGGATCAAAGGTGTCCAGCGCATCAGCCGATGATGACTGATAAAGATAAAAATCGTCAACATTAAGAGAAATGTAATCGTGACTTCTGATAAAAATACCATCCACAGCGGATAATTCAACCCAGGCAGTGTCATGCCGTTACTAACGCTTCTAGCATAATCTCCCCACAGGGTCACAAGCAGTAACACAGCAGTGATTGCTCCAAGAAACTGTCCAATTACAAAGCCAACAAAATCTCGGAGGTGCATTTTGCCGTGTATCCAAAATGCAAGTGAGACAGAAGGATTAATGTGAGAGCCACTCAGTTTCCCAATTGGAGAAACGGCTACAATCGCTCCACTTCCAGCAAAAATTAGTCCCGTAATCAGCCGCCGAATACTTGAATCAGGCACAATCTGTTCTATTGGCAAACCGTGCCCAAAGTTAAAGACGATTGCACTCAAGCCGATGAAAATATTGAAAGCGGCTCCCAGGAATTCTGCAAAGTATTCGCGCCAATGCAACTGATTCGGAACTTTTAAATGCATAGCTGGTGATTATTATCAAGGGCTTGCGTTAACGCCAAGCAATTAGCTGAAAGAGCAATCGTTAGTGTTCTAGATATTGCGAGACACTACTTCCACCAATTGTTGGCGGAAGTAGTTGGCAAGCAAGATTATTCAGGATCGTCTAAAACTGAACTATATGCTTGCGGCTCTTCGACGCGGTGGTGGATATTACTCCGTCGAGCCTTTACTATCTCTTGATAAACTTTTTTACGAGCTAAATTGACACTACCCAAGGGTACGTGTTCTGGGAGGGTATGCCAAGCCATGAACGATAGACCCTCATCCAGTCGCTTCCGTTCCTCAAAGTCAAATTTCTGAGTTGGAATTGTGATGGTTGCAAGCTTGATAAACGGTGAGTCCTTCTCTTTCCACTCTTGCATTGGATCTTCAATTGGAGTTTTCTCGTCGTTGATATAAAGTTGCACCAAGAAGTCAAAGGTTGCATCTTTGCCCTCTTCCGACAGATATTTAACGACTGCCTCACGCAGGTAAGTTTCGGAAGTGGGGGTTGAACCAGGAGTATCTTGCTCGTGAGGTTTTACAGAAAACTTGATGGACTGAGAACCAAGTTTATAGGGAGTTGTACTCCAATATTGGATCAGCAACGGATTTGCAACTTGTTTGCTCGTAACCGCTTTGAGGACTTCAAAGGTGGATTGTAGCGATCGCAGTTCTTCTTCATTTGCTTGACCAACGCTTGCTTTTGTCAGGTTGGCAAACCCTTGAGCATCATGGACAAAGAAGACCGGATGATTAATCATCAAAAAGTCTTGGGTTTCCTGCTCATCATCCAGCACTTTTTCACCCTCTACCTGTAAAAGTTTGATCGCCAATGCCCGAACATCGGGATCAAGATCCGACTTGAACATACCGCGCTTCTCTATTGAGGAAGCATTGGAGAGCCTCATCCAAAGCGGGTAGGTTTTGGACTGGCCAAAGATACCCACCTTCAACGATTCAGGAATATTTTCCTCAACTTTGAACTCTCCCCAAACCAAGCCGTGACTTTTTGGATGGTCTTTTCGTAGGTCTGGACCCTTCTGGGCTTGAACGTTAAGATCAATGTCCACGATGGTATCAGTAGCCGCTTCTTGAGCAGCAGTGTCCAGGATGGTATTGGTAGCTGTTTCTTGGGTAGCAGTGGATAGATTAGATTGGCTCATGCTTCTTTCTCCTTATAATGCAAGAGAGTGTAAGTGTTTCAAGACTGATAAAATTAGGATTGCAGATGGGTTTTTAGAAATCTTAACCACTTGTTGGTTGCTAGTTCACAGCGCTACTCCTTTCCATGTTGTAATCTATGCGAACGATGATTACAAACTCATAACACCTGCTCTGGTTACTGGATTGTTTTCAATGCCCATACGCCAATCCAACAACCGAATCCATCTATGAGCAACCAGCTACCAATGCGATCAAATGGCATCCAAAGTAAAACGGTTGCAATAATGGGAGTTAGCAAAATCACAGCACCAATAAATAAACTTTGGAGCAAAAAGAGAGGAATTGGGATTTCCATATGTGCTAAACCGTGCAGTCCATGCGCGATCGCGTGGATGACCACGATTATTGTCCCATATTGAGCAATTTTCATCTTTCTTCCTCCTGAATCAAAAATTTCAACAGACATCATTTTTTATTGATGACAGTGGGAGTGCAGACTGCAAATATGCAATGCCGATTAGCTTAACTAACTTACAGCGACAGAAAATTATGGAAAAACCTGTTAAATTAATTTGTTTTACAGAGGTGAATCTGTCTGTCGTAAGCACAATGAATTTCTTTTTGACAATTCTATAATCAAAAGACAGTCTTTTTCTAATTGTCCAGAAACAAGACATTTTTCTCAACAGCCTCACGGCTTATATGCAGACTATTAGCGGGAAAATCAGTATCGGAATAACCAAGGGCTAGACCACAAATGATCAATAATTCTGGTGGGATGTTCAATTCACTGCGGATAATTTCGGGATAAGCCGCTAGCGAAACCTCTACGCAGGTGCCAATGCCGCGAGCGGTTAGGCACAACACCAGTGTTTGTAAATACATCCCCACACTCAAAGCATCTGCAACGCCCAAATCCTGGTGCATACAGACGATACCAACCACTGGTGCGCCAAAAAATTCGTAATTACGCAGAAGGGCTAGCTGTCTATTCACTTTATCGTCACGAGCAATCCCCATAGCCCCATAGACTTGTGCGCCCAGTTCCTGGCGGTAATGCTGGAAGGACTCCGGCAGCCCAAAGCTGTAGGGCGGTTGCTGCTTGGCTTGATTTAGCAAAGTCTCTTGCAGACGATCGCAGCGATCGCCTTGGGCAAACACCAACCGCCACGGCTGGATGTTTGAATTCGACGGTGCATGCTGCGCTAGAGCAAGGGCTTCATCGAGTAAAGCCTGTGGCACTGGTTGGGATAAGAATTTGCGTGTTGAGTGCCGATCTTTAATAGTTTGGTCGAGATCAAACATATTTTATCAACCTCTGTGAAAAATAAATGTGAACGCTCAACCGGGATTCCTGGAATTTGCCTAATAAATATACTCTGCTAATCCTTACTTGGATGCCCAAGCCAGGAAGTCACCCCCTGACTGCCCTCTTTCATGTGCTTGACTGCGGCTTGCGTTGCCACAAACATGGATAATTCGCTGTGTGTCTAATGAAAGAAAACTGCTCTAAATTGAGAGCAAGCAGGTGAACAATAACGGACGATGGTGGTTAAAATCATCAAGACAACTCATATAACCTTTTCTGGTTGCTGAATCGTTTTCAATGCCCAGATGCCAATCCAACTGCCAAATCCATCCACAATTAATATCAAGATGGCTGTAATTTGGAAAAGCAGACCCCAACCTGAAAAGGAAACTTGAGACAGATGATCGGGACTAATCACGAGCAAATGATTGTAAATTCCAAAAAGCAGCGATGCTGCTATTGAACTGAGCAAGAGCCAGCTACCAATGCGGTAGAACTGTGTCCAAAGTAAAACGGCTGCAATCATGGGAATCGGAAAAATCACAATACCCACAAACAAACTCTGAAGCAGAGAAAGGGAAACTGGGATTTCCACATGTGCTAAACCATGCAGTCCGTTGACGAGCGTATGGATTACCACGATTATTGTTCCATATTGAGCAATCTTCATATTTCTTCTCCCTTAAATTGTTAACTAGCATGAGCCACGGCGGTGTTAACCATCCATTCCAAGGGTCGAGGCTGAAAATTTAATTCGCGTTTTGCCTTAGCATTCGATGCGCCTCGCATCTGAGTACCATAATAGATAGCATCCGCACCACTAAGAAGCAGAGTATCCTCAACCGATACTTGCAAAGGCGGTGGAGCATTGAGCCATTGGGCATAAGCAGAGAGCCACACACGCACCTCTAAGGGGCGATCATCCGTAATCAGATAAATGCCAGGATTGCCCCGTTCCACTGCTGCAACTGTGGCGATCGCCGCATCTTCAATGTGTAACCATGACCATACGCCTTCGCCATTTCCAATAATCGGGAACTGTTGCTGTCGCACCTGTTTAGCAACGTCGCCATCGGGGGCAAACCAAGTGCCTGGCCCGTAGAAGAAGCCATAGCGCAGGGCAATTCCTTCTATATTGGGGTTCCCTAGTAAGCGACGCTCAATTTCAGTCACTGTGAGAATGTCTGCTGCAACCGCAGGCGAGGCATCAAAAGCTAGTGGCGTTTCTTCGTCTGCCAATCCAGTACCAGGAACCGCCCAGAATGCGATCGATTGCCTCAAGTAACGGCGCACACCTGCCGCTTGCGCTGCCGCCAGCACATTGGCACCCCCTTCTCGACGAATGCGAGTGTTCAAGGCTGCTGCTGCACTCATCGACTCGCCTGTGTAAGTTTTGGGCAAGGAGGTCAGTTGTTCAATCACCACTTCCGGTTGAGCGCTCTTGATGGCAGCTTTGACAGCATCTGCATCGAACACATCTGCGATCGCAGATTCCACGCCATGTTCAGCTAAAGTTTCTGCTCTTTCTGGAGAACGGGTCAACGCGACTACATCGTGTCCTTGCACCTGCAATTGTGCGATCAGCGGACGACCGATCGCTCCCGTTGCGCCTGCAACAAAAATTTTCATCTGTGAACCTCCTGTTAAAACCTGTGAAATATTTATAGAGTAAGACGAGCATAGAATCGTTGCTTGTGACAATGTGAATTTTAAACTTGAAATAGCGATCGCTCTTTCCACTGATGAACCTGATCAGCTGAGTTCAGCCATGCCTTCATGTGTTATTTCAAATCACTTGTTAGGTTGAAGTCAGTGCCGCATTCATTACATCAGTGTCAATATAAACCTCTAATCGCCCAATTTTTTCTTCCTCAATTGTCCAGATGTGAGCCAAATTACAACTGAACTTTTTCCCAGTTAGCTTTGCTACGCCACTAGTCTTGCCGATCGCAACTATTTGAGCGCCAGCTTGAATGTAGTGAGATATCTCGACTGAAGAATCAATCAGCGGAAAAATCTTTGAAAAAAAAACTTTTATCTGATCAAAACCACGATACTGACCACCCCAAGATAGTTCTTCAGTTTGGTAAAATTCAACATTAGGGGACATTAGAGAAAAATAATTAGAAATATTTTTTTCTCCTAAATATATGTAAGCTTTCTTGATAATTTCTAAAGCATTCATTTTGATATTTTCCTCATTTTAACTAAATTTAATAACATTGTTTACCTGTTATGGTAAAAGGCTAAACCTCAAACATCCGTAATGCGCCGTTGGCAGTTCCTTTATCCTCCTAATAATTATTATCTGGATATTTCTTTCGTTGATTTTCTAGAAACTCGTCCATTTCTTGATTTTGTATTCCTTCTTTATCTAATAAATTTTGTAAGCGCTCTCTATGAAATTCACCAAGTCCATAAAGTAAATAACCCTCAGCTTTGGCTTTTTTAATATGTTGGTACATAGAAAAATCTCTTTCCTTGTCAGCTTTTCGTTCTGGATCCTTTTCCTCTTTACTATAATTTTTGTCAGATTGGAATTCACTTGTATCTTTTGGGTTTGCTTTTTTTGTACGTTCTATTTTTACTTCTGCATATTTCGTAAACTCATTCCTAAAATCTTTAAAAATTTTCCAAATTTCTTTATCTGTTTTTCCTAAAACATCATTGAGATTTTCATTCGAGATTGAATCAAACATTTCCCTTTCTTGTTTATAAATTTTATATAACTCTGAGGTTTTATCACAACTAGCAGCAGTTATAATTGCTGCTTTTATTAGGTAATCAGATGGAGGTTTTAATTGGGGTAGGTCTTGAACAAACTTAATATTATATAATCCCTTTAAAACTTTTGGATAAAAATCCTCAGCTTTATGATTATATTTATCATTTTTATCTAAATTCATTTTTTTATTTAAATATTGGTCTCGTTCAGCAATTAATGTTTTAATTTTTGTAGTTGTTTCTTCTGGAAGTTCGGTGTATCCTTCGTACATAAATTTTTGTGTATGTACTGCATTTACTATATCGGTTAATGTCGTTTTATTATGGTTTTCCCCTAGTACAATTAGTTGATTGGGAAGACGTATCCAGGTTTGCTTTTTTTTGACATACCCTATATTTTCAGTTTTTTCTTCTGCATATTTAAAAAATTCATTTTTACTATTAAAGTATCTTACTATATCATCGTTTAACATATACTGTACATTCCGTTCTCCTTTACCTTTATCTAATTTTTTAGATTTAGTTTTTTCTCTATATTCCTTATCTTTATTATTTTAAAAAAGGGGACGATTTTCTATATAAACTTTTCCTTGTATTAGCTCACCGCTATCTTTATTAGACTCAATTTTTTCTATCCTATCTGATAGCGGCTTTATCTGTGCATTCACAGTATTTGATTGCTGTTGAGATTGAATTGTGTTCATACTTTGCTGAACAACATGTGTAAGCTCATGCGCTAATAACTCCTGCCCACTTCGACTGCTTGGCTTATACGCCCCGGAGCTAAAAAATACATCCTGCCCGGTGGTAAACGCCTTCGCCTGTATCGATTGATTCAACTGGTCAGCTTGAGTATCTGTGTGAACCTTCACCCCACTGAAATCAGCCCCAAACGCCTGTTCCATTGGTTCTCGAATCCTCTTTGCAAGTGACTGTCCGCTACCCTTAGCCTGTTGAATCGAAGTTTCTAAATCAGGTGATGCAGCCATACCTCCATCTGACATCCGCTGCACCATTGGCTTCATTTGCAGTTCTTCATTTTGCAATAACTCTTCTGGCTGAAGTTTATTGTTCTGTGGTTGATGAATGCGTTGCACTACCTGACGCGCTGTTTCATCTGCTTCTTGTTCATACTTATCCCAAGGCTCCCCAATTGTCAGTTTTGCCTGAATTGGTGTTAGTCTATCTGGTCTTGTTAATGGAATATTAGCTATATTATGACTAAATTGCGACATTTTTTCCAATCGAGAATTTAATAATCCATCCATCGAAGCTTGCAATACAGTTAAGTGCTCCTGACCCTCTGGCGTAATCGTGCCATACTTCGCCTGTATCTTAAGTTTAGTTACCTCTATTTGCTGCTGTGCAAAAGCATCGTTCTCAATATCCTTAACTGACTTATGCCCCCCTGTTATACTTGCTGCTGAAATACTAGGCAGCTTAGGCGCAAGCAAAGATGTATTTTCTGAGGTTTTAGGATTTGAGGGAGTAGATAAGTGGATTTTGGGAGATTTCATTTTACACCTACTATTTTTATTTGTTAATAACAAGAGTTGTAAAGTCATGAATTAGAATAAAGCTATAAATTCAGTGTTTAAAAAACTATTTTATTTTGGGCTTTACCTTAAAGGAAACTTGATAAAGTTACGCCTATTATAAAAATTATCTTATTGCTATTAAGCCGGAATTAAACCAAACTTGAAAGCAGTGACAACAGCTTGAGTCCGGTTAGTAACCTGCAATTTTTTAAAAATGCTTGTTAAATGAGCTTTAACAGTTGCTACTGTAATATATAAACGTTTGGCAATTTCTTCATTAGAGTCTCCTTGCAATAACCAGTGCAGAACTTCTTGTTCCCGTTCTGTTATCTGAAGCTTTTGACGTGTTAAAACAGAAGCCTCTGAATCAGCCCAGAATCGCCGGAAAAACCCACTAGCAGCTTCTGTAGGCAGATAAATTTCAGACTTAAGTGCAGTAGCGATCGCCTCACACAATTGAGTTACCAAACGATTTTTAAAGATATAACCTGCGGCTCCTGCCTGCATTGCTTGAAAGATGGCATCATCTTCTTGATGATCTGACAAGATTAAAACTTTACCAATAAAACCTATCTCTTTTAAGCGTATCAGAGTTGCAATTCTATTACCCGAAGTTAATCCTAAATCGAGAATAATTAAGGCTGGTTGCTTTTGAGTAACAAAGTTTATAGCTTGCTCAACAGACGCAGCTTCAGCCACAATTTCTAGAGGTAATTGCCCATTGTTGCTATAAAAATTAAGCAGAATATGTAATTCTTGGCAAAAGTCTTGATCGTCATCTACAAGAAGTACAGGAAGCAATTGATCTATAGTCATGTTAAAACTCTCCTACAAGGACTTCAGCTTTCTCCAAGGAATTGATGTATCGGGTAGTCTATTAACGCCCTCTTTTTAGACATAATCACTCCTCCCAGTTCTTGTATTGCTTAACTAGTGTTGATTGAATATGAAACGAATATACAGTCAGGATCTGTGAAACCTAACCAATTTTAGATGTGAAGCATTCACAAATCTGACTTTTCTCATTCTCTTTTTAGTGGATACGTAGACATAAAGCGGCTTGTTGTCAGACATCGCTTCTTTAATCACTATCCAAAATTCCTATTTTCTGCGGTAAATGAACCATTTACAGTATAGACAATTCCTCATAAATCAATTTTTTAGTTACTGATGAAGTCGTAACTTATTTCGATTGGGAATTGGGATCAACATGATAACTAACTCCACGGTAAATTAGATTATAAGCTGAACCAGTATGAGAAACTGGCTGAAATGGTTTTTTCCTACTTTCAAGCTGTGAGGAGTTTAATTCGTAGCTAAGACCGCGATAGTAAAGTTTCATATTTGCCTCGTGAATTATGATCAAGATATGTTTACTTAGGGAATGAAATGCATTATTCAAAAAGTTCGCTTTCTTTTATATGGGTGTATTTCAAATCAATTTATGCACTTTTGATATCAATTTATAATTAAGTTTGAAATTACCTATAGCAATCCTAAAAGAGTTACCAGAAAATTTGCCCCCAAGCTAACGCTGTCTCCCTTTGGCTAAAGTAGACTATAGGGGAGTTACAACTATCTAAGAAACCTAACTATTTTTTAGATGTGAGACATTCACAGAGCATCGTTGGTTGTAACAAGTAGATAATCGCGTTGACATATATTGTTTATCTTGATGATGTAGAAACTTTAGTTCTATATATCTATGGGTGTAAGCAAATCTATATTATGCAGCTAGTGAAAAAATTCTTTCCGCACATAGCACTTATTTGCGGTAACAGACATCTTCCATAGTGCTAGTCTGTCAAATATGGGCTGCTTGTAGCTTCGAGTTGTAGTTATGGAAAAGAATAACTGTAAGTAAGTAGGCACAATTAAACAAAACTACGTAAACTTATATAAAGTACCAGAAACACTTTGAATATAAGCTTTTAAGCAATTTATATTTCTTAATTTAATTGTATTTTTTAATGCCCATCTACTTACTACATTACATAGCAATGTTTACGACAGGCTATGACGCTCGTTCGCGCCAGCGTCCCGTAGGCAAGACTCGCTATCGGGGTTGCCCTAATTCATATTTCTATTCTGCAACACCTTTTTTCCTTTTATCAGCATTGACCATTTAGTGGTCAGTTCAAGATGGCTGATGACTGACTATTTTTTCTTTTCAGGAACGTTTTAACTTTGAATGAGTGTAATTTTTTTTACTTCTAATTCTGTAGGCATTATTTTCTGATCGCTTGCCTTTAGTCTAAACTTCAAAATATTACTAGTTTACTACATTTTTATTAGTTAGAGTCTCGGATTGTCAAAGAGTATTAAAAATCTCTAAATTAATTTATAATTTTCGGCATTGTTCCGCTGGTAAAATAGTCAATTTCTTGTCATGCTCAAAATAAATCAGCAGAGAAAACAACTCTAATAAGTAAATCTTCTCTCATAATGCTGATTGTGCCTCATTTTTTCTATTTGTCGATTCTTCCCTTCACTGTCAGACGATAGTAATAGCAGATATGACTATAAATCCACTATTCAAAGCCAATAATAATTTTCCACTTGATTCCCTTAGCCATGAGTAAAAATTACTTGATGCCTACTCAGTAGCAGTTATCAATGTAGTAGAAAATGTCAGTCCATCCGTTGTTAATATTGATGTCCAAAAAACTTTAAAAGCACTTAGTCGTAATCAGCAAAACTTGATGCCAGAGATACACAGCAATGGCTCTGGATTCATTTTTACGCCAGATGGATATATTTTAACTAATAGTCATGTTATACATAATGCTACTGTTATTCAGGTGACAATCTTTGATGGTCGCACTTATCAAGCAGAATTAATTGGAGAAGACCCAGATACAGATTTAGCAGTAATCAGAGTTCATGCATCTAATTTGGTTGCAGCGCGTTTAGGTGATTCTCAAGCTTTAAAAGTCGGTCAGTTAGCGATCGCAATTGGTCATCCTTATGGATTACAAACAACGGTGACAACTGGTGTCATCAGTGCTTTAGGGCAATCATTTAGAGCGGATTCAGGTAAATTAATTGATAATATTATTCAAACAGATGCTTCCCTCAACCCTGGTAATTCTGGCGGACCGCTTGTGACATCCAACAGCGAAGTGATTGGGATTAATACAGCTTTTGTTGCCTCAGCACAGGGGATATGCTTTGCCCTACCAATTAATACTGCAAAAATAGTGATTCCAGAACTGATGAGATACGGAAAAGTCCGGCGTGGTTATATAGGAATTGGTGGACAAAATGCCCAAATCTATCGCCGGATTATGTTTTTCCATGAATTATCAGGAGATAAAGCTATTTTCGTCATTTTCGTTGAGCGGAATAGCCCAGCACAAAAAGCAGGAGTACGACAAGGAGATATTATTGTGGGTTTAAATAATCAACCTGTTAATGGTATTGAAGACTTACACAAACTATTAACATCTCAATTTCTAGAGGTACAATTGCAACTTATTATTGTGCGCGACAATCGGAAATTTATTGTTAATCTTGTGCCAGAATTAAGGTAATTTATTAGAAAATAGTTGTTCTTTGAAGGCGCAGGATAAAGGGTTTGAGAGATTAAGCTACAAAGTCAACTTAAACGCTTATGTATGAGTTATTTTGCAAATTTTGCCAAAATTTTGTAGACTCTTATTTTGGCTCATTGTCCTTAATCGCCTCCAAAGCATTGTCCCTTGCATGAAACAGTATAGCAATATATATCGGCTTCAATCCTGAGCCATTTAACTGCGAGGTAGTCGCGTAACATCGGAATTACAAGTTCTGCGGGAAAGTTGTCAATGAGTTCAAAGGGCATTGAGTAGCTATACATCGTCAGCAACTTTAGCCAAGTATTGCTCATATTTTGGTTATTCAGATATTGAGACAGTCTGGACTTTAGACTAAAAGAGAGCGATCATGCTTGTAGTTGTTGTGCAAAAAATAAAGGGATGCCTGTAATAACAAGCACCCTAGTAACGGAAGA
>NZ_JBALDG010000105.1:0-11264 GCF_036917195.1 Nostoc sp.
AACAGTCACTGCGATCGCGCCTGTAAGCAGCGTCAAAATATTTAAAATCTTCTGGATTTTCATGGTCTTTGGTTATTGGGCATAGGGCATGGGCAGCGTCGTAAAGCCTGCGGTACAGCTACGCTTAGGACGCAGCCTCTTCAAGAGTTGTATCGGGCATTGGGCAAATGACTTATTTAAGTGTTGTGTTCAGGTCTCGGCCCAATCGCAGCAAATTATCTGCTGTATTGTGTACTCCAAATTCGGTGGCTAGTTGCGCTCCTAGTGTGCCGTGGATGAACATAATGAAGATGATTGCTATGCCTGCGAACAGATAGATCCACTGCACTTCTCTATCTGTCTGTTTATATGCTTGTTTGTCCCAGATGTAACGTTGCCATCCTCTCCAGATGGTCATACCAAGAATCAGTGCTAATAAAAAGACGCCACCTATACCATGCCAAATCATGGTTTGCATTGCCTGTAATCCCCAGGCACTCTTGACATCAGTAGGTGGTGCTGCTAAAAGCATTTCGTAAAAGCCTGCCCCCACAGTGAAAAAAGTGATAATGCTGGAAGCGATCATGTTGTACCAGCCAACATCAAAGAAGTTGGCACGTTTTACAGTAATCGCAAAATATTTGAAGACCCATATTTCCAAGGGAAACAGCACACCAACGATATCAAAGGTAATCCCAATGATGAATAAACCCAAAGTGAAATGGACTAAGTTAGGATGAATGGGAATGGTATAAGGCAGTCCGTTAGTACCTAGTTGTGTACTTAATTGGTCAATTAGTTCCGAGTTCATCGCAAAATACCATTTTTTAATGCTTCAACAACTGGCACTGTGTGCAGTCCATATATCCAAACAAGTTCATCTCCAAGATATACTTGCAAGCCAACTATTAGGGTTAAAAACAGCCCTGCTACCATATAATGAATCGGTAATTTGTCAGGGTTGCGTGTGGGAAGTACATAACGCCAAGCTGTAATCGCTGCAATAATTCCAGACAGTGACCAGCCAAGCAGCGTATGCATGTTCAGTACTGCCTTAACAGCATCGTAAGGTCTTGCCAAGCCAGCTTCAAACTGACCAAAGATGACAGCAACAAAGATGGCGATCGTGGCAACACACATATTCCACCAACCCACCTCAAAAAGACGAGCTTTACCAGTGAAATAAGCAACTAGATCGCACACAAAGGCAAACAACATCATCGCAATTACGAAGTGGACAACGATGGGATGAATTGTATCTGGGTAGGGTAAATTGTGGTTGTTGAAAGATGTAAGATAATCAAACATTATGTTCTAATCAATCTATTAGCTAGAAGTTAATAGTTAGTAATAAAAAACTAATTTATAACTATGAACATTCACAACCTTTTGACTTATATAACGACTCAGGTTGGACTTAAAACCTGCCAAAATAACAGTAGTAGTTCTCATTATGAGAATTATTTTTACAGGGCAGCTTCATTTCGATAGGTAGAAGCTTTGGAATCTGATGCATTCCACCAAATAGCTTTTGGGCATTATTAGGCCCAATGTTACAGTGCCATTGAAGGTTGATAGGCAAAAAACAGAGGCTTGAGTGAAAAATACTGAAAAGGCACTTAACGCTGCATATCTGATTTTAAAGCGTTTATTCTTGCCTGAACCCTTACCAGATATGTTTGACTGAATCAACCTCACTTTTTGGCTTATGAGTTAACAAGATGCAAAAACCATACCTTTAAAAGAAAATTTTGTCTTGTCCAAGCTGATGATAGTAGTGATTCTATATGTACCTTATTTGTTTTTGAAGAACTTTTGTACTTTTATTTATCCATATATAAAGAGTATCATACATTTGGCAAATTTACTTGCGATTGAAAACTAATTTTAAAACAGTATTTGTGGTTACAATTAATCAGAAATTAGATGATTTTCAGCTAATGATTGAGTTTTTTATTTTGTTTCGGGGTGAGGAATTTTGACCTGTTCAAGAAAACGAGATATCCAAGGTAAAGCCACCATAATTCCTGTTAACACTAGTAAAAATATCGCTATTCCAAAAATTTGGTCACGAGGAATTTCGAGAACACCACGTAAAATTACCTCTCTTAAAGCAGAAACAATAGTAATTTCTACTGCTGCGGTCACGGATGTCCTCTGTTGTTGTAGATGATCAATTAACAGGCGGAACAACTCTACTAAAATCAAAATAAACAAGATATCAGATGTTACTTGCCGCAAATCCAAGGGATGTAAAAAGGAGAAGAACATATCTCCTAGTCGGATCAGCATCACACAGAATAAACCAAGGCAGAGAGAAATAATAATAAAGTCTTGAAAAAATTCCAGGTTACGTACAATTTTATTTTTTTGTAACCAGTTATTGAAGTTTGAAATTAGCCCCTTGAGCATGGTATTTCCTGACAATTAGATTCATTGATCTCCAGAACGGAAACAGTGCTGAGTATCTAGCATCGATTACTCAGCACTCAGTACTTACTGTATTCAATCCCCATTATTTAGCTATGGGGTTCCACTCAGCCCGATTAAACTATTTTGAACCGTTCAAGTCACCACGTACCGTTTCTGCGGTTTTAATTTTGGATACTGCGGTTGTTAAGTTATTCGCAGCCTTGATGATCTCTTGTAAGGTTTCGTTTATCATCTTCTCATCAAGAGAGGTTTCTAATAAGTAAGTTTCTACGAAAATCTCCACTCGATTGACAATTATTTTGGCTTGAGAGCGTAGTTTGTTGAGGTCTTTGGTAGACAACTCCTTCATATTCATTGTTTGAAGCTCCTTTAGTTTCAGGGGGTAAATTCTACATTTTTGGTCAGCAATTTTCTCTCAAAGAGCGATTCTTACAATTCAGCCCTTTTTTGAAAGATAAAGCTTGCAGGAATACCCATTTAATTTGCCTGTTGACTGCTTAAATGGCTTGAGATTCCCCAAATTAGTACAAAGGTTTCAAGCAGGAAAATTGCTAGGGCTGGCGAGTTGGTAGGTCTATTTATTCCTTAGGACTTACGCACCAAAATTATCTTTTGAGACTGAGTGTGAAGTGTGTAACTTTGGGTATGTAAGGATTTAGGGTCTTTAATGAAGCGATAACAAGTCTTTTCCTAAGCAAAGATGCCAAAGGCTAACGGTGAAGACTTTTATAGCAACTTGAAGCCGAAGTTGTTGAGAGTTTCCCGCAAATACTTGCACCCTTTTAAATAGTCTAAAGTGGCGATTCGCTCGGCTGAGTTTTGCGACCAATCAACAGCGGCATTCATCTGTTGTTGAGTGTAGAATTCTTTCATGATATCATTGTAGTGAGCGATCGCTTCATCTTGCTCTGCCAATTTATAGATTTCCCGGTGAAATACAACTGACTGCGGTAAACGCGGCTTAATAGCAGGTTGTACTTCAGGATTGGGATAACCCACACACAATCCAAATACGGGGAACACAAAAGGTGGCAAATTTAGTAGTGTTGCTACCTCTTGCGTGTTATTGCGGATTGCACCAATATATACCGTTCCCAAACCAATAGATTCAGCGGCTAGAGTGGCATTTTGCGCTGCCACCGAGGCATCGATTATTGCTTTAAACAACAGTTCTATGTAATCCAGAGCCACATGAGGTAGTCCGCGACTGTCAGCAATATGAGCCATCCGACCTAAATCTGCTAACCAAACCAAAAATACAGGAGCCTGGTTAACCCATACTTGGTTATTAGACAGCTTGCATAATTCTGCTTTGCGCTCTTGCTCTTCAACCGCTATCACACTCCAGGTTTGCAAATTAGCTGAACTAGCAGCAGATTGAGCAGCTGCAACTAGCCATTCTAGGGTTCCTGGTGGTAAAGGGTCAGATAGATAAGACCGAACTGAACGGTGAGATAGCAGTGTTTCTAGAGAGTCATTCCAATCAATTTTGTAATTGAAGGGAATCTCACCGTAGCGCGATCGCAATAGTTCTGTAGGATTAGTCATGGTCAACTTTTGAACTCCAACACTTTTTTACGATTTCAAAGGGATTACCAACGACGATAAATAAGCAGGACAAGGAAGAACCAGAAAATCAGGAGGCTGATTTTCTGACAAAAGTAGAGAGAAAATACTTGACTGCTACGCAGCTAACTGGGTTTCTCCTAAATCTGAAGTTAGGCAACTATTCCGAAAAAAAGCAACTCGTAAAGCTAGCCGACACTCAGATACAGGGCAAGTAAGCGGAGTTACCATATGCCAAGAATTGTTAGAACGCACAATCACAACTGAGGAATCACTCAAGGGTAGGATATCTTGGAAGGCAAATTCCGGTTGGGAGTCTTTAAGAATTCGCAAACAGCCTCCCCAGTCTTCAGACCATCGTTGATTGAAAAATAGCAGATGAGTTAAAACTTTATTCGGCTCATCTGTATGGGGGTGATGCAACTGTCCTAATTTATATCGGCGAAATCCAATATCCATTACACAGTTATTTAGTTCTAACCCAGACATTTCGGCTATTGCTTTGCGGTAAGAATCTGTCCACAGTCCTTCTATCAACTGTTGCCAGACATTACTGAGATGCCCCAAATCACAAGTAAGTCTGCCTTGTGCCATCCGCTGTCGCCAGCGATTATCACTAGATTTGAGCATCAAAGAGATATCTTCGCTAGTGGCAAGCATCTTTCCCCAAGAGTATCCGTATCCCTCTCCCTCTGATAAACGAAACTCTTCGTAGGGAAAACTCGCAGTTAGTTCTAAGCTTGCTTCAGTTGAGAGCAGGTTTTTTATCAAAGCCCAATCATATGGAACTTTTTGCATTGCTGTGGCACGAATGGACTGAAAATTAAGCATGGTAGAAAAAAAATGCTTTAGTAGAATTAACCAATCCTGACTACCCTAGACATCAAGTGGCATCAGAGCATCAAAAATCTGATTTACCTCTGGATCAAGAAACTCTGCTCAAGCTGCAAAAGTTTGATCACTGGAACAGTTAGAAAATCGTTCCAGCCAATTTTGTAATTGGAGGGAATTTTACTGTAGCGCGTAGGCGCAGCCCACCACATCGCACTGGTTCTGTAGGAATTGTCATAGTCAACATTTGAAGTTGAACACTTTTTACAATTTCAGAGAGACTATCAACTTTTTAGTTACGAGTTTGTTTGGGCGCAAGACAATTGGTTTTACGAGTAGGATTCTTCACCACTGCTCAAAGTAAGTCAAGATCAACCTCCCCAGAATCAAAATGCTTCCCTTGCTGTTTTCGTAATTTTGTTTGGAGACTACGTAACAAGGAGCGTAACACATCAGTCTTAGTGCGTTGGAACTGCTGGCAGTACTGTTCTAAAAATTGCAGTTCTTCTGAAGACAATTGAAACGTGATCCATCCTTGCTCTTTTCTTGGCATAGTTTATTACCAATTATGTTGGTAATATAGCAGTTGGTACAATAATTGCGATGCCTACGGCGGGCTGCGCCTACGCTAACCAGAGACGAAATTGTCATGCGTTCTTAACCAACTTCACTTTTGATTCAAGTCTTTTTTAGTCAAACTGACTGAAAGCTTATAAGTTGATCTACTTACATTTTAATGAATAAAAGCACAATGCAACTTAATGTTTCAGTAAATGTGTGCGTTCATCCTTGAGGCACCAAACTCAGCAGTTCTTCAACCGTGAGACTGCGCTTAACTTTTACTGACTGATGCTTTACAGCATCTAGCACTGATTGAATTTCTGGCTGACTGAGCGTGATTCCATGTTCTTGCAGTACACTGAATATCAGATGCCGACCGGAATGTTTGCCTACAACAAGGCGACGTTCCCAACCAACATCTTCCGGTGCAAACGGTTCGTAAGTACCCGGATTTTGCAACACACCGTGAGCATGAATGCCCGATTCGTGTGCGAAGGTATTTTCACCCACGATCGCTTTCCAGGGAGGAACCGGCCAGTTCGCAGCTTTAGCAACTAACCGAGACAATTCCAACAGCCGTTTTGTATCAATGCCCGTTGGGATGCCGTAGATGTGTTTTAGTGCCATCACAATTTCTTCCAGCGCCGCATTGCCTGCCCTTTCACCGATCCCGTTTACCGTGGTGTTAACCGATTGCGCCCCTGCTTCAAGACCAGCCAGCGAGTTCGCCATTGCCAGTCCAAAGTCATTGTGTGTGTGCATTTCTATAGGAATGAATAAATGATGCACAAGAGAGCGAACTTTGCTGTAAGTAGTCAGAGGATCGAGAATTCCTACAGTGTCACAGAAGCGAAACCGAAAAGCTCCCAGCTCTTGAGCATAAAACGCCACATCCAGCAGAAAAGATTCATCGGCTCTAGAGGAATCTTCCCCACCAACAGATACAGATAAACCGCGATCGCAAGCGAAATTTATCGCATCCCGCAAAAGGTTCAGCATTTTCTGCTGCTTGCCCCCAAACTTGGCGGCAATCTGAATTTCTGAGACAGGAACGGAAATATGCACTCGCTCTAAACCACAATCTATCGATGCTTGAATATCAGACAAATTAGCACGGTTCCAGCCCAGTAATTTGGCGTTTAATCCCAGATTGGCAATGGCTTGGATCGACTCTGCCTCTTCTTGCCCCATTGCCGGAACACCAATTTCCAATTCTGGAACACCAATGGCATCAAGAAAGGTGGCGATCGCAATTTTTTCTTCAACATTAAAGGCTACACCTGCCGCTTGTTCGCCATCTCTCAAGGTTGTATCGTTGATTTGAATGGGATGTTTGTTCATGGTAAAGTGATGATTCATGAGCAGCTAGCTTGTTGTGTGATTTTGATTTACTTGAGGAATTCGTAATTGAGTTACAGAGCAACTAATTTGAGTTGTAGAAACTAAAAGACATATTCCTTAGTCATAAGGTAATAATTACGAATTACATTAGCACACCGTAAAGCCTTCTCTTGTTCCTACAGCGCTTCTTCTAAAGGAGAGGCTCTCGCGTTCGGGCATCTTACGACAGGTGTTAGCCCCTTCCTTTGGGAGAAGGGGATGTACCAAGGGTGAACGAGTGTTATTACAAATTAGGAAACGAATTACGAATTAGATTGACACTCCACCCTAAATATTCGCTACAACTTCCCCAATATTGCTGATGTCATAGCCGCCGAGAACCTCTAATTGCGATTGGACTAGCCGATGTCCCAAGGTACTGAGCAATTGCTGTACTGGTGTTTCTTCCAAGTATTCTTTAAGAATCACCAAGTCGTATCGCGATTGATGTAGGGAAATAAATCCCAACCCAAAGGCAGCAGCTACAGATGCTGTACTGACACCTGCATCAGCAATTCCTGACACTACGGACAGAGCGATATCTTGATGGTTGTAGACGATATGGTCAAATCCTTTAACTATATGTAATGGTATCTGTTTTTCTTGGAGTTTACGTTCCAAAAGCATACGACTACCACAACCTAATTCACGGTTAACAATAGTTATTCCTAATTCCATTAAGTCGCTGACTGTTTTGATTCCCTTTGGGTTTCCTGGTGGGACTAAAAGTCCTTCTTCCCAAACTCCAAGGGTAATTAAAACTGCACTCTTACCAGCTAAAGCTTTCCGTACAAAGGGAATGTTATGTTCTCCAGTTTCCGGATAGTACAGGTGCATTCCAGCGATATGAATTTCGCCTCGGCACAGACTACGCAATGCTGTCATACTGTTGGCGAAAATATGATGAACTCGCAGTTGCGGATGCCAACGTTCAGCTGCTCTTGCCCAGAGGGAAATCATCGGTGTACAACCAGCAATCACAACTGTATTTTCCAATTTATCGATATCATCAAGCAGCCGAACCAGAACTTTATTTCTACCTGTTTGGTTTTGTAATTCACCCTCCAGATACTCTGCTTTAACCCCATCGGAGAACGGCAGTTTGCTTATATTTCTTAACCCTTTCGCCAGTTCCTCAACAGGGGAAACCTTAGAAAGTTCTGAATTAGAGCTTGCTTTGCTCAGATTTCTTTTTGCAACGGGGTGGCTCATCGCAACTGCTTCACCTTCCGGGTTCAGCAGTTTGCTTATGCCGGGAAATCCGTCCACCGCAACTGCTTCACCATCAGCCGGAATCATTTCGATGCGAAAAGCATCGTTCCCAACCAGGGGATAAGCTATCCATTTACCACCAACCCGCGCTAGACTAACTCGCAATTGCTCTCCGTTCTTGACTGGTTTGCTAAGAACTGCTTGAACTTCTGGTAAATCTTCCTCGAAGCAGAATAAGTCTTTGACTGGACAGCCAAGCGCCTTGGCTAAACGCAGTGAGATAGCAACTGAAGGAGCATATTGTCCCGATTCCACACCACCAATACTCTGACGGGTTACACCAGCCTTGTTAGCTAAATCCTGCTGACTCATGCCCAAGCGAGTTCTGATTGACTTCAGGTTGTTGCAAAGATTCACGTCTAGTTTCATGAGACTGTATCTCTCCGTTAGAAAAAGCCGTAGCAGACAAACCTAATCTGTTAGGGCAATAGCAAGGTTTTCTAGTTTTTGGCGTTTTTGTTGAAAGGCATATTGATGTTTTGACAATTTCGGTGATTTTTCGCAAGCATAACATACATATAGCTAATATACTTGCCTTTTTAGATACTATTTGGCGATCGCTTTTTGATCAATCTGCGAACCAAGTCGGTGATCACCAAGAGAAAATGCTCAAATCCCAAGGCATCAAGTATTTACAAACTTTCAGCATTCGTGTACTATTAGGCTGCGATAACTCAACTTTTAGTCCGAGTGCGGTAAGTCCTGATCTAAATACCAATTGCCTTTTCTAGTGGGCACCGCCACCCACTGGAGTTCCAACCAGAGAGTGGGGTTCTTTTGCTTCAACCTTGAGGCGGGATCGCGAATAATGCGTGTGGCGTTTATGCAAACTGCGTTCGATAGACCTAAATCTTGGGCAACACTTCTGAAAATATCTTTGTAAGCATTGACTGAGGCAAACAGCATGTTAGGATAAAATACAACAAAATGTTGTATAAGTTTCGGGGGGCAGCCCCAGTAGGAGTTTACGAGTTCGACGTGACAGTACTGGAGCAGCTCGCCGAGTTTGGGACAGCGCCCCTGAGCTACGGTAATAAATTTTTGGACTAAAACCTCTTCAGTCAACATAATAAGTTCTACTCCTTCAATGAGGTAGACAAATTTTGGCGTGGTTGAGAATGCCCATTTCTCAAATGGTGGTAAGAAACTTACGCAGTTTTTTCTGCTTTTTCAAGTAAGAGGTTGCCAATTGCTCCAGACACTTTGGTATGAGGGATAACCCCTACTGCATCGTCTTAGTCAAACAACCCAAACCTTACCAGCAGTTCCTCAAGCTGATCGTTAGACATAGATTTCGGAGTCACAAAATCTGTGTTCTTGTCAATCGTGGTTGCCAGGTTGCGATAGTGCTGCGCCTGTTCAGACCCAGGAGCATATTCAATCACCGTCTTGCGGTGGAACTCTGCTCGTTGCACCATGTTGTCTCTGGGTATAGAGTAGATCATTTGAGTCCCCAGTTTCTCTGCCAGAGCTTTGATCAAATCATCTTCCTGATCGACTTTGCGAGAGTTGCAAATCAATCCTCCCAGATGTATACCGCCTATAGAAGAATACTTCTGAATGCTTCGGCAGATGTTGTTGACGGTATACATTGCCATAATTTCCCCAGAAGTGATAATGTAAACTTCTTGAGCTTTGCGTTCACGAATGGGCATGACAAATCCACCGCACACTACGTCACCCAGACCATCATAAAATGTATAATCAAGTCTAACTGCATCATCATAGGCACCAAGTTGTTCCAGCAACCCGATTGATGTCAGAATGCCTCGACCTGTACATCCCACACCGGGTTCCGGCCCACCTGATTCCACACACATCGTCTTCCCCCATCCTTCCTGGCGAAAGTCTTCTAGATTGACATTATCTTCTTCTTTACGCAACGTGTCGAGTACAATCTTCTGGTGGAATCCCCCCAATAGGAGCCGGGTAGAGTCTGCTTTCGAGTCACACCCTACAACCATCACCTTGCGACCCACATCAGTCAGTCCAGCTACTACATTTTGAGTCGTTGTGGATTTGCCAACTCCCCCTCTTCCATAAATAGCGATTTTTCGCATAAAAACCTCAGTAATGGCGTAGACTTATTGATTCTGCTCCAAAATTATGGTGTAATCAAGTAGAGTGCTGAATCAAAATAGAGTTGTAGTTTTTGAAAGAGTTAACTGCCCGAATTGTGACAGTATTAATATAGTCAGACAGTGGACATCAACCGTCTATCCAGCACTATAAATATTGCAGTTATCTGCTAGAAGTTAAACAGCTTCTTACAGATTTAGCAGTAAATATTAGTGGGAATTAGTGGGACGCGAGATATAACAAGGGTACTAAAAATTAGTTGCAATACTGTTACCAATAATTCAAAAAACTCCACAGCTATAGCAGGTGAATGAGAGGTTTTTGCTTAATCACTGCAAGACAAATATTCTTTTTCCACGAAAGAAGATACATAAAAAAATCAGTCCAGCCTACCCTATGGAAACGACTTCGCCAAACGAAAAACCGATTTTTTGGCGGCTTTGCTCCACTTCGATTAACGTTATGTCATCACCAATAAATGATGAGGCTGGTCTGACAACTCACTTCAAAGAAACCTAAGGAGTTTTTGTCCTCTTATTAGATTCCTTATAAATAAAGAATATCATACATCTGGCAAATTTACTTGCACTTTCAAATTAATTTACAAACAGTATTAGTGGTTACAATTAACAATCACGGCAGTTTCTTAAAGTCGGCAAAGCCGCGCAATGGACTGCTTCAGTTAGAGAGCCTCAAAACATCCAATAACCACCTTTTTCTTGTTGTTTGGGTTGAGCAACTCTCACCTATTTATCCAACTGAGACATCCAGAATTAGGACAGCAATTGAATAATTTATTTATTTATTTTTAGCTAGAAAGGTCTGTTTATTTAGTTCACTAACTAAAAATATTTTGCATCTGAAAATAAATATTATTTTAAATATAGTTAGACCTGTCTATTTATAATTAAGTTCATTAATAAATTACAATATATATTCATGTTATTGTTATCAAGATTACTATTATTAAATAAAAAGATTGATAGGATTTTGAAATCAAGGAAGTCAAAAAGTTCTCTGATGAGAATACAAATATTGAAGCATTTTTCTTGATATCAGCTATTGCATAAGGAGCAATCAGCCATGCCAATGAAGTTGTTTAAGTGCGACGAATCGATTCCAGAACGGGAAAAGCACATATATATAAAAGAAAAAGGAGAAGA
>NZ_JBALDG010000106.1:0-10862 GCF_036917195.1 Nostoc sp.
AGATAAGTTGACAGCTTCTCAGGTTAAATCTATTGCAGGTTGGAATTTTATTTTGCAGGCTTTATTTGTATCAGGTTTTTCGTGAAATGGTATAAGGCTTCTGGAAAACTTTTCGGTCTACTGAAGGTATATCCTTGACAGCAAGACAACAAAACTTTTGGGTTCGCTCCGAGAACTAGCTCTTTCCTTACCTTTGAACAACGGATGCCAGTATTTGGTCAATCGCTGCCAGTACATCTGTATCTAGCTGTACTCCTGATGCACCAGCATTATCAACAATTTGTTCTGGACGGCTAGCACCAATAATTGCTGAAGACACACGCTCATCTCGTAGTACCCAAGCTAGAGCTAATTGTGGCATACTCAACCCCAAATCTTGGGCAATGGGTTTGAGCTTTTGTACTGCTGTTAGTGTGCGCTCGTTAAATAACTCTTCCATCAAAAACGAATTCATCTTTTCGTTAGCAGCACGAGAATCTGGAGGTGGAGCTTGTCCTGGCTGGTATTTACCTGTGAGTACACCTTGAGCTAACGGCGACCAAACAATTTGACTGATGCCATTAGCTGCACATAATGGAAACACCTGTGCTTCCGGTTTGCGCCACAGCATGGAATACTGGGGCTGGCTGGAAACAAAGCGTTCAACATCAGCCAGATTGAGCGCTGCTTGGATCTGCTGCGGACTCCATTCGCTAAAGCCGATGTAACGAGCTTTTCCCTGACGCACTACCTCAGTGAGTGCCGTCATGGTTTCTTCTAAAGGCGTATTTGGATCGTAGCGATGGCATTGGTACAGGTCAACGTAATCGGTACGCAGTCGCTTTAAAGAAGCATCAATTTGTTTTCTGATTTGGTCTGCTGAGAGTCCTCGCTCAGTAACTGACATGGGAAAGAAAACTTTGGTCGCTAAGACATAACTTTCGCGCTCAGTGCCTTGCAATACTTCTCCCAAAAAGGATTCAGCCCCTCCCTGAGCGTAAACATTTGCAGTGTCAATAAAGTTAATTCCAACCTCAAAAGCTTTGTGTATACAAGCCTCTGCATTTTGCTGCTCTACACCACCCCCATAAGTTAGCCAGGAACCGAGACTAATTTCGGAGACGCTCAACTTGCTGTTTCCCAATTGTCTGTATTTCATTTGTATTTCTCGTTTTACTGTTGTTTTCATCTTTATTAATCTCCAAGAAGCTATTTTTAGCGTCTTTACAAACTTTGTCTCAAGCCACCAGAGCTTTCCTCATTCAAATTGCAGATATTTTGTCTGTTTAAATATACCTAATGAAGAGTCTCAATCTCTGCACCATCGCTTTGCAACTATAAATTCCGTGACAAGAGCAATCTTCTTTATATCCGAATGGCACGAAGATTCATATCAAACCTAGTCAGGGCTATCTTGTTGGGGGTAGGTGTAGGCTGAGTGTGTTTAGGAAAATTGAATTTTAGTGCATCAAATAGAACAACATCTTCTTCGGGAGCAACACCCAACACCCAAAAGTCAGTAATATCAAAGATATACTCGAAGTTGATCGCGAACAATTTGAGCAGTCACGCGTAAGTTTAGCGCAGGTGGGTTTTGTGCTAAAGGATGCAGAATCGGCGTGGCGAAAGTTTGTGGAGATGCATTCTGCCTACAGTACCTTACTCAACACCTTAATTGAATACTTCGCCACCAAACCGCCTTTATGGACTGATCATACTTTCCCTGCACCTCATCCGCTTGTTCGCAGATTTTGCAATCAAACGGGATGGTGATCGCCCTGCTCAACCTCAAGTCACTGATTCGTTGGCTTAAGTGTCAAAAACGCAAAAGAATTTTGACTTCTAGACAATGATCCTACTGCGATCGCTTTAAGGCATCTGCCCGAAAAAGAGATTTATATCGAAAAAGATAAATTCTTCAGCAAGGGACTCTTATTTTGTGTTTACACACATTCCTGTATACTGAATCCTTCGCTGTGGAAAAAATCGGTGAAATAGCTCTAATTGTTGATTTACATCCTCACTCCTTTCGACATACTTACGCTACTGACTTATTGCTATTGGGAGTTGACCCCAGCCATGCACGAAAATTAACAGGACATCAAAGCGAGAAAGCGTTTCGGCGGTATACGCTTCGCAGCGAACAATCAGCGGCGATCACTGCCTACTATCGTGCAATCGGAGAAGAAGTGGAGTAAGGTATGCCCAAGCCACTTGATCCCAAGTGCCAGTTATCCGCTAAGTTAGCAACTGCCCAAGCGAAAGTTTTACATGGAACAGCAGGGGACGGGTGTTGGAATCCAAAAGTCTCCCACAATCGCCGCTCATTCTATCGCCACCGCTCCCAGAAGAATTCAGCAGAAATTGATTCAGTAACAGTCGAACCACCAGCAACATATTTTGCAATGCTGTATTTGTATAAAGAACCGGGGGATAAACCATTACACGCTATGTCGGCAGAACTCTGGCTGGGTCAAAAACCTGTTTGTCGTTTGGAACCAATTCACTGTTTTGGGCTAACGGCTGGCAAGATCCGCGCCTATACAGATCAGATGTTACAGGCATTTGCATCTCAATATAGTGTTTCACTATATCAATATAAGGATATGTTTGAGATTACCTCAAGTTACTGCCCAGTGCGTCCTTGCCCTCTACATCCACAATCCTAGAGATGACCACATACCGCCAATTAACCATCTGGGATCTGCTTGATGAATTATCAGAATCTCCACCAACTTCTTCCTTTGATGCTGTGTGGGATTGTTTGGATGCCGAGCTAGAAAGTTTACCTTTAGAAGCACAGTTATCAACCGTAGCACTTGTTTTCAGTCAAATTGCGGATATTCTCAAGTCTCGTGCCGAAGTGCTGTTGCAAGATACCCGCGATGGGCTACGCCCCGCCGTAGGCGATCGCAATAGTCTTTTGGGGCCAATTGTTAGCACCGATCTCTTTGCTGGTCTAGTGCGGACAACAATGCACCTAGATTTAGATGATTTGATTGAACCGCAAATACCACAAACCTTTAAACCACACGGCCCACACCAATTTTCATATCCTAACCAGGAGGGTAATTCTATAGTAGCACCTGTTGAAAAAGCGAATGTTTTGGCAATGCTCGATGAGGTGACAAGTTTAGAAGATGTCCACAAGCTGGCGGGTGATGAAGATGTGGAAAAATGGCTTAGTGCGATCGCTAACTGCCTGATAAATGTCAAAGATGAGATTTCTTTAGTTAAACTGCAACGTGTGTTGCAAATGCCGATGGTAGAAGTATGGTTGGGATTATTGCTGGGTGGGTTTACACTAGAACAGCGTGGTGATTTTTATTACAATCAAAATGCCTGGGTGAAAAGCTCTCTAACTACTACCAATAACAATACATTCGCCATATAGGAGAGTCCTGCGTGCGATATCTACGATAAGCTCCGCTAACGCTCTTAACGGGCTACAAATCAAAATCAAGAGTGAAAGTTTGGTCATCAGAATCCTCTTGTTTAGCGTGGAGCCAAAAGGCACAGGATAATGAGTTGGCAAGTTTTTGGTTGACCAATATGCACTTTCTATAAACCCGGCGAAAAGCATCACTTTTATTGGTACACAGTATAATCATTCGGAACGAAATAACCTCTCGTTTGCTCTCAGGTGGTCGAATCCCTGAGTAGGTGCTAACCGGATGCAGCGAGTAGGGAAGATTGAGTCAGAAGCGAATGTCTGGGGTAATGCCCAGAATATGCAGACAGACTTACGGTGATTTGGATGATATTGTCTCAAGTAGTGAGTAAATATGTCTAATACACAGTCTCGAATGGCACTAAGAAAAGCTCTAAGCTATACAGGATAGTGGTTATGGCATTTATATTGAGCAGTCAGGGTGCTTGTTCTTACAGGTATCCCTTCATTTTTTGCATACCTGCTACCTAACGATCACTCTTCATTTAGTCTAAAGTCCAGTTTTAAAGAACTGTTACCATTCCTTGTAATTGAGCAAGCTTTGAGGGAACTGAAAATTAAGTACAAGAAGCGGTTATTTGATCCATTTGTAACGTTATGGGCATTTTTGGCTCAGGTTTTAGATACTGATAAAAGTTGCCATAATGCTGTAAGTAAAATAATTGCACAACTGGCAGGAGGAGTAGAAGTTCCCTGTCTTCGAGACGCTCCGCGAACAACAGATGCAAGCGCTTATTGCCAAGCTAGGGCAAGACTACCAGAAAAATTATTAGAAAAACTTTTTGGTCAGGTTGCACAAAGTTTAGAAGAGAAACTGACAGTAGAATATTTATGGTGTGGTCGAAACGTGAAAGTAATAGATGGGTCAACTGTCTCTATGCCTGACAGTGTAGAGAATCAGAAACAATATCCTCAACCAACAAACCAACAGCCTGGATGTGGATTTCCAATTGCAAAAATAGGTGTGATATTTAGTTTAGGGACGGGGGCTGCCGTTGCCCTAGCCATAGACATTCTGAACACCCATGATATTAAACTAGCGAGGAAGTTGTATAGCTTTCTCAAACCCAATGATGTGCTTTTAGGACACGTAGACCAAATGCATCCTCGCCACTAGGAGTAGCTCCTGCTGGTGCAGTCGAACTATTTTGAATCGGTGCAGCTGCAATTTGATTAAATAATAAGGCATTTGGATTTACTGTTAACAAGGGTGAAGGTGCTTCTGGATTTGAGGCGCTGAAAAATCACGAATTGCCAAACCCAATGGCATTGTCTGTTGTGGCAAGAAACGAACCGCCGATATTTATTACCAAAAATAATCCCATTAGGATTGAGCAGGAATAAGTTTGCTTTACCCAATGTACGAATCGACCCATCAATGTTTGAAACACTTGAGCTAGTGACTCGTGTGAAAATGTTTTGAATATCGAGTACATTATTGAAGAAAGCTGTCTGACCAGTGGGAACAGAAAACTCTCTAAAGCTGTGGAATAGGTTAACGCCTCTTGTCGTTCTACCTGAGATAATCCTGGTATTACCGTTTAATGTCACCTTGGAATTATTTGGCAGAGTCTCATCTGGCGTAATTTGAGCAACTGAGCTATTTGTATATAAGACTATTCCACTCCCAATCACAATTCCTAGACTTTGCCACCAGTACAAACGTATAGATACTCCAGACATTGCACTCTCCTATTGAAAAGGAAATTTAGCGAGTGAATCCTCAATTTACAGCGCTTTGTATGTAAAAGAAGTACACCGTTAAGAGTGATTCAGGAATTACCCATAAAAATAGATATGTAACAGTCTATAAAAATGGTGTACTCCAGTTACCTGAAATACGCTGTCTTTAGGCAATTTTCCTTCGCCAATCAAGACTCTGCTTTGCTTTGCGCCTATCTGGCGTTCTCCCGGCACCTCCAGATAGTGAATAAACCAAAGTCATTGCTACCAATTAAGAATCAGAAGGCCAAGCTAAAAAACTTCTGATTCTCAACAGTGAATAAACCAAAGTCACTGCTACCAATTAAGAATCAGAAGGCAAAGCTAAAAAACTTCTGATTTACCACTTGCATTGCTACTGGTGTCACCTAGACGATAACTAGTTTGGGTGACAGCTAGATTTACTAAATTGACCCCAAGAAGGAGATTTTTCGTGATCCGAAGATCATGGTCATTTCGCGATGCTGGCACGCTCAATCAGTGTCTTTGAGGGTTAAGTGTGGAATCACGCGCATCAGTTAAAATCCACTAGATTGCAACAATGATCGATAGATAGAACAAGGGGAATCCAATGCAGCCAGTCTATTCGGGAGAATCACTCACTCAGGATTAGCATTGCATAATAAAGGGATGAATTGAGGTGTTCTACTATGCAATGTCCATACTGTGAGTCTACGGAGATGAGAAAAAACGGAAAGCGACGAGGTAAACAGAATCACATATGTGTTAAGTGTGGTCGTCAATTTATTGATGTTTATAGCCCAGCAAAAGGCTACTCAAATCAGGTCAAACTTGAATGCTTAAAAGCCTACGTCAATGGCATGGGGTTGCGAGCAATTGAGCCTGACAAAGGTGTTGATCATACAACCGTAATTTATTTGCTAAAACTTATTGGTGAGCAACTCCCAGATGCACCGCCAACTACGGAGATACCATCCGTTGGAGAATTAGATGAACTGGAAACTTTTGTCGCTTCAAAAAAACAAATTTTGGTTATGGACGGGTGTAAATTACTTTCGTGTTGGCGAAGCCTCTGGAAGAGAAGCTATTCTGGCTTGGGTTTTGGGAGATCATAGGGGCAAAACATTTAAACCATTGTAGGAGATTGTTTGCTGTTGGCAATGTTATTTCTACGTCACAGATGGATGGAAAATTTATCCCAGTTTTATTGCACCAGGAAACCATATTGTCAGCAAAACATGTATCACCTACTTAGAAGGTGAAAATACTCGTTTACCTGATTATCTGGCACGACTACATCGAAAAACATTATGCTATTCTAAATCTCTAGATATGCTCAAATACTCGATTCGATTGTTACTTTACTACTTAAAGTATAGAAAAATACCTATATTTCGCTGAACCGCATTTATGCAACGCCTAAAATTTGAGTTGAAAGTCCGGGATATTGTGGAACATAGCAGACCAATTCTTAGGGACGTGTTCAATTCCTTGAAAAGTCATATCAGGATGGAGTGGATGCTCGCTCTGAATGTAATGTTAGGAGCAAAACAGGCTAAAAACGACACCTCAAGGAGCCTTCTTTCCTGTTCCCTGTTCTCTACCTACGTAAGTAAGTTATATCAAGTTCGGTTAAATACTTATAATAAAACTGGAATCGTTGCAGTGCATCAATCTAAGTATTATGCCCAAACGAATTGCGCTCGCAAACCACATTAGTTCCGAAGAACTCTTAGCTGGTTATCGTCAGGCGACAGAAGCAACACAACGCAGCCATTACCAAATAATTTGGTTATTAGCGACGGGAAAAACACCGCAGGAGGTAGCGCAAGTAACAGGATATACCATAATCTGGATTTATCAGTTAATAAAACGCTATAACCAGTATGCCACCAGCGCTCTAGGAGACCAACGGTATCATAACCCAGGTAAAGAACCAAACTTAACAGATGTGCAACAAGCGCAACTGTGGCAAGTACTGGAAGACAAAGCACCAGATGGTGGGTTGTGGAATGGTCGTAAAGTGGCAGATTGGTTAAGTGAACTGACAGGAAAACATATAAGTCGGCACAGAGGATGGGAGTATCTACGACAAATGACATATAAGCTACGTGTTCCTCGGCCGGAACATGGAATGAGCGATCGCATTGAGCAAGAAAATTGGAAAAAAAACTGAATTTAAGGCTGAAATTTCTTCAAGCTCGATATCCAAATGCTGAAATTGAGGTTTGGAGCATGGACGAACAGACGCTTGAGGACTCGCTAACGCTTCGCTATCGTCTTGCGCTATCGTCTTGGACTTCATCCGATTCTGCGTCGAGTTTGGGTACAAGAAGGCTCTCAACCAATCGCCTCAGTTATACAAAGGTATAAATGGATGTGGTTGTATGGTTTTGTACATCCAGAATCAGGTGAAACCTATTGGTGGGTTCTGCCCTATGTAAACACAGAGATATTTAATCGTGTCTTGGCTGATTTTGCCAGGGAATATGGTCTTGGAAGTGACAAACGAATACTTTTAGCTATTGACCAAGCAGGTTGGCATACAAGTAATGATTTAGATTTATCAGAGGGTATCGATTTAATATATTTACCTGCATACTCACCTGAACTCCAACTGTTCAGTTCGTTTGTGGCCTCTGACTAACGAGATTGTCGCCAATAGCTCACCAAATTCTTTAGATGAACTAGAAGCTCTATTAGTGCTTCGTTGCCAGAAACTGATGACACAGCATGATTTAATCTCTGGTCTAACTTGCTACCATTGGTGGCCAAAAACAAGGGCAACTTAATTATAAGTGATTATCCAAACTTGATATTATTTGATCAAACTAGATTTTTATACAAAGGAAACACTACCTTATTTCATCAAGTTTTGGCAGATTTTGCACACTCACTTCAGAGGATGTAGGAAATTTCTGACTGCATTGAACAAACAACACAACAACACCGCTTGCAACCACAGCAAAGGCTGAGGGAATAAATGGTAAACATACCCCTTGTTTTAAAAGGATAATGCTCCCAAAAGGAACTGCCCAAAGGGCGATCGCACAAGCTCCATATAAAATGATAACTATCCTAAATATAGCGCATCCCTTATTGAGTAGCGAACGACACACGCGCCAAACAATTAGACCAGACACGCTTGACCATGCCCATATCCAAACAATATCGACCCAGAAAGGCAGAACCCCAAGAATTGGACGTTCGTCTAAAACTGCACTCACAATTTGGCAGATTATATGCAGGTAAAAACTCTAACATAAAGTTAGGGAGTTCCTGTCCAATTTTAGCGAGAATATCTTTCCGCTTATGGAAACTAGTATTATCTGAAATTAAGATAATCTTCGCGTTCTAAGGGAACAGCCTAAAAATTTAGCAATTTCGTGTTGCGGTTTTCCATCATTTTGCAGCAGAATAATTAGAATTCTTTCTCTAACGTGTGCTTGACCACTCTCTTTTAGAGCTTGTTGTAACTGGCTGACTTGTTCTAACGTTAAAAAGTTCTTGGCTGGTGGCGGCGTAGTTGCTTTGAAACAGTTTCTTCTTTTTATTATGCAACTTCAGTGCCGATTAGCTTAATGATGCAGTGCAGGTAGGTTTGATTACTTTCAATCTAAGCAATGATAACCACGATCGCTTATCTATTACCAGCAAAACAACTACTACCACACCAGAACGCATTGTAGAAGCTACTGGGTGGGTGCTAAACAAAAAAGGGGAAGTCGTCCTGACAGCAAATCTTCCCACCACTACGCCTCATAGTTCTTGGTTGAAGCCAGCATCTTGCAGAGCAATTCCTAATTCGTAATTAATATTCGTCAGATTGCAATCTGGTTTTTTGTCATCAACCCGCAATTCGATTGTATCGACTGACAATGCGATTGTATCGATTGACAATGCGATCACATCAACCCGCAATGCGATTGTATCCACTGACAATGCGATTGCATCAACCCGCAATTCGATTGTATCGACTGACAATGCGATCGCATCAACCCGCAATTCGATTGTATTGACTGACAATGCGATTGTATCGGCTGAGGAATTATCTTGTATAAATTTATGTAAATAAATTAGTCAGTTTTGTGGAAAACTAGCGCCATTGAAACTGAGAATTATCCAGAGGTGACTGCAACCTACCGTCAACCTACATTAGTGGTGTGACATAAACAAAAGTTTAGCGATCGCTGTCTGCTTAGAGAGGTGCAATGTCCAAGATAAGTATTCCTTGGGGCTGGTTTTTAGGAATTGCAATATGTGGTTCAAGTACAAATTGCGCTTTTGCCCAAATTATCCCAGATGGCACTTTGCCTAATAACTCTAGTGTCAAATTAGAAGGGAATAACAGCATCATTGAAGGAGGAACTCAAGCAGGTGGGAACTTGTTCCACAGCTTTCGGGAATTTTCTGTCCCGACTAACGGTGCTGCTTTGTTTAATAATGCAGTGGATATTCAGAATATCATCAGTCGGGTAACTGGTGGATCAGTCTCTGATATTAATGGCTTAATTCGTACTAACGGTATAGCTAACCTGTTTTTGCTCAATCCCAACGGAATTATTTTTGGCCCCCATGCCTCCTTAGACATTAAAGGTTCTTTTGTGGCAAGTACGGCGACTAGTCTGAAATTTGCTGATGGCATAGAATTTAGTGCAACTAATTCTCAAACCACTCCTCTACTGACAGTGAGTGTTCCTATTGGCTTGCAATTAGGAAGTAATCGGGGAAGTATCCTCAATCAATCACAAGCAATTAATAGCGATCGCAATGGTGAAATTGTCGGTTTGCAAGTAGAACCAAGTAAAACTTTAGCACTCGTGGGCGGTGATATTGCGTTAGAAGGCGGCTATTTAACAGCAGCAGGGGGACGAATTGAATTAGGCAGTGTGGCTGGACTTAGCTTTGTGAGCCTAAACCCAACAAACAGCGGCTGGATTTTAGGATATGACGGTGTACAAAATTTCCGGGATATTAAACTGTCTCAGCGAGCTGTTGTAGATGCTAGTGGCAGTGGCGGTGGGGATATTCAAGTGCAAGGTAGGCAGGTGACGGTCACTGATGGTTCACAAATAGCAGCTAAGACTCTAGAGACAGGACTAGGAGGGGCTTTGAGCATAAATGCCTCTGACTTTGTACAAGTGAGCGGAGAATCAGCAAATCCTCAAGATTTCAGCCGTTTGACCACTCGAACCGAAGGTAGTGGAGATGCTGGAAACTTGACGATCACCACGAGCAAGTTTATTGTCCAGAAAGGGGCACAGGTATCTAGTGGTACTCGTCCTAGAAGTACAGGGAATGGGGGAAATTTAATCATCAATGCCTCAGACTCGGTAGACGTGAGTGGAGAATCAGTAGATGGTGGAGTCAATAGCCGTTTAACCACTCGAACTGAAGGTGGTGGAAACGCTGGAAACTTGACGATTACCACCGGGAAGTTGATTATTCAGGCTGGAGGACAGATATCTACGGGTACTCTTGCCAATAGTCAAGGCAATGGGGGAAATTTAACTGTCAATGCTTCAGACTTAGTGGCGGTGAGTGGAGAATCAGTAAATGGTGAAGTCAATAGTCGTTTGACCACTCGAACTGAAGGTGGTGGAGACGCTGGAAACTTGACGATTACCACCGGGAAGTTGATTATTCAGGCTGGGGGACAGATATCTACGGGTACTCTTGCCAATAGTCAAGGCAATGGGGGAAATTTAACTGTCAATGCTTCAGACTTAGTGGCGGTGAGTGGAGAATC
>NZ_JBALDG010000107.1:0-10441 GCF_036917195.1 Nostoc sp.
TTGCGTCACTTGAGCCATATGCACCCACAGGATTTTATTTTTACTTTGGTTATCCCCTCTAATACCCTACTACATCTGACTGCAACTTGGTATGAACGCGGTGGGGTGTTAAGCAATACAGTCCTTGTGTCATGCGATTGAGCATATCTCCAATATTGCATACGAATGAACCAGATCATCATGGCGATGTTAGCAATGAGCGGCCGAGTCACTATGCCCTTGAATTTCTCATTGGATAGGTTAAGAAGTAACGAAAAAATCAGCATTTATCGTTTGATTTACTTTCCAAGACCCAATGCGATGTCTGCGACGGGCTACGCCTACGCTAAATTTATTCTCAATAGGCATGAATTCGACTGAAGAAGAGGTTTTAACAGGGCTCCAAGCGCAAGGTGCTACTTTGTCCACCGAAATCGCAGCCCAATGGCGAGTTGAAGATACTGTGAGAAAATTGCTAGAAAATCAAGAAAACTAAATCCAAAGTATAGCTTGGAGCATTCCTGATTAGATAGGAAGCAATGCGATTTTATGAGATCATGATAAATACCGCAGGAAAGCAGGGAGCGTCCTTACAGCACTGTTAGTTGATCTAAGATGACAGTTCATTTCATATATTCAATTAATCATAGTTATGACAGTTATTAACCCAAAAGTATTACCATCGCTCCCTCCTTAATTGCACTTTTCCAAAGAGAACCAACTTGTTTAGCGATCAATCCAACGGCTCACTGCTGGCAATTGTGCAGAGAACCATAGTGCACCTAAGATATTTAGACTGCCACAAACAATCAAGGCATTAGTCGCACCAAAATTATGTGCCAAAGTTCCAGCTAATAGATTCCCAAAGGGCATCATACCCACCATTGCTAGAGCATAAAAACTCATCACCCGTCCGCGCTTATCCTCGGCAACTAGGATTTGGATAATCATATTACTACTGGTAATCAGGAGGATGGAAAAGCAGCCTGTAAACGCCAGTATGATTATGGATAATCCAACTTGACGCGATAGTGAGAAGGAAATCAAACTTATCCCAATCAAGACTTGAGCGACTACAATCAAACGCTCTAAGCCCGCAATCCCTCGTCTAACACTCAGATACAAACAAGCAAACAACGAGCCAATGGGCGCTGAGGTGCTGAGGTGAGCCATCGTAGTTGCATCCCCATTTAAAATCTTAGCCGCGAAGACGGGCATGAGCGCGACATGAGACATCCCGACTAAACCTTGTAACGCCAGTATTAATAAAATTGCTCTAATGGGCTGGAATTTGGAGACATATTCAAAGCCCTCTCGCAATTTCTGCAAAGTATCGCTAAGGCTCGTAAGAGTTTGCATGGATCTGACTTTCAGCCGCATCGTTAACAAGGTAAAGATGGCAGGGATATAGCTGAGGGTATCGTAGAGAAAACAATATTTCACCCCTAGCGTCGCAATCAAAATCCCACCCATAGCCGGTCCCAATACCAGAGAGGAACTTAACATCACTGAATTCAAGGCGATCGCATTACTCCAATCAGCGCGATCATCTACGGTTTCGGTGACGATTGTATGACGCACGGGCATATCTAATCCCTTGAGAAAACCATTGAGAACACTCAGTACCAATAGGATGGGAAACGTCATCGAATTCCTAAAGGTAAGAATCGTTAATGCCAAGGAAACGCTAATTCCCAATATCTGCACCAGGATTAACAAATCACGACGACTCCAGCGATCAGACAATACGCCCGAAAACGGAATCACTAATAACGTAGGTAAAAATTGTACAAAGCCTGCAACTCCCAACAACCAAGCCGATTTAGTTAAATCGTATACCAGCCAAGGAATAGTTAACTGCTGGGTCATAAATGTCCCAGACATAGATAGTAACTGTCCCCCAAAAAACAGGCGAAAATTACGCCAGCGAAAGGCGGGTAAATATTGGTAAATGATATTACTTACGCGATCGCCTAGTTGCCTATTCCAAATTTTCATTAGGGCAATTCTATTATATTCTACTAAATCTTAGATTAACTAATATTTAGTTTAACTAATAATTATAGGGTAATTGCAATCGCGTCTGGTTTTGTAGCAAGCTTGCTGATTCAGGCGATGCCTGCGGCAGGCTACGCCTACGCCTTTAAAGAAAAACTTTTTAGTTTGCTAAAAATCCCAAACCGTTTTATCTCCTGCTTAAGAACACGCTCACGATCAGCAGATTCTTGTGGTGGGAATTCCCAAACATCACGGATCTCATCTTCTTGTTGATCTGTTAATTGGAGATGATGTGGTAATTGAGACTGTTGCCCAAATAACCAAGGTACTCCATTTAATAATTCTCTTTCTATTCCATGAAACATACTTTTACCTTTATTAAAAATAAGGTAATTTTGACATTTAGTTTTTTACTTATTGCTGCAATTATTGGCATTTGGCGATATCTTCGTTAAAACTGCTGTCCCAAAGTTGTTTCACATTAACTTTTGTGGGAATTACACCCGCTTGAAAAAAGGTATCAGCAACCTTTTGCTGAGAAGCAATAGCTGCGTCAGAAATAGGAAGTAATTCCTGACGACGCTGTTGTTGTCCTTGCTTGGCATCTTGATAAACAATACCTTGATCAACATCAATGGTAGTTGCATAATTCTTCGACCATTGCTTGAGATTAGATTCCCGCCAAGTTTGAGATTTCTGCAAACGACAGAGAAAATCAGCGATCGCTACTTTCTTTTGCGGATCAGCGATCGCATTGGGTGAAGCAATAATCACAAAGTTACCACTCAAAATATCTTTTGCAGATTCCAGCACCCGCGCCCCTTCTTTTTCGGCTTGGGGGATGGAATAACCGTAGGTAGCCCAAGCATCAAGCTGTCCTTTACGAAAAGCCGAAAGCCCATCAGGTATCGATAAAGGAATTGCATTGATATCCTTCATTGTCAGCCCAACTTTTTCCAACATTTTAATCAGGAAGTAGTGGGCAGTTGTAGCTTTCACGTAACCTACTTTCTTACCTTTGATGTCAGCGATCATTTTGGCAGTCGAGTCCTTAGGTACGAGTACAACTTGACCAACCGTCGGCCCTTTGAGAGTGGCAATAATTTTTACAGATGCTTTCGATTCAATCGCAAAAATCGGCGGAATTTCACTAGCAGAGGCCAAGTCAATCGCACCAGCATTGATTGACTGTACCATCAAATTCCCCCCAGTAAACTCAGTAAATTGAGTTTGATAAGGGAAATTATCTAGTCCAGCTAACTTTAAATTTAAGTCCCAGCCACCTTTATATTTAGCAACATGCAATTGAGTTGTATTCGATACTGCGATTTGGGATGGACTATGATTAGCAGCGATCGTTGTTGGACTGGTAGACTTAACCTCTGAGCAAGCTGTTGTTGCTAAAGCTAACAAGCAACCCAGAGAGAAGAAAAAATTCTGCTGCAAATTGGTAGACACGTTATTTTTAATTGGGTATATTTTTGTCATTTTTACTACCTAATAGCAGTAGTTTCTAACGGACACACTGCCGTTGTAATATCTACTCGTTGCGGAATAATTTTTTGCTCTAGTAACCAATCAGCTGTTTTCTGAAGATTGGCGATATCTTTAGCATTAGGAAATACGTAAGACTCTGGGCCTCGATTTTTAGTCACTTGCTTGGCTACAGTATCAGAGACTTTTAGCTCTTTAACTAGAAAATCTGATGCAGCATTAGTATGTTGATTTAACCATTTACCATCTTCACTCAAAGCAGTGAGGGCAGCTTTCACCGCTACAGGATTTTCTTTAGCTGCATCACTACGAACAACCATAATGCCGTAAGTAGGAGCAGGGTGTGTAGTGGTGATTCTTCGCACCTTATGCTCTAATTCCGCAATGGAAATATAAGGCTCCCAAACTGCCCACGCATCAACAGAACCTTGATATAGAGCAGGTGCAGCGTCATTCGGTGATAAGTAAACTCGCTGGACTTTTTCTTTAGGAATATTTTCTTTTTCCAAAACTTTTAATAACAGATATTCGCCTGCACCACCTTGATTAACAGCAACTTTTTTACCTACTAAATCAGTCGGTTTACGAATGGGAGAATCACCACGAACTAAAATGGCATTACCTAAAGAATCTGGACTAGGACGCTGTACAGAACCAATACAAAGAGGTTGTCCAGCAGCAATTCCAGAGATGGAAGGAATATCACCACAGCCGCCAATATCCGCTCGATTACCATTGAGAGAACTTAAAAGCGTAGCGCAACGGTCAAATGGCCCACTCCATTCAACTTTAATATTTTGCGTTACTAACTGACGCTCTAGCTCACCCCGTTGACGTGCAAGGGGAATAATCCCACCTTTTTGGTAGCCCAAGCGAATCACATTGTTTTTCTCTGTAGTTTTAGTAGTGAGAGTTTTTGAAGAGGAATCTGAGTTAACTGCGACTTTGATAGCTGTTTGTTGACTGCAACTAGAAGCTATCAAACCAAGAAAAGATGTTGCAATCGCAAAGATTATACTGGCAGAACATTTTTGTTTGTACTGAAAGCGGTGTTCTTTTAAATAATTCACCACAATTGACTCCTTGATATCAATTTTTAGGAGTTTAAGCAGCCATATCTATGATGATAAGGAGTAAAATACACTAAATTGATTGATTTACCGTAGTATTGATAAATAAGATATCATTTTTTGATAGGCTGTTCAAATCTAATCAATATTTCTTTACCTTTGACTATGAGAATTAAGTCCAGGTATTTCTAGGTAAACCTACACTCAAGTAGTGAGAAAATAAACTGTAAAAAAACCATAGACACAAATATCAAAAAATCTTCTATTTGAGTGATAATCTCTAAAAAACTGGTATAATCCTTCCTTTGTATTCTTTGTTAATAAAATCCTTGACATTTGGATGAACAAGCAGTTTGTTTAACTTTTGAATCTTTGGTTCGTTTTCTTGACCTTGTAATGTAACTAATGCCAAAGCGTATTTCTTGTCCTTAGCTATTTCTTCACCCATAGAATTAGGTTCTATCCCTGCAAGCGCAACAGTTTGAGCAGAAGATACAATGAAGTATACATCATTGATAGCTCGAACAACTTGTACACCTTCTACTTCTTTGATTTGCAAGTTTTTCGGGTTAGCAGCAATATCTCTTTGGGTCACGAATTGTTTAGTATTTTCTTTTAATTTAATTAAACCGTTAGTTGCTAACAACCGTAATCCTCGGTCGTTATTGATGACATCATTTGCAATTGTCACAGTTGCATTTTGGGGAATTTCACTTACTGATTTTAACTTATTAGAGAAAATACCAAGTGTGTTTAAATAAACTGTATTCAATGCTACTAAATTTAGATTTAGTTCTTTCATAGCATTATTCATGAAAGGTCTGTGCTGAAAGAAATTAGCATCAATGACCTGATCTCTCAAAGCTGTGTTGGGTTGTATCCAGTCATTAAAGGTAACAACTTGAATCTCTAAGCCTTCTTTTGTTGCTATATTGTTATTCACAAATTTCAAAATACCCTGAGAGAGTATACCAGTCACCCCAACTTTAATTACTTCTTTTTGCTCTTTTTGGCTAATTGTTTGCGTATTATTATTAGTAGAGTTTTTAGGAGATTGTTGTCTACAACTAGCAAAGATTGAAGACACAGTCAGGGAACTTAAAGCTGTTAAGAAAAATCTGCGTCTATTCATAATATTTGTAATTAGTGTAAATTGTAAATGATGAATGCACAGACGCGATTAATCGCGTCTGTATAAGAGTTAAAAGTCAAGAATTATATTTGTCTCTCTGCTCCCCTGCCTCTTTGCTTTCGTTCAGCGTTTTCTCATACGCTGTGCAATTAAATCAGCTATAAATTGAATAATTTGTACTAGTGCAATCAAAACCACAATGGTAGAAAACATCACCCCTACATCGAAGCGTTGGTAGCCGTATTGAATTGCCAAATTACCTAATCCACCTCCACCCATAGCCCCAGCCATCGCGGAAGAGTTAAGTAAACTCACTATTAGAATCGTCATACCTAATATCAGTGAAGGCAAAGCTTCGGGAATCAATATTTTGAGAACGATTTGCCAATAATTGCACCCCATTGCTTGGGCAGCTTCTATTAATCCCTTGTCAACTTCTAAAATGCTAGTTTCAGCGATGCGACCAAAAAATGGTATGGCGGCAAGAGTTAGGGGAACTAAAGCGGCTGTGCTACCGATGGAAGTGCCGACAATTAGGCGTGTTAGTGGTGTTAAAACGACAAGCAGAATAATAAAAGGAAATGAGCGTTCAGTATTGACGATCGCACCCAGCACTTTATGCACTTGCGGAAAATCTAGCAAGTTTCCGGGGCCTGTCATCACTAGCAACAAGCCCAAAGGTAAGCCTAATACTATTGCAACCAAAGTAGATATACCCACCATGTAAAAAGTTTCATTAGTGGCTAGCAACAAGCTTTGTAGTAATTCTTGTCCTTGCATTATTGATGCACCTCGCAAAGTTGAAAACAGGGCGGAATACCAATTCGTAATTCGTAATTAAGAAGGTCAAATTTTGAATGTGTTGCCCGATTTTAGAGAATTGGTATTAGCTGGGTTGGAGAACTTAGAGTCTAAGTCCTGCCTGTTTCAGTAGTGGTAAAACGCGTTTACCGAAGAAATCGAGATCCGGCTCAAAATCATAGAAGGCAAGCTGGAAACCATCGACACCAGCTTTATTGAGTTGCAAAATTTGCTCGGTGATTTGTTCGGGTGAACCGATTAACTGCACATTACCGCCGATCGCACTGCCAACACCATGACGCAGATTTCCCTTTTGATGCCCCCTCCAGGCGTGTGCATCGCTGCTGACGCCTGAACGTCCAGCAATTGACTGATAATCGACCATGCCGATTATCGCCTGAGCATATTCTTCTGCCTCTTTTTCAGTTTCACGCACGACAATAAGCGGATTTAGGAGAGTGCGGACTTGTCTACCATTAGCGATCGCTGATTGTTTGACACGGGCTGTATGGGCGGGTAACGACGACAAGGCGCTTTCTATGTCACCGCCACCCGGACTGGTGATAAATACGATATCTGAATGGCGACTCGCAAACTCGATGCCAGCATCCGAGCCAGTGGCGTTAACTAGGATGGGACGACCATAAAGCGGTCGGGGGCTGATGTAGGCATCCTTAAACTGCCAATAACTCTGACTTTTGTAAGAAAAATTCTCTGTTTCCGACCAAAGTCGTTTGAGGACGGTGACAAATTCATCAGCAAGTTCATAGCGGCGATCATGTTCGATTTGGCTCCAGCCGAACAGTTCATGTTCATAAGCCCTGTGTCCGGTGACAACATTAATTCCCCAGCGACCTTTAGAAATGTGGTCAAGTGTCGCACCAAATTTAGCCAGATGGATGGGATGCCAAGGCCCGTAGAGGACGTGAATTGTTGAGATTAATAGAATGCGTGAGGTAATGGCAGCAAGGGAGGCAGTGGCAATGAAGGCATCTAAGCCTGCTTCTGTGCGAGTTGGCCCTTGTCCGCCCTTCGGCTGCCATGTAGAATAGCCAAAAACCAGGTCAAAACCTAGCTCCTCAGCCTTTTGGGTAAGTTTGGCATTGTAATCAAATGACCAGTCTGTAGTACGCGGTAGGCTAGAAGAACTCCAACCACCGTGATGAATCGGTAAGAATAGCCCTAACAGTACTGGCTGCCGGAGAGCTTGGGATAATGGGCTTTGGGGATAGTCTGTTGGAGAGGCGAGCGCCTCTTTACTTGCTCTCAAAAAAGTAGTATCAATTGCACTCATAGTTCCTCTCAACGGTTTCGGTTGGCTATAAGATCCCCGACTTCTGAATAAATACTCATAAAGTGGTTTCCCGCATATTAGAGGTCAGGGATCTGAACAAAATTAGAAGAATCCCCGTTGCGGCAATGGTGTACCGTTGATCTCGTAGTCCCTGATCGCACGAGCCTTAAAGTGATTTGGGTTATGTGAGGATAAGGTACGGGCATTGCGCCAATGACGATCAAAGTTGGAGCTTTTCTTTGTTGTAGAAGCCCCACCCACTTCAAACAACAAGGTGGCTGAACGTAATGCTAGATCATCAACAATCAATTTGGCTTTGGATGCACTCAGAGAAGTTGCTAGTGCTGTAGCCGTCTCTGCCTCTTCACCCTCAGCTTGGGCAGCAGGGAGGCGATCAAGACCATCAGCTGCCGCCAAGACGATCGCTTCGGCCGCAAAGGCATTGGCGGCAATCTGCCCGACAGTCTGTTGCAAGATTGGGTCTTCTGAGGCTTGCTCGGATACAGCATGGTAGAAAGTCCGGGGTCTGTTACGGATGAGGGCTGTAGCATCACGCAGAACGCTGCGAATAATACCGGCGTTGATGGCAGTCAGGAATAATTGCGGGACAATGTTGTAGGGCAGGTCGTCTTTGTCTGTGTCTGTCTCAAAAATTACTTCTTCAGCCTCTACACGGACATTCGTGAAGGTAGTCGTTCCCGTACCTGTGAGTCTTTGTCCGAAGCCGTCCCAGTCGTCCACCAGTTCAACACCCTCGCGGTTAGTAGGAATGAGTATATACGCTGTAGAGCCATCTAGTGTTAACACACGCACGAAAATCAAGTCTGCGTAAAGGCTGCCAGTGCTGTAATATTTGGTTCCATTCAGACGATAACCGTCGCCATCAGGTGTTAATTTTGTATTCACGACTTGGCGACCACCTGATCGTTTAGCTTCTAGTTCGGTCGAAGCAAGTCCAATAATCGCGCCATCGACGACGGCTTTGAGCCAGCGACGATTTCTTTGGGTGCGCTCAGAACGCAAAATTCGCTCCGTTACAGAGAAATGATTCCGCATAATGTGAGCGACATTTGGATCAGCATCCCCCAGCCGAATCACGACCTCAAATAGTTCGCGTGCGCTGCTACCACCACCACCTTCAGCGACGGGGATTCGCAATGCACCCAACCTGGAACGCCGGATCAATTCAACTACATTATAAGGAAGGATGCGATCGCGATCGCGCTCACTTGCTCCCAGAGCAATAAAATCAAAAAGCTGCTGGAGTTCCGGCGAGTTTGCTCTTACAGGAGCCGAAAACTGAATTGTCGTATCTGTAAGCTTCTCTGGACTCTTAATCATCAGTTTTTATCTCCGAATATATTATGGAAAATCTATGTTGGTGAGTGGTGAGGCAATTGCTAGTTCTGGGTGAGGTGATAGCACTGCAAAGTTGAAGAATGTTTCCAGCCTTGAGGCGATTACATCTGGTAACATATTCAAGCCATCGACTGCACTCAACAAAAACCATTCCTCTGTAAAGGTTTTAGATATATTTAAGTTTTGCAAAGTACTAAAAACCTACCGAATTACCGTAGTTTGATACTCCCAAATTTTCCCCAAGTTGTCAATCTGTTTTAACGTCTTTTTGCGGGAAAGGCTCAAAGTTGAAAGCAAAAAGCTTCTACAGAGTAAGCCCAACGATAACGCAGCCGCTTGCCTAATTTGTGAACCTCTTCAAGAACAATCTTTATTCTACTTAAAAGAGTTTAAAACCCCATACACAACGGGTTATTTGTGTTGGGGTGACAGTTTCTTTACAAAACGTAATTATTTAATCATAATCTGCAAAATGTTTAGATAAGATTACAATAGGTGAGCTACGTATAAAGTAGTTAAGTAACCTTTAGTAATTTGACCATTGAATTTAGTATTAATTAATTCAGTGATCGCATGGAAAAAACGTGTCCTTGTAATGCGATCTAAATTTAGATGACCGGAGTAAGTATTTAAGAGGTTGAGATAACTTGCACTGTTGTATGTTGCATCCCATTGATAAGAGCGATAGACTACTTCACCAAACAAACCTGTTTGCTGAATCTCGTCCGTTTTACCAGGGACTTCATGCTTACGAGGAAGAGGCTTGTCATCCTTAACTAACTCAGGAGCTAAACGGCGATATAGCTCTTGTACCTCCTCAAAGAAGCCATTACTAGCATCACTATGTACGTGTTCATTCCAAAATAGCGCGATCGCTCCTTCAAATGTGAGGGCTTGAGCAGTTTTTTTGTAAGCAATACTTGGGTCAAGCCAATGGAAAGCAGTCGCCGAAATCACTAAATCAAAAACATTTTCTTGGGTCACCCAATCCTCAAAAGCGATGTTACGCACTTCTACTTGCGGATAAGCAGCCAGATTTTTTTGGGCAACGGTAGCAAGATTGTCACCCAACTCAATGCAGAGTATACAATAACCCCGATGGGCAAAGCGCACAGTTGCCTGACCAGTACTACAACCAATCTCTAATATCCTTCGTCTGGAGTGATTTCTGAGAGAGACACCACATCGTCAAAAAGCGCTTCTGGATATCCTGGTCGAACGGTTGTGTTGCAAAAACTTGCAAAAGACAAAAGCTCTGTATAAATCAGAACAAGTTATACGACTACTCCAAAAATTTGGGCAACAAATTTCACT
>NZ_JBALDG010000108.1:0-10300 GCF_036917195.1 Nostoc sp.
GGTGCTTTGGTGAAGAAACTACACTTGCCTTATGTCAATGGTCATGGTTACCACAATGGTCCATATATGGGCTTTGAAGGTGCTGTGAACATGGCACGTGATATGTACAATGCCATTTACTCGCCTTTGATGAAATTGGCTCAAGTTGATATCCGTGGTGAGCAAACAACAACTGTTATCCCTGAAGAAAATAGGAAATTTATCGAGAGCAAAGTACAACAATCGAAATCTTTTGATATTACATTAGCTGAACCTATTGCAAAACTTGAAAGTTCAAAGGTTGAAACTCAGCCATTGTTACTAGATGCTAATCAACTATTATCTCAAGAAAGTGAAGTACAACAATCGAAATCTTTTGATATTACATTAGCTGAAACTTTTACAGAACTTAAAAGTTCAAAGGTTGAAACTCAATCATTGCTACTAGATGCTAATCAACCAATACCTTGGGAGAGTGAAGTACAACAATCGAAATCTTTTGATATTACATCAACTGAACCTTTTGCAGAACTTGAAAGTTCAAAAATTGAAGCTCGACCATTGCTATTAGATGCTAATCAACCATTAACTGAATGGCAGCAAGTTGGTAATAAATTTTCTGCATTATTGGAGCAATTTCCTAATTACTTAGGTAGATTTTCCACCGAATACCAATTGCCGATTATTTGTTTTGCTACAATTGTTATAGTAACTATTGCAGTTAAGATAGTTGTAGCTGTATTAGATGTGGTAGATGAAATCCCGCAGGTAAATCGAGCTTTTGAGTTGACTGGAATTGGTTACTTAACTTGGTTTTTTTTCCGATATCTACTTAAGGCTTCTACTCGGCAGGAATTAGCTGCACAAATTAGTTTTATCCAAAAAGAAATTGTTGAGGGACAAGATTCGTAAGCTGTTATGTCTCCATATTTGCTTTCTTTCATAGTCAAAGAAGGCATAGGGCAAACGTATTCATACTACCTAAAAACTTTTGCAACAAACTTACTTATGGAAGTTGACTTTGGTGTATGTAACTGCTGTCAATAGGAGCAAAACACCGTCTTGGCTTTCCCAGTTGATTATTTGACAGACTGTCTGAATACAGTATTGGTTTATCTGGATAGAAAATTGTTGATCTTGGCATAGGTACAGGAACAGGTGCATCTCACCTTTGCAAATATACCTGACGATTATAAATCGTGGCTAGACAAACTTTTGTTTGCCTACACGGACTCCAGGAATTTGAAACCTACGACTGCGCTAACGCCAGTCCCCCTACTCTAGACGGGAAGCCGCTTTGCGTCTACGTGACAAAGACCGCTAAGACGGGGCCGATCTCACCTGTTCCCTATTACCTTTCACGTTAATCTCATCACTACACTACCCGCATGGGCTGGTAAACCTTCGGCGTGAGCAAGGGTAATTGCTGCTTTTCCTATGGCTTGTAATGCTTGTTGGTCGCATTGCAAATAGGTAATTCGTTTCATAAAATCATACACACTCAGACCGGAAGCAAAGCGGGCTGAACGCGAGGTTGGTAAAATATGGTTAGGACCGCCAACATAATCGCCGATCGCTTCTGGAGTATACTGTCCTAAAAATATGCTCCCCGCACACCGAATCTCTTTAGCCAAAAGTTGCGCTTCATCTACGCATAATTCCACGTGTTCTGGTGCTAATTGATTTAAAAGAGGAATACTTTCCGTTAGGTCATTGACGATGATTACCGCACCATGTTGTTCCCAACTTTGAGTCGCTACTGTTTGGGTAGGTAAGGTTTGGAGAATCTGCTCAACAGCTGCGATCGCATCTTGGGCAAAACTTTCCGAATCAGTGATTAAAATAGATTGGGCGCTGGGGTCATGTTCTGCTTGTGACAGCAAATCCCAAGCAATCCACTCTGGATTATTTTTATTATCTGCCACTACCAAAATTTCCGAAGGACCGGCGATGCTATCAATCCCTACTTTTCCAAATACCTGGCGCTTGGCTTCCGCCACATAAGCATTACCAGGTCCAACAATTTTATTCACAGGAATTAAAGTTTCTGTACCGTAGGCGAGGGCGGCCACTGCTTGCGCTCCACCAATACTATATATCTCGGTAACACCTGCTACCTGAGCAGCTGCCAAGACGGCGGGGTTGATTTCTCCGCCAGGCATGGGTACGGTCATCACTATTCGCTCTACTCCGGCAATTTTCGCAGGTAAAGCATTCATTAATAATGAACTTGGATAGCTGGCTCGTCCTCCGGGTACGTAGATACCTACAGTTTCCAAAGCTAGCCAATTTAAGCCAAGTTTTACTCCAACTTCATCCGTATAGGCGATATCTTGGGGTAGTTGTTGACGATGAAAAGCAGTAATTCGCTTTGCCACCAATTCTAACGCCTGTTGTACTTCTTGGGGACACTGAGCAGCTTGTTTAGCAATGTAACTTTCACTCAGACGAAAAGAATCAGGACTGTAGTGATCAAAACGAGTTGTATATTCCTTGACTGCTACATCACCACGGGCTTTCACATCAGCAATAATATCTTTAACTGTACCACTGACATCAACCGTTGCTTCTGTGCGATCATTTACAAGTGCATTGAATTGAGTAGAAAAATCTTGATCGGTTGTTTTTAATAGCTGCATGATAGTTGGATAAGTTGACATTCATTTTTTAGTTTAACTTTGTGATGGTGAAAATTTATTAATCACCTGCCAGCATACACTGCGATCGCATGAGGAATAAGTCGATTAGTAGTAATTTTAGTTCTCAGGGCTGCGGGTGAAATGGATTTGTAGACATGGGCTTCAGGAATTTATTTGTCTCGGTGGTGGAAGATGTAAATGCCATCTAGAAACAGCAATTCTGCTTGAATGACTGGAGATTTCCGGAGAGGGTCTGCCAAAATTGCTCATAAAATCTTGCCGGATAGAATTGGTCTGGATGTAAAAGTATTAATTCTGATGTAATTATTGCTTGCATTGATGCAATATTTCCTAAACAGGACTTACGCAACTGTCACAAGCAATGGCGCGGTATAGCCGCGCCAAGCGCTAAACAACTAGACAATAAACATGGGAACAGCCGGACGTTTGAGTTGCTGAACTAAATAATTTGATAACAATCCATGCTGAATTTGATAAATTGTTTGACCTGTTTGATAAGTTAAATCTTTGAGTCTGAGCCAAACTAAAATAGCACAGGCAATATGATTTCTTTGAATACACCCCTTGCGGCATTGACAAGATTCAATACCCGTCAATTGTTTTAATTCTCTATGAAACTCCTCAATATGCCATCGAACTTTACACACTTTTTGTACAACGTCCGTAGAATTTTGAGATAAATCGTTTGTAGCGATAAAATCCGTTCTGTCGGTAGAGACAGTCACATAGATTGATATATAGCAATCATAAATTATATGTGAAAACTTCTTTTTTTCCTTGGCGCTCTTCTTTAACGAGACGCTGCGCGTTGGCGGAGCCTCTCGTGATAAGGCGACTTGGCGGTTCATTCATTTTCATAACTCATTTATGATTACTATAGATGCTTACAAGAATTGGCAAACTTTTGTTGCATCTGTAGAAAAAATCCTTCGATAATTTGGTAAAAATTATGTAATTAATTTTGTTTAGCTAATTATTTGACCAGAAATCGGTGGTACTACTCCAAACAAACTATCCTACATTTATGCTTCAGGTTCATTATTAAGAATGGGAAGGGGATCGCAAAAGCACCACAATCGTAGTTACTCCTGAAGTTTTGTCATACGCGTAATCTCATCAATATAAAAAAACTTTTTACTTAAAGCTTTGATAAAGTCAACGTTTAATTACGTAGTTGAATTGATTTTTTCCAACCAAGTTGGTATAGTAAGTTCAATCGAAAACAAAAATGCGTATAAAAACGTATGCCATGAATACTCTTGAATAATTCATAAAGTTTAAACGCTCAGAGCAAGGACTGTTTAAGCATTAGTTAAGATGCTCCACATTAATTGACACGCATATATGTTCTTGTTAGCTGTTGAGTATTAACTATAGTCCAAGTTGAATATGGTTTGACAGTACTCAAAGATGTAAATCCTGGAGGTTCACAACTAGCTGATTATATCCTTTCACCAACTGGGCAACAAATACTGGCAAAGTATGGATTTAGTAGTCTTAAGTCTGTTCCCGAATCTCAAGGAGTTAGTGGAATTTTACTTGCTATAAGTGTAGCTTTTGCTTTGCAGAGAAAGTTGGCTGCTAAACAGCAAAAAGTTCAAGTGAGCAATGAACACTATAGTTAGAAAATTGAAGAATCTGGTTAATTTTGAAACAAACTGTTAGTAAATTTAAGGAGATAACAAATTATGAATAAACTAACTATCTTTCCTTTATTTTCTCAAGCAATGGCTAAGATTGGTACAACTTTAACAGCAGGACTTATATTTAGTCTGTTGCTTTCTAACCCCATCTATGCTGTTACCTTTGGTACTAATTTGATAGTAAATGGTGATGCAGAACAAGGGCAAGGAGATCCGGTTGGTAATGCTGTTGGGGCTGATATACCTACTATCCCTGGCTGGACTTTAACAGGTAGTTTCAGTGTATTAAAGTATGGGGCAACAGGTTTTAGCTTTACCAACCCATTAGGTAATGTAGTGAATGTTACTGTTCCTAGTATTGATATTCCTGGCCCAAGCGATCGTGGACTCAATTTATTTTTTGGTGGTGCTGATCGAGCCTCTTCCAGTGCTTCGCAATTAATCGATATATCTGATTTAGCCTCAACTATTGATGCAGGTCAAGGTAGGTTTGACTTAAGCGGCTGGTTGGGAGGATATAGCACAGATGAAGATAGCGCATCATTAAACATTACTTTTCTTGATCAAGCTAACCAGTCTTTAGGCACAGCTAATATTACTTCGCCGACTGTCACGCAAAGAAATAACACTACAGGCTTATTTTTACGGTCAACTGATGGTTCTGTACCTGTGGGTACACGTCAAATCAATGTACAACTGAACGCTAATTATGCAAGAGGGCGAGTAAATGACGCCTACGCAGATAATCTTTCTTTAGTAGTTACTAAAGTCCCAGAACCATCAATTTCAGGTTTATTTTTAGTTGGTACATCTTGTCTGATGGTATGGAAATTGCGGAAAAACAACCAAATATTCCAATAGATTGCATCAAATTTTGAATTCTTAAATACTTGACTCGTAACAGTTGGAGAAGTTCAACTGTTGCACTATAAACTTTATTAAAGAGCATAAAAAAGAGAAAATAGTCAATTATTGACTCTTGACTAACAATATTTTTATATTCTTCTTAGGAGCAATTATGCGTATATGTCTAGTATGATATTAAATGAAGATACTTCTCGCGTCCGTACTGGTCATGCTTCGCAAAAGAAGGAATTCTCAAATTAGGCAACAGCCTCTATTCGTAACCGTTCAATATCCCTGATGGGCGGCGCACCAAACATGCGGGCATATTCGCGACTGAACTGTGAAGTGCTCTCATATCCAACCTGATAGGCAGTCTGAGTCGCATCGACATCCTTGGCAAGCATCATTTGACGCGCTCTCAAGAGTCTCAAATGTTTTTGATATTGTAGCGGACTCATTGAGGTGACTGCCTTGAAGTGGCGGTGGAACGATGAAGCAGACATATTTACCTGCTCTGCCAAATCTTCAACCCGCAGTGGCTTTGCAAAATCAGCTTTGAGCCGTTTGATTACCTCAGCAATGCGCTGCATGTTGCTCCCAGAGGTGGCAATCTGACGAACTGCTTCGCCTTGTTCCCCCATGAGCAGACGGCAATAGATTTCGCGGATGATCATCGGTGCCAGGAACGGGATGTCCTGTGGTGTCTCTAAAAGCTTTGTCAACCGGATGGCGCAATCAATCAACGGTGGATCGGCATCGCTAATAAACCAGCCTCTGACTGATTCTTTCTTAGTTATATCTAAGTTCGTTTGAGCAATGATCTCACAGAGGTGGGCAGAGTCTAACTTCAGCTTAAATCCTAGATAGGGCTGACTGGGGGTTGCCTTTACCACACATCCACTCAGCGGCATATCCACCGACACAACCAGATACTGAGCGACACCGTAGCGATAAGCTTCCTCCTTCAGCAACACTTCTTTTTCGCCCTGCACCACAATGCCAAGCAGCGGTTCGCTGACCCCATGTATTGCGGCTGTAGGATCGCATTCTCGCGTGAAGACTAAGGGATTGATTGCGGTTACATGGTCACCGTTTCCCTTGCAGCCAGTATGCCGATTGACTAATACCGCTAGTTCTTCACATTTGTTGATCCCTGCCTTATGGCTCAGTGTCTCACTCGTCATGCTAGATTCTTGACTGATTTAATCCTTCTGCTGCGCTGATTATAAGAAATTTTTTTCCTAACTAACGCATGGTTTGAGAGGATTAGGCAATCATCTGCGAGGTTTGTGTATTCATGCAAAAGCTGATTGAGCCTACTATGAAAGCATCCCGTAAGATAAGACTGAAAATTGAAAGTTAAATTAGGAGAACTTTAAATGAAAACACGTCAACTTGGCAGAGAACTGGTAGTTTCAGAACTAGGTCTAGGCTGCATGGGCATGTCTGAGTTCTATGCAGGGCGCGATGAGCAAGAATCGATTGCAACAATTCACCGCGCTTTAGAACTCGGTGTGACGTTGCTGGATACGGCTGATGTGTACGGTCCGTTCACAAATGAACAATTGGTGGGTAGAGCAATCCGCGATCATCGAGATCGGGTTGTGCTAGCCACAAAATTCGGTAATGTCCGTAGCACCGATGGTCAGTTTGTGGGCGTGAGCGGCAAACCAGAATATGTGCATCAAGCGTGTGATGCTTCATTGCAACGCTTGGGAGTTGATGTAATTGACCTTTACTATCAGCATCGGGTTGATCCATCAGTGCCGATCGAAGAGACCATCGGGGCAATGGCAGAACTGGTGCAGCAGGGCAAAGTCCGCTATCTTGGGATGTCTGAAGCGGCTCCTGCCACGATTCGACGGGCACATGCAGTTCACCCGATTACTGCCCTACAAACGGAATACTCCTTGTGGAGCCGTGACCCAGAAGATGAGATTTTGCCGACAGTGCGCGAGTTAGGCATTGGCTACGTGGCTTACAGCCCGCTCGGTCGTGGATTTCTCTCAGGGCAGTTCACCAGCCCAGACGATTTCGCCCAAGATGACTATCGCAGAAATTCACCGCGATTTCAGGGCGAGAATTTTTACAAGAATCTGCAACTGGTAGAACAAGTCAAAGCGATCGCTTCAGAAAAAAGCGTGACACCTGGTCAACTTGCCTTAGCGTGGCTACTGGTTCAGGGCAATGACATTGTGCCGATTCCGGGCACGAAGCGGCGGAACTACCTCGAAGAAAACATTGCCGCAACTGACATTACGCTGACTCTTGAAGAGTTGAACCAAATTGAAGCGGTTGCTCCCAAAGGAATTGCCGCTGGGTCTCGCTATGCTGAACAGCAAATGAAAGCGCTCAATCATTAATTAAATCGAGTCAAAGTTGAGTTAATCGTTTGTTCTTTGGGACTTTCAATTAAACAGGACTTATGCAAAAAGTCTTTGAAACTCTTATTCCTTTGTGTCCCTTGCGTCCTTTGCGGTTCGTTTTATTATGATTTTGCGTAAGTCCTGGCGATGATCACTCTATAATCAGGCGATCGCAATACTCCAAAGGCTGAGAAGACAGATAATATCTATATTGTAGGACTAAGCATTGACAGAAATCTGGCTACATGCGTTCGAGTTCACCTTCTGTTTTAGGTGTTCTAGTATGAAGTCGCGAGCCACTTGAAGAGATAAATTTCTTTGGAGTTCATACCAGTTTTCAATTAACTCTTTGGCTCGCATTAATTGTAACTGTGTAAATGCGCGGATAGCACTAAAAATATAGAATTCTTTTGGTTAATTAAATACCAGAGACCGAGTAAAATAATTGAAACTATTTTTGTCGTATTTTAAAATACGACAAAAATAGTTTGAGAGTATAGCTGAACAGAGGTAGGGTAGTAAATAAGAAGTAGAACCCTCACACTTGAAAACAGTGAGTATGTTTTTTTTACTTCCAGCGTGGCGTTTAGGTGATATAGCAATCGCCAAGAGAGTTAGGACATATAATGCAAATAGTCTGCGTTCAAAAGGTAATTGAATTGCGTTATGGCAAAAGCCTACAGTTAGAATCTGCGTGAGAAAGTCATCCAAGCGCTCAAGCTAGATGGGATGAAAAAAAGCGAAACTGCGTCGGTATTTCAACTCAGTCGCAACACCATTGATTTATGGCTGAAGCGTCAAGCCGAAACTGGAGACTACAAAGCGAAGCAAAATAGGGGAATTGGCAATAGGCATAAAATAATTGACTGGGCAAAATTTCGTGAATTTGTGAAGAGGCATGGTAATAAAACCCAAGCTGAGATGGCATTATTGTGGGAAAATGACATTAGCGATGCCTTCTCTACGAGACGCTTTGCGAACGGCGAGCTACGCTAACGCACAATATCACGAGCCTTGCAAAAAATTGGTTTCACGCGAAAAAAAAGACTTACGAACCTATCCCACTAATAAAATCCGTTGAATCCATATATGGATAGTTGCAAGGTCAATGAAGGAATCAAAATATACTGTTTGACGTTCCCATCGGACGACTAAACGACGATATTTACGTTGATACCAGGCAAAACAACGTTCCTGCTGAAACCTGGGAACAGAAATTTTGATTGGTCTACCTCTGTTTTTCTTCGTTTTCCAAACTCGCGCCTGGAATTTGAGGTCTAATTCCACGATGAGCGTAAAGCAACGCGTTTATACGAGTGAATCGTAACCTTTATCAGTCGCTAATACCTTCACTCTCTTACGCGGTCTACCAGGCTTTAAAGTTTTAAGTTTGACTAAATCTTGCAGTGGTAATACCTGCTCTCTTTCATTTCCGTTAACTGGAGTTGTACAGTTAGCTAAAGGCATTCCATTTGCCTCCGTAAGTGTATGAATTAACACTCATTTTCCCTTACCCCCATAAGCAACCTCTTCACCTCCTCCCGATCCTGCGGGAAAAAGAGCCATCAACAGCCCCAAAGTCCCAATTTATCAAGCCTTTCTCATCAGCGTTCGCAAGAACACGTGCCTGTATATATTCAAACGTTCCATCCTCCCGCCATTGCTTTAACCATCTGTGGGAAGCGCTTTTTGAAGCCCATATATCTCCCTTTGGGATGTCACACCATCGACATCCAGTAATCAAAATGTATAAAAGACTATTTAGCAGATAGCGGTACGGTGCATGAGGCATTCCCTTACCACATTTTTCTGGTTCTGGAGGAAATATATCTTCAAACAATTTCCATTCCAGATCGCTTAACCCCTCGAAACGTCCTGCAATCGCTTGATACACCCTTCTCAATTCAGAAATAGGCTATCATCTTTGGGGATTAGTGGGATAGGTTCACGGCTACTAACAGCGGGATGAAGCCAAAAGGCAAACATTTGTAGAACACTTAGTAACGGTTGTACCGACGCAACTGGTGTATGTGGATGAGGCGGGCATGAATAGTCGGGATGATTACGCCTATGGTTGGAATGAACTCTTAAGAGCATAAAAGCTCTCAAGAGTGGGCGAAGACAAGGACGAGTCAACATGATTGCTGCGCTATGTAACCGAAAGCTACTTGCGCCTTTCACAATTGAAGGAGCCTACAATAGAATTGTTTTTGAGACTTGGTTAGAGAAATGTTTAGTGCCGAAACTTGTACCTGGACAAATAGTGATTTTAGACAATGCTACTTTCCATAAAGGTAGGCGCATTCAGGATTTGGTAGAACAGGCCGGCTGTCAGCTGATATATTTACCACCCTATTCTCCTGACTTAAACAAAATTGAAAACTGTTGGTCTTGGCTTAAGAACCGTATCCGCAAACAACTTGACAAGTTTGATTGTCTACGAGATGCAATCGAGTTTGTCTTGAACCTAGTGTCCTAATCACCTTGGCGATTGCTATATCTTGATCCCAGCCATCTGCGATCGCAGAATCTTGTCGTCTCACCGGATCAAGTATGTTTTATGCTATGACTACACTTTGGCGCTTTTACCCTTTGTCTGGTAAGCAATGACAAGGCATTTTACCTCTAGTAAGTGCTTTGGGTCAAATCACAACAAAATCAAAAGACTGCTCATAAGGAAAACCACAGTAAGGATAGAAGCTAAATTTCAGTTATATTTAATAGACTTGTCGCTAAATAAGAATAAAAAATTATGAAATGCTATTGTGGATTTCACTCTGGCAATTTATGCAGCCATCAAGTAGAA
>NZ_JBALDG010000109.1:0-9422 GCF_036917195.1 Nostoc sp.
CGACAAGTTAAATATCTAAATAATAATCACCGAACAAGATCATCGATTTATCAAAAGGTTGGTCAAACCAGGAATGGGATTTGCATCGTTCAATACGGCTTTGACGTTCTCTAAGGGGATATGAAACAATGAACATGATTCGCAAAGGACAAGTTAAAGGAGTTGAAAAAACAGACATCGCTGCTCAAGTGAAATTTGTTGCTCAAATTTTCGGAGTAGCTTGATAACTGGTTCTGATTTATACAGAGCTTTCGTCCTTTGCAGATTTTTGCAACACAACCAAAATGCCTGCACCATCCGAATTGCGCCAAATGCGTTAGCATTCATCGTGGAATCAAGCAACTCTCGGTCAATGGTGAGAATATTAAATTCATTGTCTGGATACACGTCGGCATTATTGATCAAAACATCTAAGCGATCAATCTTTTGGTGCAGGGTTTTTACTGCTTGATCAATAGAGCGATCGTCAGTGACATCCAATTCGATGGGAATTACTTTTCTTTGTAATTTCTTAGATGCAAGTTTCGCGTTATCAAACGAGCGCGAAGTAATAATCACTTCATAATCTTTTGTTAATAGACCATGAGCGATCGCAAACCCAATCCCTCGGTTCCCACCAGTAACTAATGCCCGTTTTTTTTGTAGCGTATCGGTTTACCTAAAACAGCAGTAAGCTCAAAACTTCTTGACCGACGTTTCCAGTTGCACCTGTCACTAAAATTTTTAGCACGATCAGCTATTACTGTTACTCATTCAAAACACTGCGAGTACAAACAATAAGTGTTTATTGCTTATTATCTGATAAGAGTAATATGCCAGTATAAAAACTAAATGGTCAATAAAAAATTGGCAGTAAAACGGCTAAGAGTATTACTCACGTCAACAGAAAGACAGAAATTGTCAGAATACTGTGCAAAAACAGGAAGACCCGCTACTGATGTAATTCGAGAATTACTGCGTTCTTTAAAAGTTGACAGCGCCATTCGGATCGGGGAATTTGCCAGACCCTGAAGTTTCAGAATTAGCTAGGCTTCAAAAATAAGTCAGTCACGTATTGTAGTCATGCAGAATATAGATGAACAAAAAAATGATATTTTTGCCAGATCGAATCGCAAGCTGAGATTGATTTCAACTACAAAACCCTTTAACATACCATCAAATAATTTGCAAAAGGTCTATTAACTAGAAGTCTATGAACAATAAGCGTTTACTGACGCTGATTTTGGCACTATTAGTAATTGCTATTTCTTGGTGGAGAGTAATGACGGTACAGGCGTCTGTTACAGAAAAGCAAATGGTCTGTGATGGTGTGCCGCTATCATACATAGTGTCAGAGAATGCAAAAAATGTACCTGGTGTTTTAATAGCACATGGGTATGCAGGTTCTAAGCAGTTAATGCTTGGGTACGCCTACACGTTAGCAGATGCAGGTTACGCAGTTATAGTATGGGACTTTGATAGTCATGCAGCTAATACTAAACCGTTGCGAAAAAATTCACTTCAGCAAAATCTTGATGTTGCTTATGAAGCACTTATAAAACAACCAGAGGTAGATAAATTGCGTTTAGCTACTTTAGGTCACTCAATGGGTAGCGGTGCAGTAATGTCTGCTGCTATCAATAATGTCAATCGTTATGCGGCAACCGTAGCTATTTCTCCTACAAGTGCTTCAGTTACACCAAAAGCTCCCCCTAATCTGCAATTGCAAGCAGGAAGCTGGAAAGGTAGATTTATTGCCAATGCAAAGCGGTTACTTGAAAGCGCAGGTGGAGAAAATAAAAATTTATTTCAGGGCAAGGGAAGAGAGCTAGTAATTATTCCTAATGCTGAACATATTACAATTTTGTTCCGCGTTCAAAGCCACCTTGCTGCTAGAAATTGGCTTGATGCTACTTTTGGAATCCAGCGTCAAAGCACCTATGTTGATTATCGAATGATTTGGTACGTTTTACACTTCTTGGCGTGGTTAGTAATACTAGGAGCAATTGCTTCTAGTATTACTACTTCTTTCCTCCCTAGTAGGGTAGAACAACTAAAAAGCTGGGCAGGCTTAATAGTAGCGCCTTTTGTTGCAAGCGGTACACTTGTAGTAGGTAATTGGCTCGGTGATATTGATAACTTAGGTGGAGTTTTAGTAGGCACAGCAGTAAGTATTTGGTTTGGTGCAGCAGGATTAACTTGGCTTGTCTTTATGTCACGAATGCAACCACCGACAGTTAGAGGTTTAGGAATCGGCATTGTTCTATTCATAGTATTATGGATTGGTTTCGGAGCGATGGCTCAAGTAGTGTGGTTACAGTGGTGGCTAACTGGGATACGTTTACAATTGTTTTTAATACTTGCACTTGTTAGTTTTCCTTGGTTTTTAGCATCAGGTATAGCCCAACAAAATCTCTTGTTTGGAGAACGTGTTTTGTGGTGGCTAGGACAAAGTGCAGCCTTAATCGGAGGTTTTATTTTAGTACTTTACTTGCTACCAAATCTTGGGTTTATTTATCTTTTACTGCCCTTGTTCCCTATACTTGTGGCTATTTTTTCATTTACTTCTAGCTTACTTAACGAATATTGGAGTTATGCCATCGGTAATACCTTATTCTTTGGATGGATGTTAGCAGCAACTTTTCCTCTAGCAAGCTGAAACTATGATAAATTTTGTGGTAATTCAAGGTCAAACAGAAACTGGATCTAAAGAAAGTGACAATCAATGAATGATCGCTGGTAAATCATCAACTCACTCTGAAGTTGTATTTGTATTGTTTAACTGCTTCATAACCGCCTCTGTAATTCGTCCATGCCTTTGCAGACTACACTTTCAGGCGTTTATGTGGACAATACTGATGCTGCTGCGGCTGGTCGATCTATCTGGGGCTTACCTACACAAATGGCTGACTTCAGTTGGTCGAAAACTAAGCATCTTTGCTGCCGTGTGCGACAACAACAAAGGCTACTATGTACGCTTGAGGTAGATTGGCAACTTCCATTGTGGCAGCAAAGTTTAGCTTTACCTAGTTTCAGTGCTAATCGGTCTAATCTATTTTTGTTTGAGGGTGAAGCCGAGTGCAGGTTGGGGGTGGTGAGTGTTAGGTTAGCCGTACCAGCACAAAGTCCTTTGACAAACTTGAGTAATAGTCAACCTTGGCTGACGATTTGCGCTCAATCTCTACATTTAGTAGCATATGAACCAAAGATTTTCTTTTTGTAAACTAGTCGATTAGGTGATGAGTTTACTGTTTTGGCGAATTGGTGTAACTTCAATTTCATCGCGACCTATTAGTGCAACTAAAGGAGATTATTCGCTAACGCTAAACTCTTTTGCTTGAAGAACAACGCCTGAACCTCATCTCGCCTTCGCCAAACTGCAATCTGCATATACTTTTGCACCTCATATAGTAGATAAAACTGTTGCCGAATAACAGCAGAGGTAGACTTTGGGCGTTCCCTACCATATCCTTGCCAAAAGGCTCTTTGGCTAATACCACAGTAGTCCAACACCGCAAACTAAATTTCCGGATCACCCCAAACGGCGCGATCAAAATCCACTAATCCAGTCACATGACCTGTTGAGTCTACCAGAATGTTTTGTGACCAGACATCCATGTGAAGCAGGCGAGGGGATTGTACATCATCAAAGTGAGCAATATGTTGCTCTAAAAGATTAGACAAAAAGTAGCGATCACTTGGCTGATGCAGCGGCTTTATCCAGTTGCTGAAACCCGTCGTCTGAAAGTTCAAGCTGCGCGGCAGCAATATTCTCTTCGAGGTGAGCAACTTGACTTGTTCCCGGAATCGGCAGCATATTAGGACTTCGCTTCAGCACCCAAGCCAGTGCCAGTTGTCCTGGTGATGCGCCGTGTGCATTAGCTATCATGTTTATCGGTCCGCCTGACTGGGCGAGGTCGCCGGAGGCTAACGGATACCAAGGGATAAAGCCGATACCTTCATGGGTGCAGTAGTCAAGTACCGCCTCATCAGCCCGGTCTACGAGGTTGTAGCGGTTCTGCACCGTGGTCACGGGGAATACCTTCCGTGCAGCCTCGATCTGCTCCACCGAGACTTGACTCAGCCCAGCCCGCGCAATCAGTCCCTCTTTGAGAAAATCGGCGATCACACCAAATTGCTCGTCTTCAGGCACTTTAGGATCGATGCGGTGCAGTTGCCATAGGTCTAGCTGCTCCACTTTCAGGCGGCGCAGGCTCATGAGTACACACTGGCGTAGATATTCGGGACGACCTACCGGCGGCCACTCATTCGGACCTGTACGGGTCAGTCCACCTTTGGTGGCGATAAATATGCCGTCATAGGGATATAGTGCCTGGGCGATCAGTTCCTCAGCGATGTAAGGTCCATAGCTATCGGCAGTGTCGATGAAATTGACTCCGAGATCGGGCAAGCGTTTCAATACTTGTAGCGCCTCCTCCCGGTTTTTGGGTTCACCCCACACCCCTTTGCCCGTAAGCTGCATGGAGCCAAAGCCCAGCCGCGTTACTGAACGATTCAAGAGGGTAAATTGTCCAGAAGCACTAGCATTAAGTGAAGACATACTGTAAATCGGTTGGTGTAAATTAGTTGGAAGTGTCCGAGTTCGATAAGGAATCAATTGTAGTTATACCTTGGGTTCAATTAATCGGTGGGTGCTTTAGACTGCCACAGTCACCAAGGCAACTTTATCTTTAAGTGGTTTACCGATTGCAAGCTTTTTTCCTATTGTACAGTGACAAATTAAATGGCGTTGAGACAAAGAAAGTGTCATCAAGTTAAGCCTTACCCACTTTAGTAGGGCAACAATTTGCGTTGATACTGCCTGCTAAGTTCCCTGTACTGCTTCTAAGCGGGAGCGATGCTTAAGTTCAAGCTTCACACCCTCGATGAGATTAATTTGGGGTTGATTCTGGGCGTTTTATTTCTGATTTCTTATCCGAGCCATTCCGGATTCTTAGCTGTACTGTCAAAATGGCTAGTTGTTTTAAACAATTCATACTGCCCTTGAGCAGCTTGGGCAGTTCGTGCCAGGAGTACCGTGAGCTGTTGCTGACTCATCGGTTGAAAAGTACGTACAGCTTCTAATGCTTAATCAAGAATTGGTATACTATCAATACCTGTAATTACTACTGAAGTTGGCAAGTTCATAGCATAGTGAAGACATTCGATTGGCTTAACAGGACGTGGTGAATATATCAGGTAAAAAATGACTGATTCATGCCGCATTGGGAGCAACGCCCTTGGTTGATACCCAAGCAGGTTCTCAAATGTGCAATCGCTGTTCTGGATTTGAGCATGGTAGTATTTGGGGGTGTTTATCATGGCGTAAAACAAGGCAATAGAAGTTTTTCCATGATCTTATTGCGACTGTAGACATAAATCGTATTTCTTTGAGAATACCGTCTCTGATATGGAAAAATTGAGCAAAACCAAATATTCAACACAATCAGGTACGACAGCAGTGTTAATCCATTGAAAAGCTAAAAGCTACTCTACTAACTTGTACTATTGCGATCGCATGCCGCTTTCATCAAGGCAGCTATCTTGTCAACGTCTCACTGGCACTCGTGTGGACAAAATCGATTTTAGTAGTAGGGTGACAAAAGTTTAGCGATATTCTAAGCTACATGACCTACACAGCTTCTAGCCAATCGCACACCACAGACCTACACCCGGCAGCAAACTTAACCCAAACCTGCCACTGGTTCAGATACCCATTCCAGTAAGGTTCACCATCAGCAATCCTAACAGAAAAGCCAACTTGGGAGACTAACTGTTGGTAGAACTTGCCAACGCTGTCGAGTCCAAGGCGCATTTTCAGGCGTAACCCCTTCCATCCGTGATTGGCAGGACTTTCAACCTGATTTAATGTCTGGGGAATGCCCTGTAATGTTGTGTCAGTGCCTGGTGTGGTTAACACTATATTATCGCTGCCTGACACCGACTCACGATTTAATGCTTCATCCCGATTTAACCACTGGCGGAAAATCGAATCACGCTGATCATCAAGGGCAACAAACTGATAAACGCACTCCCGATTTTCAGGCTTACCCAACCGACCGACGTAATCGAGTTTCAAATCAATCTTGGCAAGTAGTTTCTGTGCGATCGCTACTGGGGTCAGTTTTTCCGAGATACTGACATTCAAGTAATTCTTGATAATGTGCCTGTGCTGAACAGCCAGCGCTTTAAACTCCCCTATCTTCTCATCAGTTCCACGCAACTGAACGTCTGGCGTAAGAAACTGTAGCAAATTCAGATTTTCCAGTAACAACACAGCAGGCAATAACTGCCCCTTGTTAAAATCTGGTTTCCAAACCGAATTCTCCCCAGCTTCCAATTGCGCCTTAACCCGTTTAGCATCACGTTTTGTCAAAAACTCCCGCCTCAGTGTCAAATAGTAGTGCATCCGCAGTTGAGGATACCAGCCGTCGTTCGTCATCTTTCTCGACCAAATCAGGGGTTACGTCAATTTCATAGCGACGGGACAATTCAGCTTTGCGCTGCTGGTGTCGTTCGGTTTTGGTTTTCGCCCTTTTGTCTTGCAGCTTCAATAGTTCAGCCCCAGAGAGTTCATCAGAATTAGCGATCGCCTGACATTCACTAGCGTACAATTCCTGACTAGCCGCCTTAACAGACTCGATTACAGCCCCACTCTCATCATCGTCGGCATCGTCAGCATCAATAACGGTGTACCCATCTTCGACCAAACTCGCAAGTACAGACTCTCGATAGCGCCGCATCTCAACGTTGATTACAGAGCCACGTTTCCCCTATGTCTGTAGGGATTCGGGCTGAAAATTTTGGTCAACAAAGCTGTAATCATCATTATCCGCCGCCGACAAGAGCACAATATTCGCTTGTGTTGCGACGTGTTGACTTCTGAGCAATCCTCCTATCGTTGTGGAACCATTGCCTACAAACGACATTCCCCACTCTCTGACCCAGATTATGACGGTCAACAGTTTCCCTAACCCTTGTCAACATCTGCCGCACAGAGTTAATCGGCTGCACTCCCTGAAAAATCCCCCAAACAGCATCAAAATGTCCTTGAATATCGATGCTGACTCCAGTTTCTAAACTTGGGGAGTTGAGGGGGCGACAAAGAAGCTAAAGAGGTTGCTGTATAAGCAGCATAGCCCTCAAACCCTGCTGATAAAATAGCTGCTTATTGCCAACGGTAGCCATCATGGACAGAACCAATTCTTGGCATTCAGTCAAAGAGACTATCCAATTTTGCCCATATAAACTTATCCAAAAAGAGTTAAAACCTTGACTATGTAACTAACTTGCTAATTCAATTCCATGAAATTCTCTATCGCCAATGACGATTAATTGATAATGTTTTAACAGCCGGATTACTGGGCGTAATACTTTTTGTTGTTCTTGGAGGTTACTGCAACCGTCTTTGTCCAGTAGACACCAAAATATTGGTAATGCCCTTTTTTGATAAATGACGCTAACCATCAAAATATTATTTTCTTTCCATTGGGTTCTATCCAAGACAATGACCAATTGCGACTCAGGTTTTAACAGACGTGATAAAATTTTTTCAACTATCGGGAACCATACTAGCACTACACTCAACGCTTTAGCATTTAAAAATATTTGTTGTAGATGACGACGACGGCTATTTTATAGGATTAGTAAAGGCAAGGTAGCAGCTAGTCTTTCTATTCTGACTTCCTTCTGATTCTGTAGCAACCACACCAGCATTTTTCGGGTAATTAATTGTGCATTACTCAGGTATTTTTCTAGGATTGTTTGATAGAATGCGGGTAACATTTATTTTTTTGGTCTTGTTAAATTGACGAAACCATTCTTTTTTACCATCAAACTGTCCCCCGTAAATAGCTGTCTAATAACCACACAGTTAATTGTCAATAAGCTCCCTTTGTTTGAAAGGGTATGTTACTTGAATCACTCTCCCTGTAAGACTTTGACGATTCTTGTCGCCCCCTCAACGCATACCCTTCTTGCCTAGTTGTTGAGGGGCAAAAATACTAATGTGAGGGCGAATGTTGCCATTATTGGTTGCTAACTCAATGTATTCAACGAGGGCGGCAAAAACCTCTTCGGCTGTCGTCAGATGGCGCAAGTCGCGGACATTTAGAAACTGCCAGAAGATTCTGCTAATGCAATTTGTGCTGTTGCGCCAAGCAACTTTGGCTCCGTAGGCAAGTTCTGCTGGAGTTTGCCAATAGGTTTGCGATCGCCTATACTCCTGATAGACCTCTGCTATTCAAGCCCTTATGGGAGATTATTAAATGCTGGCTCTGTTTCTTCTACGTTACGGACGGTTGCAAAGTCTATCCGGTCTTCATTGAAGCAGGCGACCATATTGTTAGCAAAACTTATATGACTCGTGTTGAGGGAGAAAATACTCGTCTTCGGCATTACCTAGCACGGCTACACTGTAAAACCCTTGTGCTACTCCAAGTCAGTGAAGATGTTGAAGTGTTCACTTCGCTTGCTGCTCCACTATTTTGTTGTATCGCACAGTTCCTCCATTAGCTTAATTCATTACTCTTTCAGCAACGCCCGCGGATAGTAGAGGCTGGTGTAGCCGAGCGTAGACACTGGTTGTACTGGCGATCGCTTATCTAAACGGGAGCAAGTCCATCGAAATAACTTGGGTAAAATTTGTGAGGGAGCAACGCGAAAAAGTAAGATCATGGTTTAGTTCTCAATCACACCCCTATATTCTCAACAAAACCTGGTTTTTTAGTTGCGATGGCGTAACCGCCCAGCGTAGCTGATCACATCCTGCAAACTTGCTATATACGTCCCAGATTTTAGCATCTCATAAAATCGCGTTGCTCCCGTTCTTGAGTATCATTTAAATTAATCGTCACTGGCTGAAGATGCCAGATATCTTGAGCATATTCACGAATGGTACGGTCTGAGGAAAAATAACCTGTACGAGCAGCATTAAATATTGACATTCTGATCCAATTTTCCTGCTCTTGATAAGCTTGATTAACTTTTTGTTGACACTCGATATAAGATTGATAATCTGCAAATAACATATATTCATCCTGATTTCTCAACATATCTATTAATGGCTGAAATAAGTCTGTATTTCCATCAGAAAAATAGCCATCAGCAATTTGGTCAATTGCTTGTTTGAGTTCAGGATTATTGTTGTAATAATTCCACGGGTTGTATCCTTGTGTTTTTGTCTGAGCAACTTCAGGAGCAGTTAATCCAAACTGAAAAAAGTTTTCTGCACCGACGCGTTCGCGAATTTCAATATTTGCTCCATCTTGTGTACCAATTGTCAGCGCTCCGTTAATTGCAAACTTCATGTTACTTGTGCCAGAAGCTTCCTTACCAGCAGTAGAAATTTCAGGACTTACGCAACTGGCATAGTGTTGGCACTAGCTCTACAGATGGCTCTTGAGAGAAGAACGCTGGGAGATGGGGCAGCAGCGGTTTTTGGA
>NZ_JBALDG010000110.1:0-4094 GCF_036917195.1 Nostoc sp.
AATCGCTTAATTTGTGATTTTTCTACTTTTTTGCTTTGGCTGTTCTCAACTCAGCTTCTCTGAGTTATTTTGTGCTTCTTAGTCTAAAGTCCAGTAAGAAGACTGGAGAATTTAAACTAATCATCGTGTAAACACAAAAAATAATCTCCCACCACCTCTCAATATGTTGGAAATTAATGAAACGGTAATCTGTCCAGCCTAGTACCTGTTTACACTGTCGGAAACCATATTCTACCCAGGTTCTTAATCCATATAAATCTCCTAAAGTTTTCTTGAGATTACCTTGAAGATTGGTCATTATCCCTCTTCTGTCACTTTCCGAGTATTCTAAATAAAAGGATTAAAAGAAAAAACTCTCTTCAGGTAAGCAGAGCAATGGATGTAGAATTACAAATACAGAAACATTTGGCAAGAGATGCCCACCCAACAATTGCGATCATAGATGAATATTGTGCAGAGGATCAAGATATATTTAAAGAAGTAAGAAATTATGAGTGCTTCAAATATTTGCACTTAGGAATAATCTCACCAATAAAAAGAAAATCATTACCAGAAATTGCTAAAGTAGTAAGTATCAACTCAGCTTTCTGATTTTTGATTGCTAAATGCCCTCTCAAATTTACACTACTTATTCGCTCTAACGCTCTGCCCAGAAGGTAGCCAGACTCCATGATTAATTCTTATTGCTACGACATAATCTATTTTAGATTCAGCTATTTTTCTAAAAAATTGGCTACTTTCACCATATCAACTATCTGCTAGTATTAATTCAATATTAGAGCCTGATTCAATTAACTCAGTAATAATTTCTGATGCCAACTCTATTTTAGTTTTATCAACGACTATGCATCTGGTGCTGATGTTCCAAAAATGATTCGCACTGCATGAAAAATACTAAAAATGCCCCTAGTACAGTATCTTTAATGCTATAGCGCGTCGCATTACTGGCAAGCCTTGGGTCTTTGATTTTTGCGATCGCTCTAGTGAGAAATCCCAGCATTACTCCAAAACTCAGTGTCATCGGCTCCATCTCGATGCCCTTGAAGAAATAATCCTTCATCCTCAAACTAAATTCTACCATTTGTCTAAATTTGAATTTGGAATTGCTGTCTGCGAAACCTTCACTGCCATCGATAGGTTCGAGTGGCAAGCAATAGATAAACTACGTCTAATGCGAGACAACCACTACTACAAAGATGGTGGATATTTCAGCTTTGAAGACTATTGCGAGAACGAGTTAACCAAACATGGGGGATATCGGCGCGTCAGGGATTTGCTGTCTGCGAAGAAAGTAGTTGATACTTTGCCAGAGGAACTGAGGGAAAAAATCATTAAACCATCCCAGACACGATCCTTACTCCGGCTAGTCAAAACTCCCGACAAGTTACACGAAGCTGTTGCGATCGCAGCACAAGAAAACCCTTTCCCACTGCCGCAGACTTTGCTAAAGCAGTACAACTTGTCGCACCAAAAATTAAACGCTCCATAAAAAGCGAAAACCCTAAAACGCAATTGTGTAATTCTGTCACTGTTTCACAACACTCACACCCTCGTTATGGGGATTCGGGAGTGATTGAGACAGACGCACCAAATCACTGGCAGCAGATTGTCACCTTTGGTGATGGCGAGAGGCTGCTGATCAACAATACTGGTTTGGATGCCCCAAGCACTCGAAGCTGCGGCGATCATTCTGGGGAGTGAGCCAATACCAATTGCGATCGCTTACCGAGCCGAACAACTGGAAATGCTACCTCAAGCGGTTAGTGATATTCGACAGGTGCTTGCACAGCCTGGGTGTATGTGGCAGGACTATTGGGCAGTGGCGCAAGAGTATGAGGTGATTAAACAGGACTACTGGGCGGAATTGACCAATGAAGAGACAGAATTAATTGCTGCTCTCCAGAAAGCATCTACTGAACCGGACACAATTGGCGTTAGTTCTATCGTTGCTCATGCTGACCCATACCGCACTTTGTATGTCGAGGGAGGAGAAGTGATTCAGGATTTGGGAGATGAGGTAATCGTTGCATGGGATCACTGGCAGAACGAATCGAAAAAGACTGATAGGTATTTCCGAGACGAGTTGCGATTCTGGCAACCTCAATAGGCTGTTAGTGTAGCAGTAACTTTTTAGACAACTAAATACAAGTACCAAGCCCCGCAATCACAATGGGGAAAATTTCCTTGCGTCAATATAAACAGGAGATTATACAATGACTGCAACTATTACAAGACCCAAACCTAAAAAGGCTGCTACTAGCAAACCACAGTCACCATACAAAAGGCTTCATGTGATTATCCCGGATGATGTTGATGCAGCCTTCAATCGCGCTGTTGAAGCTAGTGCAGTTATTTTAGTTGTGCCAAAACAAAAGCCTTGGGGACAAAAAGTTGGATACGTCAGAGATTTAGACGGTATTTTAATTAAAATTGCTAGTCTTATATAGACATTTAATTTTTGTCAGTTGAAAGTTCTTGGTGGATGCCGCTTTTCAACAAGCCTCAGTTGGTTATGAAGGCTTATACTGCTGGCATAAAATTTGACCCCTGAAGACTTTTCAAACACTCTCTAAGCAGTAACTAATGCCTTTAATTCCTCAGTTTTTAATCTTGGCCCATAGGATGTAACAATCTTAGAAGCTGCGGCTGATGCTAATTTTCCGGCTTCTTCATAGCTCATACCTTGGGTAATTCCATAGAGGAAAGCACCTGCATACATATCTCCTGCTCCTACTGTATCTACAGCTTTTACTTGAGGTGCAGCAATTTCGATTAATTTCTGACCATCAAATAGTACTGAACCTAAGGCACCGCGAGTAATAGCAAATTTCTTACTCAGGGTTTTTAGTTTCTCTACAGCTACTTGAAAATCTTGTGTATCTGCTAGTTCTAATGCTTCACTTTCATTAGCAAAAATTAAGTCTAAACCAGGCCCAATGATGTCTAATAAACCATCTTTAAAAAATTTTACCATATTGTAATCAGATAAGGACATGGTGGTTTTCACTCCCGCTTTTTCAGCTATTCCTCTAGCCTTTATAGCTGCTTCTTTTGCTGTGGAAGAAGTTACTAAATATCCTTCGATATATACATATTCTGAATCAGCAATCGCTGATGATACTAATTCTTGTGTAGAAAATTCTCCAGTAATTCCCAAAAATGTATTCATGGTGCGATCTGCATCGGGAGTTACTAGCACCAAACATTTACCTGTAATTCCTGATTGGCGGTCGCCATTTTTTAAGTTGGTATCTACCTGAGAGTTGAGTAAATCTTCTATGTAAAAGTCTCCAAATTCATCATTAGCTACTTTACAGGAATAAAAAGTTTTTCCTCCTAGTTGACTAATTGCCACTATTGTGTTAGCTGCTGAACCTCCACAACTCTTATGGCAATGAAGATTTTTGAGATTTTCCAAAATATGATTTTGACTCTCTTCATCTAGGAGTGTCATTACACCTTTATCAATCTTTAACTGTTGTAGTAACTCTAGAGATACTTCGTATTCTATATCTACCAAGGCATTACCTACACCATAAACATCATATTTCTTACCCATTGTTTATCTCCGAAAATAATTTCTGTCTGACTTGAACAGAATTGATAATAACAGATAGGCAGCAGATAAGGGACTTGCAGAGAATAAAATATACAGTTAATAAAAATGATAACCATTTTAACAGGGGAGAAAGCGGTTGCCGACGGCAACTGCTTTCTCCCCCATTAAATATCTGACTTTTCCCGTTAAGTCGTGAAACAACGAAAGAGCAAGGGTTTCACACTAGAGCTTATTCTCAACAAATTAATTTTAATCACAATAAATCACGAGAGAATAGGGCTTTAGGCTAGGGGTATAGTAAGCGATCGCAACTGCTCGTGATTACCAACTCTAATAACGTCGCCTGAAACCCTCATTATGTTGTCAACTGACATAATTTTTCGGTATAGTGATAGTTGCTAAGTTAACAAAGGCATAAGGTCACTCCATCGTTCTGCCGCTTATATTTAATAGACTTGTCGCTAAATAAGAATAAAAAATTATGAAATGCTATTGTGGATTTCACTCTGGCAATTTATGCAGCCATCAAGTAGAA